>CANQNN010000044.1 GCA_947625205.1 uncultured Lachnospiraceae bacterium | reverse complement strand
AAATATATAAAATACGCCAGATTTTAAAGGGCGGTGGAATTTACTTTTTCACTGGAATTTCGGATTGCAAGTCAGCATGTGTGCTTTTGTGAGTCTTATTTAATCAGATTTGAATCCATTTCATACAATACGATTTTAGTTTTGCTCCTATTACATGGGGTGTATATTTTGTCAAATTATGGTAAAATATCCTTGCTACTGCCCCTAGACAGGTAGAGAAAGGGGGTGAGTTATCTTGGAGGTGATTTCGTCTTTCTTAATCTCCGTTGTGGCAAGTGTAGTCGCCTACTACATATGCAAATGGCTGAACGGAGAGTAATCGGTAGCCAGCCTTGGGAATAAGCCACCCACCCAAAACGGCATAGAAAAACCCTAGAGGTTCGCTCTCTAGGGCTTTTCGCTGTGTTACCTTGGATATTTCGTCTTTCTATCTCGCCTATTGGAATTATAGCATATGTGCATTTTATCTGCAAGGCAATTCTATTATCCTTTTTTCAGAAAATTTTATGATATGTGCTTTTGCAAGCCTTATTTTATCAAATTTGAACCCATTCCACACAATATGATTTTCATTGTATGGCAGTCTGAAGCCCCTTGCTCTGAGCAAGAGGCTTAAAAACTTTTCCACGGTCTGTTTGTTTTCCGCATGACCGAAAGCGGACTACTTTAACAAGCACTTTTTTAGTGGACAACAACCCTGCTTAGGCGAACACCTCAAGGAAAAAAATCAGAGTCGTCAACTCCCTGTTCCAAAAGGCTGTTCTTCATCCGTTCCGCAGCCGAGCCGCTTTCCACATGGGTTTCTGGATCATTAACACTGTCCACCAGATATGCATGATTTTTAATCATCTCAAGAATTTCATCATAAGATAATTCCTGCTTATCATCAATGAAATGAAAAGTCACGATCATGCTGTCCTCATAAAGATATAGCTTATCGACGAAAATGTCAAGTACATAGCGCCTTACATCTTCATCATCAAAATTTCCGACAAATCCGTCAAAATACTTTATGATGGTTTCCAGTTTGATATCGCATTTTTCCTGAAGTTCTTCACTTGCGATCTGCTCTTTCAAAAGAGCCTTCTGGTTTTCCAGATCCCTCATGGCCTGCTGGGTTGATTCGTTGAAGATCCCCTCGCTGATGGCTTTTACAAAGTTGTTTAGTTTTTTCTCCACAACCTTTAGATTATTCCTAAGAGAATCCAGATATGCCCCTTTATCACCGTTTTTCTGATTGTAGTAATCAAAACACAGTTTCGCGATCATCATTCTTAATGCCGGATCTTCCAGCATACGCTCAAAGAAATATCTTGCGATCGTTTCGATCTTATCTTTTGGCTGGTTGCTCATGCTGCACAGGTGTTTCTTGCGGTTCAGGCAGGTATAATAATAGTAGGGTTTTCCGCTTTTGCTCGTTCCGGAAATTCCATGAAGGGGTGCGCCGCATTTTCCGCAGTATGCATGGCCGCTCAGCCAGAAATCCACATCAGCCGGCACCAGTTTGCGGGCAGCGCCTATACCTCCGCACCGGTTTTTTGCCCTCATTTTTTTAGCTTCTTCAAACAGTTCAACGCTTACAAGCTGCGGCATACCGCCCGCAATCGTATGGCTGCCCCATTTGTATTCCCCGATATATGCTCTGTTTTCAAGTAATGAGACCAATGAATTTATAGTGAATTTATTGCCGCGTATGCTTCTGTATCCGCTTTCATTCAATTCATCCGCTATTTTCTTTAACGGTTTTCCCGCCGCATAATCACGAAATACCTTTTGGACAATGGGCGCCGTTGCGGGGTCGATCTCATACTTCTTGTCCTTTTCCCCGGTATAGCCGAGGAGTCTGCGGCCGTTGTACAATGCATTTTCAGCATTATAGTTCATTCCCCGCATGACGTTGCTTCTGTGGTTCAGGATGAAGTTATGGGCCATAGAAGCATATAATCCCTGGATCGCGAACCGCAGTCCCTCATCCTCCGGGAGCATTTCTCCCAAGGTGACGATCTGTACGCCGCATTCCCGCAGCTGGCCGTCAACAAAAAAGGAATCATGGATTTCCCTCGAAAGCCTGTCCATCTTCCAGATAAGCAGATAGGCGGGGCGTTTGTGTTTTGCTTCATACAGCATATGCTGCAGTCCCGGACGCTCTATCGTGGTCCCGGTAATGGCGCGGTCTTCAAATTCACCGTCCTTTGGGATGATATAGCCGTGCTCCTTCGCAAAAGCATGGGCAGCCTCCCGCTGCTGGTCGATAGACACATCCCGCTGCGCTTCGGAACTGTAGCGGTAATAGCAGAACGCAACATTTCCCGGATTGCGTTCAAAATGTCTTATCTTATTTGCCATCTTCATCCACCTCTTTCACCAAATGTTTTTCAGGCGCCATCCCGGCTTTCACCGCCTGCGCGATTTTCTGTTTGTGCCTTTTTATCACCGCATCTGTTTCCGGATCGTGCAGATCCATCACATGTCTTGCCTTTTTCGCATAGTCGATAAACGTCCGCTTCTTATCATTATGGGAATAGATCTGGTACAGGTTCCTTGACGAGATATGTTTCCCGTGCAGCGTCATTCCCCTGCTTTGCCCGACCGTCCGCGCTTTCCTGCGCATCCTGTAATAATACTTTGTAATGGAGCGGGGCCGTATCCGTATGTTCTTGCCGTCAAACCAGAACCCAAGGTAATCGATAAAAGCCGGATCTTTCGACGGGTACGAACGTATCCGCCCCTGTTCAAACAGATACAGGGAAGTCTTTTCCTTCTGCAGTTCAATCAGTCCGTCCATCTCATGGATACAGGAAAAGATATGCCCGATATGTTCCCCGGCCTCTTCCTCCCCGCAGACGGGAACCGCGATCAGGAAATCATCAGAATAGCGCCTGTAGATCCCGCCCTGTTCGGACACATACTCCTGAAGCGTCCGGTCAAACTGCATCATGTATATGTTCGCCAGCACAGCGCTGATCGGCGATCCCTGCGGGATGCCGATTCCCGATGTGTTCTTCCGGATATATTTCCTGTTGTCCAGAAACTG
>CANQNN010000043.1 GCA_947625205.1 uncultured Lachnospiraceae bacterium | reverse complement strand
CCACAGTATCTTAAACAGTATAGCACACAGACCTTGGAGAGGGTCTATAAACACTACTACTTTATAATACGAGGAAAGCATCATGTCATACTGTGTAAACTGCGGTGTGGAACTGGAGAGATCCCTGAAAGTATGCCCTCTTTGTAACACGCCTGTTATCAATCCAAACGAGCCGGATAAAGATACAAGCCCTTCACCCTATCCTTCCAATAAAGGACAGGTTGAATCGGTAAAAAGAAAAGATCTCGGTATACTGACCAGCGTAGTGCTGACAGCCACTGCAGTGACATGTCTGCTATTAAATCTGCTGATCTTTAACTCTTTGCTCTGGTCGCTGATCGTTATCGGCAGCTGCCTATGCCTTTTTGTATTTACATTTCCGGCGATCTTTTACAGTAGAATGCCTGTATGGGCAATGCTTCTTGCCGATGGAGCCGCCGTCGCCGTTTTCCTGTATCTGATCACCTTTGTGACCGGAACCGACGCCTGGTTCTGGCAGCTGGGACTGCCCATAGTCGCCCTGATAACCGTGTTCGCGGAAGTATTTCCCCTGTCGGGTCAGTTCTTTCATTATACGATCCTGTCCAGCGCGCTCTGCCTGTTTATAGAGATGCCCGCTTTCTGCGTGGCGCTGGAGCTGCTTATCAGGCATTCTCTTAAACAGCCGTATTACATTACATGGTCTGCGATCGTCCTGACAGTCTGCATCATCATTGATTTTGCTCTGATAACGATCCTGACAAAAAAACGCCTGCGCAGCGAAGTGCGCAGACGTCTACATTTCTGATCGCTATGACAGCCTGGCGTGTTCTGCCTCCGCCTCTTCCAGTGAGCTATAGCCGTAAAACTGCGTCTCATTGGCAATGATCTGTTTTAACAGATTCTCGCCGCTCTTGTACGCTTCCACGGTATCGCGGCAGATCAGATCCAGTGTGCGCGCGGAATAGGTAAGCAGCTCGCCCCGCAGGTAGCTCTCCATCGATGAACCGGCCTCAACCCCGTCCTGCGCCGTGGTAAACGCTCTTCCTCTGCTGCGCAGATTCGGATATTCACGCATCATAACGGCATCCCACTCCAGATTGATTCTGACGATCTTCTCCACAATTTTCGTCTTGTCGGACACATCCGGCAGACTCTCCTTAAGCTGCGCATATTCTTCCGGATAAGTGCTCTCCATCATCCTCGCATACTTCTCGTATATCAGATTTCTTCCCTCGGCAGCCGCGCTTACGCAATCGTCATAGTAACTGTGCAGCGCCTCATCGGAATATACCATCCACTGGCTCATACGCATCTTAAAAAAAGTGTCGGGGTCATCTTGACAGGATGCCCTGCCTCCCGTATTCTGAACCTGCTGAAACAGGTCCCACTCCGCCTGCGCAATATCAAAGATCAACTGTTCACGCTCGCTTATCTGTGCCATAGGATCTCCTTTCCGTGTGCCGTCTCTTTCCTTTTTATGAATCCGAACCGGTCATTGCCGCCAGCAATTCCTCCGGCGTACATTCGGTAATCATCTGTTCATACTGCGAATTAGACGTTGTGAGCGGCTCGCCTTCGACCGTTATGTAAATACCGTCCGCACCGAAATTATCCAGAAAAGTGTCTGCAATCGCCGAGATAATGATGCACTCCGCTTCCTTTGACATCGTCCTCAGATACTCCTCCGCCGCCTTAGACAGATCAAGATACAGCACCGATGCTCCATCCTTGTCCGCCTCCTCAAAAGACAGGATCTTCGTATCAAGGGATACGATGTTGTGCCCTGCCAGTTTATCCAGCAGTTCCTCCGGCGTGACCGCTGTTACGCCCATCGTCTCTTTATCTAAAGTAAGCGTACCGGCTTTTCCGTAATATATGACAGCCTCTGCGGCATTGGCATTATCATCGGCATTATCATTGGCATTGGCTTCGTCCCCATCTGCCGCTTCTTCGTCCTGTACAGTCTCCTCTTCATCTTCCAGCAGATACTCCAGGGAATTGACAAGCAGATCCTGTGAGGAAACCTCCGGCACCGCCATCTCCTCGGAAGAAACCTTTTCTCTGGTCCTGGCGCTGCACGCGGCAAGGAGCGCCGTCACCGCTATCGCTATTAAAGCTGCTATTTTTCTATTTTTCATACATTCTGTTCCTTTTACCGTTACTACACATTTAAAACCGCGTTTATTCTATCATACTCCCTTAAAAAAAGCAAAAGAACTTTTATTCATTTACCGCAGCGCAACGGCTCACTGCCCTGCTGTATCCCGTTCCATCACTGTTATGCCGGATTTGATGACCCGCTGCAGGTTTAAACGGCAATCCGTCACGAGTATATCCGCCATGCCGCCTGCACGGATGACGCCGCACTCTCTGTCTAATCCCGCCACCTTTGCCGGATTGCACGCAGCCGCACGGACAGCGTCTTCCACAGGCACTCCCATTTCCACCGCCTTCTTCATACAGTCGAAAAGATTTACTGCGCTTCCCGCCAGCGTGCCGTCAGAAAAGGCTGCATGTCCGCCCCTGACGCTTACCGGCAGATCTCCCAGCATATATTCGCCGTCCTCCATTCCCGCCGCCATCATACTGTCACTGACCAGGACAACGCGCCCGGCGCCAAACAGCCGGAATGTATTTCTCACCACAGCCGGATGCACATGAACACCGTCACAGATCAGTTCGACCGTCACGTCCGCATTATCCGCCGCCGCACCTATCACGCCCGGCTCTCTGTGCAGATATGGCGGCATTGCATTATAAAGGTGCGTTATATGACGGGCTCCCTCCCTGATTGCCGCAGCAGCCGTCGCATAATCGGCACATGTATGAGCGAGAGAAAAGAGAAAATCCCCATTTCCGCGCCTAATACACTCCAATGCGCCCTCCGCCTCCGGTGCGATCGCAACGATCCTGATAAGTCCATGCGCCTGTTGCTGAAGCCTTATAAGCATACCGATATCAGGCTTCCGAATATGTTCCGGATTCTGCGCACCGCATTTTGAAGCGGAAATAAAAGGTCCCTCCAGATAGATGCCCTTCAAAACGTCCCGCAGCAGTATTCCTTCCGCCAGTTTCTCCGTCTCTACCGCCATCGCGCAGACGCCGCAGATATCCATAAGCCTCTCTTCCGGCAGCGTCATTGTCGCCGGACAGATCGCAGTGATACCGTGCATAAGCTCGTATAACGCCATGCGCCGCATCGTATCGACAGTGCCCTCGTTGAAATCGCATCCTGCACATCCGTGCAGATGAATATCTACAAGTCCCGGAAGAATATACTGACCTCGCTGCTCCGGCGTTAAGTCAGACTCCGCGCATAATTCCACAGACGCGATACTGCCGCCGTCCAAAGTGACAACACCCGCCTTAAAACAAAAATCTTCCGTATATATGATTCCCTTGATCCTGTTCATGACATGCCTCATAACATTCTCCGGCTGATCCTGTTTCTTCTTAATCGCAAATGTCCCGGTAATAACCGCCCTGATAAGGCAAAAGACACCGCGTATAGCAGTGTCTTTACCGTGTAGTATCATTATAATGCAGGAAAAGGGACTTGAACCCTCATGATATTACTATCACACGGACCTGAACCGTGCGCGTCTGCCAATTCCGCCATTCCTGCGAACAAATGATATTCTATCTTCTTTTGAGGATTATGTCAAGACTATTTTATATTTTTATCCATCTGCTTGAATTGTAAAATTTATTTTAACAAATCGAATCTGTGTAACTTGTTCATTTGTTAGGGAGGGCGGGAAGCTGCTC
>CANQNN010000042.1 GCA_947625205.1 uncultured Lachnospiraceae bacterium | reverse complement strand
TCGCGAAACTCATATACATCATACAGGGAGATTTTATTTTGTCAAAGTTCAAATTTCATTCTCTATAGGAATGCTTACCTGCGGGTGACACTGTTGTATGTGACAGTGTCACTCGTAATAGGATTTGTGATCGGAGCAGGTATCGTATGCCTTCGGAAGAGCAGGATCAAAATACTTGCCGCCCTTGCATCTTTGTATGTTACGGTGCTCAGATGCACGCCGTCCATCGTACTTTTGTTTTTGGTGTATTACGGACTGCCGGCCATGCTGGGAGGCCGGGCGGAAGATGCTCTTAACAGGATGTCGCCGGTATTTTTTGTTTGTATCACGTTTTCGCTTTTTATCGGGGCGTCCTCCTCGGAAGTGATTCGGTCGGCGTATGAGTCGCTCCGGGCGGGGCAGCGCGAGGCTGGACTTTCTGTCGGAATGACGGAATTGCAGACCTTTTGGTTTATACTGCTCCCACAGATGGTCAGAAGAGCGATTCCAAACATCGGCAACATGATTATCTTTCTCATGAAAGAGGGAGCGCTTGCATACACGATCGGGCTCAGGGATGTGTTGGGACAGGCTTATTACCTCTCGGCGAGAAGCGTCAACGTATACGCTGTGGATATGTATCTTGCGCTTACTTTGATTTACTGGCCGGTTTCGCTTGCCATAGAAAAGTTATTTCATAGTATTGAGAAGAAAATGGAGCCGTCCAAAGCGCGTCTCGGTCTGCGGAAGTTACCGGGAGGTGTCGCATGAATATTGATTATTCTTTTATTGTGAGCGCGCTTCCGAAGATCGCAGCATTTCTTCCGGTCACGCTTAAGCTGACTGTTGTGGCGTTTGCGGCTGCGTTCGCGGCCGGACTTTTGATGGCGTTTGCGATTAACAGGCACATCAAAGTGCTGAGTCCGCTGTGCCGGATCTATATGTCGCTGATCCGGGGGACGCCGATGCTTCTTCAAATCTATGTGATCTATAATCTGGCGCCGTATGCGGCAGCTACTTTTATCGAGAAAGCCGGACTGGATATCAACGTATACGATATCGATCCGGTCTGGTATGCATACATCGCGCTGTCGCTTACGGCGTCGGTATCCGTTGCGGAGGCGGTCAGAGCCGGGATGCAGAGCGTACATCAGGGACAGCGGGAGGCCGGTCTGTCGATGGGGATGAGTGAATTGGCAGTATTCATCCATATCCTTTTTCCACAGGTGATCTGTGCCGCAATGCCCGTTATAGGAAATATCGTAGTCGATTTGATCAAGGCGACTTCGCTGGCTTTTATGATGTCCGTGACGGAAATTACCGGGGAAGCCAAGATCTTAGGCGGAGATGTGCTCAGATATTTTGAGGCTTATCTATGCGTATTCGTCATTTACATTGTTGTGATCGCAGCTGTGGAAAAAATGATGCATCTGTTGGAAAACAGAATATCCGTTTACAGAAGGGGAGTTCATTCTTCTACATAACCTGACAGAGAAAAGGACCAACAGATTCGGGGAGGACAAGAAAGTGCTGAAAGTACAGAATGTCAAAAAGTCGTTTGGAACAAATGAAGTATTGAAGGGCGTCAGCTTTGAAGTGAACAAAGGGGATGTGGTCGCCGTTTTAGGCGCGAGCGGGTCGGGCAAAACAACGCTGCTTAGATGTCTGGAGTTTTTTGAAAGAGCCGATTCCGGTCATATGGAGTTGGGAGATCTGAGCGTGGATCTTCATGTCCATTCCAAGAAAACAGCGCGTCAGATCAGGCAGAAGACGGCGTTTGTTTTTCAGAATTATAATCTTTTTGAAAATAAGACGGCTTTGGAAAATATATCGCTGGGTCTGACGGCGGGGCATGGACTGGCCAGGAAAGAAGCGGAAAAAATCGCGGCCGAGGCGTTGGAAAGAGTAGGGCTGTCGGACCGGGCGGACTATTATCCGTGCGAGCTTTCCGGCGGGCAGCAGCAGAGGATCGGTATTGCCAGGGCGATGGCCGTCAACCCGGATGTCATTTTCTTTGACGAACCAACGTCTGCTCTGGATCCGGAACTGGTCGGGGAGGTTTTGGATACTATCAAGGCTTTGGCTAACGAAGGTACGACGATGGTTATCATAACGCATGAAATGGCGTTTGCACGGGACGTTTCCACAAAGGTGATCTATATGGACGGCGGCGTGATCGTGGAGCAGGGTCCTCCGGATGTGATTTTTACAAAGCCGCGGGAGGAAAGAACCCGAAAATTTCTGGCAAGGTTTATTCAGGATTTTGATTATGTGATTTAAAATAGGGGAATCGATGAAAATATCTACAAAAGGCAAATATGCCATCAAATTAATGCTGGATCTGGCGACTTACGATAACGGAGAACCGGTGAGTGTCAGAGATATCGCCAAAAGACAGAATATATCGGAAAAATATCTGGAGCAGATCATTGGCGTATTAAATAAAGCTTCTCTGGTAAAAAGTGTCAGGGGACCGCGCGGCGGATATGTTCTTACCGACCGGCCGGAGAAATACACGGTTGGTAAGATCCTGAGGGCGGTGGAAGGGGATCTGTCGCCTACAGACTGTGTTGGAGTAAACGGCATCCCATGCGAGAATAAGAGCGCCTGCGTCAGCTATATCCTGTGGCAGAGGCTGGACGAGGCTGTGCAGGAAGTATTGGAAAGCATTACCCTGCAGGATATGCAGGAATGGCAGGAGGAGCTGCAGACAGATTATTATGTAATATAAAACGGCAGGCTACAGCGCCAGACTCACAATGGGAATGGTCAGCAGGCTCAGTATCGTGGTCAATATGATTCCTTGCGAGATCGTGTCGGTTTCCATCTGCATCTGTTTGGAGAGCATCAGCGGCATGTTGGCCGCGGGGACTGCCAGCATCAGGGCGAGCGTGTTCAATATCAGAGCATTGGAGATAAAAGGCCTTGCTAACAGGATAAACCCGATCGGGACGAGGATCTGGCGAAGCAAGGTAAAGCCATACAGTCTGGGGTGCGTGAAGATGTCTTTCGGGGACATCTGCGCTACGGAAACACCGAGTACGATCATGGACAGAAACGTTGTGGACTGCCCCATATAAGTGAGGGTAGAAGAAACGATCTCTGGCACCCGGATGTTGCTTAGGTAGAGTATGATCGTCGCAGCCGCGGAGAACGTGCCGATGTTGATCAGTTTCCCGAAACGTTCCCAGACAGAATGTTTTTCAAGACCGGATGCGTCGGCGGCAGGATCCGCCCGGCGCATTTTTGCGTGCGATAAAAGAGAAATGCCGAACGTATAGATCAGTATGTTAAAGATAAGATTGAAAATGGATACAAAAATCAGCGATTCCGTACCCAGCACGGCCGATGCAAGGGGGATTCCGATAAATCCCACATTGCCAAACACGGTCAGTAACTGATAGGAATAGTGTTCATGGACCGGCACGCGGAGGATACGGGGGATCAGGAAGCCGACCGCGATCAGCAGGGCAAATATGACGGCGTATGCGCAAAAAGCTTTTCCCAGATCCGCCAGCGATGCCTTGGGACCGTCCGACAGGGCGGAACAGATCAGCAGCGCCGGATTGGTCACGTTGACGATCAGCCCCGATAATTGCCGGGAAGACGATTCGTCCAGTATATTCTTCCGATATAAAAGCAGACCCACACCGATCAGTATGAAAATCATGATCATCTGCTGTATGACAACTGCGATATTCATGGTTTATCCCGTCCTATCTCAAAATTTGAAATTTGTCAATACATCTCCCGATATATTTTTAAGTTTTATATTATCATCCATGTATGGA
>CANQNN010000041.1 GCA_947625205.1 uncultured Lachnospiraceae bacterium | reverse complement strand
TGGAGACAGAAATAATTCTCTGTCTCCGGTAAAAAATTTACAAAAAAATGTGTCTACTTACTTGACTATGGTTCAGTCCATTGCCTCAAAGAAATCATGTGTTACCTCATCCCAGCTTTTCTTATCTATCTCCAAATCATCCATATATTTATCACCTAGCATACTTGTAATAAAATATCGCTCCGGGTGTCCGTATGCAGGTGCCGGAAACACAAGCTGAAATTTCACTTCTTCAATCACATTACCCTGTGAATCTATTTCCTGATATCCATATTGGATTGAGTCAGGTGACCCCTTATACTCTTGATAAAATTTACCGGCACATAATGGCCTATATCTCATATAGCGATATCCGTCTACATATACTTTCTTGCTGTCCCTGTCATACTTAAAGATGCGAGGTCCCCCAAAACGTACATACGCCCCGAGTGGATCTACGACCAGTTCCGGAAGTCCGTCTCCGTCAAAGTCAAGGTAGCAATAAAGAAAATGCTCCTTTATCATAGTCATATGATCCGTATTAAGCTTTTCCTTAACCGGATCGATATCTTCAAAATAGATCTCTTCTCCATCTTCACATTGTACCGGTATCTGATTTAACAAGACTCGCAGAAAAACCTCTTTATATTCCCTATCCATCTCCTCTGTATATATTTCTGTATCGATTGGATATTCTTTGATTGTGAAGTCAATTGACCGCAGTTTTTCAATGACCGCCTCGGCAGTGATCTCTTCCGATTCCATTTCTGTCTCTTCTACATTTTCTTCCCGGCTCGTTTCCGTCTCTTCCGGGCTTTCCGTCTCCCTGCCGGGCTCTTTGTTTTCTGCAAGGATATCGTACTGTTCAGTATTGGTATTGGTATCCTGGCCTGTTTCACCTTTTACATACAGGAAAATACATGCCAATACACCTATACAACTAAAAAACAGGTAAATATATGTCCATTTCTTGCATTTCATGCCGCTTCCTCCTACCGGATACACCATCTCAAATTTTCCGTCCATGCATTTCTTTCCGTCAGTCGTACCAAGTCCTGTCGCCATTCTCTACATTGATTTCCAGCGTCCTGTCGCCTTCTTTGATCGTAAGACGCCCGTCGCGGACAAGGTAGGAAAACTGGCGGTAATCTTCATTGTTATCAAAATATAGCAGCTCCTGCCCGCTTCCGTCAGGGTTCATTCTGCAATACTGTTTCATGCCGTACTGGTAGTTATCATAATAGATTTTCCCGTCCATGATAAATCACAGATGCATCATAGTTGCATCAAAATTGCATCATAGTTGCATCATTTTCATCCCGCCTCTGGATTGCCCTTCGCACTTATGATAAGATGATACACAAAAAGGAGCGTACACAAGATGCTGACCATTGCCATATGCGACGATGACCGGGCGGCGGCGGACACTATAGAGGCGCTGTTGCGGGAATGTGCCGCCGAAGAGAATATCGAGATAACCTGTGAAGCGTTCTATGACGGCACAGCCCTCGCGGAAGCGATCACCGAACAGGCGGCATGCTTTGACATCATCTATCTGGATATCGAAATGGGCGGCATGAACGGCATACAGACAGCACGGGTGCTGCGGAAGCAGGATCTGCCTCTGTTGCTCATCTATGTGTCCAGCCACGAGGAATATCTGAAAGAACTGTTCGCCACAGAGCCTTTCCGTTTTCTCTCCAAGCCCATTGTCCGGGAAGAGTTCCGCAGGATTTTTGACGACGCCTGCAGACGGCTGAAGAGCCGGGCGGGATATTTTTCCTATACTTACAACAAGGCGCTTCACAAGATCCCCTTCACCCGGATCGCCTACTTCGAGAGCCGCGGCAGACGCCTGTGTATCCATACAGTCTGTGCGGATCCGGAAGAGCAGGACGCGAATGTGTTCTACGGGAAGATGAACGCGCTGGAGCGCCGGCTTCCGCCCCCCCCAGATGTCGCTTTCTGCGGATCCATCAATCCTTTCTCGTCAATTTTGATCACATCAAAAGCATCGGCTCTTCCGAGATCGTCATGGCGGACGGCACAGTGCTGCCGATCAGCGAGGAACGGCGCAAGGCCGTAAAGACACAGGTCTGTCTGCTCTTAAATGACAAAGGAGGATCGCTGTAATGCTGCTTTTCCTGACCAACCTTCTTCTTGCGCTGTCTATGGTGCATATCATCTGTACCTATATCGCCCTGTTTGGGAAACCGCAGTGCCGGCTGAACTTTTGGTACGGTACACAGGGCATATACCTGTGCTATCTCTGGATGGTCACCAGTGCGGAATCCCCTTACCCGTTAGTCACGCTTGTGGGAAATATCCTGTTTCTCATCCTGTTATACAGGCTCGCCCACAGGGACAGCTTCAAGACCTGCGTTTTCCGCAGCCTGATCTTCTTCACCGTCTATATGGCGGTAGAGGTCGCCGTCAACTGCACGATCCTTCTGGTACTGCAGGGAGAAGACGTCTTCCTTATGGGCGATGCCGTCTGCCAGATCGTCATGTATCTGGGTATCCAGATCTACGGCAGGATCGGCCCGAAAAAAGAAGAAATGCCCATCCCGCTGCGGTATTGGCTGGAACTGTTTATCTTCCCCGTTGTGTCCGTTTGGATCATCTACGATACCTATATCCGTTCCCAGACAGACGGCTCCAATATCGCCCTTATCCTCGTCACGTTCCTCATGATCCTCTTGAACTTCGCCGTCTATGATGTCTATGGACGTATGGCGTCCTATGCACTGGCCGGAAAACAGACCGCCGTCTACGCGCAGACCATCGAACTGTGTGACAGACAGGCCAAAGAGCGGGAAGCCGCCTACCGTCAGACCCGTATGCTGCGCCACGACTTGAACGACCGTCTCGTAGCGCTCGGCGCTCTGCTGGAGCAAGGGCAGTACGACGACGCCCGACAGGAGATCGACGAGATGCTGTACGAGAACAGTCTGCATCGGGACGAAATATCCCACAGCGGCAATCTGGCGCTGGACGCCCTCATCAACTATAAGCACTCCGTGGCGAAAACCGTGAACGCCGATCTTTCATGTGTCGTGGAAGTACCCGCAGATCTTCCCGTGGACGGAACCGATCTATGCGTGATCCTCGGCAACCTTCTCGACAACGCGCTGGAGGCCGTCGCCCTTCTTCCCAAGGAGGAGCGGTGGATCAAACTGGAGATCCGTCTGGAAAAAGGGCTTCTGCGTATCCTGGCGGAAAATCCCTACAAGGGCAAACTCGAGCAAAGGTATGACGGTACGTTAAAGAGCCGCAAGCCGGGCGACGGTCACGGCTTCGGTCTGCTCTCGGTGCAGCGGGCCGTGGACAAATATAACGGCGAGCTGTGCCTTCCCTATGACGATATGGTTTTTCGCGTCTGCATCACCCTGTATCTTCCGTAATTCTTACATCCTACGCCGTTTTTTTGACAGATGACAAAAATGCTTTGAAAAGTGCTGTATAGTGTTTTACAGCACTTTTTTATATCACGGAATACACAAAGGAGAGAAAATATGCGAAAGAAAGTATGGAAAGCCTCTGTTCTGGGAGCGGTCATCCTACTGCTGCTGACGGCTTGCGGCAAGAGCACTTATCAAAAAGGAAGCCTCACCGAAAACGGCTGGTCGAGCGAATGGCTCGGCATGACCTTTGATGCGCCGGAAGGCTGCTATGTCTTTTCGGAGGAAGAAGCCGCCGGACTTGTCCCATTATCCGAAGAAGAAGCGCAGATCACGGTGCCTGAACTTGTGGTCAACCTATCCAAAGAAGACGGCACGGCGACCAATATGCAGGTATGGGTCATCAACGACCGTTCCGTCTCGAAGGATATGATCTCGAACATCGACCAGACGATGAAAGAACTGACGGTGGCCGACGGCGCCGAGGTGGATTATTCGGGCTTTGACGGCACGCGCAGTATCGGCGGAACGGACTTTCAGGATTATCGTGTCCACTTCTATATGAACGGTTTTGAGGACGGGCTGGAAGTTCACTGTTATTGGACCGAGAAAGACGGCTGTCTGGTATATATGCAGATAATGACCTTTGACAGTGAAGCCGCGGATATCGACACGCTGATCAACGGATTCAGCGCTTTATAAAGACTGCCGCAAGATAGAGGAGAACGCCAAATGGAATTTATCGACAAGGTACAGGAACGCGAAGACTATGAAAAAACACCCGAAGGCAAAAAGAAAAAACGCCGTGAAACGATCGGCGGCATCGCACTCCTTTTGGCGGCCCTGATCATATATTTCGTGTTTCTGCGCATATGATACCGATACTACATATTATTTGGGAGGAAAAAAATGAATCAATATGAAATCTGGCTTGCCAAAGAACAACAATGGAACGACGATAGGGTAAAAGCCGCGGCGCAGCGCAACCGCAGATATCTGCTGCTCTGCCCGCCGGTCTGCGCTCTGGTCATCGGAGCGATCAATCTGTTCTGTGGAGGAGATATCCGAAATGTGCTGACATGTACCCTGTACGGAGCGATCTTCGGCGCGGTAATCTCGCTCCTTGCTCTGCCGCTCCTGCATTTCTTCGGCCACAAGCCCTCCTCAGACAGCTACATGGAAGCCCTTAAAAAGCAGACCGCCCTGTTGAGCCCCGAGCAGCGGGAAGAAATGGCGCTGCAGTTGATGTCCGCGGACGCTGTATGTATTCAGTACAAAACCGATATGAACAGCGCATATCCCTATGAAAAGGCGGTCGCGGCAAAGGACTATTTCCTGTCATCTGCATACGGAACAGACCACCCTCTGCTGCTCAAGCTGGATCAGGTTTCTCAGGTGCAGACGGACACGCAGTCCTTCTCCTACCGCGCCGGGAGCGGCGGCTATCGACTCCGCATCAAGCAGTATTATTATACGATCCAGTTTTGTTTCTATGACAAAAATCCTGCTCTTTCCGATAAAACGGAAGCGACTATCGTATTGGATCATCAGGATATCCGCGATCAGATCGTGGAAGCCATCAAGCGACAGGCGCGGATCTAGCGCCTGTCCGTTCGTCATCAGCGCTCCAGCTTTGACGGATCGAGAAGAAAATCATAAATGTTCATGATCAGAATCCCATACTCGTCATAGTGGAAAGGCACGGTGTCTTTTGTCACCACTATTTTCCGGAAGGAATCATCAATTTTTCGGAATGGTCTGATTTCCTGCTCCTGTTTCTCCGCATCAGGAATCGAATATGCTGACTGTATATACAATCTGTTTGAACCGGCATTGCAGACAAAATCAACTTCAAGCTGTTTACGGATCACCTTTCCGTCAGCGCCTTTTTGTGCGATCGTTACGACTCCCACATCTACGTTGTAACCCCTCAGCCGCAGCTCATTATAGAGTATGTTTTCCATGATATGCGTCTGCTCAAATTGCCGGAAATTAATACGGGAATTTCGCAGCCCTAAATCCGAAAAATAATATTTTCTGGGGGTCTCAATATATGCTTTCCCCCGTATATCGTATCTCTGTGCAGACTCCATTAAAAAAGATTCCTCAAAATAATCCAGATACCGTTTGATCGTCGCTGCTGTGATCTTAGATTTTTTGACGGTGCGGAAAGTATTTTTCAGCTTTTCAGGATTCGTCAACGAGCCGACAGCCGATGACAAAATATTCAGCAGATCTTCCAACTCTCCCTGATTTTTTACCTTATTGCGCTTAAAAATATCCCGGATATATATTTCGTCAAACAGGTTGTTCAACGTGGCGGCTTTGTCAGCATCTCCCTCTTTGAGCACCACCATCGGAATCCCGCCATACAGCATATATTGTGAAAGCCCTTCATATTTATCTCCCGGATAAACAGACATAAATTCAGAGAAGCTTAAAGGGTACATATGAATTTCATCACCCCTGCCGGCAAATTCTGTTATGATATCACTGGAAAGAAATTTGGCATTGCTCCCGGTAACATATACATCCATGTTATCCTTGCGGAGATAGCCGTTTAAAACAGTTTCAAAGCAGTCGAGCATCTGCACTTCGTCAAGAAGCAGGTAGTAAATCTGAGAGTCTGTTATTTTGGAACGTACATATGCCATAAACTTTTCAGGATCGGCTCTCCTGTTTCTCTTTTCCAGTTCGATCAGATTCTCCCCGATCAGATACAGATCGTCTGCCGAGTCAAAGGCAAATCGAAGGATATGATCTTCCGGCACGCCTTTTTCCAAAAGATGACGGTAAAATAACGTGTTCAGAAGATAGGATTTACCGCATCTTCTGATCCCGGTTATCACTTTGATCAACCCATTTCCTTTGCGTTTGATCAGTTTATTCAGATACAAGTCACGTTTGATTTCCATATTGCATTCCTTCACAATAGATTTTTGCAACCATTTGCACTTTTCTATTATAGAATATCATGAGATGTGTGAAAGAGCAAGTTGAGATCCGCTCTGAAAATATTTCTCCTGCGCTTTTTCTGATTTGCGCTGAGCACACTTTATCATACTTGTACTTTGTTTAATACAATATACACTTCACACATTCCATTTTCATCCATGATCTGTTCATAACAGGCTTTTAATACTTCATCTTTTGTATTACACACATTTAATTCTTCTATATAATCGTCATACCACATGGCAAAGCAAATTTTATTGTCTACCAAACAATTGATTACCTTATATATCTGCGTATCCTCAAATCGCATTCCATTATGCATCTGACTTTGTGCATCAGTGATAATAGTATCTATCTCTTTTCCCATATACTTAAATGTCCATATATCACTTGTTCCACCTAACCAAAACGCACCTCGCATCAAAAAATCGTTCGCATCAACTATCGAAAAACCCAAAATACTTAATTGCGCATTTCCTTTACAAATTATACATTCACTCATTGGCTGTCGTCTCCCTTATTCCCTGACAGATTCCTGAAAGCATCATATCGATATCTCAGCGATCCGGTCTATCGCATATAACGGCAGATTGACCAATCCTTCTTCTTTTTTGTAATCCGCCATAGATGTGCGAACAGAAATTTCAGGTGAAAATTTTTCACGATAGGTTTTCAGACTTTTGGCTTTCAGGTTGATCTCCGCCTTTACTTCAACGGGAACAACCCGCTCCCCCGTATCAACGACAAAATCAATCTCGCAGGAGCCTCTGTCATTGGTGTAATAGTAGATTTCTAAGTCCTCTATGGTTTTTAACTGCTGACAGACATACTGCTCCGTAAGAGCGCCTTTAAACTCAGTAAAAAGCTCGCTGCCATCCAGCAGTGTGCGCGGATGCAGCCCGGCCATACACCCCAGAAGCCCGACATCTGCCACAAACAGCTTAAACGCTCTCAAGTCTTCATATGCCCTCAAAGGAATACCTGGCGCATTAATGCGGCTGATTTTGTGAACCAGACCGCAATCGCCAAGCCACATGATCGCCGTTTCATATTCTTTCGCGCGGGCGCCTTCGCGGACAAGCCCGTAAATAAATTTTTTGTTTTCTTTGGCGAGTTGGGAAGGTATGCTGTTCCATACCATTCGGATCTTCGGAACGATCTCGATCGGGGCATGCTTGGAGAAATCCTGCTCATACGCGGCAAGTATCCTTTTTTGAATTTCACGTACTTCATTAAAATCTTTGTTTTCCGCAAAACTTTGTACCGCTTCCGGCATACCGCCGATAAAGTAGTAGTGTTTCAAGGCATCGATATATGTCTGCTTAAATCCTGCAATCATCTGAAAGTCTTGTTTATCAAGCAGCCTGGCAAAACGCTCTTTCCCGACCGCCATCAAAAATTCCTTGAAGGAAAGAGGATAAAGCTGCAGAAACTCCACCTTGCCAACGGGAAAAGATGTCCCTTGATGCAGCGCAATGCCGAGCAGAGAACCGGCGCACACAATATGATACCGGGGCGCGTTCTCGTAAAAATATTTAAGAGCTGCCAGCGCTCTCGGAACTTCCTGCACTTCATCAAAAATCAACAAAGAATTGTCAGGATCGATCTTGCGGCCCGCATACAACTCCAATCCCATGATCAGGCGGTCAGTATCCAAGTCAGAAGCAAATAGCTCCGCCATTCTGGAATTAGCGTCAAAGTTGATATATACCGTGTCCGCATACGCCTGTCTGCCAAATTCTTTCATCAGCCAGGTTTTACCGACCTGTCGCGCTCCTTCGATAATCAAAGGCTTTCGGCGTTTACTTTGTTTCCATTTCATCAGTTTTTCCATCGCGATCCGATACATACATGTGCCTCCGTCATTTTAATACATGTATAGTATGGCACGATATAACACAAAATACAAGGAATTTTAGTTAATATGACACACTTTTTACGGTGAATATCAGATATCAGCCGTGTAGTCACACTCTGTAGTATGTTCATTGCTCAGTTCGCGCTTTATTTGATAATTGCCCTCTCTATCAAAACATTTACATCCGTACAGCAAAGCGGGGCTGCCGTTTTACCGGCAGCCCCGCCCTCTCACATCTTCTGTTCAAATTCAGCCATACTGCCCGCTCTGGCTGCCAGCTTATGCCACCTGCTTAAAATCGCCAGATCGTCCTGCGCCTGTATCTGCTCCATGACCCGCTGCGGGATCTGCCCAAGATCCTCTGAACCATAGTCAAGTAAGTAGACACATTTTTTTGTAAATTTTTTACCGGAGACAGAGAATTATTTCTGTCTCCAG
>CANQNN010000040.1 GCA_947625205.1 uncultured Lachnospiraceae bacterium | reverse complement strand
CAACTTAGAAAAACCGTTGCAAACCCTTGACAATCGGGTGGAATGCTTATATAATAACCTTTGTTGTGAATTTCATAACGTGTGCGTTTAGCTCAGCTGGATAGAGCGTTTGGCTACGGACCAAAAGGCCGGGGGTTCGAATCCTCTAACGCACGCTTGTTTTTTGATAAGAAAGCCCTATTTTACGGGCTTTCTTTTCTTATGCCATATCATTTTTTTAATATAGGTGTTGACATACTGAATATACTGTGTATAATAAATATATACAGTATATATACTTAGGATCGCGGTGAACGTGACGACGGAAGCCGTGAGGAGGTTGACCGATGAAAATTATCATATCCAATCAATCAGAGCTGCCGATCTATGCGCAGATCAAAGAACAGCTGAAGGAGCAGATACTAAACGGGCAGATCCCGGAGGGAAGCACACTGCCGTCTATCAGGCAATTGGCGAAGGAGACGGGTGTCAGCGTGATCACCACCACAAGAGCCTACAGCGACTTGGAGGCAGAAGGATTTATCGCTACCATGCAGGGTAAGGGAAGTGTGGTACTCTCCAAGGACAGCGCCGTGGTGCGGGAACAGTATCTTGCGCGTGTGAATGAAGGGCTTAAAACGGCCATCGGCACGGCGCGGATGGTGGGACTTACGGACGGGGAGTTGACCGCCATGTTTGAGCAGCTGCTCCATGCAGCGCGAAAGTAAGCAGAGGCAAAGGCTTCGGAACGGAGGAAGTTATGGAATTGCTGGAGGTAAAAAATCTGGGAAAGAAATACAGGGATTTTCGCCTGGAGGATATCTCGTTTACATTGCCGAAGGGCTATATCATGGGGTACGTGGGGCAGAACGGATCGGGTAAGACGACCACGCTTGATCTGATCACCCATGTGTGTAAGACAAAAGAAGGTGAAATCAGAGTGGACGGCATTCGGTATGAAGATGATCCCGTCCGCTATCTGGAAAGCATAGGATACATCGGCGAGGAGCTTTTGTTCCCATCGGACTTTACGCTGAAGGAGATCCGTGCGGTCATGCGCAGCTTCTACAGGGGCTTTGATACCGCGCGGTTTGACGGGTTGGTCGGGCGTTTCGGACTGCCGGAGAAAAAGAAGGTCAGTACTTTTTCCCAGGGAATGAGCGTTAAGCTGATGTTTGCCACAATGCTTGCAAGACAGACGAAGCTGCTGATCATGGATGAGGCCACTAACGGTCTGGACCCGGTGGCGCGTCAGGAGGTACTTGGTCTATTGCAGGAATATGTTGCGGACGGGGAGCACAGTATCTTGTTTTCCACGCATATTCTGCATGATTTGGAGCAGATCGCGGACTATATTTATTTTATTGATGACGGACGGATGGTGATGTATGACGCCAAGGATGAACTGCTGGAGGGCTATCTGATAGTAAAAGGCGGATTGGAGCTTCTGGATGATACGCTGCGCGGGCAGCTGATCGGTATTGAAGAGCACGCCTACGGGTTCGAGGCGGTGGCGCCCAGTGATTTGGCGGATATGCTGCCGCGCGGCATCGTGTATGAGAAGCCTGATATTGACCGGATCGTCATTCATTTTATTAAGAACAAAAACAGAATTGCAGTGGAAAAGGGAGCAGAAGGAGGACGGATATGAGAGCGTTTAAGTATATGAAACTGGACTTTATCAAGAGTAAAAAGTGGAATCTTGTGTGCTCCGTGTTAGCGCTGGGCATAGGGGTTTTTGCGGGAAATGCACTGAGCGATGCGTATTCGTATCTGATGGGGCTGATCTATATTATGTTTTTTGCCTGTGTGATCTCCACCGCAGTTTTTTCGGAGGGCACGGGCAAAAATATGTCGGTACGGTCGGCGTTTACGCTGTTATTGCCGGGCAGCGCCGTCCAGCGTGTGGGAGGCAGGTTCCTGTACGGCATCGTAGAAGTGTGGGTCCTGGGTATATGCTATATGATTGTGACACTTGTGTCAGGAAAAACGGACATAAGCGGAAGCCAGGCGCTTTTAATGCTTCTTCTTGTGGTGAGCGTTACGGTAGTGCTGACAGATGCGCAGTACCTGATCTGTTATCTGACGGGAAGCGGGGTCAAAAGCCTGTACCTCTTAAAGCTGCTGCGCATGATCCTGCCGATGAGCGCCTATTTTGCCGCCACGAATATTCTGTCGGTCATTGAGGAGCAAGGGATACAGTACGCGTGGATCATGGATGCGGTCGCCTGGCTGGGGAAACATCCGTCTGTGGGTGCGGCCGGGGCGCTTTTGATCGCGGCGGTATTTACCGTGCTCGCTGTCCTTATAGCTTCTGCAGTCTGCAGCAGACGGGATTATGCGTGAAAAATTTTTTAGAATTGTTTTTGAAATGAAACTTTTGGCGCTTCTGATTCGTGTTATATACAGAAGCGTCATTACTATGTGATAGAGCAAGGGATTAGAACCGGGATGGAGCATACATTTAAGCGGGAGACGCGGTGGAACGATCTGGCGAAAGAGTATCAGACAATGTTGTACCGGATCGCATTTTCCAATCTGAAGAACAGAGCGGATGCTGAAGATGCGGTACAGGAGGCGTTTCTGCGCTATATGAAGGATGAAAAGCCCATTCAGAATAAGGAGCATGAGCGGGCATGGCTGATACGGACCACTATTCACATATGCACAGATATCTTAAAAAGCGGATGGCACCGGAAGACAGTGGCGTTTGAGGAAGCGCTGACGGCGGAGACGAGAAGTGTCTATCTGCCTTATCAGCTCAGGGACGATAAGACGCTGGAGGCAGTGCTTAAGCTGCCGGTGCTCTATCGCAATCCGATCTATCTTTTCTATTATGAGGACTACTCCATACAGGAGATCGCGGGGGTCTTGAACGAGAAGGAAGGAACCATCAAGACAAGACTGAGGCGCGGAAGGGAAGAGGTTAAGAAGATTCTTACGGAAGGGAGGCCGTAGAGTTAATGGGCATACAGGAGATCAAAGGAAACGAGGGCGTACAGGAATATTCAAACAAGCGGCATATCGTACAGCCGGACAGATTTCAGGAAAGCCTGATACAGAATCTGGAATCGCACAGGCAGCAGAACACAGAGGCGGCGGAAACCGGACATAAGGCTTCCAAAACAGGCAGTACGCGCAAAAGTGATGAGGTGCCGGCAGCCGGTATGCTGGGAGGCAGGTCAGGCGTGCGTGTGAATGAGGCGGCGCGGAGTGAAGCCGTGCAGCCGGCGGAGGTCAGGCATATGAGCTATGAAGAAAGCGATAACATAGAGATCGCGGTGACGGAAGGCTACACGCTTAAGGGCAAGCTGGAGGGGACGCAGGTCTATGTGGAGGCAAAATACGAGGATGGCAGAACGGAAGCGTATCAGGTTGAGACCGCCAGGGTTTCCGGACAAACACAGCATATGATAGAACGTTTTGCACTTCAGACAACGCAGCAGAAGGGATGATCAGCGCTATATTCGGTACTCTAATTCAAACGGATACCCGTCTTTTTTATTTTTCTCGGACAGGGTGTCCGTTTCTATAATGCAGAAATCGTTGTCTTTTAACACTTCTTTCATTTCTTCACGAATGGTATTAAAGTCTGACATGTGAGTAGAGATTCTTCGGCAGGCGTAATCTCCCTGCGGCAGTATACGCAGAAGGCCGTCGGACGCATCAAGAGCGACGGACGATGTGATGACACTTGTATCATTTTTATTGTCGCCGGCGTCCGGGTTCTTGACAGTCAGGAACATACTGCGGCTATAGACGCCATTCTTATACTCGTGCAGAACGCCCGAAGGATAAGATGCGGTAATGCCATGCTGCTGGGCCGTGACAAACAGTTTTAAGATGTGCTGGCCGTAATATTTCGGCGTGTCCATTTCGTCCAACGGCACGGTGAGAATATGGCGCATGCCGATAGCGCTGTGATAGAAGCCGTCGGGCAGCAGAATGCCGCTCCTGCTTGCCGGGATCTTTGCAAGTCCGGTTACGGAGCTCCCGATATTTTGCAGGGTTTCCTGCAAAGTACCCAGGCAGTTGTGGATTTCCAGGATCTTCTGCTCTGCGAGGATTTTGCCGTCATAGAGCAGCTTCTGCAGATTGATGGAGTCGTTTTCTACATAATTGTTCAGATCCTTCAGCGGGATCCCCAGTTTAATGCAGACAGTAATGGCATCCAGCAGATACAGCTGGTCCTTGGTGTAATATCTGTAATTTGTTTCCGTGTTGACAAAAGCGGGCTTTAAAATGCCGATCTGGTCGTAGTAGCGGAGAGATTTGATACTCACGTTTTTCAGTTTTGAAACTTTACCAATGGACATATATTGACTCATGACGAGGGATACTCCTAATGGGACTGTCTGTGTGCGATGTACAGCACAAATCCAAAGTGATTTACATAAAACTCTAACCAAAGGTTACAGTTCGGTAAGTCATATTTTGTCACAAGTTCGGAGGAAAAACAACCCTTTTTGCAAAACTAGTGCTGACAAAAATTGTTCATACATGATGTTGTATGACGGCTGGCCAGCCTCTATTCCTGTTCCTGGTCATAAAATTTTAAGGGTGAAAGCGATAGTAAAAGAAAAGAGAATATGATATTATGATATAGTGTTGAATATGAGAGGGAGAGATATGTCGGAATCATGGCTGATTTATGACGGAAACAGAATACCGGTATATGAGCGTCTGCAGCGGCTGTGTGAGTATGCGGGAAAATCATCTCGGTGGTGCGATGGATTGTGGTCTTCTGCATTGGAGGATCCCGAATTGTATGAGGAACTGGCGTATTATATGAACCGCCATAGTTTTCTGGACAGGGTGAAAGCGGGCGGGTATTCCATGACGGATCTGTATGTGCAGCAGCTCGACCTGTATAATTTACGGCAGGACACCGGCAAACATACGGCGGCATGCAATAAAGAAGAGATGGTGTTAAATGCCTTTGATAAAATGGCAGGAATGCGAAAAGATCCTGACAGACGGCCCAGGGAGTGGCAGGAAGGCTTCGGGATGGATAAGCAGTCGTGAAATATGTCAACGGTAGGATGAAAATATGGACAGGACAGAATTTATAGAAAAATTGCAGAGGTCACTTGCGGGAGGATTAGACAGCGCGCTAGTAGCCGAGAACGTGAGATATTATCAGGAATATATTGATTCCGAGATGCGTAAAGGGAGAAGCGAAAGAGAAGTCATGGAACAGCTCGGAGATCCGCGGCTGCTTGCCAGAAGTATCATCGAGGCAAATAAGCGGGCGGGTGAAAGTTATGGTTCTAACCGTGAGTATGATGAGGAAATGACGGCGGGTTCTTACAATATGGAGGACGATGGGGAAAAAGCGGACGGCAGAGTGATCAGGATGCCGGGCTGGCTGATCATGCTGATCATAACCGTGGTGGTGCTTCTGATCATCGGTGTGGCAACGGCGCTTTTGAGTTTTCTGGCGCCCGTCATCTTTGTGGTTCTGGCAGCGATCCTGGTCGTTAAAGTCGTGCAGATCATTTCCGGCAGATGACTATATTGTATTTATACAAATTATATTATACAAATTTCTTTTTGCGCTATCATTTGGCAGAAACAAAAGAGTTGGCGGTTAAGCCAACTCTTGAGGGGAGTATATAAATAATATATAAGGGTCTGTAAATAGAAAGTGAAGGGTTTTCCTATTTACAATTTTATTATATACTAAATCAGAAAAAGTGCAATCAAAAATAGTACTAAAGTCCTATGCTGATATTTGGTTATTTTATATAAAAATTTAGTACTAAAGAACTAGACGGATTCTGAATACAATGAAAGCAAACCTGCAATACTATTCCTGTAACAAAAAATAATCAGGAGGTATTTGAGATGTCTAAGAATGATTATAACCAGAATTCACAGAATGATAAGCAGCAGGACAAGTCCAACAACCAGAGCAGCCAGAACAGCCAGAAGAACAACAGCTCCAAGAACAGCTCCAACAACAGCACACAGGACAGCCAGAAGAATTGCAACTACTAAGATGCTTTGAGCAGTTCTTGCGCGGTGGGAAAAGAAAGCGGTATTGCCTGACGGCAGTACCGTTTTTTTGTTAAAAAATGTAAAACGCGGATTTCAAGATTGTTATTTTCCGGGCTTTAGTATACAATGACAAGTGTGGCGGCTTATGGGCGTCATGGGAAGAAGCCTGCGCCGTGAGGAAACCTTATGGATAGATTGGAATATATTGCACCCTGTCATTTTGGCTTGGAGGCAGTTTTAAAAAGAGAGATCACGGATCTGGGATACGACATCATATCGGTAGAGGACGGCAGAGTGATTTTTGCGGGCGATGTACAGGCGATGTGCCGCGCCAATATCTTTTTGCGCACTGCTGAGCGTATTCTGTTAAAGCTTGGAAGCTTTCACGCGGAGACTTACGAGGAGCTTTTTCAGGGCACAAAGTCTCTGCCCTGGGGAGAGTATCTTCCTAAGAACGCCAAATTCTGGGTAACAAAGGCGGCAAGTGTGAAGAGCAAGCTTTTTAGTCCGTCCGACATCCAGTCTGTCATGAAAAAAGCTATGGTGGAGAGTATGAAATCTTCCTACCGGGCGGACTGGTTTTCAGAGACCGGAGATCCGTATCCTGTGCGGGTGTTTCTCATGAAGGATGAGGTTACGGTGGGACTGGATACCACAGGAGAATCCTTACATAAGCGCGGATACAGGAAGTTGACGGCACAGGCGCCTATTGCGGAAAATCTGGCGGCCGCTCTCATTATGCTGACGCCGTGGAAGAAGGACCGCATTCTGGTAGACCCATTCTGCGGCAGCGGGACCATCCCGATCGAGGCAGCCATGATGGCAGCTAATATTGCGCCGGGCATGAACCGCAGCTTTACGGCGGAAAGCTGGACGCACATTGCGGATAAAAAGTGCTGGTACTGTGCGGTGGACGAAGCCGGATCACTGATCAATATGGGCGTGGAAACGGATATTCAGGGATATGATATCGACGACGGTATGGTTTCCGCAGCTAGGGCCAATGCGAAGATGGCGGGAGTGGACGGGCTGATCCATTTTCAGCGAAGAGACGTGAGTGCTCTGAGCCATCCGAAGAAATACGGTTTTATCATTACCAATCCGCCCTATGGGGAGCGATTGGAGGATAAAAAAAATCTGCCGGTACTCTACGGTATGCTCGGCGAGAGATATCGCATGCTCGATAGCTGGTCCATGTATCTGATCACCGCATACGGGCAGGCGGAACAGGCGATCGGTAGGAAAGCGGATAAAAACAGGAAGATCTATAACGGCATGCTGAAAACATATTTTTACCAGTTTCAGGGGCCGAAGCCGGGAAGGAACGATCATGCAGCAAAATAGAATGATGATCCGAATGGCAATATATTGTTTTGTGTTTGTGGCAGCGGCGATGGGCGTCATGCTTTATTACAGCGCCAACAAGGTCGTTGTTGTTGCGGGTGTGGCGCAGGATGAGGTGGTCGCCTCTGCGGACGATGGGATGATGACCGGGGACGGTGCGGCGGCAAACCAGGCAGATAATGCGGCTGCCGGGAGCATGGGCGGCAACCAATCTGCGGGAGGCGGCGTGTCCGGCGATGCCTCCGGAAATAAAAACCGACTCAGCATAGACAGGAACAGCCGGAATACAAGTTATTTCTGTGTTCCGCTGCCGGAGAGCGTGCGGGCGGAAGAAGTAACGATTGAAAACCATTATATGGACAGGGAATTGTGGGTGAGTATTGAGGCGGAAAAGCCCGGGACGCTGGATGACTTTTATGAGGACAACAGCATGTACGGCAACTGCGATAATGTGCTGGACGGACATTTTGACACGGAGGAGCACAGGCTATGTCTGCGCTTTGAAGTGACGGATATATATGAGTATCACAGCATCTTTGAAAACAATACCCTGTATGTAGAGTTTGACGCTCCAAAGGAAGTGTATGATAAGATCATCGTTATTGATCCGGCATACGGAGAAAGTGACACGGGTGTCGCAATAGAGAGCATAAGCGCCAAAGATATCACGCTGGAGATTGCAAAGGCATTGAAAGCAAAGCTGGATGAAACGGATGTCAAGGTATATTATACGAGAATGGATGACAGCGATCCGGCGGCGGAAGAACGTGTCAGGCTGGCATCGGCCACCAAAGCGGATATGCTGATCCGGATAGAAGTAGGCGGCTCCGGAGACAGCAAGCAGTACGGCACGGAGGCGGTATACAACAGCAGATTTTTTATACCGGGATTCGGCAGCGTGGAGCTGGCGGATCTGTTGGAACGGGAAGTTGTGACAGCGATAAGCGGTAAGGCAAACGGGCTTCTGGAAGCCGGCGAGGGGGACGCTGTCATTTGTGATGCCACGGTGCCGGCTGCGGCCATCAAGGTGGGATATCTTACCAACGGGCAGGAGGCGATCCTGCTGCAGAAGGAAGACTATATCGACCGCATCGCGGAAGGAATTTATCAGACGGTTATGAAAGCGTATGAGGAGCAGAAATAATACTGCGGCAGGATGGTTTGGGGACACCGCTGCAGATATTTAGGAGATTGGAGATCGGGATGAAGAACAGGATAATATTTGCAACGGGAAATGCGGGTAAAATGCGCGAGATCAGAGATATTCTGCGCGATATCGGCATGGAGATACTGTCGATGAAAGAGGCGGGCATCAGCACAGATATTGTGGAGGATGGAGCCACCTTTGAGGAGAACGCGTATATTAAAGCAAAAGCGGTGGCATGGGCTATAGCGGAGGATGCCGGCAGCAAATACCGCGATGCGGTGGTGCTGGCGGATGATTCCGGTCTGGAGATCGATTACATAAACAGAGAACCCGGCGTTTATTCGGCCAGATATATGGGAGAAGATACGCCCTACAGTGTGAAGAGCCGCAGTCTGATACAGCGCCTTGAGGGCGTGCCCGATCAGGAGCGTACGGCAAGATTCGTGTGCGCCATAGCGGCAGTTATGCCGGACGGCGAAACGTTTGTAACGCATGGTAAGGTAGAGGGCAGGATCGGTTATGAGGAAATAGGCGATAACGGTTTCGGCTATGACCCGATTTTTTTCGTGCCGGAATACGGATGCACGATGGCGCAGCTTACCGAAGAACAGAAGAATCAGATCAGTCACCGGGGAAAGGCATTGGAGGCAATGAAAGAGCAGCTAAAGAAAAGGATGTCTTAATATTATGAAGATACTGATCGTGAGCGATACCCATCGCTATAATATGAATTTTATCAAGGTTGTGGAAAAGACAGGACCCTATGACATGGTCGTACATTGCGGGGACGTAGAAGGAAGCGAGCTCGTGATCTCAGAGGCGGCCGGCTGCCCGGTGGAGATGGTGCAGGGCAATAATGATTTTTTCTCGGATCTTCCTAAAGAAAAAGAGTTTACGATAGGGCAGTACAAAGTGTGGCTGACTCATGGGCACAATTACTATATCTCCATGAATAGTGAGCTGATCAAACAGGAGGCCCGCTCGCGCGAGGTAGATATCGTAATGTGCGGACATACCCATAAGCCTGTGGTGGACATTGGGAACGATCTGACGCTGATCAATCCGGGCAGTATCAGTTATCCCAGGCAGGAGAACAGAAAGCCCAGTTATGTGATCATGGAGATAGACCGCATGGGGGAGGCGCACTATACGGTCAATTATGTCGAATAAGATTCTGACTATTGGGAAGCCATATTTTACAGTTTTACGTTCAAAATATAAAAATTAAAAATGAGTTGACAGTAAAATAGGGATATTATATAATGTAACTTGCGTTGCGGATGGGATGCGCACAGATGCCTATTGCGGGGTGTGGCTCAGCTTGGCTAGAGCGCCTGGTTTGGGACCAGGAGGCCGCAGGTTCGAATCCTGTCACCCCGACGTCTGAATCAATATGATATGCGGGTGTAGTTCAGTGGTAGAACACCAGCCTTCCAAGCTGGATATGTGGGTTCGATTCCCATCACCCGCTCTGCCTGTTTAGCAGGCGACTTATACGTGTTCGTAGCTCAGCTGGATAGAGCAACGGCCTTCTAAGCCGTGGGTCGGGGGTTCGAATCCCTTCGAGCACGTTT
>CANQNN010000039.1 GCA_947625205.1 uncultured Lachnospiraceae bacterium | reverse complement strand
TGAAAAACTCGAAAAAGAAAATAGAAAAAAACAGAAAAAGAAGAAAGCATAAAAAAGACCTTGCCGATATTCAGTTTCCAACTGCAACCGCACTGTCGTGCGGTTGTCGCGGCATTCGCCAAATGGAAATGCAAGCATTTCCGCTTGGCTCATTGCTCGCGCAAATCAGCAAGGTTTTCTTTATGCCATCGATGTAATTATTCAGCGAGTGATGTCTGGAATGTTGCCAAACTGTTGCCAGCGCTTAAACAAATTTGCTTGAAATCCGCATAAATACTAGCTTTTTTAATCCCATTTCATCACTCAAACTCAATCGTCGCCGGCGGTTTACTCGTACAGTCATACAACACCCTGTTCACGCCCTTAACTTCGTTCACGATCCGGTTTGCTACTTTTGAGAGCACATCCCACGGAATCTGGGCACAGTCCGCAGTCATAAAATCGCTGGTGCACACGGCGCGCAGCGCTACCGCATAGTCGTATGTACGCTCATCTCCCATAACACCTACCGAACGCATATTGGTAAGAGCCGCAAAATATTGACCGAGCCCTTTATCTACGCCGGCATTAGCAATTTCTTCTCTGTAAATGTAGTCGGCGTCCTGTACGATCCTCACTTTTTCCGCCGTAACCTCACCGATGATGCGGATGCCAAGCCCGGGACCCGGGAACGGCTGGCGGAAAACAAGGTGTTCAGGAATGCCAAGCTCCAGGCCCGCCTTACGCACCTCATCTTTAAAAAGCATACGGAGCGGTTCGATGATCTCTTTGAAATCTACATGATCCGGCAGGCCTCCCACGTTATGATGCGACTTGATAACCGCGCTTTTCCCAAGTCCCGACTCAATTACATCAGGATAGATCGTGCCTTGTACCAGAAAATCCACCGCACCGATTTTTTTTGCTTCTTCTTCAAATACGCGAATAAATTCTTCGCCAATGATCTTCCGCTTCTGCTCCGGTTCCGTAACGCCCGCCAGCTTCTGATAAAAACGCTCCTGTGCGTTGACGCGGATAAAATTCAGATCATAAGGTCCGTCCGGGCCAAATACGGCTTCCACCTCATCGCCCTCATTTTTACGGAGAAGGCCGTGATCCACAAAAACGCAAGTAAGCTGCCTGCCAACCGCTTTAGCAAGGAGTACGGCTGCCACAGAAGAATCGACGCCGCCAGAAAGCGCGCACAGAACTTTCCCTTTTCCGACTTTATCCCGGATCGCCTGAATCGTTGTCTCTACAAAGGAATCCATTTTCCAGTCGCCCGCACACCCGCAGATATTGATCACAAAATTTCGCAGCATCGTCATACCTTCTACGGTATGCATCACTTCCGGGTGAAACTGCACGGCATACAGCCCGCGCTCACGACATTCCATTGCTGCCACAGGACAAGCCTGTGTATGCGCTGTCACCGTAAAATCAGCCGGCGCTTTTTCAATATAATCGGTATGGCTCATCCAGCAAATTGTTTTATCCGACACGCCCGCAAAAAGCGACGCATGATCGTCTATCTCAACCTCTGTCTTACCGTATTCGCTGACCGGTGCGGTGGTTACTTTTCCGCCCAGCAGGTGCGCCATCAGCTGGGATCCATAACATATTCCGAGAATCGGTATTCCCAGATCAAATATTTCCTTTTCGCACACAACAGCTCCCTCGCCGTACACACTATTGGGCCCTCCCGTAAAAATGATTCCCTTCGGATTCATTTCCCTGATTCGAGACAGCCCGATATTATACGGATGCACCTCACAATATACGTTGCATTCCCTAACTCTCCTCGCGATCAGCTGATTATACTGTCCGCCAAAATCCAACACAATAACCGTTTCTCTCGCCATGTATTTTCCCATCCTTAGCTAAGTGTATTAATGTTGATTGTCCAAAACTATCAAATAAATCCCTCGCTCAATTGTTATTATAAGATAGTCCCAAAACGCTTGTCAAAATATATTTGATCATAAAAATTTATAAAGATCCTCACAGAAGCTATCAACGCGATCTATGGCCTTTTAAACAAACTAAAAGAGGCAATCCCTGCGAACTGCCTCTTTGTATATTTTGTCCCGCCTAAAGGGCACCGCTGACTGCAAGTGCCACATTTACCCGTATACATGAATGTGCCGCCTTTGCACTCATTACATTAACCATGCTGCGTTTTAGCCGCACTACATGTTATGCTGATGCAAATATTTTTCTCTTGTAGCAAGACCGCCACGGATATGCCGTTCCGATTTATTGACATCCAGAACTTTTCTTGCCTCCGCCGCTAATGACGGATTTATTTGAGAAAGGCGGTCTGTTACGTCTTTATGTACCGTACTCTTACTAATTCCAAACTCCTTCGCCGTCTGCCGGACCGTGGCATTATTCTCAACGATATAATTGGCAATCTGAATTGCACGCTCTTCAATATAATCTTTCAAAGGAAACCCCTCAGAACACTTTTTTACATTGTATGAACTGTTCTGAAAGCTTATGCCTTTTTATATAACTAGATATGTAATTTTTCTGTGCCTGCACCGTTCGGATTCTTTCCCGCTTTCCGAAAAACAGACGGCCTGCGTTCTACTTCTTTCTCTCCTGTTTTTTCCCGTCTGCCGTCTGGCGTTTTCTCTCTTCCGCTTCATAATGCGGTACGGCCTTCAGGTAACTGATATATCTGACCAGATCTTTCCTGTTATCACGTTTTAATCTCTGAATGTCATACAGGACATCATGAAGTGTGATATGATCCAGATACGGTCTCTTAAGATTCGTGTTCCCCAGATAGTCCGTTTCCACACTCAGCAAGTAGTCCGTGCTGACTTTATAGTACTTTGCCAGTTTCACGACCACACATACCGGTATATCCCGGTGCCCTCTCTCATAGTTTGAGTATGTCTGCTGTGAAACATTCAGATACCGGGCGACTTCTTTCTGTTTCAAGTCATGATCCTCCCGCAGATCCCTAAGCAGCTCGCGCAATTCTTTCATACAGCTTATCCTCTTGTGAATTTTGTTGTTTTTTTTATTATTTCACAACGATATGCTGTATTTTAAAAATTACTCGTTTAGGGATTTTTTAATGAGATAAACAATGTATTGTTGTATACATAACCCCAAAATGCATGTTGGAACGTTTACTTTATCCTGTTTGCCTTCTTTCATAATGTTATGGTACTGGATTTTCGCTAATCCTTCCAATTCATCGACAAAGGCAAAATACTGCAACAGACTTTTTATTTTAAACCCAAATAATGAGAAATAACAGAAAGTTGACCGGAAAAGCCAGTGAGAAATGTCTTCTTACTGGCTTTTAAAATGAAATAGAGCAGATTTCCAATAATATGTTTGGCGGAAGTCTGCTCTATTTAAATTCTACAATTTCGTTTGGCGTACAGCCTATAATATTGCATAGTTTTTCGACTGTAAAAAGGGTAATGTTCTTATTTTTCTTTAAACTGTCTAAAGTCTTGTTATCTATCCCTGATTTTAACAGGAAATACTGTGTGATTCCCCGTTCTTTCATGGTATTCCATAGCGGACTATAACTGATAATCTTCCTCATCTCCTTGTGCTTTTATAATTAATAATTATATGGTGACATTGTGAAAATAAACATTGTGTATATATTCACAATATGATATAATCAAAATCGAATTGTGTATTAAGCACATAACAGGGAGGAAAAGACATGAAGAAAAAAATTATTACAGTAAGTACCATTTTTGTTGTTGCAATCGGAACACTATGTGCATGTGGAAACACTGCGCAGAATAGCACAGAAGAAACAGAGCAGGTCATGACCGAGCCTAATGCAGAAGAGGTGGAAGCTGCTAAACAGGCAGAGGAGGAGGCCGCCGCTAAAGCCGCAGAGGAAGAAGCTGAAAAACTGAAAGAAGAAGCAAATGCCTGTTATGAGGCCGGTCGCTCTTTTCTGTACGGCCTTGACGGACAGACAGTTGATTATGCGGCAGCCTATGAAAATTTTGAACAGGCGTTGGAAAAAGGCAAGACCGAAGCTAATTTTTATCTTGGCGCATTGTATGACTGGTACAGCTATCCCGAACAAGATTTGGAAAAAGCAAGAGCTTACTATGAGGCGGCGGGTGATAATCCCTATGCGCAGATTTCTCTCGGATTTTTGTATTGGTACGGACAGGGTGTAGAGGCAGATTCCGCAAAGGCACAGGAGTTGGTGGATGCTGTTATTGCCGCAGGTAATGCGGAAGGCTATTATTTAAAAGCAAGTCTTGCATATAATGAGGAAGATTACGCAACAGCGTTTGACTATTATCAAAAAGCCGCAGAAGGTCAGGAACCATTGTATATTGCCAGTGCAATGCACCATATGGCGTATATGTATGAAAATGGGATGGGTGTAGAGCAGGATTATACCAAAGCTATGGAATGGTATGATAAAGCGGCGGAATTGGGTAATGCCACTGCAATGAACAATATTGGATGGCTGTATGAAAATGGGTGGGGCGTAGAGCAGGATTATGCCAAAGCAATGGAGTGGTACGAAAAAGCGGCAGAATCGGGTAATATAGATGGAACATATAATATTGGATTGTTGTACTATAAAGGGGAGGGCGTAGAGCAGGATTACGCCAAAGCTATGGAATGGTGGGAAAAGGCGGTAGAATCGGGAGATGCCCAGGCTGCAAATGATATTGGAATGCTGTACTATAGAGGGATGGGCGTAGAGCAGGATTACGCCAAAGCTATGGAATGGTGGGAAAAGGCGGCAGAATTGGGTGATGCCCATGCAATGTACAATATTGGATGGCTGTATGAAAGTGGGTTATAACTTATGTTACATTGCTTGAATGTACATTCTTGAAAATTAGCATTAATAAATTTGCAATTTTCAAATTTGCAATATGTGAAGTTTGATCCTGCTGCTGTGGAATTTTCAAATATGGACCCATTGAATCGTTTCTGTGAAAATTTTGAACGTTTAATACTCTGCCCCTTGTAATTTGCACAATCTATTCCGCCTGTCGAAAGCAAAAATGGATCTTTGCGAAATTTTTTTTTGTTTTTACTATGCTCCAAAAGTCGTTCTATTGATTCGTTTATTTCTTGACTACTTGGCATTTCAATGATATCCGCCCCAATCTCATTCTTCATAATCCTTTCTCCCTCGTACGAAACAAATAATTTTCTGTCAGATAACTGTTTATTATCCATTATGCATTATTTCCTACAAACGTCATTCATAATACTACAACAAAATCACTATATTTTCAACTATTTCTTCCGTTTTTCAACTAAATCCGTAATCCTTCCGTCTCTACGCCATCCAAATCCATTCCCGCTTTTCCAGCAGCCAACCACCCTACTTCATTCTCTCCTGTTTTTCCCATCTGTCGCCTGGCGTTTCCGCTCTTTCGCTTCGTAATGCGGCGCGGCTTTCAAATAACTGATATATCTGACCAGATCCTTTCTATTCTCATGTTTCAATTTCTGAATAGCATATAAGACGTCATGAATCGACAGATTATCCAGATATGGTCTTTTGAGATTCGTGTTCCCCAGATAGTCCGTTTCCATGTCCAGCAAATAGTCTGTACTAACTTTGTAGTATTGTGCCGGCTCCGGCGGCAGATCGATCCTGCTGATCTGGTGTGCGTTCTCCGGCTTTCTTACCTAACGACCTGGTTACGTCCGTTATTCTTACCGTGATACAGCTTCGCATCCGCCGCCCCGATGATATGATCGAGCAGATCGTCGCTGCCCTCCACCACGCCGAAGGTCATCGTAACCTTGACCTTTTCATCCTGAAACGCCACCGTTCTGCTTCGCAGCACCCCTAACAGGTCTTCCAGACAATCAGCCGCCATATCGAGATGGTAGCTTTCAAATATCAGCAGAAATTCCTCTCCACCCCACCGGGCGGCAAAGCCCCTGCCTTTCATCAGTTCCTTCATGCGGGCAGACACATCCATCAGCACGGCGTCCCCGCATTCATGTCCGTACGTATCGTTTACACGCTTAAAAAAGTCTATATCTCCAATGGCAACACTGAAAGGAACGCCGGTTTCCAGACTCTTTTTCTGAACCCGTTCCATCTTTCGCTGAACATATCTTCTGTTATAAAGCCCTGTAAGCTGGTCCAGCTCGATCAATTCCCTTAAAGAGCGCTGCATACGGATGACATATCTTCCCATGTCGCCCAGCTCATCCTCTCTTTTAAGGACTTCCGGTTCAAGCTCCGCCGTCAGATCCCCGTTGGACGTTTTCTTTAACAGGCTTTCAATTTTGATAAGTGTGAGTAAAAAATTATTAGAAAATATCGTGACGATCAAAACCGCAAGGATCGCAATTACCAGGGCGATCATGATAATGGGGAAAATGGATCGCCATACCAGCTTATCCACCTCTCTGGACGGCTTTGCAATAAACAGCATACCGATGCTTGTACCATCGGAATTAATCAACGGCGAATAATAGGCGAAATAGTTTTCGCCTCCTATCGATACTTTGGGATAAAACTTTCCGACCTTTGATTCCAGCACTTCCCTTGTGATAACGTTGCTCACTTTAGTGCCTGTATACCTGTTTTGGTTTTTATCCGTGAGTGTGGTAATAATGCGCACATTCTGATAAGAAAGCGTTATATCCACACCGGTTTTCTCTTTCACTGTATCAATAATGGAAAAATCTCCGTTGATCAGGTGGTCTCCTTTATAAAAATATAATTCGTCCTGATCCTCCACCACGGTATAATCTCCGGGATACATCATATCATAGGCCACAGACACGGCGCTGTTAAGATCCTCCAGGCCGTTCTCAACCTCCCTGCGCATAATACGCGCAAAACTGCCGGCTATAAAAACAGTAACAATCAGCGTAAACAAAAAAACAGGTAAGAAGCTCAGCTTCAGAAATGTCCATCGAAGACCGCTGATTCTGCCTTTCTTTTTCATAATGTCCTCCCTTTGCACAAAAACTATACCTACATTATGGCACAATTCATTGATTTGTGCAAACGGCTTTGGGAAACTGTTCCGGAGGCTTTGGAAAACTGTTCCGGAGGCGTTGTAGGAAACTGTTTCCGGAGGCGTCAGCTGCTTTCACCCGCTTTCTTCTTTTTGACACCGCCGTCCCCATACTTTTCACTGTTGGTCAGATACTGAAGATAACTGTACAGATGGCTTCGCCCTATTGGCTTTAATCTTTGAATATCGCACATCACATCATACATAGTAACATCCGCCAGATATGTACTGCCAAGATCCACACTTCCCATTCTTCCTCTCTTAACGTTCAGAAGATAGTCTGTGCTGACGTTATAGAAGCTGGCTAAAGGAGCGATCACCGACGCCGGTATCTGACGGTGACCATTCTCATAATTGGAATAGGTCTGCTGTTTGACATTCAGATACTCCGCGACTGTTTTCTGCGACAGATCGTGATCTTCCCGCAATTCCCGTATCATCTGGCGTAATTCTTTCATTTTAACTGCACTCCGCAAAATAATATATGTTGTTTTTAACATTATTTCACAACATTTTATTGTTAATGCGAATTTACACAAAATGAGATATATTTTATAATATATACAACAAATGTTGTTATTTACGACAAAATAACAGATTTCTACAACAAAAAAATTCCCTACAATACTTTGTCGATGTCAAAAAGTATTATAAGGAATCTCTATACGGTCCGTGGGCTGTATCAGCGCCCTACACGATTCTCCTTACTGTAATGATGCTTCTGTAAGTTGCCGAATTGATTTTAATGCCGGTACGCTCCGTACTTGCGTGTACGATCTGACCGTTTCCTATATATATGCCCACATGCCCTCCATAGTAGATGATATCGCCCGGCTGCGCCTCAGAATAGGACACTTCTCTGCCGGCTGTTGACTGCGCATAGGAGGTTCGCGGAAGCGAGATGCCAAACGCCTGATATACCGCCATCACAAATCCTGAACAATCTGCGCCGTTAGTCAGGCTGGTTCCACCCGCTACATAGGGACAACCGATATATTTACAAGCGAACTCGGCGATCTGCTGTCCTTTGCTGCCGCCGCCCGAAAAAGAAGGAACCTGCTGCCCGCCGGAGCTGCCTGAAGCATTATCCCCGTCAGTCTGTGAAGCGGACTGCGCCTCCGCCTGCATTCGTTCCTCTTCTTCCCTCCGCCTTCGTTCTTCTTCCTCTTTGCGTTTACGCTCCTCTTCTTCCAGCTTCTTTATCTGGGCAGTCTCCTGCTTGATCTTAGCAGTGTAAGCTGCCGCCTCACGCTTTGCTTTTGCAAGCACTGCATTATAATTTTCATACTCCTTCTTCTTCTGCTCCAAAACATCCTCAACGTACGCCTGTTCTTCCTCAAGCTCCGTCTTGGATGTCTCCAACTCCGACTTTTCCTCTTCCAGTTCTCCCTGCAGTTCGGCTACACGCTGCACGGTAGCTTTGTACTCCTCCAGCAGATTGCGGTCATACTCATAGAGCTCTTCCACGTAATTGGCTTTATTCATCATATCGCTCATGCTGGAAGCGCCAAAAAACATCTCGAGATAGGATGCTTCTCCCCGCTCATACATGAACTTGATGCGCACTTTCATGGATTCATACTGTTCCTGCTGTACCGCCAGCGCATCATCATACGCGATCTGCGCCTGGGCGATATCTTCTTCCTTATCCGATATCGCCTCCTTGATAAGATTGATATCCGTCAGCAGAGCCACCATCTCCGTATCCAGATCGTTGATCTGTTCTTTAACGTCCTGCTGCTCGTCTTCGTAATCAGATATTTGCTGATTGACATTATTAAGCTGCGATTTATCATTTTTGAGATTTTCCTGAAGATCAGAAATAGTGGTAGCCGATACCGGATCTGCCACCGAGAGAAAACATATCAAAATCATCGCAATACATATTCTCTGCGTATATCTTCTCTTCATCCCGCTTACCTCACCGTCCGGTCCGTTATCCGGCGAACGTTACTCCTCAGTTGCTTTCGTTGTCTCGATCACACCGTTTTCTTTGATAAACTCCAGCACATTATCGCGCATCAGCTGCTCTCTCAGCAGTTCCGCATCATTGTTTTCCCTGTATGCTTCTTCGGATTCATATACACCGCTTTCTACCAGTCTGTCGATCTCTGCCCGGACGTCTTCATCGTTCGGATTAAGTCCTTCTGCATCGGCAATCGCCTGATACATGATATACTCCTGCGCTTCCCTTAACGCCTCATCCCGGAATTGTGATTCGTATGTCTCCTTGTCCAATCCGAAAGCATTCTTCATATATACTTCCAGAGTCACATTCTGCGCGGAAGCCTGTCTGGTGATCAGATCTTCGATAGATTTATAGAAGCGGTCCACCATACCGGAAGGCGGCTCCTTAAAAGTGCTGTTCGCCATAATCGTATCCGTGAGCGTCGTCTCGATCGTATTCTCATAGTTCTGCACCGCATTTTCATAAAAAGAATCATATAACGCATCACGAAGCTCCTGCTCCGTAGTCACTCCTTCGATCCCCAATGACTGTACGACTTCTTCCGTGATCTCTTTTTTGCTGATGCTGTTGACCGTGACTTCAAACACCACCGGTTTTCCCGAAAGATCGGGATTACTTGTATAGGGATCCGGGAAATTCAGGTCTAAGGATAACGTGTCTCCGGTACTGGCGCCGATCAGCCCGTCTTCAAAGCCGTCAATAAACTGATGGGATCCGATGGTCAGATCGAAATCCGATGCGGTTCCACCGTCAAATGCTTCACCGTCCATATATCCGGTAAAATCGATATTCACCGTATCTCCTTCTTCAGCAGCTCTATCTGTCACTTCCTTCGACTCGCACATCGGCAGAATATAGAGCGCAATATAAGAATCCACCATACCATCATTCACTACCGGTTCCTGCGCCGAGGCTTCGATCCCGGTATAATTTCCCAGCGTCACATAATCGGAAGCCGTGATATCCTTAAGATACTCTTTACTGCCGCAGGCAGTTGTAAGCGCCGATGCGACCATAACAGCCGCAAGCGCCGCCATTTTCTTGCCCGGCGCATATTTACTGAACTTTTTCTTCATAACGATCTCCTCTTACTTATTATTTCTCCTCTGCCATGCCCCTTCACCGGTCTTTCGACCCGTCACGGTCATGGTCCCAAAACACAATAACACAGTATAATCATACCACAGATTGTATTCCGTTAAAAGAGTATATTCCGACAGCATGTACCTTTGCCGATTATACCACTAAAATATTCTTGATAAAAGCGCAAATCAATGATAAAATATCCTGTACATGCAACAAATAG
>CANQNN010000038.1 GCA_947625205.1 uncultured Lachnospiraceae bacterium | reverse complement strand
AATTTCTCTTGAATTTTCAGGGCTGCATTACTGTCTGTCTGTCAAGGTGCTGCTGCCGGTCCGCTATCGGTCCGGCATGGGAAGTCTCTGTTTCTTCCCTCGCCGCGCGCCTGTAATTCATCAAACACGCAACGTTAGTATGTTATCACATCCACCGTAAACCGTCAAGCCTGTTTTTATTATTTTTTTAACAAGTCTTTTCAGGCGGTGGAGTTTTATTTTATCACTTATTTTTATTATTTGTCAATACAGTAACGGCACATCTTCTATAATATTTGTAACCGTATCTCTTCTATAATATTCTACGGTGCTTTTTAACCGCATATCTGCCAAATATTTTATAGCTGCTTTTTGCAGCGTATGCCTGTATTTATATCTCTGCAGTATGATAAGTATATATTTCCCTTGCCGCTGTCAGGCAATCCCAGCGCAAATAACGGATATGTCAGCAATCAAAATAAATGGACACAAAATTTTCTCATTTAGAACACAATTTGCACGCATATACCATATATTATGATTTTCAGATTTTCCGTCCTGATTTGCCGATTCAGAAAGGAGGCAAAATATATGACTTACCGGCACGAATGGAAGCATGAGATCAACCGGTCGGATATGATAACGCTCCGGCACAGGCTGCAGGCAGTCGCCCTTCCGGACGAGCATGCGGCAAACGGCACATACAGGATCCGCAGCCTGTATTTTGACAATTTTTCGGACAAAGCCTTGCGTGAAAAGATCGATGGCGTCAACAACAGAGAAAAATTCCGCATCCGCTATTATGACCAGGACACTTCTCTGATCCATCTGGAAAAGAAAAGCAAGCGGAACGGATTAGGGACAAAAGAAACCGCCGTTGTGACCAAAGATGAAGTGCAGATGCTCTTAGACGGAGATTACATATGGATGAGGGACAGTTCCGATGCGCTTGTGCGGGAGCTGTATTATAAAATGACGACCCAACTGCTCCGCCCTAAAACAATCGTAGACTACGTCCGGGAACCGTACATTTACGCTGCCGGCAATGTCCGCGTTACCATAGATTATGATATACGCACGGGTCTTTTGTGCACCGATTTTCTGAATCCCGAGTGCATCACCATCCCCGCGGGAAATGCGCCGATCATTCTCGAGGTAAAATGGGATTCCTATCTTCCCGATATCATCCGGGACGCTGTACAGCTGAACAGCCGGCGTCCATGCGCTTTTTCCAAATATGCAGCGTGCCGCATATACGGATGAGAACGCTCGCCCGGCATCAATGTTAATAAATTATGAAAAAGGAGATAACACATGACTTTCCAAGACATTTTTAAATCAAGTTTCCTAAAAAACGTCGCAAGCGTCAGCATTCTTGATATGCTGCTTGCGCTGGTTCTCGCTTTTGCAATCGGTATGTTTATTTTTCTTGTCTACAAAAAAACTTACTCCGGCGTGATGTACTCTTCCAGTTTCGGCGTAACGCTGGTAGCGCTTACCATGATCACGACGCTTGTTATCCTCGCCGTCACATCCAATGTCGTTCTTTCCCTGGGTATGGTCGGCGCGCTGTCCATCGTCCGGTTCCGCGCGGCGATCAAGGAGCCTCTTGACATCGCGTACCTGTTCTGGGCAATCGCAGTCGGCATCGTTCTTGCCGCCGGCCTGATCCCCCTGGCCGTGATCGGCAGCGTCTTGATCGGCATATTCCTGCTTGTTTTTGTCAATCGCAAATCGCATGTCAATCCCTATATCATTGTAATCAACTGTGCGGATCATGACAGCGAGCAGCGCGCTATAGAATATGTAAAAAGCCATGTAAACCGTTTTGTCATAAAAAGCAAGACGGCAGGAAAAGGTTCCGTTGAACTGAACGCAGAGATACGCATGAAGGATGACAATACCGACTTCGTCAATGCGCTCACAGACCTAGAGGGCGTCCGCGATGCGGTTCTGGTCAGCTATAATGGCGATTATATGGGGTGATCCGTTATGTCTTCAAGTAAATATATCGACCGGATCTGCTGCATCGTCACCGCAACGGCTCTGCTCCTGACCGTGATATTTATGAACGGGAACCGTCTGGGCGTGAAAGCCGTAAGCGCAGCCGCCGGATATGCCTCCCGTCTGTTTGACGCTTCCACCGTGCATACGATCAACATCGTGATGGACGACTGGGACGCTTTTATCGAAAACTGCACCGATGAAGAATACACCGACTGCACGGTGATCATTGACAATGAAGCCTACCGCAATGTGGCTATCCGCGCAAAGGGAAATACATCGCTCACCTCTGTGGAAGCCTACGGAAACAACCGCTACAGTTTTAAGATAGAGTTCGATCACTATGACGATGGCGGCAGTTATTACGGATTGGATAAACTGTGTCTGAACAACGTGATACAGGATAACACTTATATGAAAGACTACCTCACCTATCAGCTCATGCGCAGCTTCGGCGCCGATGCGCCGCTATGCAGCTACAGCTATGTCACCGTGAACGGCGAGGACTGGGGATTATATCTTGCGGTCGAAGGGGTGGAGGCTTCCTTCCTGCAGCGGAACTATGGCAGCGGTTACGGACAGCTCTACAAACCCGACAGCATGAATATGGGCGGCGGACGCGGCAACGGACACGATTTTGTCATGGGCGATTTCGCTATGGACGATTCTGTCATGGACGATTTCGCCGGGAAAGCTCCCGACAGGATCGAACGCCGCGAGCCAAACCAGAGAGAATTTGGCGGGAACGAAGCAAACCCGGGCGGATTTGACAGGAACAAAGCAAACCCAGGAGGATTTGACGGGAACAAAGAAAACCCGGGCGGATTTGGCAGAAGCGAAGCAAACAGCGATGTATCTCTGGTCTACACGGACGACGACTTTGACAGCTACTCTAACATCCTCGACAACGCCAAGACCGATATCACCGATGCGGACAAACGCCGGCTGATCGAATCATTAAAAAAACTGAACCAAGCAAAAGACTTAGAAAATACAGTTGATATAGACGAAGTGATCCGTTATTTTGTCGTGCATAATTTTGTGTTGAACTTCGACAGCTATACCGGAAGCATGATCCACAACTATTATTTATATGAAAACAACGGCAAATTCTCTATGATCCCGTGGGATTACAACCTTGCTTTCGGGGGCTTTGATGACCGGTCCGATGCTACCAGTCTCATCAATTACCCTATTGATACGCCGGTATCCGGCGGTTCAGTCGAGTCCAGACCGATGCTTGCGTGGATATTTTCTGACAGGAAATACACCGATCTGTACCACAGCTACTTTGACAGTTTTATACAGGAATATTTTGACAGCGGCTATGTTGCGGATATGATCGCTTCCACAAAGGACATGATCGCGCCTTACGTGAAAAACGATCCCACCAGCTTCTGCACTTATGAGGAATTTGAGGACGGCGTATCCGCGCTTGCGCAGTTCTGCAGTCTGCGCGCCCAGAGCATAAGCGGACAGCTAAGCGGCGCGATCCCCTCCACGGCGGACGGACAGGCGCAGGATGCCTCCGCGCTGATAGACGGCAGCGGCGTATTCATCTCCGATATGGGCGTCATGAAGCGGTTTCTCACTCGTTCGGGCGGTAATAGAACCGCCCGGACAGTTCGTCCGTCCTAATAGCATTCACAAACGCATCCGCATCCACCGCCCGGACGGCATTGATCACGGTCTTACATTCCTGCCGGGAGACAACGGAATATACCATTTCCCTTTTATGCCGCTCATAAGAGCCCTCACCGTTTAAGATCGTAGCGCCGTGGCGGCTTACCTGGTTGATCACTTCACAGACCGCATCCGCATGATCCGTCACAATGAAAAGCGTCTGTTTCTGATACCGTGTATAGAGCATATGAAGCATTTGGGTGGATGTATACTGAAAAATAATGGAGTACAGCGCTTTGTCGAAGCCGAACAGCAGCCCCGCTATCATGATGATGACGATATTAAAAGCGAGGATAAAGTTCCAGGCATCCACGCCTTTTTTCTCAGACAAAAAGATAGAGATAAAATCCGTGCCGCCGGTGGTAGCGTTCATAGACAGGCACAGACTCGTTACAAACCCGTTGATGATGCCGCCGAAAATACTGATCAGAAGAATATCATAAGTGACCGCGATCTTGGGGATCGCATCTGTTAGAACGCTGGTCAGAACGATCATAAGGCAGGAATAGAGCGTGAACTTTTTGCCTATAAAGCGGAAGCCTATATAGATCGGCACGATATTTAAGACCAGATTGATCAGGGTAAACGGGAGCGTGATCTGCAGAAAACTCTCAAACACGCTCTGCAGCAGGATCGTCAGACCCGTAACGCCGCCCGGATACAACCCGCCCGTATTGACAAAGGTTTTGATATTCAACGCCATCATCACAGATGCCAGACAGATAACAAGAATCCGTTTCCCGTCCTTTTTCAGATCAAATGTCATTGCGGTCCCTCCTTTTTGCATTCCCCCTGGTCCGCGCCTTCTCCGTCGGACCGGTGTATCCCCATAAAAACTTTCAGATGGGAAATCTTACGAGCCCCATCTGAATATGCCGGTCATTTGCGTCTGTATTTTAACTTATGCATTGGCGAGCGCACAAAGTTCGTCTAACATCTTCGGAAGCTCTGTCGCCATATTTTCATCGGTAAACTGGCATGTGCCGACTTTCTTATGTCCGCCGCCGCCGTACTTGAGCATCAGGCTGCCCACATTGACGTCGCTGGTCTTATTAAGGACGCTGTAGCCTACCGCTGCGGAACAGCCCTGACCGCCCTTACCGTTAACGATCCATGCGGATATGTTCTGTTCGGGGTACATACTGTAAATCATGAAACGGTTGCCGGTATATATAATATCCACGCCGCGCAGATCGGTTATGATAACGTTGCCTCTTATTTCCGTATGGGCGGTAACCATCTCTTTAAATTTTTCGGTCTGCTCATTGTATACCTCAATACGCTCCTTAACATCGGGCAGATTTAAGATCTCCTCCGTTGTCATTGTACGACACGCATCGATCAGCTTCTCCATAAGCTGATAATTGGAAATGGTAAAATTGCGGAAACGTCCGAGTCCCGTTCTTGGGTCCATCAAAAAACCTACCAGGATCCAGCCCTGCGGGTTCTGGATCTCATCTATCGTAAGATTACCCGAATCCACCTTATCAACCGCTTCCATCATATCGTCAAACTGCGGGAATCTTTCTCTGCCGCCATAATATTCATAGATAATTCTGGCGCATGACGGGGTAATACGGCTCTCGCCCTTATATTTCCCCTGCAGCTGCAGTCTCTCATGTTCGCTGGAATGATGGTCAAACCAAAGCCCGCACCCTTCCACATAAGGAACATTTGCCAGACAATCGTCTTCCGTGATCTCTACCAGCCCATCCTGCAGATCCTTGGGATGCGCAAATTTCCAGTGATCAATAATTCCTGCCTCTTTTAACAGCGCTCCGCACGCAAGTCCGTCAAAATCCGAACGTGTAACTAACCTCATAGCAATCCTCCATCTTAATAACTAATCAATCGTCTTCCCCGATATCCTGCGATGCCGCAACCGCGGAAACAACAGAAGATACCACCGCTATCACAACGGGAACAATAACAACGATCAGACCGCCAGCCAATAACAAAAACATAATCTCCCTCCATCTTTATAACCTAATATGTATATAAAACAAGATATATTCTATGAAATGATCCTGTCATCCGGTTTCGGCTGATATTTATTTTACACGCAAATCAGCCATATTGCAACAGATTCTCACCGTCGGACGAAAACAGCATGGATATGTACGAAAAAGAAGTGTCGATAAACAACACTTCCTTTCAAGAACAAAAACGGAGAAGGAGGGATTTGAACCCTCGCGCCGCGTAAGCGACCTACACCCTTAGCAGGGGCGCCTCTTCAGCCTCTTGAGTACTTCTCCACAGTCTGAACACATCCTCTACCAATATGAAATTCTGCGCTTTACAACAACGCAAATGCTATTATACCGAAGCTCTTTGCGTTTGTCAATGTTTTCAGGGCATTTTCTACAGCCGTTTCCTGTCATTTTTCGCGCTTATACGGCGCGGCGGATCATTCGGTGCAATATTCCCGGATCGCCGTTTCATACAAATCGTTCCCCGCACAGTCGATCACCACAATGACCGGAAAATCCTTTACTTCCAGACGGCGGATCGCCTCTGTTCCAAGATCGTCATATGCAACTACATCCGACTTGACAACAGCCTTTGAAAGAAGCGCTCCCGCGCCGCCCACCGCCGCAAAATAGACCGCGCCGTTTCTGACAATGGCGTCCCTGACCGCCGCAGAACGTTTACCCTTTCCGATCATACCGGTCAGTCCCATATCCAAAAGCCCCGGAGCATATTTATCCATACGGCTTGCGGTCGTGGGCCCGGCGGAACCGATGGGTCTGCCCTCTCTCGCCGGTGAAGGACCCATATAATAAATAATATTATTTTTCATGGATACCGGCAGTTCTCCGCCCTGATCCAACGTCTCCTGCATCCTCTTATGCGCCGCGTCCCGAGCAGTATAGACCGTCCCCGTCAGATATACATAATCTCCGGCATGCAGCTGCGCCGCGATTTCATTTGTCAATGGCGTCTGTATATGTTTTTCCATTTTAGGGAAATACTCCTTTCGCCGCTATCGTTTGCGTCTGTTACACCGTCCGCGTTACGTGCCTGTTCACATGACAGCATATATTAACTGCCACGGGAAGCCCGGCAATATGCGTCGGATATGTATTGATATTGACGGCCAGCGCGGTAGTCGTGCCTCCCAGCCCTCCCGGGCCGATCCCTGTCTTATTGATCCTGGACAGCATCTCCTCTTCCAACTCTTTCACATAGGGAATATCGGAGCGCATATTAACCGGCCGCGTCAATGCTTTCTTGGCCAGCAGCGCGCATTTTTCAAATGTGCCGCCTATGCCCACGCCGACCACCATCGGCGGACAGGCGTTGGGGCCCGCCTCCTTCACCGCCGTAAGGATCGCATTCTTAACGCCGTCTATACCGTCTGCAGGCTTAAGCATAAATATCCTGCTCATGTTCTCGCTGCCAAATCCCTTCGGCGCCACGGTGATCTTAAGCCCATCGCCGGCAACCACTTCATAATGTATGACCGCCGGCGTATTATCTTTCGTGTTTTCTCGGATCAGCGGATCACTGACAACGGATTTTCTGAGATAGCCTTCCGTATATCCCTGTCTGACTCCCTCGTTGACAGCATCCTCCAGCGATCCTCCCGTGATGTGCACATCCTGTCCGATCTCAAGAAATATTACCGCCATACCGGTATCCTGACAGATCGGTATCATGTCTTCTCCCGCTATCCTGAGATTATCCTGAAGCTGACACAGGATCTGTCTGCCCAGGGGCGCCCTCTCCTGAGCGGCAGCATTCTTCATGGCCTCATCCATATCATTAGAAAGAAAATGATTCGCTTCGATACACATTTCCTTAATATTACGTGTGATATCCGTTACTTCTACCGTCCGCATCCGTCTGCTTATCCTTTCAGAACACCAGAACATCCGTCACCGGGCCGCCGGTGATTCTCAGCCTGTGATCTCATTCTTAATTTCTTCCAGTTCCTCCTGTGTAACCTGACCGGGCTGCCAGCCGATTTTCTGTCCGTCCGCCGGATACCGCGGTATTATATGCAGATGAAAATGATAAACAGTCTGTCCTGCCAGATCTCCGTTATTCTGCACGAGGTTCAGTCCCTGACATCCGAGACGCTCTTTCATCTGTTCGGCCATCTTTTTAGCCAGCTTCATGACGTCACCGGCAGTCTCCTCCGGAAGTTCATACAAATTTGCATAATGATCCTTCGGCAGAATAAGCGCATGCCCCTTTGTAGCCGGGCCCAGGTCCAGAATGACCCGGAACTTCTCATCTTCGTAAAGTGTCTTGGACGGAATCTCACCGCTTGCAATTTTACAAAAAATACAATTATCCTCTTTCATCTTCTCCTCCATATCCAGATATCACAGTCCCACGGGTCCGGACCCAAACAGCAATACCTGATCCAGCGCCCGCAATATCTTAAAATCGCCTTTCATCTTCATGTCACCCGCCATGAATGCCGCCTGAAATGTATTTTTTCCGGCCAGGATGTTCTTCAAAACATCTCTGGTCACCTGCATCTCCACATCCACATGGCTGCCTTCGCCATAGAAGCACTGAAGACTGCCCCCGTTCACTTCTATGATAAGAGGGGTCTTCTTCTCCTCTATGACTATTTTATAATTTCCCGCGATACCCGGCTGCGGCTTAAAATGATCGCGGATCTCCTTAATAAATTCCGTGGTGTCCTCCTTCTCACTGTTGCCCATCATATCCCGGAACATGCTCGCCAGCTCCTGGATATCGGCCTTCTGCCTCTGTACGTAAGTATCATCGGACACATACTGGGACAACTGTTCAGACTCTTGCGGCGTGAAGTTTATGTTTTTGGTGATCGCGATCTTCTGCTTGACCGCCTGATTGCTTGTCGGAAGACACGCCGTCTTCTGGTTGATCGAGCGGTACAAATTCTCGGCTTTCTTCTCTATGATGCGAATATATTCCTCATTTTCCTCCAGTATCGAAGTGTCTGCGATGTATCCGCAGATACCTTCACAGGGAAGCCCGCCCAATATTTCCCACGCTGTTGTCAGATTCAGTTTACCGTCGCGCTCGCCGTATGTGGTTGACATAACAACCGGAAGCATATAGATCCGGCTGATCTTCTCTTTATCCCCGTACAGCCAGCAGGAATCGAGGAACTGCTGCATATACCCGCCTATTCCATACCATTCTACGGTAGTCGCCAGAATAACGCCGTCGGCTTCCTTAAGACTCTGGGGCAGCGTTGTAATGCTGTTCTTCAGTTCATAAAGCTGAAACTGCTCCACCGTGACGCGCAGCTCCTCAAGCACCTCCTTCATCTTATTGATGACAAAAAGCGCCGGATCGTCCATCAATCCCCTTCCGCCGTAATAGATGTTAATTTTCATTGCTATGTCTGTCCTTTCCTGTTTTAAGCCAAGACTTCATAAACATGATAAGCGCCGTCACCGCAAATCCCGCCAGAACACCGCCGATGTGTGCCGCGTTATCTATATTGGTAGACGTAAATCCGCAGTAGAGAGAAAAAAAGATTGCAAAGGCAAGTCTTCCCGCCGTTATATATGCCACTCTTCCATGATCTGTAAGCACGAGAAAGAGCAATGCGCCCTCTATTCCGAATACCGCCCCGCTGGCGCCCAGACTATAGGTCCCGCCGCCGCTCTGCGAATAAACGGAAAAACCTTCGGACAATAAATCAAATCCCAGAGAGAAGATATTCCCCACTATACCCGACAAAAAATAGATCACAGCATACGAAACATGTCCCGTTTCCTTCTCCACGATCCCGCCGATACAGTATAAAACGACCATATTGCTGAAAAGATGCTGCACATCCGCATGCAGAAACATGGACGTGATTATACGGTAGTATGCTCTGTGCTGCACGATCTCGGACAGCCCAAGCATACCTTTATTATATAACAAATCTCCCGTAAATGTACATATCAGAAATAGCAGGATATTTACCGCAACAAGTATATTATTTACCGCCGGCTGCGGCTGCGTTTCCGGCGCGTCCGCGTGTGACGGCTGCTGCGCCAGAAAATCTTCCAGTATCCCTTTCCAGCCGTAAAAATCCGATACCCGGTTCTCATATATGACTAAGCGTCTGCCGTTCGCATCGATCATCCAGCAAAAGCTGTCGTCCGCGCACATATTTCTATCCCGCTGCAGGTCATTACTGAGTACCAGGGACAGCATATGAATATTCTTCACTCCCCTTGCGCGAAAAAATTCCTCCCCTTTCTCTTTCATATGCGCATACTGATCCGCTGAAATATAGATCCCGCCGCGGCAGTCAATGACAAACAATACCGTAACGGCCTGACTTTCATTGCGGCAATAAAAAGTATACTCCGGAAGATTGGTAGCGATCTTATCATAACCGGCTGTATAAAACAGTTGTTCAAGCGGCCCCAGTTCCATGACAAACCTCAGATATATTCTAAATAAGCATTCTAAAAATAAATATTCACAAGATCATCTATTTGAGGTTATCATATTTCTCTAACGATAGCAATAATTAAGGTTTCCGAACCGTATCTCATCCCCGGGTTCTACCTCAACCGTCTCCTGCGGCTGCATACGCAGTCCGTTTTTGTATGTTCCGTTTGTGGAATTCATATCCGTCAGCAGAATTTTATCTCCCTGTCTGTCAAATCTGGCGTGGATCCTGCTCACTGAGGCATCCGCCAGAACATAGTCAACGCAGCCCGCCATTTTTCCTATCGTACACGGAAAATCCTTCAGCTCGATATGATTTTTATTTTTTCTGTCCGTTGCATATAATTTATATTCCGCAGCGGTTCCGGCATCAAATGTAAGCGCGCACTTAAAATGACAATTTTGCTCACCTAAAATGACAATTCTTTCCAAGATGGATTTTGGCATG
>CANQNN010000037.1 GCA_947625205.1 uncultured Lachnospiraceae bacterium | reverse complement strand
TATGAAATTCACAACAAAGGTTATTATATAAGCATTCCACCCGATTGTCAAGGGTTTGCAACGGTTTTTCTAAGTTGCGCCGTATTATTACATGACAGTCTGCAGGATTATAATGAACGCAAAGAACACATAGTAAAGAATCATTCCCACATTGATAAGCGCCGCCTTCGTCCGCTCTCTTTCTACAAAAGGATCTACACCTTCCCGTATTCTGAGTCTGGAAAGATTGACCAGGATCATCACAAGGCCCGCAATGCAGATACCGTACACAAGGAAAACATAAAGCACCGTAAAGACCAGCATAGCTGGTGTCAGATGTTCCGGATCATAATTCTGTAAATACAGCCCGCCGATTACGCTGCCGATAAAATTCACCATCATATGCAGACCGATCGTATATGTGATCTTTCCCGTATGTACATAGATAAAAGCAAAAAAACATCCGATAAAAAACGCATAGAAAAACTGATTGAGATTGCCGTGAAAGAGTCCAAACATCAGACCCGACAGCAGGATCGCTCTCTTATAGCCAAACCTGGCCACCCTGTCACACAGAAATTTTCTGAACAATAATTCTTCAAATACCGGCGCCAGCAGCACGGTGAAAACAGATGTTGTCCAAATATTGGTGCCGGTCACGATGTCCTGAATAGAGTTCGACACCGGTTCACCCTTAAGAAAGCCGATACCGTATGTGACGACCAGACCGATAATATTACCCGCCATAAGAAATGCGTATGACATCAGAAACGCAATAAGAAAATGTCCCGCCTTCATTTTACGTTTTCCTATCGTGTTCACGCCGCTCTCATCCCGCATAATGAGAAAAGAGACCGGATACCCCAGCACAAACATGGGTATCATAGACACCGCTAGCGAAATGTTCATATCGCTCTGCCAATCCACGCCCACCTGATTCAACAATATAGGTACTATAAGCTGCACGGCGTTGATAATGACCGCACAGGCCAGCATTCTAAACCCCAGTTCAGAATATTTCTTCTGAAAAAATCTTGTATCCATACACTCACCTCGTTATACAAAGTGCTTTCGTCTGCTGTTGATTTATTCCGTTAGCTGCGCATCCTGCACCCACTCCAGATCTTTGGCCGGAACCATCGTATACTCGTCTGCTCCCTCGCCTACCCGCAGGTATACGTTCCGGATCCCCGCCTGTATGATCGTCCTGGCGCACAACGGACACGGCTTTGCGCTGTGTATGGAATTATCTTCCGGATTGATGCTGACCAGATACAGGTCTGCATCGATCGTCTGCTGTCTCGAACAATTTAAAAGCGCATTTGCCTCCGCATGGATCGCCCGGCAGATTCCGTACCCCTCTCCCTGATGCATATGAAGCGCCATTCTCGGACATGTTCCCAGATCACAGCAATTCTCAAATCCTCTGGGCGATCCGTTGTAGCCGGTGGAGATCACTACGTCATCCTTCACTATGACCGCGCCGTATTTTCTCTTAATGCAGGTGCTTCTGTAGGCAAATGTCTCCGCACAGTTTAAATAGGTATCCGTTTTGGAGATCCGCTCTCCGTTTGTCGGTTTAACCATGATAATCTCCTTTATCCCGCATATCCTCGGTTGAGCCGTGCCAGTACTGTAAATCATTCTGGGAGAATTGCAACGCGATTCTCTTAGCGCAGAGTGTTAACTCTGCGCATATTATACCATATCCTCCCACAGAAAAAAATAAACAAATTCAATCACCTTACATAAAACTATGCTATAATAGCCGCAGAGGATATCATTATGAAGATCAGATTTCATTGGGGACTATCCACAACACGAACGATCATGCTCAGTTTTTTGCTTGCTATTCTGGCGGGAAGTCTGCTGCTTGCACTGCCTGTCAGTTCTGCAGACGGGCAGCCGGTTCCCTATATTGACGCTCTGTTCACCGCCACCACCGCCATCTGCGTAACGGGTCTGGTAACTGTGCCTACCTTTTCTGCATGGAGCGTTTTCGGACAGGCGGTCATCCTGGTTTTAATACAGACGGGCGGATTGGGCGTGATCACTGTTCTGTCCGCTCTGCTGATCGGCCTGCACCGCAGAATCAGTCTCGGCGACCGTATGCTGATACAGGATTCCTTTAACCTCAACACATTGTCCGGGATCGTCAAATTTATCCGAAAAGTTCTGATCGGCACCTTTGCGGCAGAGGGCATAGGCGCTCTTTTATATATGACGGTATTTATACCCGATTACGGTGTAAAAGGGATCTGGATCTCTATCTTCAATGCCGTATCCGCTTTCTGTAACGCCGGCATGGACATTATATCCGAAGACAGTCTGTGCGCCTACGTTACAGATCCCATTGTCAATCTGGTCACGTGTGCACTGATCATTCTGGGCGGCATCGGCTATATTGTCTGGTGGGATGTAGGCAGAGTCATTAAGTCTGACAGACGTTCCGGCACAAAATTATTCCGCCGCCTCACTCTCCACAGTAAAATAGTGCTTTCAGTCACGGCGCTGTTGATCTTTATGGGAACTGCGGCTTTCTTTTTATTGGAATACCATAATCCGCTGACGCTGCAGCCGCTCTCCCTGCCCGATAAGATCATGGCCTCCTTTTTTCAGTCGGTCACTACCAGAACCGCCGGTTTCGCCACGATCCCGCAGCAATATCTGACCAACGCATCCGCCATCGTCTCTCTTCTCCTGATGTTTATTGGCGGCTCACCGGTGGGAACGGCCGGCGGAGTCAAGACGATCACCGTTGCAGTGCTGCTCGTTTCCGCTTTCAGCGCCATCAGGAATCAGTCGGACAGCGTTCTTTTTCACAGAACGATCCCCCGGCATGCTGTCGGCAAAGCCGTGGCGGTAGTATGTATGGGCTTTATTGTCATGTCGGCATCTACCCTGCTGCTGTCCATATGCACTGGCGCCGATGTGCTGGATATCGCTTACGAAGCGGTCAGCGCCACGGCAACCGTGGGACTGACAAGAAACCTGACGCCCTCCCTCAACCTATGGGGCCGGCTTATTATCATCGTAACCATGTACTTCGGAAGAGTGGGACCCATCTCTCTTGTGATAGCGTTCCACACCCGGAAACAACAAACCAACATTATTAAAAACCCGACGGAGGAGATCAGCATCGGCTGATATAGAAAGGACAGGAAAAAAATGAGCATCAATGCATCTTATGCTGTATTCGGACTCGGCAGATACGGCCGCGCCGTTGCAAAGGAACTGGTCAGAAACGGAGTCGAGGTGCTGGCCGTCGATATAGACGAGGAGCGCGTCAATAACGCAATCGCCGATATCCCCTACTGCAAATGTGCAGATATCACCGACCTGGAAGTTCTGAAGCGCCTCGGCATCGCCAACGTTGATGTCGTAATCATCGCTATGGCTACCAATCTGGAAGCGAGTGTTATGGCGGTTATGCTGTGTAAGGAGATTGGGGTAAAAACCGTGATCGCCAAGTGTTCCAATGAAACGAACTGCAGGATCCTGAGCAAAGTCGGCGCAGACAGGACCGTTCTGCCCGAAAACGAATCGGGCATCCGCCTCGCCAAAAATCTTTTAAGCTCAGGATTTGTCGATATTATGGATCTGTCCAAAGATGTTTCCATGATAGAGCTTGACATCAGACAGGAGTGGATCGGAAAAAATCTCATTGAATTAAATCTCAGGCAGCGGTATGGCATCAATGTGGTAGCGATCATTCAGGGCGAAAACGTCTGTACCAATATCGATCCCGCCAAAGCCCTGGAAAGCTCCATGAGACTGATTGTCATAGCCAACCCGGAGAAGCTTAAGAAATTAAAATAGCGCCGCCGGCGAAGGGCAAAAAAATTGAGAGAATCCGATATCGAACGGTATTCTCTCAATTAGTATGACTGCCGGCGACCGGAATCGAACCGGTACGGGAGGTTAGTCCCGCAGGATTTTAAGTCCTGTGCGTCTGCCAGTTCCGCCACGCCGGCATAAATGGGACCTATAGGGCTCGAACCTATGACCCTCTGCTTGTAAGGCAGATGCTCTCCCAGCTGAGCTAAGATCCCAGAAGTAAATCGTAAGCATAACGATTCGTAGAATCGGCATACTGCGGAAGCAGTCGCCATACGGTGTTACCAGCGACCCGAATGGGACTCGAACCCACGACCTCCGCCGTGACAGGGCGGCGCTCTAACCAACTGAGCCATCGGGCCAAAAACAGTTAACGCAGCACAATGCGCATACACACGGCAAACGAACCCTTCTCCGGACTCGTCTGCGCGCGATACTGGACCTTCGGGGACTCGAACCCAGGACCGACCGGTTATGAGCCGGTTGCTCTAACCAACTGAGCTAAAGGTCCATATAATGACTCCAACGGGAATCGAACCCGTGTTACCGCCGTGAAAGGGCGATGTCTTAACCGCTTGACCATGGAGCCTTTGTTTTTGCTCCTCACATTCAACGGAAATCAGTGTACCATGAATAGCCCTTTCCGTCAAGAGCAAACTTGCGGTTTTCTCCCCTTTTTTGCGTTGCTGACCGCTACCATTCCTCAGTCTCCGGAATAATCTTATATACCGCCGTGTTCTGGTATGCCTTGGGCTCTGCGTGAGCAAACAGGAGCGTGCCCTCCACCGGCGAATAGATCTCATCCGCGATCTGTCCTTTACAGCAGTCCACGATACATGCTAAGATCTGCCCTTTTCTGACATGCTCTCCCGCGTTTACCTTTCCTTCAAAAAAACCCGCCGTTCTGTTGCGGACAGTGATCATATTCTCCGTGGATGCCACTTTGGACACATAGCCCGCAGCACCGCCGTATTCTATGACACCCATCCGCTGCAGGAAACCAAGCACGGATTCCACCGCCCATCTTGCGCTTGTTCTGTCAATTTCTTCCGTTGTCGTCGTGTATATGGAGAACGCTTTTGTTTCCCATATCTGCCAGTTATAGTTTAAGGTCGTGGTATCAAAGGGCCTGGGCGTATGCAGGATCACATAAGGAAATCCGAACTTCTTCGCCAGCTCCACATCTTCAAACCCAGTTTTCATGATGCGGATATGCGGTACGAATCTGCCCGGCATATAGAAAGATGCGAACTGCAATCCATAGGCATAATCCTTGATCGCATCAAACACCCCTCCGGCGATCCTCTGCGTCGTTTCTCCCTCCTGATATCCGGGAAACATCCGATTGATATCCGTATTGTCAATACTCCAGAAACGTTTTTTGATATTCATGGAATAGGGGTTGACACAGGGTATCACCAGAATTTCCTTTCCGCCCCTGATCCGTCCCTTTTCTTCCAGTTCTTTTAACTTTCTGACCAGTTGGGAGCAACAGTACATCTGCTGGTTTTCATTGCCTCGCATACTTCCTACAATACATACGGCCTTTTCACCCTTGCCGAAGGAAAATCCCGTAACACGGAAGTCATCGCGGTACAGCGCTTTTATCTCAAACAAAGTTTTCTCAGTCATACAGGATCCTCCCTATCAGTGAGCCCTCATTTACGACCGGATATTCCCGGATCGTGAACAGCCAGCCGTCTACAGGTGATTTGACCTCATCTATGACTGTGCCGGACAGCGGATCAACGATTACGCCGATCTGTTCGCTCTTTTTCACACAAGTGCCATGAACTACATTTTTCAAGAAAATGCCTGATGCCGGCGCATTTAAAAAACAGACGTCTTTGTGGGCAAAGGATTCTTCCGGTTTTTTGACCACCGGATCTTCCCCACTCCATATCCCCATCTGATGCATCAAATGAAGGATCCCTTTAAAAAGCTGATCGCCATACGCTTTTGTAATACGCATCCCCACACCCATTTCCACCACGAGCGTAGGCGTTCCCATCGTATTCAGGCTGTGGGCAAAGGTAGATTCCAAAACGGTACTCGCCCCATGCACCCAGATAAAGTCCACATTGGCTTCCTCGGCAAAGGGAATAAGCGTCTTTTCATGCAGTTCATTGATCCGGATCTGCGGCACCTCCGTCAGAAAGATATTGCTGGCATGGATATCCAGAACAAGCGCAGAGCCCGCCACATCTTTTATGATCTGCGACGCCAAATATTCATTCATGTCCCCTTCACTGCTGCCGGGAAAAATTCTGTTCATGTCCAGATCAAACGCAGGAATGCCCCTTGTGATTGAATCGATCCCAAAAGGATTCAGGGCGGGATAAATATCCACCGTTCCTTTTAAAAAACCGATATTTTTCTGCAAATAGTCGGACAGTTTATAACATACGTACTGCCCTTCCAGTTCATCACCGTGAATACCCGTAACAATGCTGATCCGTTTATCGCACGACTTTTCTTCCGGCTCCAACCGCATTTTTTTGATTTCCAGCGATTCATTGACCGGAAGCTTTACCTTTACCACTGTTGTGATCATGGAACCCCATTCCTCCTATGAACTTATCGCTCCACACATACGCCGGACCGCTGTCCTGCATACGGACCGATATACCTTAGCATGACCGTTCTATTCTTCTGACACCTCTGCCAGTATGCTCTGGCACTGCTTTGCCTGTCCGGTAAAGACCCCTCTGTTAATGGAGCAATCGCTGTAATCCCTGCCGTGTGAGATCTTAATATAGGAATCGTTGACAACCAGATCGTTAGTGGGATCATAGCCTCTCCATGTCATTCCGTCATAGATCTCTACCCATGCATGGCTCTCTCCCTCGCCCATCAACATTCCGACCACATACCGCGCAGGTATCCTGTCTTCCCTGCACAGCGACAGCATGACATGAGCATAGTCCTGGCATACACCCCGCCCCAGTGCCAGCGCTTCCTCCGCCGTCGTATGGATCGTGGTGATCCCTTTTCCATATTCTAACCGCTCATGCACGGTCTGCATATAAAACCGCGCTTTTTCATCCAGAGACAACTGCATACTCCCCTCCTGCTTGCGGCAGTCCGCAAGCAGCTTTCCGATACGCCCCTGCGGTTTGGTGAGCACAGTCTGATATTTGTAGACAGAAATATCCGTCTTTTCACCCGGCGCATCCGCGTCACAGATGCCCGTCACTGCCCGGCCCGTCACATCCACCTGGAACAGTGTATGTTCCTCTTCTGCGGTGCCGTATAGCATTCGATTTCCAAAAGAGTCATAGCTTTCCTGTATCCTGTCTGTCGGGCGAACGGCATAGTTACATTCCTGTATCAGCTGCGTACCTGTTGTGACCGGCAGACATTTCAGCGTATAAATGTGACTGTGCACCGGCTCGGAAAACGAAATTTCCATGTGATAATGAAACCGTAGATTTTTCATAGGGTCAGTCCTTGCGCAGCGTATCTGTCAATGCGACGATCTCATCATAGTTGATCGGGTCCTGCTCTGCCAGCTCACGCAGCTTGTCCAGTTTGGCCTTATCATAATGCAGATTGGTTTTGGTGATCCTGCCCGCCAGCCTGTGGATCTCCCTGTTAATGGATTCCCGATCCGCCTGCAGCCGTCCGTATAGATCCAGTCTCTCGATCCTTTTTCCGGTCTTAATGATGTTTCTGATATTCTCGTTTTCTATCATATCGTCCACAATACCCCAGAACGCCAGAATATTGTCTACTATTTTCTGCAAACCCACAATTGGCGCACTGGCCGTCCGGTTTCTTTTCATATCATACACGCAGAGCTGTATATATGCGATCGGTTCGCTTCCGATCTCGTTGCGGAGCACAATAGCGTTGTCATATACGCGCATCAGATTGGAATATATGGAATTCGGATCCTTATCGTCATGAATATACCGCTTACAAAAATCTTCTTTGGAACAGTATATGTTGGGAATGTCCAACTGGGCGCAAAAAACCGCATAATTTTCGAGATCCATATCGATCATTTTGTCAAAACTGTCTGCAAATAACCGGGCCGATGTATAGACCCTCTCGGAATACCTGCCGAGCCAGAATAACCTGTCTGAATTTTCTACCGAGATAATACCCATGTGTCTTTAAAGCCTCCTCCCTGTGATGAATTGACAATGAACGAATCCGGATTTCTGGAAAACCGTGTCAGCCCGCTTTTCCATACCATCGGTTCATCAGCCATCAGCACAAATGCCCGCAGATCCGCTTTCCTCGGCTTGCGGACGCCGTCCTCCAAGATATCGATATCCATAAAGTCGATGACTTCCTGTGCGATAAATCGACGCGGTTCCTTTTTCAGCAGGTTCAGAAAATCTTCCTTTTCCTGTGCCGTCATCTTGTTGGCAAACACGACGCCGTAGCCCCCGGCTTCCGCCACATCCTTCAGCACCAGTTCATCAAAATGCTCCAAAACATATTTTCTGTCCTCCTCGTAGAAAGGCAGATAGGTAGGAGCATTCTGTAAGATCGCATCCTCGCCCAGATAATAAGAGATCATCTTCGGCACAAAATAGTAGATTCCCTTATCGTCCGCGACCCCGTTTCCCGGCGCATTGATCAGCGCCACGTGTCCTTTCCGGTACACATCATATATGTTGGGAATACCGATCACCGATTCCTCGTTGAAGGTCATGGGGTCTAAATATTCGTCTGAGATACGCCTGTATACGGCGCCTACCTTTTCTTTTTTCCCGGAGTAATCCACAAAATATAAATAATCATTCTCAACCGTAAGTTCACTTCCTGTCGCCAGATGAGCGCCGGTTTTTTCCGCAAAATAGGAATGTTCAAAGTAGGCGGCATTGTATCTGCCCGGCGTAAGGATCACCGTGTGACCTCCGGTATTGACGTAATCCATCATCCAGCGGAGCAGTTTGGTATAGTATCTGTTGTCCTCTATACAATTCGATTCAAAGGTATCGGGACTGCTCCTGCGGCAGATCTCTCTGGCGATCATCGGATAAGAGGCACCTGACGGCACACGCAGATTATCCTCCAGAACGTACCACTCTTTATTTTTCCCTTGCACCAGATCGATGCCCGCTATATGCGTATAGATCCCTTTCGGCGGCACAACGCCGTCGCAGGCTGCCAGATATCCCGACGAGATATATACAAATTCCTCCGGCACTACCTTATCCTTTATGATCTTCTTCTCGCCGTAGATGTCCCGTATAAAGCAGTTGAGCGCCATCACGCGCTGCTTTAATCCTTTTTCCAGATAGGCGAACTCTTCTTTTTCGATCACGCGCGGAATCGTATCAAAAGGGAACAACTGCTCTTTAAACTCATGATTCTTATATATTCCGAATTTCACACCGTATCGTGCCAACAGCTCATTGACCGTTTCCGATTGTCTGGTCAGTTCAAAATCCTTCATCGCTTTTCCTCGCTTTCCCCGCCGCATTTCCAGGTCCATCCTATCCGTCAAAATACAGCAGCAAAAAAGAAAGGCGTCTGGATATTCCAAACGCCTTCGTTTCAACATTCATATTGCTTTCGCATATGCTATACCACATTCTCTGATGCCAGCACCGCGAATCATCTCGGGAGAATTGCAAAGCAATTCTCTTAACGCATATTACTGAATCTGCGTTCACTATATCACGGACTGTATCTGCTTGTCAATGTGAAAATATCAAATGGGGGACCTACAAAAATATCAAATGTGTTTTCACCAATTAATATTGAAATAATGTTTTTACTTGGTTTCCCAATATCCTGACCGGTCACTTCCAATTCTCTCAATCAAATTCTTCTCCCGCAAAGAATCCAATACGCGTTGGATAGTCCTCAATGATTTTGATGTGGCTTCAGCCAGCTCCTGTCTTGTATAATAAGGATTTTTCCCCAGCAGTCCAAGTACCGCCTGCTCATTTTTATTTAAAGAAATATTTACAGTGCCGTTTTCAGTGCCATTTACAGTGCCATCTATCTTGCAGTCCTTTCCGCTTACAGATACTTTTTTGATCTTTCTGTAAAAAATAAATGTGAAACCATTATCTGAAAGCTCATAAGAATACTTTATCTTCGCTTCCCTGCATAAACTATCAATACGCTTAAAGCCGCTTCCAAACTGTTCAATGGACTTGTTCAAATACAAAACTTTAGAAATCAATGCATTTCTTATAGAAGACTGGAGATCCTTATTGATATAATCTTCCGGACTGTATGTACTTGCAAAAGAGCCGGGGCTATATATGGTAACTCTATTCGGATAAATACAAATTTCATGATATGTATTGCTGTTATACACTGCATGGGCATAACTGTTTGCCAAAATCTCCCGAATCGCCGCAACAGGGATCTCCGGGACTTCTTCCCGATCTATGCCTACGATCTCACTTCTCCAGTTTATGTTTTTCAAAATATATGTTTCAGCCGTTTTCAGGAGATTTAAAATATTATCCTCATACATCTGCATATCCAGAAAAGTAAGCTTTTCATCCGTTGCAAACAGGGCTGCTTTCAATGTTACCGGATGTGAACTTCCAAACAAAACATTCCCTGCATTTGTCAGATAATCTCCATCTACAAGCCCAAACTTCTTCAAAACCGTCTGCGCAGAATATCTTCCCCCTGTTAAACGGCCTGCAGAAACCGCTTTTCCCCAGAATGTTTTCACTGACTGCTTATCGATCTGTTTTGAAAAGAATTGTGTTTTTGTTTTTTCCCACTTTTCCTTATATTCATTTGCGACAAAAAATTGCCTGAGTTCTGTAGGTGTCACTTCCCTGTCTTCATCTGCAGTTCTCAGATAATATCTTCCTGAAGCAGAATATGGATAATCTTCTCCGTTAAACTCTACCTTGATCACATGGCAACCACCCAGAATCTCCTCCTGTATCACAGGATATATCTGCGGCTTGATTGATTCATATACCAACCTGGACACATCCCGCAGTGACGATTCGGATACATCCTGCCCTGTCACATCCCCATTTGGTTTAACTCCAAAATACAAAGTCCCAACGCCATGTTTATTCAGAATAGCAGAAATGGAAACCATTGCCTCCTTCAATTCGCCGGTTGTCTTTTTAAATTCAAGTGTTTCTGACTCTTTTCCTAAATTCATAAATTTCTGTATCCCCCCCCCGAAAACAATATAACACAGCTTTCAATAAAAGTCATTAAAAATGGCACTGTAATGACACTGATAATTTCTGTTTGAAAAGTTCTCTCCCTTAGGGGAACAGGCAGACTAATCAGTTAAGATTAGACTCTGCCTGTTTTTTACAGGTACTGTAATTCTTTTTGTTTCTTTCAAAAAATTAGTGGGTACGAAAAAGCCCGCAAACCTTGATGTTTACGGGCTTTTTCAAGCTCCCCGAGTAGGGCTCGAACCTACAACCCCGCGGTTAACAGCCGCGTGCTCTACCATTGAGCTATCGAGGAATGAAGTAAATTCCTCCGGAGCTTCGCTCCTGCAGAATTAACTTCCAGAGAATCGCTCCGCGATTCTCCGCAGGGACATGCCCTCAAAACCGAACCTGAAAGATACCTTATCATTCCATTAGAAACCTGCTCCGTGGAAGGATCGTTTACGATC
>CANQNN010000036.1 GCA_947625205.1 uncultured Lachnospiraceae bacterium | reverse complement strand
TATCTGAAATGCATTTCTGCAGTTCATTCTAAAAATATTTCATTTTAGACTTGACTTTTAATAGTTAGTCTTTCTTTTTTCGTTTTCTCTGTATTAACGGGCGTCGCGGTTGCTCTCGATCCTTACGTGAATACCGTCCTGCACCAGCTTACGGAAGAAGTACCGCTCCACATCCGCCTCCGCAATGCTGCTGGCAAAGTTGACGGTCAGGATATCCTCATAGCTGATGACAGCACAGTTGGTACGTGAGGAAAAAGGCTGGCCCATATAGATATCAAAGCGCCCGATATAGGGCTTCATATCCTCCGGCACCTGCAGCGCGCCCATATTTGTGAGCCCTGCGGACGAATTTCTGTCCTGCACCTTCGTATAGAAAGTGCGCACCACGAAGTCTTTGATAAAAAGCGGAACTACGCGGACAAACAGGTTGCGCTGCGTGGAAGCGTTGGTAGTGATATCACCCCGCAGAAATTTCTCACTAATATAATAACGCATGTAATTGTGAACCTGCGCGATGATTTCTTCAAATGTGTAATCGCCCAGCCTCGGGTCAATGAAGGGATACACCATAGTGATAAAGTTGCGCAGCGTTTTGGAAGGAAAGAAGCGACGCAGATTTACGGGCATTGCTATCCGCACGGGGCGGAGCCGTATGTGAAGATCGTTCATCTGTTTCTGCAGCAAAGCGTAGAGGAGTACTGCGTTCAGGTATTCGGTAAGACTCGCATTGTATTTTTTGGCGACAGCCATGACTTCTTTAACGGACATGACGCCGTCTACAATATTCAGCGTGTAGAAAGGTTCTTTGGTGCCTCTTATGCGGTAGGTCTTCCCGGCCGGCCGCGGCGGACATACCTTCGCATGGGCATAGCGCATATAGGCGTCTTCCAGTTCTTCCGGGTCGGGTTCCTCCGCGATGTCCAGAACGAATCCGCCGGGTTTGACCGGGTGCCCCAGCAGAGTCAGGTAGGAGGCCGTCAGCGTCTGTAAGAGGCACATGCCGCCGGTCCCGTCCCCGAGACAGTGATGCGCTTCTAGAGAAATACGGTTTTGGTAGTAGTATACCCGTATAAGATAACGGTTGTTACTCTTGAAGGGCATAGGCATACAGGGATTTTTGATATCTTCCCGGACATACGGACCGGGTCTGTTGTTCGGCTCCAGATACCGCCAGAACAGACCCTTGCGGATGGCCGCCTTATAGGTGGGAAAGCGCGGCAGAGTCATGTCGAGCGCACGCTGGAGGATATCCGGATCGACCGTATCTTTGAGGACGACGGACAGACGGTATACCGAGGAAAAGTCGCGCCGCTGAAGGGTTGGGTATACAATGGCGGACAGATCCAGCTTGTACCAGACATCCTTCCGGTTCCTGCTGTTATGCTTAGTTCGCTGGTTTAACGTATTTTCATGCCTTGTTTTTTTCATATTACAGATATAATATCATAAATAAGGTATTTTATGTTATAGTAATTACAGATTTTTATTATTTTGACCGGACATGACCGTTGCGGTCGGCGGAGGGGCACATGGCAATTACGGATAAGAAAAATGCCAATCTGATGCATCTGATCAAGAGGATGCACGGATTTGTGGAAAACACGGATATTGAGAAACACCGGCAGTCCCAGGATCATTTCGGAGCGATCTTAGGTAGTAATAAAGATGTTCTGACGGAGGATTTTTCCATTCCGGCGCAGATAAAAGGTGAGAAACCGATCCATGCGGAGTGGAATTATGTAAACCGAGCGCATATGAAAAAATATGTGATCCTGTACTGTCACGGAGGCGGCTATTCTACAGGGAGCAGTGTGTATGCCAGAACATTGACGGGAAAACTTGCGATGTCTACGTCTATGGATGTGCTCAGCTTCGACTATGGGCTGGCGCCGGAGCATCCGTATCCGCAGGCTGTGAAAGACGCTATGAGGGTGTGGAATTATCTCATGCTGCTGGGGTATGGTGCAAGAGACATTATACTTGCCGGGGATTCCGCGGGCGGTAATCTTGCCCTGTCCCTGACTCTGCAGTTAAAAAAGGAAAAACGCCTTCTGCCCAGAGGTCTTGTGCTGATGTCACCGTGGACGGACCTGACTTCTTCGGGTAGATCCTATGCGGCAAAGGCGCAGGTCGATCCGGTGCTGGATGCGGCCTATCTGAAAGAGATGATCCATAATTATGCGGAGGGGCAGGATCTTACCGATCCCATGATCTCACCGCTTTTTGGAGATTATGAAGGCTTTCCGCCCGTCTATATACAGGTGGGAGGCAATGAGATACTGCAGGATGATTCGGTTTCGTTATATAAGAAAATGTTGAAAGCCAACGTATCCGTCAAACTGGATATTTTCAAGGGAATGTGGCATGTTTTCCAGATGTCGCCTTTTAAGACCGCTTATGAGGCGATGGATAAAAATGCGGAATTTATCTACGATATCTGCCGGTAAGACCGTAAAGAAATTACGGAAGAAAAAAGGATTCGGCCGGTGCGCACAGAATAATTACTGATAGGATGATTTGCATATTATATGCATCGGGCGCCACGTAAGAAAGGCAGCATCATGAATATACGGGAAAGTTTGGAGCAGTGGGAAAAGGAATACTTAAGCCCATACGCGATGCTCAGCATGAATTCCGCGGGAAGGCTTCGCGAGGAAGAACAGTGTGACATCAGACCGGTGTTCCAGCGGGACAGGGACAGAATCATACATAGCAAGTCTTTCAGACGCCTTAAGGATAAGACACAGGTGTTTCTGACGCCGGAAGGCGATCATTACAGGACCAGACTTACACACACGCTGGAGGTCAGCCAGACGGCAAGGACAATTGCCAAGGCGCTTCAGCTCAACGAGGATCTTGTGGAAGCGATCGCGCTTGGACACGACCTTGGGCACACGCCGTTCGGACATGCCGGCGAGAGGGCGCTTAACAGAGCGTGTCCCTATGGGTTTAAGCATAATGAGCAAAGCGTGCGGACGGTGGATCTTCTGGAGAAAGACGGACAGGGTATTAACCTGACGATGGAAGTGCGGGACGGGATTTTAAATCATCAGACTTCGGGTATGCCGTCCACGCTGGAAGGCAGGGTCGTCCGTCTGGCGGACAAGATCGCTTATATCCATCATGATATGGATGACGCCATCCGTGGCGGTATCTTAAAAGAAGAAGACGTGCCGGAGGAAATCGGTTCCGTGACCGGTTACAGCTGCGGCCAGCGGCTGGATTACTTTATCCATAATATTGTGACCAGCAGCAAAGGCAGAAATGATATATGTATGTCGCCGGAAGCGGAGGAAGCGATGCGTAAGATGCGCGAGTTTATGTTCCGCAATGTATACAAGAATCCGGTTGCCAAGGGAGAAGAGAACAAGGCGGAGAATCTGATCATTACGCTGTACGAATACTACATGAATCACACGGAGAAGCTGCCGGATTTTCTGTACAAGCTTCTTGATGCGGGGGAGCCGCTTGAAAAGATTGTATGTGATTATATCGGTTCCATGACGGACCGGTTTGCCATTGCGCAGTATCAGGAGATATATATTCCTAAAACATGGCACGGGTAACAGGCTGGAGCTGATGCAGCAGGGATACGATAGAGGTTGACGTATAATGTATTATCCTGATGAAGTGATTGAAGAAGTCAGAATGAAAAATGATATTGTGGACGTGGTTTCAGGATATGTCCGCATCCAGAAAAAGGGCGGCAATTACTTTGGGCTGTGTCCGTTTCACAGCGAGAAGTCCCCATCGTTTTCCGTCTCTCCCGTCAAGCAGATGTTTTATTGCTTCGGCTGCGGTGCGGGCGGCAATGTAATAACATTTGTTATGGAATACGAGAATGCCACCTTTCAGGAAGCGGTCAAGATGCTGGCTGGCAGGGCGGGCATAAGCCTTCCGGAGATCGATTATGGCGAGGAGGCCAGACAGAAGGAGAGCAGACGCGCTAGGCTTCTGGAGATCCAGAAGGAGGCTGCAAAATATTATTATTATATGCTGCGCTCACCACGCGGCAAAACCGGATATCAGTATCTGGCGGGACGCCGGCTGTCTGACGAGACGATGAAAAAATTCGGGTTAGGGTATGCAGACGGTGCGGCGTCCGATCTGACGGCATACCTTAAATCCAAGTCATATCCGGATGAGTTGATCAATGAATCCGGGCTGACAGCTTTTGACGAGAAGAGAGGAATGCATGATAAATTCTGGAATCGGGTCATGTTTCCGATCCAGGATGCCAACCACCGGGTGATCGGCTTCGGCGGAAGGGTGATGGGAGATGCCAAGCCTAAATATCTTAATTCGCCGGAGACAGTGATCTTTGATAAGAGCCGTAATCTGTACGGACTTAATTTCGCCAGAACATCCCGCAAGGGCAACTTCATTCTGTGCGAGGGATACATGGATGTGATCGCCATGCATCAGGCGGGATTCACGCAGGCTGTGGCATCGCTCGGCACAGCGTTTACTTCCGGACAGGCGGCTCTTCTTAAGCGCTATACACAGAATGTACTGCTTGCCTATGACAGCGACGGCGCCGGAGTGAACGCGGCGCTTCGTGCCATCGGGATATTGAGAGAGGCGGGACTTAGCGGTAAAGTGATCGACATGCAGCCTTACAAAGATCCGGATGAGTTTATCAAGAATCTGGGCGCGGATGCTTTTCAGGAGAGAATCGACCAGGCGCAGAACAGCTTTTTCTTCGAGCTTAAGATCCTGGAGAGGGACTATCGGATGGACGATCCCGAGTCCAAGACCGCCTTCCACAAGGAGATCGCCAAGAAGCTGTGCGGCTTTGAGGAAGAGGTGGAGCGGGAAAATTACATAGAATCCGTGGCGGACAAGTACAATATCGGGTTTGAAAATCTGCGTAAGCTGGTGAATAGTTATGCGGCGCGGACAGGACTTGTACAGCCGGCGGCCCGCCCGAAACCTACTGTTTCGGCCAAGGCGACGCCGGACGAGAACGTGAAGAAATCCCAGAGGATCCTGCTGACATGGCTTGCGGATGAACCGGGGCTGTATTCGAAGGTCAAGCCTTATATTACCGCGGAGGATTTTACGGAACCGCTTTACAGGCAGGTGGCGGACAAGCTGTTTGCGGACATGGATCGGGGCAATTACAGTCCCGCCTCGATCATCAGCGCTTTCGAGGAAGAGGAAGAGCAGCGCACGGTCGCACAGATCTTTAATACCAAGCTGGAGAAACTGACCACCGACAAGGAGCGGGAGAAGGCATTTCATGATATACTCTGCGCTGTCAAGGAGAACAGCTTTGCGTATTATTCCGCGAGAACAGGGACCGATATGAACGCCTTAAATCAGGTGATAAAGGGTAAAAAGGCGCTGGAAGAACTTAGAAAAACGCATATTTCCCTGTAATAAGGGCAAGCTATTCGCGTAAAGTCTGTCATAAGACTGCCCTATGTGCGGCGGATGGAATATATAACTTGAAACATAGGAAGGATGGGCCAGATATGGACGAAAATGTACAGGCAAAGTTTGAGGAGCGGTTAAGGGATCTCCTCACGGTTGCAAAGAAGAAAAGGAATGTTCTGGAATATCAGGAGATCAATGATTTCTTCGCTGATCTTGCGCTCGAAGAGGACCAGTTCGATAAAATACTGGAGACGCTGGAACAAAACAACATAGACGTGCTGCGTATCACCGAGGATGACGAGGTGGACGATGAGGAGATCATTCTGACCGATGAAGACGAGGTGGATGTGGAAAACATCGATTTGTCCGTGCCGGACGGCGTCAGTATCGAGGACCCTGTCAGAATGTACCTTAAAGAGATCGGTAAGGTTCCCCTCTTGAGCGCCGAGGAAGAAATAGAACTGGCAAAGAAGATGGAGATGGGAGATGCGGAGGCGAAGAAGCGTCTGGCGGAAGCCAACCTGCGTCTTGTAGTCAGCATTGCCAAGAGATACGTCGGCAGGGGAATGCTCTTCCTGGATCTGATTCAGGAGGGCAATCTGGGTCTTATTAAGGCTGTGGAAAAATTTGATTACAGAAAAGGATATAAATTCTCCACATACGCTACATGGTGGATCAGACAGGCGATCACAAGAGCTATAGCCGATCAGGCGAGAACGATCCGTATTCCGGTTCATATGGTGGAGACCATCAACAAGTTGATCCGTGTCAGCAGACAGCTTCTGCAGGAACTGGGGAGAGAACCTACTCCGGAAGAGATCGCGGAACAGATGAATATGCCTGTAGAGCGTGTGCGTGAGATCCTCAAGATTTCCCAGGAGCCGGTGTCTTTAGAGACGCCAATCGGCGAGGAGGAGGACAGCCATTTGGGCGATTTTATCCAGGATGACAATGTGCCTGTGCCGGCGGATGCGGCAGCCTTTACCCTGTTAAAAGAACAGCTGGTGGAAGTGCTTGGGACACTGACGGAGAGAGAACAGAAGGTGTTAAGGCTGCGCTTTGGTCTGGATGACGGCCGCGCAAGAACATTGGAGGAAGTGGGAAAAGAGTTTAACGTAACGCGTGAGCGTATCCGTCAGATCGAGGCGAAGGCGCTTCGCAAACTGAGGCATCCCAGCAGAAGCCGTAAGTTGAAGGATTATCTTGACTGATGAGCCGGCTGACGGGACATGGGATATTGTCGAAGCGGCTTAAGGCTGTGGCGGATATGGTGACGGCCGGCAGCAGAGTATGCGATGTGGGATGCGATCACGGATTTGTGCCGATCTATCTTGCGGAGCATGGTATCAGTCCGTATGTGCTGGCAATGGATGTGGGTACGGGACCGCTGCTCGCGGCAAAAGAGCATATTGCGGAGCATGGGCTGGGAAATCGGATCGAGACAAGACAGTCAGATGGTTTACATAATTATAACATAGGCGAAGCGGACAGCCTGATCTGTGCGGGAATGGGCGGCAAACTGATGATGCGGATACTCTCCGATGATCTAAAGAAGACGGAGTCTTTTCGTGAACTGATCCTGCAGCCCCAATCCAGGATCGAGCAGTTTCGCGGGTGGCTGAGACGACAGGGATATTGCATTGCAGACGAGAATATGATAGAAGAAGGCGGCAAGTTTTATCCTATGATGCGGGTAACACCGAGGACTGCGGTATGCGGCGCCGGGGATGGCGGCGCAATAGCTAACAGTCCTGTTATGCATGAAGCTGCGGATTGCGGCGGTATAACGCGGGATGTGCCGGACAGGATATATGACAGGTACGGTCCTGTGCTACTGGCGCGCGGGGATAAGACGCTTGCAGTCTACCTGAAACGGGAAGAAAAAATATATGGGAATGTTTTGGCGGGACTTTCGGCGCAGGGCATGACGGACAGCAGGCGGCGCAGCAGATATGAAGAAGTGTCAGCACTTCTGGAGGAGTGCCATATGGCGCTTGCTATGATATCGGAACGGCAAGGCCGCGCATAGCGCCGGCAGAAAACCGGTATGCCGCATTGGGACGGCGCACCGGATATTATAACAGCAAATGAGAAGATCCAGGCGGGAAGGAGGCAGTTCTTATGGTTACGGTTAAGATCAATGGGGAAGACAGGTATTTTGAGGAAGGCATTCAGTATCAGCTCATTGCCGAACAGTATCAGAGAGATTATGATAGTCAGATTGCGCTGGTGGTGGTGAACGGCAAGATACAGGAGCTTATGAAGCGTCTTAATAAGGACTGTGAACTTGAGTTTATTACATATGCGGATGTGATCGGACACAAGACGTATGTCCGGTCAGCCGTCATGCTGATGATGAAGGCGATCAGGGACGTGGCGGGAATGGATGCGGCGGTCAATGTCAAGGTGGAGTTTACCATCGGTCCGGGGTATTTCTGCAGCTTCAAAAAGGGTCTGAAGCTGTCGCCCGATATGATAGAAAAAGTGAAGGAACGCATGAATGAGCTGATCGACAATCACCTTCCCGTGACAAAGAAGGCATATCACGCGGACGATGCCGTTGCGCTTTTTGAACAGCTGGGCATGAAAGATAAGGTTTCTCTTTTCAGATACCGAAGAAGCTCCAATATTAACGTATATTGTCTGGGGGATTATTACGACTATTATTATGGTTATATGCTGCCAAATACAGGATATATCAAATGCTTTGACCTGTTCCCGTATGAGAACGGCATGATCCTGCTGCTCCCGGAGAAGGAAGATCCGGAGACGCTGCCGGAGTTTGTACCGAAGAAAAAGCTGTTCCAGACTCTTATGATCACTAACGAGTGGGGCGAAGAGATGGGAATTGACACGGTAGGAGATTTAAACGACCGGATCTGCGAAGGGAATATTTCTGATTTGATCTTGGTCCAGGAGGCGCTTCAGGAGCGCAGGATAGGGGAGATCGCCAGAGATATTGTAAGGCGGGAAGGCGTGAAATTTGTCATGATCGCCGGTCCGTCGTCTTCCGGTAAAACGACCTTTTCCCACAGACTGTCGATACAGCTTAGAAGCTACGGTTTAAAGCCGCATCCTATCGGACTGGATAACTATTACCGCAATCATGACGACGCGCCGCTTGACGAGGACGGCAACCCGGATTTTGAATGTCTGGAAGCGCTGGATGTGGAACAGTTCAACAAAGACATGAGCCGGCTTCTGGCAGGAGAAGAAGTGCTTCTTCCGACTTTTAATTTTAAAACCGGCAAGCGGGAATACAGCGGTAAAGCGACAAAGCTGGAGAAAGACGATATTCTCGTGATCGAGGGTATTCACGGACTGAATGAGAAGATGTCCCACTCTCTGCCGGCAGAGAGCAAATATAAGATTTATATCAGTGCGCTCACCTGCTTAAATATCGATGAGCACAACAGGATCCCCACTACAGACGGACGGCTCCTGCGGCGTATGGTAAGGGATGCGAGAACACGCGGCACCTCTGCCAGAAAGACCATCGATATGTGGCCTTCGGTCAGACGGGGCGAGGAGAAATATATTTTCCCGTTTCAGGAGGAGGCGGACGCTATGTTTAACTCCGCCATGATCTATGAGCTTTCGGTCATCAAGCAGTATGCGGAACCGCTTCTGTTCAGTATAAAGAAGGGTGAGCCGGAATATCATGAGGCGAAGAGACTCTTAAAGTTCTTAGAGTATTTTCTCGGTGTCAGCAGCGAAGCGCTGCCGAATAATTCCCTGTGCAGAGAATTTGTAGGCGGAAGCTGTTTTGACGTATAAGTAAGTTAATAATATATATCAAGTAGAACAGACGATCGCGGCCGCGCCTATGTGCGCGGGTGAGGAAAGTCCGGGCTCCACAGGGCAGGATGCCGGATAACATCCGGTGGAGGTGACTCCAAGGCCAGTGCAACAGAAAAGAAACCGCCCGGAGTTTCGCGTAGCGAAACTCCGGGTTAGGGTGGAATGGCAGTGTAAGAGACTACCGCCTCTCCGGTAACGGAGAGGGCTGTGTAAACCCCATCCGGAGCAAGACCAAACAGAAAGCGACAGATTTGCCCGATCTGCTTTCAGGTGGGTCGCTTGAGGTCATCGGTAACGGTGATCCTAGATAGATGATCGTCCACGACATAACCCGGCTTATCGTTCTGCTTGATTTTTTTTATTTAAAATAAGGTTTACATAATATTAGAATGAGTTTACATAAAATTAAAGCAATATAAGTTTACATAATATCACAACAAAACGGAGGTGTTTTATGAAAGAAACTGGTAGATGGACACAGTTATGGCTTGCCTATGATTCCCGCAGGGATATGGGAAACGGTGTGTATTTTGCGCAGGTGTTTTTTGACGGATTTGACATAATGGATCACAGGATCCAAAATGCCTGGGCGGAGCTTGCGGAAGGGCTGGAGAGGATGCTTGGCATCAGCCCGGTGAACAGTAAAGAAGCGCCTGCGGACGGTGGATTTATCGTGCGAAGACAGGAGGGCATTAAGGCGGAAGGTTACGGCATTATACAGGAGGACGGGATTTTGACGCTGTCCGCTGCGGATGAAAACGGTGTGCTGTACGGTGTGTTCCATATTCTGCGCCAGATCGCGCTTGAAGAACCGCTTGAAGGTGTACATATCACCTGTCATCCCGACAATCCTCTTCGTATGCTCAATCACTGGGATAACATGGACGGCAGTATCGAGCGCGGTTATTCGGGACGCTCTTTCTTTTTTGAAAACGGAGAGATCCTGGTGGATGAACGTACGAGAGATTATGCGAGGTTTGCCGCCAGTGTGGGCATCAATGGGGTGGTGCTCAACAACGTGAATGTGAAGGACCAGGCGACTTGGCTTATTACGGACCGCTATTTTGATAAGGTGTCTGAGATCGCAAGGATTTTTGAGGGGTATGGCATCCGTCTGTTTTTAAGCCTAAACTATGCCGCGCCCTTGGAATTGGGCGGACCGGACAGTGCAGATCCGCTTGATAAGGCAGTGATTTCCTGGTGGAAAGAGAAATTTACAGAGGTGTTTGCCAGGATTCCCAATCTGGGTGGATTTCTTGTAAAGGCGGACTCAGAGGGTAGACCCGGCCCCTTTACTTATGGGAGAACGCAGGCAGACGGCGCCAATATGCTGGCTGATCTTGTTAAGCCCTATGGCGGTATCATTATCTGGCGGTGCTTCGTGTATAACTGCACGCAGGACTGGAGAGACCGAAAGACTGACCGGGCAAGAGCGGGCTACGACAACTTTATAAAAATGGACGGCGACTATCATGACAACGTGATCCTGCAGATCAAAAACGGACCTATGGATTTTCAGATACGGGAGGCGGTTTCTCCGCTTCTTGGCGGGCTGATGCGGACGAATCAGATGCTGGAAGTGCAGGCGGCGCAGGAGTATACGGGTCAGCAGATCGATCTGTGTTACCTGATTCCTCTGTTCAAGGAGGTGCTTGATTTTAAAACCTATTGCAAACCGGAGCTGGATACGGTGGCAGATGTAGTGAGCGGGCGTACTTTCGGCAATAAGCTGTGCGGTATGGCGGCGGTGAGCAACACCGGAAATGATGCAAACTGGACGGGCAATGATCTTGCGGCGGCCAATTTCTATGGCTTCGGACGGCTGGCTTTCTCCACGTCCCTTACTGCGGAAGAGATCGCGTCCGAGTGGGTGGGAATGACATATTCCAATGATGAGACTGTAAAACAGACGATCGTCAGACTGCTCATGGGGTCCAGAGAGACCTACGAGAAATATACAAGCCCTCTCGGTATCGGCTGGATGGTAACGCCAAATACCCATTACGGGCCGAGCGTGGACGGCTATGAGTATTCGAGATGGGGCACCTATCATCGCGCCGATCATCTGGGGCTTGGCGTGGACCGCACGGACACGGGCACGGGCTATGTGCGTCAGTATCATGAGCCCAACGCTTCCCGGTATAACAGTGTGGAAAAATGTCCGGAAGAACTGCTGTTATTTTTCCATCATCTGCCGTACACGTACCGGCTTAAATCTGGCAAGACGCTGATCCAGCACATTTATGACAGCCATTTTGAGGGCGTGCGGGAGGTAGAAGAGATGATACGGGTGTGGGAGAGCCTGAAGGGGAAGATCCCGGAGGATTCCTATGCGCTCGTGCGGGAGCGGTTTGAAAGACAGCTGTACAATGCCCGAGAATGGAGGGACCAGGTCAATTCGTATTTTTACCGGAAAAGCGGTATAGCGGATGAGAAGAACCGAGAGATTTTTTGACAAAATGACGGCGGGACATGATGCGCATATGACAAAATGACAAGAAAACTCTACGCATATATGGGCAAAAACAGCAAACCGCACAAATATAGCAATAATTAAAACTGACAGAGCAATATTTGAAAAGAATTAAAGTGTAAAGGCGTTTACAATAAACCTTAGATTGTTCAGGATGGAGGTATAGCATGAAAGCAGCAAAAAGCAAACCTGTTGTTCCAAAGGCGAAAGTTGACCTGCGTGTTTATATGAGGCGTTACTGGCAGCTGTACGCGCTGTTGGCGCTGCCGCTTATCTATCTGCTGGTCTTTAAGTATATCCCGATGGTATATATGCTGGTCGCTTTTAAGAAGTACAGTATCGTTCAGAGTGTTTGGGAGATGCCCTGGGCTAAGAATCACGGCTTTGAGTATTTTATCAAGGCTTTTAAGAACCGGGATTTTATCAACGCGCTGCGCAATACGCTGGT
>CANQNN010000035.1 GCA_947625205.1 uncultured Lachnospiraceae bacterium | reverse complement strand
CATTTGCCGTCTCACTGCGTATGACGGCATAATCCGTGACACGGGAAAACAGCACAAAGGAAGCCGCCGCGATCAAAGCCAGTGTCAGCAGTGTTTTTACAGGAGCCCGAAACAGTGTTTTGATTGCAACAGATTTTCTCATAACAGCCTTTTCCCCTCCCACTCTTTTGCTTTTTGTGCGGTTATCAACATCATGATTTCTTTTAATCATGCTATTATTGAAAAATACAGGTTTACAGGATAGCTTATACTCTGTTTTATGTTATTATATCGTACATAAGCGCTGTCTGTCCAGTCCGTTCACAAAAAGGCAAAGTTCTGTCCTCAAAAAGAAGGGACGCCGCTCCATAACTATTTTTTAGTTATTATGCGACGCCTCCCCAATATACAGCTATTTAATTTTCTTTATTTCCGATGCAGACCTTTCGGCATGTACGGAAGTATGGACACCGCTTTCAGGCCGATACGACCACATACCTAATTCTTCTCGATCAGCTTACCGCCCCTCTTAGATACAACATCAAAGATAACGGCTGCAAGAAGCACAAGGCCTTTTACTACTTTCTGCATATTCTGGTCTACGCCCATCAGCGACATGCCGAGATTGATGACGCCCATCAGGACCGCACCGACGATAACGCCGGGAACCGTACCGATTCCGCCGTATGCGGAAGCGCCGCCTATAAAGCAGGATGCGATCGCATCCATCTCATAGTTCTGACCGTATGTAGGCTGCGCCGATGTCAGCCGGGCGATCGTGACCATGCCTGCCAGTGCGGAAAGAAATCCCATGTTCAGGTATGCCAGAAAATATACATTGTTAGTGTTGATACCTGACAGCTTGGTAGCTTTCTCGTTGCCGCCTACCGCATAGAAGTAACGGCCTATCGTGGTATTGGAAGTAATATAGGAATACACAAGTATCACGATCATAACCCAGATCAGCACGCTCGGTATGCCCTTATGCTGTGCCAGTCTGACCGTAAAAGCAAGGATGACCGCACTGATCAGAATCGTCTTAACGATCATTCCTACGGGATTCTCCAGTTTATATCCTTTTTTCTTCTTATTGATCCTTCCGATGATCTGCGCCGCAATAAAAATCACCGTGGCGATGATGCCCACCACCATACAGGTAATGTTTATCCCTCCGTTGCCAAGCACATCAGGTATGTAGCAGTTGGCGCCGCCGCCGAACAGATTAACAAAGGTCGTGCAGTTCTGAATGGAAACCGTCATACCGTCCAAAACAACATTGCTCAATCCTCTGAATATCAGCATACCAGCCAGTGTTACGATGAAAGGAGGTATTCTGACAAACGCGATCCAAAACCCCTGCCATGCGCCAATCGCAATACCGATCAGGAGCATGATCAAAATGGCAAGCGCCATATTCATACCTTTATTGACCATAAGTACCGCACCGATAGCGCCGACAAAGCACACAACGCTGCCGACCGACAGATCGATGTTACCGCCGGTCAGAATACACAGCAGCATACCGGTTGCCAGAATGAAAACATATGCGTTCTGTGAAATTAGACTGCTGACGTTCATCGGCAGAAGAATCGCACCGTTGGTTCGCCACGCAAAGAATGCCGTGATCAGGACCAGCATAAGAATCATTGTATATTTCTTTACTATATCTAATGTTTTTGTCTTATTCATACTTCCTTACGCTCCTTTACCACTGGATTTTAAAATGTGTGACATGATGATCTCCTGTGTTGCCTCGCTGCCGTCAAGTTCACCCACGATCCTGCCTTCGTTCATAACATAGATCCTGTCGCACATACCGAGGATCTCCGGCAATTCCGAAGAGATCATAATAACCGTCTTCCCCTCGGATACCAGCTGATTGATGATACAATAGATCTCGTATTTGGCGCCCACGTCGATACCTCTTGTCGGCTCATCGAGGATCAGCACGTCCGGATCTGCAAACATCCATTTTGCCAGCAGGACTTTCTGCTGGTTGCCGCCGCTTAAGTTGCCCACATTCTGCTCAACGGTGGGGCACTTAGTCCTAAGCTTCTCTTTATATTCTACTGCCACACTGTACTCTTTATCTTTATCGATAATACTGTGTCTGCTCACACCGTCCAGATTCGCCAGGGTCGTATTGATTTTAATGGGATTGCTTAAGATCAGGCCGTTGCCCTTACGATCCTCTGTCACATATGCCAGTTTATGCCTGATGGCGTCCTGAACCGAATTTAAGTGTACTTCTTCGCCGTTGATATAGACTTTTCCGCTGATATTTGAGCCGTAACTCTTGCCGAACACACTCATAGCCAGCTCTGTACGCCCCGCGCCCATCAGACCTGAGATACCCACCACTTCTCCTTTGCGGGCATTGATGCTGACACCGTCCACCACTTTCCGTTCCGAATACAACGGATGGTATACGTTCCAGTCCTTGATCTCCAAATTGATATCGCCGATATGCTTCTCCCGTTTCGGGAACCGGTCTGACAGCTCACGTCCGACCATGCCTTTGATAATACGCGCTTCCGAGATATCGTCCGTCGCTTTATCCAGCGTCTCTATGGTCGCCCCGTCACGGATCACGGTGATCTTATCCGCCACATAGGAGATCTCGTTTAATTTATGGGATATAATAATGGAAGTCATTCCCTGTTTCTTAAATCTGAGAAGCAGATCCAGAAGCGCTCTGGAATCCGTCTCGTTCAGGGACGCCGTGGGTTCGTCCAGAATAAGCAGTTTCGCGTTCTTGGCAAGCGCCTTGGCGATCTCCACAAGCTGCTGCTTGCCCACGCCTATATCTTTAATCAGTGTCTGGGGCGTCTCCTGTAAACCTACCGTCTTTAACAGTTCGCCCGCACGACCAAATGTTTCATTCCAGTCTAATTTATATTTATGCCCTCTCTCATTACCGAGGAACATATTCTCGCCGATCGTCATATACGGAATCAGCGCCAATTCCTGATGAATGATCACGATTCCTTTCTCTTCACTGTCCTTGATCTGATTGAATCTGCATACCTCGCCGTTATAGATGATGTCGCCCTCATAGGTCCCGTAAGGGTAGATGCCGCTCAACACGTTCATCAGCGTGGATTTGCCGGCGCCGTTCTCACCCACCAGCGCATGGATCTCGCCTTCTTCCACCTTCAGATTCACATTATCAAGTGCCTTAACACCGGGGAAAGTCTTGGTAATATTTTTCATTTCCAATAAAACTTTTGCCAACTTTATCCCTCCCATATCACTATACATTCAGATTTCATATCCGCCAGGATATATATTCTTTTGAAAACCGGCAGGCGAGATTTCCGCCTGCCGAATATTTGCTTATCTTCTTATCATAAGCTGCGCAGTCTCTTTTCCGATCAGGCAGCAAAGCCGCCCGATTCATGGCTGCGAAGCAGATCTACTACTGTAAATCGCTCTCTGCATAGTAACCGGAGTCTACCAGCAGTTCCTTGTAGTTGTTCACATCTGCGAATACAGGCTCGCACAGATAGGAAGGAATAACGCCCGTACCGTTGTCGTACGTCTCGGTATCGTTGACCGGCGCTTCTCCGCCCTTCATGATCGCGTCAACCATCTCAACGACCTTGGAAGCAAGCGTTCTTGTATCCTTAAAGATCGACATGGACTGTTTGCCTGCGATCATGTTCTTAACGTTAGCGATATCGCAGTCCTGACCCGTAATGATCGGCCAGTCGCCTGTGTAGTTGGCTTCCAGAGAGTTCTCAACGCCAAGCGCCGTAGAGTCGTTGGAGCAAAGAACAGCGTCTAACTTCGTGCCGTCAGCATAGTTAGCGGAAATGATTGCATCCATTCTTGCCTGCGCCGTTTCTGTGGACCAGTTAGCCGTTGCAACCGTTTCAAAATCAGTCTGACCGGACTTAACTACCAGTTTGCCCGCATCGATGTAAGGCTGAAGAACATCCATAGCGCCGCCGAAGAAATATCTTGCGTTATTGTCGCCGGGGTCACCTGTTACAAGCTCAATGTTGAAAGGACCTGCCGCATTCTCGAGATCGAGCTGGTCTCTGATGTATTCGCCCTGCTTTGTGCCTACCATGTAGTTATCGAACGTAGCATAGTAGGAAACCGCATCGGAGTTCATGATCAGACGGTCGTATGCGATAACCGGAATATCTTTTTCCTTAGCCTGCTCAAGAACCGTACCAAGAGAATCACCGTCGATGGATGCGATAACAAGAAGCTGGCATCCGGAGTTGATCATATTCTCGATCTGGGAAACCTGAGTAGCGATATCGTTCGCCGCATACTGAAGGTCTACTTCGTAACCTGCCGCTTCCAGCTCGGACTTCATGTTATCGCCGTCCTGATTCCATCTCTGCAGATCTTTAGTAGGCATCGCAACACCTACTTTGCCGCCGCCTGACGCGGTCGTATCTGCCGCTGCTGTGTCTGCCGCTGCCGTGTCACTTGCCGTACTTCCCGTATCAGCAGAGGAGTTTCCACATCCTGCTAACAGGGATACGGTCATTGCCGTTGCCATGAACATGCATAATAATTTCTTTTTCATGCTTTTCCTCCCTTAATTGTGAGATTTTATTGTTTTCTGTCGCAGGCACAGTAATCGCTTATACCTGCCACAAATTTAATCTATCACAAACCGGATAGGAATAACTTGCGATTTTCTGTATATTTTTATGCTGTTGTCTGTATACGGCAGAAAAGGATTAGCACAAATTTGTCAAAGCGTGGCCGGTGCACCACAAAAAAATCCTATTGCCTTTTCATGATATGCCCGTCTATCCTACTGCGGCATTTTTTCCGGCACATTCAAATACACGTCCTCTTTCAGATGGAAACCGCTTCCGATAATGACTTCGTCAATATTGTCCCGGTTGACGCTTATGGGTTCCAGCCCGATATAAGGTATCTCGTAGCTGCCGTTTTCAAGCATCGTAACATCCTCTGCACTCAGGTCTTCTCCCCTGGCCAGGGCAACGGACGCCTGTGCAGCTCTGGTGGCGAGCCGCTCTACCGGCTTATACACCGTCATGACCTGCGTGCCTTCCACGATGCGCTGACACGCCGCCAGATCGGCATCCTGCCCGACTACGAAGATATCTCCCGCCATACGGTTCTCCGCCAGGGCACGTATGGTCTGCGTGGCTAGATCATCGTTGCCGCACATGATGGCGTCTATATCCGTAAGCTCCGCGCTGTGATCGTATATGTACGCCGCCGCCAGTTCTGCGCGCCACCCTTCCGCGTGCGCGCTGTCCACGATCGTCACACCGTTATCCCGCATCACTTTGCGAAAAGCATCCTCCACGAGAGGGACATTGCTGTCCGTAGGTGAACCGCCCAGCATAAGCACATTGCCGCCCGCAATGCCGGCGTCAACAAGCGCCTGTCCCATCATGGTTCCCACCCTGGAATTATCAAAGGATATATACAGATCGATGTCCGCATCCTTGATCAGACGGTCGTAGGCGACGATCCTGATCCCCTCGGCCTCGGCCTTTTTCACGGATTCCTTAAGCGCATCGGAATCGATACAGATAATGACGATCACATCCATGCCCTTCTGTATAAAATAGTCGATCTGCTTCTTCTGTTCTTCAATGTCTCCGTTAGCATTCTGTACATTGACTTCCGCGCCCAGCTCCTTTGCCACAGAGACAAACACATCCCTGTCCCTCTGCCATCTCTCAATGACGAAAGAGTCAAAGCTCATGCCGATCTGGATCTTATCGTCCTCTTCCCTGCTCTGTGCGCTGCCGGTTTCCGTCTGTCCGCATGCCATACAGCAGATCAGAAGCATTACGGCAAGGAGCGCGCCGGCACACCTTCTCAACATCGCTGCTCCACGCCCCCTTCCGCCTTATATTCCGTGGGTGTAACGCCCACGTTTTTCTTAAACGACCGGCTGAAATAATTGGGATCCGAATAGCCCACCATAGAGCATATCTCTTTCATGGAGCACTCCGTGGTAGACAGCAGTTCCTTCGCCTTCTCCATGCGGACGCCGGTCAGGTATTCCACGAATCCCTCTCCCGTTTCTTCTTTAAAGATCTTGCTGAAATAATAGGGGCTTATATTGACCCGGCGCGATACGTCATCAAGCGAGATGTCCTTGCTGTAATTGTCCCGAATGTATTCCTTCGCCGTCTCAACCTGGCTGACAGATCTCTCAGACGCCTTGTGCAGAACGTTCTGGCATGCCTCGCCCACCTTCAGGATAAACCACTTCCTAAGAGTCTCTGCATCGGCGGCGTTCATCACCTCCGGAAGATAATCGCTGCGCGTGTTAAACTCGTAAGTCATGCCGCCGTTCTCATAGGCGATATGCTCCGCCCAGAGGACAAATTCAAGCACCTTTAAGCGGATAGCCATCCGGCTGTCGGGATTGTTGTCCACCATCCAGTCAAAAAACTCCCCCGCCGTCAGCACGGCACGATTCGGTTCCCCGTTCTTCACTTCCTCAAACAAGCGTTTTTCCAGATGAATCGGATAATCCCCTCCGTATTCGCAGTGGATCGGCAGGTCGTCCGCGTGCGCCACGCTTCCGGTAGTGCGCAGAAGCGCGCTAAGCGCTTCCGAATAGGAATTTTTTACTTCTCCCATCCGTCTGATGGAGCCGATGCCGATACGGAAGTTGATATCGGTCTTCCTGCGCAGCTCCCGTACCATCGCCCTCGACTTTTCGATCAGTTCTATCCTTTTGTTGTAATTCATGGACTCCTCGCTGCAAGGAACCAGCACCGCGATCTTATTCGCCATGACCGATCCCACGATGCATCCCGGAAAACCTTCTTTTAACGCCTCCCGCACTTCCTGTTCATGCCGACTGATGCGGACGCTGCTTCCTACCGCATTGGTCAGATGACTTCCTTCCTGAACCTCGCCGCATACCACGGCCGCCATATACGCATACTCCTGCCCGATACCGAGCAACTCCCTGTAGCTGTCGATATCTTCGGTAAAATGTTCCTGCAAAAGAATATCATATATCAGTCCGCTCTCTATGATCGGGACAACCGTTTCCAGCTTCTCACGGATCAAAAGATCGTTGCTGCGCTTCGCCCGCTCTCTGTCGATTTGTTCTATCGCCTTTCGGATCGCCGCCACGATCCTTGTCTTCTCCATAGGCTTTGTGATATATTCCAGCACGCCCAGACTGATGGCTTCCTGGGCATAGTCAAACTTGTCATAAGCCGACATCACGATAAACACGACATTCTGATTGGTCGCCCGTATCTCTTTCATGGCTTCGATACCGTTGATGCCGGGCATCTGAATATCCATGATCGCAATATCCGGCCGGTAGTTCTCCGCCAGTTCGATCACACTTCTGCCGGTCTTGGCATACTCTACTATACACTCGCTGCCAAATTCCTTCTCGATAATGAATTTGAGCGAGTCGATGACGATCCCCTCATCGTCCGCCAACATGATTCTGTACATACCTTTTTCTCCATTCCGAATGCATTCCCTTACTGTTCTTCTGTGCCGCCGGCTGTCTGTCTGATACGGATCAGCACCTCTGTGCCCTGTCCTTTTCCTTCGCTGTTGATTGCCACCGCATCTTCATCTCCCGTGTACAGCCGCATACGCGATATCACATTATCCATGCCGATTCCGTTGGACCCGGCGGCCATACCGCTTGTCCTGTAAGTACCGTTCATCACCCGGTCGATCGTTTCCCGGCTCATGCCGACGCCGTTATCCTTAATGCTGATGCAGATACCCCCCCCCACAAAATCACCGTTTGCGGCGTTTACTCCCGCCGCCCCGCTCTCCCGGTAAACGCGCAGACTGATCATGCCGTCGCCGTCCATCTCACGGATGCCGTGATTGACGCAGTTCTCCACCACCGGCTGCAGGATCATGCCCGGCATCTGCGTCTGCATAAGGGATTCGTCCACATTTTTCTCGTAATGAATGTCGCCCGCGAACCGCACGTTCAGGATATAGATATAGGAATCCACCATCTCGATCTCCTCGGCAAGAGAGACATTCTCCTCGCTTTTTTTCATATTATAGCGATAAAAACTGGCGACCTTCTGGACATATTCATACGTTCTGTCGGCGCCCTCCATCATGGCAAGCTGTGCGCCCGCGTTCAGCGTATTAAAAAGAAAATGCGGGTTGATCTGCGCCTGCAGATATTTCAGCCGCGCATCCTTCAGATGGGCTTCCATCAGCAGTTCCTTCTCCTTCAGTTTCCGCTCCGCCTCCATATTGTCTCTGATCTGCTCAATATATTTTCCTATGCTGACGACCATAGAATTGAAAGCATGCGTCACGATCCCGACCTCGTCCGTTGATTCGGGCTCTTGAAGCTCGATGTCAAAATTGCCTTTGGCGATCTCATCCGCAGAGCCTGCAAGCTTCTTTAACGGTTTGATGACCGTGCCCGTAAAACTGATGATAATGCCGACATTCCCGACCATCACCGCAGTCATAACGATCATGGACACCAGCTCAAACAGCCGGAACCGTCTGAGTAACTCCATATACTGCGTTGAATTGTTCTTAAACTGTTCACTGTTTAAGGCGGATATATAGGCGCTGATATAGTCGTACATCTGCGTTGTGGATTCATATCTGACCCTGTATTTTTCCACATTCCGGCCGCGCTTTGCCTCAATGGTCTGCCCTGCCGTTTCCAGATACCATTCCGACATATGCCTGATATTGCGTTCCATTCTTCCGAAAGCCGAACCCGTCACCTGATCCTCCAGTTCCCGTACCATCTCCGAGAAAGCCTGCTCGCTCCGGTAATAATCCTCCAGAGAATCCGAAGTCTTGGCGCTCAGATACGCCGTCATACTGTCTTGAGTCTGTGTCAGCGCCTCCGACAACTCATTCAGATGCAGATTGTCCTGATAAACCGTATCCAGCTGGGACGACATACTGTTGATACCCGCTAACAGCGCCAGATTGACGCACAGCATGAAAAGATTGGTCGCAATATAGATCGCGCTGATCTTAAATTGGAGGGAGCCGTCGCGTAATCTACTCATCCGCACTTTCCTCCCCGTTATCGTCAAGATATTCTGCCACGTTATTCTTGTTGATCACAGTGACATCCGCCGTGAAATACTGGCTCGTGTACCCCAGATCATGATACTCCTGAAGCGCCTCTATGCAGTAACCGCCCATCTGCCGCGTATCGATCACGGCAGTCGCATATATGACGTTCCTGTCGATCGCGTTGGCGATCGTATCGGACAGAAAATATCCCAGAATATTAACATCGCCTACCATATTATAATCCACTACGGCCTGATAGACGCATGTCGTGCTCAGTTCATCCAGACAGACGATGATATCCGGCACGTTTTCTTCCATAAAGATATCGCGTATCGACTCCTCCACCGAAAAATCATTGGTATCATCAATGGATATGGGAACAAATTCCAGCTCAATATCAGTGGATTTCTCGTTCTCCATCGTTTCCTGTATGCCGGAATAAAGGATATTCTGATCCACGTCGCTGGCATAAGCGTTGACCAGCACGGCGACCGTTACTTTAGCGCCGATCGACTCAGTAGGATCGGGAACCTGCACCGCCGCGCCCTCCTTAGCGCCGTTTTGACGCCTTTCATTATCCTTATTTCCGATAATATCTGCGAGCAGATACAGCCCCATCCTGCCGTACTCACGGCCCAGATTATAGCTGCCCACGCCGACAAAGCTGCATCTGCTGCTGTGCGTATTATCCCCATAGAGCGTCACCACGGGTATGCCCTGTGCCGACGCCTCGTCGATGAGCGCGGCGATCTCTTCTCCCTCGTCCGCCGTCACAATGATCCCATCTGCCCCGGAAGCGATCGCAATGCGCATCAGATCCTCTTTATCGTATTCCCGGGACAGATTTCCGCCCAGCCAGTCCACATACACATTGTTCTCCAGACCGCGCATATACGCTCCCTGATACACCGACGTCCAGAAGGAAGATTTGTGGTCGTCGGTGATCATTACATAGTATCTGTCATAAACCTTATCATCCGTGGTATCCGCGCTTTTGCCATAACCGTTATAGAAGCGGACCACCGCAACACCCATACCGGCAGTCAGAGCGAGACATACCACGGTTATCACCAGCGGCAGAATATACGGTCTGCGCACCGTTCCAGCCCCTTCTCCATTTGTCCGAACCGCTTTTTTCTTCTTATTCAAACCGCCGTATCCTTCCTTTGCACCGCAGCATCTACAGACTGACCCGCCCGGCCGGTCCCCGTCACCGGAACCGGCGGTGGGCGGATCTTCCGAAACGTTTATCTGTATTTTATCACAATAAGCTAAAGTTGTGAAACAGCTATGCCCCCGCCGCCCCTATTCACTTTTTTAACCTGTCATACAGTATTTCTTCTTCTCCTGTTGAAAGAGTTACTTTTTTCTTATAAAGCAAAGTCCATGATGCCTGATTCTTTGTATAATCCATTTTATCCTGCGGGAAAAAAGAACGACAGAAATATCTTCCTTCCTCTCCGTTTCCTGTCAGGAACAAAAAAACATTTCTTCCTTCTGCATTATTTTTCATAATATAATCCGCTTTGATAACCGAATAAGCATTGAGTTTCCGGTTATACTTAAAGATTGTATCATTGCTGTCAATTATGTTTTCCAGTCTTCCCAGCACTAAATGGTATTCTTTATCCAGCAGTTTTCCAAAAGCCTCCACGCAATCATACACATTATGCATCAGACTTACCTCTTCCTTTTTGAGACAGGAAAAGCCCTGCTTTCGCAGAGCTTTTCCTGACGTTTTCTTTCGACTGCATATGCAGCCTAGCCAGAATGCGGTAAACGTCAAACCCATTCAAAGCTCGTAAGGCACTGCTCTCTGGCGCAACACCTTATGTCAACGCTTTGACTGACACTCAAGTTGCCCGTCTTTATTATTATATTACGACAGGCACAAAAAAATGTCAAATTGTCAAGTGCGATGTAAAACTTCATTTTGCAACCCGCTAAGCCTTTTCTCCCTTATTGTCGATCCTGATAATATTTCTGTAATATATAAAATGCCGGTTTTTTGTACTTCTTATCCGGAGGAAGCAGTCCCTTGCGGTTATAGTAGCCCTGGATCACGCTGGTGCGCCGCGGGCAGCGGAAATCATACAGGATCCAGGGAGTCGTTCCTTTCACGTAATCAATGTCTCGCAAGGTCTCGACCTGCCGCTCATAGACATAGGCCTGATATTCTTCGGTGCCCTTATCCTGAATGGTTCCGTGGTGTTCCGGCATGGCATCTGCACCGAATTCTGTGATGATTACCGGCTTTGACGGGGCACTATTGGCGAAAAGTTGAGGCAGCTGATCGAAATCAGGAGAATACCACCCGAAATATTCATTCAGACCGATAATATCCAGATACTCCGCCAGACGGTCAGCAATAGCCAGCTTATCCATGCTGACCAGGCACGCGGCGGAAACCATACGGGTATCGTCTGCTGCGTGGGCGCAGTCGGCCAGACGCTTCATAAATGCAAGGCGTTCGTCGGAGTCTGCGTTCTCATTTCCAACAGACCAGATGATCACACTGGCACGGTTCCAGTCACGACAAATCATTTCCTTAAGCTGGTTCTCGGCGTCCTCATAGGTTGCTTCGCGGGTGAAACGAATCGCCCAGTAGACTGGTATCTCCTCCCAGAGAAGAAGACCTTCTCTGTCAGCCAGCTTCGCCATACGCTCATCATGTGGGTAATGGGCCAAACGCATGAAGTTACAGTTCATCTCTTTTGCCAGACGAATGGTTTCCAAGCGTTCTTCATCAGTGAGTGCCTTACCGTTAGCGACGCTCTCTTCGTGACAGCTGATGCCGCGAAGATAAATAGGGCGGCCGTTTAGGAGAATCTCGCGTCCCCGTACGCGGATCTCTCGGAAACCGACAGTGTCACTGACGGCGTCCTCGCTGCAGGTAAGGAACACGTCGTAGAGCCGGGGATTTTCCGGCGACCACAATTCCGGTGCAGCATCAATGACGAGCTCGCCATAGCCGTCTGAAAGCGGAATCTTTACGAGGATGTTCAGTTCCGGGATGCGCAGCTCAGCGGATAAGGGCGCAGTACCCGGCACATTGGCGGACTGCATATTTCCGTCATCCGAAAGTCGTATACGCGCCTTGATTTTTGAGAATGTTCCGTCTGGCACCAGTGCTATCCGGAACTGCTTTATGTATGTGGCCGGAACCCGTATCAGTTCAATATCCCGATAGATTCCGCCGTAATTGAACCAGTCTGTATTCTCCGTAGGCACCTGTTCCGGGCGTCGGGCGCTGTCGACCTGGATCAGTATCCGGTTCTCCGTCTGCAGCGCATCGGTCACTTCAAAATACGCCGGCGTCGAGCCGCCCCTGTGCATACCGATGTACTGCTTATTCAGAAATACTCTGCAGATATAATTGGCTGCGCCGATCTTTAAGAAGACGCGCTCCTTTTTCCCTGTATGGGCCGTTTCCATGTCTGTGTAACGGAATGTGCGCGTAAAGACCATGCTGCCTTCATAGAGCAGAAACATTTCCTTCTCTGTGTTCCAGCAACAGGGCAGATTCATGGTCGGCCATTCGTTAAAGGAATAATCTACCGGCAATGTGAAGCCGTTACCGTCCTGATACCGCTCCTCAAACCAGTGCTGACGCAGACAGGTATCATACTGATCAACGGCGTAATGCCAGACACCGTTTAAAGATTCTTTCCTACGGCCGCAGTCGAAGAACATATCATCGACCGTGGCCCGAGACCCTTCATATTCGCCCAGATAATCTTCCAAATTGATGTCAGATACATTTTTCTGCTGATATCTTTTCATATAGGATTTTTCTCCCCTCTTTATCTCTCCCTTGCGAAACTGCTCTGCCAGCATATTGGAGGAGCAGTTTTTGTCGGGACTGCCTTCTAATATCGATTTCTTATATCTGATAATTATAATCTGTATGCTCTTTACAAAATTTCTGTATGATATTCAGCACTTCATTATCATAATAAACCGCACCGCCGTGAGCATCATTACCTTCCAATTCATAATAACTTACTTCATGTCCGTCAGCAATAAGATCATCATACAACACTCTGCTGTTTTCTACTGATACTATTGGGTCTAATTCACTATGCAAAAGCAACACTGCCGATGGACGTGCTTGCATCCATGAGGGCAGCAGATTTTTTGAGCAAATCAGTATATCTGTCGATGCGCTTTCCAATATTACACCGGAAACCTTTGTAATTCTTTCGCATAAACCATGTTCACTAAATAATACAGTCATCATAGCAATATGCCCACCTGATGAATTTCCCATCAGAAAAATATGTTCCGTATCAATATGAAAATTCTCTGCAATAGATGGAATAAATTTAAGTGCATTGCGCAACTACATACCCTCTCTTTGCCAAAGTTGCGTACTGTGGAATATCATTATACATCTCCTGTTTATGCCAAGCTGAACCGGGAATGAATAAAATAAGAGGATATTTTTCTTCATTCTTCATTCCATTCTTATACGGAAAAATAATTTGTAAATGCCTTGATTCTTTCTTTCATTATTTCTCTCCAAAGTTCAAATTATCGCTCTCATCGAACGCATCCATCATACCGCGATATATACCATTCTTCTACATACTGCCAATGTTCTACCCATGTCAGCGACAGCTTTAGCTTTTCCTGCCTTTCTTTTCTCTTTCCTCAGCATTTTTCATGAATTTCATAAATAAATCCGCCGCTTCTTTATATATATAAAATAAATTTAATTATACTTTAAGCCCTTGTGTAAAGTTGTCAACATCTTCTTTATTTATACCTCTCAAAATATTTATTCTGGTCTGAAACAAATGATCATTAGAAATAAATAACTATGAAAAAAACTCCTGCAGTCTATCCGCCAATGGCATTAAGTTAAGGGATTTAAAGTAGAGAAGTTAGTATTGTTCGTGATATTAACTTCTCTTTTCTTTTCC
>CANQNN010000034.1 GCA_947625205.1 uncultured Lachnospiraceae bacterium | reverse complement strand
TCCTTAGGTGTCCATGTTACAACACTGTTTTTGTTGGACTTTGGGATGAAATAGTATTACGGCGTATAATAATGTATCACCGCGAAAAAATTTGTTGGACTTTTGTTGGACTTACAGCTTTTTGTTGCACGAAACACTCAATTTTTTTCAACTAAAATCTTGAATATCAATCACTGAATAACACACGTTTCCGCTCGACCATCTCGTCGATCCGCTCGATATATTGGGCGACTTCCTTGACATTCTCGCTTCTCTCGATGCGCCCATCCGGATACACCCTTTTGGAGATGCTCCCGGCGCCAAGCGCCACTATGGTCTGTTTCTCCTCCATAATGAGAATATTGTAGATACCGTGCTTACCCTTAACGGCATACCCGACATTTTCAAAATTGCCGGACATATTTTTCTGGCGATACAGATAATAGGGCGACATTCCCATCGCGCTTGCGCCGAGCGCCGCAGTCTGCATCATTTCCTCCGTGTTGTTGTAAGCGGTGATGCCGTTCTCTCCGATCCATTGACTAAGTCTGGCGGCTCTCTTGACCGCAAGCGAATGAACCGTCAGCGATTCGGGCGCCAGCACCATGATCGCTTCTATCGTCGCCCGCACATCCTCTTTATTTTCTCCGGGCAGCCCCAGTATGATATCCATGTTGATATTGTCAAACCCGGCTTTGCGCGACATATAAAAAGCATCCGTCACCTGCTTTACAGTATGCTGTCTGCCGATCAGCTTAAGCGTTTCCTCCTTCATGGTCTGGGGATTGACAGAGATACGCGTCACGCCATGTCTGCGCATCACCTTGAGCTTCTCCTCCGTGATGCTGTCCGCCCGCCCGGCTTCCACGGTAAATTCCTGCACTGTACTGAAATCAAAAGTATTTTTCAGGGATGTGAGCAGTCTGTCGATCTCTTCCGCAGTAAGGGACGTCGGCGTGCCGCCGCCTATGTATACGGTATCAAGTACCCTGCCCCTGCACATTTGCGCCACCGCCCGCATTTCTTTTTCAAGCGCCTCCAGATAATCGGGTACGCGCTCTTTCCACACGCCGATCGGATAGGAGGTAAAGGAACAGTACAGGCATGTTGTGGGGCAGAACGGGATCCCGATATAGAGGCTGTAACCGTCCTCATAGTGCAATGCGCCGAGTATTTCCCGCTCTCTCTGTGCGATCCCGATACCAAGGTCGATCTTCTCTTCGCTGACAAAATGCTGTTCCCTCAGAAACGCGGCAATTTCATTCTCGCTTTTGCCGGCTTCGAGCATATTCATGATAAGTTTAGTGGGACGCACGCCCGTCAGATTGCCCCACGGAAGCGATATGCCGGTCTCTTCCTGAAGGGATGTATAGAAAAATCTCCCGAAAGCATTCTTATATGCATCGTCGTCTATCCGGTCAGTGTCCCACCATGTGTAACTGTTTGATCGATCATGCCGTTCATCATAGACGGTAAATTTCACGGAATCATCCTGAAATTCCAGTTCCATCACAGGCGGTATCTCCAGGATCTTTCTGTCCTTCACCACTGATTCCGGCGTCAGGATCTTTAAATCCCACGCCGGATAAAATGATTTCACCAGAGCATGGATCTCATATTCGTACCGCGCCTTGTTGCTCCGTAATATCTGCACGTTTGGTCCCCCATACGCCGGCGGAGGCTTCCGGCAATGTCTCGTCCCTTCACTGCCACTGCCGCCTTCTCATACCCCGGCTTCTTCCTGCACTTACATGATATTCCCATGTTACTACAAAACGGGGCGGATGTCTAACCCCTATATCTTATTGAAGGGCTCTTTATAGCACGCCACGCTCCCCAGATCCTCCTCAATGCGCAGGAGCTGATTGTACTTCGCCGTGCGGTCGCTTCTGCACGGCGCGCCGGTCTTGATCTGTCCGGCGTTCACTGCCACGGCAAGGTCTGCAATAAAGGTGTCTTCCGTCTCGCCGGATCTGTGTGAGATGACTGCCTTGTAGCCGTTTTTCTGCGCCATTTCTATGGCGTCCATCGCCTCGCTGACCGTGCCGATCTGGTTGACTTTGACAAGGATCGCGTTGGCGGCGTTTAGCTTGATGCCCGCGTCCAGCCGTTTTGTGTTTGTTACGAATAAGTCGTCTCCCACAAGCTGGATCTTATCGCCCAGCTTGCACGTCATCATCTGCCAGCCGTCCCAGTCGTCTTCCGCCAGTCCATCCTCGATGGATACGACGGGATAACGTTCCACCAGTTCCTCATAATACGCTACCATTTCCTCTGTGCTTCTGGTGATCTCCTGTACCTGTTCATCGCTTTCAAAACCGGCGCCCGCCTCATAACACTCCGCAACATGGCTGTCAATCTTCACATGATTATGTCTTTTCAGTTCCGTCTCTCCCGGAAAATGATACACGCCGTCCGACTCGTCATACAGTTCGGAAGCCGCCACATCCAGCGCTATCTTAATGTCCTGTCCCGGCGTATACCCCGCCGCCTTAATGGATTCCACGATCAGATCAAGCACGGCAAAGGCGTCCGGCAGAGACGGCGCAAAACCGCCCTCATCGCCCACGCCTGTGGACAATCCCCTGTCTTTGCATATCTGCTTGAGATTATGGTAGATCTCCGCACAGATGCGAAGTCCGTCCGCAAAGGATTCCGCCTGCACCGGCATGATCATAAACTCCTGAAAATCCACGGTGTTGTCCGCATGTTTACCGCCGTTTAAAATATTCATCATGGGTACGGGAAGCAGTCTCGTGTACGCACCGCCCAGGTAACGGTACAGCGGAATATCCAGCGCCTCTGCGCTCACCTTTGCACACGCCATAGACACGCTCAGCATAGCGTTTGCACCCAGATTACTTTTATTGTCCGTGCCGTCCTGTTCGATGAGGATACGGTCGATCATACCCTGGTCAAAAGCGTTCATACCCATCAGCGCTTCCCTGATCTTAGTGTTGACGTTATTCACTGCCTTGGTTGTTCCCAGTCCGAAGTATCTGGTCTCGCCGTCCCTCAATTCCACTGCCTCAAAGCGTCCGGTGCTGGCGCCGCTCGGCACTGCCGCGCGCCCTGTATACTGCGTGCCTCCCACTTCTTTTTCCACGGTCACTTCCGCCTCTACCGTCGGATTGCCGCGGGAATCCAGTATCTCCCTCGCATGTACATCTACGATCCTCAACTTCATACCCATTAAAAAACCTCCTGTGCGCAACTTTTTTCGCTTAGTATGCGCACGGGAGGCCTGTGTTATGCATCACATTCCCATTATACTTCCGCCGTCTGTCTGCAGCGTCACAGACAGACGCTTCTATACGGTTATTCATTTCGGATCGCCGCCAGCGGACTTAACTTCATGGCTCTTCTGGCCGGGAAGAATCCCGCCACCATACCTACCAGTATCGCAAAGACCAGAGACGCAAAAATAAGCCATATGGGGATATACGATATACCCTGCGCGTATTCCTGCGATGCCTGCGCCAGCTTATTGATGACCGCCGACAGCGTAAAGCTCAAGATCAGACCGATCACGCCTCCAATCAGTCCGATGAAACCCGCCTCCATCAAAAACAGTCCCCGTATGTTCCGCAGGTCGCAGCCGAGCACCTTCATGACGCCGATCTCTTTTGTCCTTTCATAGATGGACATCATCATCGTGTTGGTTATACCGATCGCCGCAACAAATAACGATACGGCGCCGATACCGCCGAGCACCAGCTGGATCGTTCCCAGAGTCTTCTGCTCCGATTCCACCCACTCTGCATTGCTGTACGCTTCATATCCCATATTCGTCAGATAATTCTGCACTTCCATGACGGAATCCATGCTGTCCACGTTGACGTACAGCTGGTTGTAGAATATCTCCTTGTAGGGCTTGCCAGTCTTGGTAGAGGGCTGCCCGGGTATCACCTTGTTCTTGAAGATCTTCTTAAGCTCCGGTATGAGCAGATCGATATCGCACTGCGTGTACCACCCATACTGCGACCAGCCCTCCTCGTTGACCGCCTCCACGCCGCAGGCGGGTATCAGATATTTCTTCGGTGCAGCGACCGGCTGCCCGTTCTCGTCCGTACCGCCGCCCATCGAGGAATAATAAGCGTCTGTGTCAAATATGATAAAAATCGGATCGTTCATCAGATCGATGTCCGGCAGAACGCCCGTCTCCCAATATCCTCCTCCGCCGTGGGAATTATAGAAATTCTGCAGCACCTCGCAGCCGTAGAAAAAAGTAAGCGACTCATCTTCACCGGGCAGTCTGCCCTCGCCCACCTCAATGTTCATATCCGCAAAAGCTTCCTTCGGCATGGCGTTGATCTGCAGATAGCCTTCATATGCGCCATATCTGGCGAGGGCGGACATTGACAGGGACGGCCACACGGACTCCACATGTTCAAGCGCCTCTATCTCCTGCACCAGCGCATCGTCCAGACGAAGCTCCTCCGCGTTCTCGCCGCTCCACGGCTGATTGACCGTGATCTGGGTCAAGCTGCCGTAGGATTCGTACTGTTCCATCATCGAGCGTTTTAATCCAAGTCCAAGAGAGAGCATGACGACAATGGACGCCACGCCGATCACCACACCGAGCACCGTCAGGACGGTTCTGACTTTTCTTTTCCACAGATTACCGCTGCTCATACGCAGCAGATCAAGAAATCTCATCCGAATCCTCCAGGTCTTCCAGTTCCTCCGCCAGCAGCTTCGCCGCTTTTTTCTTTCTGCGGATCGTCAGAAATACGCCAAGTCCCGCCGCTGCGACAACCACTACCGCGACTATGATGCCTATGATCAGTCCTTTACTGTTACCGCCGCCTTCTTCGGGCATCATCATACCGTCCTCTCCCATCATGGGATCGCCTCCCATCATATCATCAAAAGACATGTCCTCCGTTACAAACAGCGTGATCGACTTCTCCGTTGTACTGACATTGCCGGCGTCGTCCTCATAGGATATCTCCATATTGACCGTGCCGTCATCCGCGGTGGGCGCAATGCCTGTGAGCATCACGTCCACATTGCCCGTGGCGCCGGACTGCAGATTTCCCACAAAAGCTGACGCTTCATCGATGGAATCCGCCTTAAACTTCACCTGCACATTATATAATGTAGTCTTGCCCGTATTATAGATACTGAACATCACATTGGACTGAGAACCCACCGTGATATCCGTCGGGGCCACCTCCGGTATGCTTGTGTCAAAGCGGCTCTCCTGCATGACCGGAATCGAAACGCTCGCCTTGTCCGTCAGATCAAACATCGTCGGCGTATCATATTTCATATTCACATCCAGCACATACGGTTTCTGTGCCAGATCTGCCTTGGCGGTCATTTCAATGACGATATCCGCCTCCGTATCCGCAGCGATCTCGTTCATGTAGACAGAGCTTGCGCCGGACGTAGGCAAAAACGCGGAATAAGTATTCGTCTTATCATCGCCTTCCGATGCCGCCTGCATATCAAAAAGCACGTTCGACACCGCCGTATCCTTGGAGGTATTCTGTACATGGATCGTCAAGGTAAAAGTATCTCCCGCGAACACATCCGCAGGGTCTGTCTCAAATCCTGTCACCACGATACGCGGCTTGGATCCGTTTGCCTCCTCGCCGCTGCCGCCGATGATGCCGCTGCCGGGCTTGCCCTGCGTCTTTACATACACCGTCAGCTCCGCCGGTTCTTCACAGCGGATACCCGCCTTCGTGTACGACACGTTAAACTTTAACGGATAATAACCGCTCATCACATCGCTTCTTACGGTAAAGTAAAAGGTGAACTCTCTCCTGTTCTGCATCGCCTTTTCTTTCGTATCGTTACCGGGGATAAAAGGCTCCGTCTGGAGATAATTTGTCATATCCGGTTCAAAAGGCCACTCGTTTACGAGCGTTGACGCCACCGGCTCCACTACCAGATCGTTAAGCTCCTCCGTTCCCAGATTGATGATTGGAAGCACGATCGCGACCTTCTGTCCATAGCTGACCGAAGGCGTCGCCCAGTTGTCGCCCACCTGAAGGAACGCGCTTGTAGACGCCGTTACGGGCTCTGTCACTGTCGCCGTCATACTGGCTTCAGCCGATGCAACATAAGTCCACAGCTCGGTGACGGACATATCCGTATAGGCTATGTAATACACCGCGCTGTCAAACACCTTATGCAGCGCTTCCCTTACTTTCTCGTCAAGCTGATAACGCACTTCCAGGCTCTGCATATAATACAGCATTTCTTCATCAGCCGCCGCCCGGTCCTCATCATTGATCACGCGGTCGGAAACCTTCTCGATCGTCTGAACGCCGTTTACGCTTACGCTGTCGGCTGTCGCCTCAACATACGCCATCCGGCCGCCGGGCCGCACATTGGCAGGTATCGCGGATGCCACCGCCAGACCGAGCGCCACGCCAAGCAGTAATTTCCCGATACCGCGTAAACCTGCACCCGCCTTTGAATTGCTTTTCACCATTCTCGCTCTCACTTTTCCGTTCCCTGATCCTTTCCCGGCACTTTGATGATCTCGTCCGACATATTTTCCCCGCGCCTGTCTTCTATCTCTATGATCTTTCCGTCTTTGATCCTTAAGATCACATCCGCAAAGCCCGCCAGATAATTGTCATGCGTTACCATAACAAGCGTCTGGTTCTTCTCACGCACGATCCGCTTCATCAGATTCATCACTTCCACTGAAGTGTTGGAATCCAGATTTCCCGTGGGCTCGTCTGCAAAAATGATCTCCGGCTCCACGACAAGGGCCCTCGCCACGCCTACACGCTGCTGCTGGCCGCCGGACATCTGACTGGGCCTGTGCTTCTTATATTTGGTCAGTCCTACCAGGTCAAGCATTTCCTCCGCTTTGGCGGTGCGTTTCTTCTTATCCATTCCCTGAAACGTCAGGGGAAGCGCTACATTCTCAATGGCATTCATGGTTCCCATCAGGTTGAAGGACTGGAAAATAAAGCCAATGTGCTCACGCCGGAAAGCAACCAACTGGTTTTCCGACTTCGTCTCCATATGCTCCCCGGCGATCACAATCTCGCCTTTGGTCGGTTTCTCCAGACCCGCCAGCATATTTAAGAGCGTGGATTTGCCGGAACCGGAAGCGCCTACGATCGCGCAGAAATTGCCCCGGTCGATCGTAAAGCCAACGCCGTTCAACGCGCGTACCTTCGTCTCGCCGACATGATATATCTTATACAGATCTTTTACGCATATGACGCACATGTAACGCTCCTGCTCCTTATATTGCTACTCCTTATATGCCGTATCCTCCGCCACAAAATCCGGCACCTGTCCGTGTCTGATGGAAAATGAATCCGGCACCTTCTTATAAGGATAATCCGTATCCTGTTTAAATGCAATAGTAATTGTATAATTTGCATCCATATAGCCATAAGACGGATCATCCGGATCAGTCTGTCTCCATTGTTGCGAGAGTGTATCGGGATAGACAGTTTCCATGATCTGTCTGATCTGCTCGGGATCTTCATATACCTCCGTCACAGTCCTGTCTTCATACACCGCCGTCACGCTCCTGGCATTATAGGTAGAATATGCAACGCTGTCGCCGGAACCGTCTTCCGCATAGTTGTAATTTGTTACCGTCAGGCTCTCGATATCATCTACATCCGGATATAACGGATAGTATGCGCCCCTGTCGGACAAAAACTCTATCGTATCCGTAAAACTGTCATATACAGGCAGCCTGATGGTTCCCAATGCGTTTATCCGAATCTCTCCGCACATATCATGAGTCGATGCATAAGAATAATCATATTTCTCCATATCGTGATCCCATACCCGATACAACTCCTCTGCATCTGAAGGCGCTATTTCAGCCTGAACGCTGCCATTGGTATAGTACAGCCGCATATTATCATCGGTCAGGCACTCTGGCGTTGCAGCGGGCATATAGAATCCGTCCCGGTATTCTTTGGAACCGATAATGGCATCCAGAATTCCGGCTATCTCAGGATCGCGCATATCTATCTCGTATGACCGCGTTACCCTTCTGCCGTTGTTAAGTCTGTACAGTACATTTACATACCGGGACGATCTTTTCTCCTCCACAGACACCATATCCGAAGCATCCGTCCGGCTCTTCTGACCGTTCAATGCGATCCCTTTTTGCGCAAGCGCCACGACCGCATCCGTATCCGTAAGGAACATATTGTTTTCCGCATACTCATACGGCGATACAGACTCATATGGCATCATAGATATTTTTCCGCTCCATACGTTATAACCCGGCTCCGCATCCGCCGCAGGCTCCCGCACATATTTCCAGTAGTCCTGCGAATAATCTCCCAGAATAACAGCCGTGCTTTCGACCCGGTCCCGTTCGGGTATATAATTATCATACCCGAATACATCAAACCAAAAGATGCAAAATATTACCAATGCAAGTGACAGCGCAAAGCCGCTGGACACAGGATGCCTTGCCGCCGCTCTGATATCAAGTTCGCAGATCACCTCCAGGATACAGCTAAACAGCGCTGCCGATCCCACCAGCCCGAGAAATGCTATGACCGCACTGTTTTCCGACCACTCATAGACCGCGTTTGCCGTAAACAGCGCCCCGCTTACCACGATCGCCACCTTGATAAAGGGCCAGACCACAGGATAGGCGATCGCCTTGCCCGCCGACTCCGCCGGACGTTTCCTGTAACACAGATAAGCCAGTATCCCAATCGCTGCCGCACATACCGCCCACTTGACCAGAACAGGCGCAATATCCATTATAAACCCGAGTCTCTGATATTTCAATTGCTCTTCCCAGTTATAGGTACTCTCAGCATATTCAAAGAAGATGCTCAATGGGACTCTGGAGCTTGAAAAAGCGTAACATACCGTATCAAGCATAGTCTGCCGAAGCGCTTCGAAAACCAGGTACAGCCATTCACCCAGCACACTCAGGAAAGCAAAGCCCAGGCAGGCCAGGATCCGGTTGCCCGTCAGTGCGATCGCCAGAATAAACAGGTTCAGATTAAATAAAAAATAAAAGAGATTAGCTATCAGCGACGCCGCGCAGCTTATAAGCACTGTGCGCGATACGGCGCCGTACAAAGCGGCTGTAAGCAGACCCAGGAGCTGGCTTGCCAGATAAGGGAGCAGCCAGATCATCACACTGTTAAAATAAATCACCGCAAAACGGTCTTTCTCCCTGACCGGGACGCTCCTGTACAGATCAAGCTTCTGCCTGTCATGAAGCCATCCGAAACCCTGCAATGCAATAAGGGCGGCAAGAATAAGCAGCATGACAACAACTCTGGCATTTGTATGAAAGCCGAGCGCCTCCGCAGCCGTGCTTTTGAGCATCCTCTGATAATCTCCGATACTTCCGTAATATTCTCCGCTCATTCCACGGGAATGGATACGGCTCATATAGATCAGGGTGATACCCGGATACATGATAAGCTGTGCAAGGATACTGACAGCCCATACCCATATTCTTCTCTTATTGTTCTCTTTACATTTATCCCAAAATGATCTTTTTAATGTCATAGCCGACCACCTCCGTCTCGCTGATAAAGATTTCCTCCAAAGATAACGGCAGCGCCTCAAAGAAAACCGTATTGACCGCCGCAAATCTGGCGATCACTTCCTCCCTGGACGCGCGCACCGTATAAGTGCACAGTGAACCGCGCCGTTCCGCCTTCATGATATTCATGTCTTTCTCTGCTTTTCTTGCATCCTCCTCTGTCGCAAAGACGCACTGCACTTTCTGGATATTGCTTTTCATGTCCTCCAAGTCTTTGGACAGGAGCACGCCGCCCTTATGAAGAAGCCCTACGTGGTCGCAGAGATCTTCCAGCTCTCTTAAGTTGTGGGACGCGATCACGGGCGTCAGTCCGTTTTCCTCCATCTCTTTTGCAAAAATACTCTTGATGCCCTGGCGCATCACCGGGTCCAGTCCGTCAAAGGTCTCGTCGCACAGAAGATATTTCGTGTGCGCGCATATACCAAGCAGCAGCGCAAGCTGCTTTTTCATGCCCTTGGAATAAGTGCTGATCTTCCTGTTCTTATCCAGATTAAAGTTATCCAGATACCGGTAAAACTCGCCGGCATTGAAATTCTCATATACGCCGCTGTAATAGCTCTCCATCGTTTTGGCGTTGGCGTTGCTGAAAAAGTAAGGTTCATCCGCTATAAAAAAAAGCTTCTTCTTCGCGTCCGCATTGTCGTACACCGGCGTACCGTCTACTGCCACCGTACCGTCATCGGGCTTCAGCACGCCGCATACCATGCGAAGCACAGTGCTCTTGCCCGCGCCGTTGGTTCCGATCAGCCCGAACACCGAATTATCTTTAATGGTCACACTGATATCATCGACCGCTTTGATATCGTCAAATGCTTTTGTCAGATTATGTATCTCTATCATATCTCTCCCTTTCCGCCTAAAGCGCTTCTATCTCATGGATGATCTGCTCTTTCGGCATGCCGATCTCCAGCGCCTCTTTAACCAGCGCCAGTATCTGCTCCATATATTCATTCCTGCGTTTCTGCGCCAGTCCGCTATCGTCCGCCACGAAATTGCCTCTGCCCTTCACCGTATAGATAAATCCTTCCCGCTCAAGCTCCGCATAGGCTTTCTGTATCGTGTTCGGATTGATGGACAGTTCCATAGCGAGACTGCGCACTGACGGTATCTGTTCGTCCGGCTGCATCGCACCTTTGAGTATCAACGTCTTGATGCGTTCCACGATCTGCTCATATATCGGACGCGTGTCCCTGTAATCTATGATGATCATGAGTCATGCCCCCCCCCTTTCCGGTAATGTCTTTATATTTTCCTGTGTTTGCTATGCTGCATTAACTGTACTATTTATCATAATACACTTAGTATAGTATGACATGGGCACTGCGTTCTGTCAAGTGGAAAGTGGAAAACATATGGAAAATATAAAAGCATATAGAAGCATATAGAAACATATAGAAAAACACAGGGAAACAGAATCCTACGCTGCCGCGCTTTCGCTCCGTACAAAGCGCAGCGGTCGCTAAGCTCGAAAAAACCTCGCTAAGCGCCGGCGCTTTCTAAGGGGCAGCTTTAGGATTTCTGTTCCCCTGTGTTATATTTGCTGTGTTATATTTACTGTATTATATTTACTGTGTTATAAAACACGTATCATCTGCTCATCTGACCAGCAGCGACTTACCCGTCATCTCCGCAGGCTTCTCCATACCCATCAGCTCGATCAGAGTAGGTACGATGTCGGCAAGACATCCGCCTTCTCTGAGCTTATAGGAAGGATCTGCATTGACCAGAATAAACGGCACGGGGTTGGTGGTATGCGCGGTAAAAGGCGCTCCCGTCTCATAGTCTATCAGCTGCTCCGCATTGCCGTGGTCGGCACAGATGAACATAACGCCGTCCACCTCTTTGATGGCTTCCACTGCGCGTCCCACACATTCATCGACAGCCTCCACCGCTTTGACCGCCGCTTCCATAACGCCGGTGTGCCCTACCATGTCGGGATTGGCGAAGTTGATGATAATAACGTCATATTCGCCGGACTTGATGCAGCCTACCAGTTTATCACACACTTCGTATGCGCTCATCTGGGGCTTCAGATCATATGTCGCAACATCCTTCGGGGAATTGACGAGAATCCTCTCCTCATTCTTGTTCGGCTCTTCCACGCCGCCGTTGAAGAAGAACGTTACGTGCGCATACTTTTCTGTCTCCGCCAGTCTCACCTGCTTCATACCGTTGGCAGCGATCCACTCGCCGAATGTGTTAGTAACGGCAATCTTATGGAATGCCACTTCCTTATTCGGGATCGTCGGATCATAGTCGGAAAAACATACATAGGTAAGATCTAATTTTTTTTCTCTTGCAAAACCTTTGAAATCGTCATCGCAGAAGCTCCTGGTGATCTCTCTGGCCCTGTCGGGGCGAAAGTTAAAGAAGATCACGGAATCGCCGTCCCCGATAGTAGCTACGGGCGCGCCGTTCTTCATCACTACAGTGGGCTTGACGAACTCATCCGTCTCGTCTCTGTCGTAAGACGCCTGAATACCCTCCGCAGCACTTGCAGCCTCCAGGCCCTCGCCCCTGGTCAGCGCCACATAAGCCTTCTGCACTCTGTCATAGTTATTATCTCTGTCCATAGCGTAGTAACGTCCGCATACGGTGGCTACCTCACCCACGCCGATTCTGTGCATTTCTTTTTCGAGCTCTTCCACATAGCCCTTGCCGCTTGCCGGAGGCGTATCGCGCCCGTCCAGAAAAGCGTGCACATATACCTTGCTCAAGCCGTTGCGCTTTGCCAGCTCCAGAAGCCCGTACAGGTGTGTGTTGTGGCTGTGCACGCCGCCGTCGGACAGAAGTCCGAACATATGCAGCGAGGAATCGTTTTTCTTACAGTTGTTAACCGCATCAAGCAGCGCCGGATTCTCGAAGAAAGTGCCGTCCTGAATCTCTTTGGTGATCCTGGTAAGCTCCTGATATACAATACGTCCGGCGCCCATATTCAGGTGTCCCACCTCGGAATTACCCATCTGCCCTTCGGGAAGACCTACTGCCATACCGCTTGCATTTCCTTTTACAAAAGGATATTCGGCCATCAGTTTGTCCATCACGGGCGTCTTCGCCTGTGCCACCGCATTGCCTTCCGTTTTCTCATTCAGACCGTAACCGTCCAAGATCATTAATACTGTTGGTTTCTTTCTCATTGTTAGCCTCCTAATATTCTTTGTTCTGTGTGATTCTATATATTATAATTTTTCTAGTAATCGATCTCCCACTCGTGCTCTCCGCCCCAGTCGCCAATCGCCCTGGTGGTGATGCCCTCTTCCGTAGTGACCTTGGTATCGAATCTGTAATTCATCTGCGGCACATACTGTCCGTTTATCTTGACATTGCTGTACAGATACTGCACCGTATATTCCGTGTGCGAATCCGCCCCATCCTTTTCCACAGGCTCATAGGATACGACGCTTCTTTGAATACCGTCATCCTCCTGGTGCGTACCCCAGACCGTTATGATACCCTGCCGGTTATCATATTCCTCCTCACCGGGGAAATAGAATCTGACCGTGCCGTCTTCCCTGTGGAGCACAAGTAGCTCCCTATTCACCGGAATATATACGCTTCCTTCCCAGTAGCCCGAATCTTCTTCAATAAAAGAATCCCGCAGCCGCTGATAGGACTCCTCCACTACAAGAGTCCTCGCATACGCGAAGTTGGCCGATGCAAACTCGGTAAAAGCGGGTTCAAAATATTCCCGGATCTCGCCTGCACGTTCCAGACACGCTAGCGTCTCTGCAATACCGTCATCCTGAACGCTCCCGTTGACGTCCCGAAGCATCGTCATATAGGCATCGACATGGGGCATACTGAAACGCACATAGGGCATATCGATCAGGGCATACCGCACCAGAAGCGCTTTGAGCGCGTCAGTCCGGCTGGTCCCATAGACCGCCAGCAGCCTCCTCACAAGCTGTTCATACTCCTCATAGCTGCACGTATCCTGCGATATATCCCCGTCATAGAACATCATGCAGGTGTCCTCTTCCTCCGACACCTTAAACAAACGCTCGTAGCAGCTGTTTAAAAGTGAGACCGCGTCTGCATTGTCCGGCTCCAGCTCCAGGATTCGGATACCTTTATCCACCGTTGCAAACGTACAGTTACCTTCGTTGATCTCTCGCACCGCTTCATTATGCACCTCGACACAGTAATAATGAAGCAGCTCCTCATCCTGCGTCTGTTCCCACCCCTTATACAGAATCTGTTCCGTCTCTGCCAGCTTATTCTGTGCCAGATAATTATCCGCCATACGGCGGTATACCGTCACGGAGCCAGGGTCGATCGTCAACGCCTTTTCATAAGCAGCCTGCGCATTGGCATAGTCATCTTTCCCGGCATATCTGTCACCTCTTGACAGGCTGAGTGACAACCTCACCGACGGACGGGTAAACACTACGCCAGCGGTCACTGCCGCAACGATCGCCACCGCCGATACAGCTATGATGATCTTCTGCCGTCTGACCTTTCTTCTGCGCTCTTCCCGCCGTCTGGCACGCTCCTCGTCACGCCGCCTGCTGCGGACCTCGAAATCCTCTCTGCCGGTATTCTTACCGGATGCCTGATCTATCCCTGACGCTGCGCTTTTCTTCTTTGCCGGTACGCTGTCTTTTCTTACAGCGCCGTGCTTTGCCGGAAGCTTCTGAACAGGCTTTTTTCTATGTTTTTTCTTTCTATTCTTCTGCTGTTTCGTGAGCGGCTTATCCGCCCTGTCATTTAAATTTCCCATACATTCAAAATACTAGCACACTTGGCAGGATTTTGTCCAGATAATCATTCTTTCTTTGCGTTCTTTGCGTTCTTCCATTCTTTCTTTGCGTTTTCCCCGAAATGCTTTACGGTATCGTCGCCAGAGGATATAATATGCGCAGAGGGTGAAAACACAATGGGACACGACACTGACAACACGATCCGCATTCAATACCAGAGCAGGCTCTACGAGCTTCCTTATACGCTTATTCGCAGCAACAGAAGAAGCTGCTCCATCAGCATCGATCCAGACGCCCGGATCACCGTGCGCGTTCCCTTACACGCCTCCGAAAAGGACATCCGCAGTCTGCTTATAGAGAAAAGGCTATGGATCGTCACAAGATATCTGGAGGCGATGAGGCAAAAAGAAAACCGGCCCGCATCTACGCTGACCGATACACAGCGGACCGCATTGGAGAAACGCTACATTGCAGCCGCAAAAGACTATTTTCCCAAAAGAGCCGCCTACTTTGTGCAATTTACAGGCGGTACTTATAACCGCATAACCATCCGCGACCAGAAGACGCGCTGGGGAAGCTGCAGCGCCAGAGGAACGCTCTCCTTCAACTGGCGGCTCATGCTGGCGCCGCCTGCAATACTCGATTACGTAGTGGTCCATGAACTGTGCCACCTGACCTGTATGAACCATTCCGCCGCTTTCTGGTCCAAAGTGGAATCCGTTCTGCCTGATTACCGCGCATCCCGCAAATGGCTCAAAGACCACGGACATGAACTTATAATATCATAAGCGCTCTATACTGCGGTTCCATGCCGTGCCATCGTCCACGCTATGACATATAGATCCTGCGCAGCCTGCTCACCGCCCTGTCCGCGATCAGGCGTTCCCCGTGCTCTTCCAGATATTGCATACGCTCATCGGAAACCGCGATCAGATTGCCGAATTCCACGGCTTCCGCGCTGATCTTATTTAACATCTTATAGGACAGGCGATTCTTCTCCACAACGAGATAATACGCTTCGTCCGCTTTGTACAGGTGGCTCTTTACGGATATCCCGGCGGGAAGCGCCGCCGCATACCGCATAACCTGATGCATGGAAGCAAAGACAAACATACGGCGGTTTTCGTCATACGCTTCCGCCATCCGCTCCTGAACCGATGTCCTGCGTTCCGCTTCATCCTGTCTGCCAAGCTCCGTGCTGACGCCCTGCAGCACTTCTTTTAAATGCTGTAAAATTTCCTTGAACGCCGCAGGACCCTCATTGGTAAAGGTGACAACGAGCCCTTTATTCTGTAAAGGCGTGATCTGCATAGTGATATTATCCCCGCTCACTATATAGCCGACCTCGTCGTGGGCACGCTCTATGATATCGCGCAGAAAACCCTCGCCCTTCTCATTCCTTTCAAAAATATCCGACAGCGTCAGACCATACTCCAGCATATCCTCCGCCGTTATAATACACTGTACAGTCGCATCGTTGATCTTCTTATATTTCATAGCCGTTATCCTCTGTTTCTTTCCACTACCGCAGTAAGCGCAACCCGCTATGCCGTTTTGCACCGGCTGTATCATCCTGGTATAGCATCCCTGTAAAGAGAGTGCATTATTATTCTATCACAAAAGGATGCAATAAGGAAGATTCTTCTGTTAAGAAAAAACAAATTCTGCCGATATAATTTATAGAACAAGAGGTTCAGCACAAATATCCAAGGAGGGATCACAGCAATCTATGCAACAGACAGGAATTATAAAGTTGAGGCGGTTATGGCGATAACCCCGTTACGGAAGGTTTCTTCCAATGACAAAAAACGCCAGTCCAGACAGAACCAGTCTAAATCTTTCGCAAACCTTTTCTTTTCGGAAGTTTTAGACGAGGCATGTGAACGGGAAGAGCAGAGAACTATCCAGATACATACAACAGGCTATACCAAAAACGCACTGCCCTTTTACAATATCGTCCACATGAGGGAATATTGTTAAGAAAAAGACGCCTGCAGCAAATTGC
>CANQNN010000033.1 GCA_947625205.1 uncultured Lachnospiraceae bacterium | reverse complement strand
CGGAGCGGATCAGCTCTAAGATCAGGCTTTTTATTGTGCACTTTGATGATTTTTAAAATAATTCTTGCAATTCACCAGTAGGATTTATACACTGTTACGCCTAACAAGATTGCATTATTTGATTTTTTAATATTCAGAGCTGAGCAGGAAATCCGCTATGTGCATTGTCTTAATGCCCTCATAGTTTCCGCCTGTAAATTCATCTGCCCTGAGTACATATTTGGGATAATTGTCGTGTATTTCAAGCAGACGGTTGTATTCCCGTTTTTCGGTCTTTTCGGAGTTTATCTCCTGCGTAATCTGAACATAGATCTTCTCATTTTGTCTCGTTGCTACAAAGTCGATTTCCCCGTCGCTTGTCTTGCCAATGTGAACGGTGTATCCTCTGCGACAAAGTTCCAAGTATACAATGTTTTCGAGGCTTGCGGCAACGCTGTCGGCATTGTAGCCGAGAACGCTGTACCGCAGGGCGTTATCTGCAAGGTAAAACTTCTCCTGTGTTTTCAAAATTCCCTTCCCTTGCAAATCATACCGTGAACAGCGGTGGAGCAAATACGCTTTTTCCATTTTTTCGAGATAACTGTACACCGTCTCGTTATCCAACGTCCTGCGCTCCGATTTCAGGTAAGCCGAAATCGACTTTGCAGAAAATGTGTTACCGACATTTTGGAAGGTGTATTTGACTACACGCTCCAACTGGTCTATTTTCCTGACTTGATTCCGCTTCACAATATCGGAGAAAATGGTTGAGTTATAAATATCACGGACAATCGTGTAAATCTCGTCCTGCGAATACTTTTGCAAATGCGTTGCAGGAAAACCGCCCAACCGAACATAATCTGCAAGTTCCGTCCTCGGATTACCAACCGTATCGTATTTCTCCTTAAACATCAGATATTCCGAAAAGGACAGGGTAAAGATACGGAAAGCAATATATCTGCCGGTCAAGTAAGTGGAGATTTCTGAGGACATCATACGGGAGTTAGAGCCTGTCACATACAAGTCTACATCAAAATCCGAGACCAAAGAGTTTACAACCTTTTCCCATCCCTTGATTTCCTGAACCTCATCAAGAAACAGATAGGTTTTTCCGTCAGGTGAAAGCTGCTCCTTCAGGTGAGCATACATCTGCTTTGCCGTCATATCCTCGTATTCCATCGAATCATAGCGGCAGCTTACAATACGATCTGCGGGAATATTCCGCTCCGTTTGCAGCTTTTCCATAATCATTTTGAGAATCGTAGACTTTCCGCAGCGGCGAACTCCGGTCAGTACCTTTACAAAGGGAGTGTCTACATAAGCCATTATCTTATCCATATACATAGGTCTGTAAATCATGATGGCCACCTCCGTCTGTAAAATAGTATATCGCAAAATTTGTAAAAGTCAATTAGTTTTGCGGTTATAAACCGCAAAACTTTTCGACATTATAGATGCAAAATGGGCATAAAAAAGCAGGCATACTATTTTTTACAGTAATATGCCTGCTAATTGATTTAGATAAAAACTAATTGAAGTACAGATTAGTCCTCCCCATATTTGATCGCCGCCTGCGCTGCAGCTAATCTTGCGATCGGCACCCGGTACGGTGAACAGGATACGTAGGTCAGACCAACCTTGTGACAGAATTCTATGGAAGACGGATCGCCGCCATGCTCGCCGCAGATACCCAGCTTGATGTCGGGTCTGGTCGCACGGCCCTTCTCTGCCGCCATCTGTACCAGCTGTCCTACGCCATTCTGATCCAGTCTTGCAAAAGGATCGGATTCATAGATCTTGTTCTTATAGTAGTCGCCTAAGAACTTGCCCGCATCGTCACGGGAGAAGCCGAAGGTCATCTGGGTCAGGTCGTTTGTACCGAAGGAGAAGAACTCGGCTTCCTCGGCGATCTCGTTTGCCAAAAGCGCCGCTCTCGGGATCTCGATCATCGTTCCGATGTGATACTGGATGTCGGAATTTTTCTCTTTCTTTACCTGCTCCGCCGTCTCGACAACAACGTCCTTGACGAACTTAAGCTCTTTCTTCTCTCCAACCAGAGGGATCATGATCTCCGGTACGATATTGTAGCCTTTCTCGGCCTTTACCTCGATGGCAGCCTCCATAACGGCTCTTGTCTGCATCTTGGCGATCTCGGGATAAGTAACTGCAAGACGGCATCCGCGATGACCCATCATCGGATTGAATTCATGCAGGGAATCGCAAATCTCCTGCACTTCCTCCGCAGTCATCATCATGGCTACCGCCAGATCGTCTATATCGTCTTTTTCAGTCGGTACGAACTCATGTAACGGCGGGTCAAGGAAACGGATCGTTACCGGTCTGCCCTCCATCACTTCATACAGTGCCTTAAAGTCACCCTTCTGGAACGGGATCAGCGCGTTCAGCGCTTTTTCTCTCTGTTCTACCGTTCTGGACAAGATCATCTGGCGGATCTTCGGGATCCTGTCGGGTTCAAAGAACATGTGCTCGGTACGGCACAAGCCAATGCCTTCCGCGCCATACTTTACTGCGTTTGCCGCATCCGCCGGCGTATCCGCATTGGTGCGTACCTGCAGCTTACGGTACTTATCCGCCCACTCCATGATACGGCCAAAGTTACCGCTCACGGAAGCCTCTACCGTCTTGATGTCGCCCTTATAGATCTTACCGGTGGAGCCGTCCAGAGAAATATAATCTCCTTCATGGAACTCCTCGCCGCCCAGCTCAAACACTTTCTCATCCTCGTTGATGGCAATATCGCCGCAACCGGATACGCACGCCGTACCCATTCCTCTTGCAACGACCGCCGCATGGGACGTCATACCGCCGCGGACAGTCAGAATACCTTCCGCCGCATGCATACCCTCGATATCTTCGGGCGATGTCTCGAGACGGACCAGTACGACTCTCTCGCCCTTCTCATGTGCCGCCTTAGCTTCTTCTGCGGTAAAGTATACCTTACCTGCCGCTGCACCCGGTGATGCGGGAAGCGCCTGTCCGATCACCTGACCCGCTTTCAGCGCATCCGGATCAAAGGTCGGATGAAGCAGCTGGTCGAGGGACTTTGCCTCAATACGAAGCACCGCCTCCTCGGGAGTGATCTTGCCCTCGTCAACCAGATCACAAGCGATCTGGATCGCTGCCGGAGCGGTCCTCTTACCGTTACGCGTCTGCAGGAAGAACAGTCTGCCGTTCTCGATGGTAAACTCCATATCCTGCATATCGCGGTAATGATCTTCCAGTTTATTGGCGATCTCTATAAACTGCTTATAACATTCCGGCAAATCCTCCGCCAGCTTGGTGATCGGCTGCGGCGTACGGATACCGGCTACCACATCCTCGCCCTGTGCGTTGATCAGGTACTCGCCGTAGATGCCTTTCGCGCCGGTTGAAGGGTTTCTGGTAAAGGCAACGCCCGTGCCCGATGTATCGCCCATATTACCGAATACCATAGCCTGTACATTAACTGCCGTACCCCAGTCTCCCGGAATATCGTTCATTCTTCTGTATACGATGGCTCTCTCGTTATCCCATGAACGGAACACTGCCTTGACAGCCTCCATCAGCTGTACCTTCGGCTCCTGAGGGAAATCTTCACCTTTATTCTCTTTGTATATCTGCTTGAATCTGACAATGATATCTTTTAAATCGTCAGCCGTAAGCTCCGTATCGTACCTGATACCTTTCGCTTCTTTGATCTCGTCCAGAATTCTTTCAAAATAAGACTTGGGGATCTCCATAACAACATCCGAAAACATCTGAATGAATCTTCTGTAAGAATCGTAGGCAAATCTCGGATTGCCAGTCTTCTTAGCGAACCCTTCCACGGCCACATCATTCAGCCCCAGATTCAAGATCGTATCCATCATACCCGGCATGGAAGCTCTCGCGCCGGAACGCACCGATACGAGAAGCGGATTCTCGGTATCGCCAAATTTCTTGCCCTGCTTCTGCTCCAGATTGGCAAGAGCTGCAAAGATCTGATCTTTGATCTCATCCGCAATCTGTCTGCCGTTACTGTAGTAGTCGGTACAGGCTTCCGTTGTTACAGTAAACCCTTGCGGAATCGGTAAGCCAAGGTTCGTCATCTCGGCAAGATTCGCCCCTTTACCGCCGAGAAGATTGCGCATGTCGGCATTACCTTCTTCAAATAAGTACACCCATTTCGCCATAGTTTTTGCCCTCTCTTTTCCTTTTAACTGGTCGACTTAAGCAGCCTCCACATACTATTTTTATATTTTACCATATTTCTTCCAATTTGACACTTATTTTTTTGTAATTATGCATAAAAATTCACCAAAAATTACGGCCGGAAACCTTCAAAAATAAAAAGATCAAACTCCTTTTGCAGTTTTTCCGCCTCTTCGCGGCTTCGCACCGTCCATGCCGCAGAGGGTATTCTGAACAGTTTGCGGCATATTCTGCGTCCCGGCTCCCGCCCATATTCCTGATCGTACGCGATAAAATCCGGTTTGCTCAGAAAATTGAGCAGAAGATGCGTCAGGAAAAAGGAAAGAAAACTTTTGTACGCACCGTCTTTATGCAGATCCGATGCAAGCTGCCCTCTTACCACCTCACGGTGGTAGCGTCTGAACCACAACAACACCACAGGGTTAAAAGATTCTATGCAGTACGCTCCGTCATATGCCCGCAGCAATTCATCAACCGGCGCGCACAGAGATATGTCGGTATCCTCGGATTTGATCTCCACAATTAACGGCACGCGCCCCTGCACCATAAGAAGCACATCCTCCAGCCTGGGAATACGCTCATTGGAATTCCCCAGCCTGAATGCCTGCAGCTCCGCATATGTATAGTCCCTGATCTGACGTGTGCCGGATACACCGCACATGCGCTCCGGCGTATGATCATGGAATACCACGGGAATACCGTCTCTTGTCACATGCACGTCCAGCTCTATGCCGTACCCCGCCTCCACCGCTTTGCGAAACGCCGCCATAGAATTCTCCGGCGCATCTCCGGTGTTGTCATGAAGCCCTCTGTGGGCAAAATACTTTTGATCAAAAAGACTTGTATCGGGCCGGTGCGCCATGCGCGGCATGACCGCCAGAAGATATAAGGCGCATGGCGTAATAACCGCTTCCGCAAAATGTTTTAACTTCTTCAAATTATATTACCTCTTTTCAACCGTATCATTGTGTGCCTATAGAACAGCTTTCTGCCCGGCGGGCTTGCTCCTGCCCCGCCTTTTTCGGCCGGACATAAACTCCGGCAGCGCCGCTTTCCCGTTCTCCGTGATCGGCTTCACCCATTTTCCGGAATATAAATGGATCTGCATCAGCACATACCGGATAGGCTCGTCAATATAGCAGCACAGAAAAATCGCCCAGTACGGCAGATGCAGGACGAAACCCGATATCAGCACACACGGCAGCATCAGCACGTACATAAAGACGATTTCAAGCACCGTCCCGTAGACCGCATCCCCCGCCGCGCGGTAGGTGTCGTTCTGGATCCAGTTTCCCATGCGGATCACGGAAACCGCACCGTAGATCAGCATCATCCGCACTCCCGCGTCATAGGATGCGCCCGACAGGCTCATATGGGTCAGGATCGGACGATGCACGGCAAACAGGATCAGATTTGCCGATAAGATCACACCGCTGCACAGGTATACGAGCCGCCTGGCACGTTCATATGCCGTAGTAAGCTCTCCGGCGCCCACACATTTTCCCACCAGTACGGAGGATGCATTGGAAAACCCGGAGAAAAACCCGATAATCAGGCCTTCCAGTGTGCGGAAAACGGCAACCGCTGCGATCACATACTCTGGCTGACGTCCCAAGGTGATATTGATCGCCATGTTACCGACCCCCACCAGTATTTCATTGCAAAGTATCGGGAAACATTTTACAAAAAAATTCTTCAGATGCGCACGGCTCCACCGGAAATGCCCCCGCACATGAAAAAGATACGGATATCCGCTCTTCCATGCCAGCAGATAGATCGTAAGCATATTGACCGCCGCCGCGCAGGTCGTTGCCAGAGCTGCTCCGCGGATCCCCATGACAGGAGCGCCAAGATGCCCGTAGATAAAGACCCAGTTCAGCCCCAGATTGGTCATAACGGACACAACGGACGCGATCATGGGAATACGAACCCGCTCCGTCGAGCGCAGCAGACAGCTCATCGCCATAGAAAACACCTGCATGATATAGGCAAACCCTACGATATGTAAGTACTGCGCACCGATCTGCCGGATCGACGTCTTATCCGTGTAGACCTTCATCACAAGCTCCGGCGCAAAGACCGCAAGGCAGCCAAAGATCGCGGCCACCGTCATCATACACAGCCATGTCATCCCGTAGGAACGCTCGATCCCGTCATCCTCCCGCGAACCCCAGTACTGGGATATAAACAGCATACCGCCGCCGAAAAATCCCCAGTAACCGGAAAACATCAGGGAAGAAAACTGTGCGCACAGCCCAAGCGCTCCCACGGACAGCTCGCCAAGTGGAGCAACCATCATCGTATCGACCATGCTGGCGGTCGTGGTAAGCAGGTTCTGAAATGCCACCGGCACCGCCACCGCTGCCAGTTTCCTTAAAAACGGCCCCCATAAAAACCGGGAGCGCTGTCCTTTTCCATACTCTTCTTCGCACATACATTTCCATCCAGACAAAAATTCCGTGATGCCGCCGTCCGCATCACCTTTTCGCCGCAGCGTCATATTGATACAGTAAACATATTTTTTGTAAAACTTCCCTTATGCCGCCAACAAGGCACGGCAAGGCGGAGAATGGAGGTCATTATGGCGGATAACCGTTATTCCAAATTCAATATTTTAAAAGGCGCCCGCTTGCAGGCGCTCGCTTATATAACCGGCAATCAGGATCATCCCGATATTAACGGCATCGTGAAGTTTTATGCCACGCCGGCTACAGGAACCGTTATCGAAGCAGAAGTATACCATCTTCCTGACGGTATGGACGGCAACCCCAATGCCTTTTTCGGTTTTCACATACACGAAAACGGCGACTGCTCCGATTCATTCCGGAATACGGGGAGCCATTACAACCCTTCCGGCGCCGCTCATCCGTTTCACGCCGGCGATATGCCGCCTCTGATGTCCAATAGCGGGTATGCGTGGACGATTTTCTTTGACGCGCGGGTGACGGTATCTGAAATCCTGGATAAGTCCGTTGTCATTCACCGTATGCCGGATGATTTTACCACCCAGCCTGCGGGAGATGCCGGCGAAAAGATCGCCTGCGGGGTCATCACTGCTGTTTCTCCAATCCCATTTTCCTAAACCAGTATAGCAAAAGCGCGTCCCGCTGTCACCTGATTTTTGTTTTTCCCGCCCTGTCCCGGTCCGGAGCTTGACAAAACACCGCGCCTCTGTGTATGCTTTGATTGTGCCGGGCGCAGCTTTTCGCCAGGAGAATACGGAATGTCATATTCATGTGGCATTACCGCATGCTGACGGGAAATGGAAAAAGATACGGGGATGAGCGGTATGCAAGAAATTTTAACAGTGAACGTATCGATCGACAGTGCCACAGAAGTGAACGGCGGCAGGCAAAGCGTCTGTATGGTGGCGTTCTCCGGCACAGCGGACGGGCCATATTTTCATGGAAAGATCCTGCCTGGCGGCGTAGACACGCAGATGCGCGCGGCGGGGCAGCCCATGACATTGTCCGCGCGCTACATTCTGGAAGGCACGGACGATCAGAGTCTGCCCTGCCACATCTTTATCGAAAACAACGGCACAGAAAGCCCAGACCATGTTCTCCGCACCCGCCCCGCCATTGTCACAGACAGTGCTTCCCTGGCCTGGATGGAACAGGCCGATCTGCACGGCACGGTCGAAAGCACGGAGGGCGGCGTCATCATTCACATTTGGGCGGATATCTCCTAACTTCTGCCCCGTATTCAATATCGATCCCTTATTCCGCATAATTACATATAAAAGTGCACAAAAAATATGTTGTAGAAATATACTTGCGCGGACGGGCGCCATATGTTATATTTGACTATAGAAAAAGGGAAAGCCAGAGATGCGGCTACCCTCATAAGTGTTAACTGCTATTGCTAACAGCCGTCACTATTCGCAGTAGTGGCGGCTACTTCTTTCCCCTGCCAATCTGATAAATCAGACCGACTAGGGCGCAAATGAATATACAAAACTGAATCAGATCAGAATATGTAATCATCGGCAATCCCTCCTTCCTTTGCAGTCTGGAGGGCAGCCCCTCCGAAATGAAGGGCAGCCGCCTTTGGCTCTCTGGTTCTCCCATACGTTTATTTTACCATATCATTCTCGTCTGTACAACAATATTTTAACGTTATTATATAAATAACATTGCCAAATTTTTTTCACATTATTCTGCTTCTGCCCGCCATCCTTTTTCCCTTGAAAAATGTCTGCTGTTGTGTATAATAGTAAGAGTGACTTTAAACAGCGAAAAGCATTGAAATTTTGTTGGAGATGGAGAAATCATGATTAGTGCAAACAACGTAACTTACAGAGTAGGGAAAAAGGCTCTTTTTGAAGACGTTAATATCAAATTTACGGAAGGGAACTGCTACGGTCTGATCGGCGCCAACGGCGCAGGCAAATCGACTTTTCTTAAGATCCTCTCCGGCGCGCTGGAGACCACAAACGGCGATATCTTCATCACGCCGGGCCAGCGTCTCTCCGTATTGGAACAGGATCATTTCAAATACGATAACTACACGGTGATGGACACGGTTATCATGGGCAACAGCCGTCTCTATCAGATCATGAAGGAGAAGGATGCCATCTATGCCAAGGAAGACTTCTCCGATGAGGACGGCATACGCGCCAGCGAGTTGGAAGCGGAATTTGCCGAGATGGACGGCTGGGACGCAGAGTCAAACGCCGCCATGCTCCTAAACGGTCTGGGCGTAGACACGTCCCTACACTATACCACTATGGGAGAGTTAAACGGTAATGATAAGGTAAAAGTACTGCTTGCGAAAGCGCTTTTCGGCAATCCCGACATTCTGCTCCTGGATGAGCCGACCAACCATCTGGATCTGGATGCTATCGCATGGCTGGAAGAATTTCTGATCAATTTCGACAATACAGTGATCGTGGTCTCTCATGACCGCTATTTTCTGAATAAGGTGTGCACGCATATAGCCGACATCGACTACGGCAAAATTCAGCTCTACGCGGGCAACTATGATTTCTGGTATGAGTCCAGCCAGCTCATCATCAGACAACGCAAGGAAGCCAACAAGAAGAAGGAAGAACAGATCAAGGAACTGCAGGAATTTATCTCCCGCTTCTCCGCCAATGCTTCCAAGTCCAAACAGGCGACTTCCAGGAAGCGCGCGCTGGAGAAGATCGAGCTGGATGATATACGGCCTTCCAGCAGAAAATACCCATACATTGATTTTCGTCCCGAACGCGAGATCGGCAACGAAGTGCTGACCGTGGAAGGTATCAGCAAGACGGTGAACGGCGTAAAGGTTCTGGACAATATTTCCTTTATCGCAGGACACGATGACAAGATTGCCTTCGTGGGCGGCAACGAGCTGGCGAAGACCACGTTATTTAAGATCCTTATGGGTGAGCTGGAACCCGACGAAGGAACCTATAAGTGGGGCGTCACCACATCGCAGGCATATTTTCCGAAGGATAACACGGCAGAATTTGACAACGACTATACGATCACAGACTGGCTGATGGGTTATTCTCCCGTCAAGGACGTGACCTATGTGCGCGGCTTCTTAGGCCGTATGCTTTTCGCGGGCGAGGACGGCGTGAAGAAGGTCAAAGTCCTGTCCGGCGGCGAGAAGGTGCGCTGCTTGCTCTCCAAGATGATGATCAGCGGCGCCAACTGTCTGATTTTCGATGAGCCGACCAACCATCTGGACATGGAAGCAATCACAGCCCTGAACGAAGGTATGAAGAAATTCAAAGGGGTGGAGCTGTTCTCCTGTCACGACCATCAGGTGGTACAGACAACGGCAAACCGCATCATGGAGATTCTGCCTGACGGAACACTGATCGATAAGATCACCTCTTATGACGAATATCTTGAAAGTGATGAGATGGCAAGAAAGCGTACGATATACACCAGTACCGCAACCGAGGAGGACGACGACTGACCGGAAAGGTAATGTATCGATATGAAAGCAGTAGACTTACACACGCACTCCAACAAATCCGACGGCAGCTACGCGCCCGCAGAGTTAGTGGATTATGCCATTGAAAAAGGGCTGTGCGCCGTTGCGCTCACCGATCACGACACAACAGAGGGACTTTCGGAAGCCATCGGACATGCCGCCAGGCTCGCGGCGGAAGGAAAACCTTCCATCGAGGTCATTTCGGGTATCGAATTTTCCACAAGACATGATGATAAGGATGTGCATGTTGTCGGGCTGTATATCAACTATGATGCGCCCGCTTTCAGCGCAAGGCTTCAGGAATTTGTAGACTCCCGCACCAACCGCAACATCAAAATGTGCCGCAACCTGCAGGAAGCCGGTATTGATATCACATACGAGGCTCTTATAGAGCGCAGTCCCAACGCTGTGATCACAAGAGCGCACTATGCATCTTTCCTGTATGAGAACGGATATGTGAAAAGCCGTCAGGAAGCCTTTACAAGATATCTCGGCGACCATACCAAATATTTTGTTCCAAGAGAAAAAGTCACTCCGGCCCAGGCTATTGAACTGATCCTTAAAGCCGGCGGTGTTCCCATACTGGCGCATCCGCCCCTGTATCACATGGGCGCGGACAAGCTGGACCGACTGGTCTGCGACTTAAAAGACGCCGGGTTAATGGGAATTGAAGCTTTATACAGCACTTACTCCCATCAGGATGAACGCGATATGATACGGCTTGCAGAGAAATATGACCTGTTACTCAGCGGCGGATCGGATTTCCACGGGGCAAACAAGCCGAATCTTGATTTAGGATCCGGTTACGGCAAGCTTTTCGTCCCACAGTCATACCTTAATGAGATCAAAAAAAGGCTGCCGCATAACAGAGATGGCATCCACACATAATCACCGTAAAAGAGCGCGCTTATGAAAATACTGTTTACCGATTTAGACGGAACATTATTAAATAACGAAAGTAAGGTTTCCGCAAGGACAAAGGCTTTTCTGGGCACTTTTCTCGCCGAAGGCAACAAGCTCGTCTTCTCTTCCGGAAGACCTCTTGACAGTATTCTGGAGGTCAAAAGGCTGTCGGGTCTGAACGCTCCCGGCATCCTCATCATCGCCAACAACGGCGCTCTCATCCACGACTGCGACCGCGGGCAAAACATCCTGGAGCTGCCGCTGCCTCTCTCCCTGGTTTCCCCTTTACAGAAAGAAGCGGATTCTCTCGGTCTGCACATCCACACCTATACGCGGGACAGCATCGTATGCAGCCGAGAAGATGAGGAGCTCCTTTTCTACCGCCGAAGGGTCCACCTGCCGTATGTTCTGGCAGACGACTACGCATCTTTTCTTACCGATGAGCCCTACAAAATGCTTGCCATCGATCTGCATGACCGCAGCAAGCTCCTGACTTTCTGCGACCGCATCGCAGACTGGGCACAAGGGAAGGTGCAGTATCTCTTCTCTAACGACTGGTATCTGGAGCTGTTTCATCCGGCGGCAGGCAAGGGCAACGCCGTACGTTTCCTGTGCGATTACTTCCATGTGCCGCTGTCCCACACTTATGCGGCGGGGGACGCCGACAATGACATCTCCATGATACAGGCTGCGGGCTGTGGCATCGCTATGGCAAACGCCGCCCCGAAAGTAAAAGAAGCCGCCGATATCGTCACCCGTCTGGATAACGATAAGGACGGCCTTGCGGACTGCCTGCAGATGTTGTTTGCTATGCCTTGTGACTGGCAACGAATTCCGTAAAGGATAGGATCAAGTCTTTCTCATCTGCGGATACTAAATTCCATAAATCATGCAGGCGTTCTTCCCGACACTGCCACACTGAGTCATCTGCCTCTTCCTTAAACAGAAAACCTAATGGCACATGGAAACACTTTGCAAGCAGTATCAGTTTTTCCAATGTGACAGCTCGTTCTCCATGCTCAATGAAACCGATATAAGCTCTGGACACCCCGATACATTGCGCTAATTCTTTCTGTGTCATCCCGTTTTTTACACGTTCATCTTTAATTCGTTTTCCAAGCAGTTTCCTGTCCATGCTGCATTTCATCCCCTTTGCAGACTGGCTATACCCTTAATTTGATAGCTTGTGACCATAAATAATAACTATTGCCATTATTCTCGTTTTGTATCTGCAAAATAATCTACGATTTCCTGAAACTTACTTCTATGTTTTATATAATTGTTCGATCCTGAATTGTCTCTCTGCCCACTGCAGCAAAACTCAATTTTGGTCCCATAATAACCTCTTTACGATCATAAAAAATCGTCACCCGTCTTGACGATGCTCGTACAGTCCTTCCGACCGCGTCAGACAAGCTCAAAAGTTCTCGGTCTCCAGTAGTTCAATCATTCCTATGGATGCGCTCATCAGAAAAACAACTTTTCTGCCTTGCAGTGCCGGAGCTGGCATTGGAATATCAACAGCCAGAAAACCCTTCGCCAGAAATGATTGCAGATCCTCATCAAAACAGTCAGTCTCATAACAAATGTGATATGGACTGTTTTTATATCGTTTCAGCAATCCGTCAACAACACTCCCTGCCCCCCCCCTATTTGGGCAGGTGACACAAGTTCTATGCAATAATTATCTTTTTTCAACAAACAAATGTCTACATTCCTGAGTTTGTCATACATCAGATCCTGTTCAATGAGATACCCCATACGCCGAAATTCAAGAATGGCTTCTTTTATATTTTTCACCAGATACCCTATGTGATGTACTTTAATCAATTACCCCCCCCCTCTCGTTTCTCTTCCGCAAAATAATCTATGATCTGCCGAAATCCGCTTCTGTGTTTTTCATAATTGTCATAATCCAAAAGATAGTAATTATGTTCTATACCTCTTAACACAGTCTTTTTCTGAAAAACAAATCCCAGCCTTTTGGAAAGATTATTCATGATCTTATTGTCTGTTCTGCATTCATTGCACACATGATCAATATGCAAAACATCAAACGCAAAATCCATTGTAAGTATAAGCGCTTCCAATGCATACGGCGCTCCTTCAGCATATTCCTCGTCAACCATAAAACTGCCGTGTTCGCATATATTTTTTTCTATATTATAGAGTCTGGTAGTACCGATAAATTGATGCTTTTTATCGTAAATACACCAATAAATATCATCATTGCGCATAGCATACGCATCGTACCACTTGTTTTGATCTTCTATACTAAGTTCCTGTATCTGCGTCAGCAATAATCTATTTTTGTCCTGGTTCCTTAGTTTTACAATATTTTCCGAATCATTTCGGCTAAGCGGCAGAAGATCTGTCAATTTCCCCTCAAGTCTTCTTTTTCTATACTCTGCGATGTCTGTGTCTATATTTCCATTCACTATTATCGTCCCTCCTTGGTCCTATCACTAAACACCTGTCCTGCCTATAACCCCGAGTCTGTATATTAAATATTTTCTTATATTTTTTGCAGGATTATCTCAATAAGCTCGCCCACATTCGCCGCCTTCTTGATTTCAGCAGTTGTAAATTTGATCTTATAATGCTTCTCAAGCATAACGATCAACTGCATATGAGTAAGAGAATCCCAATCCTCAATGTCATCTGCTGTTGTCCGACTTGAAATAATCAATCCATCATCATCAAAAACCTTTCTGAAAATCTCCTGTACTTCATTCATAATATCCATTACCGTTCCTCCTTCATAATATAATTCATCCGTTTTTGCAACGCGCAAAATTTCTCTTTGGTTAATAAATACTCTTTTTTATTTTCGGTTTCTGTTATATTTTGAAATCCCAGTTCATCATATAAATTGCTGACCATACTGTTTTTTTTGCTCAGAATATATTCTGCCCGTATTTCATCTACATTCCTTATTTCTGCCGCTTCTATCATTTTATAAGCCGTGTATTTTTCCACAGTTTTCTTCAAGACCCGACAACTCATGACCCAGTTCTCAATCTCGCAGTAATGATCCTGAAAATGCAATATCACGCAAGCAATCACTCCATAATTACTGAATTTATCTTTCAGCGATACCGTATACAGTTCATACTGATCAGAATGCCGCATTGCTTCGATCTCAGCGTCTGAGTATCTCTGTGTCCTCAAATTGAACTGATTAGATTTATTAGTCAACTGGGAAAATCTTGCAACCGTAACATCCGATATTCTGTTCCAGCATACCTGCATTTCCAATTTTGTTAAAAACTCATCATAATTATCACAAACTTCATACAACTCTGCACGCGCCGCATTATCGCGGTAAGACTGAATTCTGTTGATATCTTCTATTGTGATCTGATTCCACTCAAAACAAAATGACTGGTCCAAAGCCCTTACGTAATATGCCGGATCTTTCGGTACATCTATTACCTGTACTTCCGGCACAAACTCCCTGACCAATTCCCGTTCCGTAGGGTTATCATCAAAAAACACCATGCTGTCAAGGCCAATATTCAATTCCTTCGCAATAACTCTTATATTGGACGCCTTATCATCCCAATTGGCTGCAAAAAAAGATATATCCTCTAACTTAAGAATCATGTTCTCATTTTTTTCAAAAGGTTCTTTTGCATTTTTCAAATCATTCTTACTGCAGACAGCCAAAATCACCCCTCTGTTTTTAAGAGACAAAAGGTACTTTTGAAAATATATATAGGCTTCTCCTTCAGCATCATTAGGATCAAGTATGATCTTCTCGTAACCAAGATCTCCGACCACACCGCCCCATAATGTATTGTCAAGGTCCAGTACGATACATTTTCTGACCTTTCCCATACAAGCATCAAACTGCCTGGCAAACGCTTCGCAGAAATATCCTATATATTCTAATGCGAATCCTGACTTGTTAAGAAAATAAGCGCTTTCATCAAACCATTTTGTTTTTCCGATACATGCAGCCAGTTTATCTATATCAACCATCTTCACAAACGGCTTTCGATACTTAATCAATTCCAAATTCACCTGCCTGCAGAATTGACTCTGTGAAAACAAATAATTCCCGCCTAAACTTCCTAACGGATCTTCTACAGGCTCGACAAAGTCAGACAATAAAATCTGACAGTTCGGAAGCTTCTTATGGATCGTATCACATATTTTCCTATAATATCCCGCGACTGATCCAACAGCTTTTTCAACTTTCGTTCCGTCTGCCAGAATATCCGGTGCCCGCTCCCGTATATCTCTATAATCAGGAATAACAATGACATATGACGGACCAAAACGGTAAAAAGGCGATTCGCTGTCAAATACATCCATAGATATCCCATTATATTCTCCTTCATAAACGTCAGCATAAATACCATATTTACAAAGAAGCACTTTTAATACGGAAACGATCAGCTGAATGCTTGCAGAACCGATTACACCAACCTTGATGTCATATGGTCTTACCTCAATCTTTTTCCATTTTCTTCCCATATTCAGCAGTTCCACATAATCTGAAACATTGATTTTTTCTACCTGGTTCCTGTATTCCTCAAACTTCATTTTTTTATACTCCCGATTCTGATCGATACTTGCCATATTCTTTAACACTGCTGCCAAATTTTCGTGTTTTCAGGACTGGTATTCCTTTACACATACACAACAATATATCTCTTGCCTGAATAACTGCACCAATACACCCTACAACTATGACTGTATGCAAGAAAATATAAATATATTGACTTCCCATTTCATCAACAAACAAAGTAAATAAAGCACTGGTCAGCCAAATAAACGGCATCTGATAACCGTAATACAGACCGCTATGTACACCGATAAACTCCAGAAGATGATTTTGTGCTATTTTTTTGCAGCCTATCACTAATATAGATAGTCCTACCATTGTCTGAACCAAGTATGCATATGGATCCGTAAAATATCCGGTCCGCAGATCCGCATCCATCGGCATATAAATCAACAACAAAATAAAACCAACCATACAAATTGGAAAAAAGATGGTTTCCAGCTTTTTGAATATAGCGTTATCCTCGATCTTTTTATATAAATATCCCATTTGCATCAATATCTGCACAAACAAGGCAACTGGAAGGTGCCAAAAAGTTTCTTCTGCTTTTCCACCAATGTGAAACAGCCAAATACCCCCCCCCAGAACAGACAGACAAACAATAAGCACCATAGAAAATACTTTATTCGATATTTTATGAA
>CANQNN010000032.1 GCA_947625205.1 uncultured Lachnospiraceae bacterium | reverse complement strand
AGCAGCTTCCCACTCTCCCTTGACAAATGAACAAGTTACACAGGTTCGATTTGTTAAAATAAATTTTACAATTCAAGAAATATTTATTTTCATGCAAATTAGGTTGACTTAAGGCTGTGCGTGTGATATATTGTTTGAGCAAGATAAGATTTAGGTCTTTTTTTTATGCTCAAAATTAGCAGTCGATTGATTGATGAATACACGTGGAGGTAACAAGATGCGTACAAAGATCACTTTAGCATGCACAGAGTGCAAACAGCGTAACTACAATACGACCAAGGACAAGAAGACACATCCTGACAGGATGGAGATCAAGAAGTATTGCAGATTCTGCAAAACGCATACTTTGCACAAAGAGACGAAATAGTCGTTTGGTGTTTTGACGAAAGGAGTATAACATGGGAGATTCTGCTAAATCAGGAGGAGCATCCAGGATCGCAAAATTTTGGGGTGGTGTGAAATCTGAATTTAAGAAAATCACATGGCCGGACAAAGATGACCTTATAAAGCAATCCGTGGCGGTTGTCATTATTTCCGTTGTTATCGGAGCAATCATTACAGTACTGGACTTCGGACTCCAGTATGGAGTGGATTTCCTTACAACGCTCTCGTTCTAGTTTGGAAGGCTCTGAAAACAGTAATTGGGAAAGGCATGGTATTTTTATATGGCAGAAGCAAATTGGTATGTTGTACATACCTATTCGGGGTATGAGAACAAGGTAAAAGCCAACATAGAGAAGACGATCGAGAACAGACATTTGGAGAATGAGATCCTGGAGGTCAGGGTGCCGATGCAGGACGTCATGGAGATGAAGAACGGAGCGCGCAGGACTGTTCAGAAGAAAATGTTCCCGGGTTATGTCCTGATCAATATGATCATGAACGACGACACATGGTATGTTGTGAGAAATACCAGAGGCGTCACGGGATTTGTCGGACCGGGAAGCAAGCCGGTGCCGCTCACCGAGGCTGAAATGAAGCCGCTTGGGATCAGGATGGAGAACATGACAGTAGACTTTACGGAAGGCGACACGATTGCTGTGGTTGCCGGCGTCTGGAAAGATACTGTGGGCGTTGTACAGAGAATAGATTTCAACAAACAGGTCGCAACCATCAATGTGGAGCTGTTTGGCCGAGAGACGCCTGTGGAGATCAGCTTTGCGGAAGTCAGAAGATTGTAAATATTATAAATATAGAAGTATAGTAAATAATTGTAAATTTAGTAACGGTATTTATCACGCGGCGTAGTACCGCAGAAATATTTGCTTCCGGCATAATATATCCGGGCTGCTGCGGCGTGTTAAGTATATTGTGGGAGTAATTTTTTACGCCCGTACCACATTATTTCAGGAGGTGCCATTATGGCAAAGAAAGTAGAAGGATATATCAAGTTACAGATTCCTGCCGGCAAAGCTACGCCGGCGCCCCCGGTTGGTCCTGCACTTGGCCAGCACGGTGTGAACATCGTTGAATTTACCAAACAGTTCAACGCTAAGACAGCCGACAAGGGTGATGTCATCATTCCGGTTGTCATCACGGTTTACGCAGACAGAAGCTTTAGTTTCATCACAAAGACTCCCCCTGCTGCAGTTCTTTTGAAGAAAGCATGCAACATTAAGTCCGGGTCCGCGGTTCCGAACAAGACCAAGGTAGCGACGCTCTCCCAGGCTAAGTTGCGCGAGATCGCTGAGACGAAGATGCCGGATCTGAATGCGGCGAGCGTTGAGGCAGCTATGAGCATGATCGCGGGAACTGCCAGAAGTATGGGTATCACAATAGAAGAGTAATGGAGGATTTGATATGAAACATGGTAAGAAGTATACAGAGGCGGCTAAGCTCGTAGATCGTTCTGTCCTGTACGATACGGCTGAAGCGATCGCGCTGGTTAAGAAGACTGCCACCGCTAAATTTGATGAGACTGTGGAAGTGCACATCAGGACAGGATGTGACGGACGTCACGCAGAGCAGCAGATCCGCGGCGCCGTTGTATTGCCGAACGGAACGGGTAAGACTGTAAGAGTTCTGGTATTTGCAAAGGGTGAAAAGGTAGCTGAGGCTGAGGCGGCAGGCGCCGATCACGTAGGCGGCGAGGAACTGATTCCCAGGATCCAGAATGATGGATGGCTTGATTTCGACGTTGTTGTTGCGACTCCCGATATGATGGGCGTTGTGGGACGTCTCGGTAAGGTGCTCGGCCCGAAAGGATTGATGCCCAACCCGAAGGCGGGAACGGTTACGATGGATGTAGCCAAGGCCGTTAATGATATCAAAGCAGGTAAGATCGAGTACAGACTGGATAAAGCAAATATTATCCATGTCCCGGTCGGAAAGACGTCCTTTGACGAGGCGAAGCTTCAGGAGAACTTCGATGCTCTGATGGACGCCGTTATTAAGGCAAGACCGTCGGCATTAAAGGGTCAGTACTTAAAAAGTGTCACCCTGGCGACTACTATGGGTCCCGGCGTGAGAGTAAACATGGCAAAATATTAAAAATACGAAAGGGTTTCTACATGAGGCGGAAACCCTTTCTTTTTGCAGTTTTGCAGAGAACTACAGACAAAATCTCTGACTGCATAAAAAGGGAGGGGAAATACAAAATGGATCGGATCTTGCAACAGTGTAAGCGGATGGCGCTTATTTTTCTTATTGGCGGGGTGACGGCGATGCTCCTTCTTTTTCTCGTATATCTGATCCCGGTGGAGCGTATGAAGGAGCACGCGCTGCAATCTGTTCCGCTGTTGGAAAACTGGGGAGTCAATCCGCAGCTGCTGTGTGGGTATCACGCCACTACGCTGGATACCTACACAGATGCCTGGATGCTCAGAATTGCATTTTATGATGGGGATGAGCCGGCTTTTCGGCAGTGTCTTGCAAATTATAATTACGGTTATCCCGGTGGGAAGACCAGGGATCTTGTGGAGAGTGTGATCACTTATCTAAGCGGTGAGGAGGGATATGTAAGAATGTCGTACGCCAGGTACTGGCATGGCTACCTGACCGTTTTGAAACCGCTGCTTTATTTTTTCGACTACGGTGATATTCTGCAAATTCTGAAATTTATGCAGCTTGGCTCTGTGATAGGCTGCGCAGTTTTGCTGTACAGGAGAGGACTGGGGCGCTATATTCCGGCGTTTGCCGCAACGTTGTGCTGCGTTGAGTTCCACACGATAGGAATGTCGATGCAGTATGCGTGGGTCTTCCTGATTGCTATGGCTTGCACGGCGTATCTGCTCTGGTGTGACGAAAAAGCTTTTTTATCCGGTTCGGCGGATCTTGCTTTTTTAATTGCGGGGATGTGCACCAGCTATTTTGACTTGTTGACCTATCCGATGTTTACGCTGGGAATCCCGTTGTCTGTCATGATACTGCGCAGATGCAGCCTGGAACCGACAGGCAGGCTGGGAAGATATGTGCTGCGGGACTTTTGGAGCTGGGGTGTCGGATATGGCGGCATGTGGATTTTAAAATGGATTCTGGCTACCGTATTTACTGGTGAAAATTTGATAGCGGACGGGGTGGGAGCTTTCCTGAACCGAACCGGCGGTGTGGTTGACGGTGAACCAATCTCGTATATGACGGTTTTGCTCACCAATCTGTGGGAACTTGGGAAGTATCCTTATGTGCTGGCGGTACTGTGTGCCTGTGTGGTGGTACTAGTGCAGAAAGGACGTCTGCACAGGCTGCCGTGGCAAGAGGCGGTGGTGTGGTTGTTGGTTATGCTGCTGCCGTTTCTGTGGTATGCGATATCCAAAAATCATTCGTATATTCATTCGTGGATGGCTTATAGGGAACTGGGTATCTCCGTTTTTGCGGGACTATGTTTCCTTACACGGCATAAGGCATCGAACTGACGTCCTTTGACGAGGCGAAGCTTCAGGAGAACTTCGATGCTCTGATGGACGCCGTTATTAAGGCAAGAACGTCGGCATTAAAGGGTCAGTACTTAAAAAGCGTCACCCTGGCGACTGCTCGGACGGGAATCTTTTTTGTTGTGGGGGACAGCAATTGTGCTATAATAGGTTCATGGGTGATAAACGAGCAAAGCAGGATCCGAAAAACAGAAAGGGTATTTGTCATAATTTTTTAAAACCGTTTCTTATAACATTCTGTCTGGTGACGGCGGCGGGGATCGCGGGCTTGGCGGCATACCGGTGGGTCACAGAGCCGGCGCAGCCGGCCGGAAACGGTCAGCGTCAGACGCCCGTTGCAATCGTGGAGAGCAGCGCCGTCAGCGGTAATGAAGAGCAGCCCGCACAGCCGGAAGAGGCTGAGACTGTCAGCGGTAAATATGGAGAGATCCTGAATGATCCTGAGTACATGACGGCAAATAATATTTATACGAAGGATGCGGCAAGCGGGGAACAGGTGACGATCGCTTTTGCGGGCGATATTCTGTTTGACGACCGGTATGCTATCATGGCGAGAGTGGCGCAGAGCGGCGATATAACGGAGGGATTTGCGCCGGATCTGATCGCCGAGATGAAAAGCGCGGATATCATGATGCTTAACAATGAGTTTCCTTATTCAGACCGGGGAGAACCTCTGGCGGAGAAACAGTTCACTTTCCGGGCGAAGCCTTCCACGGCGTCCTATCTGCAGACTCTGGGAGTGGATATTGTGTCGCTTGCCAACAATCACGCCTATGATTACGGGGAGGCGGCCCTTCTGGATACTATGGATACACTGGACAGCGCGCAGATCGTCTTTGTGGGCGCCGGACATGATCTTGCAGAAGCGCGGCAGCCGGTCTGCTATATCATCAATGATATAAAGATCGCGATCGTGTCGGCGACGCAGATCGAGAGGCTGGATAATCCCGATACAAAGGGCGCGACAGAAACCTCGCCGGGAGTGTTCCGCTGCTGGAACGGCGATGATCTCATGGAAACCGTTCGGGAGGCCAAAGAGAATAGCGATTTTGTGATCGCCTATCTCCACTGGGGTACCGAGAACGAAGATACAATTGACTGGGCCCAGGAAAAACAGGCGGCGGAGATCACGCAGGCGGGCGCCGATCTTGTGATAGGAGATCATTCGCACTGTCTGCAGCCGGTCGGCACAGTGAACGGCGTGCCTGTCGTATACAGCCTGGGCAACTTCTGGTTCAGCTCTAAGACCATCGATACAGGGATGGTCAAAGCGACACTGACCGGGGACGGTCTCAAGAGCCTTCAGTTTATCGCGTGCAGGCAGAGCGGATGCAGAACGGAGCTTCTGCAGGGGGAAGAGAAAAGACGAGTGCTCGACTATATGCGCAGCATATCCGGAGGCGTGCAGATCGATGAAGACGGGTATGTGACATGGCGATAGGACGTAGGCGTGACAGGCAAATTCGACGTTCATGAAACTTGTTGATCAGTAAAAGGAGTGCAGATATGGCAGACTATGTGCAGATAAGCAGCGATCATCCGGCGGCAGCGAACCGCTGCCATTCACAGACCCGGAATAATACGGCGAAGGACAGCTTCAGCGATGTCCTGGAGGCGCAGGAGAACGGCGCGTCAGGGTCGCAAAGCGGCGGCGTGCGGACAAAAACCGGTCGGGAGAAGGACGCTAACGGACAGGACACAGATTACAGGAAGCAGCTGCAGGAGCACATGGAGGAGATGGCCGACCGCATCAAACACGGTACGATACAGCCTAAGATCGCCATCGGCGCCCAGGAATATACACAGGAGGAGTGGAAAAAACTCCTTGAGAAATTTGACGATGCCGAGGCGGAGCTTGCAGAGCAGCTTAAGGAACAGATCGAGGTTTTGAAGGCACAGGCGGAGAAAGAAAAGTCTGCGCTGGAGAATGCGGCGAAGGAAAATGAGGCCGGAGAGGGCCGGACACCCGAACCGGCAGGATAATAGAAAACTGTTGACATCCTTCTATATAATATGCTATAGTGTTCAAGGTTGCAAAAACCATGCCGAAGACAGTAGGTGCCATAATGCTGGCGTAAGGATACCGCCTACCGAGGAGATGAGTTGCTTTTGAAGAGTAGATCCTCCCTGTCTTCAGGGAGGATTTTTTTGATAGAGAACTCCTTTCGGCGTTAAATCTATAAGGAGGTAAATGTAATGGCAAAAGTCGAACTGAAAAAACCTGTCATAGAAGAGATTTCCGCTGCTGTCAAGGATGCGCAGTCCGTTGTTCTGGTCGATCACCGCGGACTTACGGTAGAGCAGGACACAGAGCTGCGTAAACAGCTTCGTGAAGCGGGGATCACCTATAAGGTCTACAAAAACACAATGATGAATTTTGCATTCAAGGGCACGGACTGCGAGTCCCTGATTCCTTATCTGGAAGGCCCCAGCGCGATGGCTGTCTCAAAAGAGGACGCTACGGCGCCGGCAAGAGTGCTGTGCAAATTCGCTAAGACGGCGGAAGCTCTTGAGATCAAGGGCGGCGTTGTGGAAGGTGTGCTCTATGACGGCAAGGGTATCGAGAACGTTTCCAAGATTCCTTCCAGAGAGGAATTGTTATCCAAGCTGCTTGGAAGCATTCAGTCCCCGATCACCAATTTTGCACGCGTCATGAAGCAGCTGGCTGAAAAAGGCGGAGCATCGGAGACGGCGGAAACGGCAGCTCCGGCAGAGGAAGCGCCTGCAGCGGAAGCGGCGGCTCCGGCGGAGGAAGCGCCTGCAGCAGAAGCAGCAGCCCCGGCAGAGGAAGCGCCTGCAGCAGAAGCGGCAGCCCCGGCAAAGGAAGCACCCGCAGCCGAAGAAACACCGGCAGAGTAATAAAGATTGACAGAACTATTAACATTGATATTGTGATTGAGAATGAACGGAGGTAAACAATCATGGCAAAATTATCTACTCAGGAAATCATTGATGCGATCAAAGAGTTGACAGTATTGGAGCTTAATGATCTGGTAAAAGCATGTGAAGAGGAATTCGGCGTATCCGCAGCAGCGGGCGTTGTAGTTGCTGCAGCGGCAGGCGATGCAGGCGCTGCAGAAGCGGAAGAGAAGACAGAGTTCGATGTTGAACTGACAGATGTTGGTCCTAACAAGGTTAAGGTCATCAAGGTCGTTCGTGAAGCAACAGGTCTGGGTCTGAAGGAAGCCAAGGATCTGGTTGATTCCGCTCCGAAGGTAGTAAAAGAGGGCGCATCCAAGGAAGAGGCTGACGATATCAAGGCTAAGCTGGAGGCAGAGGGAGCTAAGGTTACTCTGAAATAATCTGCAAACGTATATTTGATGCAATGGAAAGGGCAGTACCATATTGTATGGTTCACTGCCCTTTTGCGCGGTGAAAGGGAGAGGGCCGACGGGCGATTGTGGAATGGCTTTGGCGGTTAAATTGCGCAGGACGATTGCAGGGGATCGCCAAAAAAATGATTGCGCGGGACCGTCAAAAAACCGCTTGACCTCCCGTGGCAGTTGTGGTAGTATGGAAGATGCACTATTGTGGTGTGATATGCTTATTTGGTTGATTATATCCGACAGATAAGCGATAAATCATGAAGAACGGGGTGAAAATGTCGATGGAAAAGAACAGGATACGTAAGACTGCAGCCGGCAGAAATACGCGTATGACCTATGCACGACAGAAGGAAGTCCTGGAGATGCCGAATCTGATCGAGGTTCAGAAGGACTCTTATCAGTGGTTTCTGAAAGAAGGACTGAAAGAGGTTTTCGATGACATCTCTCCTATTTCGGACTACAGCGGACATCTGAGTCTGGAATTTGTGGATTTCGAATTATGTGAAGACGATGTCAAATATTCTATTGAGAAATGTAAGGAAAGAGATGCTACTTACGCGGCACCCCTTAAGGTAAAAGTCCGTCTGATCAATAAGGAGAAGGACGAGATCACGGAGCATGAGATTTTCATGGGCGATCTGCCGCTTATGACGCAGACGGGTACTTTTGTGATCAATGGCGCCGAGCGTGTAATTGTCAGCCAGCTTGTCCGCTCTCCGGGCATTTACTATGCGATCGGACATGACAAGATCGGTAAGAGACTGTTCTCTTCCACCGTTATACCGAACCGTGGCGCATGGCTGGAGTACGAGACGGACTCTAATGATGTGTTTTATGTGCGCGTTGACAGGACCAGAAAGGTTCCGATCACCGTATTGATCCGTGCGTTGGGCGTAGGCACCAACGATGAGATCAGGGAGTTGTACGGTGACGAGCCGAAGATCGAGGCAAGCTTTGCCAAGGATACGGCGACGAATTATCAGGAGGGTCTGCTTGAATTATATAAGAAGATCCGCCCCGGTGAGCCTTTGAGCGTTGAGAGCGCTGAGAGCCTGATCACCGCTATGTTTTTTGACCCCAGACGATATGATTTGGCGAAAGTCGGCAGATATAAATTCAATAAGAAACTGATGTTCAGGAACAGGATCAGACATCATATTCTCGCTGAGGATGTGGTGGACACCCTGACCGGGGAAGTCATGGCGAAGGCCGGGGACAAGGTGACTGCAGAGATGGCGGACGCCATTCAGAACGCGGCCATCCCCGCTGTCTGGATCCAGACGGAGGAAAAGAAAGTCAAGGTCCTTTCTAACATGATGGTGGACATCACTAACTTTATAGAGTGTAATCCTAGAGAACTGGGTATTACGGAGCTTGTGTATTTCCCCGTGCTGCAGCAGATCTTGCAGCAGTACAGCGAGGATCCGGAGATGCTTGCGGAAGCGGTTCAGAAGAATGTGCATGAACTGATCCCGAAGCATATCACGAAGGAGGATATCCTTGCTTCCATCAACTATAATATTCACCTGGAGTACGGTATCGGTAACGATGACGATATCGACCATCTGGGCAACAGACGTATCCGCGCGGTGGGCGAGCTTCTGCAGAACCAGTACCGGATCGGTCTGTCCAGACTGGAAAGGGTGGTCCGCGAAAGAATGACGACCCACGATGCGGATGAGATATCGCCGCAGGTGCTGATCAATATCAAGCCTGTGCAGGCGGCTGTCAAGGAGTTCTTCGGTTCTTCCCAGCTGTCACAGTTTATGGATCAGAACAATCCGCTCGGTGAGCTGACGCACAAGAGACGTCTGTCTGCACTGGGCCCCGGCGGTCTGTCCAGAGACAGAGCCGGATTCGAGGTCAGGGACGTGCATTATACGCACTACGGCAGAATGTGTCCTATCGAGACGCCTGAAGGACCGAACATCGGTCTGATCAACTCCCTTGCATCCTATGCAAGAATCAACGAGTACGGGTTTGTGGAAGCGCCTTACCGTGAGATCGACAAATCCGATCCGGAGAATCCGCGTGTAACGGATAAGGTAGTCTACATGACGGCGGACGAGGAAGATAACTATCATGTGGCGCAGGCGTCCGCTCCCCTTGACGAGAACGGCTATTTTAAGCGCAACAATATATCCGGACGTTTCAAGGATGAGACCCAGGAATATCCGAAGACGATGTTTGACTATATGGACGTATCCCCGAAGATGGTCTTCTCGGTGGCAACGGCGCTGATCCCGTTCCTTCAGAACGATGACGCTAACCGTGCGCTGATGGGGTCTAACATGCAGCGTCAGGCTGTGCCGCTTCTATTCACGGAAGCGCCCACGGTCGGTACCGGTATGGAGCCCAAGGCGGCTGTTGACTCGGGCGTGTGCGTGGTAGCCAGAAAAGCGGGTACGATCGATTATGTGTCGGCGGACCTGATCAAGATGACTTATGACGATGGCGAGAAAGACGAGTACCATCTGACCAAGTTCTCCCGCAGCAACCAGTCCAACTGCTATAACCAGAAGCCTATCGTGTTTAAGGGCAATCATGTAGCGCAGGGCGAGGTGATCGCGGACGGTCCTTCCACATCGGGCGGTGAGCTGGCGTTAGGCAAGAACCCGCTGATCGGTTTTATGACATGGGAAGGCTATAACTACGAGGATGCGGTACTGTTAAGCGAGAGACTGGTGCAGGAGGATGTTTATACATCCGTGCACATTGAAGAATATGAGGCGGAGGCGCGCGATACCAAACTCGGGCCGGAGGAGATCACGAGAGATGTTCCGGGCGTGGGCGACGATGCGCTGAAGGATCTGGATGACAGAGGCATCATCCGTATCGGCGCGGAGGTGCGTGCGGGCGATATTCTGGTCGGCAAGGTCACGCCGAAGGGTGAGACGGAGCTGACGGCAGAAGAGAGACTGCTGCGTGCGATCTTCGGTGAGAAGGCGAGAGAAGTAAGGGATACTTCCCTGAAGGTGCCTCACGGCGAGTACGGCATCGTAGTGGATGCCAAGGTATTTACAAGAGAGAACGGCGATGAGCTTTCTCCGGGCGTCAATGAAGCCGTGCGTATCTATATTGCGCAGAAGAGAAAGATATCCGTCGGTGATAAGATGGCGGGCCGCCACGGTAACAAGGGTGTCGTTTCCCGCGTGCTTCCTGTGGAGGATATGCCTTATCTGCCCAACGGACGGCCGTTAGATATCGTGCTGAACCCCCTGGGCGTGCCGTCCCGTATGAATATCGGACAGGTACTTGAGATCCACTTGTCCCTGGCGGCGAAAGCGCTCGGCTTTAACGTGGCTACTCCGGTGTTTGACGGCGCTAAGGAAGGCGATATCATGGATACGCTGGAATTGGCAAATGACTATGTCAATCTGGAATGGGAAGAGTTTGAGAAGAAACACAAGAAAGAGCTTCATCCTGAGATCATGGAGTATCTGTATGAGAACAGGGACCACCGTGAAGTGTGGAAGGGCGTACAGATATCAAGAGACGGTAAAGTGCAGCTGCGTGACGGACGTACAGGCGAGCTCTTTGATTCTCCGGTCACGATCGGACATATGCATTACCTGAAGCTGCATCATTTGGTAGACGATAAGATCCATGCGCGTTCCACGGGTCCTTACTCCCTGGTAACGCAGCAGCCGCTGGGCGGTAAAGCGCAGTTCGGCGGACAGCGTTTCGGTGAGATGGAAGTGTGGGCTTTGGAGGCATACGGCGCGGCCTATACCTTGCAGGAGATTCTGACGGTGAAGTCCGACGATGTAGTAGGACGTGTCAAGACTTATGAAGCGATCATCAAGGGTGACAATATCCCTGAGCCCGGCATTCCGGAATCCTTTAAGGTGCTTCTCAAAGAACTGCAGTCTCTGGGTCTGGATGTAAGAGTGCTCCGCGATGATAACACGGAGGTTGAGATCATGGAGTCGATCGATTACGGCGAGAACGATTACCGGTATGAGATCGAAGGCAATTCCAGAGATTACAACTACGACAAAGATTCTCTCGGTTCAATGGGATATCAGAAGCAGGAATTTGACGAGGACAGCGGAGAACTCGTGAGCAGTGACGAGGAAGACGAGCTTGACGATGAAGATTTAGAGCTTGATGTTGACTTTGAGGAACAGGATCAGGATATGTTCTAAAATAACCCGGAAGGAGCATGTGATTGAAAATGGCGGATTTAAGACAACAAAACTATCAGCCTATGACATTTGATGCCATCAGGATCGGACTGGCATCACCCGAAAAGATCAGAGAATGGTCCAGAGGCGAAGTTACAAAGCCCGAGACTATCAACTATAGAACATTGAAACCCGAAAAAGAGGGCCTGTTCTGTGAGAAGATCTTCGGACCCAGCAAGGACTGGGAGTGCCATTGCGGTAAATATAAGAAGATCAGGTATAAGGGCGTAGTCTGCGACCGATGCGGCGTTGAGGTGACCAAGGCCAGCGTCCGCAGGGAGCGTATGGGACACATTGAATTGGCGGCTCCGGTATCCCACATATGGTATTTTAAGGGGATCCCCAGCCGTATGGGTCTGATCCTTGATCTCTCGCCGAGAGTGCTGGAAAAGGTACTGTATTTTGCATCTTATATTGTGCTGGATGGCGGTGAGAGCGATCTGGAGTATAAACAGGTGCTCACCGAGAAGGAATACCAGGACGCCAGGGAGACCTGGGGCAATAAGTTCCGTGTCGGTATGGGCGCGGAGGCTATCAAGGAGCTGCTGCAGGCGATCGACCTGGAGACGGAAGCGGCTGAGCTCAAGGCTGAGCTGAAAGAGTCTATGGGGCAGAAGCGTGCCCGCATTATCAAGAGACTAGAAGTCGTAGAGGCATTCAGAGAGTCCGGCAACCAGCCGGAATGGATGATCATGGATGCCATTCCGGTCATCCCGCCCGATCTGCGTCCTATGGTTCAGCTGGACGGCGGACGTTTTGCGACCAGTGACCTGAACGATCTTTACAGAAGGATCATCAATAGAAATAACCGGCTTAAGAGACTGCTTGAGCTTGGTGCGCCGGACATCATTGTCCGCAACGAGAAGAGAATGCTCCAGGAGGCGGTTGACGCCCTGATCGATAACGGCCGGAGAGGCCGTCCGGTAACGGGACCGGGCAACAGGGCTCTCAAGTCTCTGTCGGATATGTTAAAAGGTAAATCCGGACGTTTCCGTCAGAACCTGCTCGGTAAGCGTGTGGACTACTCGGGACGTTCCGTTATCGTGGTCGGTCCGGAATTAAAGATCTATCAGTGCGGTCTGCCCAAAGAGATGGCGATCGAGCTGTTTAAACCTTTTGTTATGAAAGAACTGGTGTCCCGGGGTATTTCCCAGAACATCAAGAATGCAAAAAAACTGGTGGAAAAACTGGATACCCAGGTGTGGGATGTGCTCGAGGAGGTCATCAAAGAGCACCCGGTTATGTTAAACCGTGCGCCTACTCTGCACAGACTTGGTATACAGGCTTTTGAGCCGATCCTCGTAGAAGGTAAGGCGATCAAGCTGCATCCGCTTGTATGTACGGCTTTCAATGCCGACTTCGACGGCGACCAGATGGCAGTTCACCTTCCGCTGTCCGTGGAAGCGCAGGCAGAATGCAGATTCTTGCTGCTGTCTCCGAACAACCTGCTGAAGCCTTCCGATGGCGGTCCGGTAGCCGTTCCCTCACAGGATATGGTGCTGGGTATCTATTATCTGACACAGGAAAGACCTGGCGCGACCGGCGAGGGCAAGTTCTTTAAAAATGTGAACGAAGCTATCCTGGCATACGAGAACGGCGCATGTACGCTGCATTCCCGTATAACGGTCAGAGTCAGCAAGACAACGCCTGACGGTGAAGTGGTTACCGGAAATGTGGAATCCACACTGGGCAGATTCCTCTTTAATGAGATACTGCCTCAGGATCTGGGCTTTGTGGAAAGATCCAAGCCTGAGGATCTGCTGAAGCTGGAAGTGGACTTCCATGTGGGCAAGAAACAGCTGAAGCAGATACTTGAGAAGGTCATCAATATCCACGGCGCCGTTAAAACGGCCGAGGTGCTTGACCTGATCAAATCGACAGGGTATAAATATTCTACGCGCGCAGCTATGACCGTATCTATCTCCGATATGACCGTCCCGGCCAAGAAGGAGGAAATGCTGGAAGCAGCGCAGGCTACGGTAGATAAGATTGCCGTTAACTACAGGCGTGGACTGATCACGGAAGAGGAGAGATACCGCGCCGTTGTAGAGACGTGGAACGAGACGGATAAAGAGCTGACGGAAGTACTGCTGGCCGGTCTGGATAAGTACAATAACATCTTTATGATGGCGGACTCCGGAGCCCGTGGTTCCAATCAGCAGATCAAACAGCTTGCCGGTATGCGTGGCCTGATGGCGGATACCACCGGCAGAACGATCGAGCTGCCGATCAAGTCCAACTTCCGTGAAGGCCTGGATGTACTGGAATACTTTGTATCCGCGCACGGTGCGCGTAAAGGTCTGTCCGATACGGCGCTTCGTACCGCAGACTCCGGTTATCTGACCAGACGTATGGTGGATGTATCACAGGAATTGATCATCCGTGAGACGGACTGCTGCGAAGGCAGGGAAGAGATTCCCGGCATGACGGTCAAGGCGTTCATGGACGGCAAAGAGACCATCGAGAGCTTAAAGGACAGGATCACAGGACGTTTCTCCTGTGAGGACATTAAAGACAAAGACGGCAATATAATTGTCAAGAGAAATCATATGATCACACCGGCACGTGCAGCTAAGATCCTGAGTGTAGGTGTGAACGATAAGGGTGAGCCGGTTGAACAGGTTAAGATCCGTACGATCCTTACCTGCCGTTCCCATATCGGTATCTGCGCGAAGTGCTACGGCGCAAACATGGCGACGGGCGAGGCGGTTCAGGTCGGTGAGGCGGTCGGTATCATTGCCGCACAGTCCATCGGTGAGCCCGGTACACAGCTTACCATGCGTACGTTCCATGCAGGCGGCGTTGCCGGCGACGATATCACACAGGGTCTTCCCCGTGTAGAGGAGCTTTTTGAGGCGCGTAAGCCGAAAGGACTTGCGATTATTGCAGAGTTCGGCGGCGTGGCTACCATTAAAGATACGAAGAAAAAGAGAGAAGTCATCATCACCAACGATGAGACAGGCGAGTCCAAGACATACCTGATTTCCTACGGATCCCGTATCAAGATCAACGACGGAGCGGTGCTGGAGGCCGGCGATGAGCTGACGGAAGGCAGCGTCAACCCGCATGATCTGCTGAAGATCAAAGGAATCCGTGCGGTTCAGGACTATATGCTGCGCGAAGTACAGCGTGTATACCGTCTGCAGGGTGTTGATATCGCCGATAAGCATATCGAGGTGATCGTGCGCCAGATGCTTAAGAAAGTCCGCATCGAGAACAGCGGCGACACGGAGTTCCTGCCCGGAACGCTGGTAGACGTGCTGGATTATGAGGATCTGAATGAAGAGCTGATCAAGAACGGCAAAGAGCCCGCGGAAGGAAAACAGATCCTGCTCGGTATCACAAAAGCAGCTCTTGCAACAGATTCGTTCCTGTCGGCAGCGTCCTTCCAGGAGACGACCAAGGTGCTGACTGAGGCGGCTATCAAAGGTAAGGTTGATTCGCTGATCGGCCTGAAAGAGAACGTTATCATCGGTAAGCTTATCCCTGCCGGAACCGGTATGAAGCGTTACCGTGATACGAGACTCAGTACGGATGAAAACCTGTTCAGCCGTCTTGCGGCGGAGGATGAACTGAATTTTGACGACGGATTTGATGAAAGCCTGCCGGACGATATAGACGATATAGGTGATATAGGCGATCTGCCGGATATCGATATAGATGTAGACGATATGGCCGAACTGGAAGAGGACGGCGCTGCAGAGGAAGAGGCGGTAGAGGCAAACGTCTCGGAATAGGCATAAAAACAGGCTGAATCCGAAAAAAATGTATTGACAATGCATTCACGTGCAAGTATACTATGTTAGTGTGCACGTGAATGCATTTTTTTCGTGGTGCACAAAATGTCGCTAAGACAGTTATTCTATACAACAGGAGGTGAAAAGAATGCCAACATTTAACCAGTTAGTCAGAAAAGGACGTCAGACATCCGTAAAGAAGTCAACAGCCCCCGCTTTGTTAAAGGGTTACAACTCTCTTCACAAAGCAGCGACTGACACAGCTTCTCCGCAGAAGAGAGGTGTCTGCACAGCTGTAAAGACAGCCACTCCTAAGAAGCCTAACTCAGCGCTCAGAAAGATCGCCAGAGTACGTCTTTCCAACGGTATTGAGGTAACAAGCTACATTCCGGGCGAAGGTCACAACCTGCAGGAGCACAGCGTTGTTCTGATCCGTGGCGGAAGAGTGAAAGACTTACCGGGTACCAGATACCATATCATCAGAGGTACACTGGATACAGCGGGCGTCGCTAACAGAAAGCAGGCTCGTTCCAAGTACGGCGCTAAGAAGCCCAAAGCCGGCAAGTAAATTTGCTTTGCAGATCGATTTCAGAGGTTTGTTATGCAGATCAGCAGGCTAAAGGCAGTTTAGGATTTTGGACCACAAACAGAACTAATTTAGTGTTGGTATTCTTATTTATAGAAACCGCACGTACACATTGAATTAGAGGACACATGTGAGTACCGATGAATTATTTTCACAGGTTTATTATGGCTGTGAAAGATTATAATAAGGAGGGAAGAATCGTGCCACGTAAAGGACATATTGCAAAGAGAGAAGTTTTGGCAGATCCTTTATACAATAACAAAGTAGTTACCAAACTTATCAACAACGTTATGATGGACGGTAAGAAAGGTGTGGCTCAGAAGATTGTATACGGAGCATTTGCGCGGGTTGAAGAGAAGTCCGGGAAACCGGCTGTTGACGTATTCGAGGAGGCTATGAATAATATCATGCCTGTCCTTGAGGTTAAGGCAAGACGTATCGGCGGCGCTACCTATCAGGTGCCGATCGAGGTCCGTCCTGACAGACGTCAGGCTCTCGGTCTTAGATGGCTGGTAACGTTTTCTCGTAAGAGAGGCGAGAAGACCATGCAGGAAAGACTCGCAAACGAAATTCTGGATGCTGCAAACAATACAGGCGCAGCAGTGAAGAGAAAAGAAGACATGCACAAAATGGCAGAGGCAAACAAAGCTTTTGCGCATTATCGCTTCTAGAGTAAATAAAGGAGGAAAAAACCTTGGCTGGAAGAGAATATCCGTTAGAGAGAACCAGAAATATAGGTATCATGGCGCATAT
>CANQNN010000031.1 GCA_947625205.1 uncultured Lachnospiraceae bacterium | reverse complement strand
GCAATATATTTTCCAATTTTCTGCATATTCATGATAATGCCCCTTTTAATTTGATAATGAAAATATATCATCTTTTCTAGGCACACACTATCAAACGGCAATTGATTTATACAACGCTTAGTTTATAACAATCATACTTGGTTAAATTATACCATATTTCTGCCATTTTCTCAATCGGTATCATCATCGAGTTTTGTATCAAAAGTTGCTTACCGCAGTACAGATAAAAGCGGTCTGCTGTGGATAAAATTACGGAAATTCAAATTGGAATGCTTGCTAGGGATAGTGAGAAATGTTATAATTAATTATCTCAATTTATACTTATATGAATTTGAAAATGAAGAATTCAGCATCATGCAGCAACCGCAATTTACAATGATTTGATGTGCCATAAGGATAAAAAGGTGAAAAGGGGCTTGACAATGGCATCGATTCTTGATCTTCATGATATACGGCAAAAAGTTTCTGATTTCGCATCGCAGTATGGCGCGGAACGGATTTTTCTCTTTGGCTCTTATGCGAGGGGAGAAGCTGCTGCCGACAGCGATATAGATTTACGCATTGACCGTGGACATATCAAAGGTTGGGCGCTTGGCGGACTGCTTATGGATTTGGAAGCGGCTTTGAATAAGAAAGTTGATCTGCTCATTACAGGCAGCTTGGATATTACTTTTTTAGATACCATTAAAAACGAGGAGGTTTTGTTGTATGAACGGAAATCGGAATTAAAAGAATACTGTCAGAAATGTATGGCTGAGGAAAGATAAATTTTGTTTGAAAACCTGTTGACTATTATGTGTGAAGAACCAAATAAATTGGAGGGTATAAGTAATGAGTAATGTGACAAATGTCGAGCATCCATTCGAGCCTATATATGATAAAAATTCTACTATTTTGATATTGGGGACTATACCATCCGTTAAATCCCGAAAGACCGGGTTTTATTATGCGCATGGAGGAAATGCGTTTTGGAGGATTATTGCCTATATTTGCGATTACCCTGTTCCTGATACAGTTGATGCAAAAAAGAAATTACTGTTGGATAATCATATAGCAATCTGGGATGTATGTAAAAATTGCGATATTGAGGGTTCAAAGGATAGCGGTATAAAAAACGAAATTCCAGCGGATATTCCCGGACTCTTAAAGAAAACTTCAATCCAAAAAATTTATGCAAACGGACAAACGGCGGCAAAACAGTATAAAAAATTTGTACAGCAGCAAACAGGGATAGATATAATACCATTGGCATCTTCCAGTGGCGCTTATAATCATAAAAAAAGCGGTGAAAAAATTACTGAACAGGACAAGAAAAAAATATGGAAAGAAACCATTGAACTAATTTGACATTCTGTCACTCGACAGTTCTTAATTATAGTACGCTTATCGATCAATTTTCTTCATTTTTTTAATAATAGATTGCCAGTACATGCGATCTTTTAAGACACGAATAACCGTAATCGTGGAATTTTCTACGACAAAAAGATTAAATATGTACTGTGTGGCTTAAAATAGATGTTTAATCCTTCAATTACATATCCGGTAGATGTATTTTATTGGTTTGTTATATGGCATTATATTTGGTCAATTTCCTCCCATGCTTCATCAATAGTATAAACGTCGCCTCTTTTCAGACTAGTTATCCCTTTGGAGAGTTCATCATATAATGCGCCTATGGCTGCTTTTTCAGAATGGTCTGTTTTTGTGACGTTTGCATTTTTGACTGGCTGTGTTACCGGTGTCATAGGATCACTTCCTTTCAGTTGTTGATTTTATTATATGGTAATTCGTATTGATTTATCAACAAATTTTTAGAGATTTTTCAATACCTGAAAATTCCCGTAGTACAGCAGAACGCCGCCACTATCGCAATAGTGACGGCGCCACTTTTTATCTCAAAATTCTTATTTCTTCCCCGCACACTCGTCGCAGTCAAATCCCGGATTGAACGCATAGAAGTTCTTGGAATTCAGGTTATCCTGAACGATGCGCAGCGCTTCACCGAACCGCTGGAAGTGCACGACTTCTCTCTGGCGCAGGAATCTAATCGGCTCGCAGACATCGTTGTCATGGATCAGACGCAGGATGTTGTCGTAGGTGGTGCGGGCTTTCTGCTCGGCAGCCATATCTTCCATCAGGTCGGTGATGATGTCGCCCTTACTCTGGAATTCACAGGCGTTAAAGGGAACGCCGCCTGCCGCCTGAGGCCAGATGCCTACAGTGTGATCTACATAATAGTTGCGGAAGCCGGAAGCCTCGATTTCATCCATTGACAGGTCTTTGGTGAGCTGGTGAACGATTGTTGCAACCATCTCAAGGTGCGCCAGTTCTTCTGTGCCGATGTCGGTCAGAATAGCGGACACTTCTCTGTAAGGGCAGGCGTATCTCTGGGAGAGATAACGCATGGATGCACCCATTTCACCATCGGGACCGCCGTACTGGCTGATGATCACCTGCGCAAGATTTGCGTTTGAGTCTTTGATATTAACGGGATACTGAAGTCTTCTTTCATAGTTCCACATTATACACAACCCCCTTCCCAGGGCATAGGCAGCGTTGCCCAATCCCAGTTATTGCAGTCTGATTCGCTGGCGAGGGCGATCGTTAACGGCCCGAATTTTTTTGCGTATTCTTTTTTTGCCTGATCGCTCATACGATTATAGTGGTTAAAATATTCCAGGGCATTTCTGTCATTGGGATGGGTATCCAAAAACTCGGTCAGTTCAACGACTACAAAGTCCAGGATGCCGATGTCGTGGAGCAGTTTTTGCTGCTCATTTGAAAACTGTGCGTTCATCGGTTGCAGCATCTCCTTCCTGTAAACGGTTTATCGAGCTCCGGGAAAACAGTCCCCGTATCATAGGCTTCTTCGAGATTATCGCTGATCCCTTTGAACTGCTGCCACGGAACATATGCCATTGCGATAGGAAACATATCGCAGTTATCTTTGTACATATAATCCTTCATAAATTTCCTTTCAAAATTTTTCAGGTGTTTTTAAGATTATAATATGTTATAATCGTTTCGGTGTGTTTAGAGAGAATGCAAAAAAAACAGAAACTTGTTGGGAAAGGGGGACACTGCCTTGATACAAGTGGAAGATCTGGTTAAAAAATACGGAAACCGCACCGTTGTGGATCATTTGTCTTTTACGATCGAGCAGGGACAGATTTATGGCTTTTTGGGGCCGAACGGAGCGGGTAAATCGACAACAATGAATGTCATGACGGGGTATATTGCCGCTAATGACGGAACTGTGTCGATCGATGGTCATGATATTTTAAAGGAGCCGGGGAAGGCGAAGAAATGTATTGGTTATCTGCCTGAAATACCGCCGCTTTATATGGATATGACGGTGCGCGAATATCTGCTTTTTGTGGCGGAGCTTAAGAAAGTGCCTAAACAGGAACGGAAACCGCAGATCGATGCTATCATGCACAAAACGGAAATAGCGGATGTAAAGGACAGGCTGATCAAAAATATATCCAAGGGGTATAAACAGCGTGTCGGACTGGCACAGGCGCTTGTAGGCGACCCCGAGGTGCTTATTCTGGACGAGCCCATGTCGGGGCTTGATCCGAAGCAGATCATAGAGATGCGGGATCTGATAAAGGGTCTGGCAAAAAAACATACGGTTATTTTGAGCTCTCACATTCTATCCGAGGTGAGTGCTGTGTGCGATCACATTATGATTATTGCGGGCGGCAGGCTTGTCGCGGACGGTTCGCCGCAGGAGCTGCAGAGCATGATGCGCACCAAGGCGGTTGTTGAGGTGATCGTGTCGGGAACGGAAGAACAGGTAGGACAGGTTCTGCAGAATATGGAGGGAATCGAGTCATACAACATTGAGCCGGCGCAGGAGGCGGACGCCGTCAGGGTGACGGCAGAGACTTCGGGCGACGCCGATATCCGAAAGGAGCTGTCGCTTGACCTGTCTAAGAATAATATACCGATCCTTTCCATGAACCGCGTAGAGAAGTCACTTGAAGATATTTTCTTAGAGCTTACGCAGAAGGAAGAGAAATCAGAAATACAGGAACCCGCGGAAGAAGCAGACGCTGCAGAGACGGCTCCCACAGAAGCACAGGAAATTGCAGACGGGACAGCGGATCATACTGGAAACGGAGAGGAGGAGACAGGCGATGCTGGCGATTTATAAGAGAGAATTAAGATCCTGTTTCCGTTCGTTTACCGGATGGTTGTATGTGGCGGTCACGCTTGCCGTGACAGGATTGTATTTTTACATCTGTAATATGCTTGTAGGATATCCTACTATATCGTATCTGTTACAGTCGGTCGTTTTTCTGAATGTATTTACCGTTCCGATCCTGACGATGCGTTCGCTGTCGGAGGAGAGGAAGAGCAAAACCGACCAGCTGCTTCTTACTTCTCCGGTTTCAGTCGGAAAGATCGTGCTCGGCAAGTACCTTGCGCTGGTGACGGTGTATGCGGTCCCGCTTATTATAGTCGGCGTCACGCCTCTTATATTGCGGACGGCGGGGGAGTTCCAGCTGGGGATGTCCTATACGTCGCTGCTTGGTTTTTTCCTGTATGGATGTCTCGGGCTGGCTATAGGTTTGTTCCTGTCGTCTCTTACCGAGAGTGTTGTGATCTCCGCGATACTGACGCTTGTTGCTATGTTTGCGGGATACGTTATGAGCGGGATCACCGGTATGATCTCTACATCGGGAACAACTGCATTCTCGGAGGTTTTGGTTAAGATATTAGGCTGTTTTGATATGGTGGGGCGTTTCGATATTTTATCCAGCGGCTATTTTGAGGTGGAGGCCGTTGTCTATTACGTGACGTTCACAGCGTTTGTGCTGTTCTGTACTTTTCAGTCGATTCAGAAGCGCAGATATGCGTTCGCCGGCAGGGGCATAGGCATTGGGGCATACAGTATTTTTCATGTACTGGCGGCTGCTGCGCTGACGGTGCTGATCAATATCGGTCTGAATTATATTCCGGATCAGTATACCTCGTATGATGTGACGGTCAACCGGATATTTACGCTGACGGATGATACGGTGTCGTTTGTGTCCGGTCTTACCCAGGATGTGACGGTCTATGTGCTGGCGGATGAGGAGGCTAAGGACGGCGATATTGACCGGATGCTTACAAAGCTGCAGGGATACTCGGACCATATTCGCGTGGAGTATATCAGTCCGGTGGCCAATCCGATGTTCTATTATAACTATACGGATACACAGCCGTCCGATAATAGTCTGATCGTAGTCGGTGGGTCCGGCAGTATCGTTGTGGATTACAATGATATGTACATCTATCAGACAGACTATACCACTTATACGAATGAACTGGTCGGCACCGATGCGGAGGGACAGATCGTTTCGGCGATCATGCGTGCGACGTCTGAGGATACGGCGAAGTTCTACCTTGTATCGGGACATGATGAGCTTGCGTTTGACGATACGTTTCTTGGCGCGCTATCCAAGGAGAATGCATTCTGCGAACCGCTGCAGCTGTATGCGGTGGATGAGGTGCCGGATGACGCTACCGCGCTTGTTTTCTATGCGCCGATCAGCGATTATTCCAAGGATGATGTGAACAAGGTGCTTGCCTATCTTGAGAAAGGCGGCAACGCGTTGATCATTCCGACGTGGACGGACCAGGATATGACATGCTTTGAGCAGATACTGGGTTATTACGGCGTGTCGCTGGTGGAAGGCGTGATCATGGAAGCAGACCGGAGCCATTATTACCAGACGGCGTACGATCTGTTCCCCACGGTAGCATATGAAGAGATCACACAGTCGGTTTATGACGGTACAGTATTTGCACCGCTGTGCCGCGGACTTACCTATGACGAAGATGCCGAGGGCGTGCGCTATGTGCCTTTTCTTACGACCAGCGATGACTCGTTTAGTAAAAGGGACGTGCTGAACGCAGAGAATTATAATAAGAGCAGCGATGACATAGACGGTCCCTTTGTGATCGGCATGGAGGCCGATAAGACAACGCAGAGCGGGGAGGTATCGAAGGCGGTCATCGTGGCGACCGAGCAGATGTTTACGGCCAATGCAGACAGTATTGTTCCGGGATATAATGTCAAATTGTTCGGCAGTATTATCGCAGCGCTGTCGGAGCATGAGGTCTCTGTGTCGGTTCCGGTCAAGTACTATGAGATCGGCAATCTGATATTCAGCAACAGAACGGTACAGCTGGTCGCGCTGGTTATTATTCTGGCCGTGATAATATGCCTTGCAACAGGAATAGCCATACCGCTTTACAGGAGAAAAAAGTGATCTGTCCCGAAAAAGTTGTACGAAAACGGAAATTATCTTGATTTCCGTAAGCGTTTATGTAAGAATGTACTTGTGAAATTATTAACACAACATGACGGAGGGTTGTCATGAGAGGAATTGACACGCAGGTCCGCAAGAACAGACGCCGTATTTTTAAAGAGGTGGCTGAACTGGCTTATTGTTCAACGAATTTAAAAGATGATGTGGAGGCGCTTCCGTACAAGATCGTGGATTATGACGAGTCTGCGTATCAGAGCATATACAGAGAACGCGCCATAGTCCGTGAACGCATCAGGCTTGCAATGGGATTGTCTTTAAGACCCGAGAACCGGCTTGTTCATTTGACGCAGGGGCTGGAGGAGAGTAATATTTCCGAAAAGTACTATGAGCCGCCGCTGATGCAGGTGATCCCGTCGGCGTGTAATGCCTGTCCCGAGAATTGTTATCGGGTGACGGATCTGTGTATGGGATGCGTGGCGCATCCGTGCAGGGAGGTTTGTCCCCGCGGCGCCATATCCATGCAGAATGGCAGGTCAGTGATCGACCAGGATAAATGTATCAAGTGCGGTAAGTGCAAGGCAGTATGCCCGTATGACGCGATATCTCATCAGGTCAGACCCTGTGCGGGCGCCTGCGGTGTCGGCGCGATCAAGAATGATGAGAAGGGCAGGGCGGTGATAGATAATGATCTGTGCGTTTCGTGCGGACAATGTATGGTAAACTGTCCTTTCGGAGCGATTGCCGATAAATCGCAGATATTTCAGATGATACGTGCGATGCAGTCCGGACAGAAGATCATTGCCCAGGTCGCCCCTGCTTTTACGGGACAGTTTGGGCCGGATGTGACGCCTGATATGTTGAAGACCGCACTGAAGGAACTCGGGTTCTACGATGTATATGAGACAGCGCTGGGCGCGGATATGGGCGCTATGGCGGAAGCGGAGCACTACGCATCGGAGGTGGCGACGGGGAAGCTGCCGTTTAGTCTGACTTCCTGCTGTCCTTCGTGGTCTGTTCTGGCAAAGCGGTTTTTCCCCGAGACGATCGACAAGATATCCAATGCACTGACTCCGATGGTTGCGACTGCCAGGCTCATCAAGCAGGATCATCCCGATGCCCGAGTGGTGTTCATCGGGCCGTGCGCTTCCAAGAAGCTGGAAGCTTCCCGCAGAACGATTCGATCGGATGTGGATTTCGTGATCACCTTTGAGGAACTGGCGGGTATTTTTGACGCAAAGAATATTGTGCTCGGCGGGATACATGCTGCGGATGAGATGACCGGGGCCACGGGCGCCGGCAGAGGTTACGGCGTGGCGGGCGGCGTGGCCAGCGCAATAGAAGAGTGTGTGAGGGAATACTATCCCGATGTGGAAGTCAACATAGAGCACGCCGAGAGTCTGGCGGAATGTAAGAAAATGCTGATGCTGGCCAAGGCAGGTAAGAAGAACGGCTGTCTGATAGAAGGAATGGCATGTCCGGGCGGATGCGTGGCGGGCGCAGGGACAAATATCGCAGTGGCGGCAGCCGCTAAAGCGGTCGCTTCCTTTAAGGATTCAGCTGATAAACGCATACCGGACCGACAGCCGTAGCTGACCGTAAAAGCATACACATATGCTAAGCGGTATAATGTGTAAGACAGTTAATGTGATGGGAGGAAATATAGTATGGCAGTGAAAATCAGGACAAGATATGCGCCGAGTCCCACGGGACGTATGCACGTCGGAAACTTAAGGACGGCGCTCTATGCTTATCTGATCGCCAAACATGCAGGGGGCGATTTCATCCTGAGAATAGAGGATACCGATCAGGAGCGCTACGTGGAGGGCGCGGTTGATATTATCTATCATACCCTGGAAAGCACAGGGCTGCGTCACGACGAAGGCCCGGACAGGGACGGGGGCGTTGGCCCGTATGTACAGAGCGAGCGCCAGAAGGCAGGCATCTACATGAAATATGCCAGGGAGCTAATCGATAAGGGACAGGCATATTACTGTTTCTGCGATAAGGAGAGGCTGGCAACCCTGACGCAGACTGTGGCGGGTAAGGAGATCAACGTATATGATAAACACTGCCTCCATCTGAGTAAAGAAGAGATCGAGGCGAACCTCGCTTCGGGGAAGCCGTATGTGATCAGACAGAATAATCCTACCGAGGGGACAACTACCTTTCATGATGATATATACGGAGATATTACCGTTGACAATGCGGAGCTCGACGATATGATCCTGATCAAATCGGACGGTTTTCCGACTTACAATTTTGCGAATGTGGTGGACGATCATTTGATGGGGATCACGCATGTGGTGCGCGGCAACGAATATTTGTCTTCTTCGCCGAAATATAACAGGCTTTACGAGGCTTTCGGCTGGGAGATCCCCGAGTATGTGCACTGCCCGCTGATCACGGACGAGAACCACCAGAAGCTGGCGAAGCGTTCCGGTCATTCCTCTTACGAGGATCTGATCGAACAGGGTTTTCTGCCGGAGGCGATCGTCAATTTTGTGGCGCTTTTGGGCTGGTGCCCGGAGGATAACAAGGAGATATTTACTCTGGAGGAATTGGTGCAGAAGTTTGATTATCATCATATCTCCAAATCGCCGGCAGTTTTTGACTATACCAAGTTAAAATGGATGAACGGCGAGTATTTTAAGGCTATGGACGAGGAACGGTTCTATGAGATGGCCGAGCCATATTTGAAGCAGGCGCTCACGAAGGATTTTGATCTTCGCAAGATCGCATCTATGGTCAAGACAAGAATAGAGGTTTTTCCGGATATTGCGGAGATGGTCGATTTCTTTGAGAAGCTTCCGGAATACGATGTTGAGATGTATACGCATAAGAAGATGAAGACGGACAGACAATCGAGCCTTGAAGTGCTCAAGGAACTGCTCCCGGTCCTTGAGACCCAGACAGACTACAGCAACGATGCTCTGTATCAGACGATATCAGCTTATGTGGAGAAGAAGGGATATAAGAACGGTTACGTGATGTGGCCTGTGAGAACCGCGGTGTCCGGTAAGCAGATGACGCCGGCGGGCGCTACACAGATCATGGAAATACTGGGCAGGGACGAATCGGTTGCCAGAATCCGTGAAGGGATTAGAAAACTGGAGAGTGACTGAGAGAAGACCGGATCCTGATCAGGAGAGAGCGATCAGGCATACTGCCGGGGCTGCGCAGGTGTTTGCGGGCCCCGGCAGCGGCAAAACCTACGTCACTGTACACCGTATCAAATATCTCATCGAACATCATGGCGCAGACCCTGCGCATATTCTTGTCATCACATTTACGAAAGCAGCGGCACGGGAGATGCAGGAGCGCTTCTTTCGTCTGATGGAACCGGACCGGCCTCCGGTAAAGTTCGGCACTTTTCATGCCGTGTTCTATCATATTCTGAAACAGTCATCGCAATATCGCGGCTATACCATTATCACAGAGGCAGAGAAGAGGAAGCTGATCCATAAGATCATTCGTATGCATAAGCGCTTTGCTAATATTCAGGAGGAAGATATAGAGGAGGTGATCGCCTGCATCAATAATATCAATATCTGCAGCAGTGCGCTTGGCAGCACGTCCGGCGCAAAACCGCCGTCCATACAAAATCTTACGATGGAAGATATGGCTTTTTTGTCGGAAGAGTACGATTCCTTCCTGAATGAGTTCAAACAGATGGATTTTGACGGGATCGTCAGGCATTGTAGGAATCTGCTTCGTGATGATCCCGGTATATTGTCAAAATGGCAGAGACAGTTTACTTATATTATGATCGACGAGTTTCAGGATATATCGCCGGATCAGTACGAGCTTGTAAATCTTCTTGCCTTGCCGGAGAATAATCTCTTTGTGGTGGGCGATGATGATCAGTCGATCTACGGATTCAGGGGCGCCAGCCCGGCGTGTATGCAGATCTTTATGCGCGATCATCCGGATGCGCGGCGAATGTTTCTCAATACTAATTACAGATGTAATGTTAAAATCGTCGAAGCTGCCGGCAGGGTGATCGAAGAGAATGCTGACCGCGTGAAGAAAAAGATCAAGGCAGTCCATGATCGGGGAGACGGCCTGCGGCTTAACATCTTTGAAAATACTCAGGAGCAGGAAAGGTTTCTGACCGGGGATATTAAGTGCAGACAGAATGCAGGCCGGCTTAAGGATTGCGCCATGATATGCAGAACCAATTACGACTGCGCTATGTGGGCGCAGACCCTGAAAAAGAACCAGATTCCCTTTATCGTAAAGGAAAAGCCGGCCAACCCTTATGAACATTTTGTAATACGGGATCTTATGGCGTATCTTGCGCTGGCGCAGGGACAGATGTACCGCAGGCACATGCTGCGCATTATGAACCGGCCGGTCAGATACATTAAGCGGGCCAGCCTTTCCGAAGAAACCGTTAGTGAAAAGGAGATGTTGACCTATTATCATGACGCGCCTGTTCTGCAGCAGGAAGTCAGGCGGTTGTTTCACGACATCGGGACGCTGCGGGGCAGAAAACTATATCTGCAGATCCATTATATACGCAATGTGATCGGTTACGATAAATATCTGCATGACAAATACGGCATGGAAAAGGCGGCGGAATATATCCGTATCGCGGACGGATTTCAGCAATTGTCGGAGAAATTTTGCTCATATGAAGCGATGAATGACTATATAAGTCAATATTCTGTGCCGGAGGATGCACAACCCGGTAAGATGGAAGACGGCCTATATCTTATGACGATGCACGCCTCCAAAGGCCTTGAATTTGATACGGTTTATCTGCCGGACTGCCAGGAGGGGAAAATCCCTTCCGCCAGGTCGGATTCACCGGAAGCAACAGAGGAAGAACGGCGCATGCTGTATGTGGCGATGACGAGGGCAAAAAAGGAGCTGTGTATTACAGCGTACAAAGGAAAAGGCGGAAAGGATATGCCTTCCCGCTTCCTGAAATGTCTCTGTCAGTCATCTTCCCCCACCAGTTCATCAAACTCCGATGCGTCCAGATATTCGTCAAAGGCGTCTGCTACAGCCTCGTACTCATCATCATCATCAATATAACCGAGCTCCGGCTCCTCATTCGGATCATCGGGGTTTTCGCTGTAGCGGTAAAACCAGACTTCTCCGTCCGCATTGTCTCCGTTTTCGTCAAGCGGCAAAAGCGCGATATAGTCTTTGCCGGATACCGTCAGGATAGTGACAACGGCGCATGTAACGCTTGAACCGTCGTCCAGTTCCAGATCGACCGTCATTTCTTCCGCGTCATAGCCGCTTTCCGTATTCTGCCTGTTGTTTTTTCCCATATTGTCTGCCTCCTTCCATAACGGAATAGTTATATTTTACAGAAATTAGCAAAGTTATTCAATGGAAAATAATTTTTTATACAGAAACTGGTTTTTTATGGTAGAATAAACAAAAGGAGTATGAATCAATATAATATGCCGGAGGGTTTCATGCATAAGGAGTTTAAAGTTACAACTGCAAAGGCGTATCCCCTGGGGGTATCTTTTTGTGAGGAAGGCATGCACATTGCTGCCGTATGCGATCATGCGGCGGATGGCGAAGCCGGTGAATTCGGCGTGGTTTTGTATGACAGAAAACATAAAGGCGGGATCAGGATCCCTTTCCCGGAGGAGGGCAGGATAGGCGCGGTTTATGCGATGATGCTGGAGGGGTATCATGACGCAGACTGCCGGTATCTGTTTTATTGTAAAGACAGAGTCTGGCAGGACCCGTACTGTCGCAGGCTGGATAATCCGTACCGCTACGGGACGGAGAGAAAATCCCTTCCGGCATGTATGGTGCCGGACAAGCCTTATGACTGGGAGGGCGATGCGCCCCTTCGCTATCCGTATGAGGATATGATCCTCTATGCGCTGCATGTACGCGGATTTACCAAACATCGGTCCTCCGGCGTTATATACAGGGGAACCTACAGAGGGATCACCGAGAAAACAGCATATCTTAAGGAGCTGGGAATCACATCGGTCCTGCTGATGCCATGCTATGAGTTTGACGAGATCATGGACCGGGGGATCTTTGCAAATCCGGGCGCTCTGGAGCAGACAGCGGATCCTTACAGGCAGAAACCGTTGGAAACAGACACAGGCCATATGCCGCAGGGCAGTGCAAAGAAGAATCTGCGGCTTAATTACTGGGGTTATCAGGAAGGTCTGTATTATGTTCCAAAGAGCGGTTATGCCCATGACAGGGATGCTGTGACAGAATATAAGGATATGGTAAAGGAACTGCACAAAAATGGCATCGAGGTGCTTATGCAGTTTTATTTTCCGTCTAAGACGGCGTCGTCAGAGATGCTCAATATTTTAAGATACTGGGTTCTTACGTATCATATCGATGGGTTTCATGTGATGGGAGTAGACCTTCCGATCGAGGCTTTTACCAATGACCCGTTTCTTTGTGACACCAAAATACTGACAACGCAGCAGTACAGTCCGGCCGAAAAGGATTATATGGCGCGCACGCGCAGCCTTGGCTGGCTGGATGACGGTTTTATGTTCAATATGCGCCGTGCGGTAAAAGGCGATGACAATATGATCAATCAGCTGATTTATCATATGCGCAATAACCGGCCGGAGAACGGGATCATAAATTATATTGCAAAATGGGACGGTATGCGGCTCGTCGATATGGTTTCCTATGACCGGAAGCATAACGAGCCAAACGGTGAGGCAAATCAGGATGGAACGGATTATAATTGTAGCTGGAATTGCGGCGTAGAGGGAAAGAGCCGCAGAAAGAGTATCACCGAGCTGCGGCTGCGGCAGATGAAGAATGCGCTGTCGCTTGTGTTTCTGTCCCAGGGGACGCCGCTCATCTACAGCGGAGATGAGTTTGGCAATACGCAGAACGGAAATAACAATCCGTACTGTCAGGACAATGACGTTGCGTGGATCAAGTGGAACAGGTCGGAGAGCGCGGATGAGCTGCTGGCCTATACGAAAATGCTGATCCGGCTTCGCCGGTCATATGCCGTCCTTCACAGCAAAATGCCTCTTAAGGGTATGGATTATCTGTCCTGCGGCTATCCGGATATCTCTTTTCACGGCCATGAGGCATGGAAGCCCGACACAAGCCCCGCCAGCAGAAGCATCGGCGTTATGTACTGCTGCGCATACGGGGAAGCCGGGGATGAGAAGGAGGATACGCTTATCTATATCGGCATCAATCTATATTGGACGGCCTGTTACATGGGGCTTCCGCAGCTGCCTAAGGGCCGCCGGTGGACTCCGTATTCGTCCACGGGACCGGAGGCGTCCTGTGATGAGCCTGCCGGTGAAACAACGGAATCTCTGCAGAAGATATGTGTAGCGCCCCGGACGGTGGTGATCTATATGGCAAAGAAAGGAGACAGCCGATGAGTAAAGCGTGGAATCATTTTAAGACAGTCACCCGTCATAAGCTGCTGGTGATGGAGGGCTGCTTTAAGGTGGGGTTATACCGGCAGGGGATCACGCATGACCTGTCCAAATACAGCCCCAGTGAATTTATTGTGGGAGCCAGATACTGGCAGGGCAACAGAAGTCCCAACAATGCGGAGCGGGAGGACAAAGGCTATTCCTCCGCCTGGCTGCACCATAAAGGCCGTAACAGGCATCATTTTGAGTACTGGCTGGATTACAGCGCGCGCGACAATTCCGGTGAGATCATTCCTGCGCCTATGCCGCTTAAGTATGTGATCGAAATGTTCATGGACCGGATCGCGGCAAGTAAGGTATATAACGGGGACGCTTATACTGATAAGGATCCTCTCTTGTATTATCAGTCAGCCAGCGCGCCCCTGCCGCTGCATCCCAGGACAAAACGCCAGCTTGAGTTTCTGCTTCATATGCTGGCGGACTACGGCGAGGAGAAAACTTTCCGGTATATCAGGACGCGGATACTGCACGGCGGCAAAGGAAAGTAAACGGGCTAAAACAGCCGCCAGTGAAAAACAAGTGACGCACAGACTCCTTTTTGCATAGCATATAGTATGAAAAAAAGGAGATGTGCGTATATGAATACTTGGCTTATTTTATTATTACTGCTTACGGGAAACCGGAGCGGATGCGATGACAACGGGGATTCCGGCTGCGGATGCGGCCAGGACAGACCGACCCCGCGTTACCGTCAGGGCAACGGCAGCCGGGAACGCGACAATGACTGCGGCTGTGATAGAGGCAACAACGGACGCGACAATGACTGCGGCTGTGACAGAGGTAACGGACGCGATAATGACTGCGGGTGCGACAGAGGCAACAACGGGCGCGGTAACGACTGCGGGTGCAGTACTGAATCTTGTTTTGAAGCACATTATGATACCGGTTCCTGTAATAATAATGCCGGTTCTTACAACAATTCCGGCTGCGGCTGCAATAATTAGTAACTGTGATAAGATGCCCTTTCTTCTGGTTGACGGGAAGAAAGGGCAATGATAAACTTAATAGGGAGGAAATCATTATGATAGACGATAAAAAAGTCCTGTTCAGCGGTATGCAGGCAACGGGAAATCTGACACTTGGGAATTATCTCGGCGCGTTGAAAAACTGGCTGACATTATGTGACGAGTATATGTGCTTTTATTCCGTGGTGGATCTTCATTCCATTACGATCAGGCAGGATCCGGCAGAGCTTCGCAGACGGGCGAGAAATCTGCTGACGCTGTATATCGCTGCGGGGCTTGATTCGGAGAAGAACTGCATCTACTACCAGTCCCATGTATCGGGACATGCCGAGCTGTCATGGATCTTAAACTGCTTCACCTATATGGGAGAGCTTAACCGCATGACCCAGTATAAGGATAAAGCGGCAAAGCATGCGGATAATATCAATGCGGGACTTTTTACCTATCCTGTTCTTATGGCGGCGGATATACTGCTGTATCAGACGGATGTAGTGCCTGTCGGTAAAGACCAGCTGCAGCATCTGGAGATCACGAGGGACATCGCGCAGCGCTTCAACGCGATCTATGGCGATGTGTTTACGATACCGGAGCCGTATATCGGCAGGACAGGCGCCAGTATCAAGAGTCTGCAGGATCCGGCGAAAAAAATGTCCAAATCCGATGAGAATCCCAATGCCAGCATCTATCTGATGGACGATCCCGATACGATCATGCGCAAGTTTAAGCGCGCAGTCACGGATTCCGAGGGCTGTGTGCGCTACACGGAGGAGCAGCCGGGCATCCGTAACCTGATCGATATCTACTGCGTATGCACGGGAAAAACGCCTGAGGAAACGGTCAGAGAATTTGACGGTAAGGGGTACGGAGATTTTAAGACGGCAGTCGGCGAATCTGTCGTGGGCGTTTTGAAGCCTCTGCAGGACCGCTTCAACGACTTGAGCAGGAATAAAGATTACATTGATAAAATCATAAAGGAAAATGCTGAGAAAGCCAATTATTATGCGACGAAAACACTCCGGAAGGTGCAGAAGAAAGTGGGCTTTCCTGAGAGAGTGCGCTGATCTGCCGGCGACCGGATTTCCCGGCCGTCCGGATAAGCGGCTTATCCCTCAAATACATCCGTAAAATATCCTGCGGCGGATATCGGTTCACCGCCGTCTGCCAGATGCCTTACGTCCCCGATCATCTGTGCTCGGAAATAAGCGGCATTGTTCATTCTTTCCTCTGTGGCGGCAACCGTTACGGAGGTGGGAGCCAGATACATTCCGTGCCAGAGCAGAACGGGAGAGATGCCGAGCAAGTGGCTTAGCATTACGCATGTGACGCCGAGGTGACAGAAGACGACCACGGTGTTATCCTGCTTTTCTGACTCGGTATGTATATAGTAATTATGATGTCTTTGATAGCCGTATTGTTCCAGAAGGTTGTCAAGACCATCGCACACTTCCTGATAGGCGGGCGCCAGTTCCTTGTTGGAACGGTAGATGTCCGTCTTTTTCCATGCCTCTCTGTCGTACATTTGCGGTATTTCAGTCCAATATTCGGGCATAAAATCCCACGGGACGCCGATGCGTCCGGTGACCGGGTCCTCGATGGTATAGGAGAATTCCTTCATCCAGTCATGGATCACGGCCTGTCTGCCCAGCCTCTCCAGCGTATAGGACGCCGTCTGTCTGGCTCTGCCAAGGGGCGAGCAGTAGAAGTCGATGCGGTCGGCCGGCCAGCGCATAATGCGGTCGGATAACAGTTTCGCTTCCCTGACGCCTTTTTCGGTCAGCGCGTCATTGATATAATCGGGGTCTCCGTGTCTGATAAAAATGATCCTCATGTTTTTCCTCCGTCTTTTACCGGTATCCGGCATCCTGTATTTATATTCTGTATTCTATGTGGGCGCTTTCATTGAACAGTTCCGGACTTATTATAAACGATATTGGGGTGATACGGCAACAGGAAAGGGCGGATAAGAAGGAGAAGTTTTTGTATGGCATGAGTACGTCTGCTTTGGAAAATTCAAAATCGCAAATGATTGTCAGATAAAAGTAGAAATTTATTGAAGAAAACGGCGTTATTGCGTATAATATATATAGATTACTTTACAGGGATTTGATATAGCTTATATAAAAGCTGGAGATATGCGTGTTGGTATATTATTGGGAATAGGAGTGGTGTAAGATGACTGCACTTAGAAAAGATGCAATGGATTTGTTGGAAAAGATGCCGGAAGATAAACTCTACTATATTTTTCAGATTATGCAAGGCGTAAACGGATTATATGGGGCAGAGGCTCAGTTGGCGAAGGACAAGGCGTTTGAAGAATTGGAGTGCCTCAGAAGAAAAATTCCTGAGCTAGATTGTGATAAGGAACTGGAAAACTACAGGGAGGAAAAATATGGGATTGCGAATATTAGTTGATACCAATATTATTCTGGATTATTTGCTTTGCCGAGAACCGTATGATAAGGCAGCCCGGGATATTGTTTTAGCCTGTAAGCAAGGGCAGGTGTCAGGTTGCATTGCAGCACATTCCATATCAAATTTGTTTTTTATCCTGCGGAAAGCCTTCAGCATTGAAGAACGGAGAAGTCTCTTGCATAGCCTGTGTGAATTATTTGAGGTGGAGGGTATTGATAAAGCTAAGATATTGAAAGCTTTAGACAATGAAAATTTTCCAGATTTTGAAGATTGTTTACAAATGGAATGCGCAAAAACATTTGGGGCAGATTATATTGTGACGAGAAACATTGGTGATTTCAAGGATAGCAAAATACCCTGCATGGAACCAGAAAAATTTTGTAAAATGATTTAGGGCTGTTTTAAATTACTAAAAGAAACTCAAATAAGGCTGCATCATAAAAACATGCGTCTGCAGATTTTGCTGTGGGCGCTTTTTTTATGGGGAAATTTATAGCTTGACAGAAAGATTCGGGGGGGGGGTACAATGGGAACGTCTTGAAACATAAGAAGTCCAAATAAAAGAGGGGAGAAGACAAATGAAAAAGAGATTACTGACACTGTTGAGTGCCGCAGTACTATGCGGCATGGTAAGCGGCTGCTGCATCAGCCACGACTGGCAGGAGGCCACCTGCACCGCGCCCAAGACCTGTGCCAAGTGCGGAGAGACGGAGGGCGAACCCTTAGCGCATACATGGGTGGACGCCACCTGCACGGAGGCGAAGCATTGCAGCGTCTGCGGTACAACAGAGGGCGAACCGCTGCCCCATACATGGGTGGATGCGACCTACGAGACGCCCAAGACTTGTTCTGTCTGCGGCGCGACAGAGGGCGAGCCGAAACAGAGTTACTTTGCGCAATATGGCGTGGACGTGCCGGACGGCCCGGTAGACTGCACCGTGGACTACATCTATTATAATAAAGAGGATCCTGAGACCTATTGCAGAGTGGGAGACGCTGTGTTTACTCAGACCGACTGCTACGCGGATCCTGCGGATGAGGAGGGGTATCAGAACGTCCACCTGACACTGACGATGGCGATGCAGCCCGGTTATTACTATGACGCGGCGGAGGGTGTAAACTATACGAGTGCGACTTTCGTGAATTACATGTATGACTGGTACACGGGGCGCAAGTTGCCTACCCGGGATATGCGGGGCGATGATGCGCAGGAGTATGCCGTCACGCTGGACATCGACGGGGTGAGCTATGAGGTCTCCTATTCTAAGGAGGTTTCCTGGGAACAGGGCGAGTGGGTGTTTGACGAAGCGGGGAACGCTACGTCGAGTGATACAGCCACGCAGGAATTCATCTTCCGGATACCGGAAGGCTATGATGGGCTAGTGTACTGTGCATACCCAAAGCGAGAGTATACTGAGCTTGATACTGAGACGGTAACCGGCTTGGACGAGGCGGAGTATGCTGACCTTGATCCGACCGATGAGGAGACGGAGGAGGATAAGAAGATTATAGAAGACCAGCGCTTCTTCCGCATCAATCACACCGAGATTCCCGTCAGAGAGGCGGAGACCGGTACGGAAGACGCAGCTGGGAACGAGACTGCGGAGTAAACCGCAGATCACAACTGCATAACGGTACGGCGAAGGGCGGTAATAAACGTAAAAGTTTATAGCCGCCTTTTTGTCAGGAAAGAAGCCGAAAAGGAGTATATAAAAATTTAATTAGTTTTTTCCACCGATATCATATATAATAGCATATGTGAGTCAAAGTATTGCGAATATGTTTACGGAGGAGATCAAAACAATGTTCGGCACAGGAAAAAAAGTCAACAGTCCCCGGGGCGCAATGGGGATGAAGCCCCCGAAAAAGAAGGTCAGCGGAACGGTCGTTAAGATCGTGCTCGCAGCCGTGATCCTTCTGATCCTTTTAGGGAATTCCTACTATACGATCAAGGAGGAAGAACAGGCCGTTGTGTGCACTTTTGGATCGCCCAAGGCCGTTACGACGCCAGGACTTCATTTTAAGATCCCGTTTATACAGACGGTGAATAAGGTGAACACTACGATCCAGGGCTTTTCCATCGGCTATCATTCTACGGGGGAAGAGGCGGACGCGCTGATGATCACCTCGGATTATAATTTTATCTTTGTGGATTTCTATGCGGAGTACAGAGTGACCGATCCGGTCAAGGCCCTGTATGCTTCACAGGACCCGGAGCTGATTCTTAAGAATATCGCGCAGAACTGTATCAGGACAACGATCGGTTCCTACACGGTGGACAATGTATTGACGACCGGCAAGAATGAGATACAGTCCAATATCAAGCAGTTGATCTTAGACAAGCTGGAAGAGTATGATATCGGCATCCAGCTTGTCAATATTACGATCCAGGACGCCACGCCGCCCACAACCGAGGTGGAGAACGCCTTTAAGGAAGTGGAGACCGCCAAGCAGGGGAAAGAGACGGCTTTAAACAACGCGAATAAATACCGCAACGAGCAGATCCCGAACGCCGAGGCGGAGGCGGATAAGATACTGCAGGATGCGGAGGCCGATAAGCAGGAGAGGATCAACGAAGCCAACGGACAGGTGGCGCGTTTTAACTCCATGTATGCGGAGTATGTGAAGTATGCGGAAGTGACCAGGAAAAGGATGTTCTATGAGGCTATGGAGAATGTTCTTCCCGATGTGAAGGTGGTGATCCAGAGCAAGGACGGAAGCACCGACACGATCCTGCCTCTTGACAGCTTTGTGACGCAGGATGCGGAGAGAGGCGGCGGTTCCGTTACGGCTTCGAATGGCTCAGGTGACGGTACGGAGAACGATGCAGATATTTCAGACCGGTAAGACAGCGGCGGACAGATGACCGCCCGGAAATGGAGAAGACCATGTCAGATTATAATCAGAATAGCAATAATATGAACGGAGCCGCACAGAATAACTATGAATATTACAATTCCGACGGCACGAAGAAAAAGGATAAGGGACACGGAAAGGGGCATGCAGGCAGGAAGATCGTTGCCGTGCTGATCGTCCTTGCTCTGCTTATCGGTCTTAGCGGCAGCGCGGTCGTGACGAGACAGGATCAGTTTAAGCTGATCAGACAGTTTGGAAGGGTTCAGCGGGTCATAACGCAGCCCGGCCTTACCTTCAAGATACCCTTTATTGAATCCGTGGATACGATTCCGAAGGAGCTGTTATTGTACGATCTGCCGGAGTCCGATGTGATCACATCGGATAAGAAGACGATGATCGTGGACAGCTATGTGCTCTGGCATGTGACGGAGCCGCTGAAATTCGCGCAGACCTTAAGCTGCTCCGTGAGCAACGCGGAGGGACGTATCGATGCGATCGTATACAATGCCATGAAGAATACGATATCCAACATGAAACAGGATGAAGTGATCAGGAGCCGCGACGGAAAGATGACGATCACCGTGGATGAGAACGATACAGACGTCACCAACAATGATCTTGTTGTGTCCGGGGAAAAAGAGACCGTGGTTGAGATCACGTCCTTGACGGAGGAGATCATGGCGCAGATCAACCACGTGGAAAGCCAGTACGGAATCGAGATCGTGGTCGTCGATGTGAAGAAGCTGGATCTGCCTGACGACAACAAGCAGGCGGTATATACGCGTATGATCTCGGAGCGGGAGAATATCGCGGCGCAGTATACGGCGGAGGGTGAATCGGAAGCGAAGATGATCGAGAATACCACCGACAAAGAGGTGGCGATCATGCTCTCCGATGCGAAGGCGAAGGCGGAGGCCACAGTTGCGGAGGGCGAAGCGGAATATATGCGCATCCTGTCCGATGCCTATGCCGATCCGGAGAAGATGGATTTCTATTCTTTCGTGAGAGCGCTGGATGCAGTCAAGGCAAGTATCCAGGGCGACAACAAGACAGTCATCCTCTCAGACGATTCGCCTGTGGCGCAGATTTTTAACGGGCAGTATTAAGGAGCAGAGAAAGGCACTCGCTGACATGAATATTGATCAGTTTTTTAAGACGCTGGATTCCTATTTTGACACGCAGCAGATCGACAAAGTAGATCCCTTTTTGACGGAATCGCTCAGACAGGCTAAGGAAGAAGAGGATTACGGCGCATACATCACTATATGCAATGAGATGATCGGCTTCTACAGAAGTACGTCTGCGTTTGAGAAGGCATATATCGTTTCGGAGGACGTGCTGCTTCTGATGGAAGAATTGCAGCTTGACCGTACCGAGCATTTTGCCACCACCCTGTTAAACGCGGCTACAGCGTACCGGGCGGCGGGCGACTATGAGACGGCGCTGCGCTATTACAGACAGGCGCTGCAGATATATGACGGGCTGCTTGCGCCAAACGATTACCGGTTTGCCGGACTCTACAATAACATGAGCATTCTGCTGGAAAAGATGGACGAAAACGAATCCGCCATCGACTATGCCCTGAAAGCGCTCGCCATTATTGAGCAGACGGAAAACAGTCAGGCAGAAACCGCCACTACCATGACGAATCTGGCGCTTCTGTATTTTAAGACAGAGCAGCCGGAAAAGGCAAAGGAGCTGCTGGAACAGGCGGTCGCTCTGTTTGAGAGCACGGGAAAAGACGGCGATACCAACGAGCATTACAGCGGTGCGCTTGCAGGTGTGGCGGAAGCGTGGTATCGGATGCAGGATTATGATAAGGCGCTTTCCTATTATGAGAAAGCGCTGGAAAAGGTGAAAAAGCATTACGGCGAAAACGCCGGCTATGCCGTTCTGTGTGAGAACTGTGCCGCCGTATGCGGGAAGCTGGGCGATGAGAAGAAGCGGAAGCAGTATCAGGAGAAGGCGGCGCAGATCTACCGGAAGTTGGATAGTGCGGAGGGGTGACAAACAAATACAAATCAAAAAGGGACTTCCTCAATCCTTAAAAGGCTATGATAGAAACGGTTATAGTCTTTTTTCATACGGTTATTACCGTAGAAAAGGAAAACGTATTCCCCAGAGCAGAGGAATACCCACCCACAACATTCCGCAATCCAAATAGCCGACAACTAACGGGCAAAATCAAAAACAGCTACTTTCATAAGTGGCATCATGTGTACGCTCATAAGTGGCATTTTGTTTATATTCATTATTTGGCAGATATATCTATCAATCATATCAATCAATATTTATACATCTAACTTTAGATGTAGCACAGGGAGGGAAAAGATGATTAAGGCAATTCTGACAATTGACGATATTGCATCAAAAAATACTTCTGCGATAGTGGATTATCTGCAGGAGAAAGGAATACAGGCGATAATGTTTGCCGTCGGACAGAA
>CANQNN010000030.1 GCA_947625205.1 uncultured Lachnospiraceae bacterium | reverse complement strand
AACAAAGGCAGCAACCTTTCAACAAAATTTATAAAATCGTAAGTGATTGAACGTTGATCGTGTCGGACGATGCCCCAATCAGATAAAACATATAATCGCCTTCTTCGGGCGCTGTAAATTCAATCGTTTCCCGCTGCGGGATTTTTCCTCTGAAAAGACTTACATAGACGCCATCTGCCACATAACCGATCTCTGCCGTCTGACCGTCTTTCAGTACATACTCTGTCTCCACATCTATCCGTAGTCCGTCATCCTTTTTTAATGTCCATGCATGACCTTCGTTTCGATATACGACCATCTGACCATTCTTTATATAATGTTTTGGCGCAGCCAGGTCCGTCAGATCAACAATCTTTTCCGATCTGACCAGATCCACGGAGGAACCAACTGTTCCTACACCATCAAACGCCCGTGAAACAGGGGCCGTTGAAAAGAAAACAACCGCACTGATCATAACAACACCTGCTGCCAATACACCTGTATGACTCATTTTTCTGTTTTTCATAAGAAACACCATCCTTTCTTCCATCGGCATTTTACTGAGAAAATCAGCAAAGGGAACAGTCATATGCCTTTTTTCTTCCCATTTGATCAGGGTAAGCGCATATACATATCTTATATCCTCGCCAAGCATCTGTACCACAGTTTCATCACAGGACAACTCCATATCCCGCTCTGCCAAGCGATACATAATCCAGACTAAGGGATTAAACCAGTGTACACATACTGCCGCCGCCATAATCCATTTCAAGGCAATATCACCTTGCCGGATATGAACATATTCATGAGTAAGAATACAACGAAGTTGCGTTTCATCAACCCGATCCATTGTTTTCGGCAACAACACCACGGGTCTGAACAATCCGTATGTCAATGCACAGCCTATCTGGTCCGACTGTCGGATCTCTACTTTCCGCCACAAGGAATGTTCTGCCTGCCACTTCTTTATCCATGCATTTTCCACAGGCAGCGACATTTTATATCTTGTCAGACAGACAAAATGCGAAAGTAGGAAATAAAACGCGCACATGCACATTCCAATGATCCAAAGTGTCTTGGCCACCGGTATATTTATGCCAGTCCGCATAGGAAAGGCAACCGACAAAGCAGATTCTGCAATTGGAGCGTTTACAGCGCCCGACTCCAAGAACCTATCCGATAGGGCTGAAGAAACAACATTAGTCAGTCTACGCCACAACAGCGGAAACCAAAAATAAATACTAAACCGCGAAGAGATAAAAGGCGGAAAAAGCAGCCGGTACAGCGCAATACACCACAATACAGGAAATATCTTCCTTGGCAGCCAAAAACGCATGACCGAACGAACCATCATAATAAACAGAATCAAAATTCCCGCCGAAAAACTCATCTGGAATATCATCATGCGCCTTTCTTTATTTCAGGTCTTCCACCAACTGCCTAATGTGTTTGATCTCGGCAGATGTAAGGCTTTGATTTCCTAAAAGAGCAGCAACAAGGTGATCTGCCGCACCATTATACATTTTATTGATGAGTTCTCTTGTCTCATATTCCCTGACCTGATCTTTGGTAACAAGCGGGTGACAGATAAAATGCGGCTCTTTACGTAAAACTGCTCCTTTATCGATACATTTTTTGATCACCGTATACGTTGTGGTTTTGCTCCATCCCACCTGTTCCTTCAGGACCTGCGCAATATGTCTGGCAGCCGTATCCCCTTCTGTCCATAAGACATCCATAACTTTCAACTCCGAATCAAACAGCTTGATCTCCATATGACATCTCCTACTCTGTTCCCATTCTATGCGACCCGAACTATCCACGCATTGTCTTGCCGCTGCGTAATTTTCATTCTATCGCAATAGACGTTCTACTGTGATAGAAATTCTATCACAGTAGAATGTCTGTGTCAAGCCTTCTTATTTTTTTATATTGATTTCTTTAAACCGCTTAAAATAGTCTTATTTTATCTCATCAAGCCTCTTTTTGACCGGCTGCACTTTCTCGCCGTGGTTTTTCTGATAGGCCTGCGCCATCATATCCCTGTTGTCCCAGTAGGTGTCGATATCTTTCACACGGCAGCACTCTAAGAAAGTACCGTCCCACGCATAGGTGACCACATAACCGTATTCCGGCTGCCCGTCATCGGAATAGAAGAGAAAGCCCACCCGACTGCCGATCGTCTGCTGCGCAGGCTCTTCTTCCGGCTGCGCCGCTTCCTCCATAGGACTGTAGAGCATATAGAGCGCATATCTTTCCCCATACGCCGCCGCGTCCAGTCCCAGCTTATCTCTCATGAAAGCCTCCGCCTGCGTTTTCAGCTCCGGAAGCTTTGTCTCCGCTTCCTCCGGCGTCACGGGCGTCTGCAGACTCTCCGCCAGATCCCCGCTGCTGTAGGAAGCGTACACCAGACTGCTATCCTGCGCGCTGATGTAGAAATAATAATACTCTCTGCCCGGCATATTCGACCAATTCACCATATAGGTGTCTTTCTCTCCGGAGCCGGCGTACCCTGCGTCCTGCGTAGCCTCAAAATAAGAGTTCCGCTCCATGTCATCGCCCGTGATACCGTATAATCTCTGCATCCAGCCTTTTGCCGACTCAACCGCTTCCTCTTCGGTGATACCGCCCGCATCGACTGCCTGCTTTGCCGCTTCTTCTCTCTCCTGTTCTTCGGCTTCGATCTTATCCGCAAACTCTTCCTCGTAGCGCTGCTGCAGAGCATAGTTGCGCTTTACCTCGAAATCGATCAGCTCAAGCAGCTCCTCATCGGTCAACTCCCTGTCAGGCAGATGGAAACTGCTGTCTGTAGTCAGATAACACAATTCCAGCTTCTGCGCTTCTGCCTCACTGTCAGTCTGCGGCAGTTCGCTTTCCGGGAACAGGCCCTGCCGGTACTGACCCCACAACTCTTTTTGCCGTCTCTGCTCATCCTCCGTCAGCTCTCTAGTATAGGTATCCGCTCCTACCGGCTGGCTGTCCAGCATCTCCACCATCGCCTCATGCTCTTCGTTTGGAATCTCTTCCATGCGCTCCTTTACAAGAGAAGAGACAAGGGCCCTGACAGGAATACTAACGATACCCACCGCCAGAATAAATGCCGCCGCTACCGCCGCAATGCGGGGAACATAACGGACCCTGCGCCGTGCCGATGCGCGGCTTATTCCCTGCCCCCCCCCACGATTTTTAATCCGCCTGGTTACATTCCGCGCGATCTCCTGCTGCATAGTTTCACTGATCTCTATATTTTCCACTGCATTTTTCAGATCCTGTAATTTCATCTCTTACTCCTCTCCGGAAACTCGTTCCCTGCCGAATTGTTTCCGCATCAAATTACCTCTTATCTCTTATCTCTTATCTCTTCTCTCATATATCCTTTTCGTCTGACAGAGTGATCCTCAATGCCTTTCTGCCTCTCTCCATCCGTTTCTTGACCGCATTCAGGGAAATCCCCAGCATATCCGCTATCTCCACCGTCTTATAGCCCTCTATATAATGCAGATAGATGACCGACTTCAGGGATTCCGGCAGACGCATCAGAGCCGCCAGGACCTCGCTCTGCTCCGGCAGTTCACAGTATGCCGATATCTCCTCCAAATCTGTCTGCGGATGTCTGAGCCGGAACCGGTGTATGTCCCTGCACCGGTTCACCGCCACCTTGATTAGCCACGCACGCTCATGTTCACTGTCGCAAAACTTTGGCGCATGCTCTATATAACGGCAGAAGACATCCTGTATCACGTCCTGCGCATCCCACTCGTTGCCTGCAACGACAAGACAGATCCTGAAAAGCATATTGCTGTACTCATCCACAAGTTCTTCGACTGTCATACGCTCCTCCTTCTTCATCTTCGGTAAGCATTTGCACGTGCTTTGCTGCTTTCTATATAATACACGCCGGAAAATCTGATAAGGTGACATGGCGGTTTTCATAATGCCTATATATAAAAGAAGCGCGCAGCTTCCTACGCACTTCTCCATCAAATCATCATATTATGTTCCTGTCCAAGCAACAAGCCGTTACTTTACAAGCATCTCCTCGCGCTCGGCAAGCCATTCACGGACTGTATCTGTATCGACTTCAACCGCATCCGCGATTTCCTCACAGAGCATTCCCTTATCTTGAAGCTTATACGCCGTTGTTCTGGCCTGTTTCATCTTGCCTGCTGAAACACCAGAGTCATACCCTTTATTATAAACACCTTCACTCAAGTTACACACACTCTGCACCTCCTCGCTCATTTCCCTGCTTACACTGATCTGAAACTCATTCTGCAATGCATCCAGCTTATCCTCATAGCTGAAATTTGTCGAAAACATCCTGCTCAACAGCCGAATCGCATTATCTTCACTTTTTTCTCCCTTGCGCCCCAGCCGCAGCACCACGACCGTCATCAGGTCATAGTCTTTCTTCTCCTCTCGGAAAGCCCCTCTCAGGCACTCCTCCGTAAAAGAATACCGGTTGATGGTGTCAGAGCGGGCATCCGCCGTATCTTCACACAGCCAAATCGACACTACTTTTTTGATCTTCCCGTACTCTTGGTCCTTAAATATTGTACCACGCTGAGAAGAAATCATTCTGGCCGTATAATAGATGCCGCGCTTCGGGATTGGATATCCCGGCGTGTCATTATTTTGAATTTCGCAGTTTATCAAGATTTCGATCCGGCTGCCATCAGACGGAAGAACTGCGATGAAACGGATGTCAAAATAAACTGTGCCGTCTCTCTGTGACTTGTCAGCAGTCGGTTTGCCTTCTATCTTGTCATCCCCGCTCATCATGCCGGAATCGTCTTTCCTGTCCGGATGGTCCTGGTGGACCGCAATCTTTCTTAACTCCGGTTTGCCCTCGATAAACCTCTCCGTTATCTCCTGCACCGTGTACGCCGCATACTCGTCAAGCGCGCTCTTTAGTATATATGCCAGAACCGACTTCTGCGCAACAATATTTCTCGCTGACTCATCGTACTTAAATGCGGCATTTTCATCTGCCACCTTTAGATTCTGTGCAATCTCACTCGGCACAGATACCGTGGCATGCTGTTTCTCCCCGAAATAGTCCGGGGCTTTTCGCTGTCCGGTTAAATTCATGCTTTACTCCTCCCACATGAAACCAGCAGCGCATTCTCTCCGTATTTGTATTCTTATCTTACCACCGCTTCAGGCATAATGCAACAAGCGCATCAAGCTACTGCACGATTATCTATGAACGGTCCTATTCGATCGATTTTAACGACTCTGCCATATTGATCCTCCCTATCCTGCCCTGCATGAGCAGATTCACGAGTATGGCAAAACCGAACGTAAGAAGCAGACTGAATAGATAGCTGACCGGCTTCACATAGGTTCTGAAAGAGACCATATCAATGCTGATATGGTACATGACAAACCAGTGTAGCGCTTTGCCCAGTCCCAGCCCGACAAGCGCGCCTATCGCCGTCAGCACGATATTTTCCCTGAATACGTAATCCGCCGTCTCCCTGGAATAGAATCCCAACACCTTGATCGTGGCGATCTCCCGTATTCGCTCGGTAATGTTAATATTGGTCAGATTATAAAGAACGATCAGCGCAAGAGCCGCCGCGCATATGATAACGAGCAGCACAATATAATTCATGCTGTCCATCATGGAGGATATCCTCTCCCGCAGATCCTGTATAACATTCACCGCCATTACCTTATCGATCCCGGAGGCTGCTGCAGCAGCTTTATGAACATCCGCTCCCTCCTTAACCCTTGCATAAGCGCTTGTATACCCAGGTTCCTCTCCCATCTGCGCTATGTAGGTTTCCTTACTGATATAAACATAATTGTATACAAAATTTTCACACAGGCCAACGACTCTGACACGAAGCTTCCGCATGTCCGTATCCCGCAGTTCAACCTCATCGCCGACACGCACGCCCATACTCTGAGCCGCCTTGGCAGTGATGACGGCTTCCCCTTCCTGCGGATAGGAAAGCTCCCTGCCGTCCTCGGTATGCAGGTTCAGGAAACAGCCCGTCTCCTCCGCATCCTCCGGAATAAACAGGGTAATGCTTTTCGTCCTGCCGCCATAGTCCATATCCACACTTTTCTCCTGGTGAAAAGCGATCTGTTCAAAATCCGCCGCCGTCTCCCCGCGCAGGCGTTCTCTGTCGCTCTCCCCGGCGTCGTCGGTAAGGGTAAATCCGATATCATAGACCTGTATCTCATCGTACTGCAGATCCGCAATATTCGCCACGGAGTCTTTGATCCCGAAGCCCGTCACCAGAAGGGCCGTACAGCCGCTGATCCCCAGTACCATCATAAAGAATCGCTTCTTGTAGCGCACAATATTGCGCATAGACACTTTATGTAAAAACTTCATTCTGCGCCAGATAAACGTAATCCTCTCCAGGAAAATACGCTTGCCGCTCTTGGGCGCTTTAGGACGTATCAGGTTAGCGGGAACGCTGTGCAGCTCATAATAGCAGGACAGATAAGCCGTTCCGACGGAGCATATGAGCGCCGCCGTCAGGGAGATCACCGCCATGCCGGGAGAAAAATGGTAATTAATGTGGTCCAGATAATACATGATCCGGTATCCCTGCCAGATCGCCACCGGAAACAGCCATGTGCCGCCGGCAAAACCTGCCACCGCTCCCACGGTCGCAGCGCTTCCGGCATAAAAAGCATATTTCCCCATGATCGCACCGTTGCCGTAACCGAGCGCCTTGAGAACGCCGATCTGCGTTCTCTGCTCCTCTACCATTCTGTTCATGGTGGTCATACAGATCAGCGCCGCCACCAGAAAGAAAAAGAGAGGGAATACATCGGAAACCGCCTCCACAATATTGGAATCGCTCTCAAAACAGACGTAGCCTATATTCGTATTTCTGGTGAGCACGTAATAGTCCGGCTCCCCGATATCATCCAGCTCCGCCCTCGCATCGTCTATCTCTTTCTGGGCGTTTGCCACTTCTTTATCATAATCCGCCTTTGAATCCTCATACTTCTGTCTGCCTTCCTCCAGACTGGCTTTGGCCTCCTCGACCTCCGCTTTTGCCTCCTCCAGCTCTTTGCGGGAAGCCTCCGTCTGCTCTCTGGCATCCTGAAGCCGCGCCTCTCCCTCATTGAGCTGCGCTTCCTGTGCGGACAGCTGCGCTCTTGCCTGCGCGATCTGCTCTTTGCCCCCGTTGATCTGAAGCATCTGCATCTGATACCGATCCGCGGGCAGTAATCCTGCCGCCTGTTCTAACTGTGCCTCTTGCGCAAACAGGGCATCCTCCTGTTCCTGAAGCGCCGCTTTCGCCTGATCGAGCTGCGTACGCCCATCCGCCAGCTCTTTCTCATTACCCGCTATCTCTGCCTCTGCATCCGCCAGCTGCTTCTCACCGTCGGCTATCTCCTGCTCGCCGTCCGCAACCTCTTTCTCTCCGTCTTCTATCTCCCGAAGCGCATCGCCAAGCTCTTTTTGTGCTTCCGCGCTCTTATCATCAAGTTCTTTCTGCGCATCGGCTATCCCCTCCTGTGCATCCGCAATCAACCCGTCATAACGCTCCTGAACCAGCTTCTGCGTCATATCCTCCAGTTCGTCCTGTGTCTCGTCGATCATATCGGTATATTCATCGGAATAGATCGTGTGGTCCTCCCGCAGCGTCAGATAGATCTCCGTCAGATAATCGCAGTCGAAGGCTTCATCCGGTATGTACACAAACGCCGTGATGCGGCCGTCCCCAACCGAGCTGGTTCCTCTTTCAAAATTCAGATACAGGGGAGAATTCGCCAGCCCGACAACTGTATATTCCCGTTCTCCAAACATCTCCAGCGTATCGTCGGAATTGTCGTCCGTAACATGTATCACTGAACCGATAGCCTCCTCGCCGGCATGAAAAGCATCGAGAATACACTCGCCCGGCGTCTCCGGCATCCGTCCCGCCGTCAGCGTAAATTTATTGATTTGTTCCGGCAGAGCATGGAATCTGAAAACCGCCTCGCTCTCATCGGCGGAAACCTCTCCGTTGTCAGCGCACAGCACCGCCAGCGCATCCACGCTCAGCGTTCCCTCCACATTCTCCGCCTGCGGCCAGCCCCGCAACGACTCCACGTCTTCTGCGGTAAATCCGATGGAAGACAAAAGCCTGTAGTCAAAGAACTTGCAGTCACGCAGATAAGCGTCCATCGTATCGACCATAGCCGGCTTCGTCACTTTTAACCCCGCAAAAAAGCCGATACCGAGCATGACGATCGCCAGGATCGCCAGATACCGTCCGAGACTTCCTTTTATTTCTCTCAGTGTTGTTTTAAACATCATAGATTGTCCGACCTACCATTCAATCTCTTCCACGGGAACAATGTGCTGATTCATCTCTATATTCTGCACGGTTCCGCTCTTGACCGTGATCACCCGGTCCGCCATAGCCGTAAGCGCATGATTGTGCGTGATGACTACAACCGTCATGCCTTCTTTCCTGCAGGTATCCTGAAGCAGCTTTAACACTGCCTTACCGGTATTGTAATCAAGCGCGCCCGTAGGCTCATCGCACAGAAGCAGCTTCGGATTCTTGGCAAGCGCTCTGGCGATCGCCACTCTCTGCTGCTCGCCGCCGGACAACTGCGCGGGGAAATTGTTCTCTCTGTCTTTTAAGCCGACCTGTTCCAGAACCTGCGCCGCATCCAGTGGATCCTTACAGATCTGTGCTGCCAGCTCTACATTTTCCAGCGCGGTCAGGTTCTGCACCAGATTGTAAAACTGGAAGACAAATCCGATGTCATACCGTCTGTATGCAGTCAGCTTCTTGCTGTTGTAGGAAGAGATCTCGTCGCCATCAAGAAGCACCTGCCCCGCGGTCAGGCTGTCCATACCGCCCAATATGTTTAAGATCGTCGTCTTACCGGCGCCGGACGCGCCAACGACAACGCAGAACTCTCCTTTTTCTATCGTAAAATTGACATCCTTTAACGCCTCGATATCAATTTCGCCCATATGATAAGTTTTACTTACATGCTTAAATTCCACAAAGGCGCCCATCTCTACGCTCCTTCCGCCAATCCCTGTCACTGTTCTGACCATCCGGACAGTTATCAAATATCCATTTTTCAATATAACATATCTTATGGTGTGCGGCAAATCATTTCAGGAAGCCGGCACAAAAGCCGGCACGATGACTCTGCGTGCCGGCCTTGCGATGGAAAATCAGCGCATCCGTGTGATTTTTCACTCTATATACTTCAGCGGGTCAACAAACTCCCCGTCCCCGTTCATCAGCGCAAAGTGCAGATGCGCCCCTGTGGAACGGCCCGTGCTGCCCACGGTGGCAATTTTATCACCGCATTTCACCTGCATCCCGTTTTCCACAAGAATATCGGCACAGTGACAATAATATGTCCTGCTGCCGTCCGCGTGGAGAAGCACCACGTAATTGCCGTCATCCGCAGAAAACCCCGTCTCTTCCACCGTACCGTCAGCCGCCGCCGTAATGTCGGTTCCCTTCGAAGCCACATAATCGATACCGTCGTGTTTTCTGACTTCGTTGGTGGCAGGATCGATTCTTTCTCCGAAGGTATCGGAGATACTGGTATATGCGCACGGCTCCGCATAGCGGATTCTCTCATTGTTGCCCGTTTGTTCTGCCGTTTGTTCATCGATTGCTTTTTGAGCCGCTATGCTTTCCTTCTCTTTCTCTTCCAGTTCTTCGCGGGAAGCCGCCATCTGCTCCCTGACGTCCGCAAGCCGCGTCTCCTCATCATCGAGCTGCGCTCTTGCCTGTGCGACCCGCTCTTTGCCCTCCTTGATCTGGAGCAACTGCTCCTGATACCGGTCCGCAGACAGAGTCCCCGCCGCCTGCTCTAACTGCGCCTCCTGCGCAAGAAGGGCATCCTCCTGTTCCCGGAGCGCCGCCCTTGCTTCGTCAAGCTGCGTGCTCCCATCAGTCGGCTCTTTCTCATTATCGGCCGTCTCTGTCCCGGCATCCGCCATAGCTTCATCTTCTTTGGTCTTTTCTTCCACTGCGGTTTTCGTTTCCACAGGAAGCACCGTTTCACCGGCTGCCGCTTCTTTTGAAGCTCCGGTAAATGCGCAGCCCGATATGCCTATCATAAGGGCTGCTGCCAGTATACCCGCCCATGCTCTGCTTTTTCCTGTTCCCATCAGTCTCTGAATCCTCTCTTTCAACTCTCCTTTACCCGGTTTAAGCATCGTACCGAACGTATATGCCTTTTTTCCTCTCTTTGCACTCGACAGCGCCAAAAGCATCTCGCCGTATGCAAACCGTTCTCCCGCTCCGAGTCTCTGTACGGTTCCGTAATCGCATGCCAGCTCTGCATCTCTGACAGAGCACACCGCCGCCACCCACACAAACGGGTGAAACCAGTAGACCGCCACCAGCGCCGACCTCACCAGCGCCCATATATGGTCCCAGTGCAGATAATGTACTTCCTCATGCGCGACTGCGTACCGGAAATAATCTGAATCCCCGGCAATGTTTTCACCGATGCAGACCGCCGGATGAAATAGTCCCGCAAGGCACGGCGATTCCAGCCCTTTAACGCGATAGACCGGCAGAACAGCGTCTTTGCAGTCTTCGCAGATGACCCGTGCCTTGTACAGCCTTCGGGAAAACCGCATCTGCGACAGCCCCAGTACGATACAGACCAGCACACTTCCCGCGATCCATATGACACGAAGCCCGCTCATGACCGTCCGCACCGTCCTGGCCGCCGCAGACGAACCGCCTGTTCCGGCTTGTACATGACTGTCCGCGCCAGCCGGCTCGCTATAGGCTTCTTTGGTCTGCGGCGCACCGGTATATGCCTGTCCATACGCATTAACTGTATCCGCGCCCGTATCTGTACCGCCCCGAAAGTCGGACAGACTCTCCTTCGTTCCCGCCATTCTTTCCGTAAGGCGAAGCACACTGAGCGGACTGTCAACCAGATTCACCGGTATAAGCAGCCGCAGCGCCACCACCAGCCATAACCCGTACCGCACATATACATGAAGTCTGCTGCCAAGCACGGTCTGTATGACCAATATTGCGATAACAAGAATCGCCGCCTGTAACATGATACCTGTCATGACTGTTTCCTTTCCCTTGCCTCTTTAATGATGTTGTACAGTTCTTCCATTTCGTTATCCGAAATATCCTGCTTCTTGACGAGCGTATTGACAAGCAGGCCCAGACTGCCGTTATAGATGCGGTTTAAGAAGCTGCTCGTCTCCGACTCCACAACCTCCTCCCTGTTGATAAGCGGATAATACTCTCTGGCTTTTGCCCCTTCTGTGTAAGCAATACAACCTTTCTGCTCCATCCGCCGCAACACGGTCTTCGTGGTGCTCTTCGCCCATCCTGTCTCCGTCTCCATCGCCTTGATAAGCTGAGTCGCCGTCTTCGGCGATGACTCCCACAGATTTTCCATGATATACCACTCGCTGTTCGAGAGGCTGATTTCTTTTTCTTCCATATGATCCTCCGTTCCCAGACATCCGCTGTTTAAAATGCTTTATGTATGAGTCTACATATGTAACCCTATCCATACTATAGCATTTAGGGTTACATATGTCAACCACTATGATAAAAATTATTCACAATATCTTCATATTTTCTGCCTATAATGATATTATCAATTTATAAAGGGGAATTTGTTATGAAAAAGACTATGTTATATACTATCGGTATCCTGTCCGCCTGTATGCTGGGCGGCTGTCAGTCAGGAACCAATTCTGAGACAGAGGAGTTGCGCCGTCAGGTCGCCGATCTGCAGCAGCAGATATCAGAACTGCAGCAGACAGATCATAGGGATGCGGCGGACACAGACACAACAGCGGACCCCAACGCTCCCGCCACTGACACAACAGCGGACTCCGGCGCTTCCGCCACTGACACGACAACGGACCCCGGCGCAGCGGATACTGACGACACCTTGGAAACTCTGACGGCTCTGGTGGACGATTTCACATCCAGAATCGATGACTTGCTTATTGACAGCCGCAATAAGGAGCTGGAACAGTTCTTTTCCTACAAACAGGAGGCTACCGGGATCGACCGCAGACTCGACCGTTACGAGGACGAACTGGAAAGACAGGTTCGCGGCGGCTCTCTGTCCAGGGATGATTACCGGAGCATGGAACGGGAGCTTGAGGACCTGGAGGACCGGCTTGATAATGCAGAGGACAGCCTGGAATATTATTATGGGATAGACGACTGATCCCGGGAAGGAATAGATATGAGCGATCTGTTACTGCGCATCAAAGAGAACGTTGCAAAGGTGATCATCGGCAAAGAGTCCGTAACGGAGCTTCTTCTGGCGGCGCTTGCCGCCGGTGGGCACGTACTTCTGGAGGATGTGCCGGGCACAGGCAAAACCGTGCTTGCGAAATCGCTTGCCCGGTCTATGGACCTTTCTTTCGGGAGAGTCCAGTTTACGCCCGATCTTCTGCCAAGTGATGTGACAGGACTGTCATATTATAATCAGGAAAAAGGAACCTTCGTCTTTAAGGAAGGCCCCGTATTTACCAACCTGCTTCTTGCAGATGAGATCAACCGTGCGACTCCAAGGACACAATCGAGCCTTCTGGAATGTATGGGAGAACACCAGGTCACAGTGGACGGCGTGACCAGATCGCCGGGCCAGCCGTTCTTCGTCATAGCGACACAGAATCCGGTGGAAACGCTGGGCTGCTATCCGCTTCCGGAGGCACAGATGGACCGTTTTCTCATGAAGATCAGCATGGGAAGCTTAAGCAAAGAGGACGAGCGGCGGATGATCGACCGCTATATCAGCGCGCAGCCTCTGGACACGATCAGCCCGGTCTGCACACGCGAGGAGATCCTGGCTCTCCAAAATGACTGCAAGGATATCTATGTTCATACGGATTTAAGAGATTATATAGTAAATCTTGTACAGGCAACGAGAAAATACGGTTCCGGTACAGAAGAAGCCCGCAGTATTGCCGAAGGCGTAAGCCCGCGCGGTACACTGGCGCTGCTGCGCGCATCCCAGGGCTATGCTATGGTCCGGGGACGCGATTTTGTCGTTCCCGAAGATATCAAAACCGTGGCGGTTCCCGTACTTGCGCACCGGATGATCTCAGACACCGCGCATACCGAGGAGCGTGAGGTCTTCATACGGGAGCTTCTTTACAGCATCCATCTGCCAACGGAGGACTGGACTAAACCATGATCAGTTTATTTATTCTGGGACTGCTCCTGCTTACAGTCCTGTGGAATCTGTATTATGCCAGGCGCTGGCACCGGGATCTGACGATATCCCTGCAGTTTCTTCAGGACTATGTCTATCAGGGCGAACGGGCGCAGATGACAGAGCGGATCGAAAACCGCAAAAGACTGATGCTTCCCGTGCTGGAGGTCTCTTTTCATGTAGACAGGAGATTGTCTTTTCTCAACAGTGAAAACACAAGCGTAAGCGATTTTATCTATAAACGGGATATCTTCTCTCTGATGGGCAACCAGCGCGTCACCAGGCGGTTGGACCTGATCTGTACAAAAAGAGGGCACTATCAGATAAACGAGTCCTGGCTGAGTACCTTTTCCCTTCTATATAACCAGCGTTTCTCGGCGGCATCGCCGGCAGCCGCGCAATTATACGTATACGCCGCGAGAACGGACGTCTCTGACATCGTTATTGCCTGCGAGCGTCTTATGGGCAGCATTCAATGCGCCAAAAGGATGTATGAGGATCCCTTTGCCTTCTCTTCCATACGCGAATATACGGTCACGGATCCCATGAATACCATCAACTGGAAAGCAAGCGCCAAGACAGGTGAACTAATGGTCAACACCTTTGAATCGACTCTCACGGAAAAAGTGATGCTGTATCTGGACCTGGAGGACAGCGCCATATTAAAGTATGAATACCTGGTGGAAGAATCCATCTCCATTGCCGCATCCGTTGCGCAGAAGCTTATCTCGCGCGGCATGGAAGTCGGCATCTGCGTTAATATAAGCGCATGCACAGATCTGTCCCAGCCGCACAGATCAGAGCCGCAGACGGTTGTGATCGAACCGGCGGGCGGCAGAAAACAGCTCAACAGGATCGAGCAAACCCTTGCACGCCATATGGCCGGCGGCGCGGTGATACCTTTTCCCCGCATCCTCTCCGGCACAGGCGGCGATCGCGTTTACACATCCGGCGCCAGCGGCAGCCCCGATACGCCGGATAAAAACGCCGTCCGGTCCTCTTTGGAATCATCCGATGATACCGTTATAATCTTTATTTCCAAAAATGCAGACCGGAACCAGACGGCGATCGAAAATTATATCGGCAGACAGCGTCAGGCGATCTGGGTTCTTCCCTACACCAAAAACGATACCTGCGCCGTCAAAACCCGGAATAACATCCGCCTGATCAGACGGGAGGTGGAGATAAGTTGAGAAAAGCGATCTTAAAAACAACCGAATGGGTGCATGCAACTCTTATCCTTGCCCTTATCCTGCCCGCGGTCTACTGTCTGGGAGCCGGACAGCCGGATCTGATCGGGGGCGGTCTGTATATGAAATGCCTTGTGATTGCATTTCCGGTAGCGGCAACCGACTTCGCCGTGCGCAATTGCAAAGGATTGTCCTCCTACTTAACCGTCTGCGCCTTAATACTTGCCGGGACCGCTGTCTTAGCCGGTTCAGCTGCCGCACCGCTGCGGGGCAGTTCCTTGTTCTGGATATATATGCTGGTAATAACATGCGAGACTCTTTTTATCATCATAAACAGAATATCCGAGCGTATGCATGACGGGGAACCCGAGGCTCCCGTGCCTGACGGCGGCGCACCGGATGACCGTAATACCGGTGCAGAGGCGGTCCGCCGCCTCTATTATGAAAGCCTGACAACGCCGTCTTTTGCCGTATTATTATATTTTGCGGCCGTGTATGCATTTGCGCTTAATCTGAATAACCCCGCGGCGTGCAATGCCGCTCTGTTCAGCGCGGTCATATATACCGTGAACGCCATTCTGCACCGGTATATTTCCGAAACAGAAGCATACCTTGCGCTCAACAGACGAACATGCAATATCCCTTCCAAACGTATCTACGGTATCGGACTCTGTATGCTGGCAATCTTTTTGCTGCTGCTTATCATTGTAACATTGCCCTCGGTATTCACAACCGGCAGGCGTCACTACCGCGATATACGAAAGTCCGCCGCTTTCATTGAGTTCGATTATGAGGAGTTTATGAAGGAAACCCCGAATGACCCTGTCATGGATGACCCTGCACAGCTTCTGGCAGAGCAGTACGGCGAACCCGGCGAACCTCCCGTCTGGCTGACCACTTTATTCAGCATTATGGCGACCATAGCGTTTGCCGTCTTTGCCGCCATGCTTATCAAAATCGTCTACGACACGTTCCGCGCCTTCCGCGAGGCGGCGGATGATAACGGCGATATTGTGGAAGAACTGGAATCAGGCGATGAGGTTTTTAAAATCAGAAAAATAAAGATAGCGCCCCGTAAACTGTCTGAGCGAGAGCGCATCCGCAAGGAATACCGCAGATTCATACGCCGCTACCGGAAGGAACGCCCGGCGCTGCATGAATCTCCGACAGAAATTGAAAAACAGGCGGGTATCTATGATAATGCAGAATGCAGAGAACTTCATAATATCTATGAAAAGGCGCGCTACAAACAGGAAATTTAGCCTGTCAGTCCTGTTGCGCCGCCGCACCCGGTCGTCTCAGCAAATCTTTCTGCCTCGCAGCCACCAGTCAACGGCTTTGGCAAATCGCCCCGGTATATCCTGAAAATGGCCGCCTTTATTCCATTCAAAATACACGGAGCAGACCTGCCTGTCTAAGACCGCCTCTGCCTTCCGCGTGCAGTCCGCCACGCGGCTCATACGCGGATTGCGGCTTTCGCTTTCTTTATCGCCTAATGACAGATATATCCTCATGTCATCGCGCAGAGGTTTGTTTTTCTCCATATACGCACAGAAACCGTCATACCATAACGACCCTGAGAGACTCGCTGCCGCACCAAACAGCTCCGTTTGGTAGATTGCATAAAGCGCCGCCAGACCGCCCAGGGAATAACCGAAGAGAGCCGTGTTCTCCGGTTCCGGCATGGTCCGGTAGTGCGCGTCCATATACGGTTTTATTTCCCGCGTCAGCCGGTCGATATACGCGTCCGCTTTTCCCGCAGGGTCCGCTTCCCCGCACCGGAACGCCGGCGCACGCCACGGTGTAAAATCATCGTTCCAGCTTGCGGGCTGCACGCAGACTATTATAAATTCTTCTTGTGCGCCTTCCGGCACATCTTTCGACATGTCTTCCGGCATATCTTCCCGTATGCCTGTTCCTGTTACTTTGGCGGTAATCTCCTGCACCGGGGCTTCTCCGTTAATATATATTACCGGATACCTTTTGTCAGTGTCTGCATAAGACGCCGGAAGCCATAACCGGCACAACAAACCGCCTGTTTGAATGCTATGTTCCATGCTATGTTTCATCATGCTCTCTCTTTACTTTCGTTTAACGGTATCTCTGTTCCCAACGGGATATCCTGTTGTGTGAAACCGATAAACGGCAGAAGCACAAGCCCGTCCCCGAACCTGTGCTTTTGCTATGGCATATGATTTATTTAACTGAACTGTCTGTTTGTCAGTGACATCTGTTGCAGTGCGAGCAGTCGCCACACTGTATGGATTTTCCTGCCTTTTTATCCCTGATGATGCTTCGCAGCGCAAGCGCCGCCGCGCCCGCTACGACCGCAAGTACTACCGCTGTTCCCATAATGTCAACTCCTTATTTTCCTGATACCCGCAACTATGCACAGCTAATTTTATTTCATGCATATTTTTATCTTATGCATCATTATATCTTTATTTAACTGCCTTTGCAACCTTCCGGGTATCGACCCGCAATGAATCCGCTTCTTTGTAAGGCCGGAACAGAAGATACAGGAAGCCAGCCACCAATAGGATGGCAACAGCCGTTCCGATACCGAATCCGCCGCCCGTAAAGAATGTTCCGAGCTGATAAATGCACAGTGCAACTATATAGGCAAGGATACACTGATATCCGATGGCGAACCAGAACCACTTCGCGTTGTTCATCTCTCTCTTAATAGCGCCCATCGCCGCAAAGCACGGTGCGCACAGAAGATTGAATACCAGAAAGCCGTACGCCGCCACCGGGGTCATGACCATTGCCAGACTGCCCCAGACTTCCGCACCGTCCTCTGCAACTTCTGCAAAACCAAACAACATACCGAATGTTGCGACAACATTCTCTTTGGCGATCAGCCCGGTGACCGCTGCAACCGCCATCTTCCAGCCTTCTCCCGCCTGCGTCCATCCAAGGGGCGAAAAGAGCCATGCGATCGCGCTTCCGACCTTAGCCAAAATGCTGGCGTCAAGCTGCTCTGCCTCCAGCATACCGAAGCTGCCGTCCGTCCAGCCGAAGCTCATCAGGAACCATAATACGATAGTCGATAACAGAATGATCGTTCCGGCCTTCTTGATAAAAGACCAGCCGCGCTCCCACATACTCCTCAGAACCGCGCCCACAGTCGGCATGTGGTACGCCGGAAGCTCCATAACGAAGGGCGCCGGTTCACCCGCAAACATCTTTGTCTTTTTCAGAATGATACCGGAGCAGACGATCGCCGCAATACCGATCAGGAACGCGCTCCATGCGATTGCGCCGGAATTGTTAAAGAACGCGCCCGCGATCAGCGCAATGATCGGCAGCTTGGCGCCACACGGGATAAACGTTGTCGTCATGATCGTCATCTTGCGGTCCCTGTCATTCTCGATAGTACGGGACGCCATAACACCCGGTACACCGCATCCAGTACCGATCAGGATCGGAATAAAGGATTTACCGGACAATCCGAATTTACGGAAGATACGGTCCATGATAAAGGCCACTCTTGCCATGTAACCGCAGGACTCCAAAAACGCCAGAAAAATAAACAATACAAGCATCTGCGGCACAAATCCGATAACCGCGCCCAGGCCGGCTATGATACCGTCCAGTATCAGACCCTGCAACCAGTCCGCACAGCCTATGCTTACGAGAAGACTCTCGACAGCGGGCGGAATGATCTCGCCGAACAATACGTCATTGGTCCAGTCGGTCACAAAGGCGCCGACCGTCGTTACAGACACATAGTATACGATAAACATGACCACCGCAAAAATCGGAAGGGCTGCCCATCTGTTGGTCACGATCCGGTCGATCTTATCGGATACAGTCAGCACATTTTTCTTATTCTTAACAACACAATCCTGAATGACGGAAGCAATATATACATATCTCTCATTGGTGATGATGCTCTCCGTATCATCATCAAATGTCTCTTCCAGATCCTTGATCTGCGCGCTCACATCCGGCACAACCGTCATCTGCTCCCTGATCTTTTCATCCTTCTCCAGTAACTTAATAGCAAAAAATCTCTTCTGCTCTTCGGGGATACCCTCTAAAACCGCTGAAACACCAGATATGGCATTCTCAACACGCTCATCAAACTTGTGCACAACCGCCTGCCTCTTTTGACCCGCCAGCGCTACCGCCTTATCGGCTGCCTGCTGTATGCCCGTGCCTTTCAGCGCCGAAATCTCCACGACTTCACAGCCAAGATTCTTCCGCAGCTTCTCCGAAGAGATCCTGTCACCGTTCTTGTTGACAATGTCGATCATGTTGACCGCCATAACTACCGGTATGCCAAGTTCAAGGAGCTGCGTGGACAAATATAAGTTTCTCTCAATATTTGTACCGTCTATGATGTTGATGATCACATCCGGCCTTTCACCGATCAGATAATTTCTGGCAACTACTTCCTCCAGTGTGTAGGGGGACAAAGAATAGATTCCCGGAAGATCCATGACGATCACGTCTTTGCGCCCTTTTAATTTACCCTCTTTTTTCTCTACCGTAACGCCGGGCCAGTTTCCCACAAACTGATTGGAACCTGTCAGAGCGTTAAACAATGTTGTCTTACCGCAGTTAGGGTTTCCTGCGAGTGCGATTTTTACCGACATTTTTTCCTCCTCCTGATCATTTTATCTACCGCCTTGCATCGCCACGCGGCAGCCTTCTTCGGCTCATGCCATTGTACTGCGGACCTACTCGACCTCGATCATCTCAGCGTCCGCCTTGCGAAGCGACAGCTCATACCCGCGCACGGTAACTTCCACCGGATCGCCGAGAGGCGCCACCTTGCGCACATAGATGCCCACGCCTTTGGTGATGCCCATGTCCATGATGCGCCTCTTAACCGGACCGTCTCCCGACAGCTTCTTAACCGTTACAGTCTCGCCACAGGATACTTCTCTTAATGTTTTCATGAATCTCCTCCTCTATTTCCTGCTCACACATTTATAGTTAGTTATGGCTTACTCTCGGCCATAAAACTATCCGACAATAATACGGTTGGCCATATCCTTCCCGATCGCAATTCTGGAGTCCTTAATATTAACGATCACGTTGCCGCCGACCGTAGAAACCACCGTCACCGCCGCGCCTACCACAAATCCCAGATTTTCCAGAAATTTTCTGGTATCTTCTTTGCCGCCAACCTTTTTGATAGATGCGGGTTCCCCTTCTTTTGCAAATGTCAAAGGCATATGCTCATCTCCTTTTCGTTATGTCGTGATATGTACAGTTCTATGATAATATATGCCAGATTTCGCGTTTTGGTTAGTATGCACTAACCTTTGCGTATTATAGGTTAGCATATACTAACCGATGTGTCAACATTTTTTTAAAAAAATTTATATTGTATATTTATTAAAAAATTACCCGGCGCTGCAACCTTTTACCGTCACCGCAGGTATTTATAACGAGAACAGATCAAAACGGCGTTTCCTTCATGTTTCCTGCGCACGACAGGCCAAACACCACAGAAGACGCGAACAAATACCAGCGATCAGCCGGAAAGGAAGGAGTTTCCTATGAAAAAGAAAAACCGATACATGAAAATACTGCCGCTTCTGCTGGCAGGGAGTCTTATGACAGGCTGCGGCGGACAGACCGCGCAAGCCCCGGGACAGGGCAGCCAGAACACCGCATTCTCCCAGAATACTCAGCCGGCGGATACAGAGCAGGCGACTACCGTCGCACCGGGCGCGGTTTCACCGGCACAGCCCGGAACGGGCGGCGTCCCAGGATCCCGCTCTGTCACTGTAAACAGCAGCGAGACCGTATCGGTCGTGCCGGATATGGCCGAAGTGGTATACAGCGTCCGCACCGAGCGCAGCACGGCGGCGGACTGCCAGCAGCAGAACGCGGCGGATGCGGATCAGGTGATCGAACAGCTGAAAAGTCTCGGTGTAGAAGAGAAATCCATTCAGACCTCGGATTTTACTATGCGCCCTATTTATGATTACAGTGGCAGAACCGCCAGAGTCACCGGATATGAAGCCGAAACCACGCTCACGGTATCGGACTTAAAGATAGAGGGTCTGGGCGAAATGCTCTCCGCATCGGTTGCCTCCGGCATCAACACGGTGCAGTCCATCACCTATCAGGCAAGCGGTTACGACCAGAGCTATCAGGACGCCCTGACCAAAGCCGTGGACATGGCACACCGGAAAGCGGAGACACTGGCAGCAGCTTCCGGCTCCAACGTGGGAAAAGTGATCACTATACAGGAAACCAGCGGTTATACGCAGGCGCGTTATGAAGATACCGCCGCTGTCAATGCTCTTAACGCCCGCAAGGAATCGGCTATGGAAGATGCTGCTGCAGTCATGCCCGGCGAGATTGATGTGAAAGCCTCCGTGACGGTGGAATACGAGTTGACAGACTGATTTTGTCGGTAATGCGTGAATTATGCCGTCGCCGGCTCCAAAAGTGTTAACGTTTTCTTATTTGCGTTCAACCTGCACATTACTCCATACGGGATAATACCGATCGGCTCCGCGTGACCGAAATTGACATTAAACATAATCGGGAGTTCAGGATGACCGGCTTCTTCCCCGACAACCTTCCGGTACACTTCTTTGTATGGCTCGTATTTGCTGCGCCTGGCCGGTTTGCCCACAATGATGCCATGAATCACGTCAAACAATCCCTGTGCCGCAAAATTGCGGAGATACCACGTGAGACAGTCAGCCGATATATCATCTTCGCTTGTTTCGAGAAACATGATCTTTCCTGCCCACTCGTCCTCAGAGGGCCACAGAGATGTCCCCAGCAGCTCGATAAATACATCCACGCAGCCGCCAAGCAATCTCCCCTCCGCAACCCCGGAGCCCTGGATCACTTCATATCCGATACGTTCCGGATGATACGGCTTTTCCCTGTGAATGTTCTCCTCACTCCACCTGATTTTTTCGTCCTCATCATCGTACCAATAAGGGGCGGACGGAATCTCGAGGATTTCTTTTGGTTCAAACAGCGTGTCCCTGATCATCTTCACGGTATAGTCGTTGATTTTGCCATATTCCGAAAAATTGGTCATCACGCTGGCGCCATAGTAAGAGATCAGTCCGGCTTTATACATCATAAAGTGGTTAGTCGTGGTATCGGAAAATCCTGTGAAGATTTTGGGATTTTCGCGGAACACGTCAAGATCAATGTAAGGCAGCAGCCGGATGGTGTCATCCCCACCAATGGCATTGAAGACCGCCTTTATGCGTTTGTCCCGAAACGCCTCCATCAGATCAGCCGCCCGCGCTTCCGGGTGATGATACAGATATTCCACGCCTCTCAACGCATTAGGCATGACCGCTACATTCAGCCCGTAATCCTTTTCCAGCCGTTCCTTTGCAAGATACAGCTTATGAATTGCCCATGACTCGCCCAGTATACCGGATGAAAGGCTCACGATGGCAACGGTATCCCCTTTGCTTAAATGGTTCGGTTTGATCATAAGAACCTCCACAAATACTATTTCTTTGTAACTCCTATCTCTGTCGCAATCATTTCGGCAGTTCTATCCGAATCTTCAATTAACAATCCCAAAACAGCCTTTTCCGCTTTATTCAAACCGACATTTTGCAAACAAAAAGGAAATCAAATCACTTTTCCAATTTCGCAAAGCCTTGATTTTGAAGTATTTCATAACGGTTTCCATGATTCCGTTTTCACCTGTTGTACCGGCATAAAAACACCCGCCGCACTTTAATACCCTGCTGACTTCAGATAAAGCCCTAGCTATATCCGGCACATGATAAAGCATATAATTTGCAATGACGACATCAAAGAAGCCATCTTCATACGGAATATCCTGAATGTCGATCACCTCATACGAAACATTATCCATGATGCCAATGTTTCAATTTCGGTATCACACATAGATTTCAGGTCAGCTTTTACACTGGGAGTCGCACAAGTATAACGACTCCCTTTTTTGATTTTGGAATAGAGGTTTCTATTCATAACCAGTTTTCTTATCCGGCGCTCAGCTTCTCCCGTCAAACCGGATTTTATACTCCCCAATACCTCTCGAACCTATATTGCCGGGTGTTCATGTCAAAGGTTTCCATATAAGGAACGCCCTCATCATATATCCAACGCTCTATGTACAGTGGTTTAACAATAAAAAGTCTTTCGTTGCTTAACGCTGAATATGCATTATACGAGCTTTTGAAGCATTCTTGATAAATATCGCAAAACGCGGCGTTATCCAGGGGATGTCCGGCTTCGGTGCATTCGCCTTCAATTTGAATATTATCTATACACAATGCAACATGGTTGTTCTTCATTATTTGGTGATATTTTTTCATCGTCCTGTCAGTCTGAAAGTATAATTTCCCGCCAATCTGTACAACACTCATCATTCGTGAGGATACCCTGTCGTTTTCAGATGTGGAGAGCACCATTTTTCTTCCTTTCCCAAAATCTGAAAAGAACGCCGTTATTTTTTGATAAAATTCATCCATACGATCCTTCCTCAATCCCTGTTCTGCAGACCTGATGATATCATATTCTCTGATGCCAGTAACGTAAACCATTCTGGGAGAATCGCGAAGCGATTCTCTTAGCGCAGATTGCTAAATCTGCGCTTATTATATCATAAAAATATTTTGTTAAGTTACTTTTTCCTCTTCTCAAACGTATTTAAAGTAAAGGAGGTGAAACAAGTGGGCATAGAGGAGGACGTAAGAAAAGCGGTTCTGAAATACAGTGATTTGCTTTACAAAATTTGCATTGTAATAGTATGCAACGAACAGGATGCCCAGGATGCCATTCAGGATACCTTTTGCCGTTATCTGGAAAAGAAACCGGATTTCCGTAATGAGGAACATGAAAAAGCCTGGCTGATCCGCGTGGCAACCAATATCTGCCGTGATATGATACGATTTCGAATCCGCCATCCGAAGATTTCTATTGATGAACTGGGAAGCGGTCTTATGGCGCCGGAACAGGAGAGAACTTTAAAAGAACTCTTGGAATTGCCAGTCAAACAGAAAATGGTTATTTATCTGCATTATGTGGAGGGATACCAGATAAAGGAAATAGCAGATATTTTAGGAATCACAGAGGGTGCGGTAAAAATGAGATTGCAGCGTGGTCGGGAACTACTGAAATTATCATTGAAGGAGGTATAACAGATGAATAGGCGGAATGTAAAAGAGACAATGGAACAAATTCATATTTCAGAAGAAATGCAGGAAGAAATCATTATGAATGTTATGAAACGAATGAAAAACAGAAAGAACAAAACAAGGAACTGGAAAAAAATAGCTTCATCTGCTGCGGCTGTCGCATTAGCGGCAGGTATTGTCAGTATTCCGGTACGGGCAGTGGTCAAAAACCTTGTTCTGGAACGTATGGAAAGTATTTCGCAGGAAGAAGTAGAGGAAATCAATGATATGGTTCAGGAAGAACGAAATGCGGAAGCGGACGGTTTTTCCAGAGAATATTCTGACGCAGAAAAGGAACGCAGTCAGATGCTTTGGCAGGAATACGAGAATGGCAGATTTCCCGATGGAGCCATTACACAGGTGGACGATGCAGCGGCTGTAACGGAAGGAATGCTCTGCTATATCAGTTCTACGGGTGTTTTCAATCTACCCGACAGAGAAATGACTGACGAGGAGATTCTGGAAATCATTGATTTTCAGCATAAAATGAGTTACGCAGTTTCACAGAGTTCGGCAGCGCAGGACGCAAGGGAGGAATATCTGTCAGAAAAAAGTATGCTGAAGGAAAAAGTACAGGCTGTAGACGGAATCAGCGAGGAAGAAGCGATTGAAATCGCAAGGAAACAGATGGAGTCCGAGCTTGGCGAGAAAGCAGCGGGAATGGA
>CANQNN010000029.1 GCA_947625205.1 uncultured Lachnospiraceae bacterium | reverse complement strand
TTATTTTAGCAAAAATAATCAAAACCTTCTGCCTTTTTTATTAAAAATAACCATGCTTATAACTGAATACGTACAAAAATGTCATAAATCGCCTTGATCGCAGTCTCAAAATCAGAATTGGCAACGCCGATGATAATGTTTAACTCGCTGGAGCCCTGGTCGATCATCTTGACGTTGACATTGGAATGCGCCAGCGCAGAGAAGATCCGGCCCGCCGTACCGCGGGTGGACTTCATGCCTCTTCCCACAACGGCTATCAGTGCAAGATCCGCTTCGATCTCAATATGATCCGGTTCCGCCAGCCTGTGTATGCCGGACACCACCTGCTGCTCCTTGTGCATAAACTCATCCTGATGGACAAACACGGTCATAGTGTCTATGCCCGAGGGAACATGCTCAAAAGAAATCCCGTTCTCCTCGAAGGCCTGCAGCACCTTGCGCCCGAATCCTATCTCGGAATTCATCATATCCTTATCGATATTTACCGAACAGAAGCCTTTCTTACCGGCTATACCCGTAATGACATACTTCGGCTTCTGGCATGTGCTCTCCACGATCCATGTGCCGTCCTCCTCCGGGGCATTGGTATTGCGGATATTGATCGGAATACCCTCCCGTCTGACCGGGAATACGGCATCTTCATGAAGAACGTTAAAGCCCATGTAGGATAACTCTCTTAATTCCTTATATGTAACAACATCGATCTTCTCAGGCTTATAAATAATATGCGGGTCAGCGATCAGGATCCCGGATACGTCCGTCCAGTTTTCATACACGTTGGCCTTTACCGCCCTGGCCACGATCGATCCGGTTATATCGGAGCCGCCTCTGGAAAAAGTTCTGACCGAGCCGTCCTCGCAAGCGCCGTAGAATCCGGGAACAACTGCCGAATCCATCCCGCTCAATCTCTCCCGCAAAAGAGTATTGGTCGTTTCCGGATCAAATTCCCCATCGTCCGAAAAACGAATGACCTGTGCGGCGTCCACAAACTCATATCCAAGATATGCCGCCATGATAATACCGTTTAAATATTCTCCGCGGGAAGCCGCATAATTATCGCCCGCTTTTCCCCTGAAATTCTTCTCGATCGTCTCAAACTCATTCTCCAGCGACAGATCCAGCCCAAGTCCGTCTATGATCTCCTGGTAACGATCCTTTATCGCCTGGAGCTGCGCCTTAAAATCTTTGCCTTCCCCGGCAAGCTCATAACAGGCATACAGCATATCGGTGACCTTGGTATCATCGGGATCTCTCTTGCCCGGTGCGGAAGGGACCACGAATCTGCGCTCCTTATCCGCCCGGATGATGTCTCCTACTTTTTTAAACTGTCCGGCGCTCGCCAACGAGCTGCCGCCGAATTTCACTACTTTTTTCATAATAATGACCCCCATATCAACAGAACACATATCAGTGAAACAGCCGGACCCGCAGATCCGGACTGTACGTTCTCCTGTACGTTTCTGCCGTTTATGCGCTCAGAATGCGGATCCTGTTGATGCATCCGCCGATCCTGGCTATTTTATCGTTGAACTCTTTCTCCGTCATAACGTGTGTCATAAACGCGAATTCTTCCGCGATCCCCACGCTGATCTCCGCCAGGGAGCCAAAGGCTTCCATAGCTTTTTCTCTCTGTGCAGCCGGTATCCTGACAAAAAATTTACCCTCGTCTTCTTCAATGCCGGTAACCTTTACGTCCTCATTTTCCCAGAAGCACATGACCGTCCTGCCTATGTGTCTTGCGCAGTCCACCACATCGGACACCACGGCGCTCGCCGTAGGCAGCTTGCCCGCTCCACGGCCGTAATACATGGAATCCCCGAGCATATTACCGTGCACATAGACTGCATTAAACACGTCGCTCACACTGTAAAGCGGATGCTCTCTCGGGATCATGAACGGCGCTACCATAGCAAAAAAGCCCTTGTCCGTGTCTCTGCTCATGGCAAGCAGCTTAATGGATTTGTTCATCTGCCTGGCATACCGAAAATCCGCAGAAGTGATCTTCGTGATACCTTCCGTGTAGATCTCTTCATATTTTACATTCTTACCACACATAAGCGAAGACAGGATAGCGATCTTGCGGCAGGCATCGTAACCCTCCACGTCCGCCTCGGGATTGCGCTCCGCATACCCCTTTTCCTGCGCCTCTTTTAACACCTCTTCAAAGCTGGCGCCCTCCTTGTCCATCCTGGTAAGAATATAGTTGGTCGTTCCGTTCAATATTCCGGTGATGGCATCGATCTTCTCCGCCGTAAGAGAATAGTTGAGCGGGCGGATGATCGGAATGCCGCCGCCCACACTAGCTTCAAACAGATAGTTACACCGGTGTTCTCCCGCAACCGCGATCAGTTCCGGACCGTGAGCCGCAACCAGTTCCTTGTTGGAGGTACACACGCTCTTGCCCGCCATCAAAGCCTGCTTCGTAAAATCATAAGCCGGTTTGATGCCGCCCATTGTCTCACATATTACCGCAACCTCCGGATCGTTCAGGATCACACTGTAATCATGAACGACTTTATTCTCATACGGATCTCCCGGAAAATCCCGCAAGTCCAGAATATATTTAATGTTCAGTTCAGCGCCCGCGCGCTTATTGATAGCGGTTTTATTAGTCTCGATGACCTCAACGACACCGCTGCCCACCGTACCGTATCCCAGCACCGCAATATTTATCGTACTATTCCCGTGATTATCCACAATCCTGCTCCTCCTGCAATACACCGTCCCTGCGGCATATCTTTATCTTTTTGCAGCAGCCGCCGTCATCCCGGACCGTTGCATGCGCCGCCTGTCACATTAGATCAGCGGATACTTATCCGTCAGAGTCTTAATGATAGCGCGGGCTTTATCGATCCCGGCTTCACCCTCTTTGATCACAATAGAGATTGCCTCCGCCACCTGATCCATATCCTGCGTATTTAGGCCTCTGGATGTAGCCGCCGGTGTTCCGAGACGGATACCGCTCGTGACAAACGGTGATTTCGGATCGTTGGGGATCGTGTTCTTATTGGCGGTGATATGCGCCTCGTCAAGAAGCTTCTCCACCGCTTTACCCGTCAGATCGTAAGGCGTCAGGTCCACAAGCATCAGATGATTGTCCGTGCCGCCGGACACGATCTTCACATCCCTGTTCTGCAGGCCTTTGCACAGCGCCTGAGCGTTATCCGCAACATTCTGCATATACTGTTTAAAAGAAGGGTCAAGCGCTTCCTTGAAGCAGACCGCCTTCGCCGCGATCACATGCATCAGGGGGCCACCCTGAATACCCGGAAAGACCGCTTTATTGAAATTATATTTATCTGCCACTTCCTGACTGGACATGATCATACCGCCGCGGGGACCGCGAAGCGTCTTATGCGTTGTGGTCGTAGTCACATGTGCATAAGGGATCGGGCTCGGGTGAAGTCCGGCAGCCACAAGACCCGCAATATGGGCAATATCAACCATCAGAACAGCGCCCACTTCATCGGCTATCTCTCTGAATCTCTTAAAATCGATCGTTCTCGCATATGCGGACGCTCCCGCCACAATCATCTTCGGTCTGCATTCCAATGCGATCTTGCGCACATTATCATAGTCAAGAAATCCGTCATCGTTTACGCCGTAGGGCACGCATTTGAAATATTTACCGGACATATTCACCGGCGACCCATGCGACAGGTGTCCGCCGTGATCCAGGTTCATTCCCATGAAAGTATCGCCAGGCTCCATTACCGCAAAAAATACCGCCATATTCGCCTGTGCGCCGGAGTGCGGCTGTACATTGACATACTCGCAGCCAAACAGCTCTTTGGCCCGTTCTCTTGCAAGGTCTTCCACTACATCCACGCACTCGCATCCGCCGTAATATCTTTTACCCGGATAACCTTCTGCATATTTATTGGTCAACGGGCTGCCCATTGCCGCCATAACAGCTTTACTGACCCAGTTCTCGGATGCAATCAGCTCAATATGCGAATCCTGTCTTTTCTGCTCATCAACGATCGCCTGCGCTATCTCGGGATCTGTCAACCTAACCTCATCCAACGAATACATTTCTGGTTCCTGCCTTTCTGAAATAATAAAATCGCTATAAGTATAGCACATAGAAGGTTTGGGACGCAACAGCATCTTTGACATAATTTTGACATAATATCAAGAATCTTTTCACATAATATTTTAGAAAGGATCCCGGCGCCTGTTCTCTGAACATAATATACATTTTTTCAAAAAATATTAAGGAATTTTTATGGAAATATTATTTTGACTTTTAAATTATATCTGCTATGATTACTTCTATAAATAAGTAACGAAAAAGCAGCAAACAGGCAACAAGGTAACAGGAAGCCGTATAAGATGCGGCGAGATGCCTAAGAGGTGCATAAGAATGGAAAGTTTTAAAAAGAAATCATATTCCCTGCTTCGGTTTGCCCGCAAATACAGGCATGCGGTTCCGCTTATCATCTACGGGATCATATATCTTTCATGGTTCGCATATTTGGAAAAAACGGTCGTCAGACCCTCCCGCATCATTCATGTGCCGCTTGACGACAAGATCCCCTTTTGTGAGATATTCGTAATTCCCTATATGCTGTGGTTTCTATATGTTGCCGTCACTGTGGCGTACTTTTTCTTTCGGGACAGGGACGGTTACACCAGGGCGTTTATTTTCCTGAGTACAGGCATGACTGTCTTTCTGCTCATCTCAACGCTGTGGCCCAACGGTCACAATTTAAGGCCATACATCATGCCCCGGGACAACATATTTACGGAAATGGTGTCTGCGCTTTACAGAACGGACACCCCCACCAATCTGTGGCCCAGCATCCATGTATATAATTCGCTCGGCTGCCATATCGCGGTTATGAACAGTGAACGGCTGAAAAAACATAAGGGCATCCGCGCCGTTTCCTTTATCCTGTGCGTTTCTATAATTATGTCAACCATGTTTATCAAGCAGCACTCGGTATTTGATGTAACTACCGCATTTATCATGGCCACAGTCATGTACGGTCTTGTGTATCAGTCCGACATACTGCTCAATCTCCACCGAAACGCGCAGAATCGCCGGAACCGCAAGCCTATGGTCAGTTGAATTTGAAAAATCTCCGGCAGATCTTGTAGCCTTCGACGGATATCTTTCTTCCGCCCCTGCCGGGAAGATTCATGGAATTGCCAAGCACCCCGTAGCGCAGACGCATATAAATACGCAAATCTTTTTTCTTGATATAATTCCACAGCTCCTGTTTCTTGCCGAGGTTCTCTTCCGTGCCCGAACGTATCAGTAATATGGAAGAGATCACTGTGATGATCTCCAGATAATTGAGCATATAATTCTTAAGCTTACGCCGATTGCACAGTTTATCCATATGATCCGCCATGTAGTCCATCATGATCTTATTGACTTTGATCTGCTGGTCTATTCTGGATATCATGATCTCTTCATTGACGGACTGACCCTCCCTGCCAATAAAATAACGGTAGAAATTGACGTCCAGATAATACAGATTCCGCACATAGGGAAGCGGCTCAAACACAAACAGGTTATCCACATAAAACGTATTGTCGGGGAGCTTCAGCCCGCACTCCCGAAGGAGCCTTGTCCGGAAGATCACCGAATGCATCAGAATATACTGGCCCTTGTGAAAATGTCTGACCTCATTCCATGTAAAAATCCTGTCCTGCGGAAGCGCATGGCGGTATTTCATGACTTTATGCCTGGCTTCCCCCGCTTTCTCATATACAAAATTAGTGATCAGCATATCGAGCGTGGTATCGCCCGCAGTAACGTCTCTTAAGACTTCAAGCACCTTAAAATACGCGCTCTCCTTTACCCAGTCATCACTGTCTACCACTTTGAAATACAGACCGGTAGCATGTTCCAGTCCCGTGTTGACCGCAGAGCCGTGTCCTCCGTTTTCCTTGTGTATGGCTTTGACAATAGAGGGATATGAAGCCATATATTCATCTGCGATCGCCGCGGTATCATCCGTAGAACCGTCATCCACGATCAGTATCTCCACATCCTCTCCGCCCACGAGCAGAGAATCTACACATTTTCGCATATAATCCTGTGAATTGTAACAAGGTATCGCAACCGACAGTAATTTCATAAAAGACCTCCAAAATCAAATAACCTGTATTCAGACTGCACCGTTACGCAGTCCGTGCTCTGTTCAGGCTACAGCCCGGCCATCCGCATATATGCGGCATAAGCCGAAGGGACCGGATACGCCTCCCTTACTTTATCCAAATCCGCAAACACAAACTCGCCCATACCCTCCAGATCATCGACCCGTATCAGATATCCCGTCATGTCCCACTCTTTATGGGTGAATATATGCCTGACCGGTTCCAGTTTACGGATCCTGAGCGGAGATACACCGGACCGGCGCAAATATGCCAGCACCTTATCTTTACTCTGATGCCCCTCCATGCACGGAAGTTCATACATGCCCGCAAGAAGCCCTTTGTCCGGGCGCTTTCGCAGAGCGATCAGACGTCCGTACTGTATAACCAGAACCGTTTTTTTCTCTATTGTGCGCGGCTTTTTCTTGTCTTTTCTGGGATACTGTGTCATTGTGCCGGCTTTGCCCGCCATACACAGCTTGCGCCAGGGACATACGCCGCATTTCGGTTCGCCCCCGGGTATGCAGACCATAGCGCCGAGCTCCATCAGCGCCTGGTTGAAATCCCCCGGCCTGTCTTTGGGAATAACGCCCCGCAGTTCATCCTCCACGGCTTTTTTTACCTTAGCATCGAGAATATTCCTGTCATCCGCTCTCAGTCTGGACAAAACCCTTAGAACGTTTCCGTCTACCGCCGGAACAGGAAGTCCGAAAGCGATGGAAGCAATAGCTCCCGCCGTATAACTCCCCACGCCGCTTAACCCTGCCAGCGCATCATAATCGGCGGGCATCCTGCCGCCATATTCAGTCATGATCGTCTGCGCTGCCTTCTTCAGATTTCTCACCCGGTTATAATATCCGAGCCCTTCCCAGAGCTTCAGCAGTCTCTCGTCCTCCGCTTCCGCCAGGCTTGCGATATCCGGTAATTCCCGCAGAAAACGTTCGTAATAAGGCTTCACCGCCTCCACCCTTGTCTGCTGCAGCATGATCTCCGACAGCCAGACATGATACGGTGTGGCTTCCTCCCGCCACGGCAGTATACGTCTACCGGTATCATACCATGCAAGCAGCGGTTCTGCAATCAGATCAAGCACATCCACAACGACCGGGACCCGGCTGCGGATCAGCATTTCATCCGGACTCACCTTACAGTCGCAGGCAAGTATATGCACTCCCGCGCTCTCCGCTCTTCGCAGCGCCTCCGCAAAAGCCGGCTGCGTGCGGCGGTTCGGCTCCACGCGGTGGATATCCTGCATCTGGACAACGAAGATAAGATATGCCTCATAACCCTGTTCATGCGCTTCAATCAATTCATACACATGCTTGAGCGCCCGCTCGGAGGGAGCGTCCGGAAACAGCGCAATGTTGCCCTCCTCAAGCGTAACGCCCTTGACCTCAATAAACGCTTTGTCCCCGCCTCTGCTCTCAACATAAAAATCAAACCGAGAATTGCCATAAGCCGTTTCCGGGCGTATCAGACTGATGTCCTTGTACAGTCCGCCCGCTGCAAGCCATTCGCCCACAGCCTTATTGGGCGCGCCGGAATCTATGTTGATGAGTCTGCCGTCCTTATTGACCGCCACCAGGTCATATGCCGTGGACCGGCCGGGACTATCGCTTCCGGCAAGATATACCGCAGCGTGATCAGTCAGCAGTTCCCTGCATCTGCCGGTATTTTTCACATGTACTTTCGTTCTCTTCCCCTCTATATCCACATACGCTATAAAACGGTTCGGTCTTTCTATGAAATTAGCTGTAATGATCTCGTTATATTTCATATCGGCTGTTAACTGCTGTCCGGCTCCGGTCCCGCTTCACTGCCGGCAGGATCGCTCTTATAGGGCACCCTTGCGGCCGGCACTACCTCCGATGCCGGACCGGTATGTACCGACTGGTCATCAAAGAAAATGTGGGCGCCAAATGCCTGTAATACATCCTTCTTGTGCACGCCGCCAAGGAAAAATACCTCGTCGATACGCACATTCCACGCGCGCAGCGTACGAATGACTCTCTCGTGCGCCGGCGCACATCTGGTCGTGACAAGAGCGGTCCTGATAGGCGCATCCTCCTGTACAAAATCTTTCTGCAATTCAGAGAGAGTCTTGAGGAACTTGGCAAAGGGACCTGCCTGAAGCGGACTGTTCGCATTGCGTCTCTCGTTTTCCTCGAAAGCCTCCAGTCCGTGCTCCCTGAATATCTTCTCTGATTCATCCGAAAAGAGTACCGCATCCCCGTCAAACGCGATCCTGATCTGCTTGATCTGATGTTCGCAGTCATACGTGTGAAGCCCATCCGTACAGATGATCCCCGCCGCGATATTGGAATCTATGGCGCTCTGTACATCATCCTCATAGGCCGACAGAAAAAGGTCTGTCTTAAATGCCGTAAGATAGGGCGCTAAAGATGCGCCGCTCGCCAGCACAGCCCTGGTGATATTGAGTCCGTAATGCTCGATCGCCTTAAAAACCCGCAGAGAAGAATCCGGACTGTTCCTCGACATGATGATAACCTCTACACTGCCTTCATGATTGGGCAGATTATTCAGATTAAGCAGGGCTTTGATAAGCGGAAAGCCGGGCCCCGGCCGCAGTATATCATTCTCATGTTCGATCTGGTATCTGCAATAAGCCTCCACGCCGTCCGACTCGTATATCGTATTCTCATAAGTAAGGTCAAACAGCGCCCGGGAAGATACTCCCACTACCAGTTTTTTCTCTAAATCGTAAGCCATAAGCCACCTCCTGACATAAGTCACGACATTCCCTGTTCTGTCATGATCCCCGGAGACGACCTGTGTGCTCCCGTGCAGCCGCTGCCGCTGCTACCTCAACCGGTTGCACTCATACTTTTCAAAAGTGAGGAGACAGTTCTTAAGCTCCTCGTATCTTGCTTCCACATCACCGTCTTTGATCTCCAGATCGACAGCCGCAGCCATAGTATTGATCATATCATCGGTTATTCTGTGGCGAAGCGCCGCCAGCACATTCAGCCTCTGCTCATAAGTGTCGGCGTCAAGAAAATCCATCACCAGAGGATCAATATTCACTTCTTCACTATCCGCTGTCTGTGCCGGAGTCTGTGACTGCGCTGGAGTCTGTGGCTGCATCTGTGTCTGTGGCTTGGGCTGCGCCGGAGTCTGCGGCTGCGTCTGTGTCTGTGGCTTGGGCTGCGCCGGAGTCTGCGGCACGGCGGGCTCTGACAGTTCAGCGCCATCCATATCCTGCAGCAATTCAAAACGGTATCTCTGTTTTGCCTCCGGATACTTCGCGCGGTCCACCTCCTCCATAAACATGGCGAGGGGTCTGACATAGATCTGGAACGTGTCGTACATCGCCTGATAGACCACCATCATCTCACCCGTTTCACTGTGTCTGGCAAGACAGCGTATCTGATATATATTTCCTTTGAAATGTCTGTACATTTCCTGCGGTTTGGGATTATGTCTCATACTGCACTCCAATCTGTTTTATTGTGAGCAGACACATCTTCAATGCCTGTCTGCCCTGTCTTTATTAGTATAATCCCAAATCCGGAAAATGTCATTCCTTTCTCCGGACGAAAAAAACAAATCTTAAGTATACAAACATATGTTCTGTATGTTTAATATAAAACATATGTTCTGCCATGTCAATGCAGTTTTACATATTATATCTGCCAATAATATCCGTCCTTCTCTATCCGATGACATAGGAAAAGCTGCACGCCGCATCATCAAATTCCGCCTCCGACAGTATAGTCTGAAGATGATCGATCTCCTCCCGCGTCATGTTTCCGAGCCTTTGATGATTGAGCAATACCGTATATTCACGGCTTTCTGCTCCGTCTGCGACCCACCTGATATTGACGCCGCAGTTCTTCAATCCCTGGCTGTCCAGCATATCACGCAACTTCTCACGGTACTCCTGCTCCAACGATGCATAATAATGATTGTTCCGCCCATCCTGTTCCTTTGCGCCGCCCATCACGGTTCCCTTGATGCAAAAAACAATGACAAGAACAAGCATCACAGTTAAGATACCAAATGTCTTTCCTCTCATATGCGCATCCTCCCTTCGTCCGGCTGCTTACATGCTCCACCGTATCCGTTTCTGATGCTATAAGACTAGCATATTCTATGTACGATAAACGGGACTTAAAAAGGCTGCACCCGTCATCCGGATACAGCCTTTCAGCCTCCATAATAAACCCTGTAAAATAAATCCTGTAAAGTAAACCCAGTAAAATGAACCAACAAGAATCACTGCAAAAATTGTCTGAGCACGCTCATAAAGATCTCCATATCAAGCGGCTTCGCAATATGTGCGTTCATACCGTTTTTGAGGGCTTCCTCCTTATCCTCCTCAAGCGCATTCGCGGTCATGGCGATGATCGGGATCGTGTTGACATCCTCTCTGGGCAGCGCGCGGATGATCCGGGTAGCCTCATAGCCGTTCATTGTCGGCATCTGTATATCCATCAGGATAACATCGTAATAATGTTCCGCCGATGCCTTGACCATCTCAACGGCGTCCGTCCCGTCAGGCGCCGATTCCACCACAAATCCCGCTTCTGTCAGTATCATCTCGGCGATCTCGCGGTTCATCTCGATATCCTCGACCAGAAGGACTCTCCTGCCGCCGAAATCTTCTTTCGTCCACGCCTGAACTTCTTCCTCTTTTTCCCGTTCATTCGCCGCAAGCAGGGCGGATTTTAAGTTGGACATGAAAAGCGGCTTCGCACAGAATGCCGTTACGCCCGCTTTCCGCGCCTCCTCCTCAATATCCGACCAGTCATACGCTGTCATGATGATCACGGGCGCATGCGGTCCCACCGCGTTCCGGATCATTCTTGCCGTCTCCACACCGTTCGTCTCCGGCATCTGCCAGTCGATGATATAAGTGTGATAAGGATCATTTTCCTCATTTGCCAATCTGGCGCGGTATACGGCTTCCCTGCCGGACGTAGTCCACTCGGAACGCATTCCGATATCCTTAAGCATTCTGCTGACGCTGTCACAGATATTGAAATCGTCATCCACCACAAGCGTCCTGCATCCCTGCATCTCCTTGATCTGCTTCTCCGTTTCTTCCACATTCTGAAGCTTTAAGCTAAACTCCACACTGAAGGTACTGCCCACGCCCGGCTTGCTCTCAACGCTGATCTTCCCATCCATCATCTCCACGATATTTTTGGTGATCGCCATGCCCAGTCCCGTACCCTGAATACCTGACTGCGTCACCGTTGTCTCGCGTTCAAAGGGCTCAAAGATATGCTTCACAAACTCAGGCGACATACCGATACCGTTATCTCTGACGGTAAATACATATTCTCCGTATCCGTCGCGTACCGCCCGCTTCTGCATGATGCGGAAAGAAATACAGCCGTCCGCCGGCGTATATTTCACCGCATTGCTTAAGAGATTGATAAACACCTGATTGAGCTTCAGCGGATCGGCTATGATGTCCTCATTCTGCACGTCATAGGTTTCAATGTCCAGTTTGATCTGCTTTGCCTTCACCTGCGGCTGTATGATATTGACCAGATTATGCATCAGCTCTGCCAGATTGCAGGGCTGTTCCTTGATCTGGACCTTTCCGCTCTCGATCCTGCTCATATCAAGGATATCGTTGATCAGGCTTAACAGATGATTGCTGGAGGAAAGCACCTTCTGAAGACAGTCCTTCACCTGCTCCCTGTTATCGAGATGACTTACCGCGATCGTGGTAAACCCGATAATGGCATTCATGGGTGTGCGGATATCATGGGACATATTGGACAGGAACGTAGTCTTGGCGCGGTTTGCGTGCTGCGCCTGCATCAGCGCATCCTGAAGCGCCTGCGTCTGCGCCCGGCGCTTTTTGACCATCTCCGTCACGTCCTTGGTCACTACCATGACCATAATGTCGCCCGTATCATAATCGCGCGTCATAAGATAGGACTGACTGACGCAGATATCCTCCACCGATACGGAGGTCCCCACATCCTTGCTCCAGTACTCGGTCGTCACCTCCGCCTCACCGTTCTCAAACCGCTCGGTCAGTTTGGAAAAATCGGATGCTTCCGAATATTCCTGCAGAGACTCTTCCGCTATAAATTCCTTCCACTTATCAAATACTTCGGACGCCTTGCAGGGCGCTTCCATGCCCACCTGCCTTAGCAGAGAAACCGGCTGCCCGTCTATGGTACGGACGATATCTTCCTCCATAAGATCCTGTGTAAGATTAAACTCAAAAGTGCATATTGCGGAAGACGTCACGGCGATACGGTACTGCCTCTCCTTACGGTCAGCGACCGACAGCTGTGCCTGGCTGCGCAGCTCACGTTCCTTAACCTCGGTGATATCCTGACGGACAAAAAGCGCCTTGCTCGCTCTGCCGTTCTTCTTTTCCAGACAGATAACATTCACATGCTCCCATGTTTCTGTGTCCCCGCTCATCACATGAAGCTCAAACCGCAGGTTATTGTGTTTTTCCATCGAAATGATGATCGCTTCTTTGCTGATCTGGCCCGCAAATTTCTGACGTTCATTTTCATCCGCCAGCAGCGAACTTAAGTATGCGCGCAGTTCCTCATACGTCCCTTCCGCCGGCAGTCTGTCGTCCTCGGGGCGCGTTCCCGCCAGATACCGGTAAGTGTCGTCTTCAAAATCGATCAGCGCATAACGGGAAAACAGGGTGTTGACACCGCTTATGATATAACTCATCTCAAGATTTTCCCGTTCCAGTTTCTTTCTCTCATAGCCCGCCCGGATAAGGAGCGCAAAAATATAGATAACAAACAGCACGATAAGCGCCGCCTCCAGACGGATACCCACCAGGTTTTCGTCCCGGATCATCTGCTGCGTCACACTCTTGGGAAACGTCTGCACCAGCACATAACCGTTGCTCGGAAGGTATCTGACGCATATATTGTCCGTCAGGCTTGCCTCATCACATATAAACGCGCCCTCTTTGCCGTTATCGAACACCTCCTGCACTTTTTGCGCGGTATCAGGATCGATCACGCCGTTTTCGACAAGCATTTCCGTGACTGTGCCGCTGTAAAGTTCTCCGCCGGAGCTGGCAATGATCCGGCCGTCGGGCATACACAGGAACGTGCCCGCTTCCTCTCCGAAATATGTGGTGGACAACATATCCTGCAGATATTCTTCCGCCAGAAAGGCGCCTCTGAGCACGCCGATGATCTCGTTTTCAAAATATACGGGCGCATAGAAGCAAACCATTGTCTCATCATAATAGGGGGAATGAAAAATAATGGAAACTCCGCTTTTGCCCGCTATGCCGTTGAGATAGAATCTCCTCTCCGATGCGTCCGATGTGAGTCCGCCTGCCGTATGATCCGTGCCATCCCTTTCCGTAAACAGCATGGCGTCAAACAGAACGTTCTCTTCCATCCGCTTGAGCATAGGCACGTCCACCTCCGGGCTCTTCAGACTCTGGCCAAGATAGTAGGCATAAGTATTGATATGACTGAGTCCGCTTGTCAGTTCTTCATCGATACGGTAAGCCGTCACGCGCGCCGAATCCGCCGCATAGTTCTTGTTGCGTTCCTCCATCCGCTCCCTGTTCTCTCCCGTATACCAGTAAAACAAAACGGTCATGGCAACCAGCACCAAAAGCACCGGTCCGATCTGCCAAATTGTCTTTTTCTTTTTATCCATGAAGTATCCCCTCTTAAAAAGTCAGGTCCACAGACCTGACTTTTATATGCTCCGAAATATATCTGTCTCATACGGTATCCCGGGCGTCCTGTCACTCTGCTTTCTGATACCTCTTAAAGATCTTATCTTCCCCGCATACATGCTTTGTACCGTCCGCATCGGTGATCACATAATCGCCTTCTTCGATAAAAGTACGACCCCTGCGGTGCATAACATAGGGACATACGATCGTACCGTTATCCCGTTTGATCTTGACAAGCGTATCGGTAGCGATCCATCCCTTGGTTATCACATCCGATAACAGTTCAAAACCGTCCTCCAGTCCCCTACCTGCCTCATACTTCTCAACATCCGCTACAAGCGGCACTCTCGTACACTTCATACACGCATCCTCCTATGTGCTCCGCCATGCATCCGCACGCACCGTATTACCGCATTCCATCCACACGCCGCCAGGATCAGTCCGCAAGCGCTTTTTTGATCGCCGCCATCAGTTCCTCATATGTCTCATACGCGGGTATATCCGGATTATCTTTCTTTATCTGCTCCGTACTCTTAAACAAAAAACCTGCCTTGCCCGCTCTGATCATCCCTAGATCGTTGTGGCTGTCGCCGCTGGCGATCGTATCATATCCTATAGACTGAAGCGCCCTCACGGTAGTCAGCTTCGAGTTCTCGATACGCATCTTAAATCCGGTGATCTCACCGTCAGGCGCCGTCTCCAGGGAGTTACAGAAAATAGTCGGATAACCGAGTTTCTTCATGAGCGGACCTGCAAACTGCGTAAACGTATCACTGATGATAATAACCTGCGTGATACACCTTAACTCATCCAAAAATTCCTTTGCTCCGGGCATCGGATCAATGGTCGAAATCGTGTCCTGTATCTCCTTTAACCCGAGTCCGTGCTCTTTCAGAATCCCGATCCGCCAATTCATCAGCTTATTATAATCAGGCTCGTCCCTGGTCGTTCTTGTAAGCTCCGGAATACCGCTGGCTTTGGCAAACGCGATCCAGATCTCCGGCACAAGCACCCCCTCCAGATCCAGACACACAATATTCATTCCCATGTACCGTTCCTCCGTCTGTAAATTTTATATTCTCTTAGCACAAATTGTTGAATCTGCGTCTATGATACCACATCTCTAATGCCAGTACCGTAAACCATTCCGGAAGAATCGCAAAGCGATTCTTGAGACGCAGATTGCTGAATCTGCGTCTATTATACCATATCAGCAGGAAATCAAGCGCGAGCAAGGCGAGCATTTGATTTCACCTGATATGGTAACGACAGAATCTTTGAGTGCGCAGCACGGCGGTTGCGCAGCAACCGGATTCTGGAGTCTATTATACCCTACCCTTACGGCATCCGCAACCGTAAAAACCGCAGCGGTCCATCGGACCGCTGCGCCCATATCCACTTAAAAAGCCACTTCCAGTTTTATGCACTCTTTACCTGTAAGCTCCTTCGTACGTCTGTCAGGCTGTCCCGTTCCCACATAAAGCGTATATTTGTCCGAATCAGCCACAAACTCACCGTTGTCATTGACTGCGTAAAAGGCATTGTCCGCCACCGTCAGCTGTATTTCCCGGCTCTCACCGACTTTCAGCGATACTCTGGCGAAAGCACATAGGCTGTGATTCGGGACAGCAAACGGGGACTGTGTATCTTTCACATACACCTGAATGACATCGTCCGTCGCCACACTGCCGCGATTGGCTGCCCGCACCTTGACTACAGCCTTTCGCACGTCCGCGTCCAGCCGGACTACCTCAGCGCTCTCCACCACCACATCGCCGTATGTAAGCCCGTATCCGAAAGGATAGAGCGCATCATTCTCCATATACCTGTAGGTACGTCCCTTCATGCCGTAGTCTTCAAAGTCGGGAAGCTCATCCAGCGTCTTATAGAATGTCACGGGAAGCTTACCCGAAGGCGAACAGTCGCCGAACAATATATCTGCCACGGGTTTACCGCCACGGGCACCAGGATACCACAGCTGCAATACCGCGTCCGCTTTGTCCTGCGCTGCGGAAAGATCGATCGCGCTGCCTGCCATCAGGCACACTATAACCGGCTTGCCGACAGCCAGAACAGCATTCATCAGATCTCTCTGAGACTCGGGAAGCTGCAGGTCAACTTTGTCACCGGATGCATAGCTGTTTCCGGTATCTCCCTCTTCCCCTTCCAGCGTCTCATCCAGACCTACGCAGAGGATCACCACATCGCTGTGCTTTGCCACCGTGACCGCCTCTGAAATTCTGTCGTTTTTCCACGCAAGACCTTCCACTCTGTCCTTATACAGATGGGAACCCTCCGAATACAAAACTCTACCATTATGTCCGACTTTATCCTGTATTCCCTCCAACACTGTTATGTATCTGGAAGAAGTTCCGTGATAATTTCCAATCAGCGCCACCCTGCTGTTAGCATTGGGACCAATCACGCCGATCGTCTGTCCGGCACCCGCATCAAGCGGCAGTATACCGTTATTCTTAAGAAGCACCACCGACTCCCTTGTAAGCTGATCCGCCACCTTAAGATGTTCTTCGCATTCCACCTTTTCATAAGGAATGTCATCATATTCGCAGCCGTCCATGAGTCCCAGCAAGTATCTGGTCGTAAAGGCTCTCTCCGCCGCCGCCGTGATCTCCTCCTCGGTCACAAGACCTTCCTCATAAGCCTTGAGCAGATGCAGATACGTCACGCCACAGTTGATGTCGCATCCCGCTTTCAGCGCCATTGCCGCAGATTCCTCAAAGGACTTCGTCACCATATGATGCTCATGGAAATCTCTGATCGCCCAGCAGTCCGACACAAAATGACCTTCAAATCCCCATTCGCCGCGCAGGATGTCGCGTATCAGCGTGTTGCTTCCGCAGCAGGGTTCGCCGTTCGTTCTGTTATAAGCGCCCATCACAGACTCCACATCCGCCTCCTGAACGCAGGCTTTGAACGCCGGCAGATAAGTCTCCGCCATATCTTTTCTGGTCGCCCTGGCATCGAACTCATGGCGCACCGCCTCCGGTCCGGAATGCACTGCAAAATGCTTGGCGCAGGCTGCGCTTTTAAGCGTATCGCCATCACCCTGGAGTCCCATAACATAAGCCACGCCGAGCCTGCTTGTCAGATAAGGATCTTCTCCGTAAGTCTCATGACCGCGCCCCCACCTGGGATCGCGGAAAATATTCACATTGGGGGACCAGAAAGTCAGCCCCTTGTAGATATCCCTGTCATTCTCACCGGAATAAGCGTTATATTTCGCTCTTCCCTCAGTTGCCGCCACATCTCCCGCCCTTTCAAGCAGTTCGGGATCAAACGCCGCCGCCATGCCGATCGCCTGGGGAAAACTGGTCGCCACACCCGCACGCGCAACCCCGTGCAGCGTCTCATTCCACCAGTTGTACGCCGGAACGTTCAGTCTCTCGATCGCAGGCGCGTCATAACGCAACTGCGATGCTTTCTCTTCAAGAGTCATCTTACTCACTAATTCTTTTGCCTTCGAGGCTGCCGTTTTTCTGGCTTCACTTCTTATACCCATATTCACTTTTCCTTTCAGGTAGTCTTAACCCTTTACCGCGCCCGCGGTAAGGCCGTCAACGATCTGGTTACTAAACATACAGTATACTATAATCGTAGGCACTATGGCAATAACAATCGCCGCAAACATCTGTGAATAATTTGTGTTGTACGGTCCAACGAACTTGGACAGAGACACCGGCAGCGTCTTCTTGGTATCGTCCGAGATAAATACCATCGCGAGCAGCAGTTCATTCCAGTTCGCCACAAAGGTCATGAGGCCCGTCACGAACAGTCCCGTTCTGGACAGCGGCAGCGCTATGTGGGTAAAAGCCTTATAAATAGAGCAGCCGTCTATACATGCCGACTCAAACAGTTCATTGGGCAGTCCCTGAAAGAATCCCGTCATGATAAAGATCGTGACCGGCAGCGAGAACGTCAGATACGGCAGTATCAGTCCCCACAGATTATTGGATAATCCCACCTTGGCAAATTTGGTAAAAAGCGGGATCAGCACACAGTGCACCGGGATCATCATACCCGTCAGAAAATAGGTCATGGCGATCCCCGAAAATTTCCAGCGCATACGGCCGATCGCAAAAGCGGCCATAGAACCGACCAACATACTGAGCGCGAGCGTGACAATACAAACGATCGCGGAGTTGAGCGTTGCCCTTCCCAGATAGCCCGCAGTCCATGCAAAGGAATAATTCTCAAACATCAACTTCTCCGGCATTGCAAAAGGCGAGATAAACAAAACCTTGTCGTCCTTCACGGATGTCAGCACCACCCATACAAGCGGCAGCAGATACAACAGCGCCATCAGCACCAGAAAAATATAGATGATCACATTTATGATCTTACTCTTTGTACTTCCGACTTTCTTTCCTCCCATCCTTCCACCTCCTACATCTCATAATTGTCCACTTTGACAAACTTATTGATCAAAAATGTTACGATCAGGCAGAGGATAAGAAGCACAACGCCGATCGCACTGGCATAGCCGTATTTGAAAAACTTAAATCCCTGCGTATACAAATGGGTCGCCAGCACCTCCGTCTTGTGGTTGGGACCGCCCTCCGTCATATTAAATACCAGATCAAAGAACTTAAGTGATCCGATGGCGTTAAGCGACATGGCCGTTGCCATCATTGGACGCAGCAGCGGCAGTGTGATATAGCGGAACGTCTTTGCCCTGGTGCAGCCGTCAATATAGGACGCTTCATATAGGGACGTACTCACGCCCGATATCTGCGCCATATATAACATCATGGACTGCCCCACATACTGCCACAACGCCACGAAAGCGATCACCCACATGGGAAGTATGATCGTCCCCTTGGTATCCATCAGCCACAGCGGTCCCTCGATCCCAGCCATCGCAAGGATCTGGTTGATGCCAAGCTTCGGACTAAAGATAAACATCCACAGAAGGCCAAGCGCTGCAGAAGAAAGAACACAGGGCAGATAATATATATTCTTAAAGAGGTTCCTTCCCCTCTTGATATTCGTCAGTAAACCGGCCAGCAGCAGGCCGAACAGCAATTGGGAAACAATGGAAAAAATCATGAAAAACACGGAGTTCTTCAGGGCGATCCCCATTGTTTCGTCTTTGATGAGTTTCGTGTAATTCTTAAGTCCCACGAACCGAGGCGGTGTCAGCGCATCATATTCACAGAACGAATAATAGACCGACTGGCAGATCGGTATAAAAAGCACCAGCGTAAACAAAATGAGGGCTGGCGCCATAAAAAGCGCTATCGCTTTCTTATCCCGCAACATTTTATTCATATATACCACCGTTCCCTTCCGAATACAGAACTGATCCTGCACAGGATACACAACATGCGGGATCAGCACGATGTGTCAATCCCGCATGCGTATCTTTCTTATTGATTATTTGTTCCAGATATTCTCCTCATAGTAATCCTGTACCTTCTGGAAACCTTCTTCAACCGTCTGGTCGCCCAGATATACGGAAACCATCTGGTTATCGAACTCAGAACCCGCCTCCGTCGTAGCAAGAGACTCGTTGTAGAATCCGAGAGTACCTGTCGTGTTGGCAAGAATATCCATAACGTATTTCAACTGCTTAGGAGCCTTGTCATAATCCACTTCAACGCTCGTAACCGGGATCTTACCGCCTACTTCCGCCGTGTACTTCTGCGCCGTGTCATCGGTAAAGTACTTCATCAGTGCAACGACTGCATCCTTGTGCTCTGTTTTGGAGCTCATGGCAAGAGAGTCTGTCTTGGCAATGATCCTGTTGGGATCAGCGCCGCCTTCGATAGCCGGGAACTGGAACACACCGCACTTGTCCTCAAACTCAGGATTTGCACCGTTGATCTGCCCGATTACCCATGAACCCTGGATCAGCATAGCCGCTTCACCATTGTAGAAAGCTGCCGTAGCCACATCGTTCGTATCGCCTGCCGCAGTCTTCTGGAAGTACTGGGAAAGCTCTACCATCTTATTGCCCGCATTGATAAATGTCTGATCCGTCCAACTGCCCGTGCCGTTTGTGATCGCATCCAGATTATCCGGACCGCCCTCTCTGTCACACAGATAACCTACCAGCATGGATAAGCACCACGCCGTACCTGCGCTGATGGAGATCGGCGTATAGCCTGCTGCCTGGATCTTATCGCATGCATCCAACAGCTCATCGTATGTAGTAGGAACCGCCGCACCTGCTTCCTCAAAGATCTCCGTATTGTAGAATACGCATGCAGCCGCAAGATTGGTAGGCACCGCATAGATCTTGCCGTCATATGTCTGCTTGTCAAACATACCGCCGTTGAAGCTTGCGTACCAGTCCGGATTCTCTGTCTTCAGAATATCTGTCAGATCAGCCGCAACGCCGGGCGTTACATAATCTGTCAGGTTAGGGCCGGGACTTACGATAAACAGATCCGGCGTCTCACCCGATGCAACGAGCGCATTGAGCTTCGTGTAATATTCTTCCAGATTAGTCGTAACTGGCGTACAATGATACTTTCCCTCGTAATCTGCATTGAATCTGTCGATTACATCCTTGTATCCCTTAGAGATAAGATCTTCCGTAGCGTTCAGGTCATCCCAGAACATCCATGTGATCTCTTCCACTTCTCCTGATGCGGCACTGCTGCCGGAATCAGAGGAAGATGTTCCTGCGGCACCCGATCCGCCGCCACATCCAACGATCATGGACGCCAGCATCGAAACTGCCAGCACCAGCGATAACAATTTTTTTCTTTTCATATTACCCTCCATTCCCTGTACGGATTCATTCGGTTCACCGAAAGAATCTGCCACCTTGTTACAATTGCAGTGTAGCAGACTTTGCTCGATCAATCATTTGAATAATTGTTTTTTGTGTGCAAATAATTGCTTTTTTTCTGTGATTTGTTTTGATGATTTGCATAATTTTATTATTTTTTACCAGTATTTTACTGTCATTTTCGCCATGTCTTTTCGATCTACCTTTGGCTTTTTATCATTTTTGTGCTTATTTTAAGTTGTATTTTTTATTTTTTATGGTATTATCATATTTAGAAAAAAGCAATTTTTAGGAATTATGGTATATCAAAATAGCAATATTTAGGAAAAACACATCTTAATAACCGCTTTGTACGATAAGAGAATCTTCGCGGTCGATCGCTGTAAGAAGGGGACGCTGACAAAATGATCGAAATATTAAACGGTATCAAAGAAACAGTTGTATATAAAGAAATAGCAAAGTTTATGCTTTTTGACAACACGGATTACGAAGCGTATCCCGACCACTGGCATACGCCTATCGAGATCATCATGCCGTTAGAAAACCCGTACAAGGTTTCCTGCCGGGACGGCGATTATCTGATGCAGGAGGGCGATCTGCTGTTTATCAACTCCGGCGTCATTCACAGTATGCCCGCCATGCACGGAGAACGCCTTATCTTTCAGGCGGACTTTTCCCTGCTCCACAATGTGGCCGATATTGAATCAATACTGACGAATCTTCCGTCAGCCCTGCTCATCACACCCGAGAACGACCCCGCCATACACGAGCGGCTCAAAAATCTGATGTGCGAGATCTGCACCGAATATTTCAGCGATTCCATCCTCATAAGCGCTTCCATTTATGCGAAGCTGATCGAAATGCTGGTATTGATCGGACGGGACCGCACCGCCAACGGCAGCGCTTTCGATACGACCCGCACAAAGCAGAAAGAATACACGGAAAAATTTATGGCAGTATGCAACTACATACACGAACACTGTACTGAGGACCTGAGTCTGGACGACGCCGCCGCTCTGGCCGGATTTTCAAAATATCACTTCACAAGATTATTTAAGCGTTTTACAGGTGTGTCATTCTATAAGTACCTGAATAAGAACAGAATAGAACATGCGGAGATGCTTCTGGTGGACCCGCAGATCTCCATCACGGAAGCCGCACTTCAATCGGGGTTCTCCAGCCTCTCCGCCTTTATCAGAATGTTTAAACAGATCAAAGACTGCACGCCTACTGAGTTTCGAAACATGTACGAAGGCTGACGTGCTTTCCCGCATCCAGCAGGACATTCCGGCCGTTCACACACAGATAAAGCGGCACCGCTGCCGGATTATAAACGATCATACCGTCCACGGACGCAACAAGAGAGCGCATCGCCGTCACATACTCGAAGATCTCTATGTTTGTGGCATACCACACATCATCTTTTCCATGCAGTTCATCACAGATATGCGAAATATGATCCCAGTTATTGTCTCTCTCGAATTCATAACTGTGTCCCCAGACATACAGCAAAGACATGTTACGGTATCCCTGCGGATGTAAGAAATCCTCCATAAGCGCATCCGTGACCTGATTATGATGACAGGTGGGATGCCAGCGCATAAAATCGGACGGAAGGAAGAAGTTCATGGTACTCTCCACTGTACGGCTGTACACGATACCGAGATTTAACGCCGACGCGATCAATCTCTCACTGTACTCTCCGAAGGGATAAGAAAATCCTCTCACGATCTTACCGCTGTAACGTTCAAGCGCCATCCTGTCCTCATAGATCTGTGCTGTCGTCTGTGCCGCGGAGAGCTGGTTAAAGAAAGGATGCGTCACCGCATGGCACGCCACCTCGTGACCGGCATAGAGCTCCTTCACCTCGCCGGAGGTTATAAATCCGTCCTGGTCCAACGTGCCGCTGTTTAAGTGGAACGTGCCTTTTACATCGTGCTGGTTAAAGATGCTGACCAAACGCCTGTCATAGATCTGCGCATCATCATAGCTGAATGTCAGCGCCTTGTCTCTCCATTCCGGAAACAGATATTTTATTTCTGTCATTCTGCCTACTGTCATGTTTTATCTCCTTTTCACCGTCCATACGGTATATTTTCCGTTTATATTGCCGCACCCGCCAAAGACTGTCTTCTTAGTCTCACAGCGGCTCCCTGCAGAAGTAGCAGCTGTATCTCGTCCCCGGCATCACCGGTATCAGATTTTCCGCGCCGCAGTAACCGCAGACGACACATTTTTTCCCCTGGGGAATCGCATTCTCGGCCAGATAACGCTCCGCCACAGCCAGTCCGCCCCTCGTCTCATACAATCTTTTCTGTTCCTCGAGCCTTTCCCTTTCATGCTCTTTTGCATCCGCCGCCGCCTTTTCCATCAGGTAAGCGGTTGTGTTGTTGCCATCCTCCCTCGCTTCCTGTATCGCATTCTTGACCGGCGTATTGCGCATCCTCTGCTGCGGACGGACCGTCGTTGTGATAGCCGGATGTGGCCCGGTTCCTTGTCCTTCCTGTTTTCTCCGCTGTACCCTCTTATAGATCGTAACACTTATTATGACTATAATGATTATCTCAAGCATCGTATTATCCCCTCCCTGCCGCAGCGCTGCATTTTACGATCAGAAGCTCCACGCTCATCACATCGCCCATCCTGCCCGTCTTGACCGCTTCCTCTGACTCCACGCAGTCCTCCACTGCCTTCCGCAGATCGCTCTCCTTAAATTTTGCCGCCTGCGCTACATACTTTCTTGCTATGAACCCCGCCAGACCGACTTCTTTTCCGATGGCATCCGCCCCATAGCCTTTATTCTTCAGTTCCTTGACCTGAAGAAGCAGATTGAACTGCCTGGCGATCAAAAACAGGATCCGCATAGGGGGCTCCCTGAGCGTCAAAAGATCATAATACAGCTCCATCGCCGTCTTCTGCCTTCTCTCTGCCAGCGCATTGATCATATCAAATATCCGGTTGTTCACCTGTCTTGTGCATATCTCTTCGATATCCCCGGCAGTGACAACATCCCTGTTCATACAATAGCAGAGAAGCTTTTCCAGTTCCGATCTGATATTGGACATATCAGGCCCCGTTCTGTCCAGGAAAAAATCAAGATCGCGCTCTGTGATCTTCTTGTTTTCCCTTTTCAGAATGCCGAGTATCCAGCGTTTCAGCACCGCCTCATCCTGCGGTACGAACTCGATGGCGCGGCCTCTCGCCGTTGCCGCTTTATACAGCTTGGTGCGTTTATCCACCGTCTGCTCTACGAACACGAAATATGCCGTCTCACACGGATCGCGCAAATACTCCGCCAGCAGGTCCCCACCATGAACAAACAATCCGCTGTTTTCCAGTATAATCACTCTGCGCTGCGCCAAAAAGGGCATAGTCTGCGCCAGGTCTGTCACTTCTTCCACACTGATATTTTTCCCCTCAAAGTAATGGAGGTTCATGGAGTCGCCGCCGTCAAGCAGCGCATCCTTCAGCTTATTCTTATACTGGTTTCTCAGGTACGCTTCCTCGCCATAGAGAATGTAGACCTGTTTCAGTTGTCCCGATTCGATCTCTTCCAACAGCTTCTTCATAAATTCAGTATAGAGTAGTTTGCATCATAAATCAAATCCAATTTTCCACCGCTTCCGCACGGTCTGAGTGTCCTCCGTATCAATATATCCTTCCACCCGCACTCTGCCGCCGCGGACCCGCACCGTGATCGCGCCGCACTCCTGCGTGCCGTATATGTGGCATCCCGTGTTTTCAAGCCGTTCGAGCAGTTCCGCATGGGGATGGCCGTAGCGGTTGTTGCGGCCGGATGAGATCAGCGAGATCTGCGGACTGACCGCTTCCAGGAACGCCTCGTCCGTAGAATTACCCGAACCGTGGTGCGCCACCTTCAGGAGTGTTATATTATGTAAACCATATTCATCCGAAGCCTGTATTGCCGCCGTCACCTTATCCTCGCCCGCGCCTTCCAGATCGCCCGTAAAGAGCGTCGTAAAATCTCCGTAAGTAAGATAAAGCACTGTAGAATATGCGTTTACCTCTTCTGTATTCCATCCTTTCTGCGGATGCATACATGTTAACATAACTTCGCCACAGTGCAAAGCATTTCCGGCGCTCAGATAGCGGACCTCCACGCCCGCCTCTCCCGCAAGCCTCTCCAGCTCATGATACGCCTCATTTCGCCCTGCGTCTCCCACATCGGGCAGATACAGCGTTCCCACAGCGATACCGCCGGTATCCGCCTCCTCCAGCAATACGCGGATACCGTTTATATGGTCGCTGTCAGGATGGGTGACCACGACGGCGTCAAGATATGACACGCCCTCATGCTTCAGATAAGGCATGATCTGATACTTTGCCACATCGCTCTTATCTGAACTGCCGCCGTCGATAAGCATATGGAAGCCGCTGTCCCCGGTCAGATAGATGCAATCGCCCTGTCCCACATCCATCATCGTGATCTGCAGACCGTCCGGGAGCCTGACTGTCAGTATAAAAAGCGCGCACAAAATGCACTGCCAGAATAGAAGTCTGCTCAACCAGCGGTTCAGCGCAATGATCCCGGCGACGATCCCAAGGAAACCGATGACCTGCCACAGTGCGGGACATCCGGTGATCCACGTATGGTCAGGCAGGCTCAGGCACAGCCCGCAGCACTTCTTATAGAACGCGAGCAGCAGATGAACGGGATATGCCGCCAGTGCGCCAAAGGGCAGATAACACGCCGCCGCAAAAAGCGCAAGGATCCCTCCTGCAAGAACAAACGTCATACAGGGAATCACCACGAGGTTTAAGAGCACCGAGTACGGAGGAAATTCATAGTAAAAACACAGATACACAGGAAGCGTTGACAAGGATATGGCGGCTCCCGACAGAAGTGCTTTCTCCAGGCGGCTTCCTCCAAACAGATTCTCCTGCACCGCAGGCAGGAAGATGCCGATGCCGCACACCGCTCCGAAGGAAAAGAGGAATCCGCTGTGCTGTATGTATAAGGGCTGTCCGATAAGCGCCACAAGCGCCGCCACAGTCACGGCAGTCATGAGGTCATATGTCCTTCCCACCAGCTTTGCTATAAGCTGCAGGCCAAACATGATATAGGCCCGCAGCATCGAAATCCCCATGCCAGTCATAACGCCATAACAGTACATCAGCCCGATTGTCAATATTATGTTAACCGCCTTTGGAAGCCGCATACGGCGGAACGCGCCGTACATCCCCATACCGATGACAGACAGATGCAGCCCCGTCTGAATGTTCTTTTTTCATATATAATGGCAAAAATATAAGGGATAAAGAAAAATACCCCCTAATAGGTC
>CANQNN010000028.1 GCA_947625205.1 uncultured Lachnospiraceae bacterium | reverse complement strand
AAATGGCGGGGAAATTCCCCGCCGCTCGGTGGACCAGGGTCTTTCGACCAGCCCAAATCAGCCACCGCTGATTTATTGTATGATAATTATAAGTTAAATATTCAAGAAAGTCAACTGACAATTCGTTTACTTCACCGGCTTCATCCTGAGCCGTTTCACGGTGCTGCCGGTGGCGGTCGTATTTACGCTGGGCAGCTTGGGGACATTATCAAGTTTCCAGCCGTTCGATCCCCGAAATATCCGGGTCGATCGCCATAGAGTAGTTGGTATAATAGACTACGAAGCCGGGCTTTGCGCCGTTCGGCTTTTTAACGTCTTTTCTGCGCAGATAGTCGATCTCCACTTTATCCTGTTCCCTGCCTTTGGAGTAGTAGGCGGCAAGGCGGGCGGCTTCCTCGAAGGTGCGGTCCGGCAGTTCTTTGCCCTCGGTTTTCACTATGACGTGGGAACCGGGAATTTTTTTCGCGTGAAACCACCAGTCGCCGCCGTTGGCAAATTTGAAAGTGAGTTCATCGTTCTGGTAATTGTTTTTTCCTACATATATGTGAAAACCGTCGCTGCTGATATAGTGGAAGGGTCTGCTGGTGACCTTGACTTTACTGGCGCCGCTTTTTTTGCGGATATAACCGCTCTCGGCAAGCTCTTCTCTGATCTGCACAAGATCCTCCTCGCGGACGGCGATATCGAGTGCGGTCAGAATAGATTCCAGGTGCTCGATCTCTTCTTTAACCTGAGCGGTCAATTCTGACAACGCTTCGTAAGTCCGTTTCATTTTGCCGTATTTATCGAAATATTTTCTGGCGTTTTCCTGCGGGGTGAGAGTATCGTCAAGCGGAATAGTGACCGTCTCGTTGGTGTAATAGTTTAGCGCCTTCATGGATTTGGCGCCCGGCTCTACGCTGTAGCCGTAAGTGTTGAGCAGCTCGCCGTACACTCTGTATTTTTCGCGCTTGTCCGTATCCTGCATCTGCTTGGTCTGCAGATCGTATTTTCTGACATTGCGCTCCAGGGCAGTCTGGACGATGCGGCGCAGGTCGGCCGATCTCTGGCGGATACGGGTGAACGTGCTTTTTTCCGCATAATACTGTTCCAGTAGAAGGCTTATGGAATCGTAAGGCTTCGCCGTTTTGTCCCTGTAGACCGTAAGCGGCAGCGAGGCAAATTCCAGAGGCGCTTTGTCTTCATAGATGACTGTAGGGGTGAAAGCGCCGGAGACGACCTGCGACATCATACTGCAGAGCGTTCCGTACAGGGCGTGAAGCGCATCGGAGTCCAGCGCGTTAGCGGGCATGTCGCCGTCTATGCCTGCGCGGAAACAAATTTCCTGCGCCATGACGGGTGACAATCCGGTATAGGAAGTATAGAGCGCTTTATACACAGGCATAGGTCTGGCATGTAGATGCTCTGACAGGTTTACATAAGTAAGAGGCGTGCGGTCGTCTTCATCTGTTATAAAAAGCTTTGCCGGACAAGCATCGTCCGCAGTATCGGCGCCGTTCGCCATATCCGTATATTCGGAGCAAAAGCGTAGGGGATCGTATTTATCCTGTGTCTGCGGAATAAAATAATCCCTGCCGGGCAGCACTTCACGCACCGAGCTTACCATACCGGATATGTGTTTGATGCTGTCGATGATTTTGTCCCGGTCATCGCAGAAGATGATGTTGCTGTGTTTTCCCATGATCTCTATGATCAACTTCTTACGGCATATATCGCCCAGTTCGTTTAGATGTTCCAGCTCCAGATGGATAATGCGCTCTAAGCCGGGCTGCGCTATGTTGACGATCCTTGCGTTCTGCAGATGCTTGCGGAGAAGCATACAGAAGCCGGGCGCAGTCAGGGGGCTGGGCTTTCCGGAACCGGTCAGGTATACCAGCGGAAGCGATGCGTCCGCCGACAGCATCAGTCTGTACTGGGAGCCGTTATTTTTGACCGTGAGAAGGAGCTCGTCGCTTTCTGGCTGCGCGATCTTGCAGATGCGTCCGCCCGTAAGTGTTTCATGCAGTTCTTTGGTGATGTTTGCGATGGTAATGCCGTCAAATGCCATGATTTCTTATTCTTTCTTGATTCTTTTCCATATTTAAACGCTTAACAGTAAACACATTTTACACTACCTGTTTCCAACTTTCAACACTGCCCGTTCTTTGCTTTCAACTTTCTTGACTACTGCATTTAATTATTCTATAATTAAATCTGTACGCACAGACGGAACCGAGGAGTGCTTATTACACCGGAAAGGCAAGTATACGATCATGATAAAAAGTATGACGGGCTATGGCAGATGCGAGATCGCCAAAGGGGAGCGGAAGATCACTGTTGAGATGAAATCTGTCAATCACAGATATCTAGATGTGACTATCAAGATGCCCAAAAAACTCAATTTTTTTGAGGCCGCTATCCGAAGCGAGCTGAAGAATTATATAGAGAGAGGAAAAGTGGATATCTTTATCACATACGAGGATCTCACGGAGTCAAACGTGTGCGTGAAATACAATAAGGAACTGGCGGCGGAATACATGAGGTATCTGGCGCAGATGGCGGAGGATTTCTCACTGGACGATGACATCCGCGTATCCACGCTCTCCCGTTATCCGGAAGTGTTCAGCATGGAAGAACAGACGATAGATGAGGAGGCGCTATGGCAGTTGCTGGATGAGGCTGTCAAAGGCGCCGCAGAGAAATTTGTGGAGACGAGGATCAAAGAGGGCGGCAATCTCCGGGATGATCTGGTGGGCAAGCTGGACGGCATGCTTGCGCATGTGGACTTTATCACACAGAGATCTCCGCAGATCGTAGCGGAGTACAGACAGAAGCTGGAGGAAAAAGTTCGTGAGCTGGTCGGCGATGTGAAGGTTGACGAAAGCCGGCTCCTGACGGAAGTAACGATCTATGCGGATAAGGTATGCGTGGATGAAGAGCTGGTCCGTTTGAGAAGCCATATTGAGACGACGAAAGAGAATCTCATACAGGGCGGCAGTATCGGGCGCAAGCTTGACTTCATAGCGCAGGAGATGAACCGCGAGGCCAATACTATTCTGTCCAAGGCAAACGATCTGGAGATAACCAATCATGCCATTGAATTAAAGACGGAGATAGAAAAAGTGCGTGAACAGATTCAGAATATCGAATGATCTGAATTATGTCATGCGCGCAGAAAGGCAGCGGATATGGGTAAACTTATTCATATAGGATTCGGAAATGTAGTTAATACGGGCAAGATCATTGCCATTGTCAGTCCCGATTCCGCACCCGTCAAGCGTATGGTGCAGAAAGCCAAGGAGGAAGGCATGGCGATAGATGCCACGCAGGGGCGCAAAACCAAAGCAGTGCTTGTGATGGAAAACAGTCAGATCGTGCTTTCGGCGCTTCTCCCGGAGACCATATCGGGAAGGGCGCAGTCGGAGGATAACGGGACGGACGAGGAATAAAGCAAAGCAGCGAGGCAGTAATACTCCCTTACGACCGGTGCAGATATGACGGTCTGCATGGGAGTTTATAAAAATAACAGAAACAGAACCGGAAGGAGAAAAATTATGTTACATCCATCTTATGCAGACTTGATCAAGGTTGTAAACAGCGGTGTGGAAGAGGGAGAAGATCCCGTTGTAAGCAGCAGGTATTCTATCGTGATGGCTACGGCGAAACGGGCAAGGCAGATCATTGCCGGCGACGAGACGCTGGTGGAGAGCAAGGGTAAAAAGGCGCTCTCCGCTGCCGTAGAGGAATTATGCGAGGGTAAAATTAAGATTTTAAGTGAGGATGAAAAAGATGAAGAGTGCGATTAAGGCGGTAAGCGAAGGAAAAAATCTTTCTGTTGAAGAAGCGGCAAGAGTTATGGAGATCATGCTCAGCGGCGAAGCTACGCAGGCACAGATCGGCGCATATCTGACAGCGCTTCGTATGAAGGGCGAGACGATCGATGAGATCATCGGGAGCGCCAGCGTGCTGAAGGAGAAAGCGGAGCATATTCATCCGAACATTCCGCTGTATGTGGATTTCGTAGGGACGGGCGGAGATTACGCATATACCTTTAATATTTCTACAACGTCCGCATTTGTTGTGGCGGCGGCGGGACTTCCCGTGGCAAAGCACGGTAACCGGGCAATCTCATCCAAATCCGGCGCAGGCGATGTGCTGGAGGCTCTGGGGGTAAATATCACGCCGGATATCGATGTAGTAGAGAAGTGTGTGGAAGAGGTGGGCATTGGTTTTATGTTTGCGCCTGCTTTCAATAAGTCTATGAAATATGTCGGTCAGGCGAGAAGCGAGATGGGTATCCGATCGATCTTTAACATTCTCGGTCCTATGGCAAATCCTTCGGGCGCAAAATGTATGGTGATCGGTGTGTACGATCAGGCATTGTGCGAGCCGATCGCAACGGCGCTTATGCATCTGGGCGTGGAGAGCGGTATGGTGGTTTCCGGCGCTAACGGTATGGATGAGATCTCCACGGTGTCTGAGACAACGATAGCCGAGATCAGGGATGATATAGTTACGGTATATACGGTCACACCGGAGCAGTTCGGGTTTAAACGCGCCACGGCGGAGGATATTACGGGCGGTGACGGAACCGCCAACGCCAAGATCACAAGAGATATATTAAGCGGCGCGGATAAAGGGCCCAAGAGGGATATCGTACTGCTGAATGCAGGCGCGGCGCTGTATGCGGGCAGGATCGTGCCTTCTATCGAGGAGGGCATCAAGCTGGCTGCGGAGACGATCGATTCCGGCAAAGCTTTGAAGACGCTTGAGAAGCTGGTGGAGTATTCTAATAAATGATGAAAAAAGTCTTATTCGTATCCCTGGGCTGCGACAAGAATCTTGTAGATTCGGAGATGATGCTGGGATTGCTTGCGCGCGGCGGATATGAGTTTACGGATGACGAGCGCGAAGCGGATATTGTTGTCGTCAATACATGCTGTTTCATAGGAGATGCCAAGGAAGAGAGCGTCAACACTATACTGGAGATGGCGGAGCTTAAAAATAATGGCGATATTGAGGCGCTCATTGTGGCGGGATGTCTGGGAGAGCGTTACCGCGAGGAGATCCGCAAAGAGATTCCCGAGGTGGATGCTGTCATCGGCACTGCGGCCATTGACGAGATCGTTAAGACTCTGGATGAAGTGCAGCATGGCTTACAAAGCGATCGCTATAAGAGTCTGGATGAACCTCCCGTTACGGGAATAGAACGGGTCGTTACAACCGGCGGATACTATGCTTATCTAAAAATAGCCGAGGGCTGCGACAAGCACTGTACCTATTGTATCATTCCCAAAGTTCGCGGTAATTACCGCAGCGTGCCGATGGAAGCGCTCGTAGCGGAGGCGCAGCAGCTTGCGGATAAGGGGGTAAAAGAACTGATCCTGGTGGCCCAGGAAACAACTGTTTACGGTCAGGATATCTATGGGCACAAGGCGCTGCCTGAGCTCCTTCATAAGCTGTGTGCGCTCAGCGGTATCTGCTGGATCCGGTTACTGTACTGTTATCCCGAAGAAATTGACGATGAGCTGATACAGACTATTAAGGAAGAAAAGAAGATATGCCATTATCTTGATCTGCCGATACAGCATGCTTCCGACACTATTTTGCAGCGGATGGGCCGCAGGACGGACAGAAAACAGCTCCAGGATATCATTGGCAGACTGCGCCGGGAGATTCCCGATATCTGTCTGCGCACCACGCTGATCACGGGCTTTCCGGGAGAGACAGAGGAAGACCACGAACAGCTGATGGAATTTGTGAAGCAGATCCGGTTTGACAGACTTGGTGTCTTTACCTATTCGAGAGAGGAAGACACGCCGGCGGCTCTTATGCCAGATCAGGTGTCGGAAAAAGTTAAGAAGAAACGGCAGGCGCAGCTTATGCAGCTGCAGCAGGATATTGCTTTTGAGGCAGCGAAGAGTATGGCCGGCACGGTTGTGACAGCCATGATCGAGGGTAAAGTCGCTGACGATGACGTATATGTGGCGCGTACTTATAAGGATGCACCGGATGTAGACGGCTACCTGTTTGTAAATGCGGACAGGGATCTTATGTCGGGTGATTTTGTGCAGGTAAAGATCACGGCATCCCACGAATATGATCTGATTGGAGATATGGAAGATGAATCTGCCGAATAAATTAACGATGTTTCGCGTGATACTGATCCCCTTTTTTGTAGTGTTTATGTTGGTTGACATAACACAATATGATAAGTGGATCGCTCTCGCGGTTTTCATTATTGCAAGCCTGACGGATCTGCTGGATGGCAAGATCGCCAGAAAATACAACCTTGTGACGAATTTCGGTAAGTTTATGGATCCGCTGGCGGATAAGCTGCTGGTATGCTCCGCGCTGATCTGCCTTGTAGCGCTTGACAGGATACCGGCGTGGGTCGTGATCGTGATCATAGCCAGAGAATTTATTATCAGCGGATTCCGGCTGATCGCATCCGACAACGGCGTTGTCATTGCGGCCAGCTACTGGGGTAAATTTAAGACTACCTTTCAGATGGTCATGATCTGTCTGATGATCGCGGATATTGCGCAGATAGCGCTGCTTACGCAGATCGTCATGTGGGTGGCGGTCGTACTGACTGTGGTATCGCTGGTGGACTATCTGGTAAAAAATAAAGAGGTTATGAAGGATACAAAATAAGAACAGGTGGCAGAATGACAGTAGAATTGATTTCAGTTGGAACAGAGATCTTACTTGGTAACATTGTGAATACGAATGCAGCGTATCTTGCGGAAAAATGCGCATGGCTGGGACTCTCCTGCTACTATCAGGATGTGGTAGGCGACAATGAGGAAAGATTGTATGAGACGATCAGGACGGCTTTGTCCAGAGCCGATATTCTGCTGATATCCGGAGGGCTCGGGCCAACGCAGGATGATCTGACCAAGGAAGTGGCGGCAAAAGTTCTGGAGAAGCCGCTGTATCTGCATGAAGAAAGCAAAGAAGCCATTCGCAGGTTTTTTGATAAAAGAGGCATGGAGATCACGGACAATAACTGGAAGCAGGCTATGATGCCGGAAGGATGTATCGTGCTGGATAATCCGAACGGAACCGCGCCGGGCGTTATCATGGAGAAAGATAACAAGCATATAATCCTGATGCCGGGGCCTCCGAACGAACTGATCCCGATGTTTGAGACGTCGGTGATACCGTATCTGAACCAGTTGCAGGATGGATTGATTTATTCTCAGACTGTCAAGATATGCGGCGTAGGGGAAAGCAAAGCCGAATCTATGGTAAAAGACTTAATCGACGGCCAGTCAAATCCTACGATTGCGACCTATGCGAAGACCGGGGAAGTGCATCTGCGCGTGACGGCGAAGGCTGAGGACGAGAAGGCGGCAAAGAAACTGGTAAAGCCCGTTGTCAAGGAACTGAAAGGCCGCTTTGGGAGCAGTGTCTACACGACAGAAAATAATGTTACCTTAGAAAGATCGGTGGTCGATCTGCTCCGGGCTAATCATCTAACGCTTGTCACGGCGGAATCCTGTACAGGCGGGCTGCTGTCGGCAAGACTCGTCAATGTGGCAGGCGTGTCGGATGTCTTCAAAGCGGGATATGTAACGTATTCCAATAAGGCAAAGCGGCGGCTGCTCGGAATCAAGAAGAGCAGTCTTGCAAAACATGGCGCTGTCAGCAAAGAGATCGCGCGGGAAATGGCAAAAGGCGCGGCGCTGATTTCCAAAGCGGATGTGACTGTCAGCATTACAGGAATCGCGGGACCGGACGGCGGCACAGAGGAAAAACCTGTAGGGCTTGTATATATCTGCTGCAGTGTCTGCGGCAAAGTTACGGTCAAGGAGTATCGCTTCAGCGGCAATCGTGACAAGATCAGAGAGAATACGGTGTCTGCAGCGCTGGTTTTTCTTCGCGAGTGTATTTTACAGTATTGCAGTGAAGTGACTTTTGGAAGCAAGGACAAATAGTTACCGGTAATTTATGAATTCAGTATAGATAAGGGGTAATCATATGAGCCGATCAGATCAGTTTGACAATTTCAGTAATGAGCAGGAAAATCCGGATGTGTCTTCCGATACTTATAATCTGGAGAATAGCGTGGATATATACGATTCGCCGGATATCATTGATGTGACGCCGGAAAGCGGGGGCGGTGATGAGGCTTCTGCCGCAGAAACAGAGAATGCGGGGGTCACGGGGACACACGGAGCGGGTGAGTACGGCGTGAGCCCTTACGGTGTTCAGCCTTCGCCTGAGAACAATCAGGAAAACGCAGGGAATCCGTACACGGCTCCTTACGGAAACGGTCAGTATGGCGGCAACCCTTACAATGATCAATATGGCAATCATCCGTATGGGAGCGGCCAGTATGGGAATAATCAGTACGGGAATAATCCGTATGGGAACGGTCAGTACGGGAACAATCCGTATGGGAACGGCCAGTACGGGAATAACCAGTACGGGAACAATCCGTATGGGAACGGCCAGTACGGGAATAGCCAGTACGGGAATAATCCGTATGGGAACGGCCAGTACGGAAATAGCCAGTACGGGAACGGTCAGTATGGGAATAACCAGTACGGGAATGATCCGTATGGGAATAATCCGTATGGGAACGGCCAGTACGGAAATAATCAGTATGGCAATAATCCGTACGCGAACAGTCAGTACAGTCCGTTTGCAGCGCCGCCCAGAAAGAATAGATCCGGATTGATCATCGGGATCGTTGTGGCAGTCATTGTGCTGTTTCTCATTGCTGTTTTCGCACTGGTGTACAAGGCGATGGATTTGTATACGCAGAATGCGCGTAACGCAGGAAGCAGCCGTGATGAATATAATTTTGATGATGATGACTGGGGAACGGATCATCATGACTACGATTACAATGACGACGGGTACGACTATGATTATGACTATAACGGTGACGGGTATGACGACTACGATTATGACTATGATGATGACTGGTATAACAACTATGATTATGACGACTATGAAGGCGACAGCCCCTATTATGAGTTCCACAATGAGATCCGGGACGACCTGTCCTATTCGGTAGAGCTTGAGGATGAGGATTACGAACCCCGGAATGATAATGTGGATATGGAATTTACTTATCCGGTCATTTCGGGCAGAGACGTTCCGAATCTTGACAAACTGAATGAGGCGATCCGGTCAGAGATCGATGCGTATATTGATTTCTATGAGCAGGAGTATGCGGAAACCGTCGGTGATGATGAGTATTATCAATGCCGTATAGTGCCTTATGTGACCTATATGGACGAAGATAAGCTCAGCATTGTTCTTGACGAGCGTATAAACAGCGCATACTATACGGAAGTGTATCTGTATTGTATCAATATTGATATGGAGCACGGTGTTGTGATGGACAATGGGAACATTCTCAGCATTGACGATGATTTTTCCATTGAGTTCAGGGAGAGATGTGAAGAGCAGAACGGCACGATCAGTTCGATCGATATGATGTCCGACCAGCAGATCACCGAGCTATTCAATTCCGAGAATATTATTGTGTTCTATACTCCGTTGGGAATGGAGATCGGTTTCAACTATGACGGAGGCTGGGCGACGGTCACATACGAAGATTATGAGCAGTATCTGAAGGTATTTTAGAGGGACGCTTATACAGAGTGGTGTTTCTATGGGGAAACGTATTTTACAGGAAGACCTGATCTATGAGATCCTGTCGGCGGTGGAAGAGATTCCTGAGGGGAATGTGGCTACCTATGGGCAGATCGCGAGACTGATCGGAAGAGATAAGAATGCAAGGCTGGTCGGCAAGGTGTTGGGCATGGCGGAGTATTACGGGGAATATCCCTGCCACAGAGTGGTAAACCATGCGGGAAGACTGGCTCCGGGCTGGCGGGAGCAGGGCGGACTGCTGCGCGCCGAAGGAGTCCCGTTTACAGATGAGAATCATGTGGACCTTAAGAGGTGTCTGTGGGATTGTTGATAAAGAAGGAGGAGCAGTATGTGTACGGCAGCGACTTATAAGACAAAAGACTTTTATTTTGGGCGTACGCTGGATTATGAATTTTCTTACGGTGACGAGGTGACGGTCACACCCCGCAATTACCCGTTCTGTTTCAGACAGGCGCAGAGCATGGAATCCCATTATGCGATCATCGGTATGGCGTATGTGGCGCAGGATTATCCGCTGTACTACGATGCAGTCAACGAGAAGGGACTTGGCATGGCGGGGCTTAATTTTGTGGGAAATGCGGCATTTTGGGACAGCAAAGACGGCATGGACAATATCGCGCAGTTTGAGTTTATTCCGTGGATACTGGGACAGTGTGCTTCAGTGGACGAGGCGCGGAAACTGATAGAAAAGATGAATATGTTAAATGTTCCGTTCAGTGATAAACTGCCTCTGTCCCATCTGCACTGGATCATTGCGGATAAAGATGCGTGCATCACTGTGGAGGCGGTCAGTGACGGGATTAAGGTATATGATAATCCTGTGGGCGTTCTGACGAACAATCCGCCGTTCGACAAGCAGCTGTTTGCACTGAATAATTATATGCATCTTACCCCGAAGTCCCCGCAGAATACCTTTGCGGACGACCTGGAGCTGCAGCGCTACAGCCGCGGTATGGGAGCGATCGGGCTGCCGGGTGACTTATCGTCACAGTCCAGGTTTGTGCGGGTGGCGTTTGTTAAGAAAAATTCGCTGTCCGGAGACGGGGAGAGCGAGAGCGTGAGCCAGTTTTTCCATATCCTCAATTCTGTGGACCAGCAGAGAGGATGCTGTGAGCTGGATGACGGCAAATACGAGATCACGCTTTATACGTCCTGTTGCAACACGGCTAAGGGCATCTATTACTACACGACTTACGACAATCACCAGATCACGGCGGTGGATATGCATAAGGAGGATCTGGACGGTGATACGCTGATAAGGTATCCGCTGGTCAAAGAAGAGCAGATCCGAATGCAGAACTGATTTGAGAACGGGTCTCGGACGGCTTTGACACAGTTTTGGAACGGCTTTTGCGACTTTTAGGACGATGTGCAGAAATTTGTTGCACATCGTCTTTTTTTTTGGTACACTTAACTCGTCTGAAGAAATGGAATTCTGATATATTCTGGCATTTCGCCGCGATTTCCATTATTTTCGATCATATAACGGAAGGAGGGTTGAAGTGTCGTTTATGGGACATAATGAGTGCCATAATGATCTTATCGTAAATGTTTGGCACTCGGCAACTTGTTTTTAACATTTTGTTTATAAAATTGTTAAAAGCGGATTGACAAAATCGAACATTTGTTTTATTCTTGTAACAGAACAAATGTTCTACACAAAAAGGAGAACACAATATGGAAAAAGATGAGAAATTAAAAGCGCTGGATGCTGCTTTAGGGCAGATAGAGAGACAGTTTGGCAAGGGAGCCGTCATGAAACTGGGCGATCCTTCGGCACAGATGAATGTGGAGACGATTCCCACCGGATCCATCAGCCTTGACCTGGCGTTGGGACTGGGCGGTATTCCGAAGGGAAGGATCGTAGAGATTTACGGGCCGGAATCCAGCGGTAAAACAACGGTAACGTTACATATGATCGCCGAGGTACAGAAGAGAGGCGGTATAGCAGGCTTTATAGATGCGGAACATGCGCTCGATCCCGTGTATGCGAAGAATATCGGCGTCGATATTGATAATCTGTATATCTCACAGCCGGATTGCGGCGAGCAGGCGCTCGAGATCACGGAGATGATGGTTCGGTCGGGCGCGGTGGATATTATAGTAGTGGACTCCGTTGCGGCGCTTGTACCGAAGGCGGAGATCGACGGTGATATGGGTGACAGCCATGTGGGTCTTCAGGCGCGTCTGATGTCCCAGGCGCTCCGTAAGCTGACAGCGGTTATCAGTAAGTCCAACTGTACGGTAGTGTTTATCAACCAGCTGCGTGAGAAGGTAGGTATCATGTTTGGCAATCCGGAGACAACTACTGGCGGACGTGCATTGAAGTTCTATTCTTCCGTGCGCCTGGATGTCAGGAGAATCGAGTCCTTAAAGCAGGGCGGAGAAGTGATCGGCAACAGGACCAGAGTCAAGGTCGTTAAGAATAAGATCGCACCGCCGTTTAAAGAGGCAGAGTTTGACATCATGTTCGGCGAGGGTATTTCCGTTGTCGGCGATATACTGGATCTGGCGGCGGATAACAATATCATCAATAAGAGCGGCGCGTGGTATGCTTATGAAGGTAATAAGATCGGGCAGGGCAGAGAGAATGCCAAACAGTATCTGAAGGATAATCCGGATGTATGTGCGGAAGTGGAGAGAAAAGTGCGTGAGCTTTTTAATCTGAATGCCGCACAGACAGAAAATACGGCACAGACACCAGCTGCGGGTTCAGAGACCGAATAGCGGAAGAATAACCTGCCATACGGAGAAGCATGATGATCGTAACACAGATAACTGAAGCGACTAAGTCGCGTTATCGCATTTATCTTGACGAACAGTTCGCCTTTATATTATATAAAGGCGAGATTCGCCAGTTTCATATTGAAGAGGGCCGGGAACTTTCGGAAGAAAGTTACCGGCAAATCATGACGCAGATATTGCCGCATAGAGCGAAGCTGCGGAGCATGAATCTGTTACAGTCCCGAGATTATACCAGACACCAGCTGGAGGATAAGTTAAAGCAGGGAGATTACCCCGATGCGTGTATAGAAGAAGCGCTGGATTATGTGGAGTCTTACGGCTACATAGATGATGCGGGATATGCCAGAGATTATATAGAATATAATCTCGGCAGAAAGAGCAGGATCCGTATAGAAACAGATCTGATGAAAAAAGGAATTTCCAAAGATGTGATACGCGGCGCATATGCGGAACTGGAAAACATGGGTGTGCGTCAGGATGAAAGATCAATGATCCAGGCGCTTCTGGAGAAACGGAAATATTGCGCGGACACCGCCGATGCAAGGGAAAAACAGAAGATGTATGGGTATCTGTGCCGGAAGGGATTTGCACCGGAGGCGGTCATGAAAGCTCTGTCATAAAGAACCTTGACAGATATAAGCGGGTTCGTCACCGAACCCGCTCTTTTTGACCATAATCCCATGACTTGCGATCCTGGACGATTTGCGGCGTATGAAGCTTACAGGTTAAAACCGAAGTAGCGCACCGCATTGTTGTAAGAAATGTCTTTGACGATTTCGGAGAGGATGTCCTCATCGTACGGGAATTCTCCGTTCTCCACCATCTCTCCGATCAGGTCGCATAGAATACGGCGGAAATACTCATGCCGCGTATAAGACAGAAAGCTTCTGGAATCCGTCAGCATACCTACGAAACCGGACAGATTTCCCAGGCTGGCAAGAGAAAGCATCTGGTTTTTCATGCCGTTCTTATGATCGTTGAACCACCATGCGCTGCCCTGCTGGATCTTGGCAACTGCCGTGGAATCCTGAAAACAGCCGATAATTGTGCCGATCGCCGCGTTGTCGTTGGGATTTAAACTATAAAGAATTGTTTTAGGCAGCTCGTCCGTCACGGCCAGCGCATTTAAAAAGTCAACCATCTGTGCAGACGGCGTATAGTTATCGATGCAGTCATATCCGGTATCAGGACCGAGTTTATCGTACATCAGACGGTTGTTATCGCGTTTGCAGCCGTAGTGAAGCTGCATCACCCAGCCTAGTCTGCTGTATTCCCGACCGGCAAAAAGCATGAACGCCGTTTTGAATTTCAATTCTTCTTCTCGGCTGACGGGATTGCCGGCTAAACGTTTTGAGAAGATATGTTCGATCTCCGTGTCGGTCGCGGGGGCGTACATCACATATTCCAGTCCGTGATCGGAGACGCGGCAGTTTCTGGAGGCAAAAAATGCCATTCTGTTTTTCAAAGCTTTTTTTAAATCGGCAAAGGACGAAATAGAAATACCGCTTACTTTCGCAAGAGTCTGTAAATAGTCTAAGTACCCGGGCTTTTCAATATTCATGGCTTTGTCGGGACGCCATGCAGGGAGTACCTGTACATCGAAACTTTTGTCTGCCGCAATCGCATCGTGCCATTCCAGAGAATCGACCGGATCATCGGTAGTACAGATCAGTGTCACATTGGACTGCCTGATCAGACCGCGCGCGCTCATGGAAGGTCCGGTCAGCTTTGCATTGCACAGATTCCATACTTCTTCGGCCGTATTCTTGTTCAGAGCGCCTCGATAACCAAAGTAGCGCTGTAGTTCCAGATGGCTCCAATGGTAAAGCGGATTGCCGATCGCTTTGCCGAGAACTTCTGCCCACTTAAAGAATTTCTCTTTATCGGAGGCGTCTCCGGTGATAAAGCGCTCGTCAACGCCGCAGGAACGCATAAAGCGCCATTTGTAATGATCCCCGCCCAGCCAGACCTGTGTAATGTTATCAAATTTTCTGTCCTGGGCGATTTCCCGGGGATCAATGTGACAGTGGTAATCCAGTACAGGCATCTTTTCCGCATAATCATGGAAGAGCTTCTGTGCAGTAGGGGTGGATAAAAGAAAATTTTCATCCATAAATGTTTTCATTAAAAATATACCTCCTTATTTTTATTGATCTTGCCGTTGCTCTCTCAGTCTGGTCGTACCTTTGTGGACCAGCTCGGCGGAGTAAATGACTTTCGGCGGCATGTCTTCACCGTTTAAGACGCCGATACATGTCCGCACAAGCTGGGAGCACAGAGTCTCCAGTTTGTTGTCGATGGATGTGATCTCAGGGTCGCTGCATGCGGTAAGCAGGGAATTGTTGTAACCGATAACCGACAGCTCGTCCGGTATGGCGATACGGTTTATTCTGGCATATTTTATTGCACCGACGGCAAGCATATCCTCCGCAGCCAGTACTGCGTGAAAAACGAGTCCCTGTTCTCTGAGATCGCAGAGGAAATGGCATACGCCGCTGATATCCTCTCTGGAACCGTCAAAAAACTGCATCAGGTCATTGCTGAGAGGAAGACCGCTCATATGATAAGCAGACTGGTAACCGCTCAGCTTTCGCATACCGCTGTAAGAACGGGAATTATAGAGATAAAGAATATCCGTGACGCCGCTGTTTAGCAGTGCGGCGGCGGCGGATCGTGTCGCCTTAAAATCATCGCACATCGTGCAGAACACGTTAGGACAGTCCAGCTCAGCATTGAGCAGAAAAACGGGCGTCTGCGATGCGGCGCTCATAATATAACGGTTATCCTTTATTTCCGGTTCAACATAATTGGATCCTACCATGATGACGGCGTCCACACGCTGACTGAGCAGGCGGGACAGCGCCTCCTCCTTATTTCTGTGCTCATAGCCGGAGCATATCAGTATACAGTTATAACCGCTTTTCCTGAGATTTGTTTCAATATAATAGACGGCTTTTGCCAGATAAAGATCAGAGCTGTCGGCGCACATGATACCGATCGAGTTCATGGTATCCAGTCCGAGGCCCCGGGCAAATGCGTTGGGTATATAGCCGTACTGCTCGATGATGTCCATGACCTTCCTGCGTGTTGCCGGTTTTACGTTGGGACTGCCGTTTAAAACGCGGGAGACAGTCGCGATGGACACACCTGCTTGTTTGGAAATGTCATATATATTCAATGATATAACTCCTTTTTTTCAGCATGTGTTTGCCGGGTATCTCATTTATGTAAATGTTTACATTATAATCAAGCATATTATACAATAGTAAAAATAGTTTTACAATATCTTTTCCCCAAAAATGAATTGGCGGAATGTATCAGAAAAGCCATGAAACAGCGATTTAAATAAGTAAAAACGTGGTTGACTTATAGAGGTTAAGGTTGTACAATTTAAGCTGTAAGCTCTTACACAATATTGGGTTCAAGATGAAAAATGTTCTAACTATATATAATATATAATGTGCCGCAGGCAGCACACATTATGCCTGTCCCGGCAGGCGGATGTTTTGTGGGGAGCCGAGCATATCGGCAGAAAGGAAGAAAATGAACGTATTAGATGAAATTTACGGGCTCGGTATTGTCCCTGTCATTGCATTGGACGATGCGAAAGACGCCGAACCGCTGGCGAAGGCTCTGTGCAACGGCGGATTGCCCTGCGCGGAGGTTACATTTCGTACTGACGCAGCGGAGGAATCCATCAGGATCATGTCGCAGAAATTCCCTGAGATGCTCGTGGGCGCCGGGACGGTGCTGACAACGGAACAGGTGGACAGAGCTGCGGGAGCCGGCGCAAAGTTTATTGTCAGCCCGGGACTGAATCCTAAGGTTGTAAAGTATTGCATAGATAGAAATATTCCGGTGTTACCCGGCACATCCAATCCTTCCGATGTGGAGATGGCCCTGGAGCTGGGCTTGGAGGTTGTCAAGTTTTTCCCCGCGGAGGCGGCGGGTGGCATTGGGATGATCAAGGCGATGAGCGCACCCTATACAAAGGTACGCTTTATGCCGACGGGCGGCGTGAATGCCGGCAATCTGAAGGATTATCTGGATTTTCCAAAGATCATCGCATGCGGCGGCACATGGATGGTGAAGAAAGACCTGATCGCTGCCGGAAGGTTTGATGAAATCGAGTCGCTCACAAGAGAGGCGGTTGTCAGGATGCTCGGCTTTGAACTGCGGCATATCGGTATCAATGCACAGGGCGAGGATGAAGCCTGCAGCATAGCAGACAGCTTTGAGTCCATGTTCGGTTTTACCAGGAAGACAGGGGACAGTTCTGTATTTGCGGGCACGGCGGTTGAGGTGATGAAGAAGCCGTATCGCGGCAGAAACGGTCATATTGCTGTCGGCACAAATTACATGGACCGCGCAATATACCATCTGGAGAAACAGGGCGTGAAATTTGATATGGACACTGCCAAAAAAGATGAAAAAGGTAAGATAAAGGCAGTATACCTGCAGGATGAGATCGGCGGATTTGCCGTACATCTTGTACAAAAATAAACGGGGATAAAAGGAGAGCGGAAATGAGTAAAAAAGTTGTTACCTTTGGAGAGATCATGCTGCGTCTTGCGCCGGAAGGATACTATCGTTTTGTACAGGCGGCAAGCTATGGGGCAACCTACGGCGGCGGGGAGGCTAACGTAGCCATCTCTCTTGCAAATTATGGGATGGATGTGTCTTTTGTCACCAAGCTTCCGAAACATGAGATCGGGCAGGCGGGCGTGAATGCGCTGCGTCAGTTTGGGGTGGATACATCCGGAATCGTGCGCGGCGGTGACCGTGTAGGTATCTATTTTCTGGAAAAGGGTGCGTCCCAGAGACCTTCCAAGGTGATCTATGACAGAGCCGGTTCCTCCATCGCTACGGCTACTACGGCAGACTTTGACTGGGATGAAATATTTGAGGGCGCTGCGTGGTTTCATTTTACGGGTATCACGCCGGCACTTGGGGATAATGTGGCCGCGATCTGCGCAGAGGCATGTAAGAAAGCAAGGGAAAAGGGCATTACCGTAAGCTGCGATCTGAATTACAGAAACAAGCTCTGGTCCAGGGAAAAGGCAGGACAGGTTATGGGCGAGCTGTGTAAATATGTTGACGTCTGCATCGCAAACGAGGAAGACGCCGGCGATGTATTTGGCATCCGGGCGTCCAATACGGATGTTACGAAGGGTGAGGTAAACCGCGAAGGCTATAAGGATGTTGCGAAGCAGCTGGCCGACCGCTTCGGCTTCAAGGCTGTAGCGATCACGCTGCGGGAGTCTGTATCCGCGAACGACAACAACTGGGCCGCTATGCTGTACACAGGCGGAGAATATTATTTTTCCAAAAAATATGCGATAAGGATCGTTGACCGTGTAGGAGGCGGAGATTCCTTTGGCGGCGGTTTGATCTATGCATCCATGATGAACTACGATCCCCAGGCGGCGATCGAGTTTGCGGTGGCGGCAAGCTGCTTAAAGCACACGATCGAGGGTGATTTCAACCAGGTGAGCGTTGACGAAGTCACTAAGCTGGCAGGCGGGGACGGATCAGGAAGAGTACAGCGGTAAGATAACACAGAATCCTGCAGTACCATTCCGGAACGATATCAAGGACTTTTTTCACTTGACATAACTTGAAATACAGTATAGAATTGAAGTGTTGTAATTTTGCTAGTTATAGAATGTTGTTCTATGCTCAGAGGCACACAGCTGAAACATTCTAGAATAGATTATGTACAATGAAAATTTAATAAGGAGGTGCTCCTGTAATGTTGCAAGTCGTGATAGCAGTACTCATCACACTGGTTATCGCTGTTCCGGTATCGGCACTGGTCGCGGTCAACTATCGTAAGAAAGTTGTGGAGACCAAGATCGGTAACGCGGACGAAAAGGCCAGGGAAATTATTGATGAAGCTCTCAAGACTGCCGAGGCAAAGAAGCGCGAATCCATGCTTGAGATCAAGGAAGAGTCCATTCGTACCAAGAACGAGCTCGACAAGGAGATCAAGGAACGCCGCGCGGAGGCCCAGCGCTATGAACGGCGCGTTCAGCAGAAAGAAGAGAACATCGATAAGAAGGCTGATGCGATTGAGAAAAAGGAAGCCAGCTTAGTACAGAGAGAAGAGTCATTGGCTAAACAGCGGGAAGAGATTTCTAAGCTGAACGAACAGAGATTACAGGAACTGGAACGAATCTCAGGTTTAACCTCCGAACAGGCAAAAGATTATTTGTTGAAAATTGTTGAAGATGAAGTGAAGCATGAAACTGCTGTCATGATCAAGGAGATGGAGAGCAGGGCCAAGGAAGAGGCAGATAAGAAGGCGAAGGAGTATGTCGTTACGGCGATCCAGAAATGTGCCGCCGATCACGTATCCGAGACTACAATATCTGTCGTTCAGCTTCCCAACGATGAGATGAAGGGAAGGATCATCGGTAGAGAGGGTCGTAATATCAGGACCCTAGAGACGATGACAGGTGTTGACCTGATCATTGATGATACGCCGGAGGCGGTTATTTTATCCGGTTTTGACCCGATCCGAAGGGAAGTCGCGAGAATTGCGCTTGAGAAGCTTATTGTGGATGGGCGTATCCATCCGGCAAGAATTGAGGAGATGGTTGAAAAGGCGCAGCGCGAAGTTGAGGTAATGATCAAAGAGGAAGGTGAAGCCGCTACGCTGGAGGTAGGCGTACATGGCATACATCCTGAACTTGTGAGATTACTCGGTAAGATGAAATTCAGAACCAGTTATGGCCAGAATGCATTGAAGCATTCCATTGAGGTAGCGCAGTTGTCCGGTTTGCTGGCTGCAGAGATGGGCCTGGATGTCAGGATGGCTAAGCGTGCAGGTCTGTTACATGATATCGGCAAGGCTGTTGATCATGAAATGGAAGGTTCGCATATTCAGCTGGGTGTTGAACTTTGTCGTAAGTATAAGGAATCTCCGGTTGTGATCAATGCGGTTGAGTCGCATCACGGCGATGTTGAGCCGCAGACTTTGATCGCGTGTCTTGTGCAGGCAGCGGATACGATCTCCGCAGCAAGACCGGGCGCAAGAAGAGAAACATTAGAAACATATACAACAAGACTAAAACAATTGGAAGACATTACAAACAATTTCAAAGGTGTTGATAAATCTTTTGCTATTCAGGCTGGTAGAGAGATTCGTGTTATGGTAGTTCCGGAACAGATCAATGATTCGGACATGGTATTGCTCGCAAGAGATATTTCCAAGCAGATTGAGGCTGAGTTGGAATATCCCGGACAGATCAAGGTCAATGTGATCCGCGAGAGCCGTGTCGTAGACTACGCTAAATAGTATGAAAACCCCGTCATAATCGACGGGGTTTTTTATGTCCGGGAAGGCAGAGGATACCGGGTTTATAGTTTGTCTGCCGTGTACAATCTGTACACAATCACTATAAACAGGCGGTATTTCAGAATGAAAATTGTCTTATCTACATACTTGTGAAATAAGGCAAACTGTAGTAGAATATTTAGCGGTGTATGATTGTATACAATTATCCAACGTATAAACAAGGCGGGAACTGAGGCACAGCGCCTGGCAGGTATATCCGCAGGGTACGATCATGGCCGGGGAAATGCCGGATGGGTATGACAGTTTGGAAAGGAGTATCATTACAGAGATGAAACCGTACAAAGAGATGAGCAGAGAAGAGCTTCAATCGCTGAAGGCAGAGCTTGATAAGCAGTTTGAGGATGCGAAAGGTAAAGGGCTGAAGCTGGATATGTCAAGGGGAAAGCCCACTCCCGCGCAGCTTGACATGGCGATGGGGCTGATGGACGCTTTAAATTCCGGATCGGATATGAAAACGGAAGGCGGTATAGATACAAGGAACTATGGACTGATGGACGGCATTCCGGAGGCGAGACGCCTGATGGCAGATATTATGGGCGGTGTTCCGGCGGAAAACGTGATCGTATACGGTAATGCAAGCCTGTCTATCATGTACGATACGGTTTCACGTTCCTATACGCACGGCGTTCTGGGCAGCACACCGTGGTGCAGACTGGACAAAGTAAAGTTCCTGTGTCCTGCGCCCGGATATGACAGACATTTTGCGATCACAAAGCTCTTCGGAGTAGAGATGATCACGATCCCCATGACGCCGGAAGGACCGGACATGGATCTGGTAGAGAAGTATGTGTCCGAAGATCCTGCGGTCAAAGGAATCTGGTGTGTGCCGAAATATTCAAATCCGCAAGGGTATTCTTATTCTGACGAGACGGTGAGAAGATTTGCGGCATTGAAGCCGGCGGCGGAAGACTTTAGAATCTATTGGGATAACGCATATGCGATCCATCATCTGTATGAAGACAAACAGGACGAGATACTTGAGATACTGAGTGAGTGTGAAAAAGCGGGCAACCCGGATATGGTATACGAGTTCGCATCCACATCCAAGGTTAGCTTTGCGGGTGCAGGGATCGCCGCCTTTGCTTCCTCCAAGGCCAATATTGAGGAAGCGAAGAAGTTTATGACGATACAGACGATCGGACATGATAAAGTGAATCAGCTTCGTCATGTGAGATACTTCAAGGATATTGAAGGTGTGAAAGCGCATATGCGTAAACATGCAGATATCATCCGACCAAAGTTCGAGGCAGTTCTTTCCGTTTTGGATGAGGAGCTTGGCGGACTCGGCATCGGTGAGTGGACCAGACCGCACGGCGGCTATTTTATCTCTTTTGACGCGATGGAAGGCTGCGCCAGGGCTATTGTGGCGAAATGTAAAGAGGCGGGCGTTGTCCTGACGGGTGCGGGAGCGACTTTCCCCTATGGCAATGACCCCAAAGACAGCAATATCCGTATCGCGCCTACCTATCCGACGGCGGAGGAAATGGCGGCAGCGGCAGACCTGTTTGTACTGTGTGTCAAGCTGGTCAGCGTGGAGAAGCTGTTGGCAAAGCTGGGATAGACCAAGTATCTTTGGCGCGAAATAGAAGTCGTGTGCGGCAGCGATGGCGGCACGGCGGCAGGTGACGATGCAGAGAGGATATAGAGGATATCGGTTATGGAAAAATATGAACGAATCGGAAGGGAACTGATTCACAAGGGCGCTATTATAGACTATTATCAGGATACGATCAGGATTCCCAACGGCAGTATTGCGAAGTGGGATTATATCAGGCACAAAGGCGCTGCTGCGGTGGTCGCTGTCAAGGACGACGGCAGCCTGCTTATGGTAAGGCAATACCGGAACGCGCTCGACAGAGAGACACTGGAGATTCCGGCGGGCGGACTGAACAGCGTGGACGAACCGACAGATATTGCGGCGGCAAGAGAGCTGGAGGAGGAAGCGGGGTACACGGCGGGCAAACTGGAATTGCTGATATCCCTCCGCACCACGGTCGCCTTTTGCGATGAGAAGATCGACGTCTATGTGGCAATGGATCTAAAAAGAAGCCATCAGCATCTTGATGAAGACGAGTTCCTCGATGTGGAAACACATTCTATAGAAGAACTGATCAAAATGATTTACGACTGCAGGATCCAGGACGGTAAAACGGTTGCGGCACTTCTTGCCTACTATAATAAATATGTGCGGAAGTGAGCTTCGGCATATACACAGCCGGCATATGCACAGTGCATCAGTTCTGATGTCTGCCGCATATACACGGTGTGTATGCCGGCGGCAGACAAAGAGAGAATAGGAATAAGAATAAGAATAAGGATAAAAAGAAAAAGGATGCTTTCAGGGGTTTTCATGCGCCCGGGAAACATCCTTTTTGTGTTGTGCAATCATGTACAGACGATCCGGCACATATAATAGGAAGACAGGCGCATATAGACAGGGAGACAAGTACACCTGACTGGCAGTTTAGGGATATCAGGTGTCAATAAGTATCGGAAAGAGGGGCGTATGTATGCAGCAGCCGACGGCCAAAAATTTTTACTATGTTATTTATCTGTTTACGATCGGGCTGTTTCTGGGGATCCTGATCGTCAATCTGGGGTTTGATACCTGGATCGCGGATGGGAGTTTGCTTGGAACTGACATGATCGTGCGGCTGAAAAACAGCGCGCCGGATGCGACCGCTCTTTTCGGATATGTCTTAAAACACAGACTGTTTACGGTCTGTATGCTGGGGCTGCTGGCCACAACCGTCATAGGGCTTCCGGCGGTGTGCGGATACATATGCTATGCCGGCCTCTCTGCCGGATGTCTTTTGTCGGTGGCTGTGATCAGATACGGTATACGGGGAATCCTTTTGATGCTGGCTGGAATACTGCCCCAGGGGCTTCTGCTGGTTCCGGCCTATGCGGCGTTATTTATCTGGGCGGTGGGCGTAAATAGGATGATGTATTCCAAAAACCCGTACCGGGAATATTATCTCAGATACGGAAAGCAGTTTTATGCCAAAAAAGGGCTTCAGATGGCCGGGATCGTTGCAGTTGTCATAATGGGAAGCCTGATAGAAAGTTATGTAAATCCTAAAGTGATACACATGATTCTGAATATTTTTTAAAAAAATTTTTTTTACGATTTTACCCACATATAGTAGACATAAATTATTGTGCTGACGATATGTTGTGTTTTGGGATAAAAGTGGCTGAAAACCCCATAAAATCTAGAAAAAATCCATTTGATTTTCTTCCGGAATCTTATTATAATGATAGTCGGGCGATGATTTGATTTACATAAGAAGAGTCGTATAGTGAAAGGCTTCCGGATACATGGAAAAAGAGATCAATGCATTTATATCATATTTACATAATGTAAAAGGCACTTCCGCTAACACCGAAATGTCCTACAAAAGAGATCTGGAGAAGGTTCAGCATTTCATGGAGTCACGCGGGATCCGGCAAACGGCTGAAGTGTCCGTCGGCGATCTGGAAGATTATGTGAAATATCTGAACGATAACAAATTTGCGGCAGCCACAGTGTCTAGAAACATTGCATCGCTGAAAGCTTTTTATCACTATATGGTGCAGGAAGGCATTGTTGAAGCCGATATTGCCGAATCTCTGAAGGCTCCTAAGATCGAGAAGAAAATCCCTGAGATCATGTCGCCCGATGAAGTGGTGCGTCTTTTGGAACAGCCCTCCGGCAGCTCCCATAAAGAGATACGGGACAAAGCGATGCTGGAGCTCCTGTATGCAACGGGGATCCGTGTGACAGAGCTTATTACGCTTAAAGTTTCGGATGTCAATATGTCTATGAATTTTATATTGTGCCGTGACCGCAATAAAGAGAGGGTCATTCCGTTTGGCTCGGCGGCAAAGAATGCTCTGGCGAGGTATCTGGACGGCACGAGGGATGCAATGCTTGAGAATAAGGCGTCAGACGTCCTTTTTGCCAACTGCTCCGGTCAGCCGATGAGCAGACAGGGCTTCTGGAAGTTAATTAAATATTATGCGAAGAAAGCGGATATTAAAGCGGATATCACACCGCATACATTAAGACATTCTTTTGCCGCGCATCTGGTTGAGAACGGCGCGGACTTGCGGAGCGTGCAGGAAATGCTGGGACATTCGGATATTTCCACCACGCAGATCTATGCGAATATGAATCACAATCATATCAGAGAGGTTTATGCGAAAGCCCATCCACGCGGATGATCCGGAGCGCTTTCGACCAAATGAACTTTTGGGGTCTGTCAGGCAGACCCTTTTTTATTCATATTCGGCGATATCGTAGATCAACCGTTCGGAAGCCTCCCATCCCAGACAGGGATCTGTGATGGACTTGCCGTAGATACCTTCGCCGATCTTCTGGCAGCCTTCTTCGATATAACTTTCCACCATAACGCCTTTTACCATACGGTGAATATCGCCATTCAGCTTACGGCTGTGCATGACTTCCTTGACGATACGTACTTGCTGTGCATATTCCTTGTTGGAATTGCTGTGATTGGCGTCGATGATGCACGCCGGATTGACGAGGTCGAAATCCTGATACAGCGAGTAGAGCATGGCAAGATCCTCGTAGTGATAGTTGGGGATGCTCTGACCGTGCTTGTTGGCGGAACCACGCAGTACGGCGTGTGCCAGCGGGTTGCCGTTGGTGTTCACTTCATAGCCTCTGTAGATAAAAGAGTGCGGATGCTGTGCCGCATAGATGGAGTTAAGCATAACGGAGAGCGTGCCGCTGGTAGGGTTTTTCATGCCGGCCGCTACATCGAAGCCGCTGACCGTCATGCGGTGCTGCTGGTCTTCCACGGAGCGCGCGCCGATAGCTACATAGGAAAGGATATCCTCTACATAACCCCAGTTGTCGGGGTAGAGCATTTCGTCCGCCGCCGTGAGTCCGGATTCCTCGATCGCCCGGATGTGCATCTTTCTCATGGCAATCAGTCCGCTCGTGAAGTCGGGCTTTTTCTCAGGGTCGGGCTGACTGACGATACCCTTATAGCCTTCGCCAGTGGTACGCGGTTTATTTGTATAGATCCTGGGAATCAGGATCAGCTTGTCCTTAACCTGTTCGCTGACACGGGCAAGCCGGTTTACATAATCACATACCGCATCCTCGTTGTCGGCGGAACAGGGACCGATAATGACAAGAAATTTATTGCTTCTCCCGATTATGACGTCCCTGATTTCAGCGTCTCTTTCAGCCTTCAGTCTGACCAGGCGGTCAGGCATCGGAAACTGCTCACGTATCTCCTGGGGAGTCGGAAGCTTTGTAACATAATGAAAGGACATTTTTAGCTCCATTCCGAAGCGCACAGGCTTCTTATTTTATCTTCCTGTTTTTCTGGAAAAAACACATTTATTATAGTATATTGAATAGAGAATCGCAAGTGCGGTTTTATAACAGGGGGAGCTCTGTTTACGGCGGGCATGTTTACGGCAGCATGTTTCGGTGAGGCGGGTACGCAGTTAAGGAGCGGTCCGTGACTTATGCGATATATGTAACGCGGATATAGTGCACAGTGCGGTCTGGAGCATCTGGCTGGCGAGCATACCCCACAGATATCCTTTGATGCCGTAAACCGGAATGGCGATAAAGACAAAGAGCAGGCGAAGCAGAAGACTCACCACGCTGAAGAGGAAGGTTTGTACGGTTTTGCCAAGTCCGTTTAGAATGCTGTTCAGCGTGCTTGCAATATACATGAAAGGACAGATAAAGCTGAGCGTCAGGATAAAGCTGCCTGCCAGCTGCGAGCCGTACAATATACGTCCGGCAGCGCGCCCTGTCAGTAGAAACATGGCGGTGCAGCCGAAGCCCAAAAGCAGGCAGTACCGGATGGACGTCATGATGGTATGCCGCACGGCGGCTTTATTGCCGCTCGCATCCGCGTCCGCCACAACCGGTAGAAGCAGCACGGAGATGGAATTGGTGATGGCGGACGGAAACAGGATCAGCGGCAGACTCATACCGGTCAGGACGCCGTATACGCCGAGCGCATCGGCGTTGTTTAATCCATATGCCATGAGACGGTTGGGAATATAGACCGCTTCAACGCTCTGCAGCAGGTTGAGGATAAGCCGGTTGGCGGACAGCGGCACTGCAAGGCGGAGCAACTGTCCCATGATACGGCGGTATGCGGATAGGAGGCCGCCTGTATTGGGACGCCTGACGACAGAGACTGTGGGGAATACATGATGTGCCCGCACGAGAATGGCAACGACGGATACGATCATGGATGCACTTTCGCCGATCACCAGTCCGACTACTGCAAAACTGATGGAAGGCGTCATGTTATGCTGTCTGCATATATGATAGATCAGATAGACGCTTCCCACCCGGCAGATTTGTTCTGATAGCTGGGATATGGCAGGGATGGCGGTCCTGCGGATGCCGTAAAAATAACCGTTGATGCAGGAATGCACGGTCGCCATCGGAATGGAGAGAGCGATGATGCGCAGTAAGGGCGCTGTCCGCTTTTCCATCAGGAAGGTGACGGCGATCTGGTCCGAATAGAGATAGATGTAGCACGCGGCGGCAACGGACAGCGTCATGGCGATGAGAAAGCCGCCCCAGAGCGTGCGGAAAGACGATTTATAGTCGTGGGTGCCCGTCTCGCTGGCCACATATTTGGAGATGGCGGTCTGTATACCGGAGACGGTCAGTGCAAAAGTAAGCGCCAGCACGGGAGATATCAGCTGATAGATCCCCATGCCCTCCGCGCCGAATACGTTAGAGAGAAAAATTCGATAGAAAAAACCGATAAAGCGGCTTAAGAGTCCCGTCAGCGTGAGAATGACGGTTCCGGATATCAGCGGGTTTTTCCATTTATTCCATTTCATAGGGCACCTGTGAATGTCGGGTATCGCTTTAATGTATGCGGCAGCAGCGCGGTCAAGAACCATAAGCGGACGGGAAAGGGCATAAATGACTGGGCGGAGCGCACGGGGCACAAGGAGTTATCTATGGGTAAGAAAAAAGTTGTGGTAGGTATGTCGGGAGGCGTGGATTCTTCCGTGGCGGCATATCTTTTAAAAGAGCAGGGGTACGATGTGACCGGTGTGACCATGCAGATCTGGCAGGACGAAGAGCAGACAGCGAGGGAAGAAAACGGCGGCTGCTGCGGTCTGAGCGCGGTGGAGGATGCCCGCAGAGTGGCGCAGGTGCTGGATATCCCTTACTATGTGATGAATTTTAAAGATGCATTCAAACGCAATGTCATGGATTATTTCGCGGAGGAATACCTGGCGGGCAGAACGCCCAATCCCTGTATCGTCTGCAACCGCTATGTAAAATGGGAATCCATGCTTGAACGCAGCATGGAGATCGGTGCGGATTATATTGCTACGGGGCATTATGCGCGGATCATGCGAACGGCAGAGGGCAGGTATGCCATAAGAAATTCGGTGACTGCCAGGAAGGATCAGACCTACGCGCTTTACAATCTGACGCAGGAACAGCTTGCGCACACGCTCATGCCTGTGGGAGAGTATACAAAAGAGGAGATCAGGAAGATCGCCGGTGAGGCGGGGCTTCCCGTGGCACATAAGCCTGACAGCCAGGAGATTTGTTTCATACCTGACAACGATTATGCCGCTTATATTGACAGGGCGGCGGCGGACAGAGTTCCGGGACCGGGCAATTTTGTCACCAAAGACGGAGAGGTGCTGGGGCGGCATCTCGGTATCACCCATTATACTGTAGGGCAGCGCAGAGGCTTAAACCTTGCCGTGGGACATCCTGTGTTTGTCACAGAAATAAGACCCGATACGAACGAGGTGGTGATCGGCGAAGCGGCGGATGTGTTCGGCGATACGCTCTACTGTGACCATATCAACTATATGGGGATGGCGGACCTTCCCAATCCCCGGGAGGTCACGGCGAAGATACGCTACGCCCATGCCGGTGAACGGTGCACCATTGAAAAGATAGAAGAAGATAAGATCAAGTGTACTTTTCATAAACCTGTGCGGGCCATTACGCCGGGGCAGGCGGCGGTGTTCTATGAGGACGGGTGCGTGCTCGGCGGGGGCGTGATATGTGGCCCGTGAACGGCACAACGGTTTTTGCATTGTCCGGATCGTAAAAAAATGAACCGACTATCCTTGTTTTTCTTTTCCGCATCTGTTATAGTGTTTCTATCGGCAGCGGTCTTGCTGCTGGATATGGCGGAAGATATGATCTTTCATATTCCCGCCGTTTCGTAACAGGAATCAGGCTCGGAGGATGTATTCAGACGTCCTCATGTCAGAGCAGGTATCCCAGCGAAGAACAGACAACAGCATAACAGAGCGTGGGACAAGTCACTCCTTTCCCATGCGGAAAGAGAGGAAGGATTGGCAAAAAACAC
>CANQNN010000027.1 GCA_947625205.1 uncultured Lachnospiraceae bacterium | reverse complement strand
GGAAGACGGCGCATCCGCCACATACCAGCCCACCATCTTGCGGCTGCGGACATCCAGAAAACCTGTCAGGTATACCCGCACCGGCTTTTCACTCCCACCGTTCACAAACACGTCAAAGGTGTGGTTGTCGCAGACCCATATATCATTGCTGTGCAGATCATCGTAGTTTCTCTCTATGTAGTTGGCACACTCATCATGGCAGACCTTTTCACCCAGACGGTAGTATTTGAGCACCGGCACTGGGATACTCCGCTCGATTTCCCTTGCAAAGGATGCTGCGGATGCCAGCGGCAGAAGATCCTGCCCGTACCGTTCCGGGTGCTGCCTGATCTCCAGTTCCGTCAGCGTCCGGCACATCTGTATGGATTTGCGGGACTGATCCAGATAATAATATTCAAAGATGTCGAATACCTCCTTCGGTACCGCCCTCTTGTGCTTATCATGCTTGCCCCGCCTATCGATCAGCCCCGTCTCGCCCTGCTCCCTAAACGCCTTTTTCTTACGGTAAAGCTGTCTTGCCGAAAATCTCCGGTCCGGATACATGGCATTCAGGTACGCTACATAGCTTTCCGTGGCCTGTTTCCTGTCCATATCCGGCGGTCTGTAATCATCCCACTCCGTCAGGATCTTCTTCCAGAGTGTGCTTTCCTCCCGTTCCGCCGCCGTCATGGTTTCCCTGTCTGCCGGTACGGTTTTCGGCTCTGCTTTTGGTTTTTCCCCGCCCTCTTTCTTCGCCTGCTGCCGCCTGTATTTAGCAATCAGTTTCGGTTCCACGGAGGCCAGCGGGATCATATAACTCAATCCCTTTGCCCCGCCTTGTCCCCAGCGCTCATAGGCCGCCAGTTTTTTCCCGGCAATCAGCTTAGTCACATATCTTTCCGTACAGCCCCGCAGGGCCGCGTATTCCTTCACGGTGATCTCTTCCATGCTCCACTTCCTTCATCTCCGCCTTGACATCCGGCGGATTCCCGTGCTATGGTTTTGGTACAGGCTATAACCCTCACTCCTAACCGGGTTATTGCTTTTTCCACCCACAGCCCTTGCGGCTGTGGGCTTTCCATTTATGAGGGAAACCCCAGCTGTTCCTCGATCCGGCGGATGTTGTCTTCCTTACAGTTGAGCCCCACCAGCACGTCGTGTACCACCCGGTAGTTGATCCCGCAGGCATCCGCCAGCTCCCGCTGTGTCATGCCCCGCCTGTCCAGTTCTTTCCTGACCTTCCTGCCGAAATCGGTAAGCTGCCTTTTTCTCGCCATGTCCATCACCTGCCTTTGCCCTTTTACCCCGTTTCCACTCTGCAGACGGCCTCACCTTTCCGATGAGCGCTGCCGTCTCTTCCCACTGTGCCTGTGCATAGGTCAGCCCTCTTTCCGCAGTCTCTCTGTGGAATGTCCCCAGATCAGTCTTCTTCCGTCTCTTTCCCATTGTTTTACTCCTATTCCAGGGCACTGATAACATCCCTAACCATGGCGATCCCCGAATCGCAGGCAACGTTTACATCACGTTGGTGTCCGTCCTGAAAAACGATCGTCACCGTCTGTTCATCTTCGCTCAAAAGCAGTCTCTCCATGCCTTCACCCGCCTTGGTCGCACGCAGCAGAAGCGAAAGCCTGCCTGCGATATCCCGCTTGTTTTCCGTACATCTCACTTACAGTTCACCACCCTTTCCAAACAGCATGTAGTCGGCTGATACATGGAATAATTCACAGAGCCTTGCCAGTGTCGCCGACAGTATACTGACGTTGGTCTTTTCTACCATTTTTGTCTGATTCCCCGCGAACTCCAAAGCGCGATGAATGCTTTGGAGTTCCTTTCTTATGGCAACCAATTCCTTATATATTTTTTCAGCAACTCTGTCTCCTCCTTTCCATACACTACATCTTGATGTCTTTCGGATGCAGCTTTCGTAATCTTGTATTTGTTCCTGTTTTGGGAACATTGTATAATGTAAAATGTATGACACGGATTTATCCGTAATTCAACTATATCTCACATATCTAAGAATGTCAACAAATTATTCTCATATATCTAATATTTCTTTAGATAAGTGAGCATAATACATAATATGGAGGGCATAATGGATAATTTAATCGGGCAACGAATTAAAAACAGGCGGAAAGAACTAAATATAACACAGCTTCAAATCCAGCAACAAACAAGCATTTCTTCTGGAAATCTAAGTTGTATAGAAAACGGGAAATATCTTCCTTCAGCCATAGCCTTAGTCGAATTATCAAAAATATTAAGCTGTTCTGTTGATTGGATACTTACAGGAGATTCTTCGTTTTCTAACAATTTTTCTTTTAATATTAAAGAAAAGGAACTGTTAAATAATTTTCGGAATTTACCCGAAGAAGAACAGCAAGAAATACTTGAAATCACAGAAATTAAACTGCGTAAAATTAAAAAGCGGAACACTTCTTATACTGATATGAGAACCGAATCGTCTATACCATTTGTTGCCGAAAGGGGCATAGACTACAAAAACATTTATTGACAACAGTTATTTCAACTATTTTTCAACTATCTTCAAATTTTGTTCAAACAGCAGTTAAAATAGCAAAAAATCAGCGCTGTTTTTTATTTTTTCTTCTGTTTACGGATTTATCCGTATATTGCGGAACTAAGTATGTTTATATTAACAAAGGAAGATTTGCAATCCTTCTCTTATGCTCATTTAGTTCCGCAACATTTTCTAAAATTCCATTAATCCTAGTAATTATGGGCTTTCTGATTGCGGAACTAATTTTTCATAAATCGCAAAAAGTTCCGCAATATTCTTTTTTATAAATTTTGGAATCTTCAACCAATTTTCAACAATTCTTCAAAACTGCGGTTTTACGCCGTTTTTCGTGTTTAAATAGTTGAACTTTTTTTGAACGCAAAAAAAGCAGGCCACTTGACCTGCTAAAATTGCTTGATTTTTTTCTTCACTAAGAATGACAATTTTCACTTTCAAAATGCCAGTTTAGGGCTTATTTTCGGTATTTTTCAAGTTTTTTCGGATTTTTTCATTTTTGACGTTTTTAATGAAGAATTACATCAAAAAAAACCGTATTGCCGTATGATATAGGATCCTGCTGTGCCATTCTTAATTCCGCGCTCCTCCCGATCACACGATCAAGCGAAGGCAATTCTTCATCATCAGGCTTACCCTGCGATCCGGACTTTGACGCGTGCGTTTCATATGTGTTGTCAGGCGGGGACTTCTTCTGCCTGGCGCCTTTCCGTATTGCCGCAATGCAAAACAGCAGACATGCGCCCATTGCCGCAGACGCTCCGTACAATATGATCTGCTCCTGCCGTGTCAGTTCGTACACGATACCGATTGCCGCCGCTCCCACTATTCCAAGAACAGACAACGCCGCAAATACCGGATAAAACAGATTCCTTCCAGTGGAAAGCGCTGTCTGCGGCAATGTAGCAAACGGTACCTCCTGTGCGGTATTCTGTACGGCGTCATATAGATCTGCCTGATCCGCCACAGGTAACTCCCAGTCTTTTTGGCAGAAAGCTTCCGGGGATATCCCGCTTACAGGCTCCTCCTCGCCTTCCTCAAGTATACGGATCGCTTCTTCTATCGAAAAGAAATTTTCTTCCGACAATTCGCAGATCTGATACATTTTCTCCGCAAGATCCCGATCCTCCGTATCGATATGTTCCAGGAGAAATTGTGTCAGCGGCTTATAGGTATCCGCTCCGTCCACATTGTAACCGGGATAATAGAGCCCGATGTATTTCTTATTGGTAAGATCATAATAAATATGTTCCGGCACAAGTACAAGACCGGACTCATCCATAAAATAACCCGCCAGTTTCTCAGATATTTCATGAAGCCCCAGCAATAAATCTTTTACCTCCCCACAGGACATTTTTTTATTCCGGTATATATTTTCCAGCGTGGTACGCGAGCTGATATCATAATAATAGTATGCCGCGCCGTTGATATACCGCACCGAACAGGCAAGAATACCTGCGATCCTGCCCGATGTCAGAATCTTGTGCTGGTAGCTTCCCGGCGGCTCCTGACGCCCGCACCGCAGTATCATATAATTGTGTCCGTAATCCTTGTAATATTTTGTTTCCAGTACAGCCATAACTCACCCCTCAATCTACAATGTTTCCTATCCATCTGCTCTTACGTATTATATGCGTCGGGTTAATGATCTGAGCCCTCGCCCGTGTACGGATGATCCAGCCTCCTTTATCCTGCAGCGTAAACAATGACCTGACCGGTACTTTGACCTGACACTCTCCCGTCACATCAGTGGTATTCCCGTGACGGTCAACGCTGCCGCGCACTTCACTCGTGGCAAAATATTTCTTCCCAAACTGCTCTTTCATATGAGTGTTGATATACGAAACCACCTGATCCTCCTCCTTTTGGATGCTTCCCCGGAAGCATACGGCATAGGCATCCTGAAAAAGTATGCATTTATCATAGGAATAAAACGATAAATAAATAAGAAAGACGAAGATGAAAACGGTCCATGTAATGATAAAAACCGCCTCCACAGTCATATAGCCCCCGGCCTTTTTCCTCAAAAACATACCACCACCCCCGTTCCCAGCAATAAAAACGGCGCAAACGGAACCTTGCGGTCCTTTGATATCTTGCGGGCCGTCAACAGAACAAGCACGACCGCCGACTGTGCCAGCAGACCCGTGAGCAGGACCAGAAAGCATTTCCATATGTTTGTGTACAGACCTATCATGACAACGATCCAGCCGTCCCCGTAACCGATCTTCTCACCCGTGGCAAAACCAAGCAGCCATAACATTATGCCGGGAATCAGGGAAAGAAACACCGACAGGATCGACTGGTTTTCCAAGGGACCCCACACATGTAACGCGGCGGCCACCGCCATACCCGCCCACACAACTGCCAGCGGGATCTTTTGCTCCGCCGCATCACACACGGCGCATATCCCCACAAAAATAAGCAACAGTATATTTATCCACATTTAGAACACCTCCCCCGCGCACCGGTCTGTGACAGTGGTATTGTATAGATCGTTCTCTTTAAGCCCGGACAGTCTATACGGTTATGGTAACGGCTGCCCTCTTCGGTAATATAGACCTGTCCCATCTCCACGCCTGCACCGCATAATTCACAGGCATAATATTTGGCGCCAGATTGATTCCGTCTGTCCTGCACGGTGATTGCTGGTACAGACCTCACTGTGGGATTTAAGTATGTACAATTACGATCCATATGGTATACCGTTCCCGTTTCCGTAACATACACCATCGGGTCTTCCTGTTTTAAGTCACAGACATACTCTGTCACATCGTACCCTGTCCATGCCCTTCCGTAATAGCGCTGCGCCATCGTGAATCCTCCAAATCCCATGATCTCCGAAAAAAGCCGCACTTTATATGTGACGTTAAGGTCGATCATATCCCCGTCGCCCATGACGGACGAACCTCCAAAAGATAACCCTCGGGCCCCGCCCTGGACACAGGACTGTTCCAGATAATTTCTCCCCACATACTCCAGTATCTGTCCCTTCGCATATACCTCCGTCATGGCCACGCCCGCGAGAGCATCCGGTAAAACGCCGCCTGCGGTACGTTCATAAACATACCCGGCGAACGCCATCTTATTGCCGGTCTGATGCAATGCCGCATTGATCCGGCTTTGCGTACCGATAATGTTCACGGCAAACAGGATATTGATGACGGCAAACAGAAAGAGTGGGAGTACAAACGCCGCTTCCAGCGTCATGGAACCCTTGTACCGCACTGTGCCGATTCTTCGCAAGACGCTATAAGACACCCTTTTTACCGATTTGCAGAAAGATAGAACTGACTGATTACCTTGAATGGTATCAAGATATGCCCGGAGAGAATGTGCTGTCGATTTTTTAGATTTTGACTGCGTTAACCGTAAAAAGGGCATCTTATATCGCCTCCCGCTCTCAATAGAATCCATAGCATCTGCTTAACTCGCAGGAATATCCGAAATTGCTTGTCCCTGACAGTTCCGCTTCATAGGTATCAAAACACGCATCCATCCGGAATCTTGCATTGCCCGGAGTACGGCGGATATCCATTTCCATAATATCCATTGCGCGAAATGTTCTTTCCTCCTGATCTTCAAGGAACAGCATGATCCGCAGATACTCTTCATAACTCAGCCCACGGCCTCCGCCGTCTTGGGCAAGGCTGCCCCTGACATTTTCAATGCTGTTGATTCCGGTCTTCCAGTCTGCCGAAGTCTTACAGACCGGCACTCTGCCGCCGGACAAGAGCGTCTTTACATCCTGCAGACTCTCCACATACGCCCAGGCAAACAGTATGGTATACTTCACAGGCTCCACCAACTCCGGACACAGGCATACCGCCGTAAGCGTCAACGCCATAGCCTGCGCCTCGGCGATTTTTGCGCTGTCTGTAAGAATATAAAGTACATTGGCCGCCTCCCGCCACTTCAGAAGCTTTTTGGCTACATATTCAAGATTTTCCCAGTCGGTATCCTGTCCGGCCAGAATATATTCCATCTGATACCTTAACAAAGATTCCTCCTTTTCGTTCCCGTAATATCCGCATTTTTCAAACAGGTATGCCTGAAATGCAAGCTCATCCGGCTGTGCCGACACCTCAGCAGCTTCCCTACATACACCTGTGCCCCGGATCCGCAAACGATGCGAGATATAATCTGCCGGCAATATTTTTACCGCCGATACCTGCGACGGATCCTCCAATACCAGATTTAATACGCCGCTGCTTCGCGTGGCGTTGGCAATGTCCGCCGGATTGTTCAGGGGTACTTCCTCAAACACTCCCTCCTCCAGCTCCTGCTGCGGCAGACCGATCTTTTCAATCTGTGCTTCATAGCTTTGCCGTTCTCCCTGAACGTCTCTCGTCTCCAATCCGCAGCGCTCCAGTTCGGAAACGCCCAGTCCGGTTTTCTCCAGAATGGCCCCCAGAGGATAATCCGCCATATAATCCGCAACCTGTCTTTTCAGTACGGCGCCTCCTTCATCGGAGGCAATGGAATATTTACCGATATGTACGCGCCCGGTATCCATTGCCAGAAAATCTCTTACTTTTCCGTATCCCGTACTCTTTGGCTGCAGATTTTTCTGCAGATAGTTTCTTAAGTGCGCTTCCGTGTTGCCAATATCCGCATGACTGCCCCCGTACGACATATCCACAAACAGCAGGTCATACTGCCTGAGCAGTTCCCTATGGTACTCCGCCAGAACAGAATTCATGCCTATATCGGCAACACATTCAAATTTCATGCGCACGGCGCTGATCCGCGCCCCTTCTATTAGAGTAAATACAAGGGACAGGATCAGTGTAAGAGACAGCGTCAGGAATACGGTTATGTATCCCTTCCTCATGACATTACCGTGTTGCTGTCTTTGGTTATCTTCTCAAACACAGTTTCCACAAGGCTGCGAAGCTGTGTTTTAAATATAATGACCAGCCCGATAAGCACCACAATGATCAATATGATCTCCACCGTTCCCATTCCTTCCTCTTCCTGTATGAAATCCGTGAATCCTTTTAAATTTGACGGTTTTACCTGTCTTTCCTGTCCTGATCTTTTTAGATTTTTAATGCTCATATTTGTTTCTGCTCCTCCTTTTTAATAAAAACAAAATTATACGGTAAATGAAAAATATGCAGGTATCATAATGATCACCATAACAATGCATAACATCATCATCATAGGAAGCAGCAATTTCGTGCCTGCCTCCTCGCCGAGTTTTTTAGCCAGATTCTTTCTCTCCGCAATGGCGTTGTCTGCCTCGCGGCGCAGCATATCCAGCAGGTCATTGCTGCCTTTTCTGATATTCTGGGATAACAGCGCGCCCAGTTTCATATAAGCAGGCATTTGACAGCGCTTGCCGAAATGATCGTAGGCTTCGCTCTCGGACCTTCCGCTTAGCAGTTCATTGCATGTTATCAATATTTCCTCATATACGTAACGCCTCCTTTCTTTCTGCTGTTTACGATAGTCCTCTCCCATCTTAATGAAGGAATTTCTAATCGTCATACCCGCGCCCATGTAGAGCGCAAGCTTATTGACGACCTCCGGATAATCAAGAAGAAGCTCCCGTCTTCGCTGCTCAAGACGTCTGTCCAAATCTCTGCCTGCCCCAAGGTACATACACCCCGCCGCCAACATGATGACCAACAAAAGATACCCGCTGCTGTCCTCAACGACCTCCCTCCACACAATGGGCTCCGACTCTACACTGTCAGGCAGGGCCATGACTTCGGAGCTTGCGGTGCGCTCCGCCTGTATATGCAGCAGGTGTTCTATGCGGTTTCGCAGCATTTCCCTTCGTGTATACACAACGGGATTGACCTGCACATACATTTGATGCTCCCATGACCACTGCTCATATTGGAAACGTGCAGTCAGCATCACTATCTCGCATTCCTCCAATCCCTCATTGTTTACCGAGCCATCGGTGCTGACAATAGCGTAACTTCCGCTCTCCCATGACAATGTAAAGGGATATCCCTTCATCTGCGTCACCAGATCCAGATCGTGCCGTACATCTTCTAAACTGTCATTTTGACCGCATATCACTCCCGGCAGCTCATTCACCGCTTTCAGATACAGCGCCTCCGCCTCCTCCCCGGTATACTTCTGCTCCTCCACAACATACCGAAATACTTCCTCCTCTTCTCCCTCGATCCGCGCAGCCAGTTCCACCGGGATGTCCCCCTGTCCGTACGGATTCCTTTGGATATACCCACCCTCCTGCAGAAGAGGACTGCTGCGCGCGCTCCACCATACCGCCAGGCATATGAGCACTCCCACAAATACCACCGTAAGCGCTCTACTGTATTGCAGCAGGTGATACTCCTTAACCTGAGCCGCCGACGGCTTCATCGGCTGCAGAGTCTTTAGCTTATCCTCCAGCTGCCGTCTGGAAAGCTCTTTTACCCAGCTGCGCTTCCCGGCTGCCCGCCTGCGAAACAGTTTTTCCTGTTTACGCACAATATAGGCCGCCATCCTGCCAAACGGATTCTTCCCTTCTTCTTTTCCCGACAGGATAAAAAGCAGTACGTAACCGGCCAGTATGAAAATGTAAATACAGATCATCTCCCTACATCCTCCTACACTTCAATATCCACAATGCGTTTTGACAACACATAAGCGGCCGCATAAAACATCAGGCACACCGTCATGACGATCACCCCGATCAGATTGTGATACAGCACGTCAAAAAATCCTCTGGACGTACTGCCTATGTACAGAATGATAAGAAACGGCACCATGTTCATGATCTTTTGCTCCATCTTTTTGGCGCTGATCATAAGCTGTATCTCCTTGTCCGTCTCTATTTTTTGTTCGATCACCGATGCAGTCTTGGCAAGAACATCCGTCATGTTTCCGCCGCTGCGCTTTGCTATCAGAAAAACATCCGCAAACTGCATGATATCCGGCAACCCACTGCGCATTCCGAGATCGAGCATCAGTTTCTCAAGGACAATATTGTTATTTAACCCTGCGATGATATATTTTATTTCCGTGCAGATGATCCCGTCCTCACCGTACAGCATCACCATGTCTTTACTGGATTCCCGAAAAGCGTTTTCAACGGAATAGCCCGCTTTCTGATTGGCAGACACGGCAAGGATCAGATCTTTAAACTGTATGCTCAGTTCCCGTCTGCGCTTTTGGGCCAGTTCCTTCTTTTTCTCCTTCATAAAAAAGCACAGAACCGGAAGCAGCGCCGCGCACGCTATCCATGAACGATAGAAAAAGTAACCGATCACCGCTGCAAGCAACAATCCTTCCGCAGTATATACAAACCTTTCTCTGACGCTAAAACGGTATTCACTGTAATCCGGCGGACCGTAATTTTTCGACATAAGACAAATCTCCTTTTTTCTGTAACGCTCCCAGCACTTTTCCCTCTGCATCCTCTCCCGTCTCCACAAATTCATACAGCGTCCTCAGCGCGATATCGTCCCCGGTAAACCCCTGTACTTCCGCAATCTCCAAAACCTTTCGCGTTCTGTCCCGAAGTCTGCCCAGGTGAATAATGATATCGATACCGGATGCGATCTGCTGTTTAATCGCCGTAAGCGGTATATCCACTCCCATCAAAACCATGTTTTCCAAGCGGCTCAGCATGTCCCTGGAGCTGTTGGCATGTCCGGTTGACATAGAACCGTCGTGTCCGGTATTCAGACACTGCATCATATCAAATGCCTCTTCCCCTCTGACCTCGCCGACGATAATACGGTCGGGCCTCATACGTAACGAAGTCCTGATCAGATCCCTTATCGTGATCTCCCTGCATCCCTCCACATTGGCATTGCGCGTCTCCATCCGCACCAGATTGGGGATCCCGAGTATCTGCAGCTCAGCGCTGTCCTCAATGGTAATGACCCTCTCTTCCTGCGGGATATAGTATGACAGGGCGTTTAAGAAAGTGGTCTTCCCCGAACCCGTGCCGCCGCTTATCATGATGTTGTATTTTGCGCGCACAAGCATCCTCAGCCAATCGCACACTTCTTTGGTGACGGAGCCGTAGGAGATTAGATCCTCCATCATGATCGGCTTATCCGGGAAGCGCCGTATCGTCACGATGGGACCGTTTAATGCCACCGGCCCAAGCACCACATTGACCCGCGCGCCGTTGCGGAGTCTGGCGTCCACGATCGGCGACGCCTCATTTACGACTCTGTTACAGTCCGCTACGATCTGTTGTATGACATTCTGCAATTTTTCATGGCTCTCAAACTGCAGATCGCTCCGGTACAGGCGGCCGTCCCGCTCGATAAAAATACAGTCCGGTCCGTTGATCATGATCTCCGTTATATGCGGATCGTCTACAAGCTCCTGCAGTACATCCAGCTTGCGAATGGCATGAAACAATTCTCTTCGTAGCTGTTTTCGTTCCGAGAGTGTCATCGGCGTTTCTTTACTCTCCCTGACTAACATCTCATCGATCAGCTCCTGTATCTCCTCGTCAGAACGCTCCACGGAATAATCGATACTATCCGATAGCTTTGCTCTTAATTGCCGCCTGCGCTGTTCTCTATTTTCCATACAGATCCTCTTTCACGATCGCTTTTACATAACCCGCCATTTCTCCGTGCGTCATCAATTCCAGATTCACCGGGATCTCCTTAAACACGGGGAAGCTGCATTTTACCGTCTTATCCGCAATCTCATCCATGTTGTTGAATCTAAGTATCTGTTCATATTGATTAAGCTTCGCCACCGCGAAACTGTCGTCCCTGGTGATCGTATAGATTCTGAAACAGCTCTGCAACAGATCGAACAATCCCTCCATTCCATCGTCCAGATCAAGAATAATGTACTCATACTGTCCTATGCCGGCCACATAGCGGCACAACTCAAGCCACTGACCTCCGTTCTCCTCCCGCACACCCGCATGAGACTGCAGCGGCGGTATATAATCAAGGCCGTTGATGTTCTGAATGATGGATGGCAGACGCAGCGGAAGTTTTTCTCTGGCACACCGGTAATAGTACATGAGATCCGCCATATCCATTGAAAATTCGCGTTTAAGCATCTGACCGAAACCGGAGTAATTTTCAAAATTGATGTATAAGGTATTATGCTCTCTTGCCAGGATCTGTCCCATCGTGAGCGCAAAGGTGGTCTGCAGGCATCTTTTAACGGGAGAATATACCCCGATCAGTTTCACCGCTGCCTCCTGCGCTGTCTCTCCGGACAGCCATCCCGGCACATCGGTGATCGCCTCCGTCAGCATTTCCACAATTTTATCCGGAGCCTGAAATTTACTGACAGCGCATATATCCTCCTGCGTCTGTTCATCGCCTGCAGCAAGTTGTACATCGTTCTCCTTAAGTACAAATATCCGGGACACCTGCTGTCTTATATACTCTTCCCGAATTAGTTGCAGAGCGCTCTCCGCAATCAGCAGAATCTCTATTGGGGTGTGCATTACAAACTCCTGTAATTTCTCTGCATCTGTAAAAAGATGTATCGCGTAAGGCAGCCGAATCTTCTCATGCATATATTCCGTCAATCGAAGCGCATAATCCTCTTCCGTATCGCAGATCGCAAATATCTTTTGTGTCAAATTATCCCTCCTAACCGCAGCGCCACACTAAACAGGACAGGAACCGTAAAATGTATTTTATTCCTGCGATACCGCTCATAGTCCTGCGCCATATACTCCCCGTAGATTCTCCACTGCCTTGTGCGCGCTACCTCTAAAATATAAGACAGAAAATAATACATCCTCTCCCTGCCGTCGTGCTGTGCTATAAGCTTTATGATCGAACAGACGGCGCCGATCACAAATGCCGCAGCCATAACGACCGTTAATTCCCTTACTCCCATAAAGCTTCCAATCATCATAAACACCTTTACATCTCCGGCGCCCAGTGCGCCGATCTTAAACAGGGGATATAAAAGCAGAAACGCAAGAAGCATAGAAACGACCGGCCGGCCGGGATTTGAACACCGCCATAGACTGCCTGTCATTCCGATCACAATACCCAGCACAATAAAGCCGTTGGGTATACGGTCCGTCTTAAGATCCGCTAGCGCCGACAGAAATAACAGCAGCAGCAGGATCTGATAATAACTCAGTCCAATAAAATCACCTCCGTATAGAAAATAAACATGACTCAATGAAATAACTGGGATGATATTCCCGATGCCGTGACAGCAACAGAGTGAAATCCCGTATACAGATCGGGGAAATTTCACGTAGAATTTCTTGAGTTGTGAATTGAATTATAAACACATTATTTTGTCTTGTCCAGAGATATTGTGTGAAAAAAATTTTTTTGTTAAAATGTTACAACATTTTGAAAAAATGGATTCCGTATAGTACGGCAATCCCCGGAAAACCAAGGATTCCGGATGTCAAAATCGTAAGCGGATTGATCCCGACCGCAACGGAGATCTGCTTCGCCGCCAGCAGATAATTCATGAAATATATTCCCACTGTTCCCATGACCGCGCGCAAAATGAAGTTAACCACCCATTCAACCTTTCTTCCCATTGCCCCGATAAACAGAACGATCAGACACACTCCCACGATCGCCAGCATACCGCCCATATTTCCCATGATAAAACCTCCCGCCCCTGTCTGCTATATGATATGCCCATGCCTTTTTGAATATTACATGAATATTTATCCAGATTTTACCTATAATTTAATAAGACATATAATCAGAAAGGTACGGTAGCCATATGAAAGTTTTTTTCCATCAGAGTTCCAACGGTTCAGAAGACGCGGATGTGATCGTGGATTTTCAAAGAATGACACTACACGAAGAGCTGGCGCAGACAAGATATGCCCTGGAGATCGCTTACTCCAACTTTGACAATGTGACCGATCCCGACCTGATCGACTGCTATATCTATGAGGTGAATGCTTTGCTGAAGCGTTATAAATATTTAACGCAACAGGCAGCAGATAAAAACCTGCTGCCCGAAGAAGATCTGATAAAGGAAGATCTGCTGTTGTAAGCTATCTGCGAATCACACGCAAAATCCTCTGTTGGGAGCGGTATCCGCAAGGTTTTCCGTCAGATTGTTTCTGCCGTAGGTAAGTCCGGCATAAACCGTCTGGGTATTTGCCATAACAGGCCCCGATGTATCCTGGCTCTCGATCTGTTCATACGCTCCGTGAAGCTGCCCGACGATCAGCCGAATATGCTCCAGATTTTCTTTATCATGGTGCGTAGATGCCTTGACAAGCTCTCTGTTTATATAGAGATAAAGCTGTAACAGATTATGGGCAAGCTCATAATCAAAATTCAAGGATGCCATGAGTTCATCCATGCATCCGCGTATCTTACGGATGGCAGTTTTATATTCCATTCTTTTTTCCGCTGCCAGCGCTTCTTCCGCTTCGTCTATATAGAGCAATACCATCTCATACAGGATCGTGATCAACTGGGTCTTGTTCGCCTGCGTGATACGCAGGGTATATTCCTGCTTTAATTCTGTGGTCATCTTTTATCTCCTTTTTTGATTCTTCTACTGCAACAACTGAAGCACCTGCGAGGGTCTTTCATTCGCCTGCGCAAGCATGGAGGTCGCCGCCTGGGAGATCACCTGCTGTGTCGTGTAGGCGGTCATCTCCTGCGCCATATCCACATCCATGATCCGCGAGTAGGCGGAGGTCATATTCTCAGTGGTTACATCCAGATTGCTCACCGTATGCTCCAGACGATTCTGGTATGCACCCAGACGGCTTCTCACATCCGAAACATACTGGATGGCGCCTTTTACTTCTTCAATTGCCCTGCTGCTGCTCTCCTCCGTATCTACCTCGGTTCTCTCGATACCGAGTCTGCTGAGGGAAATAGTGGGAATACGGATCGCAAGCTGCTGTCCTTCATTGGCGCCCGTCTGAAGATCCATAGCGCCGATGCCCGTAATATCAAGTGTGATCCCATCGCACACGACCGTATTCTGACCTTCTTCGTGATTGAGCGCCAGCGTGATCTCGAAATCTTGCTCTCCCGTGATCGTTACTTTATCCTGCCCGACAGATGTGATCTCCACACCCTCCGGAAATCCTTCCCCGGCCGTAAAGCTTGCCTTCGTCTTGTCGAGATCGATCGTTCCGTCAGCGTTATATGTCACCGCCAGCGCATCGATCTTATAATTCTTAGCCATCACCTCATCACTGTAGTAATCCACACTGGCTGTCTGGCTGTCCGTATAGCCTCTTAAGTCAAACGTACCGTCCAGAAGCGGCTGCCCGTTGAACTCCGTATCCTGTGCTATCCTTGTCACTTCTTCTTTTAACTGCTTTAACTCTGCGTTGAGCATCTCGCGGTCATCTGTGGTAAGCACGCCATGTGCCCCTTTGACTGCCAGTTCGTTCATTCTCTGAAGCATATCATGCACTTCTGTCAGCGCGCCGTCCGCCGTCTCGATAATAGAAATGCCTCTGTTGGAATTCTGCGTTGCCACGGACACACCGCCGATCTGTGCATCCATTCTCCGTCCGATGGCATACCCTGACGGATTATCCTTGGCAGCCGTGATCTTTAAGCCGGATGACAGCCTTCTCAGTGACTGCGACACTTTGTTGTCGGACATGTTCAATGCGTTGTTCGCGTGCATTGCCGCCGCGTTATAACTGATTTTCATATATTTTCCTCCTTTATGCTGCTACAGAAGTAATAAATGCTTTGGCAAGCCTGTACAGATCCGCCGTCCCGACCCGGTTTTCTTCCGCCTGCTCTTCCACCGCAAAATCTTCCATACCGCTTTCCCTGCTGTACAAGATCCCTATGCTTCCTGCCTTAAGCTCCGATCCGGCTGCTTTTGTTCCTGCAGTAAGCGCTTCTTTTATCTGCTGCTCTTTCTCCTGCAGCCTGTGCGTTCCGTCTTCCGTGTCACAGGCGATATACCCGGATACTGTACGGTTTCTCACATGGAACTGGGCGGTAACCTGCCCGTAACTCTCACTGTGCAGGCTGGCGGTGACTTTACCGCCGGCTGCGCCGTCATGCACGATCCGCAGATTGACAGCCGTCCACTCTCCGTCAACTTCCACCGGAATACGGTAACTCTCTTCACCGGCGAACCGTCCTGCAAGAGACAACTGTTTGTGACAGCTCTGCAGAGATTTCAGATCCAGATAAGATACGCTCTCATCCTGTGCTTCCTCCAGCATCTGTCCGAAAACTGTCTGCATAGCTTCATATGCTTCGGCCGCGCTGTCGTGATCCTCCATGTTCTTCAGAAGCTGAACGGAAGCATCCCTTACTTTATGCTTATCGGCAGATTTGTCGATTTCATTGAGCTTTCTAAATAACGCTCCCGGATCTTTCCGAAGCTGCATCGCCGCCATGACGTTGTCCGCCGTAACCGGCAGCTTACAGGCGAGCAGCTCTTTTATCACCGCATCCTGCGCCCCGCTCAGATCGGTGTACTGCCGCATCTGCTCCTCCAAATATTCTGCCTCCGCCTGTTCGTCCGGCGCTGTCTGGTATAACCCGTCCGCGAACTGCTCCATCGTCATATCCGGCTTAAGCTCTATGCTGTCAAGCATTTCCGGCTCCAGGGCGTCCGCGATCTCACCGGAAAGCCGGCTGTAATATTCCGCCGTGCCCTGTGTGTCATTCCTGCCCTGCCTTCCGTCCGTGCCCCTGGAATCCGCTCCTTCTGCATCTGCCAGCGCCGGAAAACCGCTTACGATCTGCTCCGTAATGGTTTTATTAAGCCGGACGCCGTCTACACCGCCGAAAGAATCGTCCACGGTATAATTCATCCCCTGCTTCTTCGTGCTGCGCATAGCAGTCAGCAAATTACTGAAGGTAAGCGGAGCGCCCTCCCGCAGAAGGCTTCCTATCGCCGCGTCATCCGTCTTCTCAAGCTGTCTGAACATACGGTAGATGCCGATATACGCTTCCCTCTCCTGCTCGCTGATACTGTGATTTTTTTCCAGTTTATACAGATATTTGCTGAACTTCTCTTCCTTTGCGGTATCCTGAAGATCGCTTTCGTCCAGATACTTGTTCAGCTCCGCCACGGACATCTTTAAAGGATTTTTGCCTTCCCGGACCGCCCGGAGCGCAGCCGCAGGCGTCATTCTGCGCATTGCATGACGCAGCTCCATATCATATTTTTTGACCGCGTCGATATTGTCACCGGTGATATCCATACTGTTATATCCGAGAATACGGACAGCTCTGCGGTTTTCTCCGCTGGTTTCAAGTCCCATATCCGCAAGAATATCATCCACGTTTCGAAACGCTTTGCGAATCGAATCGCCCATATCTGCTCTTGGCGCCGTCATGAGCGTCTCATAGGATTCCCTCGCTGCCTCATAAGCATTCTTAAGCGCTGTACCGTCCGTATGTACATTGTCTAACGTAAACGGCTTTTCTTCCGTGATAAATTCTGCCAGAACCGCCGCCGGCAGAAAAGGGATCTGTGCCGTTTTCTGCTGCGTCTCCAAATACAACGCTGCCTTGCCGGATGCAGATGCGGCATCGCTCTCTGCAAATAACGCCTTATTCTGCTCCTCCTCTATGCGCTTCAACGCCTCCACCAGATCTTCCAGCTGGGTCGTATCAATGGAATATCCACTCTCCAGAAGCTTCCGGTTTGCCTCTATGGTCATCATCAGTCTGACTTCTTCCAGCCGGCGTCTTCCGCTGATCTGCTCCGGCGTCCCTTCCGCCAGACCGTTTCTGTCTATCTCCTCCTGTGCCTTCTGCAGATTACGCAGATTTAACACTTTGCCATCGGCTGCCGCCTGATCTACAGCTTCACCGCTGATCTGCTCATACGCCTGCACATAATCTGCCGCCTTCTCCAGACTGCTTCTGCCGTCTGCAAGATTTGCGCTGCCCGCGTCTTTCCCGTCCGAAATAGCCGCTGCCGCTGCCGAAAGGATCTGTTCCATACTCTGCGGCAATACAACCTGCCGGATCTCATGCAGTCTGCTCACGGAATCCTCCGTCAGCGGAATGCCGGATTCCACGAGCCATTTTGCCTCTTCGAGATTCTCCTGCGTCGCCTCAAGACCGGCTTTTTCGAGCACCTTCTCCATCTGCGGTTTAAGCTGTTCCCAGTCGTACTCTTCCGCTTTTCTGGCATAATAGCCGCCGGTCTCTGCCGCATAATATCCGTGGCTCTGCCTGTTGTCCGCCGTGGAGCTGTAGTCTGCCAGATACAGACCGTCTATGGTCAGTTCCATATCATTTTCTACCATATATCTCACGGCGCCGTCCCCCGGCGTCTGCAGCTGTGCAGCTTTGTCATACGCGCGCTTTGCATCCATGACATTTTCCACGGTGACGGGAATGTCATGCATCTTAAACTGTTTATAAAGTTCTCTCGCAAAAGCTTCGCTTCCCGTGATCTGTCTGAGCGTCTCTGCATCCAGATCATCCGTGTACCCTGTCACCAGCGTGCCGCTTTTGACAAGCTCTGCCTTGATCTTATCGACAATCGTGACAACCTCTTCAATATCCATGTCCCCCGGATGATAGCCGTCTCTCTGGAGCCGTCCGAAATCTTCCCCTGACATAGTATTAGACATAACTGTCATATAGTCTCTCTGCACGGCTACATCAATAAGCCCCGCATCCTGCATAACCTCTTCTGCGGTCTTTCCGTGACCCGAATAAGCGTTGTTATCCATAACTTTGCCAGAAATGTCTAATGCGTAACTGCCCGTCCGCTGCGTTTCCTGCGGGCGGGTATTGCCATATGCGGTTGTCGCCCTGTCTACATTTTGATCCACAATGTTGTGATCGAAAGTAATCTTCATACCAATCTCCAATGTAGCTTTATAATAAAAAAGGGCAAATGTTTTTCACATTCACCCTTTATTTCGGCAAAGTCGTGCTCTTTCTTAACCTTTTATCCCCACATTCACTAGAAAATAAAGATGGCAGCCGTAAACGGAGGCAGGTCAAAAGAAATATGGTAATCCTTGTAATTGCAGATTCCCTTGACAGCCGTAAGTTCTGCCGGTATCTCATGTCCGTTGCCGCCGAAACGTTTGTCATCGCTGTTTAGCAGCAGCTTATACTTCTTTTTCTTCGGCACGCCGACCATGTAATTCTCCCATGTCATAGGCGTCATATTGATCACAAACATAATGTTGTTTCTGCCCGTCTCATCCTTCCTGTAGAAGCTGTATACGCTGTGATCCGCGTCGTCTGCATTCAGCCACTCGAAGCCGCCCCAGTCATTATCGATACGGTACATTGCCGGATATTTACGGTACAGATTCAACAGCTCTTTCACATACTCATGTACGCCGCGGTTCAGTTCTTCGCCAAGCAGATACCAGTCCAGCTCCCGTTCCTCACTCCACTCTCTTTCCTGGCCGAAATCCTGTCCCATAAAGAGAAGCTTCTTGCCTGCATGCCCAAACATATATGCATAGCCCAGACGCAGGTTCGCATATTTATCGACCGGATATCCCGGCATCTTATTAACCATAGAACATTTCAAATGCACTACCTCGTCGTGCGATAAGGGCAGGATATAATTTTCGCTGCTGTTGTAGGACATTGCAAACGTCATACCGTAATGGTCATTTTTACGGAAATAGGGGTCTAACTTCATGTAATCGCAGAAGTCGTGCATCCAGCCCATATTCCACTTAAAGCTGAATCCGAGTCCGTCGTCCTCCACCTTGCCCGTCACCTTCGGCCATGCGGTGGATTCCTCGGCGATCGTCAAAAATCCCGGATATGTACCGAGCACCACGGAATTTAAGTGCTTGAAAAATTCTATCGCTTCCAGATTCTCATGGCCGCCATATTTATTCGGCACCCACTGGCCGGCCTGTTTGCCGTAATCCAGATAGAGCATGGACGCCACCGCATCGACACGGATACCGTCTATGTGATACTCTTTGATCCAAAACAGCGCATTGGCGATCAGGAAATTCTTTACCTCGTTTTTGCCGTAATTAAAGATCTTGGTCCCCCAGTCGGGATGCTCGCCGATCCTCGGATCGGGATGCTCGAAGATACACTGTCCGTCAAATCTTCCGAGTCCGTGCGCATCCGTTGCAAAATGCGCCGGAACCCAGTCTAAGATAACGCCGATCTTATTGCGGTGCAGCGTATTCACCAGATACATAAAATCGTCCGGCGTGCCGTGCCTTGAGGTGGGCGCATAGTAACCCGTCACCTGATATCCCCAGGAACCGTCAAAAGGATACTCCGCAATGCCCATAAGCTCGATATGGGTATATTTCATCTCCTTTAAGTACTCCACGATCCTGTCGGCAAATTCCCTGTAATTATAAAATCCGTCCGGTGTACCGTCGGGATGCTTCATCCATGAACCGATATGGCATTCATAAATAGCCACCGGCTCCCTGTTGTAATCTTTGCCGTCCCGGCTTGTCATCCATGCGCTGTCAGTCCATTTGAATTTGCTGATATCGTACGTTCTGGATGCGTTGCCCGGCCGCATCTCCGCGTAGTTGGCAAAGGGGTCCGCCTTATAGAGCTTCTCGCCCCAGGGTGTCCGGATCAGGAACTTATACAGTTCATTTTCTCCGACGCCCGGAATAAATATCGCATAGATGCCCGACGGTCCGATCTTCTCCATCTGGTGAATGTCTTCGTCCCAGTTATTAAAAGTACCGATCACGTTGACGCTTGCGGCATTGGGCGCCCACACAGCGAAAAACATGCCCTTTTCGCCGTTCTCCACCGAAGGGTGCGCCCCCAGCTTCTTGTAGATATCATAGTGAGCCCCCTGACCAAATAGATACTGGTCGTCCTGTGAGATAAATACATGCTGTGTCTCCGGTGTCTGTTCTTTTCTTTCTTTTTTTGCTGCCATAATGTCCCCCATCACTTTTGATTATCCGATTGCCGACCGCACATGCATTCGGTTAATAATGCATGAAATCTTTCTCGCGCAATATGATCATATCTTCCTCATCATACCGCTTTGCAAGCAATATATCCATAAAATGCTTCGGCGTTTTCTTATTAGCATAGTGAATCGCCTCATCGACCAACTCCCTGACTTCCGCCAGGCTTACCTCATGGTCGCTTGTCTGTTTATCCGCAATTCTCGTATGCAGCGCCAGAATGCCGAACTCATCGATGGAATACTCCATCTCCTCCGCATACTGTCTGGCATAAGCCACAAGCGCCTCGTCATTCAACGGCTCTATATCGACACGCAGGTTAAAACTGCTTTTCAGCGCCGAATGGTCTGCAAACAGCTGATTGACTGCGGCCTTTTTGTCGATCATAATAAGGAAAAGTCCCATGTTGTCCTTCTCCAGAGCCTTGATCATCTTTGCCACCGTCTCCGGCTTCAGCCTGGATGCTTTCTCTATGATCAGCGCTCCGTTATCCAGTCTGGCAAAAGTCTCCGCCACATCTTTTTTGTTAAGAACATTCGCGGATATCTTGGCAACCTTGCCCGAAAAATTGCTGTCGTTATACTGCATCTCTTTGATCAGCGCCTTGGCAAGAGTCAGCGTTGTAAGCTCTTCCTCGCCGGTGATGACCACGTTGCCCGTATAGGATGCAAGACTCATATTATCCAACGCCTGCACAAGCTGTCTTCTGGATTTGCGGTGATGGACAAACTGACCGAAAAGCTCGCTCTCCTCCGGCGTCAGATCACGCTCCTTAGCGCCCTCCGGGGTACTGTCGTCTGCGGCCTCCGCCGCGTCCTGCCCCTCACCGGAAACCCTGTCGCTCTCTGACGTTTCCTCCGGCGTTTCCGCCTCCGTGTCCGGTGCATCTGCACCGGCCGCATCCGTCTCTTCGATCTCTTCCAGTTCCTCAACGCCGTCGTCGTTCTCTTCTTCCGGATGTGTCCGCACGGACTTACCGGACGCCACGTCTGCTGCCAGCTGCTCCGCCTCGGCTTTAACCGCATCCAGCGCGGAATTGATCGTCTCATCATCCTCCGGCAAGATCACCTTCTTAATGGCCGGTTTCTTATCGGAATCCTTCATGATGGCGGCGACAAAAGCCCGCTCCAGCTCTTCCAGAAGGCCGTTCTTGGTCGCTTCGTCAAAATCCGCAAACAGATTGCCCGTATGGGCCAGGATACGCTGTCTGACTTCCTCCATACGCCGCTGTTCATCGGTCTTCTTCATCTCTTCCCACTCGGCCATGATGTCCTCGATACTGAGCTGGCCGGTGATCTGTTTCTCCACGCGCGCCGCATCAGGCACCACAAGGCTGATCTGTCCGTCATATTCTTGCGACAGGAAATGATCGTATTTGGATGGCTTGACATTCAGCGGCGTGAGCACATCGCCCTTCGCGGCGAGTTCCTGCTGTGCGTCCCGCTTCAGCTTCTCCACGATCTGCTGCGCGTCAAAAGACGCCGTCTCCTCTTTGGCGATCTGTTCTCCGACCTCACGCAGCTCATCCGTATCCATAGATTTCATCTTATCTGTATGCACATCAGGCTGGACCGGCATCTCTTTCTCCTTGAGGCCGGGCAGTTTCGCCGTCTCCTGAAACATCGGCGCCAGTATCGCCTCCGTTATGGACGCGCGCTTACCATCCCGCGATTCCTCTGTGTCAGTATCCTCTGTGCCGTCCCCGTCAGCTTCTTCCCCGGATTCCGCATCCGGTTCGTAGTCGTCCTCTCCATTATAGGCGGCAGACATTTTCTGCCGGATACCGACTAACTCTTCCGCTTCGTCGGCGTCAAGCTCCTCTTCCATATCTTCGCTGTCCGGCTCTGCAGCCTCCCCAGCTCCTCCGGCAGTATCGTCAGACTGCTCCGGCGACCCTGCTTCCGCCGGTTCGTCCACCGACTCTTCTTCAAGAATTTCTTTCATACTCTCGGCCAATGCCATCTGCAGATTGATCGTATTATACTGCCCCACATCAACGGTCTTTACCTCCGGGAGCTCCATAGTGGGCACTGCAGGCGCTTCTGCCTGCGCATCCGCCTCATGGATATCGGAATGTCTGATCTGCTCCGCTGTCCGCGTATCGCCAGACACATGATCTGCTGCTTCCTCCTCTTCCTCGTCCGGTTCCGTTTCCGAAGGTTTTTCCTCCGCATCCCTGTCGTTGATCCACGCATCGTACCGCGCCTGCTGATCCTCATTAAGAGGTTCATGCAGCGCCTTTAATTCCAGCGCTTTAATGACATACTTGCCTTCCCCGAACCAGAGGAACATCTCATCACATTCCTCCACGCATTTTGTGGCAAGACCTATTCTGTGATACAGGTATGCAAGCTCGTACGCCCATTTCTCCCTGTAATCGCGCTTCTTGAACTCCTCTAAGACCGCGATCCTCTCTTCCAGGCTGACATCCAGCGCCTCACACAAGCGGTACTGAAGGACATAGCGTCCTGTATCCTTCGGTGCGATCTGCACGAACGCTTTATAATACTCTCTCGCCTGCACATATTCTTCCATTTTGATGGAAAGCTCACACAGCGAGTATACGATCAGCCTTCCGGTCGGATGCTTCTCGTAAGCCATCAGCAGGATATCCTTACTCTCCTGATATCTCCTGTTGATCTTGTACAGATCGCTTATGGTGCAGAGCATCATGACACTCTTGACTCTCCGCCAGTCGATGGTGTCTGCTATGCTGACAGCCTCGGCAAACTCTCCTTCTGAAATTAGCGCCTTGATCTCATCGGCACGTACTTTATATTCATACTTATCCAAGGTGATCACCTCATCATCGTATTCCCGCAGCTGTGGACGATTCCTGTTTCACTGCTGCGCTCTCCACACAGTAACCCTATTTTCACTGTTTTAGTTTACCATAGCTGCGTGTTAATGTAAATAAATTATGCGTAAAAATAGCACCTCCATTTTGGAAACTTTCTGTTAATAAATACCAAGATATGGAGATGCCAAAACAAAAAATTACTCTATATTGTATCTGTATGTTATAATTCATCCTAGCTTCTAAGAGGCAGAAGGCGGTTTGACAGTTCGGCAAACTGTTCCAATGTTAACGCTTCTCCGCGTACAGTTGCCGACAGTCCCATCTGTGCCAGCGTTTCCTCGACCTGATGCCTGCCGATGCCGATCCCGGCGTTGGCGATCCCGTTTGCCAGCGTTTTTCTTCTCTGGTTAAACGATGCGCGAATAAGCATAAACAGCCACCTCTCATCCTCTGTGCTGACCGGCGGCGCGTCATACCGGGTCAGGCGTATCACGGCGCTGTCCACATTGGGCTTCGGCACGAAACAGTCCGCAGGCACTTCTGTAATGATCTCCGGTTTCGTATAATACTGCACGGCCAAGGATAAAGCGCCGTAGTCCTTTGTTCCGGGACCGACCGTCATCCGGTCAGCCACTTCCTTCTGCACCATGACAGTTATACTCTGCAGCGGCACATTCCTCTCTAACAATGCCATGATGACGGGCGTAGTAATATAATACGGCAGATTTGCCACCACTTTCATGCGCTTACTGCCATGCTGCGCAGCAAGCGCCGGTATGTCCACCTTCAGGATATCATCGTTGATGACGGTCACATTATCGTAATCCGCCAGCGTCTCGTTAAGGATCGGCATAAGATTTCTGTCGATCTCCACGGCAATGACCCTGCCCGCCTCTTCCGCCAAGCGCTGCGTCATCGTCCCGATGCCCGGTCCGATCTCCAGGACACAATCGTCCCGCGTGATATCCGCCGCCTCTATGATCTTATCTAGAATACTGTCGTCAACCAGAAAATTCTGTCCGAATTTCTTGCGGAAATCGAACTGATATCTCCGTATGATCTCCGCAGTAGCTCTTCTGTCTCCTAACGTTCCCATATATAACCTCTCTCACTGCCCCAAAAACAGCTTCTCGGCATTCCTTTCCGTTATTTCCACCACTTCCTCACAGGAGATCCCTTTTAACTCTGCGATCTTCTGCGCCACATAAGGAAGGTTTAACGATGTATTGCGTCTGCCGCGGTTGGGTTCCGGCGCCAGATACGGACTGTCCGTCTCCAGCAAGATCTTGTCCGCCGGAATATACTCCACGGCCTCCTTAAGCTTCTTCGCATTCTGAAACGTGATCACGCCGCCGATGCCGAAATAATAACCCATATCAAGGTACTCCCTGGCGATCTCCTTCGTATAGGAAAAGCAATGGATCACGCCGCCGATGTCTCCGGCATGCAGCGCCTTCATCATGTCCAGCGTATCTTTGGCCGCATCGCGGGAATGAATGATCACGGGCAGCTTAACCTCTCTTGCCAGTTCCATCTGTCTTTCAAACCACATCTTCTGCACGGACGGCTCCGGCTCTTTCCAGTGATAATCCAGCCCGGTTTCACCCACCGCCACGACCTTATCCGTCGTGCACTGCCCACAAAGCCACGCAAAGCTCTCCTCGTCAAGCTCCCCCGTCTCGCTCGGATGTACGCCCATCGCTCCGTATATAAAAGGGTACTGCCTTATAAGCTGCAGCGTGGTCTTACAGCTTTCAAGACTTGCCCCCACGTTGATCACTCTGCCAATACCGTGTTCTTTAAAAGAGGTAAGCAGCTGCTCCCTGTCCCCGTCGAACGCTTCGTCGTCATAATGTGCATGGCTGTCAAAAATCATATGCCGCGCCTCCTAAATCAAAAAAAATAAAAAAATACTTGCAATGCCTAAAACATTATACTATAATAACTTTTGCGTGTTGGAAAACACGTATTTACAGGCTTTTGCCGGATACGCACCGCTAGCTCAGCTGGTAGAGCACCTGACTCTTAATCAGGGTGTCCAGGGTTCGAGCCCCTGGCGGTGCACGCGGGAACTGATTTTGGAGTGATCACACTCTGGGGTCGGTTCTTTTTTTGCGCTTCTTTTTGCGCTTATCGCCGCCTAATCCCGCGGCTTCTGCATACCCCTGCACAGGAAGATCCCCGCAAGCAGCAGAGCAGGAAACACGGTCCCCGCCAAAATACCCATCTTAAGATCATCACCAAGGGCGCCCGACACCATGCCGGTCAGCGTCGGCCCGCCGGCGCATCCCACATCGCCCGCAAGCGCCAACAGCGCAAACATTGCCGTTCCGCCCCTCGCAAGAGAAGCCGACGCCTTGCTGAAAGTTCCCGGCCACATGATGCCCACAGACAGACCGCACAGCGCGCAGCCCGCAAAACCGATAACCGGGTTCGGCACAAGCGAAATACACAGATACGACAGTATACACAACACACTGCTGCCTGCCATAAATCTGTCCAGCTCTATTTTGTCGCCGTATTTACCGTAAAAAGCCCTGGAGCTTCCCATCATTACCGCAAAAAGCATGGGCCCCGCCAGATCACCCACCGCCTTGCTTACGCCAAGCCCCAGCTCCGCAAAAGTTGAAGCCCACTGACTCACCGCCTGCTCGCTGGCGCCCGCGCATACCATCATCAGCATCAGGACCCAGAACAGCTTCTGTCCAAAAAGCCCGCCCACTGTCATTTTCTTCTCCCCGTCCCCGATCAGAGAGCCGAAAGGCGCACGGGCAAACAAAAACAGGTTGCCAATCGGCACGACCGCCCAGATGCACGCAAGGATCTTCCAGTTTTCAATGCCAAACAGACTAAAAAACAGCGTTGACAAAAGGACTACCGCCACATGCCCCCAGCAGTAAAAAGAGTGCAGAAGACTCATGGCCTTCTCTTTATTATCCGTAGGGCACGCTTCCATCACGGGACTTACCAACACCTCGAGAAGCCCTCCGCCCACCGCATAGACGGTAACGGCGATCAAAAGCCCCGCAAAAGCGCTGCCGCACACATCCGGCAATACAGTCAGCAGTATAAATCCCACGGCGGCACATATATGTGCGATCAGCATGGACGCACGGTATCCTATCCTGTCAACAAAAGTAACGGACACAAGATCAGTCAAAAGCTGCATCCCAAAATTAAACGTGATCAGCAATGTGATCTGCGTCATGGGAATCCGGTATGTATGATGAAATGTCAGAAACAAAAGAGGCACAAAATTATTGACGACAGCCTGTACGATATATCCGATAAAACAGGCGCAGATCGTCTTATTATAACTCTTATCATTATCCGCACGCCTTTCCATCACGGCATATCTCCTTTCAAACCGCCAGCCGGACCGCACCGGCATACGCCCTAAAACGACACGCCTGCAAGCTCCAGCAGGATGCCCGGCAGAACACCCGCGACGTACAATATTCCCGCTATACCAAGATTTTCCTTGCGGTTATCGTTGACACGCAGCAGAACAAGAAACCCAACGCCCGTTCCCGTCAAAAGTCCCGCGAGCAGCGAGCCGGCGCCCAGCATCCCTTCCAGATATAACTGCGTAATGATCACGGACGCCGCACAGTTTGGGATAAATCCCACCAGCCCGGCGATCACAGGACCCAGAACCGGACGGTCAAGTATAAGACCGCTCAGCGCATCTTCTCCGATCCCCGCTATAAGACCGTTTAACAGCAGGGAGATCAGCATAATATAGACAAAGATCTCCGCCGTATGGCGAAGCGCGGATTTCCATATTCCGTCTTCACAATGACAGTGGTGCTGCTCACATAAATGCCCTATCTGCATATCCTGCTTATCTTTACGGCGGATACAGTCGGCCACAAACCCCACAAGGACCGCCACCGTCACTTTTACCGCAAGGATCTTAACGATCACAGGCACGGCAACATTTTGCGATATCATAATAGGAAGCATCTCATCCGAAGTGGACAGATATACGGCGATCAGCGTACCCACCGTAATGATTCGTCCCGCATACAGATTGGATGCCGCCGTCGAAAAACCGCATTGCGGAAAAACGCCCAGAATACTTCCGATCAGAGGGCCTCCCCTGCCGGCGCGCCGGATAGCCGCCTGCAGTCTGTCCCCCGCCTTGTGCTCCAGAAATTCCATAGCAAGATATGTCAGAAACAAAAACGGCAACAGCCTGATGCTGTCCGCCAAACTATCAGCAATAATATCCATTATCATATTTTATACTTCTCTCTGAATATGTCATTTATATCATTGTATCATTTTGTACAGCCAGATCACTTTACACACTAGAATAACGTGTCTATCCGCAAAATGCAAGGCTAAACATGGAAATGTCCCGAAAATATCGCCAAAATATATTGTCCGGATATAGTAAAAATGGCAATTGATTATTGCGCGGAAATATATTAAGATAATATTTGTGGTTATTTGTCGATTTCAAGGCAAATATGGGGGTTCATATGGAAGGCTTAAAAAATATACGGGAAGATGCCGTTGAATACCAGCTTCGTAAAATATTACCTACGATGCCTAATGTATGTTCATGTGAGAAATGTCGTCTGGATATGGCGTCTTTTGCCCTTAACAGACTGTCGCCCCAGTATGTCCGGACAGATGCCGGAGCTTTATACCAGAAGCTTAACAACTCTTCGCAGCAGGCCGAAGTGGAGGTTCTGAAAACAGTTGTTGACGCTATTGAGATCATCAGTGCACATCCCAAGCATGATGCGTAGTGCCGGGACGAACATATAGCTGACAATAATAAAAGGGGACTGTGAAAGTCCGGGCCCTTAACGGCTCTTTTTTCACAGCCCCTTTGTCGTTTACTTTTTAGCTCACAATATCTGCTTCTGTTTTTCCGGTTTCAGATACCCTCTGACCCGAAACCATGTTTTCCTTACGGTGCACCGCCTCTTTTATATACGCCTCCACATCCTCTTTGGGAATGGATAACGCCAGAGACATCTCGCTGTAGAGAAGCTCCTCCGCCTTACGCAGATACTGCTCATCCGAAGAGAGAACCTTCTTGCCCTCCTTCAGACGGTCCTGCCTGCGCAGATAAAGCGTCTTGATGATCTGAACAAGACTGCGGCAGTCATAGGTGCGAATCGCTTCCTTATACATCTGCTCTCTGCCCTTTTCCTCCTGGATCCAGACCGTATCGATCTGCGTGATCCGGTCCACCAGATCCTGAGCCTCTTTCCTGTTCATGATCCTGCGCATAATCACCTTATCGTTATCGACCGGTGTGTAGATAGTGCTCCCTTTTTCAAAAACCGGTTCCAGCACATAATACTTACGTACTTTATCCCGCTTGTCAAACGGATTGTCCGTAACGTTGACAACACGGCAGACACCATGTCCGCCGCACATAATCAATTCATCCTTTTCAAACATGACACCCTCCATTTCCTGACCCGGATATATGCCAACAATTACCCTCTTATATCATTAGTTTACCACTAAATCAGATCTTTAGTAAATGTTTTCCGAATATTGCAGAAATTTTCGGCATATTTCTGACAAAATGGAGAGCTGTTTTTGTTCAAAAGTTCTATAAAAATGTCCGTGCGGCAGAAGGAACGCGCAGCCGCCGTATCTTTACACCGTATAACTGTTTAAATATTTCTCCTGCTCCGGCGTCAGCACATCGATCTCTTTGCCAAGAAATGCCAGCTTACGTCTTGCAACGTCCCTGTCCACTTCCTCAGGCACATCGATCAGCTTCCCGCTCAGTTCGTTGCCATGCTCCACCAGATATTTGGCGGAGAGCGCCTGAATCGCAAAGCTCATATCCATGATCTCCGCCGGATGTCCGTCGCCCGCAGCCAGATTCACCAGGCGGCCTTCCGCCAGCACGAAGATCCACTGTCCCGAAGGCAATTTGTAGCCCATGATATTTTTGCGCTGCTCCCTCGTCTCGACAGCGTTTGCCTTAAGCCACGCCATATCGATCTCGCAATCGAAGTGTCCCGCATTACAGAGGATCGCTCCCTCTTTCATTTCCGCGAAATCTTCCCTGTCGATAACGCCGTTACAGCCCGTCACGGTAATAAAGAAATCGCCGACCTTCGCCGCTTCCTTCATCGGCATGACGTCGAATCCGTCCATCACCGCCTCGATCGCCTTGATGGGATCGATCTCCGTCACGATCACCCGCGCGCCGAGACCTTTGGCTCTCATGGCAGTGCCTTTACCGCACCAGCCGTAACCGGCTACAACAACGATCTTACCGGCAACGATCAGATTAGTGGTTCTGTTGATGCCGTCCCACACGGACTGACCCGTGCCGTATCTGTTATCAAAGAAATGCTTACAGGATGCGTTGTTGACACGAACCATCGGGAATTTCAGCTGACCCGCCTTATTCATAGCCTCCAGACGGATAATGCCTGTCGTCGTCTCCTCGCATCCGCCGATGATATTCGGGATCAGATGCGGCATTTCCTTATGCACCATCGTTACCAGATCCCCGCCGTCGTCAATGATGATATTCGGCCCCGCCTCCAATACATGACGGATGTGCATCTCATACTCTTCCTGCGTTGCGCCGTACCACGCATGGACCTCCAGACCCGCCTTGACAAGCGCCGCCGCCACATCGTCCTGCGTTGACAGCGGATTGGAGCCCGTCACATACATATCCGCGCCGCCAGCCGCAAGCACCAGGCAAAGGTATGCCGTCTTAGCCTCCAGGTGCACGGACAGAGTGATCTTCTTACCCGCAAACGGCCTGCTTACCGCAAACTCCTTCTCCAAGGTGCGCAGCAGATCGCAGTTGCGCTTGACCCACTCGATCTTTCTCTCACCGGATTCGGCAAGATTAATGTCTCTGATTTCGCTGTTCATTGATAGTTTCCTCCTACAGATTAATCAGCCGAATTTTTATTAAAGTGATGGTCGTCTGTCCTGTCATCACTGATCATGTTCTATTTTTAAAAAAACATATCCTTATACCAGCATACCGCTTCGGTATACGCCTTATATACCGTATCGATCGTTATATCCTTCACGATCAGTATACGGCATACTTCCTGCCAGTCTGCACTTTCGTATGCCAGCAGAAAATCGTATACATCCGCCAGCTCGCCTTTATGATTCAAAAGCGCCTCTGCAATGTCCCTGGATACATTCACCTTCTTAAGCGCTTCCGCAAGCGGCACGTTTAAGATGATGTCAAGCACCGAAAACAGCCCCATCAGAAACAGTTCCGAAGCCTTTAACGCCAGCCCGAACGCGGGGGCGAGGCACTCCGCGAATTTAGCTCTCAGCAGAGATACCCTGGCGATCTCATTGGGCCTGTCGGCGCACAGTTCCTTTGTAATGACCGTATTGATCCATTTCTTCAGTTCCTTCTGTCCAAGGATAGCCGCCGCATGACGGATGGACGTAACCTCGGAATTGACGGCAATGCGGTTGACCATCTCAAGCAGCGACAGCACCAGCGCCGTATCCCGCCCGATGATATCCGCGGCTTTCGTCAGTTCGTAATCCGCATCATTCACAATATTCATAAGCTCCAGATAATTGACCTTAAGCGGCTCGATCACCGTCTCGCCCTTGGTAACGGGAATACGGTAAAAATTACCTTCAAACAGATAAAATGCCTCATCGTCCTTCACATGATCGAACATCTCCTGATTCTCTATGTTGCCGACACAGATCCTGATATTCGGATACAGGTGTGAAAAATAGATCTTAGCCTTATTTACCTCCACCCTCTTGCAGTCCAGAATAATATAATCCATCAGGGAGAGGATCTCTTTATAATGCTCAAAATCCGAAACAGGAAGCTTCATGATCGCCAGCTCATAACCGCTGTCCTTCAGCTGCTTCAGGCGGTTCTGATACGCTTCAGTGTTTGCGATCGAATTGTCGCACAGAAGTACCAGTCTGTCTTTCATCGACGCCGACTGTTCCTCTATATCCGTAAATACATTGACTGGTCCTACCGGAAGAAAAACCTTGGAGTCAGGCGACAGCGTATCTATGCCGACATTCTGTATAATCTCCAGACCGGCCACTCTGCCTGATCCGTCAAGTACAGCAGAACCCTGCAGCTCCGGATTAAGCAGATAATTCTCTTTCTGTGAAAAAAGAGAATAAGCGCATACCTTCATGTTCTTATCAAAAAACGGTACCAGTGTTGCAAGCATATCACGATCTCCTTTCGGAATATTTAAACCTGATAATAAGTATATCATACCGCACTGTTCTTGACAAATATCCTCTAGGAAAAAAATTTACGCTATGATACAATAAGTAAAATCAGACTTCAACAGCGGCGCACGAACAGATTCAGAATGCAAAGCTGCCTGCTGAAACAAAACGCGGAGGGATCATATATATGAAAATCGTTGTACTGGAAAGAAACAGCGCGGGGACTGATATCGACGTTTCCTGCTATGAACAGTTCGGTGAGGTGATCTACTATCCGAATACGGTGGCGGAGAACACCGCCGAACGGATCAAAGACGCGGATATTATTATTGCCAACAAGGCGCCTTTAAACGAGACAACCATGAAGGACGCCCCGAACGTCAAGCTGATCTGCCTGTTTGCCACGGGATACGACAACGTGGACATCACATACTGTAAAAGCCGCGGCATCAAAGTCGCCAACGTAGTCAACTACTGCACCCCAGCCGTAGCGCAGCACACGCTCCTGTTAGCGCTGATGCTCACCGAGAAGATCGCCTTCTACGACCAGTATGTCAAATCGGGCACCTACAGCGCTCAGGACCGTTTTTCCAATTTCGACAGAGCCTTCTGCGACCTGAACGGCAAGACGTGGGGCATCGTCGGCATGGGCAACATCGGCCGCAGAGTCGCCGGTCTGGCGCAGGCGTTCGGCTGCAGGGTCATCTTTTATTCCGCTTCCGGCAAAAGCACCTGCACTGACTATGAGCGCGTGGAGCTGGACGCCCTGCTTGCGCAGTCCGATATCCTCTCCCTTCACTGTCCGCTCAGCGACAGGACAAGAGGACTTCTCAATAAAGACGCCTTTGACAAGATGAAAGAAACGGCGATCCTGATCAATGTCGCCCGCGGGCCTGTTGTAGACACGCAGGCGCTTTATGACGCGCTCATCAGTAACCGCATCGCCGCGGCGGGGCTTGACGTTCTGGAAAAAGAACCGATGGCCAAAGACAATCCGCTCGCTCAGATCAAGGACAGCACCAAACTGATCATCACGCCCCATATGTCCTGGGCAAGCGTGGAATCCCGGACAAAGCTGGTGCAGGAAGTGTATCGGAACATAGAGGCATTCTTAAACGGAACAGACCGGAACATCGTATCATAAACCGGGAACGAGGTGTAACGATGAGGATAACGCCAGAAAAAAAACGGTGCGATTTCAGTTTTGGCACAGGACAGTATAAGGTCTCCGATAAAATGCTGCTCTACCACGACACCAGATGGTGCAAGCCGGAGCACCGGGACAAGGAGCTGTACGCCATGCTCGTGCTGGAAGGAATGCAGGCGGGCGTAAGCTGGAACCTGATTCTAAATAAAGAAGAGAATTTTAGAAAAGCCTTCGACGGCTTTGATCCGGAAACCGTTGCGGCCTATAACGAAGCCAAATTGGAAACGCTTATGCAGGACGCCGGCATTATCCGCAACCGCAGCAAGATCAGGGCGGCGGTCACAAACGCACAGGCTTTCTTAAAGGTACAGAAAGAGTTCGGCAGCTTCGACAGCTATATCTGGGGATTTACAGACGGACAGGTCATTGACCACCACCTGCAGAATATAAGCGCCATGCCCGCCAGCGATGAGCTGTCCGAACGGATCAGCCGGGATCTTAAAAAACGCGGTTTCAAATTCGTCGGCCCGACGATCATCTATTCCTATCTGCAGGGCATCGGCATCATCAACGACCACTGGGAGCAGTGTGAGTACCGATGACTCTATCCGCTATATCAATTTTAAACGCCGCCAGATAAATTTTTAAAAAGGTGTTGACAGCCCATGAGGTTATTATTATAATACAATTAACAATTAGGTTAAATGTTAATTATTGATGCGCAGCAGCAATGGCGCTATATCGTAAAGGAGGGCTGTCTCTTGGGATTGCAGCAGACATTAAAGGCGCTTGCCGACCCGATCCGCCGGGAAATCTTAAATATGTTAAAAAACGGCCGGATGTCGGCAGGCGAGATCACAGAGCATTTCCCCGTGACCGCCGCGTCCATTTCAAGACATCTGTCGGTCTTAAAGGACGCGGATCTGATCCGGGATACCCGCGAGGGAAAATTTATTTTTTATGAGATCAACACTTCCGTTTTGGAAGAGACACTGTTATGGATTTCCGACCTGAAAGGAGCTGACGATCATGCTGAAAAACAATAAAATGAAACTCTTGATATCTTCTATTATCATCCTGCTTCCCATGTTAGCCGGACTGCTTCTGTGGAACAGACTGCCCGACAGCTTCGGACAGAAAGGCCTAACCGTCTTTGGACTGCCGCTTACTCTGCTGGCGGGCCACTGGGGCTGTCTGTTTGTGACGTCCTTGGACAAAAAACAGCGCAGCCAGAATCCCAAGGCATTAAGCATGATCTTCTGGATCATACCCTTTATCTCTCTCTATGCCAACGGCATCACCTACTGCGCTGTCCTCGGCAGAAAATTTGATCCCCTGATCATCTCTCCGCTGATGACGGGAATCCTCTTTCTGTTCATCGGCAATTATCTGCCTAAGACCAAGCAGAACCGAACGCTGGGCATCCGGATCCCGTGGACGTTAAACAACGAAGAAAACTGGACCCGGACACACCGGTTCGGCGGCAAAGTGTGGTTTGTATGCGGTCTGATCCTCGTTCTGTCGGTATTTCTGCCCGGCAGCCTGATCATGCCGGCCACCCTCTGTGTATTCTGCGCGGCCGTCCTCCTGCCCATCGCCTATTCCTACGGCATCTACAGGCAACACCGTCGTGAGGGGATCTCCTACGTGCCCGCTCCGAAGGGTAAAAACCATCGGATGGCAGCCGGCATCTCCATAGCCGTCATTGCCCTGATCCTGCTTGGCACAGCCGTCCTGATGTTCACGGGCGATATCGAATACACCTGCACGGACGACGGCCTTACGATCAAGGCGGATTACTGGTCTGATCTTACGTTCAACTACGCGCAGATCACATCGGCCGAGTACCGCACGGATCTCTCCGCAGGCGCAAGGACCAACGGCTTCGGCTCTGCCAGACTGTTGATGGGCACATTTAATAACGGAGAACTCGGCACATACACACGTTACAGTTATACCGCAAGCCATGACTGCATCGTGCTGAAGATCGGCACAGAGACCCTTGTGCTCGGCGCAAAGGATAACGCGGCAACGAAGGCGCTCTATGAAACGCTTACAGAAAAAATCGAAGCACAAAATCTCCAGAGTTGAAATCTATGCACTGTATTAAGGTTGCTGTCTTTTCATAAAACAAAGGCAGCAACCTTTCAACAAAATTTATAAAATCGTAAGTGATTGAACGTTGATCGTGTCGGACGATGCCCCA
>CANQNN010000026.1 GCA_947625205.1 uncultured Lachnospiraceae bacterium | reverse complement strand
GATTGGCAAAAAACACACGAAAAAACATTGTAAAAATTCCTGATGCAGAATATAATAATGGCAGACAGGAAAGCAAGGAAGACACACTGCCCAAGCCGCTTGCAGAGTTGACACTCGCGGACCGCTTCATTTTCTACAGAGTGATGCAGGATAAGGAGCTGTGCAGGCAACTTCTGGAGATCATCCTGAATGTGGAGATCGAACGCATCGAATATTCGGAGGGTGAGAAGACCATTGAAGTCCGGAATGACGCCAAAGGCATCCGCCTAGACATCTATGTGAAGGACGAAAAGGCTACCGTATACAACGTGGAGATGCAGGCGGCATACGCGACGAACCTACCACAGAGGAGCCGATACTATCAGAATCTGATCGATGCGAATCTGCTGGGGCGGGGCACGGATTACAGGGAACTTAACTGCAGTTTCGTGATTTTTATCTGCCTGCGGGATGTTTTCGGAGAAGGGCGGCACATCTATACCTTTGAGAACAGATGCATCGAAGATACGAGGATCGCACTCGGCGACGGAGCGGTGAAGATCTTCCTAAATCCCTATTCGCAGATGGACGACGTCACGCCGGAACTGAGGAATTTCCTTAATTATCTGGCAGATGGCATAGCGACTGACAAATATACAGAGAGGTTGGTGGAAGCAGTGGAAACAGCAAAGAAAGATCCCAGGCTGATGGTGGAATATATGTCATACTATGCAGAGCAGGCAGACCGCAGGGCGGAGCGGGAAGAAAGCCGTGCAGAAGGCATAGCAGAGGGCATGGAAAAAGGAAGGTTGGAAGCCATCCAGATTCTTATAAAATCTGAGCAAAAGCACGGCATTTCCAGAGATGAGGTTAAAAGCGACCTGATGGAGTTATATGCCCTGAGCAGCGAAGAGGCGGAAGAAAAGCTCAAGCTGTATTGGTCGGTGTAAAAGGGTCCGCAGACTGCCGGGCGGGTCCGGGACAACAGAGAGAATTCATAGAAAAGGAGATTAGCATGAAAGTATTGATGGTAAACGGAAGTCCCCGTGCAAATGGGAACACCTACATAGCGCTTCACGAGATGCAGCAGGTTTTTGAGAAGGAGGGCGTTGAGACGGAGCTTTTGCACATAGGAAATCAGGCGATCCGGAGCTGCATCGCCTGCGGCGCGTGCGCACAGAAGGGAAGATGCGTATTTGACGATATCGTGAATGAGGCGGCATCTAAGTTTGAGGCCTGTGACGGCCTGGTGGTGGGAAGCCCCGTATATTATGCCTCCGCTAATGCAACGCTTGTGGCGTTTCTTACCAGACTGTTCTACAGCACGCATTTTGACAAGACCATGAAGGTTGGCGCGAGTGTGGTTGCAGCCAGAAGAGGCGGTCTGTCATCGACCTTCGATGAGCTGAATAAGTTCTTTACCATATCCGGCATGCCGGTAGCGTCCGGCCAGTATTGGAACAGCATACACGGCAGGGCCGCCGGGGAAGCCGCGCAGGATGCGGAGGGTCTGCAGGGCATGAGAACGCTTGCGAGAAACATGACGTTTCTGATGAAGAGCATTGCTCTTGGCAAAGGCGCCTATGGTCTTCCCGAGCGGGAGCCTTCCGAGTGGACGAACTTTATCAGATAGTCATAAACCGCGATTTTACGGCACATTTCTCTGGCTTCTCTGGCCTATAACATGTCTGCCGACTGAAAGGCAAAAACAGGAAAATAAGCAGAACGGAACAGGCACTGCGGTCTGCAGAAACAACAGAACGGGAACGGAACAGGCGCTACAGCCTGTGGAATGAGGGACTGCGTTTTTCAAAGGTGGCATAATACCGGAAACCGCAGTCCTTCAGTATGTCTGCGGCGCGGTCGAAACATGCGGCGATCTGCTCCGGCGTGTGGGCGTCAGACCCCACTGTGACGATCTCGCCGCCCAGTTCGCGATAGCGCCTGAGCACGCCCGCACAGGGATTCGCATCCCGCAGGCCTTTGTCCAGTCCCTTTGTATTGATTTCGATGCCTTTTTCCATATCGATCAGTCGCGCCAGGATCGCATCGAAGATATCACGATAGACTTCATAAGAGTATCCCTCGTCTTTCTTCGGGCCGTAGCGCACCACATAGTCCAGGTGCCCGTAGACGTCAAAATTGCTGTACACTCTCAGATTGTCGAGAATGGATGTAAAATATTCGCGGTACGCCTCTTCCTGCGTCCGCCCTTCATAAAAAGAAGGATAGAAGGGGTCCCTGCCGCCGCATAAATGGGAAGAAGCGATGATAAAGTCGTAATCGTGAGCCTTGGCAAAGGCGGCGTTTTGTTTGGACAGGTGGGGCTGCAAGCCCAGCTCCACGCCGAAGAGGATCCGGATCCGGTCCGCGTATTTTTCTTTAAGGCATAACAGATCGTACAGATAGGCATCGGGATTGAGTTCAAAAAAGCCTTCGGGTTCGGACGCCGTGACAGGGTAATCGAAATCGTTGTGCTCCGTAAAACACATCTGCGTCAGTCCCAGTTCTATGCCCCGCAGGATCATCTTTTCCATAGGGGTGTCCGAATCTCCTGAAAAGGAAGAATGTAAATGATAGTCCGCCGTGATCTGCATAAGTACCTCCTGATTCCTGTATTTTATATTGCTCATAGCCCATTATAGTCTGAGGGCGAAAGGAGCGCAAGATTTGTCTGGTGGACTGAAAGGAAATATTTTTGATTTACATCTTGAATTTTCGGGACAGATTAGGTAAAATAAATCTGCTGACAAAATTTTGTCAATCTTATCCATTTAAGAAGGGCAAGATTATATAAAATCATATTTTTAGGAGGGACTAAAAAATGGCAGTAAGAGTAGCAATCAATGGTTTCGGCCGTATCGGTCGTCTTGCATTCAGACAGATGTTTGGTGCAGAAGGATATGAGGTAGTAGCGATCAACGATCTGACAAGCCCTAAGATGCTTGCACATCTGTTGAAATACGATTCTTCCCAGGGTAAATATGCGCTGGCAGATACCGTGTCCGCAGGCGAGGATACGATCACGGTTGACGGCAAGACCCTGAAGATCTACAAAGAGCCTGACGCAAACAACTGTCCTTGGGGCGAGCTTAAAGTTGACGTTGTTCTGGAGTGCTCCGGTTTCTACACAAGCAAGGAGAAAGCTCAGGCACACATCAATGCTGGCGCAAGAAAAGTAGTTATTTCCGCACCTGCAGGTAACGACCTTCCTACAATCGTATACAATGTAAACCACAAGACACTGAAGGCTTCGGATACGATCATCTCCGCGGCTTCCTGCACAACGAACTGCCTGGCTCCTATGGCTAAGGCACTGAACGATCTGGCAACGATCAAGTCCGGTATCATGAGCACCATTCATGCTTACACAGGCGACCAGATGATTCTGGACGGTCCTCAGAGAAAAGGCGATCTGAGAAGATCCCGCGCAGGCGCTGTCAACATTGTTCCCAACAGCACAGGTGCAGCTAAAGCAATCGGCCTGGTTATTCCTGAACTGAACGGCAAGCTGATCGGTTCCGCACAGCGTGTTCCTACCCCGACAGGTTCTACAACGATCCTTGTAGCGACTGTTGAGAAGTCTGTAACCAAGGAAGAGATCAATGCAGCTATGAAGGCAGCATCCAATGAGTCCTTTGGATACAATGAGGATGAGATCGTTTCCTCCGATATCGTAGGAAGCACATACGGCTCTATCTTCGATGCTACACAGACGATGGTTGGCGCTGACAATCTGGTACAGGTTGTTTCATGGTACGACAATGAGAACAGCTACACATCCCAGATGGTTCGTACAATCAAGTACTTCTCTGAGTTAGCATAACAAGACGAACAAGTTCGTCTGCGAGATTCGCTTCGCGAACTCGGGAAAAAGCGTAGTTCGTTTACGAGATCTGCTTCGCAGACTCGGTGGACGATCATGAAATAATGTAATCTGCAGAGGCTCGGCCGTTGGGCCGGGTCTCTGTTTCATCTCATTGGTAAGAAAAGAATGGGGCGGCGCGCCTCAAATCATAAAACAGGAGGACATACACATGTCATTAAATAAAAAATCGGTAGATGATATCAATGTTAAGGGAAAAAGAGTTCTTGTAAGATGTGATTTCAACGTTCCCTTGAAAGAAGGAAAGATCACGGATGAGACTCGTATCGTTGCGGCGCTTCCTACCATTAAGAAGCTGATCGCGGACGGCGGCAAGGTAATCCTCTGCTCCCATCTGGGTAAGGTTAAGAACGGTCCCAACGAGGGTGAGTCCCTTGCTCCCGTTGCAGAGAGACTGTCTGAGAAATTAGGCAAACCTGTAAATTTTGTATCCGATTACAACGTAACGGGCGAGGCGGCTACCGCTGCTGTAAACGCTATGAAGGAGGGAGATGTCGTTCTTCTTCAGAATACCCGTTTCCGTGGCTCCGAGGAGACCAAGAACGGCGAGCAGTTCAGCAAAGAGCTGGCTGATCTGTGTGATGTATATGTATGTGACGCCTTTGGTTCTTCCCACAGGGCGCATGCTTCTGTTGCCGGCGTGACAGACGTTGTCCGCGCTAAGGGCGGCGAGTGCGCAGTAGGTTATCTGATGCAGAAAGAGATCGACTTCCTCGGCAATGCGGTAGAGAATCCCGTAAGACCTTTCGTGGCGATCCTGGGCGGTGCCAAGGTAGCTGACAAGCTGAACGTGATCAACAATCTGCTGGAGAAGTGCGACACCCTGATCATTGGCGGCGGTATGGCGTTTACGTTCCTGAAGGCGCAGGGCTATGAGATCGGTAATTCCCTGGTAGACGATGAAAAGATCGATTACTGTAAAGAGATGATGGATAAGGCTAAGAAGCTTGGCAAGAAGCTGCTTCTCCCTATCGATACCACGGTTGCCGACAGCTTCCCGGATCCTATTGATGCAAAGATCGATGTAGAGATCGTGGATGCCGACAAGATTCCGGCAAACAAGGAAGGTCTTGATATCGGTACTAAAACTGCTGAGCTGTATGCCGATGCGGTCAAGTCTGCCAAGACGGTTGTGTGGAACGGACCGATGGGCGTATTTGAGAATCCGATCCTTGCAAAAGGTACGATCGCGGTTGCCAAAGCGCTGGCTGAGACTTCCGCAACAACTATCATCGGCGGCGGCGATTCTGCTGCGGCGGTAAACCAGCTTGGCTTTGCGGATAAGATGAGCCACATCTCCACAGGCGGCGGCGCTTCCCTGGAATTCCTGGAGGGCAAAGAGCTCCCGGGCGTAGTGGCGGCGGATGACAGATGAGATAAGCAGAGCGAGAAGCGGCGTGACGAAAGATGCCGTGCTGGCACGGGGCATCTTTTGGATACGCTGCTTTGAGGGTGCAACGCACCCGAGGAATTGCGCAGCAATTTCGAGGCGATGCTTATCGAATGATACAGTATGTAGAGAATCAAGAGAAAATAGGAGAGGAAAAGAAAATGGCAAGAAGAAAAATCGTAGCCGGTAACTGGAAGATGAATATGACTCCCAGCGAGGCTGTCAAATTATGTGACGAACTGAAAGATTTGGTAAAATCCGATGACGTGGATGTGGTATACTGCGTGCCCGCCATCGACATTGTTCCCGTTGTGGCTGCCGTTAAAGGCACTAACGTAGCGGTAGGCGCGGAGAATATGTATTTCGAGGAGAAGGGCGCATACACGGGCGAGATCTCTGCGGCAATGATCAAGGACGCGGGCGCAAAGTACGTGATCATCGGTCACTCCGAGAGACGAGACTACTTCAAGGAAGATGACGCGCTGTTAAATAAGAAAGTGAAGAAAGCTTTCGAGTCCGGGCTTACGCCGATCCTCTGCTGCGGCGAGTCCTTAGAGCAGAGAGAGATGGGCGTTACGATGGACTGGATCAGACTGCAGATCAAATCTGACCTTGCGGGTATTACCGCAGACCAGGTTAAGAGCATGGTGATCGCATATGAGCCTATCTGGGCGATCGGCACGGGCAAGACCGCGACTACCGAACAGGCACAGGAGGTATGCAAAGGTATCCGTGACTGTATCGCAGAGATGTATGATGCGGCAACGGCTGACGCTGTCCGCATCCAGTACGGCGGTTCTGTAAACGCAGGCAATGCGGCGGAGCTGTTTGCACAGCCTGACATTGACGGCGGTCTGGTGGGCGGCGCTTCCCTCAAAGCTGATTTCGGCAAGATCGTCAATTATAAGTAACAGATCACTAAGCAAAACAATCGGTCTTAGTGTACAGACTGTTTCCGGGGCGATTCCGGAAGCAGGGCATCACATCAACCCGCTTCGTTTGGCGCAGCCGACAGAGGCGGGTTTGTTTGTTCAAGGAAATAACCCTTAAAGAAATAACCCGTTTATACTATACATTCCGGCGGTTATTTGTTAGAATAACATAAAGTGGGTAGATGTACACGGTGGGGAGAAATATAACAATAATATGACTCATAAAGAGAAAGCGAGACAGTTAATCCAGCAGCAATATCACTGTACACAGGCGTTACTTGGCGCCTTTGCCGATGACATGGGGATGGATCTCAAAACGGCCTTAAAGATCGGCACATGCTTCGGCGGCGGTATGCGTCAGGGCGGCGTCTGCGGCTGCATCTCTGCAGCGCTGATGGTTTTAGGGATGATGTTTGGAAACTATGACGCGCAGGACAGGGAAAAAGAAGTATATGGCATAAAGAAGACGGAAGAGTATATCCGGCGTTTTTCCGAGAGGATGAACGGGGCGGTAGACTGCAAGGATATTCTGGGGAAAGACCTGTCTAAGATGGAAGAGCTCGCGGAGATACATCGTCAGAATCTGATGCAGAAGATATGTCCCGGCGTTCTGGATTCTGCCATAGAGATTTTGGAGGATATACTGAAGGAAAATCTGGATCAGTTCGGAGAAACTGCGATCGAGACAGATGAGATCCTGGAAAACGGCGAGATGCAGACGGTGTTAAAAAGCATCAGGAAGTTCCGCAGATTCAGAAAAAATGTGAACGACCTTTTGCTCTCTTCCGCAAAGGAGATCGGGTTTATCCAGTTTGATATCAGACGGTTCAAGATCATCAATGACCTGTACGGCGAGAAGATAGGCGACGAGATACTGGATTTTATCAAAACACAGCTTAGCGGGGTGTGCAATGACAGGCAGTATTTTATCAATCTGCGAAGCGACGTCTTTATGGTAGTGACAGAGTATGAGGCAGAAGAAGAACTGGAAGAGCTGATACAGAAACTGGACGACAGGATAAGCAGTTATAAGGATATAAAGCTTCAGATGTCCTATGGCGTATACACGGTTGAGGATCGCCGGATGGAGCTGCGCCAGATGGAAGACCGCGCGGCGATGGCGAGAAAATTCGTTAAGAATAACGGCGTCAGCCATATACTGTTTTATAAGGATCAGTTTAAGGAATCGCTGTATAACAGGAAATTTATTGAGGAGAATATGCAGGCGGCGATCACGGAACGCCAGTTTATGATGTATCTTCAGCCGAAATACAGTATTGCAAAGAATGAGATTGTCGGCGCGGAGGCTCTCGTCAGGTGGAAGCATCCCGAACGGGGTATGATATTTCCGGATCAGTTTATTCCCGTTATCGAGGAGAACGGTTTTGTCAGGAAGGTAGATTATTACATATGGGAAGAGGCGTGCCGTTTTATTAAGAGATGTAAGGATGCGGGTATCACGTGCTGTCCGGTCTCCGTCAATGTATCCAGAGTGCATCTGCGCGACGACGAGTGTATCAAAGTGCTTTCTGACCTGATACACAGCTGGGGAATTCCGCAGGAAATGCTGGAATTAGAGATTACGGAAACGGTGGATGACCAGCAGGTGAGCAGGAAAGCATACCAGCTTAAGGAGGAAGGATACACGCTTCTGATGGATGATTTTGGAAGCGGCTATTCATCACTCAACATTTTATTGGAGACGCCCTTTGACGTGATCAAGCTCGATAAGAAGTTTATTGAAAATATGATGCTTTCGGAGAAGGGCAGGATGATACTGGAGCAGGTGGTCGCCATGTCCAACAAACTCGGATTGGGGCTTCTTGCCGAGGGTGTGGAGACGAAGGAGCAGGTGGATGTGTTAAGGAGCATAGGCTGTGACCATGTACAGGGTTATTACTATGCCAAGCCGATGCCTAAGGATGACGTTTTTGAACTGTTGAAGCAACAGGCGGGGAAATAGGAGATTGGGGTATGGATTACAGGGCAGTTCCTTTTGAAAAAAGGATCAAAGAGAATATCAGAAATTATTCGCTGGATCATCTGTATGCGATCGATACGTTGACGGAATACTGCAAGGTGTTCTGTGCACTGACAAATGCATCGATCCTGATCACGGAGCGGCACGGAGAGAAGGTTGTGTCCGTGGGAGGTTTTGCCGGATTCACGCCGGATGTGGTGGAGGATCCGGGGCGCAAGGTAAAAGTCTGCGGAAGAACGGTGGCGCATCTGTATGCGCAGACGGAGCGCGTTTCCGGGGATAAGAGGCAGGAGGCGGAAAGACTTCTCGACAGCTTTGTCAGTATCCTGTCCCAGTGGGGCGAGGAGGCATACCTGCATACAGAATCTTCTATTTATATGGATGAGCTGGAAGAAAAAGTAGGAATGCAGCATTTACAGACGGCCAGAGGAGAAAAAGAGGATGCGCTGACGGGCGTCTGCCACAAGCTGTATTTTGAGGAGCGCATGCAGGTCATAGACAGGGCAAAGATCGTTCCCGTGGCCGTTATCAATATCAACATTAACGACTGGAAGTATGTCAACGACAATTACGGAGATGAAGAAAGCGACAGACTCATCAGGGTTATAGCGGGGATCATCAAAGATAACGCCAAGCCCGACTATGTGATCGGCAGGGTGGACGGCGATGTTTTTATCGTACTCATTCCTATGGCTGAGGACGGCGAGGCGGAAGATTACTGTGCCAGAGTGCAGGACGCCTGCATAAACTATGAAGATGAACTGCTTGCGCCTTCCGTAGCCTGCGGCGTCGTTTACAGGACCAACGTGGAAGAAGGGGTCAGGGAAAAGCTTGCCGACGCGGAATACGAGATGTTCAATAATAAGTTTGAAATCAAAAATTCACCCGGATACCGGCAGCGGCTTGAGAAGGGAAAGCGGCAGGCATAAAAGACTATATCGGGATTTCTAAAAAAAGTATTAAATCCTATATTCCAGGGTATAATAAGAAAACGGAAGAAAATGGAAGAAAACGAGAGATAATTGCATGAATGAGATGCGCAAATGTCTCTCGTTCTGTTTGCAATGCGCCCGTAGAAAAACTAATATATATTTTGTGATTAGCACTCGACATAAATGAGTGCTAATAATGTAGGCAAATATATCTTACAATAAGGAGGCTTTATTATGAAATTAGCACCACTTGGCGACAGAGTCGTTTTGAAACATCTGGCTGCGGAAGAGACCACGAAGTCTGGTATTGTTCTTCCGGGACAGAACAAGGAGAAACCGCAGCAGGCAGAAGTAGTAGCAGTTGGCCCCGGCGGCGTGGTAGACGGCAAAGAAGTAAAGATGGAAGTAAAGGCCGGCGATCAGGTTATCTATTCCAAATATTCAGGTACGGAAGTAAAGCTGGATGAGGATGAGTATATCATCGTAAGACAGAGTGATATTCTGGCGATCATACAGTAGGAAGGCCTTGCGTCTGCCGGGTGTATCGGCGGCAAAGGATTTCCTGTTTGTAATGTTGGAAATATTAAATTTTAGGAGGACATTGATATGGCAAAAGAAATTAAATATGGCGCTGAAGCCAGAGCTGCTCTGGAATCCGGCGTTAATCAACTGGCAAATACAGTAAGGGTAACACTGGGACCCAAAGGACGTAATGTAGTTCTTGACAAATCATACGGTGCGCCGCTCATCACAAACGACGGTGTTACGATCGCTAAAGAGATCGAGCTTGCGGATCCTTTTGAGAATATGGGCGCCCAGCTTGTCAAAGAAGTTGCGACTAAGACCAACGATGTAGCCGGCGACGGTACTACAACAGCTACCGTACTTGCACAGGCTATGGTAAACGCAGGCATCAAGAATCTGGCTGCGGGCGCTAATCCGATCATTTTAAGAAAAGGTATGAAGAAAGCGACCGACTGCGCGGTAGAATCCATCGCCAAAATGAGCTCCAAGGTAAACGGCAAAGAGCATATTGCGAGAGTTGCGGCGATCTCCGCCGGGGATGATGAGGTAGGCCAGCTTGTTGCAGACGCGATGGAGAAAGTGTCCGGCGACGGCGTTATCACTATTGAAGAGAGCAAGACAATGCTGACAGAGCTTGACCTTGTGGAAGGTATGCAGTTCGACAGAGGTTACATCTCCGCATACATGGCAACTGATATGGATAAGATGGAAGCTTCACTGGAGAATCCTTATATCCTTATCACAGACAAGAAGATCTCCAATATTCAGGAGATCCTGCCGCTGTTAGAGCAGATCGTACAGTCCGGTGCAAAACTCCTTATCATTGCAGAGGATGTTGAGGGCGAGGCTCTTACCACTCTGATCGTCAACAAACTGCGTGGCACGTTCAATGTAGTAGCGGTTAAGGCGCCCGGCTACGGCGACAGAAGAAAAGCAATGCTGGAGGATATCGCTATCCTGACAGGCGGTCAGGTGATCAGCTCCGAGCTCGGTCTGGAGTTAAAGGACGCTACGCTGGATCAACTCGGCCGTGCGAAATCCGTTAAAGTACAGAAAGAGAATACCGTTATCGTGGACGGCGAAGGCGATAAGGATGCCATTCAGGCCAGAATCAGCCAGATCAAGAAACAGATTGAGGAGACAACGTCTGATTTCGATAAAGAGAAGCTTCAGGAGCGTCTTGCCAAGCTGGCGGGCGGCGTAGCGGTTATCCGTGTAGGCGCGGCGACAGAGACAGAGATGAAGGAAGCGAAGCTTCGCCTGGAAGATGCATTGGCAGCAACCAGAGCAGCCGTAGAGGAAGGTATTATTGCCGGCGGCGGTTCCGCATATATTCATGCTTCCAAGGAAGTCGCTAAACTGGCTGAGACACTGGAAGGCGATGAGAAGACGGGCGCGCAGATCGTTCTGAAAGCGCTGGAAGCTCCTTTGTACCACATCGCTGCGAATGCCGGTCTGGAAGGTCCGGTTATCATCAACAAGGTATATGAGTCCAAGGTTGGCATCGGTTTCGATGCGTTGAAAGAGCAGTATGTTGATATGGTTGAAGCAGGTATCCTTGATCCTGCGAAGGTATCAAGAAGCGCGCTGCAGAATGCGACAAGCGTTGCCTCTACACTGCTCACGACAGAGTCTGTGGTTGCCAACATCAAAGAACCTGAACCCCCGATGCCTGCAGGTGGCGGAATGGGCGGTATGATGTAGCGAGCGCAGAGGGAAAACAAGCGCCGTGCAACGGCATTTGTTTTCCCTGCGCCGTTAACGAACGAGCCGTCTGCGAAGCAGATGCGAGAGCGCCGTAAGGCGCTGGCTCGTGAGCCTGGGAATCGTAAGCAGGCGGCAGAGCCGGAAACTGAAGCGGCAGAACCGCAGGAGACGATCTCAGATGGTATTTCGCCAACAATATCCCGGTGATTCGGGGTACAGGCGAGATGTCAGAATGTCTGTGGAAAGAGAATCATGTCGATGTTATTTACTCTGTAGTCATTGAAGACAGAATGAGAATGTAAGAATCGACCCGACTGCTTTTGATACGGGCAAAAAAGAACTGATGAAAAGAAAGTTTCCACAATCGAATCCTGTGTGGGAACTGTACCTGAATTGTAATCCGAGATTCCGTACCTATTATCCCGGATTACAATTCAGGTTATGTGCTTTTTCTTCCTTCTCAATAATGGATTAGCGCTGCTTTACTGCAACACGCTTCTCACGCTGCCGCTTATATCGGATATTTCCACGCGGGAAGTATCAAAAGGATTCATCTGATGCACCATGTCGTTCAAGTCATAAGACCATCCAAAAATGTTCAGCAGACTGTTGCTGGCATCGTTATTTTCCACATAAATCACATACTCGCCTATGCCTTCTGACGAAGAATACTGGATAACCCCATCCTGCAACTCAAATTCGTGAGTATCGCTGTCCACAAGACCGATACCGTTATACGTCTGATGCAGGTTGATATAGAAACTACAGTCGCTGATTAGATTCTCGTAGCGCGACTGGACATAAATATATACCGGAGTCGCATAATCATTATGCTCCTCTATGTCATAATTAGGCGTAACTCTTCCGCTGTCCCAGTTGATCGAATAACCGCTCTGTGAAGTGGTAGTCCCTCCGTAATTGACGTTATTTCCGACACTATACTCTATAACAAATAAATCATTAAAATTATCTGCCGTCACAGTGGTATCCAGATCCTTGACTTTATTGTAAGCATCTTCCAGTTCGTCATATAATTCGACATATTGCTGCGCTTTCTCATCCAGACTATTATATACCTGCACTGCGTACGCAACTGAATTTGCTTCCGCATATATATTGGAATAATCGATCTGTTCAATGCAGCTGTCGACCTGTGCGGCTGCCTGTTTACGCGCCTGCAGGCGCTGCTCTACCGTCTGGTAGGCATTCATGAGATCCTGCCGGTTCGCAACCTTTCTTTTGTTGGAATCTGACAGCGAACTGTAGTCGTCATACAACTCCAAAACAAGCTCTTCGTCAATGTCCTGGGAAGCAGAGATATTGTAGATTTTGTCTTCGAGCCTGCCTATTTTTCTATTGACGCCGGCAGAATGTATGAGCAGGCCGACTACAATAAGCAAAATGACTGCTGCCGCCGCAATGACAGCCAGCTGGCCGGGCTTCTTCGTGTTCTTTAACTGTACAAAATATTCGCTGCATTTTGAGAAAGCTGTTTTTATTTTGTTTTTTATTCCTTCCTTATCAAACTTCCCGGCACCGGCGGTATTCTGTCGTGTGTTGACAGGTGTCGTTCCCTGTACTGCCGCGCCATTCTGCCATGTGTTGACAGGCGTCGTTCCCTGTACTGCCGCGCCATTTTGCGCCGCGCTTTCTGCAACTTTTTTCCACAAACAGAACAGAACACCGCTTTATCTGAAAGTTCTGCTCCGCAATACTGACACTGCATCTTATATTCCTCCTATTATGTCTTTTGTTCTGTCCAAAGCAATCTTTTTTTACCGCTTAACATATTCCACATTATTTTACTATTTTCCCCCCCCAATCTGTCAATATTACCCTTTTTTAAGTTGTTTTCTGCCGTTATAATTGGAAGATCTTCGGTGAATAGCGGGCTTCAGGTCTCGGGTGAAAAGTAATGCCGGAGGATATCATTATCCTGACAGGCGGTCAGGCAAACGGCCCCAAACCCGTTTTTTTTTGTGCTGTCTGCTTGTATTGTCTGTTCTGTTTGTGCTAAGATAAATTATATTACTAATTTAGGATATTATTTTTTTAGGATATTACTTTTATAAGACGATTACCGATATAGGATATTACGCTTATAAGTTGATTATCCATTTAGGAGCAATGAGGACAATAGATGCCGGCGGATAACGGATGCACGGGATCTGGACGGAGAGAGGAGCGCGATTTCATGCTGGAAAATAAACTGGGGATCACCGATGCGGCAGAACTTGCGCGGGTGGAAGAAAAGATCAGCAAAAAGAAAGCGGCAGAATTGTTTGAAAACGGATATCTGGACGGCATGGAGGCGGGAACTTACCGGACGCTTGCGGGGATACACAGTTATCTTTTTGAAGAGATCTACGATTTTGCCGGCAGGATGCGCGACGTCAATCTGGCCAAGGGCAGTTTTCGCTTCGCCTCCTGTATGTACCTTGACGCGGCGGTCGAAGAGGTGGAGAAGATGCCGCAGACAACGTTTGATGAGATCATCGGAAAATATGTGGAGATGAACATTGCGCATCCGTTCCGGGAAGGAAACGGCCGAAGCATGAGAATATGGCTGGACCATATCTTAAAAAAGGAGCTGGGGCGCGTGATCGACTGGAGCAGCGTGGACAAGGATGACTATCTGCTGGCGATGGAGCGAAGCCCTGTCAGGGATATGGAGATCAAGCATCTGCTGAAACAGGCGCTGACTGACAGGATTGATGACAGGGAGGTCTATATGAAAGGAATCGACCGCAGCTACTATTATGAAGGTTATTCCGTCTATAAGACCGGAGAACTGTAAAATACGAAGGCGGCACGGTGGGTAAGACTTGCCTGTGCCGTCTGTTTTTTTTATTTTCCGGCCATAATATAGTTTAGAAAAAAGTTTCCGGATGTGTGCGGATAAACTTGAAGAATTAAAACTATGGACGTATAATATAAAATACGTATTATCAAAAAGATAACCGGTGACAGCTATGGCGACAGAAGAAAAGAGAGAAGTCATTATTGACGATGGAAGAATCGAAGCGATAGAAGAGTATCAATCTCCTGAGACGTTGTACGAGGAGCTTATTACCCGTGTGCGCAAATATCATCCCTCGGACGACATCTCCCTGATCGAGAAGGCATATAAGACCGCCAGGGCAGCGCACAAAGACCAGGTGCGTAAATCCGGCGAGCCATATATTATTCATCCGTTGTGCGTGGCGATCATTCTTGCCGATCTGGAGATGGATAAGGAGACGATCCTTGCCGGTCTTCTGCATGATGTGGTGGAAGATACCATCATGACGGACGAGGAGATCAAGGAAGAGTTCGGCGAGGATGTGGCGCTCCTTGTGGACGGTGTCACCAAGCTGGAGAAACTGAACTTTCACGGCGAGAATCATACGGATAAAGATAAAGATGCGGAGAAGCTGGAGCGGCAGGCAGAGAATCTGCGTAAGATGTTTCTCGCTATGGCGAAGGATATCCGTGTCATACTGATCAAACTGGCGGACAGACTGCACAATATGCGGACGCTTCAGCATATGCGCCCGGAGAAACAGCAGGAGATCGCCAGGGAGACATTGGACATTTATTCGCCTATAGCGCAGCGACTCGGTATCTCCAAGATCAAGGTGGAGCTGGACGATCTGTCTTTAAAATATCTGGAACCGGAGGCTTACTATGACCTGGTAGATAAGATAGCGATCCGGAAAAGCGTGCGCGAGCAGTATATACAGACCATTGTGGACGAGGTCAGCGAGCATATTGAGCATGCCGGTATCAAGGCGCAGATCGATGGGCGCATCAAGCATTTTTTCAGTATCTATAAGAAAATGATCAACCAGAATAAGACGATAGACCAGATATACGATCTGTTCGCGGTCCGTATCATTGTGGATACGGTGAAAGACTGCTATGCGGCGTTAGGCGTGATCCATGAGATGTATAAGCCTATTCCGGGCAGATTTAAGGATTATATCGCCATGCCCAAAGCAAATATGTACCAGTCGCTTCATACGACGCTGATCGGGTCAAACGGTCAGCCTTTCGAGATACAGATCAGAACCTACGAGATGCACAAGGCGGCAGAGTACGGTATCGCCGCACACTGGAAATATAAGGAAGCATCCGACGGTAAGAAGGTAGAGGAGCAGGAAGAGGAGAAATTAGTATGGCTTCGACAGATATTGGAGTGGCAGCAGACCGCAGAGGATAACAGGGAATTTATGAATCTGTTGAAGAGCGATCTGGACCTGTTCTCTGACAGAGTATACTGCTTTACGCCTACAGGCGATGTTAAGAACTTGCCGGCGGGTTCTACGACCATCGATTTTGCCTACAGCGTGCACACGGCGGTAGGTAACCGGATGATCGGCGCCAGAGTCAACGGCAAGCTTGTGACGATAGATTATGAGCTTAAGAACGGTGACCGCGTGGAGATCATGACCTCACAGAACTCCAAGGGACCAAGCCGCGACTGGCTGAATGTGGTCAGGAGCACACAGGCAAAGAATAAGATCAATCAGTGGTTCAAGCATGAGTTAAAAGAAGACAATATTGTTAAGGGCAAGGAGCTGGCAGCCAGTTACTGCAAGGCGAAAAATATAGAAATGTCCGATATTCTGATCCCCAAGTATCAGGATGCTGTCATGAAGAAATACGGCTTTCAGGACTGGGATTCGGTGCTGGCGGCCATCGGGCACGGCGGACTCAAAGAGGGTCAGGTCATCAACCGCATGCAGGAGATGTACGAGAGCGACCATAAGCGGGAGATGACGGATGCGGAGGTCATGGCGGAGGTTGAGGAGAACGCACAGGCCGGCCGCAGCAAAGACCGGAAGGGAACAAGCGGTATCGTTGTCAAGGGAGTTCACGATGTGGCGGTGCGCTTCTCCAAGTGCTGCAGTCCTGTGCCGGGTGACGAGATCGTAGGGTTTGTCACGAGAGGGAGAGGTATTTCCATTCACCGGACGGACTGTCTCAATATCATGAATCTTCCGGAGATCGACCGCAACAGGCTGATTGACGCGGAATGGCAGCAGACGGACGAGACAGAAGGAAAGTATCTGGTGGAGATCAGCATATTTGCCAATAACAGAAGCGGTCTTCTGGCGGATATTTCCCGGACATTTACTGAGAAAGGGATCGATATCCTGTCGCTTAACACAAGAGTCAGCAAACAGGATACGGCGACTATCATGGTCAGCTTTGAGATCGGCGGCAGAGAAGAGCTGCAGCGTATTATTGACAGGATCAGGACGATAGAGAGCGTGGTTGATATTGAGAGAACTACGGGCTGACAGGGCATGACAGAGGATGTCCTGTGGATAGTGAGGATACGGATAAGGAGCAGAGCATGGCGGATTTGAAGATTGGAAGGCTGACGCTGGGCGTTTGCCAGACAAATTGCTATTTTGTATATCGTGAGGGTGAAACGGACGTGATGTTTTTTGACCCGGCGGACAGGGGCGATTATATCTATGAGACTCTGAAGGATAAAGGATTTAGCGTAAAAGGCATTCTCCTGACCCACGGGCATTTCGATCATATCTGGGGCTCCAATAAGCTGCGTGAGTTGTCGGGCGCGCCGATCTATGCTTATGAAGCGGAAAAGGCGCTGTGCGAGGATTATGTGACTAACGTGTCGGAACAGGCGGGCCGACCTTATACGGTGCTTCCCGATCATTATCTGAAAGACGGAGAGATGATCACGATAGCCGGCATGACATGTAAGCTGATCGCCACGCCGGGACACACGGTCGGAAGCTGCTGTTATTATTTTGAGGAAGCAGGCATCCTGGTCGCAGGTGACACACTGTTTCAGGAGTCTGTGGGCAGAACGGATCTTCCGACGGGCAGTATGAGCGATATTGTCCGTTCCATCAAAGACAGGTTATTTGTTTTGCCGGATAACGTTAAGGTGTATCCGGGGCACGGCGATATCACCAGCATCGGGGATGAAAAGAAATACAATCCTTTTGTACAGTAAAGAGCTGCGGCGGTTTGCCGGAGTATTTATGCGATAGTGAAAGGCGGTTTCGACCGCCTTAATCTTTGAGGTTTACATAACATGAATGAGATAAATAATATGAACGGTGCGAACATAAAGAACGGATGCAGGGTCATGAACAGGGATCTCATCAAGTATATCGCCATGTTTACGATGGCGCTCAATCATATTGCAGGTGCGGGACTGGTGCCTTACGCGGAAGGAACGCGGTTCCTGAATCTGCTGTTTACAGGGATCGGATATTTTACGGCGATCACGATGTGCTATTTTCTGGTGGAAGGCTATGACTATACACGGTCTAAGCGAAGGTACGCAATAAGGCTTCTTATTGTCGCGCTTATTTCGCAGTTTCCTTTTTCTTATGCATTGCCCTTCGGGTCCTATAACATGCTCTTTACGCTGTTTTTGTGTTTCCTGATCCTGGTGGTGCGGGAGAAGATTACAAATACAGCGTTAAGAAGGATCGTTACTTTTCTTCTTATACTTGCATCGCTTCCCTGTGACTGGCCGCTTCTTGCGCCAATCTTTACGGTCATGTTTGCCAGCGGCAGAGGTAACAGAAAGAAAATGTGGCGGTCTTATCTGATCGCGTATGCGATGTTTGTGATCATAACGTATATGTCGAATCAGCAGGTATATCATTTTACCTATCCGGTTCTGGTAGCAGCGCTGGAGGGCCTTCCGCTTTTGCTTTCCGGAGTTGTGATCCTGTACTTTTACAACGGAAAGCGGGCGGCGCATGGAAAAAAATTTTCGCAGTGGTTTTTCTATCTGTTTTATCCGCTGCATCTTATGATCATCGGTCTGCTTGCCCACGGTGTTGTACCGATGCCGTAATAAGCAGCGCCAGGGAGAATTGCGGATGGATACTGACAAGTTCCGAAATGACAGACAAACACAGATCAAAGACCTTGCGGCACAGGTTATGCGCCTTGCCCGTGACGGTATTCTGATCAATATGCGTTTCCTGGATGTGGCGCTTTCCAGACTTAAGATAGAGTGCAGAGAGGGAACCGACGAACAGCTGTATGACGGCGCGGTATTGTATTATGATCCGGCCCTTCTGCTCAGACGGTATAAACAGACGCCGAATTATGCCGCGCGGCTGTATTTGCATACGCTTTTGCACTGCATTTTTAACCATGCGTTCGGGACCGGTAAGCTCAACAGGCAGTACTGGGATATGGCGACGGATATTGCGGTGGAGGCGGTAATTCTGGATATGGATCTGCATCTGACGGATATGCCGTCCGACAGCGCGCTACGAAACCGTCTGGAGCTGCTTGATAAGCAGGCGGGCGGTCTTACGGCGGAAAAGATATACAGGCATCTCCGAATAGAGGAACCGTCAACGAAAGCGGTGGAGGAATGGAACAGGCTCTGTCATTATGACGAGCATATCTACTGGGAGATAAAAGAAGAACTGGAACTGTCCCAGGCGCAGTGGCGCAAGATCAGCGAGCGGGTCAAGGCGGACTTAAAGAGCTTCAGTAAAGATAAGAACCGTGGCGGGAACATGGAGCAGAATCTTCGGGAAGCCACGAGAGAACGCTACGATTACACCGATTTTCTGCGCAGGTTTATGGTGTCGGGCGAAGTGGTGCAGGTCAACGATGATGAGTTTGATTATATCTATTACACATACGGGCTCGACGCCTATGGAAATATGCCGCTAATTGAGCCTCTGGAGTACAAGGACAGCAATAAGATCAAAGATTTCGTGATCGCCCTTGATACGTCTGCTTCATGCAGGGGCAGGATCGTACAGGCCTTTTTGCAGAAAACCTACAATATCATGCAGGAACAGGAAAATTTCTTCCATAAAATAAACGTACACATCATACAGTGCGACAATGAAGTCAGGCAGGATATCAGGATCACGGAGAGAAAAGAATTTGATGCTTTTATGAAGAATGGGAAGCTTACAGGGTTCGGCTCTACGGATTTCAGACCTGTCTTTGAGTATGTGGATACGCTGTGTCTGGCGCACGAATTTGACGATCTGAAGGGACTTATCTATTTTACGGACGGTTACGGCGTCTATCCGGAACAGATGCCGGATTACGATGTGGCGTTTGTGTTCTTAAACGATGATGAGAACGCTCCCAGAGTACCGCCGTGGGCGATCAGGATCGTTTTGGACGAAGAAGATCTGGAGGAGGATGCATAGCCGGGGTATAGCCGCCGGACGCTGCAAAACAGGAAGCTATGAATATTAAAGAAGCGAAGAATTATATTAAAGATTCGGTGAGGATCTATTTGAAAAAGGATGAGGATGGCGCGTACCGTATTCCGGTCGTAAGGCAGCGCCCCGTCTTTCTGATCGGCGCGCCCGGCATCGGTAAGACGGCCGTTATGGAGCAGATTGCGCAGGAGCTTCAGATCGCGCTTGTGTCTTATTCCATGACGCATCACACAAGGCAGTCTGCGCTGGGACTTCCCTATATCATGCACAAGAAATATGAAGGCCAGTCTTATGATGTGACGGAATATACGATGAGCGAGATCATTGCGTCCATCTATGACGTGATGGCCCAAAGCGGCATTAAGGAGGGCATTCTTTTCCTTGACGAGATCAACTGTGTGTCGGAGACGCTGGCGCCTTCCATGCTTCAGTTTCTGCAGTACAAGGTATTCGGAAGACACCGCGTGCCTGACGGGTGGGTCATTGTGACTGCGGGAAATCCCCCGGAGTATAATAAGTCTGTCCGTGAGTTTGATGTGGTGACTCTTGATCGTTTGAAGATTCTGGAGGTGGAAGCCGATTACGGGGTGTGGAAAGAGTATGCCGCGCAGCGGGGCGTTCATACGGCGATCATGAATTATCTTGACATGAAGAAGGACGATTTCTATCAGGTGGAGACAACGGTGCGCGGCAGAAATTATATTACCGCCAGAGGGTGGGAAGACTTGTCCGAGATGCTCAAGCTCTACGAGGAGGAGGAGATTCCTGTCGAGGAATCGCTTGTGGGCCAGTATATACGCAGCGACCGTGTTGTAAAAGAATTTACGGCTTACTACGACCTGTATCAGAAATATAAAAACGATTATAAGGTGGATGAGATTCTGGAGGGAATCGTAAGCGAGCAGGCTAAGGACAAGGCGCGGAAAGCGGATTTTGACGAAAGGCTCTCTCTGATGGGTATGCTCATAGGCAGAATACAGCAGGATATCAGGGACAATATGCTGGGAGCGGAGACGTTAGGGGAGCTGATGCATCCCCTCCGCGCGCTTAAGGAAAAGGCGCAAGCCGGCGCCGATGCAGAGAAGCTTGCGGCGATGGTCAGGCAGCAGTGGGAGGCGCGGACGAAGGCGATGGAATCGCTACAGACGGCGGGCGCGCTGTCGGAGCGGGAAAAGCGCAAGAGCAGGTATATTATCAGATTCCTTTCCGACTGCGAGAAGCTTGTGCGGCTTGGCGGCATCGGGGACGGAGAGGACGCTTTTGCCCCTGTCAAAGACAAGTACGACGCGCTCCTGGTGACTTATAAAGAGGATACGGGCGCGGTACAGGATAGAATGCATTATCTTTTTAAATTTGTGGAGGATACCTTCGGCTCCGGCAATGAAATGCTGATCCTTATGACAGAGTGTACTGCGCAGGCGGATTGCGCGAAATTTATCGGCACCTACGGCTGTGAGGATTATGAGCGACACAACGAAGAGATGATGCTGACGGAGCGCAATGCCGGTCTGCTTAAGAAGATAGAGACTCTGGAGTTATGAGATGGGTGCTGCAGCGCAATTAAAAGAACTCAATACCGGCCAGGGAACCCTCCAGATCCGCATACGGGAGCAGGATGCTGAGATCGCAGGCTACCGGGGCAAAGATACGGAGCTGACGATACCGCAGACCGTTGACGGCAGGAACGTGACCTGTATCGGCAGGAAAGCATTCTTAAGCAATAAAATGCTCGAGCAGATCCTACTGCCCGGGTCTGTCGTGCGAATCGATGACTGGGCGTTTGCGCACTGCGCCAGACTGAATAGAGTCATTCTTCCTTATCATGGCATGGAGATCGGCAAGGGAATTTTTAAAGAGTGCTTTGTCCTGGAGCAGATCGTGAATGCGGATGCGGACGAGTACGAAAAGAAAATTGAGGATACTGCATATCTTCTGGCCGCCGCGATGGGCAGCCTGGATGCTTTTTACCTCTTTGATCTTGAAAATGCGGGAACGGAGGAATGGCTTGCCGGCTGGGACAGCCGTATGATGTCCGTCATGGAGCAGGACGATGCGGACGGTTTTTCCAGGATGCTTCTGTGCGGCGAGGAGGACTATGGAAGCCGGGAGAACAATCTCGACTATTATACAGAGCAGCGCAGAAAGGAAAAAGCCAGGCTCGCAATGCTCCGCCTGATGCATGATCATGGACTCGGGGATGCTGTGCGCAGGAAGCTTAAGGACTATCTTCTTGCCCATATCAAAGGAATGCCGACGGAAGAGACATGGGCGGTCATTCTGGAAGAGCATGGGGATGACCTGGATTACTACCGGTTTCTGACAAAACTGGGAGGCGTCAACGAGGGTAATTTTCAGTCTATGCTGGAGGATATGGGCGAACGCCATACGGAGATGAAGGCGTACCTGATGCAGTATCACAGCAGACAGCGGAAGCAGAACGATGCTTTTTCGGCGTTCACATTGTGAGACGCTCTTTGGAGCGGGAGACATACGAATTTTTCTGTTGCGCAAAATGAAATTGTATGATAATATAAAACCTGCATGACTTAGGAGGTGTGGTAATGGGAGCACTTAGAATCGTTCTGACGGTTATTTTTATATTGATCTGTATTGCGCTTGTGATATTGGTATTGATGCAGGAAGGTAAGACGGCCGGACTCGGCGCGGTAAGCGGAGCGGCTGAGACATATTGGGGTAAGAATAAAGGAAGGTCTATGGAGAGCAAGCTTGTGAAAATTACGACCGGTCTTGCGGTTGGATTCCTGCTTCTCGCGGTGATTCTTAATCTCAACATTTTCTAATGCGAAATATCCATAAAGCTGAATTGCGAAGCAAGCCATAAGGCTTGCTTCGTTTGCGAATAAGAGGCTTACACGGGTGGGAATGATAATAAGCGGTGAAGGTTCATGACACGTGAAGAAAACGGGCGGTTTGTAAGATGTAAAAACTTAATATGCGAATTGGTAGAGGACGATATGTATGTGCCGATGAAAGAGAAGGAGCTCGCCGCTTTTATGCAGGTATCCCGCAAGGAACGGGGACTTTTCAGCGAGGCGCTCCAGGCGCTTCTGGCAGAGGGAAAGCTTCAGGTCACAAAGAGGGGCCAGTACGTGAAAGCCGATGGCGGACTCCTTACCGGTACGTTTATCAGCAACGCCAGGGGATTCGGATTTGTGGAGATAGAGGGCAGAACAGAAGATCTGTTTATTCCCGGGGGTAAGACCGGCAACGCTTTTCATATGGACAAGGTGCTGGTGAAGCTGCTGCCGGATCAGCGCGGCAAGCGGCAGGAGGGAGAGGTTGTCCGGATCATTGAACATGGCATGAAACAGATCGTGGGCACTTATGATCATGCGGGCAATTTCGGTTTTGTTATTCCGGACAACGGTAAAGTCGGAACCGATATTTTTGTTTCGAAAGAGCGTTCTATGGGCGCGGTGACAGGGCATAAAGTAGTGGTGGAGCTCACCTCATACGGTGACGATAGACGCAGTCCGGAAGGCAAAGTAGTAGAGATACTGGGACACGTAAACGATCCGGGCGTGGACATTATGTCTATTGTAAGAGCCTACGGTCTGCCTGTTGCGTTTGGGAAAAAAGTGATGAATCAGGCGCAGAGAGTGCCGGAAGAAGTGCTTGAGTCGGATAAAAACGGCCGGATGGATCTCAGGGATATGCAGATGGTAACGATCGATGGGGAGGATGCCCGGGATCTGGACGATGCAGTGAGCCTGTACAGGGACGCGGACGGCCTGTATCATCTGGGTGTCCATATCGCCGATGTGAGCAATTACGTACAGGAAAACTCAGCCCTTGACTGGGAGGCGCTGGAGCGGGGCACGAGCGTATATCTGGTGGACCGGGTGATCCCAATGCTGCCGCACAGGCTGTCGAACGGCATCTGCTCGTTGAATGAGAACGTGGACAGACTGGCGCTAAGCTGTCTTATGACCATCAACGATAAAGGCGAGGTGACGGATTATCAGATCGCGGAGACGCTGATATGCGTGGACCGCAGAATGTCTTATACCTCGGTAAAAAAGATCCTTGAGGATAAAGACGAGACAGAGCGTAAAAAATATGAGGCGCTTGTGCCCATGTTTGAACAGATGGAAGAGCTCGCGGCAATACTCAGAAAGAAGCGGCATCAACGCGGTTCCATCGATTTTGATTTTGCGGAGAGTAAGATCATACTGGACGAAAACGGGCGGCCGGTCGATATCAGACCCTATGAGCGGAATGTGGCGACTAAGATCATAGAGGATTTTATGTTGATTGCAAACGAGACCGTAGCGCAGCACTTTTTCTGGCTGGAACTGCCTTTTGTCTACCGGACCCATGAAGAGCCCGATCCGGATAAGATCAGGAAGCTGTCGGCTTTTATTCATAACTTTGGTTATCACATTAAGTTTACGGGCGAGGAAGTGCACCCCAAGGAGCTGCAGAAATTATTGGACAGGATAGCGGACACCGAGGAGGAGACGCTTATCAGCCGCTTGACGCTTCGCAGTATGAAACAGGCAAAATATACGGTGGACTGCACAGGGCACTTCGGACTTGCGTGCCGTTATTACTGCCATTTTACATCGCCCATCCGACGTTATCCCGATCTGCAGATACACCGTATCATCAAGGAACAGCTTCGGGGCAGGTTAAAAGAGGAGCGGATCAAGCATTACGAAGAGAGACTGCCTGAAGTGGCGAGCCATTCTTCTAAAATGGAGCGGCGTGCGGATGAGGCGGAGCGCGAGACCGATAAGCTAAAGAAGGCGCAGTATATGGAAGAACGGATCGGAGAGATCTACGAGGGTGTGATCTCGGGCATTACCCAGTGGGGCATCTATGTGGAACTGCCGAATACAGTGGAGGGTCTGATCCATGTGTCCACGCTGCCCGGCGATTATTTCTATTATGATGAAAATTCCTATGAGATGGTGGGACGTGACACAGGAATAACTTATAAACTGGGCGAGCGCATCACGATACAGGTCAAGGGCGTTGACAGTCTGACGCGGACGGTTGATTTTGTATTGTATGAGGAAGATGGAGGCTGTTATGGAAAAAGAAGCCATGAAGCTGGTGGCGAATAATAAGAAAGCATACCATGATTTTTTTATAGAAGATAAATATGAGGCGGGGCTGGAACTCCACGGCACGGAAGTAAAGTCGCTGCGTATGGGAAAATGCAGCATCAAGGAGGCTTTCGTGCGGATAGAAAACGGAGAGGCTTTTGTCTACGGTATGAATGTAAGCCCCTACGAAAAGGGAAATATTTTTAACAAAGATCCGCTCCGTGTGCGTAAGCTGCTGCTTCACAAATATGAGATCGGCAAGCTGGCCGGGAAGATGGCGGAACAGGGATATACCATCGTTCCGCTTCAGGTATACTTTAAGAACGGCAGGGCGAAGATAGAGATAGGTCTTGCCAAAGGTAAGAAGCTCTATGATAAACGGCAGGATATTGCCAAGAAGGATCTGCGCAGAGAATATGAACGCGATTTCAAGATCAGGAATCTATGAGCTATATTCCGGTTCGGAATGCAGGTGAAGCTTCATCTGCCTTACAGAACAAAAACAGTGACTATAACGGCAGATTATGTTATACTATATACAGGCATAACAAACAAAACGCCGCAGGGCGGTTGTAAATTGCCGTTTAATATAAGGGCCAGTCATGGTTTCGACAGGGGTCCTGCAGCTGGAGAAGCTATCCGCAGGCGATGCGTTAAATCGCAAACCTAAATATAAACGCTGAAGATAATTTAGCATACGCTGCCTAATGGCAGCTGTCCGCCTTAGTGCACCTGCACATTAAGAATCGGGCATCGACTATGCAGGAAACGACGCGGGTGACGCCTCTGCCCCGCGGGCGTATCAGAGGCTACCGGGCATATCGGGGTGTCTGTCTCCTGATATGTGAGGGAATGTGGAGCGATCCGCAATGACAGAATATGATAGTAGAAGGACAGGGAATGGGCTTTTGGACACGGGTTCGACTCCCGTCTGGTCCACTACAGCACGAAGTGCGCAGCGGTTATAAACCGCTGTGCTTCCGAAAGAGCAGAGATTGTAAAGCATCATGGCGGAAATGGAAGCCGGTGTTGCTTTACTTTTTTTATTTTGATGAAATAAAATAAGAGCACAGTACCGATGCGCTCTGAAAAACAGGGCGGGAAACAAGGAGGAACAGCATGGAACTGGGAGAGAAGATTTGTCATCTGCGGAAGCTGTCGGGCATGACGCAGGAACAGCTGGCCGAGAAACTGAATATTGCCAGACAGACTCTGTCGAAGTGGGAAAATGGGACCAGTATGCCGGATGTGGAGAGCGTTGTCAGGCTTTCTTCTCTGTTCCGTATCTCTCTGGATGAATTGTTGCTGGAGGAGGAAAGGCATAGGGAAGAAGAAAAGACACAGATCACGCTGGAGGACATGATGCGCATCAACGCGCACAGCAGGCGGATGAATCTGCTGTTTAGTAGCGGGCTGGTGTTCCTGGCGATCGGCATCATTATCGCGGCGTTTGAGAAGATGCTGGAGGCGACCACCGGGAATCTGACCTATATATTATATCGGTATATCGCGGTGGGTGAGTTTCAGGCACCGCCTCTGAATTATGAACGGCTACTGCTTCCGGCGATCTTAGCTTGTGCGGTCGGCGTGGCTTTATGCCTGTGCGGTGTATTTTTAAGAAAGAGTAAGGATTAGGGAGCAGAGGAAAATGAAAAATATGAAAAAATATCATCGGACGTTCCTGCTGCTGACAGCGTGCGTGCTGCTGGCCGGGTGTGGAAAACATAAGGAAACGAATGGCGCGGATAACGAAGAACTGTACGGCGGGCTGATCGCGGGGCTGGGAGATGAGGAACAGTTTTCCCTGCGTGACATCGGGGAACAGAATGACGTCCTCTTTACGACAGATCTGACCTATGACGATGGGAACGGACATGACGCGGCGGCGTACTGCACCTTGTACTATGCTTTTGGCGGAGAGGTCTATTCCATTGATGTAGAGAGCGTGGGCACGGCCTATCCGATATGCTATGGGGACAAATGCGTCTACACTGCGTCAGGCCACAGCCTGAACCTTTACCGGTTTGACGGAAAGAAAAGGCAGTGGACGGTCTCTGTATATGAGGAGGTTCCCGATGGGGAAGAAGGCAGCGCCTGTCAACTGACAGAGAACGGGGAAACGAAAGCCGTTTCAGAGAAGGACTATAAAACGGTTCTGAAGGAATACGGCGAGAGTACCGTGGTAAATTTCGGTTACGGGGCGAGTGATAATCCGTTTCCTACAGAATAACAAATTGACAGAATGCGGTTGATAAGATATTCTTGAATGAGAAAATGTATAAGATCCTTCGCCAGCATACGGCCACCGGTTTAGCGGGCAAAGATGGGAGTAACACATGGACAAGAATGAAGATGGACTGATCGTAGGCGGCTACCGGTTCGGTACGGCCGCAGACGCCGAGACAGCCAGGATGGAAGAAAAGAAGATTGCGAATGTGGAGCAGCATCTGGATTATCATAAACCCCAGAATGTGCTGCTTGTCTACAATAAGGCGATCGATAACAGGGTGTTTCAAACGCCTGTTGGAATGACATACCTTCAGAAGATGCAGGGACAGCTTGCCAAATGCGGCATTCCCCAGGAGAAGATAAGGCCGATCCCGCTGTATACTGCCTTCACTAATAAAACAGAAAATAACAGCTCTATCAGGCGAAGCATTGCGGCAAGGGCTCCGAAGGCAGAGTTTAAAGGACGTTTTATCGCGTCGGTATGCATCAACATTATGCTGGTTCTGGCGCTGGCGGTTATGATCATTCTTTCCTATGAAAGTAATGTACCTAATATTGTGAACTATAAAACAGCGATAGAAAATGAATATGCAGAGTGGGAACAGCAGCTTCAGCAGCGCGAGGACGCAGTGCGGGAAGCGGAGAGGTCGCTCGGCATATCGCCGTAAATGTTTTTCCCTGTACTGTGGGAGACGATGGCGGCAGCAATATTTATCATAACGGAAATTTAAGGCATGGACGTACAGCTGCGTACATGCTTTTTTCATGAAAAACACAATTTGTACATAATTGCAGAGTATACTGTCTTCATATAGTGTTTTGCCGGGCGGATGCTGCGGCGGCGGACAGGACGGATACGCCGGGAGGTGTGATGATTATGGAAAGACTGAAGATACTGGTAGTGGATGATGAGAGCCGTATGCGCAAGCTGGTCAGAGACTTTCTGACTAAGAGCAATTACGATGTCGTGGAGGCGCAGGACGGCGCGCAGGCGGTGGATATTTTTTTCGCACAGAATGATATAGCGCTTGTCATATTGGATGTGATGATGCCTAAGATGGACGGTTGGCAGGTCTGTAAGGAGATCAGAGAATATTCCAAAGTACCCATCATCATGCTGACTGCAAAATCGGATGAACGCGATGAACTGCTGGGATTTGAACTGGGCGTGGATGAATATATATCGAAACCGTTCAGCCCCAAGATCCTTGTGGCGAGAGTGGAGGCGATCCTTCGCAGAACCAGCCAGATAAACGCCGACCAGGTGATCGAGGCGGGCGGTATCGTGGTAAATAAGGCGGCGCACAGCGTGTTTGTAGACGGGGAGCCTGTGGAACTCAGCTTTAAGGAGTTTGAACTGCTGACATATTTTATGGAGAACAAGGGCATTGCGCTCTCCCGTGAAAAGATACTGAACAGCGTATGGAATTATGATTATTTCGGAGATGCCAGAACGATAGACACGCATGTCAAGAAGCTGCGCAGCAAGTTGGGCGCCAGAGGCGATCTGATCAAAACAATATGGGGAATGGGCTACAAGTTTGAGGAAGAATAAGCTGACAGGTCATACGGACGTGCCGGCCGCGCATATGCTTCGGAGGGAAAGCGGCGGATAGGGCAGATATAAAATAATTATAAAAAAGGGCGGCAGCCGCTTGAATTAAGCGGTTAAAAGTTGTATTTTAGGTCTTGATATGACTTGAGGAAGGAGATCGTAACGTTGAGACGGCATAAAATGACATATACAGGGAGAATATCAGCTTTCATGGCGGCGGTATGCGTATGCGCTGCGGTTACAGGCTGCGGTCAGACACAGGAAGAAGAGACAATGAGCGAAGTTATTCCGGTGCAGGTTGCACAGCCTGAAGCGGGAGAACTGACACTCAGCAATGAATTTGTGGGAACGGTAAGCCCCCAGGAATCCGTGTATGTGGTTTCTATGGTGTCGGCGGAAGTGACGAGCCAGAACGTTGCGGTCGGCGATGTGGTGGAGGCTGGACAAGAGTTATGTAAACTTGATTCCGAGTCGGCCGAGCTTCAGCTTGCCAGCGCGCAGGCGCAGTACGATAATGCGGTCGCAGGTGCCAATGCAGCACAGATAGGCTATGATGTGGCACAGGCGCAGTACGAGGGTACGGTTGCGCAGCTGGACGCACAGATGTGGGGACAGAAAAATCTGCAGCTGTACCAGTTACAGGCACAGGAGGAAGGCATTCAGGCGAACATCGACAGCCTTAACGGGCAGAAAGAAGATCTGGCGAAGCAGAGAAGTGATGCGCAGAGTCTGACTGATCAACTAAAAGCAAACAGTGAAAAGATGCAGAACACTTATATATTGATGCAGAATATGGTGACGGCTTTTGACAATGCAGACAGTTCTACGACTAAAACGGCAGCGTTAACTGCCTACGGCAGTGTGCTGTCGGGGTATGCGAAGGAAATTTACGGAACGGAAATAGAGTATACAGAAGCTAACTTTGATGAGGCGACAGAGTTAGCCAAGGCAATGTTAAATAATGCGAAAGAAGCGCAGAGTCAAGCTGCTGCGGCACTGGCGCAGGCACAGTCCGGTCTCAGCTCTATCGATCAGGGAGAGGAGCAGTTAGACAGCGCGCTTGCGGAGGCGAACAGAGGATTGCAGCAGGCGGAGACCGTCATGAACATTACAAGGGATCAGGTCTATGCGGATACACAGAAAGTAGTGGATGCGAACAAGAAGACTGCGGAGCTCAATCTGGAATCCGTGGAAGCGAACGTAGCTTCCGCACAGATCGGTATGGAAAGCGCACAGCTTGCTATTGACAGCGCGCAATACCAGCTTGATATGTATACGCTAAAGGCGCCCATCGGCGGGGTGATCGAGGCGGTGAATGTCAAGGAGCATGATTTTGCAACCCCCAGTTCGCCCGCCTATATTATTTCCAATAAAGATACAATGACGGTGACTTTTTATGTCAGTGAAGGAATACGCAACACTTTGACGGTGGGACAGAAGGTGAATGTAGACCGTAACGGCAAGCTGTACGATGCCGCGATAACCGAGATCGGAAGCATGCTCGATCAGAATACCGGACTGTTTGCTGTGAAAGCATGCGTGAGCACACCGGACGAGAGCCTTCTTACGGGCTGCAGTGTTAAAGTGACAGCGGATACATACAGTCAGGGCGGCGTGCTGCTGATCCCTTATGATGCGGTATATTATGATGACAGTCAGTCTTATGTATATGTGGCGGTCAACGGCGTGGCAGAGCGCAGGGACATTGAGACGGGTATATTTGATGAACAGACGATCACAGTGTTGTCCGGACTGACCACTGAGGATCAGCTTATTACAAGCTGGTCGGCGAATCTGCGTGAGGGCGCACAGGTGGCGGTACAGGCGCAGAAAGATGCCGGAGACGAAGAGCAGGAGGAACCGCAGGCATGAATTTGACTAAATTGGCTATGCGCCGCCCGGTATCAACGGCGCTTGTAGTGCTGGCGCTGGTCGTGTTTGGACTGACTTCGATAGCGGGTTTCAGACTGGAACTGACGCCGGATATGGAATTGCCGATGCTTCTTGTCTATACGTTATATCCGGGGGCGGATCCGGAGAGCGTGGAGGAGCTTGTCACCAAGCAGGTGGAAGCTGCGGGATCGGAACAGAGCGGCGTGACATCCTACACTTCCCAATCGGCGGAAAACATGTCTATGGTCATGTTTCAGTATGAATACGGAACAGACCTTGACGATGCCTATATGGATTTAAGATCGGCCTTGGATACGGCAAGGATCCTTATGCCGGAGGATGCCAGTGAACCGGTCATAATCGAGATGGCCATCGACCAGATAGAGACGATGGATATTTCGGTGACAGCAGTCGGTGACAGCGATGTGCTGAGCTATGTCAATGATACGATGGTGCCGGAGCTGGAAACGATATCCGGCGTTGCGGATGTCAGCGTTTCAGGCGGACGCGAGAACTATATTAAGGTGGAATTGGATTCGCAGGCTATGAAGCAGTACGGTGTGACGATGAGTACGATCGCTTCAACGGTAGCGGCGATGGATTTTACTGTTCCGGCGGGAAGTGTCAGCCAGGGCTCCCAGGATATCGCCGTCGCCAGCAGTACGGATATATCGGGTGTTGTGCAGATCCAGAATATTCCGATCACAACATCGCGCGGCCAGGTCATTCCGCTCTCGGAGATCGCTTCGGTCAGCGAGAGTAAGCGTCAGGCATCCAGTATAAGCCGCAGCAACGGCGGGGACGATATCAGTATTGCCATCACCAAGAAGAAGAGCTACGGAACTGTTGATGTGACCAGAGCGGTGGAAAAATCTCTGGAGAAGCTTCAGGAAGACAACGATACGGTTGCGATCAATGTGATCTACAATGCCAGTGATTCTATTATCTCTTCGCTGTCTTCGGTCGGCAATACGCTTGTGCTGGGCGTTATCCTGTCCATGCTTGTGCTGTTTGTCTTCTTTGGCGATCTGCGTGCAAGTCTGATTGTGGGCAGCTCTATGCCCATTTCTCTGTTTGCAACGATGATCGGTATGAATATGCTTGGCTTTACGTTCAATGTAGTCACTATGGGCGCATTGGTAATAGCCATCGGTATGATGGTTGACAGCTCGATCGTCGTGCTGGAGAGTTGTTTCCGTTTTAAAGACGGGACGGAGGATTATCACGCCGCCGCCCTTGAAGGAACCGGTTTTGTGACGGCGTCTATCATAGCCTCAACCATAACTACCGTGGTGGTGTATCTGCCGCTTGCTACTATGGACGGACTGTCGGGACAGCTCTTCTCGGAACTGGGCATGACGATCATCATTGCTATGCTTACTTCTCTTGTGGTGGCTATGACGGTTATCCCGCTTCTTTTTACCCGATTTAAACCGAAGGAGAAAAAGGAGCTTCCGATCAATAAACTGCTGCGGGTCGTCAACAGCGGGTATGAGAAATTCCTGTTGAAAATCTTAAATAAAAAAATCCTCGTTTTGGTCATAGCGGTTGCATTGCTCGTGGGTGCGTTTATGCTGGTGACTACTATCCCCACGGAACTGATGCCGACAATGGACGAAGGCGCTTTTTCTGTGACAGCCAGCTTCCGCTCCGGTACAAAGCTGTCCGTAATAGAGGAGAAAACAGCTTTTCTGGAAGAGATGGCGGACGCCGATGAGAATATTGATCATTATTCCTACCGGGTATCCGGGAATACGGCGACTCTGACCGCATATCTGGTGGATGATGCACAGGTTTCAACAGACGAGGCGATAGAAGAATATACAAGAGAGCTTCAGGATGTTACGGATATGGATATCAGCATAGCGTCAAGCGGCGCCAGCATGACAGCGATGATGGATACCGGTCTGGAGATCGATCTGGTAGGACGGGATCTGGATGATCTGAAGACAGCCTCCAGGCAGGTTCAGGAGATGCTTAAGACAATTCCGGGCGTGCTGCAGGTCACATCCGACATGGCGGATGTTTCCACGCAGATAGAAGTGATAGTCGATCCTCTCAAAAGTATGTCTGTCGGACTGGCGCCGGTGCAGGTGGCAAGTGAAATGCACAATACCTTAAGCGGTGTTGAGGCGGCTACGCTTACAAGAAACGGTCAGGAATATACGATCATGCTGGAATATCCTGAGGGCGAGTACAGTGACATGAACGACCTTACCAACATGACGCTTACCACGGCTTACGGGACACAGATCCCTCTGTCCGAGCTGGCAACGGCAGAGTACACTGATACGCCGGTTACACTCACCAGGGTTGACGGCATATACCAGGTCGCTGTAACCGCTTCAACCACGGAAGATGCAAGGTTTACAGCGCAGGATGCCGCAGATGAAGCCATGAATCAGATGATACTTCCCCGCGGCGTCACCAGGGCGACAAGCATGATGGAAGAAATGATGATCGATGAGTTTAAGGCAATCGTTACGGCCATCTTCGTGGCAGTGTTTTTGATTTTCCTTGTTATGGCGATGCAGTTTGAGTCTCCCAGATTCTCGGCTATGGTCATGATGAGTATTCCGTTTGCGTTAATCGGCTCGTTCGGTCTGCTCTTTGTCACCGGTTCGACCCTGAGTATGGTGTCTCTGATGGGCGTACTGATGTTAGTCGGTATTGTGGTGAATAACGGTATTTTATATGTAGATACTGTCAACAGGCTGCGCGAAGATATACCGCTGCAGGATGCGCTTGTAAGGAGCGGCCAGATGCGTCTGCGTCCTATACTGATGACCACGCTGACAACGATCTTGTCTATGGTTCCCATGTCGCTTGGAATCGGCGAGGGATCGGTCATGATGCAGGGAATGGCGCTTATCATTATCGGTGGTCTGGTTGCTTCGACTATTCTGATCCTGATGCTTATGCCGACTTTCTACCTAATCATTGATAAGAGGAGCAGAAAAGAAAGCAGACAGGCGCGAAAAGAAGCACGGCGGATGAAAAAAGAGGCAAAACAGCAAGAGGAATAAAAGCCGGAATGAAATATTCTTTAAAGAGACATTTTGCCATTATCCTTATATCGCTTGTGGCTGGCACGATCCTTGTGTGCCTGCTGCTAAACAGCACATTGCTGGAAGAGTATTATACCAACAGTAAGATCAATGCGCTCATCAGTGCATACGGGAGCATAAACGAGGCGGCGACTGCGGGCGATATCACATCGGACAGCTTTGATATCGAGCTGCAGAAGATATGCGGCAAATATAATATCAATGTACTGGTGGCGGACAGCGATTCCGAAACTGTCAAGACGTCCATGAATGACCCGAATTATGTGATCAAACACCTTCTGAATAATATTTTTGTGGGCGTCGATCAGGCGGACGTTATTAAAGAGACGGACAATTATAAAATGCAGATCGTCACGGATGTGCGCACACAGACGGAATACATTGAAATGTGGGGCGTCCTGGATGCGGGCTACATCTTTATGATCAGGAGCGCGCTTGAAGGAATCCGTGAAAGCGTTGCCATATCCAACCGGTTCTTAACATATGTCGGGATAGGTGCGATCATTGCAAGCGGCTTGCTTGCCCTGTGGCTTTCAAGCCGCATTACGAAACCTGTTCTTGAACTCGCAGATATTTCCGAGCGGATGAAGCATCTGGACTTTAATGCTAAATATGTTGGAAATGACAAAACCGAGATCGCGGTGCTCGGAAGAAATATCAATGAGTTGTCGGAGACTCTGGAAACGACTATATCTGAGTTAAAGACTGCCAACAATGAGCTTCTTAAAGATATTGAAAAGAAGGATCAGGTCGATGAGATGCGCAAGGAGTTTCTGTCCAACGTTTCGCATGAACTTAAGACTCCGATCGCTCTGATCCAGGGATATGCAGAAGGTTTAAAGGAAGGGATTAACGACGACGCGGAGAGCAGGGAGTTTTACTGTGATGTCATTATGGATGAAGCCTCCAAGATGAACACTATGGTAAAGAAACTGCTTACTTTGAACCAACTGGAATTTGGCAATGAGATCGTCAATATGGAACGCTTTGACATTGCGGCGCTTATTAAGAATTATGTCGCATCGTCAGAAATCCTTATCAGACAAAAGGGAATATCGGTCCGTATGCAGGACAGCGGCCCGGTGTATGTGTGGGGCGACGAGTTCAGGGTGGAAGAGGTATTCATGAACTATTTTACCAATGCCATGAACTATGCGCTGGGAGATAAGATCATAGATATCAGGATACGCGGGGAAGGACAGCATATAAGGATCTCGGTGTATAATACAGGAAATCCCATCCCCGAAGACAGCGTGGAACATATCTGGGAAAAGTTTTATAAAGTTGACAAGGCACGGACAAGAGAGTACGGCGGAAGCGGTATCGGTTTGTCGATCGTCAAGGTGATCATGGAGTCCATGAATCAGCAGTACGGCGTGGTTAATTATGACAATGGCGTGGAATTCTGGTTTACACTGGACACTGCATAAATATTACGCTATACTTATATCTATACGGATCAAAGCTTTACACAGATAAAAGCAATATAACGGGGGATCAATGTGAGAAAAGCGGGTACAGTCCTGTGCGGTATCATGGCGGCGGCGCTCTTGGCGGGGTGCGGTGCAACGATGCCTGATCTGACGCAGGAAGAGACGGACTTAATTTCAGAATATGCAGTCGGCGTGCTGCTTAAATATGATAAGAATCATAGTGGGCGGTTGGTGGACACCGCCGCATATGACGTGCCGGAGGAAGAGCCGGAAGAGACGCCTGCCGAGACACTGCCGGAAGAGGAGCCTGAAGATACTGTCGATGATACAGAAGTGATAGATGTGAGCCAGGACGAAGAAGCGGACGCGCCGCCTTCCACGATCGAAGAGTACTACGGCATCTCGGATATTACGTTTCAGTACAACGGATATGAATTGCTGCAGAGTTATCCGCCTGCAACGGATGACGCTCTGTTTTTTGCAATGGATGCAACGGATGGTATGCAGCTCCTTGTGTTGCGGTTTACGGCAACGAATATGGCTTCCACAGATCAGACGCTGAATATGCTGGCGTATGGAGCCAGATTCAGGGTCTCTGTCAATGGCGAAGCAGCGCAGAATGCATTATCGACCATGCTGTTAGATGATATACAGACATACAATGATGTGATAGCAGCGGGCGCGGCGACAGAACTGGTTTGTATTGTAGAGGTTCCGCAGTCGGTTTCCATTGATACGATCGATCTCATTATGCGCGGAGGAGACGAGAACAGCGTTATGTCTCTGCAATAAAGGTGGATAATAATAGAAGAGGAATAAACAGAGGGGGTGCGTATGCATATGAGGTGTGTCGCATCCCTTTTTATTCGGTGCATATGAACGTGCAAATAAATCTGCCTTTGCAGTTGGTAAAAATAATAAAAAATAT
>CANQNN010000025.1 GCA_947625205.1 uncultured Lachnospiraceae bacterium | reverse complement strand
AGGCGCTGAAAGCGCGGGACCGCGAGTCTATGAAAATAAGCGGGGAAAGAAGCGACGCGAAGCGGCATTTGTTTTTCAGTGGGCGCTAACGAGCGGTCTGTCTGCGGAGCAGACGATAAGGCGCTGAAAGCGCGGGACCGCGAGTCTATGAAAATAAGCGGGGAAAGAAGCGACGCGAAGCGGCATTTGTTTTTCTGTGGGCGCTAACGAGGTTGTGCGCCAGTTATAGGCACATCAAACGAAACACAGGGCAGGAACACACTAAAAAGAGGATTGCGGGATGCAGTCCTTTTTTGATACGGGAAAGGAGAATGTAAGATTATGGCAGGTTTAACAAAATACGAGATGGAAACAGTGGTCAACTATAATGCCGGAGAGCAGACGGCAACCGTGGGTGTAAATTCCGCTATGTCATCAAGCGTAAAGCCATTGCTCAAGATATTCAGCATCATATTCAGCGGGGACTGTTCGCCTACGATAAAGCTGTCATGGGCTGGTTGTTCGGAAAATAAAGGAGGGCAAAATCAATTTTGAAACCCTTATCACAACTTTAACATTTACTTTTAACCTAAAATAAGTTATAATACGAATTAAAGTAAAGAAAGGGCGACAATGATGGAGTATCTTAAATCTGTACTTGGAATTCGTGTTGTATATGGTGATGGTGAAATAGTAGGAGTTCCCAATTATATTCACGCCAGATATCGTTTACAAGAGGTATCACTTGATGGCAAAAAAGCAGTTTTTGTTTATCCGAAAACGGAGTTGGAGGCTATTGATGTTATAAAAAAGCATCTGAAGAGAATACAGGAGACGACAGAGGCATCAGCTATACTTGTGTTGGATCATCTTACTTGTCGCCAGAAGCAATATCTTTTGCGTGACCACATTCCGTTTGTCGTGGATGGCAAGCAGATCTATCTGCCGTTTATGGCGGTTTATCTGCAGCAACGTGCTGACTCAGAGAAACCTGAGATTACAGAGATTCTTCCGTCAGCGCAGCTATTGTTTCTTTACTATGTTTATCATGGCTGTGGAGAATTGTTGACAAGCGATGCCGCAGAGGCGCTCGTCTTTACAGCCACATCGATTTCCAGGGCATCCAGACAGCTTGAAGATTTGGGTCTGGTGCAAACAAAAAAACGGGGTGTGCAGAAGGTTGTTTATTCCGAAAAAAACCCACGGGAACTTTTTGAAGCAGCAAAAGGTTATCTGGTAAATCCTGTTAAGAGAACAATTTATGTGCCCAAAGCGGAAATAAGAGAAAAACTGCTCATGAGTGGATACTTGGCGCTCTCCGAGTATTCAATGCTAAATCCACCTGCCGTAGAATGTTATGCTGCAAAGAGTATCACAGCATGGGGAAAAAACGCATCAGGAAGATTGCAGAATTCGGAGGATCAGTGTGCAGTGGAACTTTGGCGGTACGATCCCGGAAAACTGAGCAATGGGGAGAGCGTTGACCGACTTTCCCTTGCTTTAGCGCTTAGGGAAGACACGGATGAAAGAATAGAAGAAGCTGTAGAAGAAATGTTGGCTGACGTTTGGAGAGAAATAGATGGTAAGAGGAATTGAAAACTTCAGAGAATGGTTTCGTGGATACGAGGATCAATATGTCATCATCGGCGGTACGGCATGTGATTTGCTGATGACGGAGGAAGGTCTGGATTTTCGGGCCACAAAGGATATCGATCTTGTTTTAATTATAGAAGCAGTAAATGCCGCCTTTGGCGACAGATTCTGGGAGTATATTATTGCGGCCGGATATAAACATCGTAATAAAAGTACGGGTAAGCCACAATTATATCGTTTTACAAATCCGCAGTCAAAAGAGTATCCTGCCATGATAGAATTATTTACAAGGAAACCGGATGCCATCATCCTACCGGAAGATGCCGTGCTTTCTCCGCTTCCGATGGATGGAGATGTATCAAGCTTATCGGCAATTCTCCTGGAGGATGATTATTATGAATTCCTGCGGCATGGAACAATTCAGATTTCAGGCATAACAGTACTCTCTGCACCGTATTTGATTCCGTTCAAAGCAAAGGCGTGGCTGGATTTGTCGCACAGAAAATCGAAGGGCGAGCAGGTTGACAGCCGGAATATACGGAAACACAAAAACGATGTATTTCGCTTAACAGAGCTTCTTAATCGTAATATGAGCCCTCTTACCTACATACCGGACGCAATCAGAAAAGATATATGGGAATTCACGGAACAAATGCGATCAGAGGATGTTGATCTGGAACAAATCGGCATTCGTGACAAGTCCAAGGAAGCCATACTTGACGAGCTGAACGGTATTTATAACAAAAGTGGTGCGCAATAGATACAACACCCGGGCATTATTAAGTATCCCTTCTGGTGGATGACGGCAGAGAATCCGCAGGCGACCTATGCCTGTATCAACTACGGCGAGACTTTCTGTCCCACGGAGATTGCCGGACAGTCGATTTTTCCTGATTTTTTAAAGGCTTGACTTGACATCCCAAACTGTGAGGATTATAATAGCCATATTAATAGTGCAAGATTAAATCTTGCAATAATGAACGGAGGCAAGGATATGAACATCTACGATTTCAAAATCAAAGCACAGAACGGAAGCGAGGTGGCACTTTCCGATTACAAAGGGAAGGTCCTTCTCATCGTGAACACGGCGACCGGGTGCGGATTTACACCGCAGTATGACGAGCTTCAGGACCTGTACGAGCTTCATCAGAAGGACGGGCTGGAGATTCTCGATTTCCCTTGCAACCAGTTCGGGGAGCAGGCCCCGGGCAGCAACGAGGAGATCCATAGCTTCTGCACAGGACGGTACGGCATTACCTTTCCGCAATTTGCCAAGATTGACGTAAACGGTGAAAATGCGATCCCGCTCTACAAATATTTGACAGAAAATACCACATTCGCCGGATTTTCAGGTCCGATGGGGCTGATCCTCAAGCCTATTGTAAAAAAGATGGATAAGGACTACAAGAACAACGGCAATATCAAGTGGAATTTCACGAAGTTTCTGATTGACCGCAACGGGGAAATCGTTGCGCGCTTTGAGCCGACCGAATCCCTTGACAATGTAAAGGCAAAGGTGGAGGAGGTGCTGTAATGTTCCATTATTATGGACGGAGTAAATAACCTGACAGACGCTGAAGACGAAGTTGTACGGCGCATGAAAGAGCGATTTACGGATTATGAATTTGTTGCGGTTCTGGACAGCGACGTAAGCGATTAAGATGTAAAACAGCGATACATGGAAAAAGTGGATCATATCGCTGGGAATGGAGGATAGCATGAAACTTGCAGTACGGTACTATTCAAGAGGTGGCAACACAAAAAAGATTGCGGAGGCGATTGCGAAAGCCGTTGGTGTGGAAGCAAAAACAGTATCGGAACCGCTGACCGAAGACGTGGATATTCTGTTCCTCGGCAGCGCCCCGTATGCCTTCGATGTAGACGACGAAGTAAAAAAATTTATTAACGGCATTCAGGTGTCCGTGGGTAAAGTCGTGAATTTCAGCACATCCGCCGCCGTCAAATCCACCCGCAAGTATGTGGAAAAGCTGTTTGCGGAGAAGAAAATCCCTGTTGCACAGGAGGAGTTTTCCTGCAGGGGCGCTTTTGCAATGGTTCATAAGGGCAGACCGAATGAGGCCGACCAAAAGGCAGCCGCTGATTTTGCAAAGGGAATCATATCGTAAGGAGAAGCATAAATCATGGCGGTTCCATTTGACCCACTAAAACTCGAAAACCAAATATGTTTTCCTCTCTATGCCTGTGCAAAAGAGATTGTGAAAGCGTACAAACCGTACCTCGATGAACTTGATCTGACCTACACGCAGTACATTACGATGATGGTGATGTGGGAACACAAGGAACTGCGAGTGAAGGAGGTCGGCAAATTCCTGTATCTTGATTCCAGCACGTTGACGCCTTTGCTCAAACGGTTGGAGGAAAAGGGGTATGTGGCGCGGCGCCGCTCGACCGAAGATGAGAGAGACCTGATCGTTTCCATAACCGATGCGGGAATTGCCCTGCGTGAAAAGGCGCTCTCTGTACCGCAGCGCCTCGCCGCCTGTGTGGATTTGGAACCGGAAAAAGCGCAGGTCCTCTACAGGATCCTCTATGAGCTGCTCGGTAAGCTGGGCGAAAACGATTCGGTCATGGCCTGCGGAGCAGACGATAGAGCGCTGAAAGCGCGGGGCCGTAGGTCTGTGGAGATAAGCGGGGAAACAAGCGACGCGAAGAAAACATTATGATCAAAGACAGAATCATCTATGAAGACAATGACATTATCATATGCCATAAACCCGCCGGGATAGCGACGCAGACCGCCAGAGTCGGACAGGCGGATATGGTGAGCGAGATCGCTAATTATCTGGCCCAAAAGACAGGCGCCGCTGTGTATGTCGGGGTAGTGCATCGGCTTGACCAGCCCGTGGAGGGCATAGTCGTATTTGCTAAGAATAAGCGGGCGGCAGCAGCGTTGGGCAGGCAGATCACGGGAAACGGCTTTGAGAAATATTATTATGCTGTGGTGTGCGGACGGGGATTTGCCTCTGAGGGCACACTGACGGATTATCTGTATAAGGACGGCAGGACGAACACTACCCGCATCGTGCCGCCGGAGGTAAAAGGTGCCCAAAAAGCCGTATTGGATTATAAGATCGTAGCAAACATGCCTTGTCGTCCAGATATATTGTGTGACGGCACAGTGCATGACGGAACGACGCATGACGGGGCGGCGCATGACGGCACAGTGCATCAGGAAGGGGAGGAAGCTCCGCCGCAGATCGCCGTTGCCATGATACGGCTGCACACGGGCAGACATCATCAGATCCGCGTACAGATGAGCAATGCGGGGATGAGTCTTATCGGCGACCGCAAATATGCTGATGCGACGGCGGCGCTGATATCCGGGCATATGCATGTCAGAGAGATCGGCCTGTGCGCATATAAGCTTGTATTTACGCATCCCCAAACCGGGAGAAGGCTGACATTTGAGATCCGGCCGGAAAACAAAATATTTCAAGTAGAATACTGGCAGAATTATGCAGAGCATTCGCCGCATAACGGACGGTAAAATCCACATAATAGAACAGAGAATGATGTGTGAGGGATAAGAAGCAGAAGTAAGGTTCTGCTTCTTTTTATGGTTATGGAAATAGGAACGTGGCGAAACAGTAAGCTGATCCGGATATGTCTGATATGTGCCGGCGTCTGGTTTTTCTTCCGGTATCTGTTTATGCTTGTCTCGCCGTTTATTCTTGCCTTTCTGCTGATCACGCTGTGCTATCCGCTTTTACAGCGTATGCAGAAGTATGTGCCGGTCAGGAAGAAATTTCTTGCGGCGGGCATGATTCTTCCCATTATTTTTATTATGATGGGAATATTGTGGCTTATTTTTATGCTGGGATGCCGGCAGCTGGAAGAACTGCCGGCGTTCTGTACACAGGCGGGCCGACAGTTCCAGACTGTTTTCCATCAATGGTGCTGCGGGCTGGACGGCAGATTTGGCTGGAACAGCGGCAGGATAGAGGCGTTTGTGGAGGACAGGGTAACGGCAGCTATGGATAACGTTCAGGTTCAGGTGATGCCGAAGCTTCTGGCCTCGTCCTACAGCTGTTTCAAGAGTCTGTTTTCTGCCTTTGGATTTCTCGCCATTACATGTATTGCAGCCGTTTTGCTGGAAAAAGAATATGTAGATATCGTGGACACGCTGAAAAAGACTAAGGAACTACATCTGGTGTGGGCGGCGGTGGAGGGGATTCTGTCTTATGTCATCACATTTATAAAGGCGCAGGGGGTGTTAATGTTGGTCATCAGCGTGTTGTGCAGCGCCGGGCTGTCCGTGGCGGGGATCTATGGCGGGGCCGCGTTCGGTATTCTGGCGGGTGTTCTGGATGTATTACCCTTTATAGGCACAGGGGTCGTGCTGGTGCCGCTGTCCGTCTGGCAACTGCTGAACGGGCAGTATATGCGCATGGCGGTATGCCTTATCCTGTATGTTGTCTGTATTGTGACGAGAGAGCTGCTGGAGCCTAAGCTGATCGGTAAGCGCATCGGCATCGCACCGGTTTACATGCTGCTTGCGATCTATGCGGGAGTGAAGCTGTTTGGGGTCGGCGGTATCATCAAGGGGCCGCTGGCTCTGATTGCCATTATGGCGATATATAAGGTCGCGGATGGAGGCGGCGTGGAATTTGACGAAAAAGAATCCTTGGATTATGATTGACTCAGTAAGAAAAAGTCATGCCATATATGACATTGGAAATGGGATATCGGACGTTGGGTGAGAAGAGATCAGAACGCAGAGAAAAAGACCGGGAATTGCTGAGTGTCTGCCAGGGCATCCTCATGGCGTATTTTATTGTGCTGACCGTGATATATCCGCTTTATGCGCCGGGAGGTTATACCCATATCGGGGAAGTTAAATACCGGTTTTTTTGCAGGGTCAGTCTGGTTACAATGGCTGTACTGGCGGTGGCTGTTGTATTGTCATTCATTGTGCGTCGGGACAGAGAATGGCTGGTAAAGACATACCGCAGCATGACGGTCACAGACTGGTGCGCCTATGGCTATTTTGTCGCGGTGCTGCTGTCCTATCTGTGCAGCGCGTACAAGGAGGATGCTTTGTGGGGTGTCCAGGGATGGCATATGGGCGTGGTGACACAGGTGATTTTTGTATTTATATATTTTGCCTTTTCACGGTATTATCATTGCAGTACAGGGTGGATCGGCATGTGGCTTACGGCTTCGGCGGCCGTTTTTTTGCTTGGTATATGCAACCGGTATTCCGTCTATCCAATCGTGATGGAGGGGAGCACAGAGACGTTTATTTCCACCCTCGGCAACATCAACTGGTTCAGCGGTTACTGGTCGGTGGCGGCTTCCGCCGGCATGACATTGTATTGGATCAGCGATAAAATGTGGGTCAGAATATTGTCGGCGGTATATTGTATCGTGGCGATGCTGTCAGGCGTGACGCAGGGGAGCAGCAGCGCTTATCTTGTGTTCGGCGTACTGGCGGCGGCATTGCTGGCGCTGTCGCTGGGGAACAGACGTATATACAGGTTCTTGGAACTGTGTATGCTGTTTGTTCTGGGATGTCTGCTTGGGAGATGGATGTGCGCGCTGCCTTTTTTACGGTTCAATTATTCGGCGGATGGGACGGATCGCATCTTCCGCATTGCGGGGAAGCTGACAGAGGGCAGTACGGCATGGTGGATACTCGGAGCGGTGGCAGCGGTCTATGTGCTCTTAAGATTGGCAGGGCGCAGCGGATACTTACATACAGGAAATCCGGGAGATGAGGGCGCATACGGGCGGCGGGGAAGAATGATAGCCGTTGTTATTGTGCTGGGCTCTCTTAGCGTGCCGGTTATGGGAGCAGCGAAGGATGCGCTGCATGCCGGGGAAGCTCCGGCTGCGGAAAACGGCGTTTATTATACGGTTTTCGATGAGGCGTGGGGCAACGGAAGAGGCACGGCGTATAACTGCGGTATCAGCGCATATATGAAAATGGACAGCGTACATAAAACGCTTGGTATCGGACCGGATTGCTTCGCCGATTATGTATATGATATACCGGAGACAGCGGACAGGCTGGCAGAACAGTTCCCCGGCCAGAGGCTGACCAATGCGCATAACGAGTGGCTAACGCTTCTGGTCAACACGGGTATGCTGGGGTTTGTGTGTTATGCGGCGATGTTTGCGGCGGTTTTTGTGCGGTGCTTACGGGGCGCTTCCGGACAGCCGGTCCTGTATGTTTGTGCAATGAGTATCCTGGCGTATACGGTACATAACATGGTCAGTTTTCAACAGGTACTGAATACGCCATTTGTTTTCATAATGATGGGTATCGGGGAACGCCTGTGCCGGAGTATGGCCGGGCAGAATACGGCAAAAGGAGCTTCGTATGAATGATAAGACCGCCGGCAGAGAAGATAGAAGGCAATACCGGACAGAAACCGGATTTAAGATAACGGAATGTTTTATGCAGTATCTTACAGCTGTGCTGGCGGTGGCACTGTGCGTAGCGCTGGCTTTCTATGTGAGCAACGGATACTACAGGATCGGCGAGGATAAGTTTATCGCATACAGAAATATCATGTTGACGGGGAGTGCGGCTTTGTTTGCCGTGCTGATACCGTATGCCTTCTTTTTCCTGAAAGAACACCGCAGATTCCCTATTTCCCTCACGGACGGTTTCGTGCTGGCATATCTGATCCTGTCGGGAATATCTGTGGTTGCCGGCGGGTTTTACAAGGATGCCCTATGGGGATTTCCGGGCTGGAATATGGGGCTTATGTCGCAAGCCGGTTTTGTACTTCTTTATTTTTTCCTGTCCCGATTCGGAAAATATTACCGCATCATGCTTCCGGTTATGTGCATGACGGCGTGCGCTGTGTATATTCTGGGGATCTTAAACCGGCTGCTGATCGATCCGCTCGGATTCTATGACGGGCTTACTTATTATCAGGAGACGCAGTTTCTGTCTACGCTGGGACAGTCATCGTGGTATGGAAGTTTTCTGGCGGTGACACTGCCTGTCGGCATAGGTTCTTTCCTGTATGCGGACGGCGCGGTGTGGAGAGTTGCGGGCGGATGCATGATGCTGTCAGGGTTTTGTACGCTGGTGACGCAGAACAGCGACAGCGCCTATTTTGCACTGGCCGGAATGATCATTGTCTTCTTTACAGTGTCATCACACAGCCTGAAATTGATGTGCAGATTTATGACCATGCTCACGGTTTTATTTGCATCGGGTAAACTGATGTATTTTCTTATGCAGCTCCATCCGAATCCGGCTTTTGAACCGGACTTTGTAACACGCTTGATGTGGACTTCCCAAGTTACCTGGGCGCTTCTTATCCTGTGTCTTGCGGTTACGGTCCTGATGAATATTATGGCATTTCGCGGCTGTCGTTACCCGGAGGCTCTGATGGGACGGCTGCGGCTGATCGTTCCCGTATCGGCCATTGTTGCGGCGGTCGGTCTGGTGTGCGTCATCATCTTACAGGAGAAGGGGGCTTTGCCGGAAGCAGTGTCCGGAAAGCTCATGAATATACCTTATTTTAACTGGGGATCACAATGGGGCAACAGCCGGGGCATCATATGGAGCTTCAGTGTAAAGATGTTCCTTGAGGCGGATACGGTGCATAAGCTCTTTGGAGTCGGACCGGACTGTTTTCACAGTTATGTGGTGGCCAGATACAGTGCGCAGCAGGATCTGTACTGGGGTTCCATGCAGCTGACCAACGCGCATAACGAATGGATGACAAGCCTTATCAACGTGGGGATCCTGGGAACGATAGCTTATATGGGCATCTATGTGACGGCAATACGGAGATTTTTCCGTAAATACCGACTGAATTTACTGCTGGTGGGAATCACGGCATCCTGTGTGTCTTATATGCTGTACAATTTCTTCTGTTACCAGCAGGTGCTTTGCACGCCTTATGTCTTCATGCTCATGGGTACGGGCGAGTATATTCTGCGCCAGGCAGTTGACGAAACACCGCCAAACGGCTAGAATGAATAGGAATACGCAAGGAAAGGAAGAGAAGAGATGGCTGACAAAAAATTAGTGGAAGCGATCACGTCTATGGAAGACGATTTTGCGCAGTGGTACACGGATGTGGTGAAAAAAGCGGAGCTGCTGGACTATACAAGCGTTAAGGGCTGTATGGTATTTAAACCCGCGGGTTATGCGATCTGGGAACTGATTCGGCAGCAGATGGACGCGATGTTTAAGGAGACGGGCGTGCAGAATGTATATCTGCCAATGTTTATACCCGAGAGTCTTTTAAATAAGGAGAAAGAGCATGTGGAAGGATTCGCGCCCGAGGTGGCGTGGGTGACGCACGGCGGTCTGCAGCCCTTACAGGAGAGACTCTGTGTCAGACCTACTTCGGAGACTCTTTTCTGTGATTATTATAAGAATGTGGTGCAATCCTACCGCGATCTGCCGCAGGTGTGCAACCAGTGGTGTTCCGTGGTGCGCTGGGAGAAAGAGACGAGGCCTTTCTTAAGGAGCCGTGAATTCTTATGGCAGGAGGGGCACACCGCCCACGCGACTGCCGAGGAGGCCGAGGAGAGGACGATACAGATGCTCAACGTGTACGCGGATTTCTGCGAACAGGTGCTGGCGATTCCCGTGATCAAGGGACGCAAGACCGATAAGGAGAAATTTGCGGGGGCGGAGGCCACTTATACCGTTGAGGCTTTAATGCATGACGGCAAGGCGCTGCAGTCCGCCACAAGCCACAACTTCGGCGATGGATTTGCGAAGGCGTTCGGTATTCAGTATACGGATAAGGACAATACTCTGAAATATGTGCATCAGACGTCATGGGGCTCCACGACCCGCCTGATCGGTGCCGTGATCATGGTACACGGCGACAACTCCGGTTTGGTGCTTCCGCCGAAGATCGCGCCCACACAGATCATGATCATTCCGATCCAGCAGAAGAAAGAGGGCGTGCTGGATAAGGCGTATGAGCTGCTCAACAGGCTGAAAAAGGATTACCGCGTCAAAGTGGACGATTCGGATAAGAGTCCCGGATGGAAATTCTCTGAACAGGAGATGCGCGGTATACCGATCCGCGTGGAGATAGGTCCGAAAGACATCGAGGCGGGTAAGTGTGTGATCTGCCGCCGTGATACGGGCGAGAAGACAGAGGTTTCCCTGGATGAGCTGGAGGCGAAGGCGGGAGAGATCCTTGCGCGGATGCAGACAGAAATGCTCGAGCGCGCCAGAGCGCACAGAGATGCGCACACTTACGCCGCAACGGATATGGAGGAGTTTTGTAGTCTGTTTACGCAGAAGTCCGGTTTTGTCAAGGCGATGTGGTGCGGGGATCAGGCGTGTGAAGATACGATCAAGGAGAAGCTTGCCGTCACAAGCCGCTGCATACCTTTTGAACAGGAGCATATCGGCGATACATGCGTCTGCTGCGGCAAGCCTGCGAAGAAGATGGTATACTGGGGCAGAGCTTATTAAATGTAAAATGGGAGGTCGATCATGAATATATTGGTTATCAACTGCGGTTCTTCTTCTTTAAAATACCAGCTGATCAACAGCGAATCGGAAGAAGTGCTGGCAAAGGGTTTGTGCGAAAGAATCGGGATCGATGGCAGCGCTATCATCCACCAGCCTGAAGGCGGTGAGAAGATCAGGACGGAGTCGCCCATGCCGGACCACACGGCGGCAGTCAGGCTCGTCATTGAGAAGCTGACGGATCCGCAGACAGGCGTGATCAAGTCGTTAGATGAGATCGATGCGGTGGGACACCGTATTGTGCACGGCGGCGAGAAATTTGCCACTTCGGTCGTGCTGAATGACGAAGTGATAAAGGCGATCGAAGAATGCAACGATCTGGCGCCGCTTCACAATCCGGCGAATCTGACAGGTATCAATTCATGCCGGAAGATCATGCCGAATGTGCCGATGGTGGGTGTGTTTGATACGGCCTTTCACCAGACGATGCCTAAGAAGGCATATCTGTACGGACTCCCGCTGTCCTATTATAAAGATCATAAAGTGCGCCGTTACGGTTTTCATGGCACCAGCCATGATTTTGTGTCCAAACGCGCCGCGCAGATTCTTGGTAAGGACAGAAAAGACCTGAAGATCATCGTGTGCCATCTCGGTAACGGAGCTTCCGTTTCCGCTGTCAAATACGGTGAGTCTGTGGACACGTCTATGGGCCTTACGCCGCTTGAGGGATTGATCATGGGCACCCGTTCGGGAGATCTGGACCCGGCGATCATTACTTTTATTGCACAGAAAGAGAATATCAGCGCCGATCAGGTCATAGAGATTTGTAATAAGAAGTCCGGCGTGCTCGGACTGTCTGACGGTGTTTCCAGCGATTTCCGCGATTTGTCCTCGGCTGCGGCGCAGGGGAACGATGCGGCGCGGACGGCGCTGGATACCTATGCATACCGCGTAGCCAAGTATATCGGCGCATATACCGCCGCCATGAACGGCGTGGATGTGATAGCGTTTACCGCGGGCGTTGGCGAGAACGATGCGGCGGTGAGAGCGGCGATCGGAGAATATCTGGGTTATCTGGGTACAAATATCGATCCGGAGAAGAATAAAAAATGGGGCGAGGAAGTGATTCTGTCCGATGCGGATGCGAAGGTGGTGACAATGGTGGTTCCCACCAATGAAGAGCTTGCGATCGCAAGAGAGACGGTGCGCCTTGTGAACGCATAACGCACAGGCCGGCAGGGAGAAGAATATGTCTGGAAGAAAGAGCAGAAAAAAGAAAAAGGGTATGGGAGCGGTCATCGTTCTGATACTGGTGATCATCGTATGCGCGGTGATACTGTTTGCTCTGGTCAGGAGCAGTCTTGCGGATGCCGTTAAGTCTGCCGTCAGCGGGAAAGTGACGGAACAGATTCTGGAGCAGGGTATCCGGCAGGCGCTTGAAAGCTCCGGCGACCCCGAAGCCGCGGCTAAGGCGCAGGAGATCGTTGACAGTATAGACGATGAGGACAAGGAGGAAGCCGCAGCGATCGTTGAGAAGTATGTCAACAGCGATACCCTGTCGGATATTGCCGATATCGTAAGCAGCGGTGAGAGCGGCGATTCAGTCGAACAGGTCAAAGATTATCTGCAGGACAATATTTCACCGGAAGATGTACAGAAGCTGCAGGAGCTGTATGAAAAGTATGGCGATCAGCTGCCGTAAACCGGGGCGATCGTCAATATATGAAAAAGAACAGGTACGAAGATATGAAAAGAAACCGAAATTTACCGCGCACAGGCTCTGCGCTGATAGCAATGGGATTCATCCTGGCGCTTTGCTCATGTGCAGGCCGCCCGGACAGTGCGGATAACGCAGCTGATATGCAGACACCGGAGCAGTCTTCCCAGGTGTCAGAACAGCAGCAGACACCGGAACAGCAGACGCAGACCGGTCAGACGCAGGACTCGGAAGAATACGGCACAGCCGGAGAAAAAGAGGAAGATCTTATGGCAGCATTTGAAAATCTTACGCTCACGCAGAGCTATAAAGGACTTGACGATTCCAATCCGTTGATGACGCAACGCTTTGGTGCAGACCCGTACGCCCTTGTCTATGGCGACAGGGTGTATATCTATATGACGGCGGACGCCTTTGAATATGACGGCACTGCCAAGCTCAAGGAGAATACTTACAGCAGGATCGATCAGATCAATGTGATCTCCACAGACGATATGGTGAATTTTACCGATCACGGCTCGATCCATGCCGCATCGGTATCCGGAAGCGCTAAGTGGGCGCGCAATTCGTGGGCGCCTGCCGCGGCATGGAAGGAGATAGACGGAAAGCCGCAGTTTTTCCTGTATTTTGCCGACGCCGGCGGAGGGATCGGCGTCCTGCAGGCGGACAGCCCCACGGGACCCTTTTATGATCCGTTAGGCAAGGCGCTGATCAGCAGAGATACGCCTGAGTGTGCCGATGTGCTGTGGCTGTTTGACCCTGCGGTGCTTATGGATGACGACGGCAGGGCATATATTTATTTCGGCGGCGGCGTTCCCGAAGGACATGTAGCAGACCCCGGAACGGCAAGAGTGGCTGAGCTTGGGGAGGATATGATAAGCATTGTGGGAGAACCGCGGAGACTGGATGTTCCGTATCTGTTTGAGGATTCGGGCATACATAAGGCCGGGGACAAATATTATTATACATACTGCACCAACTGGCAGGTGGATGAAGCGGGAACGGAAAAGTACGGATTTCACAATGCAGAGATCGTAAGTATGGTAAGCGATAATCCGATGGGACCGTTTGCGTTTAAGGAGATCATACTCCGCAATCCGGGAAGCGTGTTTGGCTTATACGGCAACAACCACCACTGTGTTTTTCAATTCAGGGACAGGTGGTATATTACCTATCACACGAGAGTGCTCGAACAGGCTATGGGGATAGAAAAGGGCTACCGTTCAACGCATATTGATGAATTTACCATGCAGGAGGACGGTACGATAGGAATTATAGAGCAGACGCTGAAGGGCCGGGAACAGTTAAAGTACGTGGATGCATATGCTGAAAACAGGGCGGCGTCCTTCTCGGTCACGGGCGGCGTGGACACGACTGCGGCCGACAGTGCAAGCAAAAGCTGCGGCAGCGGCAATATGGCGCTTACCGATATTCAAAACGGCGATTTCATTAAAGTGACAGGCGTGGATTTCGGGGCTGCATCACCGTCGTCCCTGCAGATGACGGTCAGAAGCAGAACAGGCGAACATGCCAAAGGAGCTGTTTATGCCGTTACAGACAGTCCTGACGGCGAGGTGCTCGGCTGTCTTCCCATTGAAGATGTGGCTGACGGCGATGCTTTTACGCCATGCACGGCGCAGCTTACCGGGAAAGCAACGGGCGTACACGACCTGTATTATATCTTCAGCGGACAGGGCTATGAGGTAGAGAGCTGGAAATTTGTGAAGTGATCTTTTCTTAACAGGTTGACAGGTGTATACCAGTGTGGTAACATATGCCCATAAGGTAGACAAATGTATACCCATAGCGGAGTCGATATCCCGCACGCTGCGGCTGTGGCGGAAATATACCGCCGTCAGTACCGCCAGGCGGAATGGCTCTGTCAGGGGATGCTATGGAACAGGAAACAGAAAGGAGTGGACGGCGCGTATGATAGGATTATCGGACGGCGAATGGAAGATCATGAATCTGCTCTGGGAGAGCCGGGGGAGCACGATCATGGAGCTGACGGCGGCATTGGAGGAGGATACCGGCTGGGACAAGCATACTGTCATCACTATGCTGAACCGCATGGAAAAGAAGGAGGCCGTAACGTACAGGCGGGAAGGAAGGACGAAGATCTATCATCCGGCGGTGCCAAGGGAAGAGGTGTCCCTGCAGGAGACGAAGGGCTTTTTGCAGAAGGTGTACAAGGGAAGCATCGGCATGATGGTCAACGCTATGGTCCAGGACGAGGCGTTGTCCCCCGGAGAAATAGAAGAGTTGTATGATATTCTGGCGAAGGCAAAAAAGGAGAAAAATTCATGAAGGAAATCATTATTACGTCCTCGGTTCTGATACTCTGTATCATGCTGATACGGCGTGCCTTCAGAGGAAAGATCAGCAGCAGATTACAGTATGCGCTGTGGCTTCTGGTGGCGCTGCGTCTGATCGTGCCGTCATCGGCGCAGATCCGCATGGAGATCGGCTCTCTGGAAGGATTTCGGGTCATGGATATCGCGGAGACGCTGGAAGACAAGACAGGGGATGCGGCGGCGCGGTTTCTGCTTCGCGTAATAGGAGTGCAGGAGCAGAGCACATCTGCGGACGGACCGAGCAGCGTGTTTATAGCGGTAACGGTGCCTATGGTCTGGCTGGGCATTGTCAAAGGGGTCTGGAAGGGCGGTATGGTCGTTATGGCTGTGTGGATGGTCGCCGCGAATGCGGTGTTTGCACACAGGCTTTGCAAAAACAGGAAAGAGCTTGAACTCACAGAAATTATGGAGGGCACAAAGGATACAGATGGCGGAAAAGAGGCGGCGCTTCGCAGCTATTTCGGCAGAGTGAAAATATATACGGTAAAGGGACTGGCTTCCCCGTGCCTGTATGGAATGCCGTTTCGGGAGGCTGTATATCTGACGCCGGAGGTGGCGGAGGATACGGATAAGGCGCGTCATGTGCTGACGCATGAGATGTGTCATAAGAAGCACTGCGACGGTTTCTGGTCTGCAGTGCGTAATATTCTGCTTATCGTATACTGGATGGATCCGCTTGTGTGGGCGGCGGCAATCCTGTCTAAGAGAGACTGCGAGCTTGCCTGCGACGAGGCGGCGCTTGCCATACTGGGCGATTCACAGAGAACCGCTTACGGAGAGACGCTTCTCTCCATTATCACGGGGAAAAGGAAGCTGTCGGATATAGCATGTACTGCGACTACCATGACGGAAAGCGGCAAGAGTGTAAAAGAGCGTATTCAGTATATTGTGAAGAAACCGCGTGTACTTGGTGCTGCGGTAGTGGCGGCGCTTCTTCTTGTAGCGGCGGTGTCCGTGCTGGTATTCACCAGGAATCCCAGGTTTACGGGTCATACATGGGAAGGTGAGATCATGCTGACTACTGAGAACGGGCTGCAGGTTACACTGCCGGAGACGATAGCCGGAATCAGCGGTTACGATCTGAGTGAAGAGGGCGACATCGTCCTGTATCAGCTTGCGTCCGGGCGGGAAGTCGGCAGATTCCGGAAGACGGAGGACGCCGGTGTATTTGAGACGACGGTGTACAGCTATGGGACGGATGAGGGTGTGGCGGGTACAGACAGCAACGCCAGCGATACCACTTATATAATACAGGACGCCGGGGACGGCGCGGTGTATCAACCGTCTGAAACGCCTGAGTCGGTAGATTATCTGCCCGACGAAACGGTCACGACTACCGGCATTCCCCGCAATTACCGGTATATACAGGGCGACTATACGGGGTTACATGAGAAATATCTGGACGAGATGAATTATATCAACAGCGAGTTGAAGGCAGCCGTGCTTTGGTAGGACCGGACTTTTATTTTCCGGCCGAATCAAGAGTTGTCCCGCGGATCGCCTGCTTCAAAGGCAGCAAGGCGCTTGGCGCTACGCTTAAGGCGTCTATGCCCATAGACAGAAATGTTTTGGTCAGCGTAAGGTCCGCCCCCGATTCTCCGCAGATGCAGACGGGGATATTGTGCCTGTGCGCAGCCTCGGCGGTCATGCCGATCAACCGGATCAAGGCCGGGTGATGCGGGTCATAGAAGGTGTGAAGTCTGGCATTGTTGCGGTCAAGCGCCAGCGTATACTGCGCCAGATCGTTTGTGCCGATACTGAAAAAATCTGCTTCCGCAGCCAGTTCATCCGCCATGACAGCGGCGGCAGGCGTCTCTATCATAATGCCGAGGATGGGATTCCCATAGGGAGTCCCTTCGTCGGTTAATTCTTTTTTACATACCGCAAGCAGTTCTTTGACCCGCCGGATCTCCTGGACAGAAATGATCATCGGGAGCAGAATGTGCAGACTGCCGTGAGCTGCAGCGCGCAGCAGCGCTCGGAGCTGTACCTTGAACAGCTCCGGCTGGTTTAGGCAGATGCGGATCGCACGATAGCCAAGCGCCGGATTTTCCTCCGGCTCCAAAGCCAGATAGGGGCTTCGCTTGTCGGTGCCCAGATCCAGTGTACGGATGACGATATGTCTGTCCGGCATACGTTCCAGAACGCTACGGTATATGCTGTATTGTACTTCTTCATCGGGGTATTCATGTACGTTCAGATACAGAAATTCCGAGCGGAACAGACCGATGCCCTCCGCGCCCTGACTAATGGCGGCGGTTATGTCGGACGGCGTGTTGATATTGGCGTACAGCTTTACTTCATGGCCGTCCTGCGTGATGGCCGGAAGATCGCGGATCGCCTGTAGAGCTTCCCGTTTCTTTTTGTCGGAATTGATTTCGGCCTGGTATTTTCGTATCAGCGCTTCATCGGGATCTATATAGAGGCACTGATTTTTCCCGTCGATTATGGCGAGATGGCCGTCCCAGTTCTCGTCGATGTCGATATGCATGAGCGCGGGTATACTCATGGTTTTAGCCAGGATGGCGGTATGACTGTAGGGGCTTCCCTCACGGGTAATGAAGCCGAGCAGTCTGGAGGTATTCATCTGTACCGTTTCACTGGGCGACAGATCCTGGGCCATGACAATGAACGGCTCGGTAATGTTGTCAAGAGCGCTCTCGTTTTTGCCGGATAAGACAAATAAGAGACGGTTCATCACGTCCTGAATATCGGCGCCCCGCGCCTGAAGGTAAGGGTCCTCCATATTTATAAAACGTTCCCATAATTTCTGTCCCACGCTGTAAACGGCATATTCCGCCGTCTTGTGCTCCTGCATGATGGAGGTCTCGATGGCGTTATGAAACTGGCTGTCGGCAAGGAGCATGCGGTGCATCTCAAAAATATCCGCTTCCTCGGCGCTTAGCTGTCTGAGCGTTTTGTCATGAAGATGCTGCAGCTGGTCCATGCATTTACGGTAGGCGGACCGGTAGCGTGCAAGCTCGGCGTCCGTATCTGCCGCTACAGCGTCATGGATGATATTTTTAATATGTCTGTAGTAGCGAATTGTTCCGATGGCAAGCTCGGAAGAAATCGATTGTCCCTTGATCGTGAGCATAGATTGTGGCGTGTTCCCTCATTTTACTGGCTTCATATTGACTGCGCTTGTGTTATTTCTTCAATTATTACTTTAATATATTCAACTTTATAAGTAAAGGGAAACCTTGACTTTCGGGCATTCTCACAGTACACTTGATTAAGTAAATGTCTGTCATGCGGTTATTTTGGAAAAAAACATGGAATCTGTGATCATTTAATGATACAATGTAAATGATTGCAGTATTATTTGGACTGCTATTTCAGTTTGTACAATAACAAGATGGAGAAAAAGGTATGGAGGACAATCAAAAGTTCGTATTAGAGCAGACGCATGAGGCTTCTAACAGGAAACATATCCTGGTCATTGACGATGATGTCAATATGCTTAAAACGCTGCGCTATTACTTACAGGATGCCTATAAAGTAACTGTGGTAAATTCCGGTAAGCTGGCGGTGGATTTTCTTTTGAAATATACGCCGGATCTGATCCTGCTGGATTATATGATGCCTATGTTCAACGGCGCGGCCGTTTTAAAAATCATTAAGAGCAGAGAGGCGACCAGGGATATACCGGTTTATTTCCTGACGGGTCAGACAGATAAGACAACGGTCATGGAGTGTCTTTCTTTAAAACCGGCGGGCTATATTGTCAAGCCTGTGGCAAAAGATGCCCTGTTAGAAAAGATGGCGCGTGCATTTTCAAAGTAAGCCGGATCCTTTAACGGAAGAGGCGGCGCCGCGTGAATATACGGCGGTATATGGCGAGGGATTGTTATATGGAGAGCGACGTAAAAAACAATATACCGCGATACCTGTTTGGCGCGTTCTGTTTTTACTCATTATATTTTATCAGTATTATTCTGTATCTTGGCATAGATAAAAGATGGCTTGTCGTGCCGTCGGCCTGTCTGATCATAAGCACCGCTATGGCCAGAATATTCAGGGACAATGTGGGTGTTCAGGCGTACACGATAACTGTTGCAACTTTTGTCAACATATCGGCATACGGCATTATGCTTCACGAATTCACGGAGGTCTTTACCGTGTTCTGTGCGGCGGTCTGTCTTATATCTTTCTATCATTTCCTTAAGGCAAATTATTTAATGGTGGGGCTTGTGACGCTCTTCATCGTGTATAAGCTGTTTGTGCTGGGCGAGTGGCGCAGCTATTTTGTGCGCGACGGTTCCATTGCGGTCACGATCCGTATTTTCAGCGTATATCTGGTACAGTTTCTGCTGATCATGTTGATCAGGATGCAGCAGAAAACCCAGAGCATGGTGGAGCAGAAGGCGAGGGAGGCCGGACTGGCGGCGCAGGCCAAAGAAGATTTCCTGGCGAATATGAGCCATGAGATCAGGACGCCCATGAATGCGATCACGGGTATGGTGGAGCTGGCGCTCCGCAATGATGCGCTGCCGGGCCAGGAGAGAGAGTATCTGTATAATATCCGCACGGCCGGGGATGAACTGGTTTCGATCATAGATGATATTCTGGATGTCACCAAGATCAGTTCCGGTATGCTTGAGATCACGGAGGAGGAATACCAGATCACGTCGATGGTGCATGATGTGGCCAATGCGATCCAGGTCATGCTGGGTGAAAAACAGGTGGTGCTGCTCGTGGATGTGGATCCGGATATTCCGTCCCGCCTGCGCGGTGACGATATGCGCATCAAGCAGGTTATGATGAATCTGCTAAGCAATGCCGCCAAATATACGGAAAAGGGAACGATTCATCTGTCAGTCGGCTTCACGCCGGTTCCCGCATCTCCCGGTCTGATAGAGTTGAAGGTCAGTGTGACCGATACCGGGATCGGTATTGCGCAGGAACAGCTCAAGGATCTGTTTGTCAAATTCCGACAGGCCGACAGTAAGACCAACCGCGCCAAGGGCGGAAGCGGACTTGGACTTATCATCTGCAAGAGCCTTGTAGATATGATGCACGGCACGATCGATGCGAAGAGTATACTCGGTAAGGGATCGGAGTTTTCGTTTACGGTCAGACAGCAGATCGTTGATGCGCGGCCCTGTATTGAGACTGACCCGCAGACTGTACTGCAGTCGTCCTACAAGCGTGACGATGAGGACCGTTCCGGCAGACCGCTTCACATGAAAGAAGATCGGCATGTAACCTTTACGGCGCCCGACGCGTGTATTCTTCTTGTAGATGATAATAAGGTCAACCTGAAAGTGGCGGAAGGGCTGCTTCGTCCGTATAAAATGCATATAGAGACGGCGGACAGCGGCAGACAGGCGATCGCCATGATACAGAAACGACCGTATGATCTGGTATTTATGGATCATATGATGCCGCATATGGACGGTGTGGAGGCGACCAAGGCTATACGTGCTATGGAGGGCGGGCGGTTTCAGACGATGCCGATCATAGCGCTGTCCGCCAATGCGGTCAGAGGCGCCCGCGAACTGTTCCTGGAAGCCGGCATGAACGATTTTGTGCCGAAGCCTATCGAGATGCGTATCATGGACAGGGCGCTCCGTAAATGGCTGCCGGCCGATATGGTCATTTCCGCCAGGGAAGCCGGAGAGACGGCGATCGCGGAGAAACCGGCGTCCGATACCGGCGATCCGTTGTCATGGCAGATGGAGGGCATTGACGTATCGGTAGGCTTGAAATATTCCGGCGATGACGCAAATCTTTACAGAGAGATCCTGTCCGACTATATGGATACCATAGAGGAGAAGGCGGACGTTATCGAACGGGCGGTAGCCGCAGGGGACCTTGATACGTATACGATAGAGGTGCATTCCTTAAAGAGCACCTCCAGGTCCATCGGAGCAATGGAGCTGTCCGAGCTTGCCAAGGATCTGGAGATCAACGGAAAGAACAGCGAATGGGGTCCGATCATAGCAAGGACGCCGGCGCTGCTTGGCATGTACAGGAATCTGTATCATGTGATCATGCCGTATCACACCGGGGCCGGACAGGAGGAGCAGCCGAAAAAGCCGTTCGACAGCGGGAAGGTGTCAGAGCTTTTGGGACAGCTTCTGGAATGTATGGATGCGTTTGATTCCATCCGCGGCGAAGAGATCGTAGCCGAACTTTCACAATATGACTGTACGGATCAATGGAAGGATCAGATGCATGATATTGCCGATGCCATGAACCGGCTTGACTATGACGCCTGCCGGGATAAAGCGGAGGAATGGCGAGGGCTTCTTGCGGGCAAGAGGCCGGAAACGGAAGAGGAGAATGTCCGGTAATGCCGGAAGAATTCAGAACGCCGGAGGGAGAAGATATGATTCAGAGAAATATTAGTAAACTGGTGCAGTACGGTCTGCAGACCGGACTGATCGCAAAAGAGGATAAGATATACACTACCAATAGATTGCTGGAGCTTTTCGGGCTGGATGAACCGGAAGAAAGCGATGCGGATGTCAGCATGAGCGTTGACGAGCTGGAGGATGTGCTGTCGGCTATGATGGATCATGCCTATGAACACGGCATAATGACAGAGAACAGCATCGTGTACAGAGACCTATTTGACACCCGGATCATGAGCGTCCTCGTTCCAAGACCCAGCGAAGTGATCTCTGTATTTGAGGAAAAATACCGCAGGGATCCGAAGGAAGCAACGGACTATTTCTATAAGCTTAGCCAGGATTCGGATTATATCAGAAGATACCGGATCAAAAAAGACCAGAAGTGGGTGGCGTCCACCAGATACGGCGATCTGGACATTACGATCAACCTGTCCAAGCCGGAAAAAGATCCGAAGGCGATCGCCGCTGCAAAGAACGCAAAACAGAGCGGTTATCCGAAGTGCCTGCTCTGTATGGAGAATGAGGGATACGCGGGTCGGGTCAATCATCCCGCCAGACAGAACCACAGGATCATACCGGTAACGATCAATGGGAGCAGATGGGGTTTTCAGTATTCTCCTTACGTGTATTATCCGGAGCACTGCATTGTGTTTAATTCGCAGCACATTCCGATGAAAATAGAACATGACACGTTCTGTAAGTTATTTGATTTTGTAAAGCAGTTTCCGCATTATTTCGTGGGCTCCAATGCCGATCTTCCGATCGTGGGCGGCTCCATTCTAAGCCATGATCATTTTCAGGGCGGCCGCTATGAATTTGCTATGGCGAGGGCAGCTGTGGAGAGAACCTTTACAGTCAGGGGATTTGAAGATGTGGAGAGCGGCATCGTGAACTGGCCTATGTCGGTTATCAGGATCTCCTCTCAGGATACGGAGAGACTGATCGCGCTGGCCGATGTGATCCTGAATGCGTGGAGAGGCTATACAGACGAAGCTGCGTTTATCTATGCCGAGACAGACGGAGAACCGCATAATACGATCACCCCGATCGCCCGGAAACGGGGAGATAAGTTTGAGCTGGATCTGGTGCTGCGCAATAACATTACGACAGAGGAGCATCCGCTCGGGGTATATCATCCCCACGCAAATCTGCACCATATCAAGAAAGAGAATATCGGGCTGATAGAGGTGATGGGGCTGGCTGTTCTTCCCGCCCGGCTTAAGGATGAGATAGAGCGGCTGGAGGAGGCGATCCTTAAGGGCGGGGATATACGCGGAGATGAGACGCTTGCAAAGCACGCCGACTGGGTGGAGGAGTTTCTTCCTAAATATAATAATATCACAAGAGAAAATATAACCGGTATCCTGCACGATGAAATAGGGAATGTGTTTATGCAGGTGCTGGAGGATGCCGGCGTGTACAAGAGGACTGCCGAAGGGCAGAAGGCATTTGACAGATTTGTGGAGAGTATAAATAACTAAAAATATAATAGAAATGAAGGCGGAATCTAAAGATTCCGCCTTTAAGACGTGCCGCGCCTTATGGCGGAACACGAAGATCAGACAGACAGAACAGGGTAATGCGACTTACAGGGGTATTCTGCCGATCTGCCAGACATGCTGTATATTTAACGGTTTTCATGACTGTCCAGTATGCTACTTAGAAAATTGTAATAGTCTGTCTGCTGTTTCGGGGTCAGTTTCTGGTACAGGGAAATCAAATGCTGATATTTTTTGATGTGATGCAGGTTCTCTGCCAATAGCAGATCTGCGCTCAGACGCTGGTCAGACAGGTTAAGAACGTAGTCCGTCGAGACGTGGAAGAAGCATGACAGGCGGATCAAAAGCATGGCGTCAGGCGTTGTTAATTCATTTTCCAATTTACTGACAGTGGCCTGGTTGACTCCCAGTTGTTTCGCAAGAGATTGCTGTGTTAATTTCTTTTCTAATCGCAGTTGCTTGATTCTTGTTTTCATTTGTATGTCCTTACTGTTATTGTAGGCTATTTTGAGAGATAAAATATTCCAATTAGTAATCAAAATATTCTGCTGGGAATATTTTGCGGAAATATCCTGTAAAAAGTTGTGCCGGCGGGTAACAGCCGGCATTGGAACGGAGATATTATGACGAGATCCTATGTCTGCATTGACCTGGAAACTACCGGACTGAACCCTAAAACAGATAAGATCATTGAAATCGGCGCCGTAAAAGTGGATGATGATGTGATCACAGAAGAGTGGGAAACGTTTGTTGATCCCGGCAGGGCGTTGCCGCAGCGGATCGTTGAACTGACCGGGATTTGCGATGAGCAGCTGGCAACGGCGCCGGCAATAAGTGAAGCACTGCCCGGTCTTCTTGCGTTTACGAAGGACAGGGTGCTTTTGGGACACAGTCTGATGTTTGATTTTTCTTTTGTGAAAAAGGCCGCGGTCGATCAGAGACTGACCTTTGAAAGAAAAGGTATCGACACCTTAAAGATAGCGCGCAAATATCTGGCGCATCTTGAGAGCCGCAGCCTGCCCTGTCTGTGCGAATATTACGGAATCGGACATAAGGCGCACAGAGCGCTTCATGACGCCAGGGCGACCGTGGAGCTGTTTAGATGTTTGACCGGGCAGTTTTATGACAAGGAAGAACCGGAGGGCTGTAAGAGTCTGTTTTATCCCCAAGACCTGTGTTACCGCGTCAGGAGGGATACACCCGTGACCATACCCCAGAAAGAACAGTTATATAAACTGGTGGACAGGCATAAACTGATAATAGATTACGATATTGAGAAGCTTACGCGCAGCGAGGCTAGCCGTCAGATCGATCGGATTCTTGCAGAATACGGACGATAGTTTTCTGCATGGCGGAATTGAGCATTTCGGCGACAGGATACAGCTCCCCGATCTTTTCCGGGGTGTTCTGTTCCTTGTAGATGCGGCATAACAGGCGGTAAGTCGCGCTTACGTCGGTGCCTGTGGAAACGGAGAATTCAAGCATGCGCTTTGCTTCGTCGACATAACCGCCGTCGTAGAGCGCCTGTGCCCACTGCTGCAGGGTGCGCACGAGCAGCGTGTAATTCTGATCGTAGGAGGTCAGAAGCTCTATATTAGGCGCGCCGTAGCGCAGCTTCAGGTCCGTGTTGCTGATGCCCGTAAAATTGACGATAGGAAGCCCGCTCAGGGACCGGATGATCTGCTTGTAGTCCTCGACCTTCGGAACATCCGCAAGCAGATTCATGGGAAAATCCTCCACGGGGAGCTTAATGTAGTCTAAATCATCGAGGGACTTGCGTCTGGTGCTGTTGGCGGCGCGTTCCTTTGCCCAGAAATCATCCTTCGGATCGGCAGATCTTTTCGCGCTGATCTTAAGGTATATGAAGATCGCGGCGGCAAAAATAAGAACGCTTGCATTTAGAATCAAAAACATATATAATATCCTTTCAGAAAGTGGGAGGATCAGCTCTATGCTTAATCGGAAACAGAAAAAAATCATTTCCTCCATTATCATCATTCTTCTGGTGCTGGCAATGATCGTTCCAATGGTGGTCTCCGCGCTGTAGCGTGATACGTACATTCTATCACAGATTTCCCGCCGGGGCAATTTGCCGTGGGAGAAAGGCTGGTTTTCATGAGAAAACTGTGGAGGGCGATTCCGGTGATAATGGCTGCTGCTGCGGTCGTTGTGATGCCGGTAAACGCCAGGGAAAGTAAAATTGAATCAGGTATTTATGCAGAAGATATCGATCTGTCCGGTATGACGGCCGGGGAAGCCAGAGATAAGATAGAGGAGTATGTGGCGTCCTTCGGGGATGCCGAGGTTACGATGAATGCCGTAAACGGAGGAACGATCGTGGCAACGGCGTCCGAGCTTGGGTTAAAATGGGGCAATGAGGAGATTCTTGACGAGGCCTCAAACTTTGGCAGGGACGGCGATATTCTCCGGTGTTATAAAGAGTTAAAGGATCTGCAATATCAAAACAAGGTATATAATATATCTTTTGACTTTGATAAGGCTAAGATCAAAGCGGTGATCGAGGAGAACGCGGAGCAGTATGATCAAGAGGCTGTCAATGCGACTTTAACTAAGACGGAGAATGGCTTTACAATTACGGAGGGTCAGTCCGGTATTGTTGTAGATACAGAGGCTTCCGCAAATGCAGTGTATGATTATCTCACCAATGACTGGGACGGTACAAGCTGTGTCGTTGATCTCGTGATCGAGGTGGAGGAGCCTGCAGGGAATGCGGAAGATCTTGCTAAGGTTAAGGATGTTCTGGGTACTTTTACGACCAGCTACTCAACATCGGGTAAGTCCAGAAGCGCCAATGTCGCCAACGGCTGCAGCCTGATCAACGGCACGACCCTATATCCCGGAGAAGAATTTTCGGCGTATGAGGCGGTGGCGCCCTTTACCGCCGATAACGGTTATTATATGGCGGGTTCCTATTTGAACGGTCAGGTGGTGGACAGTCTGGGCGGCGGTATCTGTCAGGTGTCTACGACGCTGTATAACGCTGTGCTGTTAGCGGAGCTGGAAGTGACGGAGCGGTATAACCACTCCATGATCGTCACCTATGTCGATCCGTCCGCAGATGCGGCGATCGCCGAGTCTTCGGGCAAAGATTTTAAATTTGTAAACAATACGGACTATCCTATTTATATAGAAGGCTCTACGACGCCCGGCAAGGAGATCACCTTTACGATCTATGGCGTGGAGACGAGGGACAGCGACCGCGAAGTAAGCTATGAGAGCGTTGTGCTGGAGAGAATGGCGCCGGAGGAGGAAGTCATCTATGTGGATGAATCTCAGCCGGTCGGGTATTGTGTTGTACAGTCGGCGCATATAGGATATAAGGCGCAGCTGTGGAAGGTGGTCCGCGAGGGCGGTGTGGAAGTCAGCAGAGAGCAGGTAAACAGCAGCTCCTATATGAAAGTACCGCGGAGCGCAACGGTCGGCGTCGCATCGCCGGACGAGGGCGCGCGCAACGCCATTATGGCGGCGGTTGCCACAAACAGCGTGGACGAAGTCAGGAATGTAGCGGCAGCCTATAAAGCGGCGTCGGATGCAGCCGCAGCGCAGGCGGCCGCAGCGGCAGCAGCTGCACAGGCAGCGCCGCCTCAGGAACCGCAGCCGGCGCAATAGATTAAATACGATTGGGCGCATCACCATGAGAAAAGGAAAGATAACGGAGAATGTTCTAAAGCGTTCCGTTCTAAGTAAGATAACCATACATAGAAACGAAGTAAAAAACGGCGCAGATGCAGGGACAGACTGCGCCGTTTTGTCGTTTGGCGCAGAATGTGATGTGATGCTGTCAACGGCGCCCGTATCTGCTCCGGCCGAGGATATCAGCGATTATGCGGTGCACATGGCGCTGAACAATGTAGCGGCGGCGGGGGCTGAACCGGTGGGCGTGATGCTGTCGGTCCTGCTTCCGGAAGAGACGCAGGAGTCTAAGTTACAGCATATGATGGAGCGGGCCCAGGATATATGCAGCGCGTATGGCGTTGATATTATTGGCGGACACACGGAGATCATGCCGGATATAACAGTTCCGGTCATGAACGTCACCGGTATCGGAAAGCGGAGCATAACACAGGAATATTCTCCCCAGGGAGTGGGGCCGGACCAGGATATTGTCGTCAGCAAATGGATCGGACTGGAAGGCACCGCGAGACTGGCCAGAGGAGCGTATCGGAAGAAGCTTGAGACGAGATATCCTGTGCGGATGATAGAGGAAGCGGCGGCTTTTGACAGATATTTGTCCGTCATTCCGGAGGCCGCCATCGCCATGAAGTCCGGCGTTTGCGGGATGCACGATGTGTCCAGAGGCGGGATATTCGGAGCGCTCTGGGAGATGGCGCAGAAAGCGGGCGTTGGACTGGCAGTAGATTTAAGAAAGATCCCTGTAAGGCAGGAGACCGTGGAGATCTGTGAATTTTTTGAGCTGAACCCTTATGAGCTGCTGTCCGGCGGCTGCCTGATCATGGCGGCGGATAACGGTGAAGCGCTGGCGACGGCGCTGGCGGCGGCGGACATTCCGGCGGCGGTCATAGGAAGGACAACGGACGGGAATGACCGCGTGATATTGAATGAGGGCGAGAAGCGTTTTCTGGATAAACCGAAGACAGACCAGATCTATAACGTAAGCGCAGAGCGGTAAGAAAAAGGCAGCGACAAAACAAAATCATATAAAAACTTATAAAAGCGTATAAAAGCGTATAAAAGCGGAGGGATGATCATGAGAGAGGAATTACTGGCAATTGTAGAAAAGAACAGCCGTATAGACTTAAAAGAGCTGGCGGTCATACTGGGCGTGGAGGAAATAGACGTAGTCAACGAACTGGCTGCGCTGGAATCCGAAGGAATCATCTGCGGTTATCATACGATGATCGACTGGGAGAAAACTTCTATTGAAAAAGTATCGGCGCTTATTGAGGTGCGTGTGACGCCCCAGAGAGGACAGGGATTCGACAATATCGCAGAACGGATCTACAAATATCCGGAAGTGACTTCCGTATATCTGATCTCCGGCGGCTATGATCTGTTAGTTACATTGGAGGGGAAGTCTTTAAAAGAGATTTCCGGCTTTGTGTCCGATAAGTTATCGACACTGGACTCCGTTTTGAGCACCGCAACGCATTTCATATTGAAAAAGTACAAGGATCACGGTACGATCCTGACTAAAAAATATGAAGATACAAGAGAGAAGGTGACACCATGAGAAATCTGTTATCAGATAAGATCGTAGCGTTAAAGCCTTCGGGGATCCGTAAATTTTTTGATATCGTAAGTGAAATGGACGATGCCATCTCGCTCGGCGTGGGCGAACCGGACTTCGATACGCCGTGGCATATCAGGGATGAGGGCATCTATTCTCTGGAGAAGGGACGCACCTTTTATACATCCAATGCAGGATTGAAGGAATTAAGAGAAGAGATCTGCAATTATCTGAAAAGAAAGCAGGGGCTCACATACGATCCTGCCAAAGAGGTCCTGATAACGGTAGGCGGTTCCGAGGCGATCGACATTGGTCTGCGCGCGGTGCTGAATCCGGGCGATGAAGTGCTGATTCCGCAGCCCAGCTTTGTGTCTTATGAACCCTGTGCGATCATGGCGGGCGGCGTGCCGGTGATCATCGAGCTTAAGGCGGAGAATGAATTCCGGCTGACGGCGCAGGAGCTGGAGAACGCTATTACCGACAAGACCAAAGTGCTGGTGCTGCCTTTTCCGAATAACCCGACAGGCGCGATCATGGAGCAAAAAGACCTGGAGGCAATAGCGGAGGTTATAAAGAGACATGATATACTGGTGATGTCCGATGAGATCTATGCGGAGCTGACCTATAAGGAGAAACATGTCTCTATCGCCGAGATAGAGGGGATGCAGGAGAGGACTATTCTCATCAACGGATTTTCCAAGGCGTATGCCATGACCGGCTGGCGGCTGGGATATGCTTGCGGCCCGAAAGAGATCATGCAGCAGATGGTCAAGATCCATCAGTTTGCGATCATGTGCGCGCCGACTACAAGCCAGTACGCCGCGGTGGAGGCGCTTCGTAACGGCGACGGCGACGTGCAGGAGATGCGGACGGCGTATAATCAGAGAAGACGTTACCTGATGGACGCTTTTCGCAGAATGGATCTGGAATGTTTTGAACCGTTTGGCGCTTTCTATGTATTCCCGTGCATTAAGGAATTCGGTATGACGAGCGAGCAGTTCGCGGAAAGATTTCTGGCGGAAGAAAAGGTAGCTGTCGTGCCGGGAACGGCATTCGGCGACTGCGGGGAAGGGTATCTGAGAATATCTTACGCTTATTCTCTGGATAATCTGAAGCTTGCCATCGGCAAGCTGGCGGATTTTGTCGGAAAGCTTCGCGCAGAGCAGGGTAAGGCGCCGTAGATCACAACCCGGAGGTGGGTATGCATATTGTGTTACACCAGCCGGAGATCCCGGCGAATACAGGCAATATCGGACGTACCTGTGTCGCTACAGGTACGAGCCTTCACCTGATCGAACCGCTTGGCTTCAGGCTGGACGAAAAGGCCGTAAAGCGTTCGGGAATGGATTACTGGGAGCATCTGGATGTCACGAGATATATAAATTACGCTGCGTTTAGAGAAACGCATCCGCAAGCCAAAATATGGATGGCAACCACCAAAGCGAAACGCATTTATACGGAGGCGGCGTTTTCTCCCGATGATTATATTATGTTCGGCAAAGAGAGCGGCGGAATCCCGGAAGAGATTCTCGTGGAAAACGAAGAGACCTGCATCCGTATCCCCATGATGGATCAGATCAGATCTCTCAATTTATCCAATGCCGTAGCGATCGTTTTGTACGAGGCCCTCAGACAGAATCATTTTGCCGGGATGCAGACGGAAGGACAGCTGCACCGCCTGAAATGGAACGGCTAGTCGTCGTCCTCCATATCGGATTTGGGGAGGGAGAAGATAAACTCCGTGCCGACCCCTTCCGTGCTGATCACATTGATGTTTTCCCCGTGTGAGCGAATGATCTCCTTCGTGATCGACAGTCCCAGTCCCGTGCCCTTTTTGTCTTTGCCCCGTGAGAGGTCCGATTTGTAGAAACGCTCCCAGATAAGCTTCAGGTCGTCCTTGGGAATACCGATACCGGAATCCTTGACGCTGACGAAGACTTTGTTGTGCTTTTCTGTCGTTTCGATTTTAATGACAGAATTGTGGTGGCTGAATTTGATGGCGTTGTCTAACAGATTGTAGAGCACCTGCTGTATCTTGTCCACATCGGCAACGACATACATCTCATCGCCTGTCAGCACCAGTTCTATGGCGATCGTCTTGGCGCGGCATGTGCCCTCGAAGGAAGCGGCAACGCTGCGTATCGTCCTGTTGATGTCAAAATCGGTTTTGTTCAGCATCATTCCCTCTGTATTTAAATTGTTCAGAGTTAGTAAGCTGTTGGTCAGTTTGCGCAGTCGCTCCGTCTCGTTTAAGACGATCGTCAGATATTTTTCATGCAATTCGGGCGGGATCGTGCCGTCGATCATGGCTTCCAGATAGCCCTTGATGGAAGTAAGCGGCGAGCGGAAATCGTGGGAGACGTTGGCGACAAACTTTTTCTGGTCGTCTTCCGACCGGGCGATCTCGCTTGCCATATAGGAAAGCGTTGCCGCCAGGTATCCCATCTCATCCTCACTTTCCACGCTGAATTCATAATGCATATTGCCGCTTGCATACTGTTCCGTTGCAAGCGTGATCCGGCGCAGCGGAATATATACGATCTCTGTAAAGAAGATCAGGATGATAAGAGACAGTAAAAACAGTATGACTAACATGATATAGGAGATGTTCAGCAGATTGTTGGTCTCTGTGTGGATGCCCTGCATGGGATAGTGTATGACAACATACCCTTTTACCTTGTAGTCCGAGGTGATCGGCGCAAATACACTGAGCGTTTCCTCATCGAAGGCGTGAAAAAAATTGCCGACTATATAGTAGGAGCCTTCCGTGATCGTGGGGTCGAAATCTTCAATCACGATCTCATTTTCCAGATCCAGGGGCGATGAAGAATCCAGTATCATTCGGCCGGAGGGGTTGATGATCCACAGCGTTGCGTTTAAGTAGGCGTCCAGCGCGTCCAGCTGTGATTTGACGGCTTCAAGGGAAATCTCGCTATTGTACAGGTCGGTCGCATAGGTGTTGGCTATAAGCGTAGCTTCCCTGTAGAGCGCATCGGCCTGCTCTTTGGTCAGGTGGTCGGCAGTCATGTTGGTCACAAAGGTAGCTACAACGAGAAAGCCGAACAACCCGAAAATGATATAGGCAAGTATTAATTTCAGATACAGCGTTTTCCTCATAATCTACTCCAAGGTCATCTGGATTCAAACTTATAGCCGATGCCCCAGATCGTGGCGATCCGCCATTTCTCATGATCGTTGATCTTCTCGCGAAGGCGCTTGATATGTACGTCTACCGTTCTGGTATCTCCTATATATTCATAGCCCCAGATCTGATCAAGAAGCTGTTCCCTGGTGAAAACGTGATTCGGTGACGATGCAAGAAAATAAAGAAGCTCCAGCTCCTTCGGCGGCATCTCGATGGTTTTTCCCATATAGATAACGGAATAGTTGGTCTGGTTAATGATCAGATCGGGATATTCCACGCTCTTGATATCGGAAGCCTTCGGCTCGGACACGGCAGGCTTGTAGCGCCTGAGAACCGCCTTTACTCTGGCTACCAGCTCTTTGGAGTCAAACGGTTTCTCCATATAGTCGTCGGCGCCCAGCTCCAGCCCGAGAACCTTGTCAAATACCTCGCCCTTGGCGGACAGCATAATGATAGGCAGAGTAGATTTGGAGCGCACCTCTCTGCACACCTGGTAGCCGTCGATGCCCGGCAGCATCAGATCAAGGAGCATCAGATTCGGCTCAAAACTGTCAACGGCTGTCAGCGCTGATTCCCCGTCATTGACGATCATCGTCTCGAAACACTCTTTGGTCAGATAAAGCGAGATCAGTTCCGCGATATTGTTATCGTCATCTACGATCAGAATTTTCTGTTTGCTTACCATAGTCTATACCTCATCTTCCTGTCTTAAAATGATCCCTGTTATATATAGTTGATCTTTGTATAATGTGGCGGGGTTAATCTTTAAATTCTGCAATGGTAACTCCGGCGTCCCCCTCGCCGAATTCGCCCAGCCGGTAACTTCTGATGATCTTATTCCGGCGCAGATAATTGTGTACCGCTTTTCGCAGAGCGCCGGTGCCCTTGCCGTGGACGATGCGGACGCTCGGCAGGTGTGCAAGATATGCGTCGTCCAGATACTTGTCGAGCTCCGCCAGCGCCTCATCGACCGTCTTCCCCAGCAAATTGATCTCTGTGGACACAGAATAGGTCTTGGACATCTTAAGACTGCCGGAGGAAGACCGCTGCAGCTTACCGGTGTTTATCGTCTCCTCTTCGATCAGGACCAGATCGTCCAAAGACACCTGGGAGCGGATGATGCCGCACTGCACAAACAGTTTGCCGTTTTTATCCGGAAGCGAGCTGACCGTACCCTTTAATCCCATAGAAATTATTTTTACACTGTCGCCGGGTCTGATCTGCCCCGGCTTTAAGACCTTGTGGGTGGGTCTGTCGCTCTTAAGCGATAATCTGTCATTCTTTTCGGATATTTTATCCCGGACCTTCTGCCGGGATCGCTCCAGTTCCTTCATGGATACGCCGGCATCCGCTTTCTGGAAGGTGCGGATCGTCTCGTCCGCAACATCCTTGGCGTCTTGCAGGATCTCCCGCGCTTCTTCGTTGGCCTCTCGCAGAATGCGCGCCCTGGACTCGTCGAGCTTCTCCTGCTTGGCTTCCAGACGCTGCTTGAGAGTCTTGACCTCTTCCCGGTAGGCTTCTATCTCCGCCCGCTCCTTCTCTATGGTGAGACGGCTGTTCTCCAGGTCCGCCAGCAGGTCCTCAAAGCTCTCCTTGTCCTGGGTAATGTGCCGCTTTGCATCTTCTATAATGTAGTCCGGCAGTCCCAGCCTGGACGATATGGCGAAAGCATTGCTCTTGCCGGGGATACCGATCAGCAGACGGTAGGTGGGGCGTAACGTTTCCACACTGAATTCGCAGCTTGCGTTTTGTACAGATTCCGTGGATAACGCATATACCTTCAGTTCGCTGTAGTGTGTTGTCGCCATTGTACGGATCCCCCGGCTGTGCAGATAGTCCAGGATCGATATCGCAAGCGCCGCACCCTCCGTTGGATCTGTGCCGGCGCCGAGCTCATCGAACAGACACAGTGAATCGGCGTCTGCATTTCGCAGAATGGACACGATATTGGTCATGTGTGAGGAAAAAGTGCTGAGACTCTGCTCAATGCTCTGCTCGTCACCTATGTCCGCATATACCTCCTCAAAAAGAGACAATTCGGAACGGTCCAGCGCCGGAATATGAAGGCCCGCCTGTCCCATCAGCGTCAGCAGACCGGCCGTTTTCAAGGAAACGGTCTTACCGCCGGTGTTGGGGCCCGTAATGACCAGAAGGTCAAAATCCGTTCCCAGCTGAATGTCGATGGGAACCACATTCCCTTTATCCAGAAGAGGATGTCTGCCCTGCCGGATATTGATGCGGTGTTCGGTATTAAAAACCGGCATAGAGGCGTTCTGATCCAGGGCAAGAGACGCTTTTGCAAAAATAAAATCAAGCGTTGTCATCGCGCTCTGATTCGCTGCAAGCGCCCCGGTATATGCGCCTGCCTGTGCACTCAGATCGGCGAGGATGACGCCGATCTCCTCCTGCTCCTTAAGCTCCAGCTCTCTCAATTCGTTATTCAGATTCACTACGGCGGCCGGTTCGATAAAAAAGGTAGAACCGGTGGAAGACTGGTCATGTACCATACCCGGCACCTGTCCCTTGTGCTCCGCCTTGACCGGAATGCAGTAACGGTTATTGCGCATGGTCACAACGGCGTCCTGCAGATAGGTGCGGCAGGAACCGTTGATCATGGATGTAAGCTGTGCGTGGATGCGTTCGTTGGTAACGGTCATACTGCGCCGTATATGTTTCAGCGCGGGGCTGGCATCGTCGGCAATCTCTTCCTCCGACAGAATACATCTGCGGATCTCATTCGCTAACGGGGTGAGAGGCTCCAGCACATCAAAATACCCGGTCAGAGAATCTGCGGGAGCGTCTTCCCGATCTTTTCTTCCGTATGATTTGATGCGGCTGACATTTTCCAGAAAGGCAGCGATCCGCAGCAGCTCCGGGATGGACAAGACGCTGCCGACATCCAGGGACCTAATGCACATTCCCAGATCCTTATTGCTGCCGAAAGAGACAGAGCCTTGACGGAACAGATAGCCGAGCGCATCCGCCGTTTCTGTCTGCGCCTGTATGACGGCGTCCATGTCTGTCATGGGAACAAGGGCGCGGACCAGCTTGCGGCCCTGCTCGGAGGTCGCCTTGTCCGCCAGCATATCTATGATTTTGTTATATTCCAAAACACGTAATACTTTGCTGTTCATACCGGAATTCCTTCAAAAAATACTATACATCTATCTTACCATAAAAAGAAGAGAAATACCACGGATATACTTTTCTTTACAATGCAGCTGAAAAAAGATATACTTTTACTGTATCTGTTTTCTTACTTGCGTAACGATAGGATAACGGCAGGAAGGTTGTAAAGTATATGGAAGAACCGAACAAAGAACAGAACAATGCAGAGCAGGCTCCGGCGAAGGAGCAGGCGGAATACACCCCTCCCGTTCAGCCTGATTTCCTGCGTGAAACGATCAAGCAGAAACCGATCAACAAGAAAAAGCTGCTGCGAAGGACAGTGATCACGGTGGCGATGGCAGTGGTTTTCGGACTGGTGGCATGCTTTACCTTTCTGGTGCTGGAACCGGTCATCAGCAACCGGCTGTATCCCGAAGAGGAAGCCGAGGAAGTGAGATTCCCGGAGGAGACGGCCACAGAGGAGATGCTGCCGGAGGATATGCTCGTCGAAGAGGATCAGAATGAACCGGAAGAGACCGTACAGGCACAGTTGGACGATGAACAGGTCAGGGAGCTTCTGTCCCAGGTACAGTTCAGTCTGGATGATTACCAGACGCTTTACCAGGAGATAAATGACTTGGCACAGAAAGTAGAACGTGCGATCGTCACCGTGACCAGCGTTGTGTCGGATGTGGACTGGTTTAACGATACTTATGAGAACGAGGCGTCGGCGTCGGGTATTATCGTGGCGAACAACGGAAAGTCGGTTCTGATCCTGGTGAGCGCGCCGCCCCTGGGAGATGCGGACAATCTTATCGTGACCTTCTGCGATCAGACAAAAGTAAACGCCGAGCTGGTGCAGAAAGATCCGGTAACGGAGCTGGCGGTCATTTCCGTGCCGCTTGTCGATATAGAAGAAGAAACTATGGATGTGATAGACATAGCGGGCCTGGGGAGCTCCAATGCAGGAATGACGGCGGGCACACCCGTTATGGCGCTTGGCAGCCCTATGGGGACGAGCGGGTCGGTATGTTACGGCATAGTGACCTCGACGGGAACAGTGGCAGACCAGCCGGATTCCGCGTACAGGATCCTCACGACCGATATGTACGGAAGCCGCAACGCCACGGGCGTGATCGTCAATATGAAAGGGCTGGTCATAGGAGTCATTAACAACATGGACACCGACGGCGATATGGGGAACATACTGACGGCTTATGGGATAACAGAGCTTAAGAGGACCATAGAAAAAATGTCCAATGATAAAGAGCGGGCATACCTTGGTATCTACGGAGCCGATGTGCCGGAGGAGGCAGGGGAAGAATTAGGAGTGCCGTCAGGCGCGTATGTCAGATCGATCGAGATGGATTCGCCTGCAATGGCGGCGGGCATCCAGAGCGGCGACGTGATCACGCAGGCCGGTGACGTAGAGATCACAACCTATAATAATCTGCTGGATGTATTGTATAGTTCTAAGCCTGAGGATACGCTGGAGGTAGTGCTGATGCGGCAGGGCCGTGAGATGAACGCAACGGTTACCCTCGGTTACAGATAGGCGGCCGAGCATAGAAAAGAGGTAAAAGAAGTATGAAGTATATCAAAGAATATAAAGAAGGCGACAGAGTATTCGACATCTATCTCTGCAAACATAAGCAAGCGGCTGTCACCAAGAACGGCAAGCCGTATGATAATGTGATCCTCCAGGATAAGACAGGAACCGTTGACGCCAAGGTCTGGGATCCGAACAGCGCCGGGATCGAGGATTTCGATTCCCTTGACTATATCGAAGTGTACGGCGATGTTACCAGTTTTCAGGGCGCGAACCAGATCAATGTGAAGCGCATTCGCAAATGCCATGCGGGAGAGTATAACGAGGCGGATTATCTGCCGGTAAGCAGATTCCCCGTTGACGATATGATGCGGGAGCTGACAGGCCTGATCGACAGTATAGAAAATGTGTATCTGAAGAAACTCCTGCAGGCGTTCTTTGTGGAAGATAAAGAGTTTATAAAAGCATTCCGCCAGTCCTCGGCGGCGAAAACCGTGCACCACGGTTTTGTGGGAGGCCTGCTGCAGCATACGCTGGCCGTGACGAAGCTGTGCGACTTTTTCTGTACGCAGTATCCTGTACTGAACCGGGATCTGCTGCTGAGCGCGGCGATCTGCCACGACATCGGCAAGACGAAAGAGCTGTCGCTTTTTCCGCAAAATGACTACACGGACGATGGACAGTTCCTGGGACATATCGTGATCGGCAGCGAGATGGTGGGCGAGAAGATCAGAGCGATAGACGGTTTCCCGCCGCTGCTGGCCGGTGAACTGAAACACTGTATCCTGGCGCATCACGGCGAGTACGAGTTCGGTTCGCCCAAGAAACCCGCGATCGTGGAAGCGGTGGCGCTGACATATGCGGACAACACCGACGCAAAGATGGAGACATTTACAGAGCTTTTGGAGAGCAGCACCGAGACGGGCTGGCTGGGGTACAACAGACTGTTTGAGTCCAATGTGAGAGCGACGAAGACGGAGTAGCACGCGGAACGTGCGCGGGCGATTCCGGGAAATATAGAAAATATATACAGACAGGCACACAGGCAGGCGGGGTACAGCGATATGGAGAATGGAACGTATCAAAAAAACGACATCGTTACAGTCACGATCGATGATATCGGAAAGGACGGAGAAGGAATCGGTAAAGCCAACGGCTACACGCTGTTTGTTAAGGATGCAGTCATTGGGGACACCGTGGAGGCACGGATCACAAAGTGCAGGCAAACATACGGATATGCAAGAGTGGAGAAGGTGGTGACGCCTTCTTCTTTTCGTGCGGAGCCTAAGTGCAGCTTATATAGACAGTGCGGCGGCTGCCAGATCCAGGCAATGCGCTACGATAAGCAGCTTGCTTTCAAACAGGATAAAGTCAGAAATAATCTGATCCGCATCGGCGGGTTTGATGCAAAACATATTGATGAGATCATGGAGCCTGTCATTGGTATGGACGAGCCCTGGCATTACCGCAACAAGGCGCAGTATCCGGTAGGATACGACAGGAACGGCAACCTCATCGCCGGCTTCTATGCTGGTAGGACGCACGACATCATAGCCAACACCGACTGCGCGCTGGGGGCGCAGGAGAACAAGGCCATTCTGGAGGCGGTGCTCTCCTATATGCGTGAAAACCATGTGACCGCATACCGTGAGACGGACGGCAGCGGACTCGTCAGACATGTGCTGATCCGCACGGGATTTGCCTCCGGCCAGATCATGGTATGCCTTGTCATCAACGGAAAGAAGCTGCCGGCAGAAAAACGGCTGGTGGAGAAGCTCACGGGACTTCCCCTGGGTAGAAAAAAGATCGTCAGTATCGCTGTCAGCGTCAATGAAGAACGCACCAACGTGATCATGGGAAAAGAGATCCGTGTGCTCTGGGGAAGCCCGTATATGGAAGACAGTATACGGATCCTGCAGACCGGTGAAAAAGTGAATTTCCGCATCTCGCCGCTCTCCTTCTATCAGGTCAATCCCCTGCAGACGGAAAAACTGTACAGCATTGCACTCGACTATGCGGGACTGACCGGCAAAGAAACTGTGTGGGACCTGTACTGCGGCATCGGGACAATATCTCTCTTCATGGCGAAGAGGGCAAAACAAGTCTACGGCGTGGAGGTGATACCAGAGGCCGTTCGGGACGCCGGGGAGAATGCGCGCATCAACCGGATCGGCAACGCCGAATTCTATACCGGAAAGGCGGAGGAAGTGCTGCCCGCGTTCTATGAGAGCGGAAACGAAGCGGGGATGAAGCAACCCGATGTGATCGTAGTCGATCCGCCGCGCAAGGGCTGCGATGAGAAGTGCCTGGAAACAATGCTTGCCATGAAGCCTGCGCGGATCGTGTATGTGAGCTGCGACTCAGCCACGTTGGCGAGGGATCTGAAGGTACTGGCAGCAGGCGGGTATGAATTAAAAAGAGTCAGGGCGGTGGACCAGTTCGGGCATAGTGTGCATGTGGAG
>CANQNN010000024.1 GCA_947625205.1 uncultured Lachnospiraceae bacterium | reverse complement strand
AGTACTAATCGGTCGAGGGCTTAACCAATAAGTAAGGTTTGTGGATCTTTCAGGTTCGGTTTTGAGGGCATGTCCCTTACAGGGGAAACTGCAGAGTGGCAAAAGAAGGCTGGCAGTAAGATCAATAATAAAATGACAACACTATTTGTAAAAAAATACAAATAGTGTTTTTTTTTATTTTTTTTTATGGTATAATTAATTGAAATTAAGATTGCAGTAGATTTTTTTTGTTAAATGTGTCAATATATATATGCAATCTGTCAGTACTGTTTGGGAGAATTTCATTCTTCCGGAGCAAATCACTGGGGGATTTGGTTTGCTGATTGCAAGGTGGTTTGCTTTTCTTTTAATTATATAACGTGAGGTGGATTACATGGATACAAAGATTCTGCTTGAGAATGGAACCAATGAGCTGGAGGTACTTGAATTTAAGCTGGACGGTAATGCATACGGTATTAATGTTGCCAAGATCAAAGAGATTATCGTATATCAGCCGGTTACTCCGGTGCCGAATGCGCATCCAAGTATTGAAGGAATATTTATGCCCCGGGATACTATGATAACCGCGATAGACTTAAAAAACTGTCTGCAGCGGGGAACCACGCAGCCGGGCGGATTGTTCATTATCACTAATTTTAATAAACTTGATATTGCGTTCCATGTCGATTCGGTAGTTGGTATTCACCGCGTATCCTGGCGTGATATCATTAAACCGGGTTCTACTGTATCCACAACTGAAGACGGTGTTTCGACGGGTATTATTAAGTTTGAGGATCGTTTGATCATTATTCTTGATTTTGAGAAGATCGTTACGGACATCAATCCTGAGACGGGACTTAAGATGACGGATATAGAGGCGCTTGGTGAACGGCAGAGAAACGATGTGCCGATTTTGATCGCTGAAGATTCGCCGCTTTTGAATAAGCTGATCGTTGATTCTCTGCATAAGGCGGGCTATGCGAACCTGATCCATACAGAGAACGGACAGCAGGCATACGATGTTATTCAGGAATGTAAGAAAGAAGGTACGCTGAAAGATCATGTACAGTGTATCATTACCGATATTGAGATGCCGATCATGGACGGTCACAGATTAACAAAACTTGTTAAATCCGATGAGGAAACGAAAGATATTCCGGTTGTTATTTTCTCGTCTCTTGTCAATGATGAAATGCGGAAAAAGGGCGAGGCGCTCGGTGCGAATGCACAGCTTTCAAAACCCGAGATTGGTAATTTGGTACGTACAGTAGATGATTTGGTCATCAATCTGAAGTAGTATACCAAAATGTAAAGGCTGGGAGCTTCCCAGCCTTCATTTATTATGCAGAGGATATAAAATGAGTGTAAGCGGTTCGCGGGTATTGGAAAAGTTACAGGATGCGGAAATGGTTCTGGTCGGGATCGGTGAAGACATGCAATATGACTGGAGCGCCCTTACCCGGGACGAACGCTTCTGTGAAATTGAGAATGAAATCGGCGGCGATAAGGGACGTATCTGGATCATTCCTTTTTTACAGAGAATGATACTGCAGCAGAAACGGGACGACCAGTGGCGTCAGGCATATAAAGATTTGGGCAAAATGCTTGCGGGCAGGAATTACTATATTGTCTCGCTTTGTATAGACGATTATCTGTACGGCGCAGGATTGGATGAGAAACGTATTGTCACGCCCTGCGGCGGTTTTCGGAAGATGCAGTGCGACAATAACTGTTCCCATATGCTCAGCGATATACCGCAGGAAACGTATGAAGCCGTATTGCGGTACTACGGGAAAGAAATATCCGTTGGCGATCTGAAAGAGCCGGTTTGTCCGGTGTGCGGCGCTAAACTCAGGTTTAACCAGCTTGGAGTGACGCGGTATGCTGAGGAAGGTTATCTGCCGCAGTGGGCCGATTACATGAAATGGCTTCAAGGAACTGTAAACAGAAAAATATGTGTGTTAGAATTAGGGGTGGGGATGGACTACCCAACGGTGATTCGTTTCCCTTTTGAAAAAATAGTCACTTATAACCGTAAAGCTTTTCTCTTCCGGGTACATCCCTCTCTTTTCCAGATCGGGGAAGAGATAGGGGATAAAGGAATGTCAATAAAGGAAAATCCGGTCAGTTTCATAAAAGCGATTTGTGAAAAGATGTAGTATATGCTACAATGAATCATAAACAGTTTAATATGTATAGGGAGAAACTATGAGCTCGAGTGAAGAATACTTAGACAGTCTGTTGCGGTCATTGACGGAAAATACAGCCGATAACAGTGCAGAATTGCCAGAATCTGCGCCGTTGGATAACGCGGCAGGTACAAACATGGAGGAGCAGGTTCCCAGTGAAGATATTCCCGGTGAAGATACTTCCGACATGGCGGATATGGATGATATTGCAGCAATGTTTGCATCTGTGGGAGAGGGGTCGCCGGAGGATGAGACGGCGGACGACAGCTTATCGCTGGATGAACTGTCGTTTGATGACATGCCTGCTGATGAGCCTATGACAGAAGGCTCTCTGTCCGGAGAGATGGAACCGGCGGAAGATATGCTCGATGTTGACCCTGCGTTAACCGAGTTCTTGAATGAGAGCGGAATATCGGATGAAGTGCTGGACGAGGATATGCACTTGGATGAGACGCCGGATGAAGATATGTTTTCGGATGCGGCGCCGGATGACAGCTTATCCTTTGACGATCTGTTATCAAATGATCTGTCATCGGATGATTTGTCGTTAGATGATCTGGAGCCAGAGAGTCTGTCGTTTGATGATTTGTCTTTAGATGAAAGTATGCTCCCTGAGGAGGAGGCGCCTGATGAGGAACTGTTTTCGGGTAATGACGAGGCTGCGTCAGGCGATGAGGCGATACCGGCAGATGGTGATGAAGCGTTTGCGGACGATTTTGCACTGGAGGAGCTGCTGGGCGGAAGCGGTGCGTCCGGCGATATAGATTCCGGTGAGGCTGAGGCGGGTGATGAGGATCATTTTGCCTTGGAGGAAACGGGCGAAGAGGATGCGGATCTGTCGGCCCTTCTGGCAAGTATGGGCGGCGATGAGGACCTGTCGGCGATCAGCGATATGCTCGAGAAATCGGACCAGGGCGTTGCAGTGGATGATGATATGATGGCGCTGCTGGGTGAAGGCGATTCCGGAGAAAGTGACGGCGGCGAAATGAACGATGCCTTTGATTTCTTCTCCGGAGAGGAAGAGGAGCCGGAGCAGGGAGCCGGAGGCAGAATGGAAGAAGGGGAGCCGGAGAATATACGCGAGATCACTCCCGGTGAACTGGAAGAGCGGGAGAAGCTTAAAACCAGGAAGCAGAAGAAGCAGGAAGAGAAAGAGAGAAGAAAGAAAGAAAAACGTGCAAAGAAGAATGCAGCTAAATCCGCCGCCTCCGATTCGGATGGTCTGGAGGATGAACTGGCAGCACTTGTGGAAGGTGCGGATACAGCCGATAAGGAACCTAAAAAACAAGGGCTTTTAGCCAGGCTGATGGCTTTGCTTCTGGAGGAAGATGAGAGCGGCGCCGATGAAAGTGATTTGGACAATCTTGGCCCGGACATAGGAAATCTTTCGGATGAAAATAAAGAGCTGCTTGAGGAGCTTCAGGCAGAGGATAAGAAGAACGCGAAAAAGAAAGAAAAGAAAGAGAAAAAGGGCAGAAAAGAGAAGGGTAAAAAGGGCGGGAAGAATACTCCCGAAACCGGGAACGGCGAGGGTGAGGAAGACGGCGAGAGCGAAGACAAAGCCCAAAAGCCCAGAAAAGAGAAGAAGAAAAAAAAGAAAGAAAAAGCGGTTGAAGAGACCCCGAAGGCTCCGGAGAAAAAGCTTTCAAAGAAAAAAGTCATATCGGTATTCGTGTTCTGCGCTACTATTGCCGCATGCATTATCGTGATTACAATATTACTGCCTGTCCAGATGGAAAAACAGGAGGCGCGCGTGGCATTTGACCGCGATCAGTATGCACAGGCATATGAGTTATTATACGGAAAGAATCTGAGTAAAGAGGATGAAGCGCTGCTGCAGAAGAGCAGTATCATCCTGCAGATGCAGCGCAAGATGGATTCTTATGAGAATTATAGCAAACTGGATATGCCTCTTGAAGCATTGAATGCATTGCTTGACGGCGTCAGCCGTTATCAGGATCTGAGAGACAAAGCTGACCGGTACAACGTGAGTGACGAGGTGCGGGCAATTTATGAGCAGATACTGGATGCGCTTGCCGGTGATTACGGTCTGTCAGAGACGGACGCGATGGATATTATCTCTTCCGGCGATGACGTGACATATTCCCAGCGTGTTCAGGCGGTCATAGCCGGTGAAGCCTATGGGACGGAGAGTGAAACGCCGGAAGCAAAGCAGGATATATTGCCGGAGGAAGAGGAGATCATCGACAGGCTTGAAAACACAGAAACGGAGTAGACTACTTATATGGTTGCGGTGATTGATTATGATGCCGGCAATATCAGGAGCGTTGAGAAAGCAATGATAGCGCTCGGCGAAAGCGTTGAGGTGACCAGACGGCGGGATACGATCCTGTCGGCAGATCATGTCATATTACCCGGTGTGGGCGCTTTCGGCGATGCGATGGAGAAGCTTAAAAATTATGATCTTGCCGGTGTGATCAGTGAAGTTGTGGATAAGGGAATTCCTTTGCTGGGTATCTGTCTCGGACTTCAACTGTTGTTCGAGAGCAGCGAGGAGAGTCCCGGTGTGGCGGGACTGGGTATCCTGCCGGGCAAGATCCTGAGACTGCCGGATGACAAGGGACTTAAGATCCCGCATATTGGCTGGAATTCATTAAGTTATCCCAATAAAGGACGCTTGTTTGAGGGCGTGTCGGAACAGTCATATGTATATTTTGTTCATTCCTATTATCTGGAGGCCGGGGAACAGGATATGGTGACCGCGGTTACGGAGTATGCCGCATCGATCCATGCTTCTGTGGAAAAAGGGAATGTATTTGCCTGTCAGTTTCATCCGGAGAAAAGTTCCGATGTGGGCATGAGAATCTTAAGAAATTTCCTTGCCGTATAGAATCGGCGGAGAAAGCGGGACGAGCTGATGCATACAAAACGAATCATTCCGTGCCTGGACGTGAAGAACGGCAGAGTGGTCAAGGGTGTGAATTTTATCAATTTTAAAGACGCGGGCGATCCGGCGGAAGTCGGAGCGGCCTACGATGCGTCCGGCGCGGATGAATTGGTGTTTCTGGACATAACGGCCTCATCCGATGCGAGAAATACAGCTGTGGAGATGGTTCGTAAAGTCGCACAGAAGGTGTTTATTCCATTTACGGTAGGCGGCGGCATACGGACGGTGGAAGATTTCAGGGCTATTCTGCGGGAGGGCGCCGACAAGGTGTCCGTTAATTCCGCAGCAATCATGAATCCGCGGCTGATCAGCGATGCGGCGGACAAGTTCGGAAGCCAGTGCGTGGTGGTTGCAATCGATGCAAAACGCAGACCGGATGGAAGCGGCTGGAATATTTATAAGAACGGCGGGCGTATTGATATGGGGATCGACGCCGTAGAGTGGGCGATGAAGGCGGACAGCCTGGGCGCGGGAGAAATCCTCCTGACAAGTATGGACGGCGACGGCACGAAGGCGGGATACGATCTGGAACTGACCAGAGCCGTTGCCGAAAATGTATCGGTGCCGGTGATTGCTTCCGGCGGCGCCGGCACGATGGAGCATTTCTATGATGCTTTTACGGAAGGGAAAGCCGACGCGGCTTTGGCGGCGTCTTTGTTTCATTTTAAAGAAATGGAGATAAGCGACTTGAAACGGTATCTGAGAGAAAGAGGAATCTCTGTCAGGATGTAATGAACGGTAACGCAAGTGTGTTTTTACGGGAGATAAAATTATGGCGATGTTAAGTAACGATTGGGCGGCGGCTTTGGAGGGAGAGTTCCGTAAACCGTATTACAGGCAGTTGTATACTTTTGTAAAAGATGAGTACAGTAAGAGAGTGATCTATCCGCCGGCGGACGAAATATTTAACGCTTTTCATTTTACACCTTTACATCAAGTAAAGGTGCTTTTACTGGGACAGGACCCCTATCATAATGAGCATCAGGCGCAGGGCATGTGTTTCTCCGTGCCGCAGGACCAGAAGGATATTCCGCCCTCCCTGCAGAATATCTACCAGGAGCTTCACGATGATCTGGGCTGTTATATTCCCAATAACGGTTATCTGAAAAAGTGGGCGGATCAGGGCGTCCTGCTGTTAAATACAGTGCTTACGGTGCGCGCTCATCAGGCAAATTCCCATCAGGGAAAAGGGTGGGAGCAGTTTACAGACGCCGTGATCGAGGCGGTCAATGCGCAGGAACGGCCGATCGTATATCTGCTTTGGGGACGGCCTGCACAGAGCAAGATACCGATGCTGACCAATCCGAGGCATCTGATACTGCAGGCGCCTCACCCGAGTCCGCTGTCTGCGTACAGAGGGTTCTTCGGGTGCAGACATTTCAGTCAATGTAACAGGTTTTTGACAGAGAACGGCGTAGAGCCGGTTGACTGGCAGATTGAAAATATATAACAGAGAGGAGTTTGGTTCTACAGATGAAAAAATTACCGTTTGTGACAAAGGAAAAAATAGAGGAGATCGTACAGAAATATCCAACGCCATTTCATATTTATGACGAAAAAGGGATCCGGGAAAATATAAAGGCTGTGAAGGAAGCCTTTGCGTGGAATAAGGGATTTAAGGAGTATTTTGCGGTGAAAGCATGTCCGAATCCTTTCCTGATCAACATTATGCATGAGTACGGCGCAGGCTGCGACTGCTCATCGCTGACGGAGCTTATGTTGAGCAATGCGCTGGGGATCAATGGCCATGATATCATGTTTTCCTCCAACGATACGCCGGCGGAGGATTATGCATACTGTGCGAAGGTGGGCGGCATTATCAACCTGGATGATATTACCCATATTGATTTCGTGGAGAATATATTAGGCAGGCTGCCGGAGACAATGAGCTGCCGCTACAACCCCGGGGGAGTATTCCAGATGAGCAACGGTATCATGGACAATCCGGGGGATGCAAAGTACGGTTTCACGACAGAGCAGTTGTTTGAGGGATATAAGATCCTTAAGGACAAGGGCGTTAAACATTTCGGACTCCATGCATTTCTGGCGAGCAATACGGTTACAAACGAATATTATCCGAAACTGGCGGGACAGCTGTTTGAGATGGCCGTGGAGATTAAAGAGAAAGTGGGCGTTACGCTGGAGTTCATCAATCTGTCGGGTGGCGTGGGCATTCCCTATAAACCGGATCAGACCGGAAACGACATTCATGCGATCGGCGAGGGTGTCAGGGAAAAATTTGAACAGATCCTTGTGCCGGCGGGGCTGGGCAGCGTGGCGATCTATACGGAGATGGGACGTTTTATGACAGGCCCTTACGGTGCGCTGGTAACTAAAGCGATCCATGAGAAACACACCCATAAAGAGTACATCGGTGTGGATGCGTGCGCGGTCAATCTGATGCGTCCGGCTATGTACGGCGCCTATCACCATATCACCGTACTGGGTAAGGAGGATGAACCCTGCGATCACAAATACGACGTGACTGGCTCCCTGTGCGAGAATAACGATAAGTTCGCTATCGACAGAATGCTACCGAAGATCGACATGGGAGATTATCTTGTGATCCATGATACCGGTGCGCACGGCTTTGCGATGGGCTACAATTACAACGGCAAGCTTAAATCGGCGGAGCTTCTTCTTAAGGAGGATGGCAGTGTGCAGCTGATCAGACGCGCCGAGACCCCGAAGGATTATTTTGCGACCTTTGACTGTTTTGATATATATAAGAGACTGACCGGACAGAAATAAAAAACAGCGGGGCACAGAACAGCAGAGAAACGTAGAGGTAAATAAATTTCTTGCCAACAGCCGGGTGTTATGGTAATATAAAACTCGGTTGTTGTATGCGCCGGCGTGTCGGAATGGCAGACGAGGCAGACTCAAAATCTGTTGTGGGCAACCACGTGCGGGTTCAAGTCCCGCCGCCGGCATTATATTAAGCGGATTATAAAGGGGGCTTGAACCCTGTTCAATGTCCCGCCGCCGGCATTATATTAAGTGGATTGTAATAGGGCGTGTAAAAGAAGTGTAGAATCTGTATGAGTGACTATCAACCAAAAAGCTATTGACGAAAGTGTCAATCAGTGTTACGATATTTTATACAAAAAGGGTGTTACCGTGAAGCAACGGTTCGCCTTGATTAATAGTTGCAAATCAAAAAAGCAACCTAACTTTGGCTGGTGCGGTTGCTTTTTTGATGTCTTTTATCTTTTCTGGTCTGCCGGATACTGATAATTGTCACGATGATACTGATCACCGTCACTACAATACCGACAAGCTCCGAAATCATATACAACACCAATAGTGCTTACCTTTCACGTTATTTTCCATATGTATCCCCTCCTTATGACACAGGAAGTTCTCAAAATGTACTCATTTTGGCAAAAGGCGAACCGCTACCGTTTAGGTAACACCCATATAATTATTCTATCATAGTGACAGGGGTTTGCAAGATATAATAGCAAATAAACATTAAAAAATGTGCGATTTTTGGAATAACTATATTTGTTGTTAATTCTGGCGCATTCACAGACTTGAAACCTGTTCAATGTCCCGCCGCCGGCATTATACTAAGTGAATCTAGTTGTAAATTAAAAAGTAACCACTAACCTTTGGCGAGAGCGGTTGCTTTTTTGTTGTCTTTTTGTAAAAGTCCTGATTTTCATACTGTACAATACCGTCTAAATATGATATATTGTAATGGACTCTTTGGCAAAACAATTTTGTAATATTTTGTAATATTTTCGCAATATATAGCGGCATTTGCAGAGTCAGTAATATGGAGGAGGAAACATGCGGCAGGCGCTGCTGTGTGTAATGATACGGATGAAAAGAAGTAAATGGATGTTCAAAAGATGGGTAAAGAGAGTGACGGCGTTGGGCCTTATCATGGTTGTGGCGCTTATGCCGCACTATCGGGCGCAGGCGGTTGGAGCGGGAAGTGCTATCGCAAGGGGCATTGATGTATCCAAGCATAATCTGGCAATCGACTGGAGCCAGGTGCCCTCAGCGGGTTTGTCTTTCGTCTTTGTCAAGGCGGGGAGTACCAATTCCGGGATCGACCCCTATTTTGATGCCAATATGCGGGGCGCTTCTGCGGCCGGACTCCGGACGGGAGTATATCTGTACTCTTATGCGGCCAATGTGGAGCAGGCGCAGAATGAAGCGAATCTCCTGGTACAGTGGCTGAGCAATTATACTGTCAGTTATCCTGTCGTATATGATGTGGAGGATGCCTGCCATAAGAATATGTCGCAGGCGCAGCTGCAGGAGATCATCAATGCGTTCTGTACTATTATTGAGGCAAACGGCTACTATCCGATGGTTTATTCCAGCAGAAATATGTTCGCTAAACAGATCGGAAATATCAGGTATGATAAGTGGGTCGCACAGTATGCGGATGCCCTGCAGTACGATGGCGCTGCTTTTTGGCAGAATACTTCACACGGGAGTGTGGCGGGTATTCCGACCAGAGTAGACATGGATTATCAGTTTAAAGATTATTCATCGATCATCATTGCCGACGGATTTGCAACGCGCGGAGACCAGCAGGTGTTCTATGCGAATTACAGGATGCAGAGATCATGCTGGGTCAGCTGGGAAGACCGAAAATACCATCTGGATGAAAACGGCTTTGTACAAAAAGGGTGCTGGTTCGAGGATGAAACGGGGAGATATTTCCTGGCAACCAAGGACGGGCATGCGCTTCGCGAGGATGTTACTATTCAGGGCGTAGAATACTTTTTTGATGAAAATGCGGTCATGCAGACCGGTCTGGTGTTAAGGCCGGATGGAAATACATATTATTATGATGCGACCGGTGCGTTACAGAAGAACGTGACAGTAACGGTTGACGGTGTCAATTATGCGGTTGACAAGAACGGTATCGCTACAGTTGCAGCGCCGCCGGAGGAACCGCAGGCGCCGGCGGAAGCCGGGACTGTTCCGCAGTGATGATATATTTGTGCGCCGTTTAAGCAACGGCAGAATGGAGATGCCTATGGGATCGCGTAAACACAGGCATAAGGAATCTTTCTCTGTTCTTCTGATTTCCAATACAGGGCAAAGCAGCAGACATTTTCATGTCTCCGCCGCTCTTATGCGGCTGCTTGGCGTATTTATTCTTTGCTTATGCGCTGCGTTCGGCTGGCTGATGTATGAATATCTAACCGATGACAGGATTACAGGCAGTTATGTGAGCGCAAGGGAAGATACAGATCATACGGAGCTGATGGATCAAATCACCGAATATGAGAAGACGATACAACGCCTGGAAGAAGAAAAGGATGCCTTAAGCCGTCAGAATGATGAGCTTACATCTGAGAATAAGGCGCTGCTTGCAGCGGCCAGAACTACGCAGGATGAAAATGGGGTAAACGCGGAGAAGGCAGATGCTGTTCCTGAGGCTGATCTTGCTTTTCCAAGCCGGTATCCGTATTCGGAAACCGGTGAGGTGTCGGAAAAATATTCGGATGCCCATCCGTATATCTCTATTGTTACCCAGGCGCGGGGTGAGGTCGTTGCCGCGGCGGACGGTACTGTCGTTACGGTCGGTTCGGATGATACTTATCCGCTCATCATAGAGATAGAGCACGGAAACGGTTACAGAACGCGGTACATGATGCCGCAGGAAGCGACGCCGCTGCCGGAGGAGGGCGCACACGTACAGTCGGGGACAGCGCTTGTCACGGTCGGCGCGAATAACACACAGCTTGACTATCAGGTGCTATATGAGGAGAAGCCGATAGATCCGCTGATTGTTTTTGAAGCAAAAGGATAGAGGAGTGAGGATGTTGAGAAAGAACAAAAATGATAGCTGCAATGATGATGCACGCACGAAGATCGGCACGGTGATTGGCGAGGGCACTGTTTTTGACGGCGATCTGTCATCGCCCGAGGCGATCCGGATAGACGGCGTTATCAACGGAAATTGTACGTGCGACAAGAAACTGATTCTGAGCGCCGGCGGGGAAGTTAAAGGCAATATCTCGGCACAAAGTGTCATTATTTCGGGAAAAGTGGACGGAGATATCGTTGTTATGGGTAAACTGGAGCTGTTAGCTACAGGTAAGATCGACGGGGATATCACGGCATCGTCCATTGTGATCGATGAGGGAGCCTGTTTTGACGGCAGATGCACGATGACGGCATCGCTTGAAAAAAATCACGATAACACGGTGGCAGATGCGAAAGCCTCATCTGACAGCGCGGAAGAAAAAGCATAAGAGGGTTACGGATAATACATAGCCATGCCGGGAAGGGTATTTGCGATAAACTTTCCGGCGTGTTTTTTGTGTCTTAGACTTTTCAAATAATATTATTATGGTACAATAATCTATATGGCCGACAGAAGGATGTGGATAAAGCATGAACTGTAAAGAGGCAGAGAGAAAAATACCTTCTTTTCTACAGGATGAGCTTGATGGCAGTCAGTTGGAAGAGTTTATAGCGCATGTGGAAGCCTGCCCGGAGTGCAAAGAGGAGCTCTCGATCCAGTTTCTGGTTTCAGAGGGCCTGGAGCGTCTTGAGAGCGGTAACAATTTTAATCTGCAGGAAGAGCTTCTCATGAAGCTGGCGGATGCCGGGCACAGGATCAGCCTCCATCATAAGCTGTGGCGCACTTTGATCTGTCTGGAGGTGGCAGTCGCCGTGGCGATTCTTATTGCCGTGTTTGTAGTGCTGCATCTGTAGAATGTATGGGCATCCGGCTGATATTACAGTATTCAGAAAGGGAAGAAACGGTATGGGGCGCAAGCTTGTATTGATAGACGGGCACAGTATATTAAACAGGGCATTTTACGGGGTTCCCGATCTGACAAACGGAAAAGGTCTTCATACGAATGCAGTCTACGGTTTTCTGAATATCATGTTCAGGATACTGGAAGAGGAGCAGCCGGATTATCTGACGGTGGCTTTTGACGTACATGCACCGACATTCCGCCATGAGATCTATAAAGATTATAAAGGCACCAGAAAACCTATGCCGCCGGAGCTTCACGAGCAGGTCCCCGTCATGAAACAGATGCTTGAAGCTATGGGGATCCGTGCGGTGGAAAAGGCGGGGCTTGAGGCTGATGACATTCTCGGGACTATTGCGAAGAGAGCCGAGCGGGAAGGTATGGAGGTGGCGCTCGTATCCGGTGACAGGGATTTGCTGCAGATCGCCACGGAACATATCAGGATAAGGATTCCCAAGACAAAAGGCGGGAAGACGGAAATAGAAGATTATTATGCCGGGGACGTGGAGGCAAAATACCGGGTCGATCCGGTACAGTTTATTGATCTTAAGGCGCTTATGGGAGATACCTCGGATAACATTCCGGGTGTGCCCAAGGTGGGGGAGAAGACGGCGGCTGAACTGATAGTGCAGTTTGGCTCTCTGGACAATCTCTATGCGCATGTGGACGAAGTCGGCAAGAAGGCGGTCAGAGAGTCTCTGATAGAGAACAGAGAATTGGCATATCTGAGTAAAACGCTTGCGACCATCAATACAGACAGCGATATTGATTACAGCTTTGAGGACGCCAGGGTCGGTAATTTTTATACGGAAGAAGCCTATGTCCTGTGCAAGCAGCTGGAGTTTAAGAATCTGCTGTCACGGTTTGAAAAAGATATGGCAGTCAATAGTCCGCAGACGGAATATTTCGGTGAGATCACGGAGCTGGCGGAGGCGGAGGCTCTGTTTGCGGAATGCCGCGCTATTGCGGAGCAGAGGCAGGATGGCGGGGATCATGGGATCGGTCTTGCAATACTGGCGGATTCGCAGACGGAGTGCATAGGGGCGGCGATAGCCGTCAGTAGAGAGAAGATCCGCTTTATCCCGTGCACGGGTTTGGTGACTGCGCAGTATCTTACTGACCGTTTGGCGGCACTTGCAGATTATAAGTTATGTAAACTATATATTTTTGATATTAAGAGCGCCTACGGTATGCTGGAGAAACCGCAGGGCGTCGATGGCGGCCGGAAGGATGTAATGGCGCCCTACAGGGAAAAGCGTTACTTTGATATTCTTCTGGCGGCATATCTTTTAAATCCGTTAAAGAGTGACTATGAGGTGGAGGATATTGCCAACGAGTATCTTGACCTGGCCATACCCGGAAGAAGTCAGGTGTGCGGTAAGGCGTCTTACGCGGAGGCATATGCGTCCGATCCGCAGGCGGTGACACGGTATGCGTGCTTCGGCGCGTACGTGTGTCTGGCGGCGGCGCCTGTTCTGAGAGATAATCTGCGTAAGCAGGGTATGTATGATCTCATGTATGAGATCGAGATGCCGCTTACCAAAGTGCTTTATGACATGGAACAGTACGGCGTTTTAGTAAAACCCGGCGAGCTGAAAGCATACGGAGATGCGCTGACCGGCCGGATCGAAGAGCTGGAGCAGTCTATCTACAGCCATGCGGGATGCCGTTTCAATATCAATTCTCCGAAGCAGCTTGGCGAGATCCTGTTTGACAAGCTGGGGATAAAAGGCGGCAAGAAAACCAAAACCGGATATTCCACTGCCGCGGATGTGCTGGAAAAGCTGGCCCCGGATTATCCTATTGTGTCACAGATACTGGAATACAGAGGTCTTGCCAAATTAAAATCTACTTATGCGGACGGGCTGGCGTCTTATATCGATGACGGCGGAAGAATACATTCTACTTTTAACCAGACCATTACGGCAACGGGAAGGATCAGCTCAACGGAGCCCAATCTTCAGAATATTCCCATGCGAATGGAATTAGGGCGCAGGATCCGCAAAGTGTTTGTGCCGATGGACGGATATGTGTTCATGGATGCGGACTATTCGCAGATCGAACTTAGAGTGCTGGCCCATATGTCCGGCGACAAACAGCTGATAGAAGCGTACAGGATGGATGAGGATATTCACCGTATCACGGCCTCCAAAGTGTTTCATACTCCTTTTGAGGAGGTGACAGACTTACAGAGGCGCAATGCCAAGGCGGTCAATTTCGGTATCGTTTACGGCATCAGTTCTTTCGGTTTAAGTCAGGATCTGAGTATCTCAAAGAAAGAGGCGGCGGAATATATTGAACAGTATTTTGAGACCTATCCGGGTGTGAAAAAGTTTCTTGACGATACTGTCGCGGACGCGAAGAAGAACGGTTATGTAACTACCATGTACGGACGCAGACGGCCGGTTCCGGAGCTTTCTTCCGCCAATTTCATGCAGAGGTCTTTCGGAGAACGTGTAGCCATGAATTCCCCGATTCAGGGAACGGCTGCGGATATCATGAAGATCGCCATGATTCGGGTATGGGCCAGACTGCATGATGAAGGGCTCAGATCGAGGCTGATCCTTCAGGTGCATGACGAACTGCTGATAGAAACGCTTGAAAGTGAGACGGAACAGGTGCGCCGTATCCTGACAGAAGAGATGCAGAATGCCGCAGACCTGGCTGTGAGGCTTGAGATCGATCTTCACACCGGCCGCGACTGGTATGAGGCAAAGTAGGAGACAGTGTAAATAAATTGCACAAACGCTCCGGAATGGAGACCGGGATGAAGGTCATAGGGATTACCGGCGGCATCGGCGCAGGAAAGACGGAGATACTTGGTTATCTGCAGAGACGTGCTGACTGCCGCGTCATCATCGCCGACAGGGCGGCGCATGAACTGGAGAAGCGGGGCGGGATCTGTTATGACAGGCTCGTTGCGCTATTGGGAAAAGAAGTATTGTCTGCGGACGGTGAGATCGATAAAGCTAGGATGGCTGCCCGGATTTTTGCGGACAGAAAGATACTGGACAGCGTCAATGCGATCGTCCATCCGGCGGTCAAAGAATATATAGCCGGTGAGATTGACAAAGAAAGAGAACGGGGCGCGCTTCGTTATCTTTTTATCGAGGCGGCGCTGCTCATCGAAGACGGTTATGATCAGATCGTGGATGAGCTGTGGTATATTTACGCGGATGAGGAAACCAGAAGAGAGCGGCTTAAGAAGTCCAGAGGGTATTCGGACGAGAAGACCGACAGCATCATGCGGCAGCAGATGGCGGATCATATGTTCCGCAGACATTGCCGCGTTGTGATAGATAACAGTAAGACGCTTGCATACGCTTACCAACAGATTGATGAGAAATTGGGGGAAGATTTGTGTCAGAGAAAGTAAAATTTCCGGGTCAGCTGGTGTTTGGACTGGATATAGGTACAAGAAGTATCGTGGGCACGATAGGATACCGTGTGGGCGAGAAGTTCTATGTGGTCACGCAGAGTATCAGAGAGCACGGAACGCGGTCTATGCTGGACGGACAGATCCATGACATCTATAAAGTGGGCGAGACGATCAGCGAGGTCAAGGCTGAGCTTGAACGGCGTATCGGAAGAACGCTGAAAGACGTATGCATCGCTGCGGCGGGGCGCGTCCTTCGTACCGTGACGGTCAGAGTAGATACGGAACTTGGCGGGGACAGAGAAATAAACGGAGAAGATATCTACGCGTTAGATTCTATGGGCGTGGAAAAGGCCTACGAAGAGTTCCTTGACAGCAATGATACAGATATGAAGTTCTATTGCGTGGGCTATTCCGTTGTGCGCTACTACATGAACGGATATACGATGGGAAATCTTGAAGGACATAAAGCGCGGACGATCGGAGCCGATATCATAGCGACTTTTCTGCCGGAGGATGTAGTGGACGGCTTGTATAAGGCGGTAGGAGAGGCCGGTCTTGAGGTGGTGAATCTGACGTTAGAGCCTATCGCCGCCATTCAGGTGGCAATCCCTGAGATGTACCGTATGTTAAATATCGCTTTGGTCGATGTGGGCGCCGGAACCTCGGATATCTCCGTCACCAAGGACGGCAGCATTATCGCGTACGGCATGATCCCTGTCGCGGGCGACAGCCTGACGGAAGTGATCGCCAAACATTGTCTGGTGGATTTTGCCACTGCGGAGCATATCAAGAGGGAAACAGGCGTTAAGGACAGGATAGAGTATAAGGATATCATGGGACTGTCGCAGACGATCTCGTCCGAGGAGGTCAGAAAAGTGACTGCCGGAGTGATCGATGATATGACGGGACAGGTTGCGGATAAGATCAAGGAATTGAACGGCAATAAGCCGGTCAGCGCCGTGTTTGTCGTGGGAGGCGGAGGGATGCTTCCGGGCTATACGGATGCGCTGGCGGATAAGCTGGGGATCCAGCGTGAGAGGGTTGCCGTCCGCGGCGAGGAAGTCATGCAGAACATTGAATTTCTGGAGGCGGACGCGCGCAAGGATTCGCTGATGGTAACCCCGATCGGTATCTGTTTAAGCTTCTATGAACAGAGCAATAATTTTATCTTTGTGTATTTTAACGATCAGCGAATCAAGATCTATGACAACAACAAGGTAGCCGTGGTAGACGCGGCGATGCAGGCTGAGTTTGCCAATGACGGCCTGTTCCCGAAACGGGGAAAAGAACTGAATTATACAGTGAACGGGAAACCGCGTATCACAAGAGGCTCGCTTGGAGAGGCGGCCGTGATCACCGTTAACGGCAACGAGGCAGATATCTATACGCCGATTCATGCCAACGACCAGATACGGGTGAAGGAATCAACGGCGGGTGAGCCCGCGCAGCTCGATATTAACCAGCTTCCCGAATACGGCGCGACTATGCGCGTGGAGGTCAACGACAAGAAAGTCGATCTGCCGAAATTTGCCAGTGTCAACGGACAGCTGCAGTCGGGATATTACAGCATTAAAGAAAACGATGATATTGAGATACTGGGCTATTATACGGTGCGTCAGATCGCAGATTTCATGGATGTTATCATCAATCAAGACATGAATATCTATGTGAATAATAAACTGGCGGACATGGAGACAAAGGTATATGAAGAATTTTCGGTAGTGTGGACGATGGAAAATCTTCAGCTTTCCGACCGGGATAAATATGAAAACGGCATTGCGGACTCCTTTGCCGAACTGCCGGAAGACGACGGAAGTTATTACGAAAGCCAGGCTTTGGATGAGCGCGCAGACGACGGTAATGTCAGTGCGCCGTCAGAAGGTCAGTCTGCGCCGGAGGCTGCAGAAGAGCGGACCGCTGCGGCGGAACCGGCAGGAACAGACCACGCAGAAGAGCGGACCGCTGCGGCAGAACCGGCAGAAACAGATCACACAGAAGAGCACAAAACGCCACGACCGGAAGAACCGGAAGGAACGGAAAGACCGGCGCCGGAGGCCGGACCGGGTGAAACGGGCAGAAGGGCCGACTCGATCTATGTGACTGTCAACGGGCAGCAGATATGCTTGTCGGGCAAGAAGGAATATGTGTTTGTGGATGTGTTTGAGTACATTGATTTTGACCTTTCCAAACCGCAGGGCAGCGGGATCGTTACAAAGCTTGACGGCCGGGAGGCACAGTATATGGAGAAGATTCACGGCGGTTCGGTGATCGAGATATACTGGAAACACTGAAAAGGAAAAAGATTACTATGAGACTGTGCAGTATAGCCAGCGGCAGCAGCGGTAACTGCATCTATGTTGGATCGGATGCCACGCATCTTCTCATTGATGTGGGGATCAGCGGTAAACGAATAGAAGCAGGGGTGGCCGAACTGGGATTGAAGCTGTCGGAAATCGACGGTATATTTATTACGCACGAACATGCGGACCATATAAGCGGTCTGGGTGTTTTGGCAAGAAAGTACCATTTGCCCATATATGCTACAAGGGGAACGATCGCGGCGGTCAGACAGATAAATTCATTAGGATACATAGACGAGGAACTTTTTCATTGTATACAGGCGGATGAGAAATGCACGCTTAAAGATATGACGCTTTATCCTATCAGGACGTCCCATGACGCGGCCGAGCCGGTTGCTTACAGGATCGGCTGCGACAGACAGAAGGTGGCTGTCATTACCGATCTCGGCTGTTACAGCGACTATACGGTGGAATGCCTGAGGGATCTGGATGTGTTGTATCTGGAGGCCAACCATGATATTCATATGCTGCAGGCGGGACCTTATCCCTATTATCTGAAACAGAGGATACTTGGCGAGAGAGGGCATCTTTCCAATGAATCAGCGGGGAAGCTTTTGAGCCGCTTGCTGCATGATAATATGAAGGCTGTCATGCTGGGACATTTAAGCAAAGAAAACAATCTGCCGGAGCTCGCGTATGAGTCCGTGCGGGTGGAAGTGACGATGTCGGACGCCCCGTACAAGGGCGGCGATTTTCCGTTATATGTGGCAAAGCGGGATGAGGTATCCCGGATGATAGAGATATAGTAATACGCTTATACAGATTGTTATGAAGCATGGAATACGCGGGAGGATCAAAGAGATGAAAAAGACGATCATTACGGTAGTAGGCAGGGACACGGTAGGCATTATAGCAAAGGTGTGCACTTATCTGGCGGACAATCAGATCAATATTCTGGATATATCCCAGACCATCGTGCAGGGATATTTTAATATGATGATGGTTGTGGATACAAATCAGACAGGGAAAGACTTCGGCGTTATGGCCAAGGAACTGGAACAGCTCGGAGAAGGCATAGGGGTCATCATCAAGTGCCAGAAGGAAGAGATATTTGACCAGATGCACAGGATCTGACCGCTCCTATACCGGCGGTAAAACACGGAATAGAATAAAAGAATGTGCTGCGGCATGGAAGGAACGAAACGGACGGGAACAGATATGATCAATATATATGAAGTGGCAGAAACAAATGAAATGATAGAGAAGGAGAATCTGGATGTAAGAACGATCACGCTCGGCATCAGCCTTCTCGACTGTATAGACGCGGACTTAAAGCTGTTAAATGAAAAAATATATCACAAGGTATATGAGGCGGCAAAGAATCTGGTCGCAACAGGAGATTATATTTCAGCGGAATACGGGATCCCTGTGGTGAATAAAAGAATTTCCGTGACCCCTGTCGCCCTTATCGGCGGCGCGGCATGCAGGACGCCGGAGGATTTTGTGTCCATAGCGCAGACGCTCGACAAGGCGGCTCATGAAGTCGGGGTCAATTTTATAGGCGGCTACTCTGCGCTGGTGTCCAAGGGAATGACGGCGGCGGATGAGATGCTGATCCGCTCCATCCCGCAGGCATTGGCGGCTACGGAGAGAGTGTGCAGCTCCGTCAATGTCGGTTCTACCAGAACCGGTATCAATATGGACGCCGTCAGGCTGATGGGAGAAGTCATATTGCAGACGGCGCAGGCTACCAAAGACGCCGACTCGCTGGGGTGCGCCAAGCTGGTCGTATTCTGCAATGCGCCCGATGACAATCCCTTTATGGCGGGCGCTTTTCACGGCGTGACGGAAGCTGATAAGATCATCAATGTGGGCGTCAGCGGGCCGGGGGTCGTTAAGACGGCGCTGGAAAAGGTACGGGGAGAAAATTTTGAGATACTCTGTGAAACCATTAAGAAGACTGCGTTTAAAGTAACCCGTGTGGGGCAGCTGGTAGCCAAGGAAGCATCCAGAAGGCTCGGCGTTCCGTTTGGTATCGTGGACCTGTCGCTGGCGCCTACGCCGGCTGTGGGCGATTCGGTCGCCGAGATCCTGTGCGAGATCGGTCTGGAGCATGCGGGCGCCCCGGGAACGACAGCAGCGCTTGCGCTTCTGAATGATAATGTGAAAAAGGGCGGTGTGATGGCATCCTCCTATGTGGGCGGTCTGAGCGGCGCATTTATTCCGGTCAGCGAGGATCAGGGAATGATCGACGCAGTGACGGCTGGCGCGCTGACGCTTGAAAAACTGGAGGCAATGACATGCGTGTGCTCTGTCGGGCTTGATATGATTGCCATACCGGGAGATACCAGGGCAACAACGATCTCCGGCATTATTGCGGATGAGATGGCGATCGGTATGGTGAATCAGAAGACGACGGCGGTACGGCTGATCCCGGTAATCGGTAAAGGCGTGGGAGAGACTGTGGAGTTTGGCGGTCTGCTCGGCCATGCGCCGATCATGCCCGTCAACCGTTTCGGCTGTGATGCTTTTATCAGCCGCGGCGGCAGAATACCCGCGCCGATACACAGCTTTAAGAACTGACGGGAAGCAATCTTTAAAACTGACAGAAAGCGATCCCGGTTGACATGCCGTAAGCTGTCAGTCTATAATATGCTTGTGATGTTTCAATACATATTTTCATGATGATCAACGGAATAGTGGGAAGGAGGAGATACTCATGAAAAAATTATCTGTAAAAAGTGTGGTAGCGATCGGTATTGGCGCTGCATTATTCTTTGTGCTGGGCAAGATCTCGATCCCCACACCGGTTCCGAATACCTATGTTAGCCTGCAGTACGCCATTCAGGCGGTATTTTCCGTTTTGTTTGGACCGATTGCCGGGCTGCTGATCGGTTTTATCGGACACACGCTGGTTGATGCCACATCTTACGGCCCCTGGTGGAGCTGGATCATCGCATCGGCGTGCGTAGGTCTTATCATCGGCCTTATCACGATGAAGATGGATATCAACGAAGGCATTGACACCAAGAAGATTATCCGCTTCAATATCGCCCAGGCGGTAGCGCACCTTATTGCGTGGGGACTTATTGCGCCGTGTCTTGATATCCTTATCTATAATGAGCCTTTGGAGAAGTTGTTTGCGCAGGGGCTTACGGCCGGTGTTGCCAACATTATCACGACAGGTATCGTAGGAACGCTGCTTCTTGTGGCTTATGCAAAGACCGTTGTGAAAAAAGGATCTCTGAACAAAGAAGATTGATGATTTACAAGGCATAAGAGCTGCTGCTGATAAAGCGGCGGCTCTTTTTACGGAAAGAAGGAGTTACCGACATGGCATCGCCGCTTATTTCTTTTCAGGATTACGGATTTCAATATATGGCGCAGGCAGAACCTACGCTTCATCATATCAACCTGGATATCTATCCGGGTGAAAAAGTGCTGATCGCGGGGACGTCGGGCAGCGGCAAGAGCACGATTGGCAGCTGTATCAACGGCCTGATCCCTTTTGCGTATCCGGGGCAGAAGACGGGAAAACTGCTGGTGGGCGGAAAAGAACCCGATCAAAGCAGTATCTTTGAACTGAGTCATACGGTGGGTACTGTGCTTCAGGATACTGACGGACAGTTTATCGGGCTGACGGTGGGAGAAGATATCGCGTTTGCGCCGGAGAATAATTGCGTGCCCCAGGACGAGATGAAACAGATCGTTGAGAGAGTTGCAAAACTGGTGGATATAGACCACCATCTTCAATATGCGCCGCATGAGCTGTCGGGCGGACAGAAGCAGCGGGTCAGCCTGGCCGGGGTCATGGTGGAGGATGTTAAAGCGCTGCTGTTTGACGAGCCGCTGGCAAATCTTGATCCTGCGGCGGGCAGAGCGGCGATCGAGCTGATCGATATGGTGCATGAACAGACGGGCGCGGCGGTTATTATTATTGAGCACCGTCTGGAGGATGTGCTGTGGCGGAGCATGGACAGGATCGTGTTGATGAACGAGGGCCGGATCATAGCCGATATGCCGGTTGCAAAGATGCTTGCAGGAAATTACCTGCTGGAGCACGGCATCAGAGAACCCTTGTATCTGACGGCGCTGCGCTATGCGGGGGTAGAGATCACGGAGGAGCTGCACCCGGAGCACGTGAACGGGCTGGTACTGACGGATGAGATCAGGGACAAGGTTCAGAAATGGTATCAGGCGCAGCAGACTATGCTGCGGACAGAAGAAAAAGGCCCGGAGCTGCTGCGGATAGAACATTTGAATTTCGGATATACGCCGGAAAAATATACGCTGCAGGATGTAAGCTTTACGATCCGTAAGGGGGACATGGTCAGTATCGTGGGACGTAACGGCGCCGGAAAGAGCACGCTCGCAAAGCTGATCTGCGGATTTGAGCAGCCTATTTCGGGAGATATCCGCCTGGACGGTAGGGATCTGTCCGGTGAAACGATCAAGGAGCGGGCGGCAAATATAGGTTATGTTATGCAGAATCCCAATCAGATGATATCCAAGCCCATGATATGGGATGAGGTGGAGATGGCGCTTGTACAGAGCGGTATGCCGAAGGAGGAACGCACAGAGAGAGTTGAGAAAACGCTAAAGATATGCGGATTGTATCCATTTCGTAAATGGCCGGTTTCGGCGCTCTCCTTCGGACAGAAAAAGCGTGTTACGATCGCCAGTATTCTTGTACAGCGTCCGCAGATGATCATACTCGATGAACCCACGGCGGGACAGGATTACCGTCATTACACGGAGATCATGGAATTTCTGAAGGATCTGAACAGACAGGGGTACACGATCGTCATGATCACACACGATATGCATCTGATGCTCGAGTATACGCCGAGGGCGATCGTTTTCAGTGAGGGAAAAATGCTTGCGGATACAACGGCGGCGCATGTGCTGAACGATCCGGAACTGGTCAGGGCGGCCAATCTGAAAGAAACTAGCCTGTATACGCTCAGCATGGCGTGCGGTATAGACAAGCCGCAGCTGTTTACGGAGTGCTTTATCGGATATGAGCAGAAGGAGGGGCGTTAAAGTGGCACGAATACCAATACTGAGTTATATCAGACGGGACAGCCTGGTGCATGAACTGACGGGCAGAACGAAACTGATCTTCTTTATCGTGTGGAGCGTGGCGGCTATGATCACTTATGATACGAGGGTGTTAGTCTGTATGCTGCTCTTTAGCTTTGTTGTCTTTAAAGTCAGCAGGATCAGAGTCCGTGACATCAGCTTTGTCCTGGGTCTGGCGGCAATATTCCTGGTGATGAACAACCTGTTCGTCTATCTCTTTTCACCGGAGTACGGTGTGGAGATCTATGAGAGTAGAACGGTGCTTTTCCCGATCGCGGGTCCTTACACTGTCACACTGCAGCAGCTCTTTTATCATTTCAATATGACGATGAAGGTTATCTGTGTCGTGCCGGTCGCGCTGCTGTTCATCGCGTGTACTGATCCGGGTGAGTTCGCATCATCGCTTGCGAGTATAGGCGTCAGCTACCGGGTGGGTTACTCCGTGAGCCTGGCGCTGCGGTACATACCGGATGTGCAGAGAGAGTATCACAATATCAGTCAGGCGCAGCAGGCGAGAGGCATTGACCTGTCGGGGAAAGACAAGCTCTTAACCAGAATGAAGAACTCGGTGGCAATTTTACTGCCGCTTGTCCTGTCGAGCCTTAACCGTATCGAGACGGTCAGCAATGCGATGGAGCTTCGCGGGTTTGGAAGAAATAAGAAACGCACATGGTATAATCTGCGTAAGATGCAGAGAAACGACTGGATCGTTGTGATACTTGTGCTGGCGATACTGGCCGTTGATTTAATTGTCACGTTCTGGGACGGCAGCAGATATTATAATCCGTTTATATAAGGGGAAGGCATTTATGGAAATACTTGTGATAGGCGGCAGCTATTTCTTTGGCAGAGTATTTGTAATGGAGGCTTCCCGCTCACCGGATCAGCCGCGCATAACCGTTTTAAACCGCGGAACCTATTCCATGCAGGAATTCGGGGCATTGCAGATCACGGGAGACAGACATGACAGGTCTGTGCTTGCGGCATGTGACAGACATTATGACGTGGTCGTTGATTTCTGCGCTTATGAGGCCGGCGATGTGGATACTGTAGTAAGAAACATCACAGGCAGCATAGGACAGTATATTCTGGTCAGTACTGTGGATGTGTATGAGCGGGGAAGCGGTGCGGTGAAGGCGGAGGACTATCCACTGGAGCACAGAAGCTTTCCGGGTGAGACCGGTGCATATATAGGCGGAAAAGTCGCACTGGAGGAAGAACTGCAAAGCGTATGCGGTGCGAATAAGATCCCGTATACGATACTCAGGCCGGCTATTCTGTATGGACCGTACAATTACGCTCCAAGGGAGTCTGTCTATATACAGATGATGCTGACAGACCGTGTCCTGCCGTATTTTGCGGATGCCGACGGAAGGTTTCAGTTTGTGTATGTCAAGGATGCGGCGCAGGCGGCGCTTCTTGCCGCAGGCAACAAGAAAGCATACGGGCAGGCCTATAATCTGTGCCAAGACGAAGTCCTGACATATGGCGGCTTCTTTGATATGTTAAAACGTGTGGCGGACCCGGAGATAACGGCGGATATAAAAGAGATACCGGTTACGGTGGCGGACGCTTTGACGCGGGGGATCCCGGTGCCGTTCCCGGCAACGGCTGCGGAGACGGAGTTATGCGCCAATGAGAAGAGTAAGCGTGACCTCGGCGTGGAATACACGGATTTTGAAGAGGGAATGAGAAGGACGTACCGCGCATTCAAACATGTGTATGAAAAGTGATAAGGGAAAAGTGATATGGAGGATAGTATGACATTAGATCAGGTGCCAATCGGCCAGGAGGTTAAGATAACAAGCGTTGGTGGCGAAGGAGAGCTGCGGTGCCGGCTGCTTGATATGGGCTTGATCCCGAAGACTTTGGTCAGGGTGCAGAAGGTCGCTCCTATGGGAGATCCAATAGAGCTTCACCTTCGGGGGTACGAGCTTACGCTGCGCAAAGAGGATGCGGCCAAGATTGAAGTGGTATAGGATATAAGCCGGTCGTTTACGGAAAGAACGGATGACCGGCGCGGCAGGGCGGAAAAAGGATAATTGACAGAAGAAGGACAGCGCAATGGTATATGCATTGGTAGGTAATCAGAACTGTGGCAAGACCACTCTTTTTAATCAACTGACGGGATCAAACCAGCACGTCGGAAATTTCCCCGGTGTGACCGTGGACGCCAAGACGGGAGAGATACGCGGAGACAGAGGCGATGCGGTGGTGGATCTGCCGGGTATCTATTCCATAAGACCTTACTCGAATGAGGAGATCGTTACCCGCAGCTTTATATTAAAAGAACGGCCCGACGGCATCATCAATATTGTGGATGCAACGAATATAGAGAGAAATCTGTATCTGACGCTGCAGCTTCTGGAGATGCATATTCCCGTGGTGCTGGCGCTCAACATGATGGACGAAGTGCGCAGCAACGGCGGCACGATCGATATTGATAAAATGCAGGAGGAACTCGGGATCCCCGTAGTTGCCATCAGCGCAGTCAGGAATGAGGGTATTGAAGACCTGATCCATGCCATTAAAGAAGTGGCGGAACGGCATGTCTATCCGAAAGTGACAGATTTTTGCGAGAAGGGTGCGGTACATAGATGCATCCACGCGGTGAGCCATCAGGTGGAGGATCATGCGGAGCGCATCGGAATGTCGCCCAGGTTTGCGGCGACCAAAATCGTGGAGGGCGACCGCGATATCATTGACAGTCTGCATCTGTCGGAGAACGAGCTGGATCTGATGGAGCACAGTATCGTGGAGATGGAGAGGGACAGCGGAATGGACCGCAACGCCGCGCTTGCGGATATGCGGTATGCTTTTATCGAGAAGGTCTGTGCGCAGGCAGTCATTAAATGTAAAGAGAGTAGGGAACATATCAGAAGTGTGCGCATCGACAGCGTGCTCACCAACAAATATCTGGCGATCCCCTCATTCCTGCTTATCATGCTGTTTGTTTTCTGGATGACCTTCGGCGTGATCGGCACCTTTTTAAGCGATCTGCTAAGCGCGGGGATAGACAGGCTTGCAGCGGTGACGGAGCGTGCGCTGACCGCATACGGCATCAACCCCGTGGTGAAAAGCCTTGTGATCGACGGTATTTTCGCGGGGGTCGGTAGTGTGCTGAGCTTCCTGCCGATCATTGTTGTGTTGTTTTTCTTCCTGTCGATCCTGGAGGATTCGGGGTATATGGCAAGGATCGCCTTCGTGATGGACCGGCCGCTTAGAAGACTCGGACTGTCGGGCAGGAGCTTTGTCTCTATGCTGATCGGTTTTGGGTGCAGTGTGCCCGCGGTCATGTCCACCAGAACGCTATCCTCCGAGCGGGATAAGAAGATGACGATCATGCTCATACCTTTTATCAGCTGTTCTGCCAAGATCCCAATCTACGCCCTGTTTACGGCGGCCTTTTTCAGACGTTTCCAGGCGCTTGTCATGATAGGGTTGTACGCGCTGGGGATTCTGACCGGCATTATTTGTGCTGCTGTATTAAAGAAAACGGTATTTCGGGGTAAACCCATGCCGTTTGTGATGGAGCTTCCCAATTACCGTTTTCCATCGCCTAAAAGCGTGCTTCTGCTTATGTGGGATAAGGCGAAGGATTTTATACAGCGCGCCTTTACGGTTATATTTATCGCAACGCTTATCATCTGGTTCCTGCAGACCTTTGATATGCGCCTGAATGTGGTTTCGGATTCCGGCGATAGCCTTCTGGCGATGATCGGCAAGCTGCTTGCGCCGCTTTTTATACCGCTTGGGTTTAACGACTGGCGGGCGGCCACGGCTCTTATCAGCGGTTTTTCGGCTAAAGAGGCGGTCGTCAGCACTTTGAGCGTTCTTACCGGCACCGGTATGTCGGGGCTTGGCGGAGCGCTGGATACCATATTTACGCCGCTTGCGGCGGCAAGCTACCTGATCTTTACGCTCCTGTATACGCCCTGTGTGGCGGCCGTCACTACGATCAGACGGGAGCTGGGTTCTGCGTGGAGAACCGTCGGGATCGTGTGTATGCAGTGCGGCGTGGCGTGGCTTGTGGCCTTTATATTTTATCAGATCGCAAGTTTGTGCTTGCAATTCTTATAAAAGGGTTGTATGATTGTCTTACGGTACTGGAAAACGTTTTCCCAAATGCGGAGGTGTTCTTATGGATTTCAATGCGGTATATCATAGGGCGAATGATAATTATTGCTATCCTTTGGATGAGGATCAGCTGGTTATCAATATTAAGACCGGATACGATGTGAAGTATGTGAATCTGATCCAGGGCGATCCCTTTAAATCCGGTATTCTGGGCGGCGGTGAGACATGGAGCGGCGATGCGGTCAATATCCCTTTTAAGAAGCGGCTGAAAAACCAGCTTTGGTGGACGACCACCGTCAAACCTGAATTCAAAAGATTGAAATATTATTTCGAGCTGCAGACGGACAGTGAGAAATGGTTTTATTTCGAGGACGGATTTGTCTCGGAGGAGCAGATGCATCTGGCGGGCAGAAGTCGTCAGTGCTTTGTGTTCCCGTGGATGAATCCGGCGGATATTCCCGTGACGCCGGACTGGGTCAATGAGACGATCTGGTATCAGATATTTCCGGAGCGGTTCTGCAACGGCGATCCCTCGAACGATCCCGAGGGAACTTTGCCGTGGAGAGGCAATGCGCCTGTGACGAATGAACAGTTTTACGGCGGCGATCTGCAGGGTATCATCAATAAGCTGGATTACATTAGGGATTTGGGCATATCGGGACTGTATCTGACGCCTGTCAACGAATCTCCCTCCGCCCATAAATACGATACCACCGATTATATGAAGATCGATCCGCATTTCGGTTCCGGGGAGACGATGGTTACGCTTGTGCAGGAGGCGCATAAGCGCGGTATCCGTGTGATGCTGGACGGCGTGTTCAACCACAGCGGGCGGCACTTTGCCCCGTGGCTTGACGTGAAGGAAAAAGGACCGCAGTCAGAGTATTGGGACTGGTTTATGGTCAATGAGTGGCCCTTTAAGCAGGACGGCGGCTGTGCCTGGGCAAAGCAGTATTATACGTTTGCCTTTTTTGATCAGATGCCGAAGCTTAATACCAACAATCCAAAGGTGCGGGAGTATCTGACCGGGGTGTGTGAAAGATGGGTCAGGGACTATGATGTGGACGGTATTCGCCTGGACGTTGCCAACGAGATATCCCATACGTTCTGTAAGGAGCTGCGCAGCCGTCTAAAGGCGATCAAGCCGGATATCTATATACTGGGTGAGATCTGGCATGACGCGATGCCGTGGCTGCGGGGCGATGAGTTTGACGCGGTCATGAATTATCCGCTCGGCGAGAGCATCAGGGATTTCTGGATCGACAAGAGTCTGACGAACGAGGATTTTGAATATACCATCAACCGCTGCTATACCGGATATATGCAGCAGACTAACGATGTGCTCTTTAATCTGCTGGATTCCCATGATACGAAAAGACTCAGAAGCGGCGTAAAGAATCTGGATGAATATTTTCAGCAGCTGGCGGTGCTCTTTACCATGCCGGGTTCGCCGTGTATCTATTACGGAACGGAGATCGCTATGGAGGGAGGCCACGATCCGGATTGCAGACGCTGTATGCCGTGGGAGGATATTGAGGCGGGAGTTTATGACGAGCGCATCCAAATCATCAGGAGCTTGCTGCATTTGAGACAGCAGGAGCCGCTTCTTCGGAGCCGTAATTTCCATTTTCCGAACAAGATCAACAAGCCCAGGGTCATAGAGTTCAATAAGATCGGCTGGCTGGATAATTATGTGGAGGTCATCATCAACTGCGAGGAGGAGGATGTGGAGATCCCGAGAGAGGGTGAGATCCTGTTCTCGAGACACTATATCGACGCCACCCTTCTTCGTAACGGTATCCTGATCCGTAGGATACACACGTGATAAAAAAGATTATTGCAAAAAGGAGGCATAGATTTTATACTACCATATAAGGGGATTTTCCGGTTTTATAGTATTATATAAAATAAGGGAATGAGGTATGCACAATGAAAAGCTACATATTGGATCTGAACTCTATCGAGAGAGTGAAGGGATTTGTCACCGCGATAGTGGGATTTGACGGATACTTTGATCTGGTGTCCGGCAGATACGTTATCGATGCCAAGTCCATTATGGGAATTTTTTCTATGGATCTGTCTAAGAACGTGGAATTCAGGATCCTTGAGACAAACGAGAAGATCGCTGAGGTGGAAGCCGCGATCGCGCCGTATCTGGCAAACGGCTTAAACGGGGAAAAGAGCGAATGACAGGAAAAAGGGCCGCTGGTATGTGGAAACATGTATCAGCGGTCTATGCATATGCAAAGAATCTAACGGTGTCAGGGAGGAAACATGAAAAATCTTACACAGGGTAAACCAATCCGAGTTATTTTACTGTTTGCGATTCCGCTGTATATCGGGCAACTGTTTCAGCTGGGCTACAGCCTGATAGATACACGGATCATCGGCAGTACTTTGGGCGAGACCTCTTTGGCGGCAGTGGGAGCGACTACTTCCCTCAGTGATTTGTTGATCGAATTTATAAACGGTGTGATCTGTGGTTATGGCATTATCGTAGCTACTTATTTTGGCGCGCAGGATGAAAAAAAGCTGCGTAGATCTATCGGCGGGACAGTAGTGTTAAGTGTAGTCCTTACTGTGCTTTTAAGTATTGGGTGTCTGATTTCTTTGCCCTCTATTTTGGATTTTCTTAATGTTTCACCGGAGCTTATTCCGGAAGCTTCCGCTTATATCAAGATCATTATCGCAGGACTGATCGCAACCACTCTGTACAATGTGTGTGCAGCCATTTTACGGGCGATAGGAGATTCTTTCACACCGTTGATGTTTTTGATTATTTCTAATCTCCTGAATATTGTACTGGACTATTTATTGATCCTTCGGTTTGACATGGGCGTTATGGGAGCTGCTTTGGCTACCGTTGCATCACAGGCGCTGTCGGCGGTATTGTGCTTTATATATATGCGCAGAAAATATCCGCAGATCCGTCTGCATGCAAGCGATATGGCTCCGGACAAAGGGCTGTATAAGGAGCTTCTTCCACGGGGATTTTCTATGGGATTTATGCTTTCCTTTGTATTGATGGGGTCTTTGGCGTTACAGACAGCAATCAATGCATTGGGAATGAACATTATAGTGGCGCACACAGGAGCGCGGAAAGCCACGTCCTTGTTCTTAATGATCTTCTTTGTTCTGGGAACAGCGCTTGCTACCTATTGCGGACAGAATCTGGGCGCAGAAGAGTATGGGCGTATTAAACAGGGGATACGCGATACCATTTTCTTTTCACTCTGTTGGTATCTGCTTGTGCTGCTTATCGTATTTACGCTGTCACCTGTGATCATCAATTTAATTACAGCCAGCCAGGAGCCGGAGATTATTGATAATGCAGTTCTTTATTTAAAAGTCAACGCATCTTTTTATTTTTTGCCCGCTGTTATTTGTATTTTGCGGAACAGTATGCAGGGCTTTGGAGACAGTAGAACACCGTTGGTTTCAAGCCTGATTGAGTTGGTGGGGAAGGTGTTGATCGCATATCTTCTGGTGCCCAATCTGCAATATATGGGAGTGGTGCTGTCAGAGCCTATTGTGTGGGCGCTTATGGTGATACCTTTGATCGTCAGCATTCTTCGTAATCCTATTATGCGTAAAGTCCGGACAGACTGATTTCAAAGGGTCAATACTTGGAAAGAATGGATCACCGATATAAGATGGTATCATTATGCCATGTATTATGCTTTGATGACTTTCATAACCAAACAGCATGATCGCACTGGCACTTGAGTTATTAAGCTCGGGTGCTTTTTTTGTTTTGGTTTGCTAAGTATTATAATTTATGCTAATATAATTTAATAGGTTGAACGAGGAGTAGTGTGATGCTTGAATTAAAAGGGATTTGCTATTCGGCTGAAGATGAAAGCCGCGAAGTGGAGATTCTGAATGATATAAACTTGACGCTTGACGATCGTTTCGTGGCGGTCACAGGACCTAACGGCAGCGGTAAATCCACGCTGGCTAAGATCATTGCGGGTATTCTGAAACCGACTGCGGGGCGGATCATTCTGGACGGCGAGGATATTACGGACCTGTCGATCACGGAGCGCGCCAATAAGGGCATTAGCTATGCTTTCCAGCAGCCGGTGCGTTTCAAGGGCATCACGGTGAGGGAGCTTCTGTCTGTTGCGGCGGGCAGGGACGCATCAATGTCGGATATCTGTGAGATACTTTCAGAGGTGGGACTGTGCGCCAGAGACTATGTGAACCGTGAAGTCAACGCATCATTATCCGGCGGTGAATTAAAGCGCATTGAGATCGCCATGATCATTGCGCGGAAAACGAAAGTGTCCATTTTTGACGAGCCGGAGGCGGGGATCGATCTGTGGAGCTTTCAAAATCTCATCCGTGTTTTTGAAAAGATGCATGAGGAGATCAACGGGTCTATTCTGATCATTTCACATCAGGAGAGGATACTTGGCTTGGCGGATCGTATTGTCCTTTTGTCTGGCGGGCAGATCCGGAAGGTGGGAAGTAAAGAGGAAGTCATGCCGGAGCTTCTGGACCGCGGGCAGCCGTGTAAGACGCTGACCGATAAATTATGACCGAATAAATTATGACTGACAGGAATAGAGGAGTATCTGCGGATGGATGCAATACAACAAAATCTGCTTGAACAGGTGGCAGGGCTGCATGAGATACCTGCGGGAGCATATAACATTCGTGCAAACGGACAACTGGCGGGCAGAAATACAACGGCGAATATCGATATTATCACGAAGGAAGACAGAGCCGGAATCGATATCAGGATCAAACCGGGAACGAAATCGGAAAGTGTGCATATTCCTGTAGTGCTTAGCCAGAGCGGATTGAAGGAAAGCGTGTACAACGATTTTTTTGTGGGTGAAGATGCGGATGTGACAATTGTTGCGGGCTGCGGTATACATAACAGCGGCGATGCGGCATCGGAGCATTCGGGCATTCACAGGTTTTTTGTAGAGAAGAACGCGCGGGTCAGGTATGTGGAGAAGCATTACGGCAGCGGGGACGGCAGCGGGGAGCGTATCATGAATCCTGTCACGGAGATCCATCTGGCGCCGGGCGCATACCTGGAGATGGAAACGGTACAGATCAAGGGAATCGATTCTACCAGACGTGTCACGAGGGCGGAGGTCGAAGAGGGCGCGGCGCTGGTCATCAAAGAGAAGATCATGACGCACGGCAGGCAGCTTGCGGAGACAGATTTTACGGTTGACATGAATGGTGACGATTCCTCTGTCAATCTGATATCCCGGTCGGTGGCGAAAGAACAGTCCAGGCAGAGGTTTAAAAGCTGCATAACCGGCAATGCCAGATGCCACGGACACAGTGAGTGCGATGCGATCATCATGGACGACGCCAGCGTAAGCGCGGCGCCGGAGCTGACGGCGAACAATATAGACGCTAATCTGATACACGAAGCGGCGATTGGAAAGATAGCGGGCGAACAGCTGACGAAGCTCATGACGCTCGGACTGACAGAGAAAGAGGCGGAGGAACAGATCGTAAACGGATTTCTGAGATGAGAAAAATATTACATTACGCACTAAACAGAGTGGTTATTACGGGACTGCTCGTAATACTGCAAATTGGTTTTTTCTTGCTGGAGATATTTCGGTGGAGCAATTACTATGTGGCGATCGCTTTCGTTCTGCGCCTGCTCAGCTTTGGCGCCGTTATCGCTATCATACTGCGTGCCAACAATCCTGCCGTGAAACTGTCGTGGATCGTGCCAATACTGATGTTTCCGCTGTTCGGAGGTATTTTGTATCTGTTTTTCGGACATGTTTTCCTGCCGAGCAAGCTGCGCGAGGGTGAGAAACGGACGTCTGAGCAGGTGGCAAAGTATCTGAAACAGGATCAGGAGATCATGGGCCGTCTGGAACAGGAGAATCCGCGCATCGCCAATCAGAGCAGATACATGCTGGATTATGCGGGGACGCCTGTGTGGGACTGTTCGAGTACGACATATTATCCGGAGGGACTGCCTTACTGGAAACAGCTGCTGGAAGACCTGGAGCACGCCAGACATTTTATTTTCCTGGAATATTTTATTCTGGGAGAGGGCGTTATGTGGAATACCGTTCTGGAGGTGCTGGAGCGCAAGGTGAAGGAAGGCGTGGAAGTCCGGCTGATCTATGATGATGTGGGCAGTGTGTTTGTCCTTCCGAAGAAGTATTATGAGCAGATTGAAAAAAAGGGGATCAAGTGTATCGCTTTCAACCGGATCATTCCTTTTATGGCTTTGATACTCAACAACAGGGATCACAGGAAGATCGCAGTGATCGATGGACAGATAGGCTATACCGGCGGCATCAATATGGCCGATGAGTATATCAACTATACGCACCCGCACGGGGATCACTGGAAAGACGCAGGGATCCGTATCGAAGGAGAGGCCGTCTGGAATTTTACGGTCATGTTTTTGCAGATGTGGAATCTCACCCGCTATACGGAGGATGATTACAGCAGATACAGGGGGCATTTTGCCCGGAAACATGAGGAAAACGGCTACGTGCAGCCCTACATGGATTCCCCGCTGGACAGTGAATTGGTGGGTGAAAACGTTTATCTCAATATGATCAGCAGCGCCGAAAGGTATCTTTATATTTATACGCCGTATCTTATTACGGACAATGAGGTATATACGGCGCTTAAGCTGGCTGCCAAACGCGGCGTGGACGTCCGTATCGTGACGCCCGGCGTGCCGGATAAGAAGACGATCTACTGGCTGACACAGTCCAATTATCAGAATTTGATAGAAGCGGGCGTCAGAATATATCAGTATACGCCGGGATTTATTCATTCCAAATGCGTGATCTGTGATGATGAGTTCGCGGCAGTGGGAACCATTAATTTTGACTATAGGAGCTTCTATCACCACTTTGAATGTGGCGTGTTTATGTACCGCGTGGATGCGCTGGCGCAGATCAGACAGGATATGGAAGAGACCTTTGCGGTGTCCGAGCGCATTACGCTGGAGTGGTGCAAGAAGAAGTTTATGAAAACAAATGTGATCGGACCGATCTTGAAATTATTTTCACCTCTGTTATAAGGAGAACAGTAATAGTTATGTTGCGTTTTATGTGGGTTATTGCGTGCAATCTGCCGCGGCTCTATATGATTCCCAGAATGTCCTATAAAGCAAAGAGTAAAAAAGTGTCGGAAGAAAAACGTTATGCCTATGCCAGACTGACGGTAAAGCGTATGAACAGGGCGGGGCACATCAGGACAATAGGCTACGGCATGGAAAATCTTCCTGAAGAGGGCGGATATGTGATGTTCCCCAATCATCAGGGTAAATATGATGCGCTTGGCATTATCGCGACACATGACAAGCCCTGCTCGGTCGTGATAGACGATGCAAAATCCCACGTGATCCTGACGACGCAGTTTGTAGATATGCTGCATGGCAAGAGGATGGTCAAAGACGATTTAAGACAGTCGGTGAGGATCATATCAGAGGTGGCGGAGGAAGTCGCCGCGGGCAGACGCTACATCATTTTCCCGGAGGGCGGTTATTTTCACAATCATAACGAAGTCAGAGAATTTAAACCCGGCGCCTTTAAGAGCGCCATGAAGGTCAGGGCGCCCATCGTGCCGGTGGTATTGATAGATTCCTACAAGGTGTTTGAAGAATGGTCGTTAAAACCGGTCACAACGCAGGTGCACTATCTTCCCTGTATCCCGTACGAGGAGTATAAGGATATGAGCACCAGGGAAGTGTCGGCTATGGTGCATGACAGGATCAGGAAGCATATAGCGAAGGTTACAGGTCAACAGCAATAGGAGAAATGATTATGCAGACCATGCAGATGATATGGCTCGTTATCCATGTGTTCGGAGTTATGGTAGGTTTTTTCCTGCTTGCTTCCATATTGAAGCAGAGGGATTCCGGTTATAAGAGCAGACTGATCATGACAATGATCTGCTGTCTTATTGCGCTTGTTTCCCGCAGCCTTTTTATTATGGCGCAGAATATGAGGGAGATGATCGCGCTCGGCAAGACGGAGTACTGCGGCAAATGTTTTGCCAATTTCCTGGCGCTTGCGTTCGTGCTGTCTTATTACAGGATCCGCTGGCCCCGCAAGCTGATGATCACGTTGTTTATCATTAATCTGGCTATGTTCTGTGTGATCATGACCTGTGATTATCACAGCCTGTATTACACTTCTTATGAGATAGCGGCTACGAAAAGCGGCAATATTCTACTGCTTGGCAAGGCGCCGCTGTATTATTTCTACATGATATTCTGCCTGGTGGAGATGATCATGTATCTGTATGTCTGCATCAATCCGGCTTATCAGCAGATCAGAGTCGGTTCAAGGGTTATTCAGGGGCTCCTGATCATGGCGGGGATCATGCCTTTCCTGCTTCTTCTGCTGTATCTTAGTGGCGCGACGGGCGGCTTCGACACGACGCCTCTCGGCATCTTGTTCTCCGTCTGTTTTCTGTTTATTGCAGTCAATAAGTATGGCCTGTTCGATACGGTGCAGTATGCCAAGGAAGCTGTGGTTGAGAACCTGGGAGAGGGCATTATCGTATCGGATGCCCGGATGAAGTTTCTCTATGCCAATACTGCGGCGTGCGAACTGTTCCCGAATATGAAACAGGGACAGGAACAGGTCAGCGAGGCGGAGATCCAGGCTATCTACGAACAGACCGGCACTGTGATCGAGCTTCAGGATAAAAGCTATGAGATCAGGGCGTCCGAGGTGCGCGATGATATTCAGGTGCGGGGTTATATGATATCCGTTATCGACGTGACAGATATGATGGCGCAGGCAAAACTGATGAGAGAGCTCAAGGAGAAGGCGGAGAATGCTTCGCATGTGAAATCGGCTTTTCTTGCCAATATGAGTCACGAGATCAGAACGCCCATGAACGCTATCCTTGGTATGACGGAGATCGCCCTGAGGGGCAGCCTGGACGATCAGCAGCGAGATGCCATTGAGCAGATCAGGACAGCCAGCATGTCGCTGATTACGATCATCAACGATATTCTTGATTTTTCCAAGATGGAATCGGGTAAACTGGAGATCATGGAGACGGACTATGATCTGATGACGCTGATACAGGATGTATATCATATCATTGCCGGCAAGGTGGAGGAGAATAATCTTAAGTTGGAGATCACGCTCGATCCTACGCTTCCCTCCAGACTGTACGGCGATGAGATCCGTATCAAACAGGTTCTGATCAACCTGGTGAACAATGCGGTAAAATTCACGGAAAAGGGAAGTATCAGTCTGAGCATCGGGTATGAGAGACGTGAGGACGGTATCCTGTTAAAAGCTTCCGTCAAGGATACGGGTATCGGTATCAGACAGGAGGACCTGCAGCGCATATTCAATTCCTTTGAGCAATCTGATACGTTCAGAAACCGCAAGAAAGAGGGTAGCGGGCTGGGACTTGCCATTTCAAGACAGCTGCTGCGCCTGATGGGCGGCGATATCCATGTTGAGAGCGTTTACAGGGAAGGAAGTAATTTCTATTTTGAAGTGCCGCAGCGCGTGACGGATGAGCAGCCGTGCGGTGAGCTGAATCTGGAGAAGAAACAGTCCAGGCCGGAGCATAAGAACGAGTATGATAATTTCCGGGCGCCCAATGCCAGGGTGCTTGTCGTTGACGATAATCTTGTAAACAGAAAAGTGGCGATGGGGCTGATGAAACCGTTCGGCATGCAGATAGACAGCGCCAAAAGCGGGGAAGAAGCGATAGAGATGGTGAAGCAGAAAGAGTACCATCTGATCTTTATGGACCATATGATGCCGGATATGGACGGCGTGGAGGCCACGCATATTATACGCGCTATGGACGGCGAGTACTATAAGAAAGTGCCGATCATTGCCCTGACGGCAAATGCCATCAGCGGCGTCAGAGAGATGTTCATAGAGGAGGGCATGGATGATTTTATCGCCAAGCCCATCAACTATAAGGAATTGAGCGAGAAGATATTGAAATGGCTGCCGTTTGAGCTGCTGGAAGAACCATAAACCGGGCTTATACAACAGCGATTTGTTTCTGATATTCGTTCTGGATGCATCCGCCGAATTTGTGCTGTACGAGCAGGGAATATATGTTGCCGGAGCGAATATCCGCCTCAAACATTTTCTGCCCGTTTGCTTGTTCGATCATGCCGGAGGCATCCGCCGTTCTGGACAGAAGCGGAACCTGGGAGCGCTCCCTGATGGCGCTAAGCAACGGCTCTGCCTCTTTATTGATCCCCAGTATCCTTGCATAATATATATAGTCATCTCTGCGAAAATCCTCCATATCCTCTGCGCGGATATCCAGAAGAATATGCAGTAGGTTTCTGGCAACTCTTGTGTAAGTCATATTCCGGGTCTTCAACAGCTCACAGAATGCCGGGTAGTCGGTATAGGAGAAGAGCATATTGGAGAGCCTGTCCGAAAATGCGCCGTCAACATCCAGATAAGAGGTGTAACCGTTTCTCTGTTCCAGCATGAGCTTATAAGGAAGGAGAGCGGACAGGTCATTGGGAAGGATCGGAAATGTCTGCCCGAAAGCTTCTTCCAGAAGCGTGTATACGGACGCGGGCATCTGGTCGCTCACATATTGAATACTGCCTTTTTCCATGATGGATTCCCTTATGGCCAGAGCGGAGCTGTATGAGGAACCGAGTCTGGCAGAATGGTATTCTGCGTCAATGCGGCTGATCGTGTACGGCTTGATACGGCTCTGCCGTCTTCTGATGGCCTTGATATATTCCATACCGAGAATATTGTTGGGGGACTGGAACGCAAAGAGCCTGCCCGTCAGTTCGGGCGCAGTCTCGGCCAGCGCGATATTTCTTGCCTGCGGGTAGGTGGCTCCGGCTTTCATCTGCTGTCTAAGCGCCTGTTTAAACTGCGGCGTCTCGTTGAGAAGAGCTTCCGCCAGCGAGGATAAAACGCTGATGTCCCCGCTCTCACTGCCAAAGCAGAGAGCGTCCGTCACACCGAGCTTGTCCAGAAGCGCAACGGCGCCGCTTGCAAAGTATTCCGCGCTGCCGGCGGCATAGTATACCGGAAGCTCCAGAACCAGATCCGCGCCGTTTAGAAGGGCAGACTTCGCACGCGTATACTTATCCACGATCGCGGGCGCGCCGCGCTGTACAAAATCCCCGCTCATGACAACAATGCAGTAATCCGCACCGGTCAGCCTCCTTGCCTCGGCAATATGGTGGGCGTGCCCATTGTGAAACGGATTGTATTCCGCAACGATCCCGACTGTCTTCATGGTGTGTGATGTCCTCTCTGGATATTTTCTCTGTTTATGCCGTACCCATCCTGCTTATTATCTATCATACCACAAAATGGGAAATTTGTATGCAGATTGGTTTATGGTAAAAATATGTTTGAAAAAAAGATATAATCTGTGAAAAACAGAGAGATTTTATCTTGTGCCGGGCCGTTGATTTATGTATAATCCTATATATACTATATATACGCAGGGGTTTCATACAACTGAACAATCAGATGGCAGGAGGTAGAATGACATGTCTTATATTGATTTAATGAAAGAGAAAGCGCGCAGCGACAGAAAAACGATCGTGCTGCCGGAGACGAACGATAAGAGAACGCTGATCGCGGCATCACATATTTTGCGGGAGGGGATCGCCGACATTATCATGATCGGAAACGAGGAGAAGATCATGGACGGCGCCGGATGGCTGGAGGTAGAGCTGGATGGCGTTACGATCATCGATCCGGCTCATACGGATAAATTGGACCAGTATGTTGACCTGTTATACGAGACAAGAAAGAATAAAGGAATGACGCCGGAGAAGGCGAGAGAAACATTGCTAAACGATTATCTGACGTTCGGGGTCATCATGGTTAAGGCAAATGATGCCGACGGTATGGTGGCGGGCGCGTGCCATGCGACGGCGGATACGCTTCGGCCGGCATTGCAGATCTTAAAGACCGCGCCCGGAGTCAAGCTGGTGTCCGGTTTCTTTATTCTGGATGTGCCTGACTGCGAATACGGGGAACACGGCACATTCCTGTTTGCCGACTGCGGATTGAATCAGGATCCCACGGCTGAGGAGCTGGCGGCCATTGCGGACACTTCGGCAAGGAGCTTTAAGAGCCTTGTGGGTGCCAAGCCGATCATCGCCATGCTGTCCCATTCCACGAAGGGCAGCGCGAAGCATCCCCTGGTAGATAAAATGGTGGAGGCGACCCGCATCGCCCATGAGCAGTACCCGCATCTGTGCATTGACGGCGAGCTGCAGACGGACGCGGCGCTGGTGCCGCAGGTAGCCAAGTCCAAGGCGCCCGGCAGCGACGTTGCAGGTAAGGCGAATGTGCTGATATTCCCGAATCTGGACTGCGGCAATATCGGATATAAGCTGGTACAAAGACTGGGTAAGGCAGAAGCGTACGGCCCGATGCTGCAGGGTATCGCTAAACCGGTCAATGACTTATCCAGAGGCTGTTCATGGCAGGATATCGTCGGCGTTGTGGCGCTTACGGCGGTTCAGGCGCAGCTGAGCTGACAGGGAAGGTGAATTGCAAGAATTATTTTAAAAATCATCAAAGTGCACAATAAAAAGCCTGATCTTAGAGCTGATCCGCTC
>CANQNN010000023.1 GCA_947625205.1 uncultured Lachnospiraceae bacterium | reverse complement strand
GTATATACGGTTCCGGCGCTCCGCCGGCGTTCCCTGCGCCGTTCAGCCTGGCGCCGCAGCTTTCGCAGAATGCGCTTTGGTCCGGCGCCTGTGCGCCGCATGTAGGACATGTGATCATAATTTTTCCTCCTTTGCTGCCGCGATCTTAAGTGTCGCGGGATGATATTCTTCTACAGTTTACCCCCCCCCGTCTGTCTGTCAACTTTTTTCCTTTTATGTCGATTGGCGCGTATGACGATCGGCGCAGCATATGACAACGGGAGGGAACATGTTTTGTGGGCTGCACACGTAAAAAAGGGCCGCGGCATTTCTGCCACAGCCCCTTTCGATCGTGCTTCATCGCGGCTCAAACCTGTTACGCCGCCGCTCCTTTACACCTTACAGCGTGCTTGACGAAAACAGAGATTTTACATGATCGATCTCGGCCTGCGTCGCCTTGGCGGCCGGCACGTAATAGGATTTCTCACGTGCGATCTGGTACAGCTCCTCCTGAGACTGCTCGCAGGCATTGCGAAACTGCTTTAAAGTCTGCTTTAATTCTTTGTTTTCCGTCTGTGCGATCATTTCTCCGAAACGCACCAATTCACCGTTGATACCGGTAAGCGTATCCGCTACCATTGTTTTTTCTTCCATCTGCATAATATGAACTCCTTTACCTGATTGTCGTTAACTGTTACATAAAAAGGTACAAATAACACGCCTTACTGCAAATACTCCATCAGCTGCTGCTTGTTCTGCATCGCAGACTGCGCGCCTTTCTCAAAAAACTGTTTTACCTTCTCATCGGTCGCGCACTCCGCATACTCTTTGAGCTTACAGTGGGTCACATCATAACCGCCCATGAGGTGACGAAGATTCTGCAGATCCAATTCTGATAAATTTGCCATTTGAATTACCTCCTGATAAAAAATGATTGTCCTAAACAGTATTTGTTTCCGGGCAATCATTTATTCTCCTTCTATATAAATTGTACAAAAATATATATTTAAAATATATATTTTAGGTTTACATAAAATATATTCTATTTTTTCGCGTCAATGTTCTTATTCCCGCTGCCGGGCCGTCTTAAATGCGGATCATGAAGCAGATGGAGTTTCTTTGCCACACGTACTAACAGTGCGCCTTTCGGAAAAGCCATCAACTCCTGCTCGTTCACCCCGCCAATCAGAAGGATCACCAGAAAATAGATTACAACGCCGACGCCAATTGCGATCAGAAGCGCGATCCGGCTGAACGGCAATAACATATACACGCTCTCATACGTCCCGAACGCCACAGCTCCCATCACAAGAGAGGCAAGAAACGGCTTCAGAAAGGTTCTCACGATCTCCTGTCTGTATCCCAGACGCCTTCTGACGGAAATCTGATTCAGGATACACATAACCAGCGAATAAATAATATTGGCACACACAAGCGCATACAGGTTAATGTCTGTATACAGCAGCAGTGCGATCAGGCCTGCCACCTGGACAAACAGCGCCACAGCCGAGTGGATCACCGGCGTATTGACCCGTCCGATCCCCTGCAGCACCGCATTCGTCAATGTAGACAATCCGTACAGGACCACCGTGACCGCCAGCGCAGCCAACAGTCCGGAAGCCTGCTCGAGAGAATCCTGCTGAGGAAAGATAAAATACATGATCGGCCTTGCAAGAAGCAGCAGTCCCACAGCCGCAGGAATGGACACAAGCATCGTCATACGGATCGCTTTCGCCACCAGCGCCCTCGTTGCTTCAAGCTCTCCTCTCGCGTAGGATGCCGCAACACCCGGTATTGTAGCCGACGACATAGCAGAGGCAAGCGCGATCGGTATGTTGACCATAGCAACCGCCTGTGTTGCGAAAATACCATAATCAATAGCGACCGTTATTTCATTGCCGTCCTTGTAATTGATCAGAACATATTCATAAATCTTCATGTTTACCACGGTGGAACAATTATAGATAAACGTACTTAAGATAAACGGCGTGACGACTGTCAGGATGAGCTTAAATATTTCCCCGTAGCTGTCCAATTTGCCGGTCCTGTCATGCTGCGACCGCCTGAGAAGCATCCTGCGGTTGAGCATATACATCCCGAACATGAACAGCAGGGCAGACAGAACGCCCGCTCCCGTGCCGATCGCGCTTCCCGCCGAACCGTAGATCGCCTGCATCGTCTCACTGCTGCCGGACACCATATCCATCAGCAGATACGCCGCCACAATACTGACCACGGCATTAAATATCTGCTCCAGTATCTGGGACAGCGAAGTGTGCATCATAGAGCCATGCGCCTGAAAATATCCCCTGAGCACGCCCAAAAATCCCGACAGGAAGATGGTGGGCGCAAGAACGCGCAACGCCACCACCGAATTATCGATCACAAGACTGGGCGCCGCCACGAAAGTAAAGACCGATGCGATCCCGCCTACCACAAGCACATAAATCAGCGCGCACTGAAACACTCTCTGCGCGTTGCGATACTCTCTAAATGCGAGTTTCTGTGCGATTACCTTAGAGATTGCCGAAGGAATACTGTAGGACGAGATCAGCAGAATGATCGTATAAAGATTCATAGCAACGGAATAATATCCGTTGCCTTCCAGACCGATAATACTCCGAAGCGGGCTGCGGTAGATCAGACTGATCACCTTCACGATCATACCCGACGCCGCAAGGATCCCCGCCTGGAGTACAAAACTGTTATTTTTCTTTTGTTGGTTCGTATTTTTTGTACTTGTTTCCGTCATCCCGGTCTAACCAATCAGCCAGTCATACATCTCCTGATATTTTTTGGCGGATACATGCCACGAATAGTCTACCGCCATCGCTCTGTCAACGATCTTGTTCCATTCACGCTTCTTATCATAGTAAATATGCTCCGCGTAACGGATCGTGCCCAGCATCTCATGGGCGTTATAATTGGTAAAACTGAAACCTGTGCCGGTTCCTTCGTACTCGTTATACGGCTGTACCGTATCTTTCAGCCCGCCGGTCTCGCGCACGATCGGAATCGTACCGTACCGTAAGGATATCAACTGGCTCAGACCGCAGGGTTCAAACAGAGACGGCATTAAAAACGCATCGCTGGCCCCGTAGATCTTATGTGACAACGCATCGGAATAATATATATTGGCCGATACCTTACCGTGATATTTCCAGTCAAAATGGCGGAACATATTTTCATACTGTTCTTCTCCCGTTCCGAGAACAACGATCTGAACATTGTCCTGACACAATTCATCCATGACGTAAGCGATCAGATCGAATCCCTTCTGTCCCGTGAGACGGGATACGATACCGATCATCATCGCCTTGTCATCCTGATACAGACCCAACTCCGCCTGTAACGCCCGCTTATTTTTGACCTTCTCCTTGCGGAAATTCACCGCATTGTAATTGCTTTCCAGACAGTTATCCGTCTCCGGATCAAATTCATCGTAGTCAATGCCATTGACTATACCGCGCAAATCTCTGCTCCTCGCACGAAGCAAACCGTCAAGTCCCTCGCCGTAAAACGCAGTCTTGATCTCCTCGGCATAAGTATCGCTGACAGTCGTGATGGCATCCGCATAAACCAGACCGCCTTTCAGCAGATTAGCGTCCTTGTATGCCTCCAGTTTGTCTGACGTAAAGAAATAATCAGGCAGACCTGTTATCTCCTTCACTTCCCTGACACTCCATTTACCCTGGAACTTCAGGTTATGTATCGTCATAACGGTCTTGATGCCTCTGTAGAAATCTCCGCCCTGAAATCTCTCCTTCAGATATACAGGGATCAGGCCGGTCTGCCAGTCGTGGCAGTGAATAAGATCGGGTCTGAAATCGATCACCGGCAGGATAGAGAGCGCCGCCTTACAGAAAAACGCATATTTCTCGATCTCAAACAGGGCATTGTCGCTGTAAGGTCTGAAGCCGCCGAAAAAGGATTCGTTATCGATGAAATAATATTTTATTCCATCCACCTCCGACTCCATGATACCCACATATTCCTCTTTCCAGTGAAATTCCATATAAAAATGTGTCTTGTACGTGAGCCTGTCTTTTAATTCCTGTTTCATACAGGTGTATTTTGGAAGAATCACTCTGATGTCAAAGTATTCCCTGTCAATGCATTTCGGCAGCGAACCGACCACATCAGCCAGACCGCCCGTCTTGATAAAGGGAACGCCTTCCGATGCAACAAACAAAATATTTTTCATGATAACCCTCCGAGTATAAATTGTCCAGTCTTATCAAATGTATAATACATATTATACTATACAGCATTTTGACTGGCAATGAAAGGATTATTTTGAAAAATGAAACGATCTCAGCTGCGATACTGCAGTCTGATTTTATCCGCTATGAGTGCAATAAATTCAGAGTTTGTGGGCTTGCCCTTGCCGGTGTTTATCGTGTAACCGAACAGCGCATCAAGCGTCTCCATTCTGCCTCTGGACCACGCCACCTCGATCGCATGACGTATTGCACGCTCCACACGGCTGGGCGTAGTCTGATATTTCTTGGCTATGGACGGATACAGCACCTTGGTAATAGAACCCAGCATCTCCACATCCTGCACCGACATCATGATCGCCTCCCGCAGATACTGATACCCTTTGATATGTGCCGGAACTCCGATCTCGTGGATCATATCCGTAACATCTTTTTCCAGATCGCGCACAGGCCCCGTCTGTATAACCGTATCGGCCAACCGGTCATTCTCCTCCCTGTTCCCTGACGGAACCGTTATCATGATCTGAAATTCCTTATTAGTGCTGATCAGATTGTTCAGGATCCGATAAAACTGCTCCTTGTCTCTCGACGCCGTAACATTTAATGTTTCCATAGTATTCCTCCATTTACACATGATCTTGATGCTTTTTATCAGTTGCCGGCGAATTGACGACTTCCGACATAAACTATTATAAACAATGAAAGTACGCTATGGAACCGTAAGGCATCGCACTAATGCGCCAGCATCTCTTCAATGAAAATACCGTAGCCCCTTGTGGAATCCTGTACAAGCACGTGCGTCACGGCCCCTGCCAGTTTACCGTTCTGGATAATAGGGCTTCCGCTCATACCCTGGATGATTCCACCGGTCAGTGTCAAGAGCTTCTCGTCCACGACCTGAATGACGATCCCCCGGTTGATGTCATCCCTTTCCAGATTCATTTCCACGATCTCCACATCATAAAACTCCGGCTCTCCCGTCACGGAGCATATGATCTGCGCCGGTCCCAGCTCCAGTTCCTGTTTAAGAGCAATAGGAACCGGCTCGCTGCACGCATTCGCCTCGATCCGTCCTCCACATATGCCAAAAATTCCTTTCGATGTATTATCCGTGATCTCTCCTATCACATTGTCACTGTCATACTCGATATAGCCGGTCAGCTCTCCGGGAGATCCGTTGCTTCCTCTCGTGATGCCTACGATCTCGGTTTCATATAACGTGCCCTCTTCCAGACTCATCAGCGTGGAAGTATCCACATCGTTGATCCCGTGTCCAAGTGCGCCGAATGTGTTGTCCGCATCCTCGTATGTCATGGTGCCGATCCCCTGTGCATTGTCCCTGATCCAAATCCCCAGTTTCCAATCCTTACTCTGATTACATGCGGGCTTTACCATAACGTCTGTTATTTCTCCGTTTCTTTTTATGGTTAAGATCATATCCTCACCGCCGGATTCTTCGATCATCCTGATAAACTGCTTCTTGTTCTCTATTTCCTCTCCTCCGGCCTTCAGTATATAGTCCCCTTTCTGAAGCGCATATTTTGACGGCGATACTTTTCTGCCCTCACTGTCCTCAAATTCTCCGATCCCCACTACCAGCACGCCGTCTGTCTTCACGTAAATACCGATCGGAATGCCGGACGGGATCAGCATTTTATCCTGGATGACCTCGATATCCACATCTTTATAAGGAAGAATACCGAACAGCTTAAGATTCATCTGATAAGTATCGATTTCATTCGCCTTGATCTTTACCGTATGTGTAAAATTAACAGGAACGGAGGCGCCTGTGATCCTTCCGGCCGCCGCCACCGAGGACACCTCCGCCGCCTCCTCACCGGTACGGTAGATCTTTCCCGACACAGGCACGCAAAAATCCAGCTCCTGCTCCACGCCGGCCCGTATCTTGATAGTGGAGGGTATCTTATTCCAATAGGAAAAATAAATTACCGCCGCAAGCGCCACCACAGCCGACAGCAGCAGCATATACAAAAACCCCCGGTACGCTCTTTTCTGTTGTCTTGTCATATAAATTGCTCTGTTCAATTTATCACATCCTCACATTTTGCATCATATTTTCCTTTGCATAGAAAAAAGGACACACAAAGCATGTCCTTTCTAGTATGTGATAAATGTCCGAATTTCATTTAGTATTGTTTTGTATTTCTTGCCAAATCTTTCATTTCTTTTGCATTATTTCTCACATTTTCCGTAATGCTGGCGCCTCCGAGCATCCTGGCCACCTCTTCAGTGCTCTCCTCCTCGTCCAGCCGCTTTATGCCGGTGACGGTACGCCCGCCTTCCACGCTTTTTTCGATACAGAAATGCACGTCGGCCATTGCCGCGATCTGAGGCAGGTGCGTAATACAGATCAGCTGATGTTCTCTGCCGAGTATACCCATCTTTTCAGATACCTTCCAGGCGGTCCTGCCGCTGATCCCCGTATCGATCTCATCAAAAATAAGCGTTTCGATCTTATCCTTATCCGCCAAGACCGTTTTGAGCGCCAGCATAATACGCGACAATTCACCGCCGCTGGCCACCTGCGACAGCTCCCTCATCTGCTCTCCCGTATTCGTGGAGATCAGGAAGGTCACACGGTCATAACCGTCTGCCCCCAGCCAGTCCTCGGAGGACGACACACGTATCTCAAACTGTACCTGTTCAAAATTGAGATCTTCAAGCGCTTTTCGCATCCTGCCGGCAAGCTTCTCACAATTTTGCCTCCGTATCGCGCAGATATCGGCGCACAGCGCAAGCGCATCCTTCTTTAAAGTATCCGCCCGCTGTGTAAGATCCATACGGTAAGCAGTGTAATCTCTGTATTTTTCCAGTTTCTGTTCCGCTTTTTCGCGATATAACTGGATCTCCTCAACCGTATTGCCGTATTTCGATTTTAAATGATTGATCAGATCCAGCCGTCGCTGCGTGCGGTCAAAAAGCTCGCCGTCAAACTCAAGTCCGGCCAGATAATCCGCCAACCCTCTGTTATAATCGTTCAACAGATTATCGATATCTTCCAGCTGCTGCTCCAGGCCCAAGATCGCCGCATCGTAAGACGCCACCGTTCTAAGCTCCCGCAGCGCCCGCCCGATATTGCTTCCGGCGCCATCATTCTCATAGCCGCACAAAACATGCGAAGCCGAAAGCGCATCCTTGATCTTCTGTCCGTTGACAAGCTTCTGATAAGTCTGTTCCGTCTCTTCATCCTCTCCTGAAGACAGCCCGGCCTCATCGATCTCTTTGACCTCAAATTCCAGAAGCAAAATCTCTCTTTTCCTTGTCTCCTCATCCGTTTCGTTCCCGGCCAGCTCTTCCAGCGTGTCCCTGTACTGCCGATACACTGCCCTAAGCTGCTCTTTTAACGCCGCCAGGGAATCCCCCGCATAGGCGTCCACGATCTCCAGCTGTTTGGACGGCTGCAGCAGCGACTGGTGTTCATGCTGTCCGTGTATGTCGATCAGGATCTCCGACAACTGCTTTAACTGTCTGGCCGTCACGGTCTCACCGCACACCTTGCAGACACTCCGGCCCGGCATGATCCTCCGCTGCAGAATAACCTGACCGTCTTCCACCGGCAGCTCCAGATCGCGTATCGCTTTAAGCTGCTCTGGCCTCTCCACATCGAAAACCATCTCAACAAGCGCGTATTCCGCGCCTGTACGGATCATATCTTTGTCCGCCTTGGCTCCCAGCGCCAGGTTAATAGAGCCAATGATGATCGACTTTCCCGCTCCGGTTTCACCGGTCAGAATATTAAGCCCTTCACCGAAGACAACCTCCGTTTCATCGATCAATGCCAGATTTTTAACGTGTAAACTATGTAACATCTTCCCACCTCTTATGTATTCTCTCCGGGCATAACCACACCGTTTCGGGACAGTCATGCTAATACATAATAATCAGTGTTCAATCATTCTGCCGATTTTATTCATGGCGACCGATGCCGCCTCTTTGCTTTGCATTGCCATCATGATCGTATTGTCACCCGCAATGCAGCCTACGATCTCCTCTATTTTCAATGCATCCACCGCGGCGGCTACAGCCATCGCCATGCCCGGCACAGTCTTCATGACAAGCAGATTCTGTGCCAGCGCCATCGACACATACCCCTCTTTAAGCACTCTGATATACTTCTCTCCCAGATGTTCATCGTCCTGGGAAAAAGCCGCATACTTCTGTCTGCCTTTACCGACGGAGACCTTGGACAGTTTTAACTCCCTGATATCCCTTGACACTGTCGCCTGCGTTACCGGATACCCGGACCCGCACAACCTCCCTGCCAGTTCCTCCTGTGTTTCTATCTCATACCTGTCGATCAGCTCGAGAATTTTGTCCTGTCTTTTCTTTTTAATATTTTGATTCGTAATATCCATGTCGTTTTCCGCTATTCGCTTATTTTTTTATGTAATACCGTCAGAAAGCTTTCCGTGTTCAGCTTAAGTATTCCTACGGTTCTGGAAGCCCTGCGTATTACGACACTGTCCCCTGTCTTAAGACCCATCTTATGACTGCCGTCAAAATTAGCCTCCACGATCTGCTGTCTGCCGTCCCTTCCCTGGGGAATCTCTATCCTGATCTCGTCCTCCGGCGCCAGCACGATACTCCTCGTATTCAACGTATGCGGACAGATAGGCGTCAGCAGAATAAGACTGGCGGCAGGCTCCACCACAGGCCCTCCCGCAGACATATTGTAACCGGTCGATCCGGTGGGGGTCGCAACGATTATACCGTCTGCACTGTAGCTGTTTAAAAACTGTCCGTTTACATATATGTGAAATGTCAGGATCTGCAGGGAAGTACATCTTGTTATCACGATATCATTCAGCGCATAATTTTCTTCCGAATGTGCCGCGCTGTTCACCCTTCCCTCGAGCATCATCCGCTCCTCCCGCACATAATCACCCGCAAGAAGTTTATCGAGAGCCGGCTTTATGGCGCCTATCTCCACCTCCGCCAGATAGCCCAGCGTACCGAGATTAATGCCGAGGAGCGGAATATCCCGGTCCATCATATTGTGCGCCGCACGCAGCAGCGTGCCATCGCCGCCCAGAACGAGAACGCATTCCCCGTCCTGCGCCTGTCCGCCGGACTGCTCCCTGTTATCTATACAGGTAACCTTGCCGCCCCGGTCTTCCAGATATTTGATGATTTGCCCGGTATAAACCCTGTCGGGATCTTTCACCTCATTTGTGATCAGATAGAACTGTTTCATTCCCTTTTCCTCGTTCAAATTCTCCGGCACAACCAAATTATGTCGTTTTATCCGCTTTTGCCTCATTGTCCAAAGCGGTATGGGCCTGCGCCACCACACGCCCGATCAGACTGTCCATATCTTTATCACGGGATCGGCCCGCATGCGCCTGTATCAGCTCGTGCAACGCACGCTCCGCCTCGGTTTCCGCAAGCGCCTCCGTCTCCTCCGGGATATCCGCTCTCTTCTTTATATAGAGCAGATACTCTATATTTCCCTCCGGGCCCTTGATCGGGGAATACGTAAGCCCCTGCACCTCAAAGCCGATCCTGTCCGCATAATCGATCACCTTATGGACGACCTCTTCATGGATCCGGGATTCCCTGACGACCCCCTTTCTGCCGACCTTGTCCCTGCCCGCCTCAAACTGCGGTTTGATCAGACAGACCATACATCCCTCTTTGCGCAGCAGATTTCTTGCCGGGATCAGTATTTTGGTCAGGGAAATAAAGGATACGTCCACAGAGGCAAAATCGATCTGCTCGCCGATATCTTCCGGCGTCACATAGCGAAAATTCGTCTTTTCCATACAGACAACGCGATCATCGTTTCTCAGCTTCCACGCCAGCTGCCCGAATCCGACATCAACGGCATAAACTTTACCCGCGCCGTTCTGCAGCATGCAATCTGTAAAACCGCCTGTAGACGCGCCAATATCCATACAAACCGCACCGTCAAGCACAATTGGGAATTCATCCATTGCCTTTTCCAGCTTCATACCGCCCCGGCTTACATATTTCAGGCCGTTTCCTCTGACCTCTATATGAATCTTGCTCTCATCAAAAACGGTCCCTGCCTTGTCTTCACGCTGCCCGTCCACAAATACGCTCCCCGCCATGAGAATAGCCTTTGCCTTCTCTCTGGACGGCGCAAAACCCTGCCGGACCAGAATGACATCCAGTCTTTCTTTCACCTCAAAATCCTCTGTTCCGATCATACTTAAGATTGCCCGCGCTGCCCGCCCTTATGCATGACAAACTCTTCATAACACGACACGATCTTTTCTACAATAGAATCCGCATCAATACCGATCTCCCGTTTCAGTACCTCCACATTGCCGTGCTCGACATACTCATCCGGGATCGCTATGTTTAATACAGGGACAGGCGCGCCGATGCCGTCCACATAAGTTCTTACTTTCTCTCCGTAACCGCCGCTCAGCACGTTCTCCTCCATCGTTACGATCAATCTATGCTTTTTGACCGCTTCCCTGACTGCCTGTTCATCGATCGGCTTCACGAATCTCGCATTTGTTAAAGAGCACGAGTGCCCCTGCTCTTTAAGCCGTTCACGTACATCCAGCCCCACTTTGACCATACTGCCAACGGCAAACAAGATGATGTCCTCCTCGTCGAAGATCGCTTCGCTTTTGCCGTACTCAACAGGCGCACGGTTTTCTTTAAGTCCGTCGAACGCCTCGCCTCTCGGATATCTGAGAGCGATCGGACCGCCAAACGCCACGGCAAACTTCATCATATCGGAAAGCTCCCACTTATTTTTGGGCGCCATAATGTGCATATTAGGTATGGAAGACAGATACGACAGATCAAAGATGCCCTGATGCGTCTCTCCGTCGCTCCCCACAAGCCCCGCCCGGTCAATGGCGAAAACCACCGGGAGATTCTGCAGACATACATCATGCAGGATCTGGTCGTATGCTCTTTGCAGAAATGACGAATAGATCGCCACGATCGGCTTCAGCCCTCCGGCCGCCAGTCCCGCGGCAAAAGTCACCGCATGCTCCTCCGCGATCCCCACATCGAAGAATCTGTCCGGATACATATTGCGGAACCGCTTTAATCCCGTGCCGTCAGGCATGGCGGCGGTGATCGCCACCACCTGCTCCTCACGCTGTCCCATCTTGCACATGACCGTTGAGAAAATATCCGTATAATTTGCCTTATTATGCGGTTTGCTCGGTATTCCCGTCTCAATGTCAAAGGGCTCGGCCCCGTGGAATCTGGCAGGATGCCTCTCCGCCGGCGCATATCCCTTTCCCTTCTGCGTGATAACATGCAAAAGCACTGCGCCGCGTATCTTCCTGGCCTCGCCCAGCATATGTACCATAGCAGATATATTATGTCCGTCAACCGGTCCCAGATACGTGATCCCCATATCCTCAAAAAACATCCCCGGCACCACCAGGTGTTTGAAACTGCTCTTGGCACGTCTGATCTGGGAGACCACCTTATCGCCGTACTTGGACTTGCCGTGAAGCGATTTGTATACTCCTTCTTTCAGATCCAGATACATATTGGCCGTTCTTATATTATTAAGGTATTTCGATACACCGCCCACATTTTCCGATATGGACATATTATTATCATTTAAAACAATAATAAAATTAGTCTCAAGCCGGGAGGCATTATTGAGTGCTTCATATGCCATGCCTCCGGTCAGGGATCCGTCCCCGATCACTGACACGATCGTATTCTTACCGCCCTGGATATCTCTTGCTTTTACCATGCCGAGTCCTGCGGAAATAGAGGTGGAGCTGTGTCCCGTGTCAAAGCAGTCGCAATCGCTCTCCTTGCGCTTCGGGAATCCGCTCATACCTCCGAATTTACGCAGATTAGCAAATCCTTCTCTTCTTCCCGTCAGGATCTTATGCGTGTAGGACTGGTGCCCCACATCCCAGATCAGCTTATCTTCCGGCAAATTGAGAAACAAATGAAGCGCCATTGTCAGCTCCACGGCGCCCAGATTGGAGCCGAGATGTCCGCCCGTCTCGCTGATGGTGCGGATCAGAAATTCCCTGATCTCGTCCGCCAGCGCACCGTATTCGGACTCCGACAATTGCTTGATATCATTCGCTTTCTCTATTTTCTCTAAAAACATTGTAATCCTCCACGCCTGTTACGGCTCATGAAAAATTATTTCTCTCTGTAGATCAACCGCTCGACCAACGTCTCCAGGAAACGATTCCTGCAAGGAAAAGAAGACAGGATATCTATGGCTTCCCTAGATAATCTCTCCACCTCGGCGCCGGACTTTTCAAGTCCGTGCACGGCAACGTATGTCAGTTTATGATTTTTTTCATCGCTCCCGACAGGTTTGCCCAGCACCTCAGAGCTGCCTGTCACGTCCAGAATATCGTCCTGGATCTGAAAGGCAATGCCGATATTGTACGCACATTTTTCAAGTCTCTGTATATCATCCTGCGGTGCGCCGGAAAGCGCCGCGCCGATCATCATCCCCGCCTGTATCAATGCCGCTGTCTTATGCTCGTGGATAAACATGAGCAGTTCTTCCGTCACACTGCCGGCTTTCTCCTCGGCCTCCAGATCCGCGCACTGTCCACCGATCATACCGTATATACCGGCTTTACGTCCGAGTATCTGCAATGAAACCGCTATTCTTCTGTAATCCTCCTCGGACTCCGCTGTGTCAAACGCTTTTACCGCTGTCTCAAAAGCATAGTTGAGTAAGCCGTCGCCTGCCAGGACTGCCATGCCCTCTCCGTAGACCACGTGCGTAGTCTTACGTCCCCTGCGGTATTCATCGTTATCCATCGCCGGCAGATCGTCATGTACCAGCGAATAATTGTGTATCATCTCAAGCGCTGCCATAAACATTGGCAGCGCGGTAATCTTCCCCGCATCGCCAAACAGTACCGCACTTTCCGCCATAAGCAAGGGTCTGAGCCTTTTACCGCCCGCCATGACCGAATAATTCATGGCCTTCAGCACAGTCGCCTGATAGCCTTCTTCTTTGGGAAGGTATTGGGAAATAATTTTGCCGGCCCAGTCGGTCTTACGACTCAATTCATCTTCAAAACTCATCTAATCCACCGTCTTCATTGATTTTAAGTACTTTCTTCTCTACTTTGTCAATCGATTCATTACATTGCTGCAGCAGCTTCATCCCCCTGTTATACTCCCGAAAGGACTCCTCCAGAGTGATCTCCTCCGTCTCAAGATGTGCGATCACTTCCTCTATCTGCCCGAAAGCCTCTTCTATAGAGAAAACCACTTTCCGGGAATCAGTCTGCTTCTGCTGTTCATCCTGTTTCTTACCCATTGTCCGGCTTATGCTCCTTCATACTCATAATTGGTCCCACAGTCATTTCCCGTTCGCATCTAAGACCGTTTCAGGACTTATATCCCTGACCTGCGCATCCAATGTGCCGTCCTTGACGTGGACTGTCACCAACTCACCCACGGCCGTCTGTGCAACGGAAGTCAGCGTCTTACCCGTATGGTCGGACACATAGGCATAACCCTGATTCAGCTTGTCTAACGGAGACAAGCCTTTCATCTGTTCCACATAAAGAGCCAGCCTGTGCCGATAGTCATTCAGGCGTCTCTCCATAGCATTCTGAAGATGTTCCTCCAAAGATAACGCCTGTGTTCTTTTCATTCTGACAGTGTTTAACGGACTCAGATACCGTATTCTGACGCCGTAATGCTCCAGCTCCTGCCGGTATCTTTCTATTACTCTTCTGCACATATGCTGCAGCGTATATGAATACTCCGAAAGCCTGTCCTTCAGAAGAGCCACATCATAGACGGCCAGCTCAGCCGCTGCGGATGGCGTCGGCGCCCGCAGATCCGCGACAAAATCCGCGATCGTAGTATCCGTCTCATGACCCACTGCCGAAATGATCGGAATGCTGCAGTCAAAAATAGCCTGTGCAACCGGTTCTTCGTTAAATGCCCACAGATCCTCTATCGATCCGCCGCCTCTGCCCACAATAATAAGATCTACGCCCATTCGCTCCATAGCACGTATACCGTTCACGATACTCGCTGCCGCCGTCTCTCCCTGAACAACAGCCGGATAGAGTATGATCTGAACATATGGGTTTCTGCGGCTTGCAATATTAATGATATCCTGAACCGCAGCTCCCGTGGACGCCGTAACAACGCCGAGCGTCTTGATATACTTCGGTATGGGACGTTTGTACTGCGCCGCAAACATACCGCGTTCTTCCAGTTCCTGTTTCAACCGCTCGTACTTCTCATACAAAACTCCCGCGCCGTCAAGCTCGATCTGCCGGACATAAATCTGATATTTGCCGTCCCGTTCGTACACATCGACCCTGCCGCTTACAACGACCTGCTGGCCTCCCTCCATACGGAACCGGAGTCCCTTGCGGTCTGCCGAAAACATAACACATGCTATTGCTGCGTTTGCATCCTTTAATGTAAAATAAATATGTCCAGAAGGATGATACTTACAGTTGCTGACCTCGCCTCTCACCATGACCGACTGCAACATATAATCCTGCGTGAACATATTTTTAATATAAGAATTAACCTGTGCAACTGTATAAACATTATTCCGCATAACAACACCGTCTGTCTACGCGAATTTCGCCAGGATACCGTTGACAAAACCCGATGATGCATCCTGCCCGAATTTTTTGGCAAGCTCGACCGCCTCATTGATCGCTACGCCCGTGGGGACGGACGCGTCATAATTGATCTCATAAACCGCCAGTCTTAAGATTGCCAGATCTACCTTCCCCATTCTTCCGGTATTCCATCCTTCCGCCTTCTCGTTTAGCTGCCTGTCTATCTCCGGAAGCATCTGCTGTATCCTGTGGAATTTGTCTGCAACATAGGCGGCATCTTTATCCTTTGCCGCCCTTTCATCTTCAAAAAAAAGCTGTTCCTGTTCCGTCATATCTTCCGGACTGTTGAACTCTACACGGAACAGAAGCTTAAAGATCTGTTCTCGTAACTCTCTTCTACTCATAACGATTCCTGCCGTATCATACTAGTCTCTTATTATCAGTTTATCAGTGTACAACATTGATGCCCGATATGCGTATATTAACATCCGCCACTTCCAGACCCGTCATGTTCTCGATCGCATTCTTCACTTTGACCTGTACGCTCTGGCAAGTCGCGGGAATATTGTAGCCATACTCTATTGTGATCGCAAGGTCTACCTTGACCTTCTTGTTTAATATATCCACCTTGACGCCTTTGGCAAGACCCTTGACGCCTACTCTGCTCAACAGTTCATTAGCCACATTGCCGTTCATCGCAGCAACGCCGTCAACTTCTGTCGCCGCAAGAGCCGCGATCATCGCCACCACGTCATCAGCGATCTTTACCGTGCCAATCGCCTCATCTTCCTGCGTTAAATAAGTACTTTTAGATGTTTCCTGTTCCATATTGATTATCCATGCCTTTCTGTTATTTGGGATAAGTATACCAAAATTTCTGATTTTTGCATAGCCCTATTCCCGTTAAAGCCAAAAGCTCATACTGTATTGTTCTTCATTCTCCGAATAGGACACTACTCCGTCCGGGCAGTCGAGATACCTGAATATCTCCTGCTCTTCAATGAGCGCTTCCCGCATTTTCCGGTATACATCGAAGCTGTCGCATTTCAATGTCACATATGCGCTGCCTTTTTCATATTCTTCCTTAAATACGCGTTCGATCTGCGCTTCATTCCACTCCGTGAAATAAAGTCCCTCCCGCACATAATAATTGTCCGCCACGGAATCACACCTGGGCAGATCCACCACATTTTCCGGCGTATGTGTAAGATTCATCTGATCTGTCGTCACACACAGATAATCATAGTTGATCGTGGGAATTTTTCCATCGGGATAACCTGCTGTGCCACCCACAGCCTGATAGGACGCGTCTCCCCACGTCGTATCCACATAATAATACTGATCGCCGATCCGCACAAGATTCCACGCATGTCCCTCGCCCCCAGTCACACGTCCAAACACAAGCGTGGAAAATATACCCGCCCTGTCGAGCAGATACTGGGTTGCCTTTGCATAGCCCTGGCACACTGATCTACCCTCTATAAATACGGAGCATATGTTCTGCCCGTCTTTGGCGGAGGAATCATATTCCGTATGATGGATCAGATACTCATAGATATATTTTACCTTCGCATAGTCATCCGCTCCGTCCGGCATACCCGCCATGCACTGGTTTACATAATTATCTATCTGCCGCTGTTTTTGGTCTATTTCATCCCTGTCATAGCAATATGTGCCGGAAAATGTGATCTTCTTTAAGATATCTCCTATCGTATATTCGGTATAAGTATACCCGTCCACATAGAAAATCTCCGGATGATCGTTCAGCACACACTGAAATGCATGGGCGATCTCGTCTTTATCACAGCTGGACAGCTTCACATTCTCCTCGTAATTCAAAAGAGCATCCCTTATTTCCAGATACACTTCCTGCTCTTTGTCAGAGAGCATACCGTAGACATATCCGTCCTCCGGTTTCCGTATGACGGTCTGCTGTGTTTCTTCCGCTTCGTCCCTGCCGGCTTCGAAATCTTCCTGTACATACTGACTGCTCTGGCGATGGGGCAGCGTCTGCCGCGCATAAACCAGACATCCCGTCAAAGCCAACATACCTGCCAGCAATAAGCCCGTTCTTTTCATATGCCTCACCTTCATCACAACAGAGTCATACCGGCAGGCTGCCGAAGCCTGTCCGCCCAAACCGTCCGTCAGTTCCTTCCAAACTCCGACAGGATCAAACCTTCATTCCTGTCAAGCGTCATGCCTATACTCCACTGATTCACAAACAGCAGAAGCGGATTCCCTTTCAGATCCCTGATCTTCTTCATATCCGAGGTTCCTGTCAGCCTGTCCAGATCGATATCTTTATTCTCGATCCACCGAATATGCTCATAGGGTAGGTTTTCCATCCTGATCTCCACATTATATTCATTCTCCAGCCGGTATTTCAGTACGTCAAACTGCAGCACACCTACCACACCCACGATAATCTCTTCCATGCCGGTATTAAATTCCTGAAAGATCTGAATGGCGCCTTCCTGCGCGATCTGCGTGATCCCTTTCACAAATTGTTTTCTTTTCATCGTATCAACCTGCTTTACCCGCGCGAAATGCTCCGGAGCAAAAGTAGGGATACCCTCATATTCAAACTGTTCTTTAGGCATACATATCGTATCCCCGATGGAGAAGATTCCCGGATCGAACACACCGATAATATCGCCTGCGTATGCCTCATTCAATATTTTACGCTCATCCGCCATGATCTGCTGCGGCTGGGATAAACGCATCACTTTGCCTCCTTGCACATGCTTCACTTCGGCTCCCGCATCAAAACGCCCCGAACAGATCCGCATGAACGCGACTCGGTCGCGGTGCGCTTTATTCATATTGGCCTGAATCTTAAAGACAAATGCCGAAAAATCATGTTCCACCGGATCGATCATACCGATATCCGCTTTCCGTGGAAGCGGCGTCGTTGTCATCTGCAGAAAATGTTTGAGAAAAAACTCAACGCCGAAATTCGTAAGCGCAGACCCGAAAAACACAGGCGTCAGATCGCCCGCCTGTATCCTGTCAAGATCATACTCTGCACTCGCCCCGTCGAGCAGATCGATCTCATCAAACAGCTGTGACTTGAAATCCTCACCGATATTTTCTGTCAGCAGGGATTCATCCGATACCGGAATAACGGTAGTATGCCCTTCCTTCGTACCCTTTTGCGTATCGGCGTATGTTATCACACATCGCTCTTCACGGTCATATACACCCTTAAAGTTTCTGCCGGAGCCTATCGGCCAATTGACAGGACATGTGGCAATTCCCAGTTCTTTCTCAATCTCGTCCAAAAGGCTGAACGTATCGTTGGCATCCCTGTCCATCTTATTGATAAACGTAAAGATCGGTATGTGACGCATAACGCATACCTTAAACAGCTTGCGGGTCTGAGCCTCCACGCCCTTGGATGCGTCGATCACCATGACAGCGGAATCTGCCGCCATCAACGTTCTGTATGTGTCCTCAGAGAAATCCTGGTGCCCCGGCGTGTCCAATATATTGATGCAATAACCTCCGTACTCAAACTGCAGCACGGAGGAAGTTACCGAGATACCTCTCTCCTTCTCTATCTCCATCCAGTCGGAAACCGCATGGCGCGCCGTTGCCTTACCCTTTACACTGCCCGCCAGATTGATGGCGCCGCCATACAACAGAAATTTCTCCGTCAGCGTCGTCTTGCCGGCATCCGGATGCGATATGATCGCAAATGTCCGTCTTTTGTTTATTTCTTCCGCATAATTGCCCAAAACTTTATCCTCCAGTTCTATAGCATCGATGTGCCCGCAAATTCCGGCTTGATCCCGAAATAGTCGAGCACCGTCGCTCCGATATCCGCAAACGTATCTCGCGTGCCGAGGTTCGCGGGACTGACCGGCTTGCCGCACATAATAAAAGGCGTATGCTCTCTGGAATGATCCGTAGATACCGTGTAACCCGGATCGCATCCGTGATCCGCCGTCATCATCAGTATATCCTCGTCTCTAAGTCCCTTAAGCAGCTCAGGAAGCTTCTGATCAAAATAAGAGAGCGCCGCCGCATACCCGTCAACATCGTTGCGGTGCCCGTACAGCATATCATAATCTACCAGATTGATAAAGCATAATCCTTCAAAATCACGTTTCATATAGGCAAGCGTCCTGTCGATCCCCTCGGCATTACCCCCGGTATATACATATTCCGTGATTCCCCTGCCGGCAAATATATCATTGATTTTTCCCACAGCTATTACGTCCCTGCCCGCGCTTTTGAGCTGGTCCAGCATGGTTGTTCCCGGCGGCATTAGAGAAAAATCGTGACGGTTGGCAGTCCGTGTAAACTGTCCCCTGCCTGATCCGGTAAAGGGGCGGGCGATCACTCTCCCCACGCCATGTTTACCCTGCAATATCTGCCTTGCGATACGGCAGTATTCATAAAGCTGCTCCGGCGGCACCACATCCTCATGCGCCGCGATCTGAAAAACGCTGTCAGCGGACGTATAGACGATCAGATCGCCCGTGCGCATATGCTGCTCGCCGTAATCCTGAATAACCTGCGTTCCTGAATAGGGAAGATTACAGAGCACACCTCTGCCCGTCTTATCCCGAAACGGTTTTAAAACCTCCTCCGGAAATCCTTCCGGATAAGTAGGCAGCGGCCGTTCCGACAGTATTCCGGCAATCTCCCAGTGACCTATAGTCGTATCTTTGCCCTTGGACGCCTCTTTCATACGCGCGATCCTGCCCGTAGGAGAATCGGTCTTTCTGCCACAGTCCACACCTTCTATATTAAAAAGTCCAAGCGTCCTCATATTGGGCATATCAAACGCTGGGCTGGCAGAGACGGACCTGAGCGTGTTTGTTCCGGCATCGCCGTACTCGGCCGCATCCTCCATCTCACCTATCCCAAAACTGTCTAATACGATTAGAAAAATCCTTCTCATCCTTATTCCTCCGTACCTTATATATCCTATTGTCTGCGCATATTATATCATATTCTCCGCCATTGTACACTGCGTTTAATCTGCGTTGACCGTACTGATGATGACTGATTCGGCGCTGACCCCGGTCTTGCGAATAACAATATCCTCGATCTGCGCACGCTGTGCCTCTGTCAGTTCCGCGGTATTGACAACCACATCCACGCTGTCACCGTCTATGCTTACGATAGCATCGTCAAATCCTTTTGCCTCCAGAAGTATTTCCGCCGCCGTTTCTTTTTCGGCGATATCCGTCATGGAAATCATGTTGTTGACCGCTTCCTGTTTCTGCGTATCGCTGATATTGGAATTGTTGATGATCTCTAATAATGTAGCCTTGTTCTGGGCACGGGTCTGCTCTTTCTGCAGCTTGGCTCCCGACAGTTGCGAAACCGTACCTGCCGATGTGAACACGGCTTCGCCCGGCACTTCTTCCATCTGTTCCTCGGCCAGCGCCTCCGCCAATTCTTCATCCTCACTGCTTTCCTCCGACATTGTCACGTCCGTGTCAAGACTCTCGATATCTCCCGAAAGCTGTTCCAGATCTTCATCGGACAGATCCGCAAAGGACGTGTAGTCCGTATCCTCGCTGTCAAGCGCAAGATTTCCCATATCGTCCGTGGCGATCTCCCCGTTGACTGTCAGGACCTCCTCGTCCGTAACTTTCGTGCCAGCAAAATTCAGATAGCCCGCTACCGCGATCATAATTGCCAGCGCCGTGATCATCATCTGGTTCTTTTTAATCATATTTTTCAATTTTTTCTCCCCTTCACTGATTATTTTTCATCTTTACTATTTTTATATTATTCGCTTCAATATCAAATAATACCTGAATCGCTTCGATTATATCATCCCGTACGCCCTGCTTCGAGGCTCCCTGGGCGATCACCACCACGCCCTCAACAGTAGGAGCAACGGTTTTGACCACATATGGAACATTCCGGCCGTTTCCGTCCTCCGTATATACCGTACTCTTCTCTAATCTGCTCTCTGAGACAGTCCGGCTTCCGCCATCGGAATCCGCCTCCTGTGTATCGGTAAATTCTTCCGGTCCGTCCTTTTCCACGATCTTATATGCTGACTCCTTTAATGTGATCAACACCCTGACCTGTCCCACTCCATCCACATACCGCAACGCATTTTCCAGCCTTTTCTCCCAGTATTCTTCATAGGGATCCGACTCATAAGCGGATTCGGATGGTCCGGCATTCGATTCCTCTGTGCTATGATTATCGATTGTATCACTCACTATGTTCGATATACCGGACTTTGTATCATTCTGTCCTGACGGAAAAGCGATAAGGCACAGAAGGATTCCCGCCAGGACAACGATCAGGCACCGGGACTTATCAATTTTTTTGCCGTCTGCCAGCTTATGCAGCAGTTTCTTACCGTCCTCCATGATACGTCACCTCCACTTTATCCTGTGCCACCCCAAGGATCTGTGCAAAAAGCTGCCTGTATTTTTCCCCGGCAGTCTCTGATATTTTCCGGCCGTCTGCTCCGTCTGCCTCCTGGTCCGGACCGCTTTCCAGTGTGATCTTCTCTATCCGGATCTTTTCCGTATTTTCCTCCTTCTTCTCTTCCTGACCGTCCTCGGTAGTCTCTTGTACTGTAACGGTAACACGGCGAAGCTCCCATTCCGGACTGCCGGCGTCCGAATCAGCTTTCCCGTTTCCGTTCATATTTTCCAATGAGATCTCTACGCCGGTGACGGCACAGCCCTCATCCGAAACCGCATCGTTAAGCATTGCCTTCACTTCCTCCTCAATTCGCCGAAGCGCCGTTTCCTCTGTACCATTTGCCGCATACGTGGCATTCTGCTGCACACTGTCATACCGGTCCAGCTGCTGCTCCATGCGCCGAATCTCTTCCTGCCATCCGTCCATAACGCCGGATGGATCCCGGATAAAGGGCCTGATAAACAGCATCAATACAATAACACCCGCTATCACTTTCATATATTTTTCGTACGCTTTTCCTGCCGAAAGATGCACAAGCATCTGTGCCACGACGATAAACATACCTATTTCCCGTATATTTTCCACAATACCCAATGTCAGATCCCTCCGCCGGCAGTATAGGTAATGACAGCGATTTGTATGACAAACATCCCGACAGACGACAATGCTATCTTCAACAGCATAAGATGTCCGTCGCCGACCCTGTCAGCGCAATTCGTTATCCTCTTGTCGCTGACGATTCCGGTCATGGCGGCGCCTGCCTTGATCACGCCCGTGTACAGTGCCAGCTTCAGGACCGGTATACTGCAAAGCACAGCCAGCACGAGCGTAATGTACAGACCGATGCTGTTTTTGACAAGTACGGCAGAGCCGACCACCATCTCAAACATTCCTTCCGTCAGACCTCCGATTCCGGGTATGGCAGACATCGCTTTCTTGAGCGCCGACATCTGCAGCGAATCTATAACGGGTGATATCATTGTCTGCAGCAGGCTAAAGCCGGTTATAATGCCAAGCGTAAGCTTAATGCCGAATCCTATGATTTTGCTGAGCAGCTCCAGAAGGAGTGCCAGTTTTTCCTCCATCCAGATGCCGTTGATAACGGTCAGAAGCATATATATGGAGATCATCGGCATCAGGACCGACAGATATCCCCATTCTATAAGATATATAATAAGCAGAAGGATCTGATAATACGCCGAGGCGGACGCCACGCCGGATGCGCTTCCCACAGCAATGACATAAGTTGGAATATACAGCTTCATAAATGTAATGACCGTCTCCAGTATTTCACGCACCACGGACACCGTATTCTTATATGCCCCCAGAAGCACGGCAACTAACAGCATATAGACAAAGTAAAAAGCAATGTCCGATACCTGATGGTCCTGAAACAGATCCGCGAAATTCACCAGCAGAGCCGCTACAATTCCCAATACCAGGATCATCATAAAAAGAGTCTTAAGCTCCCCCGCCTGCTCAAGAACCGCTCCGCCCATGCCGCCAAACAGCGCTTTGACCGCCGCCCATATCCTGCCCTGCATAATAAGCTCCATAACTGCTTTTCCGTCAAAATCGTACCCTGGAAACAGCTGCCGGAAATCAAGCGCCGCCGCATCCAGTCCCATTTCTTCCCAAAAAAGATTGCTTCCGTCAACAGCCATACTCCATCTCCTATCCGGCAATTGTCTGTATACTTTCAAGCAGAGAAGCCAGCACCGGCATTCCGATCAGCAGAATATACAGTTTACCGACCAGTTCAACTTGTCCGGCTATACCGCTGTAACCCGCGTCCTTGCATATGCCCGCGCAGAACTCACAGGCGTAGGTTGCCCCCACCGCTTTAAGCAGCACAGTTAAATAACTCTGGTTATTTTTCAAATATGCGCGAAGCTGTTCAATGCCCGCCAAAATACCTGCGAAATACTGCATCCCGTATCCGAGAAGCACCAGACATACCGCTATGCCGATGAAAACGCTGTATTCTGCTTTATAGCTTTTCATGGGAGCTGCAAGCAGTATACCCACGATACCTATAAGACCTATTTTAATGATTTCCACTCCCGTCACTCCCCAGGACAGCCGCTCTGCGGATATTCGTCCACTACAATGTAAAAAGATCCTGGATCATCACGAACAGATCGTAAATATATGGTATGATCCATGTTAAAACAAGAATTAAACCCGCCAGACTTATCAGAAAAGCGTGTTCTTCTCTGCCGCTGTGTTTTAAAACTTGATTTAATATTGTAACAAGGATACCAACCGCCGCTATCCTGAATATCAGACTTACGCTCATTGTTCCCCTCTTTCATTTCCGCTAGATCAGCAGAATGGTAATAAATACTCCCGTCAGAGCGCTTACGCTCAGTATTACTTTCGACTTGTTTTCATACGCCTCTTCCGCCATCCGGCAGTTCCTGACAAGCAGCCCGGCCGCTCTTGCGACACTTTCTGCCTGAAGCTTTTCCTCCTGCATTCCCATATTCCGGGGCAGATCCGTGAGAACTGCTTTTTCTTCCTCCGCCAAGGGCACATCCTTTAAGCATTTCCCGGTCTGCCGCGTCCATATACAGTCAAACGGCTCGCCGCGCCCCTGACCAGCCTGTTCATATATCTTTAAGAAACAGGCCCGATACGCCGGGCTGCAGTTCTGCGCCAGGATCAGGCATATCTCCGGCATTGTATGCTTGCCGTAAGCGATCTCGTCGCGGATCCTCCCGGTGATCTGTATCAGTTCCCGGAGATTCCTGACTCTTCCCCGTTCTTCGCCGACCCGGCTGACGCCCCATCCCATGCATCCTGCCAGAATGCACACTGTTCCCAGTATTTTAAACACCAATCCCATCTTTGTTATAAATTCCTTCCACCTCGCAGCGCCCGTTCTTTCTCGTAAGCACTACATATCGCTCAAACAGCCGGTCTTTAATAACATCACACATGTAATTTTTATTTTTTATCTCATCGAGCGAGCCGCCGTGTATCGTCGCGATCAATCTGCACCCGCACCCGCTTGCCATGCGCAGCGCCTGTATATCTCCGATGCCTCCCAGTTCGTCCACGGCAAGCACCTGCGGCGCCATTGCGCGTATCAGCATCATCATTCCTTCCCTCTTGGGACATCCGTCCAGCACGTCGGTCCGCATACCGACATTGTTCTGCGCGGTTCCCATATAACTGCCTGCGATCTCCGAGCGCTCATCCACCACACTGACATTGACACCGGCTCCATACGCATTGCCGTCAGACACATTCCGCACCAGGTCCCGCAGCATAGTCGTCTTACCGCATCCGGGCGGCGAGATCAGGAGCGTATTGTACAACGCCCCGCCGGTATCATACAGCACAGGCAGAAGCACGTCGGATACCCCCGCTATCTCATGGGCGATCCGGATATTTAAATAACGTATGTATTTTAAATTGCGTACCTTGTCCGCTTCTTCCAGAATAACCTGTCCGGCCAAGCCAACCCGGTGCCCGCCCTGTATTGTCAGAAATCCCCTGCGTATCTCATCTGCAAATGCATAGACGGAATATTGGCATAAGTGCTTCAATACGGCTTCCATATCCTCTGCCGTCACAGCCGCACCCGACGGCGGCCTGTCCATCAGTTCGCCGCCTTTACCCACGAACCGTTCCCTGCAGTTGATCAATACTGTGGCGGGCCTGTTGACCCGCATCCTGATTTCCTGTAAGCCCTCTGCCTGCTCAGCGACTTTTTCCCAGCCGGCGCGCAAATACTCCGGGAACATACGCATAAGCTCATCCCTTTTCATCGCTCTCGCCTCCTTATCTCAATATATGAAATGTTGTCCCGGTTATGACTGAATACGTAAAAAAGAACAGGCGGTATTTTTGGCGCCGGCATTGAATAAAAAAAGAGCTGCCTTGAAAGGCAGCCCTTGAAAACATTCTTCTTATTCTTTTGCGTGTGTCCGCTTCCATTCCAGGATCTGATTCAGACGTTCTTTTACTTCCGCTTCCTCGCCCTGATCCGTAGGATAGTAATATCTGCATCCGCGCTTGGATTCCGGCATGCATTCCATAGTGGTCAGCTTATCCTGCGCATCGTGCGCATACTGATAGCCCGCGCCGTATTTCAGATCTCTCATAAGCTCTGTAGGCGCATTGCGAAGCTGCAGCGGAACAGGCTCTGCGCTATCCGTTCTGACATCCTGTTTACAATGTTCGCACGCCGTATACAATGCATTTGACTTGGGCGCCATAGCAAGATATGTGACCGCATGGGTCAGATGCACATCGCACTCCGGCATTCCCAGGAAATGGCACGCCTGGTAAGCCGCCACCGCCAGCAATAGCGCATGGCTGTCCGCCATACCTATATCCTCACTGGCAAAACGGATCAGTCTTCGGGCAATATAGAGAGGATTTTCCCCGCCCTCCAGCATTCTAAGCATCCAGTAGACGGCGGCGTCCGGATCGCTGTTGCGCATGGACTTATGCAGCGCCGAGATCAGATTGTAATGTTCCTCGCCCGCTTTATCATACATGAGAGACTTTCTGTTAATGCACTGGGAGAGTCCCTCGTCCGTCACCACGATACTGCCCTGCGGTGTAATATTGCCGTTTAAAATTGCCATCTCCAACGTATTCAATGCCATTCTGGCGTCTCCGTTGGCAAAGGCCGCGATCGCCTGAAGCTGCTTATCGCTCATCTCTATCTTCTGCGATGCAAAACCTGCGGGACTGTGCAGCGCGTTTGTCAGAAGCTTTACAAGATCCTTCTCCTCCAGCGCCTTTAACACAAACACCCTGCATCTGGACAAAAGCGCCGCATTCACCTCAAATGAGGGGTTTTCCGTAGTCGCACCGATCAGCACGATACTTCCCTTTTCCACAAAAGGCAGAAAAGCATCCTGCTGTGCCTTGTTAAAACGATGGATCTCATCCACGAACAAAACCGTGCGCACACCCATCCTCCGGCTTAAATCTGCCTGGCTCATGACCTCCTTGATCTCTTTGATGCCGCTCGTCACAGCGCTGAAGTTGATGAAATCCGCTTTCGTCCTATTCGCGATAATGCTCGCAAGGGTAGTCTTGCCGACTCCCGGCGGTCCCCAGAATATCATAGAAGATATCTGATCCTTCTCTATGATCTGCCGGAGCATCTTCCCAGGTCCCAGCAGATGTTCCTGACCTACGAAATCCTCCAGCCTCTGCGGTCTTAACCGGCTGGCAAGAGGCGTTGTTTCTTCTCTTTTATCAAATAGCGTAAGCTGTTCCATACGTTCTCCAATATACCGCTTCTAAGCGTATTCTCATCTGGAAAGCAAGATCCTGTCGTTATCCAGCTGTTTCCCTGCATTATCCTGAAACTGCTTCATAAGATCGTCGATCGTAAGCTTCTCTCTCTCCTCGCCCTGCACATCGAAAACAATATGCCCGCCGTCCATCATCAGGGTCCTATTTCCAAGCTCCAACGCCTGGTGCATATTGTGTGTCACCATAAGGCAGGTGATCTTTCGCTCCGCTACGATCCTTCTGGTAAGATCAAGCACCTTGGCCGCCGTCGCTGGGTCAAGCGCCGCCGTATGCTCATCCAGAAGCAATATTCTGGGCGTTACCATAGTTGCCATCAGAAGCGTCAGCGCCTGTCTCTGTCCGCCTGACAGCAGACCGACAGGCTGTTTCATACGGTCCTCCAGTCCCATATCAAGCAGGGAAAGCTGTTCCCTGAACATTTGTTTCTCCTTGCCGTTTATCCGGCTGAAATAGGCATGGGACGCCGTGGAAGCGCGCAGATAGGCAAGCGCCATATTTTCCTCGATGGTCATGTGCGGCGCCGTGCCCTTGAGAGGATCCTGGAATAGATGGCCGATCACTTTACTTCTGAGATGTTCCTTCTTGTATGTGATATCCTCTCCCGCCAGAATGATGTGTCCCTCGTCCACATAAAAAGCACCTGTTATTGCATTGAACAATGTAGATTTACCGGCGCCGTTGCTGCCGACGATCGTTGCAAAATCGCCGTCTGCAAGCTCCAGATTCACCTTCTCCAGCGCCTTTTTCTCGTTTACCGTGCCGGGATTAAACGTCTTGGAGATTCTTCTTAACGTCAGCATTCGTCATCACCGTCCTCTCCTGCGGCCGAGGATGCCATTCTGCGGGTTCTGTAGAAGGAAGCCTTGCCTTTCATGTAGGGAAAAGCGATCGCAAACGCAACGATCAACGCCGACACAAGCTTTAGGCACTCTGCGGGAACGCTCATACGAAGCGCGATCGCCACAATAAAGCGATACAGGCAGCTTCCTAATATAACACCTATTATTTTTTTGAGCATACCGCCTTTTCCGATCAACGTCTCGCCGATGATCAGACTGGCAAGTGCGATCGTCACCATACCAGTACCCAGATTGATGTCGCAAGATTTCTGGTACTGGGCAAGAATTGCGCCTGACAGCGCTGTAAGGGAATTGGCCACGCACAGTCCGACCGTGATCGTAAAAGTGGGATTAATGCTTGAAGCGCGCACCATATGTTCATTATCGCCCGTAGCACGGATGGATAGTCCCAGCCGCGTACTGAGAAACCATGTCAGTATCACCCCCGTCACGATCACGATGAGCGCCACGATTCCGATCTTATACCAGTCGGCGTACCACGCTGCATCAGACCAGTCTTTGGCAAGACCGAATATAGTATCGCACCCGAACAGATTGACATTGGACGAAAAATCCATAACTGCAATATTGACCGTGTACAGCCCTGTATTGACGATGATACCGGCCAGAATGGACGGAACGCCCATCTTCGTCTGCAGAAAGGCCGTCACATAACCGGAGCACACCCCGGCGGCCATCGCCGCCGGGAATGCCAGAAAAGGATGCCCCGCTATAGTCACGACCGCGCCCACAGAACAGCCGAGCGTAAAACAACCGTCTGTGGACAGATCCGCAATATTTAAAATGCTAAATGATATGAACAGCGCCAGCGCCACAAGGGAATAGATACACCCCAGCTCCAGCGCGCTCTGTAAAATCGATAAAGTAAATATCGAACTCATACAAACCTCTTTCTACTCAAACTCTTTCGCCGTGGTGATCTCACGCAGCTCTTCGCACATATCGGCAAACATGCTGTAATCCAGACCGATCGCTGACGCCGTCTCGGTATTCACTGTAGCGATACCGTTATCCAGCGTCACAACGGGCGTTGACGCGGGATCGGCGCCGTTTACAAGGATATCCACTACCATATCCGCCGTTGCCGTACCGAGTTCTTCATAGTTTACGCCGTATCCAAGGAATGCACCGTTTAAAGCAAAGGAATCGGCGCCGCAGTAGTGCGGGATACCCGCATCGATAAACTTCTCATAGATCGCCAGCTCCGCCGTCATGACCGTATTGTCCGTGGGCGTGAAGATCGCATCGCATCCGTCTGCGATCAGCGCATCTGCCGCCAGTGAGACTTCATCGTTGGTAGTTCCGGTCTTCTCCTCCACTACCACGCCCTTATCGGCACAGTAAGCGCTTGCATCCTTTACCGGCTGCGTGGAAGAATCCTCGCTCTTGCTGTAGAGCAGACCCACCTTCTTGATATCCGGGTTGGCTGCAAACATCAGATCCATAATGGCTTTGGTATCCAGCGCGTCAGATGTGCCCGTAATATTGGAGCCCGGCGCTTCCATACTCTCAACAAGTCCGGCGCCCACAGGATCTGACACTGCGGAGAATACGACAGGAATTTGATTGTCTTCCGTAGCGTTCTGCATGATCATCGCAACAGGAGTCGCAATCGGCACGATCACATCCACATCGGATGCGACTAATTCGGTGGCGATCTGATTTAACATGGTTGCATCCGCCTGCCCGTTATAAAAATAGTCGCTGTAATCAAAAGTAACGCCCAGCTCTGCAGCCTTGGCATCCAGTTCTGCCTCAATAGCCGCCTCGATCTGATTCAGGGAAGCATCATCAACATACTGCACGATACCTACCTTGTAGGTTGCACCCTCTGCCTGAGCCCCTTCTGTACTGCTTTCATCCGTACCGGTCTCAGCGTTTTCTTCCGAAGCGCTATCCTCTTCACTGCTCTCTTCCGTCGCAGCGCTGTCTGTAACATCGCCCGCACCGGAATCTGCTGCGGCGGGATCGCTGCCGCCACATCCTACCAGCGCCGCCGACAACATAACGGCTGTCATCAATAATTCTACTGCTCTTTTTTTCATAATTTCCTCCATTCCGAAGCTTACGCTTCTTTACATTTTTAAGGCTTTGCCTTATTAAAATAATAAAAACCGCCCCAGACTAATATCTGAGACGGTAATAAACATGAATTACTATCGCGGTGCCACTCAATTTGACGTATCGGCAATACGCCCACCTCCAGTCATATACATCCCGATTCTTACCGGTCTATACATGCCGCGCGGATAACGGGTGCGGCTCCCGCCGGCTCCTACTGTTATTTCAGGCCGGCCTCAGAAGTCCATTCAAAATAATCGCCGTACCGCATTCCACCAATCGCGGCTCTCTGTACCGGTTTCCTTGTTTCTACTACTCTTCCTCACAGGTTTAAATATGATTCATCTTTATTTGACAAAATATATTTTCTATACCATAGTTCATTTAAAAGAAATTGTCAATAGATAATTTATGTTAAAATCTTCCGGTGTTTCCGCTAAAAAGCAGATTTTCCATAAGAATTCCGTAAGATTTCTTAAAAAACTCCTTATAACTATAGCTTTTTCCCCGCAAAAAGGTTAGAATATTTTCTGTGACCGTCCGAACTATCTATCGGCGCGACCAAACATAAGGGGATGGAACATATGAAGCTGGATATGCATTGTCATACAAAAGAAGGCTCTCCTGACAGTAAGGTGGGCCTGCTTGACAACATAGATATATTAAAAAAACGGGGATACCAGGGTATGCTGATCACCGATCACGACTCTTATAAGGCATACCGCTATTACCAGAAGCTCCCGGCTAAACCCGAAGATTTTATTGTTTTAAAAGGAATCGAATACGATACCATCGATGCGGGGCACATGCTGATCGTTATGCCTTCGGATGTTAAACTGCCTATCCTGGAGCTGCGCGGTCTGCCGATAGCCCTTTTGATCGAGATCGTCCATCACTATGGCGGTATCATCGGGCCCGCTCATCCCTGCGGCGAGAAATTTTTAAGCATCTTCAACACGCTCCGGGGCAAAATGGCCGGCAGCATCTACAGAAAATTTGATTTTATAGAGGGTTTTAATGCCTGCGAAGACGCGGATTCCAACCTGCGGGCAATGCGGATCGCCAAAGAGTATGATCTGCCCTGCTTCGGTGGCAGCGACTCACATAAAATGGACGGCATAGGTTTCGGTTATACGATCCTGCAGGAAAATATCACGACCGAAAGCGATCTAATCGGCTATATCCGCTCCGGCAAAGCCACTCTTGCGGGCGGAACCCATTATGAGCACACCACCAAGGCGAAACTGGGCAGGATCAATACGGTACTCGTATATTCGTTCTGGTTTTACAATAAAGCGCTGGCTCTGTTTCGCCGCAAAGCAAGAAATCTGGAACTGATGGAAAGCCAGATCATAGAATCGTTCCGTATCAGGCACAGCCACAGGAACAAATATATTGTGATCGACCATGATGCCGACTAAGCGCACAACACCAGTCAAAAAGCACTGATCCTAAATCAGTGCTTTCTCTTTTCATCTGCTATATGCTTCAGTTCCTCCAGGGATTCCTTAAATTTGCCGGAAACCATAGTCGGATTATTGCGGATCATATCCCGTTTATAGAAATCCAACATATCCTTATAGCTCCCACGCGGATCGGGATAATTACTAAATTTACCGCGCAGCTCCGCGATCTCTTCCCGGATGGCTGCACCGTAAGCCGACGGTTTAGACTGAACGGCTTCCTTCAAAACTGCAAAGCGCTGCTTTATGCCGGAGCTCAACTCGGCAAGGCTAAGCTCTCTCTCCTGCTTCTTCTGTTCCTTCTCCTCATTGTTAAAGGCAACGATCACATCCAGCCGCCGCTGCATACGCACCATTTCCTCTTTGACCTTCTGCATCTTGACAAGAATATTCCGGATATCCAGCGCCGCTTTAAAGGACAATGTAAAATCTATCACGATGTAGACTGTAAGAAGCATTGTCACATAATACAGGACCCTATCCGGCACACTCAATACAAACCGGTCGATCGGCCAGTGCAACACCCTTGTCATGAGCACCGTAAAAAATCCCCACGCAAGCGTTGAGAAAAGACATATCTGCCCCTGAAAATTAAAGGGCTGGTTTGAATAATCCCAGTACCGCACTTTAAACAGCGCTTCCATAGTAACACCCGTTATGTATTCTAGCGCCGTTGCGCCGATACAGCCCGCCAAATAAGTGAGCGCTATATTGTCGGCGAAGGGAATGGATACGACCAGCATCATGACCGCCCCGCTTCCGTACAGCGGCAGGAAGGGCCCTCTCATAAAACCTCTGTTGATCCACTTTTTCGATTTCAAAGACACATAGGCGGATTCAAAACACCATCCCAGAAAGCAGTATGTATAAAAAACAAACAACCATTGATATGACGTATAGTGAAACATCTCTTTTCGTATCCCTTTCGTTTTCTGTACTTTATCGCTTATTGCGCTTTATTTGTATAGTTATGTAAACTATAATCGTTACCTGTATACATCAACCGTGACGCGTTCTTTCCCCTTGCGGGTCGCGCCCTGTATCCCTGTATAAGTAAATCTTCCCAACCCTCTGACTGTCACTACATCCTGCTCTTTGAGGGTATAGCTGTTATTTTCCGTCAGCCTGCCGTTGACAAAGATCCTTCCTGCCTTAAACAGCTCCAGGCTTTTGCTCCTCGCTATATTGTATACTTTCGATATCACCGTGTCAATTCTGACGGATGCCACCGAAACGGAAAGATGCTCTGCGACCGGCGCCTGCAGGCGTCCGGTTGCCTCCGTCACACTGCACCGGACCCTGGTATGTCTGATCTGGCACAGATTGTCCGTCAGATAAGATGCAATACTATCCTGACAGAAAAAGATACATTCCTTTTTCGATGGAAAAATATCGCCGATCAGCTCTCTCCTGATCCCAAGATTCATGAGCGCACCTAGATAATCCCTGTGCGTCAGCTCTTCCGCAAACTCCGCCTGTACGGGTACGACGGCAAGCGCTCTGATCGGATAATCCTCCTCATATCCGAGAAGCTCTGCGCTGCCAAACCGTATCATCTTCCGCTCACAATCCGGAGCGCCGCCCTCAAACGCATAACCCGCACAAGCTATCTCTTTTTCTACATGCCAGAATATCTGCTGCTCTGCCATACTTAAAAAAGGGGTATATGTATAAATACCCCTGCTGTAAGATTTCTGAGCCAGTTCGATCAGGCGTTTTTTTAACTGCTGCGATTCTTTTTCTGTCATAAAACAGCACCCGGCGTCCTATGCAAAACTAATAACCGTTTCTTTCGGCGCTCTGGTTTTCTCCACACTGACTGCATGCAAAAGCGGTCCTTCCCCCTGATAGTCTGCAAAATATTCCTTTGCGACCTTCGCCGTTACCTTGACCCACTGTTTTTCCTCCAGCTCTTTTGCATGGTCATATTCGCAGGCGAAACCGAGGAATGCCATATCCTCCGCGCAGCAGGTCATGGCCATCCGTCCCGGCACAAAATATCCTGTCGGATAATCCTTCGGTTTTAACACCATCGCCGTAAAACGGACGGTTTTACCCTCGTATCTTTCCAGATGATCCAGGGAGTCCAGATACCAGATGCCGTATCCCTGATCGTCCAATTCAATAACAGACGCTTTTAAATCGTATGGCAGATCGTCCTCCATAATAGAATTGATCTCCCCGTTGGCGTCTTCAAACACGATCTCCGCTTTCTGATTGATTGCTTTTACATTGCGCTTATAGCTGCTTAGATCCTCCACATTGTCGCATCGGTTGAAAATGATCAGCTCCGATGCACGAATCTGCTCCGCAAGGAGCGATTTCATATTGGTAAAATACATAGGGAACGTGGACGCATCAATAGTCGTGATCTGCTGCTCAATGCGCCAGTGCCACGGTAATTTCATTTCTTTATAATTCCACATACCGTTATACTCGATTATGATCCGCTCCGGCTTGTGCTTCTTTTCCAGTTCGATCAGATTAGCCGGCTGAAACTGCTCTTCTTCCTCGATCAGCTCCATGTCCGTACGGCTGAGCTTTAATAATTCCTCATCATATTCATTTAAACCTTCTTCGCACACAATGAGCAATGTCCTGCCCCTTACCTGAAAATACGGCTGCGCAAGCGTATAAGTAATAAATTCGGTTTTACCGCTCTCCAGAAATCCGTTGATCACATAGACCGGTTTCATGAAAATTCCACACCTTTCCCAATAATCTGTCTGTTTTAACTCCTATTTGTGAAACAATTCTTCCAGCTTATCTTCATTTAACTTAGAGCCGATCACGCAGAACTTACCCGTAACATCCGGCTTGCCGCCTCTGACATTACTTTCCTCCGGCACGTAATCAAAATAGATCCAGCCGCCCTCAACGTCCGGCACCATGCCTTTCGCCCGAAGGACAAGCCCGTATACCTCTTCATTTCCAAGCTGCTCCAGTATATGATCGATCTCCGTCCTGGTGTATGCTGCAGGTGTTTCTAATCCCCAACTGGTAAATATCTCGTCCGCATGATGATGCCCCTCATGATCGTGGTGATGATGATGCTCATGGTCGTGATGGTGTTCATGTTCATGCTCATGGTCGTGATCATGCTCATGGTCGTGATCATGTTCATGCTCATGCTCGTGTTCATGGTCGTGATCATGCTCATGGTCGTGATCATGTTCATGATGATGTTCATGTTCATGGTCGTGACAGCCGCACGTACAATCAGACCCGTGATCATGCTCCTCATGATGCTCCATTACCTCACGCATCAGTTCTGCTTCCAGATCCTTGGCGCCTTCTATCGTTGCCAGGATATCCCTTCCGTCCAGCGCGTCCCAGGGTGTTGTGATAACAGTCGCTTTATCATTATACTGCCGGATCATCTCAACGCATGCTGTCAGCTTGTCTTCGCTCAGTTTATCGGTCCTGCTCAGAATGATCGTGCCGGCATGTTCGATCTGATTAATAAAGAACTCACCGAAATTCTTGATATACATCTTACATTTGCAGGCGTCCACGACCGCAACCGCACTGTTTAATTCCACATTTCTGTCCGTCATGGCATCCTGGACCGCCTTCATAACATCCGACAGCTTACCGACTCCTGAAGGCTCTATCATAACACGTTCCGGTGTATACGTATCAAGCACCTCGCGCAGCGACTCTCCGAAATCCCCAACCAGAGAGCAGCATATACAGCCGGAATTCATCTCCTTGATCTCAATTCCCGCTTCTTTCAAAAATCCGCCGTCAATGCCGATCTCGCCGAACTCGTTCTCGATCAGCACGACCTTGGTATCCGCCAAAGCCTCTTTTAACAGCTTCCCTATCAATGTCGTTTTGCCGGCACCGAGAAATCCGGATACAATGTCAATCTTAGTCATTATAACAACACCAGCCTTTCTTGATCATGCGGCATATATGCTGCCGCATATTTTATTATTTTCTCCCTTTTATGATAATATGTCAAGGCGTGATTTTGCGCCTGCAACAGTCTGCAGTAGCCGTCTGCGTCAGTCGAGATTCAATTTCTTTTCCATTACATACCATGTCAGAACATAGAATATGACCATGTAGGCCAGCCCCGTGATCAGGCCAAACTCCCACATCATCTCAAACCCGCCGCTTTCCCACCACTCGAAAGAAAAATAAGCGTATATCGCATCAATGATCTTCTGTACTACATAAATGGCATAATAAAAGCCAAATGCCGTAAGCAGCTTGTGGTTGGACGAGAGCTGGCCTAAAGAAATACAGGCGGTCACTTTGAGAACACGCACCAGCATTCCCACGATCATCATAATGATGCCCATTACAACATAAAACGCTGATTCTGTATTGCCAAACCACTGTGTCAAAACGGCCTTCAGGATCTCCTCAAGCGCCACGCCAACTTCATCCAGTGTCGTACTGTAATCAAGATACATATATATACACATCAGAACCGTGCTGAGCAGGATCCACGCCGTGCTGACAAGCACCTTGGCAATGATAATGTGATGTTTATCCACGGGAAGCGTATGCAGAAGATACCCCTGGTCCCCATAGGTTGATGTATAGAACCGCCAGATCAAATAGATCGCCGATCCCACGATCACCACAAACATACTCAGGAAACTCGTCACCAGCAGAACGAACGCGGCCAGATTCACAACAGCATTCACATCATATCCGTCATACCGCATACGCCGCCATGCGATCCATGAGAAAAAGGAAGTGACAACGATCAACAGGTTTGCCGGAACCAGAAGCTTCCATGTCGCCTTCCACTCATATTTCATCAGTCTTCCTAACATGCGAACACCTCCCTGAAGAAACGGTCTACAGACTTACCTTCATTGCGTCTGATCTGCTCCGCACCCGCCTGAAGTACAATATTGCCCTGTCTGATAAACACAACTTCATCCAGAATGCCCTCCACGTCGGCAATCAGATGGGTGGACAAAAGTACGGTTGCATTCCTGTTATAATTTGCGACAATAGTGCGAAGGATAAAGTCTCTCGCCGCCGGGTCCACTCCGGCAATAGGCTCGTCCAGCACATACAGATCCGCGTTTCTGCTCATGACGAGAATCAGCTGAACCTTCTCCTTCGTACCCTTGGACAGATTCTTAAGTCTTTCATAGGGCTGTATCTGCAGGCGCGCCAGCATATCATATGCCCTGTCCACCTGAAAATCGGGATAGAAATCCTGAAAATAGTTCACGATCTCCATCACCTTCATATTCGGCTGCAGGTAAGTTCTCTCCGGAAGATAGGAAATATGCAGTTTCGTATCTATCCCGGGTCTTTGCCCGCCTATCAGGATCTCGCCCGCCGTAGGTTTGAGAAGCCCGTTCATCAGTTTGATGAGCGTAGTCTTGCCGCTGCCGTTCGGTCCAAGAAGACCAATGATCCTGCCGCGCTCCAGATTCAGATAAATCCGGTTGAGCGCCAGTTTACCTCCATATGTCTTTGTAAGCCCCATACACTGCACGATCGGTGCCATATCATGTCCCCCTTTCCTGCTACTGCACACTTATCTTATACTGCGCCTCAAAAATTTCTCCCGCTTCCAGAGACTGCATCCATTCCCGCTCCCTCCAGTCGCCCTCAAAACCGGCGCGGTCACATCTGCCATACCACGGCTCGATGCAGATAAACGGTGCATTCTTTCCTGGCGGCGACCAGATGCCAAACAGCGGCGCATCAAATTCAACTGTCAGATAATCCCTGCCATCCGGTGCGGTCAATGCCACTCGGTGCGCCTGATCATGCTCGATCACCAGAGCATCCCCGTCAAATAAATGCTCCGTTACAGGAAGCACGCCGTCATTCAGGTCATAAACCGCCTGCCGTCCGCTGACGAGCCCATTCTCAAGACAGGAAGACACGATCTTCTCTTTCGTGTCAAACCGTATCTTATAATCTGTCTGCATTGTCTTTTCGTCAATCGGACATCTAAACGCCGGATGCCCTCCGATCGAAAAATACAACGTCTCTTTCGCGGGGTTTCTGACCCTCCACTTTACGATCACACAGCTGCCGTCAAGCTCGTAACCAAGCTCCAGCACAAAGGGAAAAGGATATTTGTCCAGTGTATCCGCACCGGATTCCAGCACAAACCAGATCTCGCGTGCCACCTGGCTCTTTAATTGAAATTCCGTATCTCTGGCAAATCCGTGCTGTCCCATCGGATACTCCCTGCCGCCTGTGCGGTATACCCCTCCGTTTAAACCGCCGACCAGCGGGAAGAGCACCGGAGATGTCCGTTTCCAGTACTTTGGATCGGCACACCACATATATTCCCTTCCCGATGCCACCTGCCTGAGCGATTTAAGCTCCGCGCCCACACTGTCAACCTGTATCATGATCTTATCGTTACCAATCTGAAATAGCGCCATAACTGCCTCCCGCTTTTTAATATACCGCCACAATGGACAGCCGCCTGCAATATATTTATTTTATCACATTTACGCGCATACGTATATGCCTTTCATCCGATCCCCGCCGTCTTTGTAAGGGGATGCGCTATCGTAAATGCCTCCGTGTGATACCGGTGTCCGGGAAGCTCCCTGCTGACCGACTCCAGCTGTGTCATAAGCCATTCCTTCAGCAGCTGCTCGTCCGTCTTGCGAATACGCGTCTTCTCACCGATCTGATAAGATCTTGTCCTGGAAAAGCAGGGCAGTATGACGACAACTTCTTTTCCCCGTTTAGATACCACATATTTCCCATCATACTTCAAATATGCTTCCAACAGGCATTCATAGGACTCTGGCAGACTGTTCATGGGATGACTGACAGAGCTGGTATATTCATGTAACCGCTTCTTTGTCTCCAGATCCCGGGCCGTATACTCGGCAAATCCAAACTCCCACGTGGCGCCGAACTGATGATTGTTCTTCTCCCACCCGGCAAAGATCCGTTCTGCCTCCCCGTAAAAAAGGTCTGTAGTTTTACGTATTTCTTCCTCGCAGACGGCAGTTTCCTTTCCAATAGCATTTATCATTGCCATTAAGGGGGACTTACGGTTCAGATGTTCATCATTCTGCTCTATCGCAACGCGGTTATCTATTAAATACTGATAAAACCCGGCCATATTGAATGCCTCGAAATCAAGTTTACATAACACTTTTCCATTGAGATCATATATAGCCATCTGATATGCACTGCGGCGTGTTCCTACTTTACAATAGCCAATATCGTCCAGGGTAAAATGCTTTTCTTTTCGCATTATGTTTACATAACATATATTCATTCCATCCACGGTAAGCTTCCTGTTAAAATACAGCATAAAACAAACCGCACCGCCGGCCAGCATACCGGTCAGCGGCAGATACAAAAGAATGCCGCCTCCGCCCGCCGCAGGATGCGTAATGCGCATGATCAGTACAAAAACCGCAAAAACGACCGCCAGTACACCGCACACAAGGGCCGTCCTGTTTTCTCTGACTTGAAATCGGATCTGCTCTTCCGATTCAATATCATGTGCTATTTTATTTTCTTTTTCCTTCTGCTCTGTATCCACCGCACCTGTCCTCACAAGGCAGCTTCACTTCCCTTCCGAAACGATCTCCTCATACGCCGCTTGCAAATGCTGCACCGGCACGCTTGCGAACTCGTTCTGCTGCGTACCCGCCGTGGTCATGCCGATCAGATGACCCCGGCCGTCAAAAGTGCCGCCGCCGGACATTCCCGCCCTGGCAAAACAATAGCCGTATACCATATACCCGTCCAAATCTTCTATATAGCGATATACATCCTGGACTGTTCCTTTATAATACATCTCTCCGCTGTCCATAGAACCCGAATCCACAAGAAACATGGAATCGCCCTGTTTCAGTCCGGCCGGGACATCCTTATCCACTCTGGCGCACCGTATCTCCTGCAATTCTTCATAAGTAAACTGTCCGCAGTCCACACCGACAAATCCTATATCATACTTCTCTGACACCCCGATCACGCGGGCATCCACATCATAGCCCTGGGGAAAATGGACATACCCGTTTTCGTCCTTCCAGTAATCCAGGACATGCCTGTTGGTGACAATGACAATACGCTCATCCGACAGGCTCCATACAATTCCGCTGCCGTGCGCATTTCCCATCTGTATACGCACAATACAACTCCTGACATTTTCGTATGCACTGTCACAGTCTTCTTCATCCAGCAGGGGAGTTTCCAGATAGCCAAGCGAAAGCATTCCCTCATAGATATCCCGCTCAGTTACAGTCTGGATCAGATGCGGAGGCAGTTCCTGTGCATATGCCCATGCCGGAAACATACCAAAGGCTGCAGATACAAGTGTTATAAAATACGCGATGAAGGATAATATTCTGCGTCTCACAGGACAGTACAACCTTTCATACAATTTTTATTACTATACCCCTTTTTGCCCTTTTTTTCAAATGTTTCCATAAACAAAAGCATTTATGCCCGACAGCCACCGAATCAAAACGGGACCGCTACTTACGCACCGGTCCCTAAACAATGTTATAAATTTATTGCTCTGACTTCTTATTCCGGAAGGGAATCGGTATCACCGAATGTAGCTTCCCATTTCTCGGCACGCTCATCGATGATCGCCTGGCCGCCGGCATTCAGATAATCCGTCATGTTCTGATCCCATACCGCATCGAACTGATCAACAGGTGCGGATACGGACAGGTCATAAGCCACATCTCTCTTCTCGGAAAGTGCAGGGCCCATGCCTTCTTCCGCTTCAATAGCGCCTACGTTTACGTTCTTGCCCACGCGGATATCGGTCTGTGCAACTGCATTCGCTTCCTCAACCAGTGCGGGATCGATGCTTGCATAGCTGTGCGCCGTAGACTTAAGCGTCTGCTCGGGATCAACCAGATTCAGACCGTTACAGGTAATGGTAAGGTCGATGTTGAAACCGGAGTTCTGGATCGCATCGCCTTCAGCCGCGATCACTTCGATCGCGCCGTCGTCCAGTACATTGTGCGTCACGCCCTCGTCACCGATCTGCAGATATTGGATCACTTCAGGCTCACTGATGAAATCAATATACATCATGGATGCAAGAGGCTCATCGTTGGTGGACGGGAAGAAGATCTTACGGTCGATAGGACCGGATACGAACTTTGTATGCGTTCCCTTGCTGTCCTCAAAAGGATCAACTACAACGTAGGTAGCGTCCTCACCTACCAGTCTCTTTAAGTTGGCCAAAATGCTGTCCTCACCGTTTCTGTAAGGGTAATCCCAGTTATGGGTGAAAGCGCCTACATAGCCGGCCTTCATCATATCGTCCTCGGTGGTATCTCCGCTTCCATACAGAGCGAAGTCATCCCACATAAGACCCTCGTTGTACCACTTGTTCAGAAGTCTTACGGCTTCCTTGGTTCCGTTCTCGGTATACTTTCTGTCATCAAAACCGTTGACATAGTATTCCCTATCGGAAATGTCCGGATCGATAAAGGACTCGATCAGAGTTGCCGCTCTCCAGCCTACATCATAGCTTACGGAATAAGGGATCATCTTATCCGCATCAGCGCCCAACAGCGTATCCGCATTGTCTCTGAACGCGATCAGCATATCCTCAAATTCCTGCTTCGTTGTAGGTTCAGACAGGCCCAGCTTATCCAGCCAGTCTTTACGAACGAATGTATTGATGCGGTTGGTCGTAGCCAGCTTAGTCTCGATCGCCCACAGCTCGCCCGTCGTAGGACTCTTATCCCAATAGATATTGGTCTCTCCGAGCCAGTTCCACATATTGGGAAGCAGAGACTTGTAATCCTCCACATAGGAAGCCAGATCCAGTACGCCACCCATGTTTGCATAAGTCTGGATCGTAGGATAGTCATAGGTCAGGCAGATATCCGGCGCATTGCCTGCTGCCAGAAGGTTGTTGATCTGCTCAACCTCCGTCCAACGGGGTACTGCCACAAATTCAACCTCAACATTGTGCTTCTCCAGCATCTGCTCCTGGATCCACTTGGTATACATGTTGTTGGTCGGGTCAGAACCGCCGTCGTTGCCGCGGTCATATACCTCTACGGTGATATGTCTCGTATCAACGAACTTGCCGTCCACCACTTCACCGTTGGTAGGATCAGCCGCCGCTTCATCGGCCGGAGCATCCGCTTCGGTGTCGGCAGCGGGCTCCGTTGTGTCAGCCGCATCCGACGCACTGTCCTGTGTCGCAGGCGCTGACTGGGTATCGCTGCTTCCGCCTCCACACGCTGCAAGCGACATCGTCAGACATGCCGCCAGAACAGCCGCCGCCAATTTCTTGAACATTTTCTTTCTCAATTAGTTTACCTCCCTTTCTGAATTGAAAAATAAGTTACTGTATTGAATAGACGGATCTTCCTTCCGGAACGATCCGGTTATTCCTTTACCGCGCCCATAGTCACGCCATGAATGAAATACTTCTGCAGCCACGGATAGATGCACAGGATCGGCACCGTGGAGAACATGACGATGGCTGCCTTTAAAGACTCCGACAGACCCGGCGTCGAGAATCCCTCCTGCGTGGCGATCTCCACGCTGTTGATGGAATTTAAGATATTGTACAGGAAAAGCTGCAACGGATACAGCTTCTTATCGCTCACGTACATCAGCGCATCGGAATATCCGTTCCATCTTCCTACCGCATAAAACAGCGCCAAGGTCGCAAATACCGGTTTGGACAGGGGCACATAGATACTGATCAGAATCTTGAAATAACTGGCCCCGTCTATCTCCGCCGACTCCCGCAGGCTGTCCGGAATGCCGTAGAAAAAGCTTCTCATAATGATCATATTATACACGCTCATACAGCTCGGGATGATGAGCACCCACGGGGTATTGAGCAGCCCCATACGGTTCATCAGCAGGTAGTTCGGTATCGTACCGGCATTGAAGAACATCGTGATAATGATATAGATATTGATATACCGCCGGCCTTTCAGCTTCTCGAAAATAAGCGGATAAGCGCACAGCATCGTCATAACCAGTGACAGTATCGTACACACCACCGTCAGGAATGCCGTCCAGAAGAAGGCTCTCACATAAGTGGAATCACCCAGCACCATGCCGTAGGCATCCACGTTAAAGCCCTTCGGCAGCAGATACACCTCACGTCTGATCAGCGCATCCGTGGAGCTCACGGATCTGGCTAACAGGTTTAACATCGGCACGAGACATACAACACTAACCAGTACGCAGATTATCACAAAAATCCAGTCGCCCGCTTTGGATCTCTTAGACTTGATCATTTCTTATCCTCCCCTCTCTTACCAGATACCGCGTTCCCCGAGTCTTCGGGAAATCCAGTTGGACAGTAACAGGAAGATCAGACAGATCACGGACTGGAAGAAGCCTACCGCCGTCGTCAAGGAGAACTGAAGTCCTCTGATACCGTTCTTATATACAAAGGTCGAGATGACCTCGGCCGTACTCATGACCAGATTATTCTGCAGTGCAAAAGGTCTGTCGAAGCCGCTTCCCAGAATGTTACCCATATTCATGATCAGGATCACCACAATAGTCGGTCTGATACCGGGCAGCGTGATGTGCCACATCTTACGCCAGCGGCTCGCCCCGTCCACGGACGCCGCTTCGTATAATTCGGAATTGATTCCCGCGATGGCCGCCAGATAGATGATCGAATTCCATCCGAAGCTCTGCCATACGCCAAGACCGATATAGGTGCCTACCCAGTGATTCGGGTCATTCAGAAATGGGACTGTCTCAAAGCCCAGCTTCGTGATGAGCATATTGAGAAGGCCCGTGGAAGGCGCAAACAGCTGCAACGCCAATCCGTATATGATAACCCATGAGAGGAAGTGCGGCATATAAGCGATAGTCTGAACCACTCTCTTAAACTTCTTGAATACCAGCTCGTTTAAGATCAGCGCAAAAATGATCGGCGCGGGGAAACCCACCACCAGATCCAGCAGATTCAGCACCAGCGTATTGCGCAGCGCGTTGATAAAATCCCGGTTCTTAAAAGCCTTGATAAAATACTCAAAGCCGTGATTCTT
>CANQNN010000022.1 GCA_947625205.1 uncultured Lachnospiraceae bacterium | reverse complement strand
GAACAGGAAGAAATCAAAAAAATACGGGACAAATATGCAGCGCCAACGAAAGAGGAAATTTCTATGGAACAGCTTCGCCGATTGGATGCTAGCACAACGAGAGCCGCAACGGTGGTATCGTTGATCGTTGGAATTGTCAGCGCCCTGCTGTTTGGTGTAGGGATGTGCTGCACGATGATTTCGGAATGGGAAGCATATTTCATTTTCGGCATTATCATCGGTGTCATCGGTATCATCGGTGTGGCTGCCGCTTACCCGATTTATACTCATATGGTGAAACGCAAGAGAGCGAAACTTGCGCCGGAAATTATGCGGTTGTCAGAAGAATTGTTGAAATAAAAAAGATATAATTCTGCTTTTTTCTTGTATCGCTTCTGGAACAGTTTTTTTGTAAGATGTGCAGCCTGTTTCCAGAATACAGGACGCTACTTTTTGCAGCTTAGGGGGTTAGGGGAACTTTTCCCTTACGAGCAATTTTTACAGATTTTCACGCTTGGAAAATCTGTAAAAAAATTGTCTGTGGACGTCCACAGGCAGTGCTTGCTATTACGCCCTGTGTCATGACACAGGCAGTGCTTGCTGTTTCGGTAAGAACAATAGAGGAATTTGGACAGCAAGCCCCGTCTATCTATATTCCGCCTAAAGCCAGTATGGGAGTTTTTGTCTGATTTTGCCTTGAAATTTCTTAAAAAAGTTATTGCGAATAGAAAGAGAAATCCACACATGCTATTTGAAATATAATTGGGATTGAAAGAAAGGAGTTGACAGTATGACACCCGCAGACCGCAGACTGGAAATTATCAGTATTCTTGCGGTCAGTGGTCATAGTACATCAAGAGAACTGGCACAGGAATTGGGCGTTTCCAGAGAAACAATACTGAACGATGTTGCAGCTCTTTCATACGGCTACCCAATCTATACAAGACCGGGGGAAGGTGGCGGAATTTTTATCATGAATCACTACAAGCCGTATGTGAATACGCTTACGTTCACAGAGTTGGAATGGCTTAAAAAGAAGTATGCCGCATCGACAGGTGAGGACAGAAAAATGCTGGGGCGCATACTCCGCAAATACGGACCGGACAAACTTAAATTACAGTCGGATTGACGACTGAATCATAACCACCGGCTAAGCCGGTGGTTATGATTATTTTCAGAAACCGCTAAGCTCAGCAAAGGGAGGAAGAAATCTAATGAAAATGTGATAGGAAAATGAGCGTGATTGTGGTATTCTATTAACAATACCAATCGGGATATGAGGTGGAAATATGGCATCAAGCAAGGGATACTTAGAATTTATTTTAGGGCAATTATCCGAATTGGATGAAATCACATATAGAACTATGATGGGAGAATTTATCATCTATTACCGTGGCAAAATCGTAGGCGGTGTCTACGATGACAGGTTGCTTGTAAAACCAGTTAAAGCAGCAATCAGCTATATGCCAACAGCTTCGTATGAATTACCCTATGAGGGAGCAAAAGAGATGTTGTTGGTAGATGAAGTTGACAACAGAGAGTTTTTGACAGGTTTATTTAACGCCATGTATGAGGAACTGCCTGCACCAAAACCCAAAAAGAAGAAATAAGCAACTTACCTTCTGTCTAAACAACCATTATCACAATCACAACCGAATAAGTAATACAACACAGCGTCAGAGCGTATAGAGAACGTATCTGTAAAAGCAGATGAGACGCATTCAGGCGGACAAACGGACGGACAGCCGAGTCTGCCCTTATTTTGCGGCCGTTTCCCACATGTCTGCTTTCTCCCAGTAGAAAAGCAGCTCCGACGGCACTGTGACCGTACCGGGAGAGACGGGAGTCTGTAACACGCAGCCCTTTAAGGGAAGACCGTGAGCGCCGTACTTTTGATCGGGTTTATGGCGCATCATCAAAAAGGCGGCGCTTCCTTTGGACGTTTCGGGCCGGGAGCTTAAAAACTCTTTAGTATAAAACTGCAAAGAGATCTCTTTGCTGCATTCGTATTCAATGCCGATATAACACATGCCCTTTGGACAGGAAGTCTGAAGGGCTTTGTATGTATTCTCTCTGACTGCATGCAGCTGGTCTTCGGGCAGCCTGTTTTGACAGCGGAGCTCTTCTAGCTGTCTGCCGATGGTCTCCCATACGTCGAACAGGACAACGTTGTTGATATAGCATGATACTGTGTCGCCCGTATGATCCGTAAAGCGGAATGCCCGGGGCGTTCCCGTATGCAGGGTAACGCTTTTTTCCACGGTATGTCGGATGGGACCGGGTCGGTGCACCAGGGTGACGGGCGTTGTCCCGCTGCACTTCGGCAGCCTTTTGACATCCGGGAGGTTTAATGTTATCAGCGTCAGATCTTCCCATGCATATTCTTTCAGCCATTCGGGGATGATCCATCCCGCATTCAGCATGTCGCAGAATAATGCAAAGGCTTCGTAGTTTTCCACTGTGCCTACAGACAGCGGCGCACTCTGCCCGCCGCTTATCCGGCATTTCCTGTTGCCGATGCGGATCTCACAGCAGTGCAGACAGGTGTCCGGATCATCGCTGTTTCTTTTCAGGCGCGCTCTCTGTGTGCGGTCCTTCGTTCTGTGCAGGCGGTCAGGCTGGCTTGCGGGTTCTATGATACAGAGTCTGGCATTTTCTTCCAGAGTCATGCCGAGGATATGGCGTTTCTGACCGTTTCGTTCTATGGTTCTGCCGATCACGAGGATGCCGCGCCGGTTTTGGTGTATGTCTTCCAATATTGAGAAATCCATGTAAGAAGCCTCCGGATTTGTTGTATTATACTTTTTTTGATTATATATGTCTGCACGGCAGATTTCAATACAGGACTGCCCGCGCCTGCCTTTTTATTTTACTATAGGCTTTTTGCGCGATTTGTGTTACCATTAAAACCATGAAGAAGATAATGCTTTTTGAAGGCGATATAGAGACACAGGGATATTTTTCAAGGCAGCTTGCGGCGGGATTTGAAGGACTTGGCCATGAGACGTTTATGTACGATCTCAGCAAGCCCTATATCAGTACGGAAAAGTTTTTTCGATTTTTTGAAAGAGGTAACACGGTCCTTGTCAATTTCAATTTTCACGGTATGAGCGGCGAAGAATATTTCCTCGATGAAAATGGCAGGAGTATGTGGGATGCGCTGGATATTCCCAGCTACAACATTGTGGTGGATCATCCGATGTACTATCATCATTTTCTGGAAAAGACGCCGCACAATTATCATCATGTCAGTATCGACAGAAACCATGACAAATATATGGCGAGATTTTTCCCGGAGATCGCACGGATGCCGTTTCTGCCGCTTGCGGGCACACAGTTGCATCCGGGCAGGTCCAATGTGCCGGTCGAGTGCCGCAGGTACGATGTGATGATGGTCGGCAATTACTGTCCGCCGAAGACCTTTGAGAAGTTTATCACACGGATCGACGATGAGTATACGGCGTTTTATTATGGGATGATCGACGATCTGCTGGCGCATCCGTACAAGACGGTGGAAGCGGTTACGGAGGCGCACCTTCTTGACGAGCTGGGAGAAGTGCCGGAGGGTGAATTAAAAAAGGCGCTGGCAGCGGTGACGTTCATCGATCTGTATGTGCGTTACACGATCCGGGGTGAAGCGGTCAGGCAGTTGGCGGACGGCGGCGTCAGGGTGCACGTATTCGGCGACGGCTGGGAGGCGGTTCCGTGCAGACATCCGGAGAATCTGATAGTGATGAATAATCTTGATTCCGAAGGGTGTTTAAAGAAGCTGTGCCAGACGAAGATTTCCCTTAATGTCATGCCCTGGTTTAAGGACGGCGCGCACGACAGGATATTTAATACGATGTTAAACGGCGCGGTTTGTCTGACGGATTCAAGCGTTTATCTGGACAGTATCTTACATGACGGCGTGGACTGTCGTATCTATTCGCTGGAACAGATGGATAGGCTTCCTGATATAGCGTCTGCGCTGCTTGCCGATCCCGGTCAGATGCAGCGTATTGCGGATGCAGGGTATCAGCTGGCCAGGGCGGGGCATACTTGGGCGCACCGTGCCGGGGAGATACATAAGTGGATCGAGAATCAGTAAATCGGAGTTATCGGCAAAGATGGAAAACATACAGGGTAAGAGAGCGTATATCGGGTTTGCCTTTAAGCAGTCCGTACCGGTTATGCTCGGATACATATTTCTTGGAATAGCGTTCGGGCTTTTGCTGCAGAATGCGGGCTACAGCTTTGTTTGGGCGTTTCTTGCCAGCGTGGTCATTTATGCGGGCAGCATGCAGTTTGTTCTGGTAAATCTGCTGACTGCGGGGGCGGGGCTTTTTTATACGGCGCTCATGACATTATTTATCAATGGCAGGCATATCTTTTACGGGCTTTCCTTTGTGGAGAAGTACAAAAAAATGGGGAAGGCTTATCCGTACATGGTGTTCTCCTTAACGGACGAGACGTATTCCGTGCTGTGCGGAACGAAGGTGCCGGAGGGTATGAGCGAGGATAAGGTATTTTTCTGGATATCGCTCCTGGACCAAAGTTACTGGGTGTTGGGGTCGGTGATAGGCGCCCTCGCAGGCCGTTATATTACTTTTGACACTACGGGGATCGATTTCTCCATGACGGCGCTGTTTGTGGTGATCGTGGTGGAGCAGTGGCGGGAAGCGAGATCTCATTTTCCGGCGCTTCTGGGTGCGGCTTGCGGCGTCTTATGGCTTGTAGCGCTCGGCCCGGAGCAGTTTATTCTGCCGGCTTTATGCTCCTGCGTGCTCATATTGATCCTTGCGCGCGGACATCTGCAGGCGTCCGCGAAGCCGCATGAGAAACAGGACGCAGATGCCGTCTCCGGCAGCGGTCCGGATTCAGAAGAAAGGGAGGGCTCATAAATGCCGATCAGCATACAACAGTCTCTGACGATTATTGCGGTGGTTTCGCTGTGCACAATTTTACTGAGGGCTTTTCCTTTTCTGGTGTTTGGCGGCAGGAAAGAAGTGCCGAAGACGGTGCGGTATCTGGGTGACGTGCTGCCGGCGTCCATTATGGCGGTGCTTGTCGTATACTGCTTAAGAAATGTGGATTTTGCGGCGATGGGTCATGTTATGCCGTCGCTGATTTCGTGTCTGCTTGTTGTGGGTCTGCATGTCTGGAAGAAGAATATTCTGTTAAGCATCGGAATGGGAACGGTCTGCTATATGGTGCTGGTGCAGGCGGTGTTCGTATAGAGGAGGGAATATGGGTTTATTTGCAGGAAATTCCCGGAAGCGTGCGGAGAGATTCAGGAGGATGTTCGTGCGCCACAAGAAAATACATGCTTTGTTAAAAAAACACGCCGAGGACATTCTGAGCTCGGATAATTTTAACAGTACCAGAAAGCATCTCCAGCACGGGTCGAAGACGGTTCATGACCACTGTATGGATGTGGCGAGATACAGCTTGCTTCTCAATAGGAATCTGGGTCTTGGGTGCAACAAGAGGGATCTGATTCGAGGGGCGCTTTTGCACGATTATTTTCTCTATGACTGGCATGACAGGGAGTATCTGTCGCAGCGCAGAAGGCTACACGGTTTCTGGCATCCGGGCGTTGCGCTTAAGAACGCCGAGAAAGAGTACGACCTGACGGATACGCAGCGGGATATTATCAGAAAGCATATGTGGCCGCTGTCCGTGATACCCCCTGTTTGCAGAGAGGCGTGGGTAGTCACGGCGGTGGATAAATACTGTTCCTTTATGGAGACGGTGGGACTGCACAAAGGGCACGGCGCGAGGGCGTCATAAAGCGGTTATCCCCAGGCATACCCACAGAGACATATCGACAGGAAGGCGATCGGACGAAGCATCATGGACAAGACGGCTGCGGACAAAGACATTATACAAGGCCGGGCGGGCGGTAAAGGGTTGTATGAGGCGCTGGCCGAATACGGCGGCAGTGATTTTTATCCGTATCATATGCCCGGACATAAGCGCAACAAAGACGCCGGAGAAATGGCCGCATATTTCGGGATCGATATTACGGAGATAGACGGCTTTGACGATCTGCATCATGCGGAAGGGATACTTAAATGTGCACAGGAGCGCGCGGGCAGACTGTACGGTGCGGAGGAGACTTTCTATCTGGTGAACGGAAGCACCTGCGGGGTGCTGGCAGCGGTCATGACGGCGACAGAGCGCGGCTCAGAGATCCTCCTTGCGCGAAACTGCCATAAATCTGTATATCATGCGGCAATCCTGCAGGAGCTTAAACCGCATTATTATTATCCGCCGCTGCTCGGGGAGTACGGTATCTGTGACGGTGTGGACGCCGGTGCGGTAGATTCTTTGCTGGCTAAATATCCTGCCTGTAAGACGGTGGTTATCACATCGCCCACCTACGAGGGAATCGTGTCCGATGTAAAAGCGGTTGCGGACGTTGTGCACAGGCATGACGGCATTCTTATTGTGGACGAGGCGCACGGTGCGCATTTCGGACTGGATGACAGTATCCCTGACAGCGCTGTGGCATGCGGCGCGGATCTGGTAGTGCACAGTCTCCATAAAACGCTGCCGTCCATGACGCAGACGGCGCTTCTGCACGTACAGGGTGATAAAGTTGACCGCCGCAGGTTAAAAGATTATCTGGGAATGCTGCAGACGAGCAGCCCTTCCTATGTGATGATGGCGGCAATGGACTGCTGCGTGCGGTACGTGGAGGAGCACGGCCCGGAGCGGTTTGCATATATGCGACGGCAATATGAATCTTTTTGCACAAAAATAAGCAACTGTAAATATATACGGATCGGGAAGATGGCGGATCTGTCAGAAAAAAGGCATTATCTGGCAGACTGGGACATAGGAAAACTTGTGATTTTCGTACGGCATCCATCTATGAACGGCCCGCAGCTGTATCACATCCTGAGGGAAAAGTACCGTCTGCAGATGGAGATGGCGGCTGCGGACTATGTGGTCGCTATCATGACGATCATGGATACGAAAGAAGGTTGGCAGAGATTGGCTGACGCGCTTTGTGAAATTGATGATAGGATAGAAGAGGAGAATGCCGTCGGCATGGCGGGCATGGAACCGTCCCCGGTTCACGGCGCTGAATGGCCGGCTGCGGAATCTGTCATGACGCCTGCGGCCGCCTTCCGAAGCAGTCGGGAGAAGACGGCGCTTTCTAAGGCGCAGGGAAGGATCTGCGCAGAGTTTGTTGATCTGTATCCGCCGGGCGTGCCGGTCCTTGTGCCGGGCGAACGGATTTCCCGGGATACGCTGACCCATATGGAAGAGTATCTGCAGGCGGGACTCAAAGTGCAGGGGGTGTCTGCCGAAGGGGAGATCGCGGTGCTTATACAGGGCGTTTAGGAAGACAAAATATCATATGAAAGCGAAAGTGTGCGAAATATTTGAATTTCCACGCAAAGTATGGCATTATTATATATGTCGCGTTTGTCGATAAAGAAAGTAGACCGGGAATAAGATTTTATGGGTAAGATCGTGTGCCTGATGGGTAAAAGCTCATCGGGAAAGGATACAATGTATAAAAAACTGCTTACGCAGGATCAGATCGGGCTGCGTGCAATCGTTCCCTATACGACCAGACCGATCAGAGCCGGAGAAAAAGAGGGCGTGGAATACCATTTTACGGATGAAGCGGCTTTTCAGGAGCTGTGTGCGCAAGGCAGGGTCATAGAAAGCAGGGCATACAATACTTATCTTGGCGTCTGGCGTTATTTTACGGTGGCGGACGACAGCATCGACCTGAGCCGGTATTCTTATGTGATGATCGGAACGCTTGAGGCGTATACACAGCTGCGGGAATTTTACGGCGGTGATAAGGTGCTGCCGGTTATGATAGAGCTGGATGACGGCGAGCGCCTGCAAAGGGCGCTCAGCCGGGAGAGAAAGCAGAAAAAGCCGATGTACGGAGAACTTTGCAGACGGTTTCTGGCGGATGCGGAGGATTTTTCCGCAGAAAAACTTAGGAAGGCAGGCATTGACCGCACATTCTGCAATGATGAGGCGGACAGGTGCTTAAGTGAGATACTCGGCTATCTGCGTATGAATCTGGCGGACCGGACGGGGAGGTGACGTCGCATGGATATCAAAGTCAATCAGCTGCAGCAGGCCATGCCGGTAGAGCAGACCCAGCAGACACAGGAATCGGACGGAACATTTAAGTTCACGCTGGTCAGCAGGATAGAGGAGCAGGATCTTCAGAATGCTTTGACCCACATGATGGAGGAGATCACCAGGCAGGGCGATAAACTCTCCCGGCACAGGGATATCAAGGACATGAAGCGTTACCGGGCGTTGATCAAGGATTTCTTAAACGAGGTGGTCAACCGTTCCCATGCTTTTTCCAGAGAAAACTTTCTTGACAGAAAGGGAAGGCACAGAGTATACGGTATCATCCGCCTGATCGATGAGAATCTGGACCAGCTGGCGCAGGAGCTGGTCAAGGATGAACAGGACAACCTGGCGATCTTAAATAAGATCGGAGAGATCAGGGGTTTGCTTCTGGATATTTTTACGTGATAAAGGGTGGTTACAAATGGCTGATTTTAGGGATATTATAGGACAGGAACAGATAAAAGAACATCTGCGCGGTGCGCTTTCTTCCGGCAAGATATCGCATGCGTATATCATTAACGGTGAGAGAAGCTCCGGCAAAGAGTTTATTGCCCGCATTTTTGCAATGGCGTTACAGTGCGAGAAGGGTGAAGTCGAGCCGTGCGGGGAATGTCATTCCTGCAAGCAGGCTCTTAGCAATAACCAGCCGGACATTATCTATGTGAGCCATGAAAAGCCTAACACAATAGGCGTGGAGGATATCAGAAAACAGATCAACGGCGATATCGGTATCAAACCGTACAGCAGCCGTTATAAGGTTTATATTATGAACGAGGGCGAGAAAATGACGGCAGAGGCGCAGAATGCACTTCTTAAGACCCTGGAGGAGCCGCCGGAATATGCCGTGATCCTTATTCTTACCACACAGCTGGAAGCGCTTCTGCCCACGATCTTAAGCAGATGCATCGTGCTTAATATGAAGCCGGTGCCGGATGCGCTTGTGAAAAAATATCTGATGGAGGAGCTGCGGGTCCCGGATTATAAGGCGAATATCTGCGTTGCGTTTGCCAGAGGCAATATCGGCAAAGCAAAGCTTCTTGCTGCAAGCGAGGAGTTTGAAAAGGTCAGGGATGAGGCGATCACGCTTGCAAAATACATCAATGACATGGAAATCAGCGAGATCGTCAAAGCCATCAAGAAGATATCGGAGTATAAATTTGACGTCAACGATTATTTGGACATCCTTTCCGTCTGGTATCGGGACGTGCTGCTGTTTAAGGCGACCAAAGATGTGAACAGCCTGGTTTTTAAGGAAGAGATACAGCAGATCATGCGCGTTTCCGACAGGAGTACGTACGAGGGGATCGAGACGATCGTCAATGCGCTGCAGCAGGCTAAGAGAAGACTGGAAGCCAACGTTAATTTTGATCTGACGATGGAGCTTTTGCTTCTGACGATCAAGGAAAACTGAAACAGGGAATTTTTGGAGGTTGATAGATTATGGTACGAGTGATAGGCGTGCGGTTCCGCACCGCAGGCAAGATATATTATTTCGATCCGGGCAAGCTGGATATCAGGAAGAACGATCACGTTATTGTGGAGACGGCGCGCGGTATCGAGTACGGCACGGTAGTGTGCGATCCCAGGGAAGAAGAGGACGATAAGATCGTTCAGCCGCTTAAAGCGGTTCTGCGTGTTGCAACGCAGAAGGACGATGAGCAGGAAGCGACGAATAAGCAGAAGGAAAAAGAGGCGTTTAAGATCTGTCTGGAGAAGATCAGAAAGCATAATCTGCAGATGAAGCTGATCGATGCCGAGTACACTTTTGACAATAATAAAGTTTTATTCTATTTTACGGCGGACGGGCGTATCGATTTCCGCGAGCTGGTCAAAGATTTGGCGTCTGTATTTAAAACGAGGATCGAGCTGAGGCAGATCGGCGTCAGAGACGAGACCAAGATCCTGGGCGGGATCGGCATCTGCGGTAGACCGCTGTGCTGTCATACTTATTTATCCGAATTTGCGCCTGTATCTATTAAGATGGCAAAGGAACAGAATCTTTCCTTAAATCCCACGAAGATATCCGGCGTATGCGGCAGGCTTATGTGCTGCCTTAAAAATGAGGAAGACATCTATGAAGAGCTGAACAGGCGGCTTCCCAACGTGGGTGATTTCGTGACGACCGAGGATGGCCTTAAGGGTGAAGTGCACAGCGTGAACGTACTCCGGCAGTTAGTGAAGGTCATCGTCGATGTAGATGACGAGAAAGAGATCCAGGAATATAAGGTGGAACAGCTTCGCTTTAAAAAGAGGCATAACAAGAATCGCAAACTGGATGTGAGCGAGGCAGAGTTAAAAGAACTCGAGCAGATGGAGAAACAGGATTCTTCTGCATCTAAACTGGACGAGAACTGATGAACAATATTCCTTTGAAAGAAAATGAGCGGATCGATGATCTGGAGCGCAACGGGTACTGTATTATTCAGGACACCGGGCGCTTCTGTTTCGGCATGGACGCTGTGCTTCTGTCCGGCTTTGCCAGGGTAAAAGACGGCGCGCGGGTGCTTGATATGGGCACGGGGACGGGGATCATCCCTATTCTGCTGGAGGCCAAGACGAAAGCGGCGCATCTGACCGGGCTGGAGATTCAGGAAGACAGTGCGGATATGGCAAGGCGCAGCGTACGCTTAAACGGTCTGGAAGAAAAAATAGATATTGTGACAGGAGACATTAAAGAGGCAGGTAGTCTGTTTGACGCTGCTTCTTTTGACGTTGTTACATGCAATCCGCCCTATATGACGGATAAACACGGGCTGACCGGGCCCAATGACGCCAGGGCGATTGCAAGGCATGAGATACTTTGCACGCTGGAGGATGTAGTGGCGCAGGCGGCTAAGCTCTTAAAGCCGGGCGGCAGTTTTTTCATGGTGCACAGACCTTTCCGGCTGGCGGAGATCATGGTGACACTGCATGATCATAAGCTGGAGCCCAAACGGATGCAGCTTGTGTACCCTTACGTTGACAGGGAACCCAATATGGTATTGATCGAGGCCAACAGGGGCGGACGGCCGCGGATGACGGTGGAAAAACCGCTTATCATTTTCAGCCAGCCGGGCGTGTACATGCCGGAAATACGCGATATTTACGGATATTAAGCAGTGTGGGAAGAATGGGGAACATACGAAAGTGCTGATGGGAAACCGGATGAAAAAATGGACAGGCTGTTGTCTGCTGATGCTATTTACGGTATGCCTGTGCCAAGGGTGCGGCGGTGTCCGGGAAACGGCGGCGACTGCCGGGACAATATCGGAAAATGCGGTGGATACCGTATCGGAGAACTCCGTATCCGGCAATGCGTCCGGAGGTATCGGTCTTGACAGCTCCGACCCGGACAGTCAGACGGTCAGCGGCAACGGTACAGAAGACGCAACAGTCAGCGGCAACGGCACGGGCGACGCTTCCGTATCAGAGAATACTCTGGACATCGGTACACGGCCCGATCCGGTGAAAGTGAAAGGTATCTATGTCAGCGGACCGGTGGCGGGCATTGCCAGAATGGACGAGCTGATCAGCCTGGTAGATCAGACGGAGCTCAACGCGCTGGTGATCGATATTAAGAATGATGAAGGCAGAGTTACCTATAAGATGCAGTCCGAACAGGTGCTTGAGATAGGATCAGGCATCAGGTATATTCCCGATATCAAGGAGCTGGTGGCGAAATGCAAAGAGAAAAATATCTATCTGATAGCCCGGATCGTGGCCTTCAGAGACCCGTATCTGGCGGAGAAGAAACCCGAATGGGCGGTACATACGGCGGACGGCGGGATTTTCCGCGATAAGAACGGCATGGCATGGGTCAACCCGTACTGCCGCGGGGTGTGGGATTATCTGGTGGAGATCGCATCGCAGGCGGCGCTGGAAGGATTCGATGAGGTGCAGTTTGACTATATCCGCTTTTCTACGGATATCGGAGAGGAGAATATAGATTACGGACCTGAGTCAGAGGGCGTAGATAAGATTCAGATCATCACGGAATTTACGCAGTACCTGTATGAAAAACTGGCGCCGCAGGGCGTGTACGTGGCGGCGGATGTATTCGGCACGGTGATCGACAACGCGACCGATCAGGTGATCGTGGGACAGGACTATGCAAAGATGGCGCAGCATCTGGATTATATATGTCCTATGGTCTATCCTTCGCACTATCACAACGGCGCATACGGGATCAGTGTGCCGGATGCGGAGCCTTACCGCACCATCAATGCGGCGGCAAACGCTTCCGTGCAGGCGCTCGCTGCGCTGCCGGAGGATGGCCGGGCGAAGGTCCGGATGTGGCTGCAGAGCTTTACCGCAGGCTGGGTGCCCGGTCATATCAGCTACGGACCGCAGCAGATACGCGAACAGATACAGGGCGCGTACGATGCGGGATATGACGAATGGATCCTGTGGAATGCATCGGTCAGTTATCAGCCGGATGCGTTTCTGACGGATGAAGCTATAGTTTCTGACGAATGAAGCTATAAAGTGACATTGATCAAAAGGAGAGGCGTATGTCTGGAATGTTATATCTGTGCGCGACCCCCATCGGCAATCTGGGCGACATGACCCCCAGAGTGGTGGATACGCTTCGGAGCGTGGACATCATAGCCGCGGAGGATACGCGCAACAGCATTAAGCTGCTAAATCATTTTGATATTAAGACTTCTATGACCAGTTATCATGAATATAATAAAGTAGATAAAGCCGTATATCTTGTGGAGCAGATGCGTCAGGGCAAAGCCGTGGCGCTTGTCACGGACGCGGGGACGCCCGGCGTTTCCGATCCCGGCGAAGTGCTGGTACAGAAGTGCTATGAGGCGGGGATCCCTGTGACATCCCTGCCGGGAGCGTCCGCCTGTATCACGGCACTCACGCTGTCTGGACTTAGCACAAGAAGATTCTGCTTTGAAGCTTTTCTTCCCTCCGATAAGAAAGAGAAAGCAGAGATACTAGAGGAGTTAAAAGAAGAGTCCAGAACGATCATTCTCTACGAGGCGCCGCACCGACTGGTGAGAACGCTTCAGGAGCTATCGGATGCGCTGGGAAACCGTCGCCTTACGCTGTGCCGCGAGCTGACCAAGAAATTTGAGACGGTGCTTCCCACGACGATCACAGATGCGCTTGCCATGTATGAGAAGGAAGAGCCCCGCGGGGAGTACGTGCTTGTCATCGAGGGTAGGAGTCTGGAACAGAAAAGAGAAGCGCAGCAGGCGGCGTGGCAGAGTATGAGTATTGAGGAGCATATGGCGTATTATGAACAGAGCGGAATGGACGAAAAAAACGCCATGAAGCAGGTCGCCAGAGACCGCGGCGTATCCAAAAGAGATATTTATCAATATTTATTGGCAAAGTGAATTGACAAAACGCAGAAAACACGTAAAATTATGATTGACAAATACAGGGACAGATAATATACTTTGAGTGTCAAAGTATTTATCCAAGGTGAAAAGGAGATTAAAATATGTTAGAAAGAGTTATCGAGATCATTCAGGAACAGTTGAACTTGGACGGAGTAGAGATCACCGAGGAATCTTCTTTCAAAGATGATTTGGGCGCAGACTCTTTAGACTTGTTTGAACTGGTTATGGCCTTCGAGGAGGAGTACGGCGTAGAGATCCCTTCCGAAGATTTAGAGCAGATCACGACAGTGGGCGCTGTTGTTGAATATATGAAAAACAAAGGTGTGGATGCGTAAGCTTAAGCGCAGTTTATCCGATACAGACAGAGGTATACGATGAAAACAAGAATTACACAACTCCTGGGTATCGAGTATCCGATCATTCAGGGAGGAATGGCATGGGTTGCCGAGTACCATCTTGCGGCGGCTGTTTCGGAAGCAGGCGGGCTTGGGATCATCGGTGCCGGCGGTGCGCCGGCGTCTTTTGTCAGAGAACAGATCCGCAAGACCAGGGAGCTTACGAATAAGCCGTTCGGTGTCAACCTGATGCTGATGAATCCGGAGGCGGACGAGATCGCCAGGGTGATTGCTGAAGAAGGCGTTGCGATCGTCACTACGGGAGCGGGTAATCCGGGTAAGTATCTTGAGGACTGGAAGGCGGCAGGCATTAAAGTGGCGCCGGTAGTTGCGAGTGTAGCCCTTGCCAGAATGATGGAACGCTCCGGCGTGGACGCGGTGATCGCGGAAGGAATGGAGAGCGGCGGCCATATCGGTTCCGCCACCACAATGACGCTTGTTCCGCAGGTGGTGGATGCAGTGAGCATTCCCGTGATCGCGGCAGGCGGCATAGCGGACGCAAGAGGCTTTGCGGCGACCATGATGTTAGGCGCGGAAGCAGTGCAGATGGGTACGAGATTCGTGGCTGCGAAGGAGTCCATTGCACATGAGAATTATAAAAAGAAGATTCTGGCAGCAAAAGACATTGATTCGGAAGTAACGGGTATGTCGCACGGACATCCGGTTCGTCAGATCCGTAATAATATGACAAGAGAGTATCTGAAGCTTGAGAAAGAGGGCGCTCCTTTTGAGGAGCTGGAGCATCTGACGCTTGGCGCTCTGCGTAAGGCAGTCGTTGAAGGCGATACCGTAAACGGCACGCTGATGGCGGGGCAGATCGCAGGTATGGTCAGAGAGGAGAAAAGCTGTGCCGGGATCATTCAGGAGATCATGCAGGGGGCGCAGACGCTGTTAAAATTATAATGTTACATATCATATAGAGATTCCGGGCGCAAGCTCAACAGCTTGCGCTTATTCAGAGCCAAATACTTTGAATTTCAAAGTATCGGAAAGGAAGGTACAGTATGGGTAAAACAGTATTTATGTTTCCCGGACAGGGGGCACAGTATGTAGGGATGGGACAGGATTTCTACGAGCAGATCCCCGTCAGCCGGGAGATGTTTGAGCTGGCAGGCAAGGCAGCCGGGTTGGACATGCCGGCGCTCTGTTTTGAGGAAAACGAGCGCATCAATATAACGGAATATACACAGATCGCCATGCTCGCAACGGAAGTAGCGATATTGAAAGCAGTCGAGGAACAGGGGATCCGTCCCGATATTACGGGAGGTCTTAGCCTTGGCGAATACGGCGCGCTGGCGGCAGGCGGCGTCATGCGTGAGGAAGATGTGTTCCGCATCGTGCGCAAACGTGGGATCTATATGCAGGAGGCCGTGCCGGACGGCGGCGCTATGACGGCGGTGCTCGGTCTGGATACGGATGTGATCGAGAAGATCTGCGCAGAGACGCCGGGAACGGTTTCCGTTGCCAACTATAACTGTCCCGGGCAGACCGTCATTACAGGCGAAACGGCGGCTGTAGCGGCGGCGGCTGAGAAGCTGGCGGCTGCGGGCGCTAAGAGGTGCGTGCCCCTGAAGGTCAGCGGGCCGTTTCACTCTCCAATGCTTGCGGGAGCGGGAGAAAAACTGGCGAAAGAACTTGAAAATGTGGAGATCCATGATATCCGGATCCCTTACATCGCCAATGTGACGGCGGACTACGTGACAGATAAAGACGATGTTAAACCGCTTCTTCGGAAACAGGTATCGTCCTCCGTGAGATGGCAGCAGTCCGTAGAGCGTATGATCGCTGACGGCGCGGATACTTTTATCGAGATCGGACCCGGTAAGACGCTGTCCGGTTTCATGCGGAAGATCAACAGGGACGTGAAGGTTTACAACGTGGAAAAAGTGGCAGACCTGGAAAAATTAAATGAGCTGCTGTGAAACGGAGGGAATATATGTTATCAGGAAAAGTGGCGTTAGTGACGGGCGCATCCCGCGGCATTGGGAAAGAGATCGCGCTGACACTTGCACGGTACGGTGCGGATGTGATCGTGAACTATAACGGTTCTCAGGACAAGGCGCAGGAGGTAGTTGCAGAGATCAGGAATATGGGTAGAAAATCAGATGCAGTCAAGTGCAGCGTGGCGGACTATGCAGCGTGCGGGAAGATGGTAGAAGACATGCTGGCGGTTTTCGGGCATATTGATATCTTGGTAAATAATGCGGGGATCACGAGAGATAACCTTGTGATCAAGATGGCGGAAGAAGATTTTGACGCGGTTATCGACACGAATCTCAAGGGTACTTTTAATACGATCAGGCATATGTACCGTCCGTTCTTAAAACAGAAAGCCGGCCGTATCATTAACCTGTCGTCCGTATCCGGCGTGCTGGGTAATGCGGGACAGGCGAATTATGCCGCTTCCAAGGCGGGGGTCATCGGCCTGACTAAGTCTGTGGCAAGGGAACTGGCTGGCAGAAATATCACAGTCAACGCGGTGGCGCCAGGCTTTATTGATACGGATATGACCCAGGCAATGACCGATACGGCGAAGGAAGCGGCGCTGGCACAGATTCCGCTTAGACGTATGGGAACACCTGCGGACATAGCGGAGACGGTGGCGTTTCTGGCAAGCGATAAAGCGTCCTATATCACGGGACAGGTTATCTTTGTGGACGGTGGAATGGCCGGATAAGCGGGCTGCGGAAACGGAGGCGAACATAGCCGCGGAAGCGGTGGCGGACATAGCAGAAGAAGCGCTGGCGGCGTTGCCGGAAATACGCATATTGTGAAAGGAGCATCATTACAGCATGAGCAGACGGGTTGTAGTAACAGGTATGGGTGCGATCACACCCATCGGACTGAGTGTAGACGAATTCTGGAAGAGTGTGAAAGCGGGAAGGATCGGTTTTGACAGGATCACGAGATTTGACACAACGGATTTTAAGTGCAAGCTTGCCGCGGAGGTCAAGGACTTTGACGGCAAAAATTATATGGATCCGAAGGCTGCCAGGAGAATGGAATTGTTTTCCCAGTATGCGGTGGCGGCAGCAAAAGAAGCTATTGAGGATGCGGCGCTTGATATGGAGAAAGAAGATCCATACCGCGTTGGCGTGGCTGTCGGATCGGGTACGGGCTCGCTTCAGGCAATGGAGCGTTCCCATGCGAGATTGATGGAGAAGGGTCCTTCCAGGATCGAGCCGCTGTTTGTGCCGCTGACGATCTCCAATATGGCGGCGGGAAACGTGTCTATTCAGTTTGGATTAAAAGGCAAGAGCATCAATGTGGTAACAGCCTGCGCTACAGGCACCAATTCCATAGGCGAAGCGTTTCGCACGATACAGTACGGCGATGCGGAGATAATGGTGGCGGGCGGTACGGAAGGCAGTATCTGTCCTATCGGCATCGGCGGTTTCTCGGCGCTTACAGCGCTTTCCGTCTGTGAGGATCCGGAGCGCTGCTCCATTCCTTTTGACAAGGAGAGAAGCGGTTTCGTCATGGGTGAAGGCGCGGCAGTCGTTATATTGGAGGAGCTGGAGCACGCCAGGGCAAGAGGCGCAAAGATCTATGCCGAGGTAGCCGGATACGGATGCAGCTCTGACGCGTATCACATCACCTCTCCGGCGGAGGACGGCGCGGGCGCGGCCAAGGCTATGGAATATGCGATCGCGGATGCGGGAATTGCCAAAGAAGACGTCACCTATATCAATGCGCACGGCACGGCAACGCATCATAACGATTTGTTTGAGACAAGGGCTATCAAGCTGCTGTTCGGCGAACATGCCCGGAACATCAGGATCAATTCGACAAAGTCTATGATAGGACATCTTCTCGGGGCGGCGGGCGCCATTGAGTTTGTGACATGTGTAAAAGAGCTGGAGGAAGGTTATATTCACCGGACGGTGGGTTACCGGGTGCCCGATGAGGAGTGCGACTTAAACTACTGTAAAGAAGCTTACACGGAGGATTTTGAGTATGCGCTGTCCAATTCGCTCGGATTCGGCGGGCACAATGCGAGCCTGCTTGTGAAGCGGTATCACGGCTGATGCGGCGGACCAAACTGCCCGTGTGGGCGGCGGCGCAGTCGTGGCAGCGGCAGATAGATAACAGTTAGAAGGAGGAATACCGGTATGTCACTTATGAGCGCAAAACAGATCATGGAGATCATTCCTCACAGACAGCCGTTCATGCTGATCGATACGGTTGAGGAGCTGGAAGAGGGAAAAAGAGTTGTCGCCAAAAAATGCGTATCCTATAACGAACCTTTTTTTGCGGGTCATTTTCCGGGTGAACCGGTAATGCCCGGAGTGCTTATTGTGGAGGCGCTGGCGCAGGCGGGCGCCGTGGCGATCTTGAGTCAGCCGGAGTTTAAAGGGAAAACAGCATATTTTGCGGCGATCAACAACGCAAAATTCAAGGGCAAGGTAGTGCCGGGTGATGTGCTGACACTGGAGACGGAGATCATCAAGGTCAAGGGGCCGATTGGCGTAGGCGCGGCAAAAGCCAGTGTAGACGGCAGACTGGTGGCCCAGGCAGAGCTTACTTTTGCTATCGGAGAAGCATAGGAGAAGGATTGTCTGCATAAAGCAAAGAGGAGAAACCAAATGGCAGAAACAGGACCTCTTGTGATAGGGAATTTGGTTGCGCACGTGCCCGTGATACAGGGCGGTATGGGCGTTGGCATCAGCCTCCATTCGCTGGCGGGCACGGTGGCGGCACAGGGCGGCATAGGCGTGATATCTACGGCGCAGATCGGATACCGGGAGCCCGATTTTGACGCTGATCCGGTGGGTGCGAATCTGCGCGCCATAAGGACGGAAACAGAGAAGGCGCGGCAGATCGCACAAGGCGGTGTTCTGGGCGTCAACATTATGGTTGCCACCAGAAGGTATGAAGACTATGTAAGGGCGGCTGTCGCGGCGGGGATCGATCTGATCATATCCGGCGCAGGACTTCCGGTGGATCTGCCTAAGATCGTAGGTGATGCCGAAACAAAGCTTGTGCCTGTTGTGTCCAGCGTGAAATCCGCGCAAGTCATCATAAAGTATTGGTGGAAGAAATACGGCAGACTGCCGGACGCGGTGATCGTCGAAGGACCGCTGGCTGGCGGACATTTGGGCTTTCATAAGGAGCAGCTTGAGAATATTGACGGTCTGCACTATGATAATGAGGTAAAAGCCATTATAGATGAAGTCAGTGCGGTGGCGGCTGCGCATGATGCCCGGATCCCCGTTATCATGGCGGGTGGGGTGTATACCCGCGCCGATATGGAACATTATCTTGAATTGGGCGCATCGGGTGTGCAGATGGCAACCCGGTTTGTGACCACTTACGAATGCGATGCAGCGGAAGCGTACAAGCAGGCGTATATTGATGCGAAGGAAGAAGATATCGTTATTGTGCAAAGCCCTGTAGGGATGCCCGGAAGAGCGATATTAAATCCTTTTATCAAGCGGGTGAAGGAAGGCCCTGTACCGCATGGCAGGTGTCATCTGTGTGTCAGCACATGCGATCCTGCACGGACGCCGTACTGTATTACGGAGGCGCTGATCAACGCAGCCAGAGGAAATACAGAGGACGCGCTGCTGTTCTGCGGCGCCAACGCTTGGCGGGCAACGAAACTGGAACACGTGAAGGACATCATGGATGAATTTCGTCCCTGATGATAAGAGAATAACGGAGATCGATATGGGAACAAAGATTATAGGAACGGGAAGCTGTCTTCCGGAAACAGTCGTGACAAACGATGATCTTTCCGAGATCATGGATACCTCGGACGAGTGGATCCGTACAAGAACAGGTATTAGAGAACGGCATCTGGCAAAAGACGAGACCACGGCCGGTATGTCTGCGGAGGCGGCGAGACGGGCGATGGATAATGCCGGCATCACGGCGCAGGATATCGACCTGATCATAGCTGGCACAGTGACGGCAGATCATGTGGTTCCTTCATGCGCCTGTGAGATACAGGCGGCGATCGGCGCCGAGCATGCGGTCGCTTTCGATATCAATGCCGCGTGTTCGGGTTTTATGTTTGCGCTGAATATAGCGCATGCGTATTTGCAGACAGGCGTTTATAAGACAGCCCTCATCGTTGGCGCGGAGACGTTGTCCAGGATCATGGACTGGAACGACAGAAGCACCTGCGTACTGTTCGGGGACGGTGCGGGCGCCGTGGTTGTACAGCGGACGGATCATGGCGGGCTGCTGGCTTTTGATCAGGGATCGGACGGCGTGAGAGGGAGCGTTTTGTCATGTGCAAACCGCACGAACAATAATCCGCTCGCCGAGACGTCCAGGCAGTTGGAATATGTGCATATGGACGGACAGGAAGTATACAGATTTGCGGTGACGACAGTGCCGGCATCTGTGATAAAGACTGTAGAGGAGGCGGGCCTGACCGTGGCGGATATTGATTATTTTGTGCTTCATCAGGCGAATGCCAGGATCCTTCAGGCGGTGGCGAAACGGTTAAAGCTGTCTGAGGATAAATTTCCCATCAGCCTCGATCACTGCGGCAATATATCTGCGGCGAGTGTGCCGGTCCTGCTGGACGAGATGAACCGGCAGGGACTTCTGAAACCGGGAATGAAAATTGCGATGTCCGGTTTCGGGGGCGGGCTTACATGGGCTTCCGCAGTGCTGGAATGGTAGTGTTTTGCGGCAGATTGTCATAAGAAGACGGCGCCGCACATAAAATGATGATAAGAATATGCAGGAAAAAAGCCGTCGGACGATTGATACACCGTTTCTCCCACGGCTTTGCTCATGTCTATGTTAAATTATATTTGGGCGTGTATGATCCTGATCGGGATCATATACGGCGCTATTAACGGTAAAATGGCGGATGTCACCAATGCTGCGCTTGATTCCGCGGGGGATGCGGTCTCTCTGTGCATAACGATGATCGGCGTGATGGCGCTGTGGGTCGGACTGATGGAGATCGCACAGAAATCGGGGCTGATCGCTAAGATGACGAGAGGGATCCAGCCTTTTATCAGCTTCCTATTTCCGGGGATCCCGAAGGACCATCCGGCAAGAGAATACATATCCATGAATCTGATCGCCAACGTGCTGGGGCTTGGCTGGGCGTGTACGCCTGCGGGTTTAAAAGCTATGGAAGCGCTGGCGCAGCTGGAAAGAGAACGGGGCAATCCGGCTTATCTGTGTGAAGGCGGGGAACAGCCTGGGCACGGGCGTGCCGCCAGCAGAGAAATGTGCACCTTTCTCATACTCAATATCTCTTCGCTGCAGCTGGTCCCTGTTAATATGATCGCCTACAGGCAGCAGTACGGCAGCGTTAATCCGGCGGGTATTATCGCGCCGGCTATCGTGGCGACGTTTATCAGTACGCTAACGGCCATTGTGTACTGTAAGATCATGCATTTGAGGCGGCGGATGTAGGGGAGCGTATCTTCTTTTCTTTATTGTAAAGGACCGGAAAGTATCTTATAATAAAGTCGGGCGGCGGTCCTCCCGGACGCGGCCGCTGTTATAGGGCGGTAAAGGGCATGAAGGGATCGCGGTAGAGAAGCAGGAGAGAAATTTCTATGAAATACGACATTATTATTATCGGCGCCGGACCGGGCGGTATTTTTACGGCATATGAACTGACACAGAAACAAAGTGATCTGAAGGTCGCCGTGTTTGAGGCGGGACATCCGCTCGACAGGAGACACTGTCCGATCGATGGCGATAAAGTAAAGCACTGCGTGCATTGTTCAAGCTGTTCGATCATGAGCGGATTCGGCGGCGCGGGCGCTTTCTCTGACGGCAAATATAATATCACGAACGATTTCGGCGGTACGCTGTATGAGCATATCGGCAGGAAGCGCGCCATAGATTTGATGAAATATGTGGACGAGATCAACATGGAGTACGGCGGTGCGGGTACGAAGCTGTATACCACGGCGGGCAGTCATTTCAAAAAACTGTGCCTGCAGAATAAGCTGAACCTGTTGGATGCTTCGGTGCGCCACCTTGGGACGGACATTAACTATATCGTGCTGCAAAATCTCTATGCGGCGTTGAAGGATAAGGTGGATTTCTATTTTGACACACCGGTCTTAACTGTGGAAAGTACGGGGGACCATTATCGCATCATCAGTGATAAAGGAAACTTTGACTGTGATAAATGTGTCATATCCGTAGGCAGAAGCGGCAGTAAATGGATGCAGCAGATATGCGGGGAGCTGGGTATTGAGACGAAGTCCAACCGCGTAGATATCGGCGTCAGAGTCGAACTGCCGGCAGTGATCTTTTCCCATCTGACGGACGAGCTGTACGAGAGCAAGATCGTCTACCGGACGGAAAAGTTTGAGGACAGGGTAAGAACCTTCTGTATGAATCCCCACGGCATTGTGGTCAACGAGAATACAAACGGCATCGTGACAGTGAACGGACACAGTTACGAGAGTGCGGACAAGCAGACCGACAATACGAATTTTGCGCTGCTTGTGGCGAAACATTTTTCTGAGCCTTTCAAGGACAGCAACGGCTATGGCGAGAGTATCGCAAGGCTTTCCAATATGCTGGGCGGCGGCGTGATCGTGCAGCGCTTCGGCGATTTGGTGCGCGGCAGGCGGAGTAATGAGAAACGGATCGCCGAGGGGCTGGTGGAGCCTACTTTGTCGGCAACGCCGGGCGATTTAAGTCTTGTGTTGCCGAAGCGTATCCTGGACGGTATCATTGAGATGCTTTACGCGCTGGACAAGATCGCGCCCGGCACGGCAAACGATGATACGCTTCTGTACGGTGTGGAAGTCAAGTTCTACAATATGGAGGTGGAGATCAACGGGCATCTTGAGACAAAGTATAAGGGATTGTATGTTATCGGGGACGGCAGCGGCGTGACGCATTCTCTTTCCCATGCATCGGCGAGCGGCGTGCATGTGGCGAGGGATATCCTCGGCGTGGAATAGAGCATGGCGCAAAGCGGCGGTGTCACAGATATTTCCGGCGTAATATGTATGGTAATATGATATCATAAGACTGCATAGATTATAGTAATCCATGCAGTCTTTTTTGGTGTAGGCGCAGGTCTTTCGGCTGTGCCGCTTCCCGACAGGCTGCTTTAAGCCGGGGCGTGATTATGGTCGCAGTTCTTTCCAATCTTTCCAATATTATCATACCTGTTATTATTTTTTACATTGTTGCCTATGGCATCATGACGCATACGAATGTATACGAAGAATTCATCAAAGGAGCCGGGGACGGTTTTCATACCGTGATCCGTATTATGCCGACGCTTATCGGCCTGATGGTAGCGGTGGGTGTGCTGCGCGCATCGGGATTTCTCGATTTTATCGGCGGCCTGTTTGCTGGTCTGACCGGCAGACTGGGATTTTCGTCTGAACTAGTACCTCTCATTCTGGTTAAAATGTTTTCTTCGTCGGCGGCGACGGGGCTTGTGCTTGATATCTTTAAAAATCACGGACCGGATTCCCTGACCGGGCTTACCACATCGATCATGATGAGCTGTACGGAAACTATCTTTTATACGATGTCAGTCTATTTTCTGGCGGCTAAAGTTACGAGGACCAGATATACCCTTGCGGGCGCTCTCCTGTCCACTCTCTCAGGTGTGGCCGCGAGCATCGTTCTGGCCGGTATGATGGGGTAATATGCAAAAACAGCGCCTTGTATACGGGCGCTGTTTTTGTGTGAGAAGGATAGAAATGTGTAAACTCTTTGTATGTCAGCAGACCACACGGGGCGGTCTGTTATGGTTAGCCGAAGCCGGTCGGCACCAGGCAGCGCCGGCGGCTTCTATTAAGTGCAGGTAACATTCAACGTAACGATTATGTTTCCTCAACTACAACATTTACTATAAAGGGTAATTATGAATACAATATGTCAGATTTCGAAACAAAAAAGAAAGAAAGTATAAAATAAATTTTATAATTGATTTTATGCGCATCCAGGTAATTTGACCGTCAAACTATTTTTTGGTATAATAAATGGCAGCGCGGCAAATGGAGAACGGATATGGATATCAGAAATACATTGAATGAAATGCTGGTCAGATTGTTCCGCAGTGTCAATGTAATAGAGGAGCGGGCGATCCGGACCGGTGAGTATAAAGATGTGACGGCCAATGATATGCATGTGATGGAAGCGATCGGCATGGATGGGATGAAGAACATGACGCGCGTGGCGCGCTCGCTGGAAGTCACTACGGGAACCCTTACGATAGCGGTCAACAGTCTGGTCAGGAAGGGGTACGTGGACAGGGTGAGAAGCGAGGAAGATAGGCGCGTGGTGCTGATCTCTTTGTCGGACAAAGGTAAGAGGGCCTATCTCCACCACAGCCGGTTCCATGAACGCATGATAAGCGCCGTTGTGGAAGAATTGACGGACGAGGAGCAGCAGGTGCTGGGAAAGGCCCTGACGAAGCTGGATCAGTTTTTTATGACGACAGCGCATCAGACAATGTTTTAAAGTCTGCGGGGCCGTTTCTCAGAAGAAAACCGTGGAAATAATTCAGGAAATCCGGATCGACATATATGGCGTCATAGCTGGCGGCGGCAGTCTGATTGTTTTTATACCAGACTTTTGCCGCCTGTTTTTTTAACTCCAGGATCTCAAGATAGCCCAGATAATATTTGGGATAATTACAGGGCTCTTCCGCAATATATGAGTAGACAGCCTCGACTGTGCCGTTGTCCGTTGTGCCGAAGGAGGCCAGTATTTCCTTTATATTTTCAAGCGTTGCCCCATCGTAATGAATGGCAATATCCAGCAGAGAGTACAGGCACAGCTGTATCTGTCGGTCCAGACGGCACGCAATATAATAGTCTGCGGCATCAGACTGCGTGCCGCCTGCCAGCTCGGCCGCATAGTCGTAGGAGGACATCTCGGCGTACATGGCCCAGCCCTCCACATAACCGCCGTAGTAGAGAAGGCTGCGGAGGGGCGTTATACCGGATTCTTCGCAAAACCGTTGGCTGTATACGGTCTGGTAGAGGTGTCCCGGATAGCCCTCGTGTGCCAGTGTTGTAAAGAGCGAAAGGTCATCCGGCGTATCCATCGCGTTGATGTAGATCGTGTTGTTCACTGTGTTATCTATAGGAGGCGTCATGTAGAATGCGGGCGCGGAGTACGGCGCCAGACTGTCATCCACGTATTTGACGGTACAGTTGACGGGTTCCGGATCCTGACCGGCAGGAATTTCGGGGTAATCTTCTTTTATGGCGTCCTTCAGATGCTCCAGTATCTCTTCCGGCGACATCTCGGGGAGGCAAGCCCGGTCCGATGCGAGCTTATCCTGAAGTGCCGCGTTATTCCGCAGCAGCCGGCCGAGCGCCGCGTAATTGTATGACAGATCGTTGCGGAGCATCTGCTTGATTTCGGTTATGCTCCGGTCGGAGCCCGTGCGGAGTCTGAGCAGCGCTTGGTAGTAGTCCTGCCCGCCCGCATAGTGTGCCAGACCGCAGATATCCCGGCCGCTTCCCTTCAGCAGTGTAAGCGCATCGGCGACCCGGTCGTAGGCGGGCGCGACAACGGTGGTCAGAAGGCGGTCGTTGACGGCCTGATATGACAGAGCCTTCTCTTTGGTCAGGATCCCTTTATCTGTCAGAGCCTGCATCCTGTCTACGAAGGTCGTCTGCAGAAAGTGCGTGCGGCTTTTCAACTGCTCCGTGTCCATCAGGGAACTACACTGGCGGATAACCTTATCGGCCGTGCTGTCAGCCATAAACAGTCCTGCAGCGGATTTTTCCTTTTCGTATGTGATAAGACCGTCCATATAGCCGGGGATCTGTTCTAGGATTGCCAGATACATCTCCACATCCTGCACGTCGTCCATGCGGTATTCCGCCAACAGGATCGGTAATTCCGCAACGGCTCCCGATGAGGGGGCCAGCGGTTCGGAGAAATAAGGATATGCGGCGGTCCGGCTGACCGCGTCTATATAGGAACGCATCAGTTTGCACAGATACCGGTTGGTTTCGGACAGCTCCTGATCGCTGTATTTGGCCAACTGGTCTGACAGGAGAGACAGCGCATAGATATCGCCTGACGCATCGCCGGCATGGTATACGGGCAGCGTCAGCGAAGCCTCGTCTATGTTATAAATGCCGGGATCATCTACAGAATAATGTAACTGAATGGGATCGGAGCGTAGCTCCTGCAGCAAAAAGTCTTCCGTAAAAGCTTCAAATTCGGAGTCTGCATGGTTATGTACATAACCGAGAACGGTAGCTGTACAGAAACATACGAAGACGGTAAGGGCTATGGCCCATTGCCGGATAGATAGGACACGTCTCAAAACAATACCTGCCGATTGGATTTGTAGTAATTATATGAGACGCGTCATGAAATCATGAGACTAAAATATAATGCGGTCCCGTCCGCTTTCTTTGCCGAGATATAATTTCTCGTCCGCCTCTTTTAAGATAGCGGTCAGATTGCTCTGGAAGTCATATTCCACCAGACCGAAAGTCAGCGAGATGGAAAAAGTCTCACTTTCTCCGTCAAATACGATCGCCTTGATCTTCTGCCGAAGTGTTTCCAGTGCGATTTTGGCCTCATCGCCGTTGATGTCGGGGAAGATCAGCAGGAATTCCTCACCGCCCCAGCGCGATACGAAGGAACCGGCGGGCAGCTCCCGACCGAATGTCCGGGCAAGCTCCTGCAGAACGGTGTCTCCCACGTTATGGCCGTATGTGTCGTTTATCCTTTTAAAGAGGTCGATATCGCACAGGCAGATGCTGACCGCACGCTCCGCAGAGGCAAGAAGGCCCTCCAGATATTCTATGGTGCTGCGGCGGTTATGCAGACCCGTCAGGGGATCGATGCTTGCCTGGGTCTTCAACTGTTGGTTGTATTCGATCAGCTTGCCCTCCAGCGCTTGCGTATCCGTGCTGAAGAAGTACGCCAGCATGGACAGCGACCAGAAGATCACAAAAGAGTTCAGAAGCTGGTATTTGTAGATGATGTTCTCCGCCACGATGATGTCCGGGGCGTTGTTCTGACAGTAAAAGAACAGGTACAGGCGCAGTATCAGGAGGACGAGCACATAGGCGATCTTGATATGCTCCTGTCTGTATCTTGCAAAAAAACAGAAGACCAGCAGCACAAAAATAAAATGCTGCACGCCGATGTCCCAGCCGAACAGACGGACGTTGACAACGACCCATACCAGCATGCTCAGATTGAGAATATAGTAGGTCGCAAGCGTCCGCTGGTAGTAGGACATTACAAAAATGCCAAGAAAAACGATCATGGACACATTGAAGAAGATCCGGCCGCCCGTGGAGGGTACGGGAAGAAACAGAATGCTATTGATCAGGGAGTAAACTATTATTGTCAGCATGAGCATTCTGGTGACAATGATAAGCTTTGACGACTCATTCCGGTCGCCGGTGTCCTTGCAGATCACCTTATATAATTTGTTAAATACATCCGATAATTTCATCTTATTTTCCAAACAGCTTCCCCTGAAAAAATAATACCTTTATAATACACTATATTTGCATTTTTTGCAATTGCGCAAATAAAAGTGGAATTTATGGAGGATTGTTAAAAAAATTGCAATTTACAGGAATATTGGTAGAATAGTAGGAAAGGAGAGTAAAATGGAGTCCGGAAAGATCAAATATTCCATAAAACATAAGCTGGGTATGCTCACGGCGGTCATTGCGGTCCCTTTTCTGACTATGGTAGTGTATCTGATCTATGCGCTGCATAATTACAGCGCGGCATATGATACGATCGTGAGCAATATGACGATAGCCAATAATTATAATCTCAACTTCAAAGAAGAGATGGACGAGAGTCTTTACAAGCTGGTAGTCGGAGCCGTGACTTTCGAGTCCATCGGCGATGACGACAGTCTGCAGGACCCATACTATCTGATAGCGGAGCTTCGCAGCGAGTTCGGCAATCTGATGCGCATCACCACAGACGGAGAGAGCCGGGCATGGCTGCAGATATTGATGCGCAACATTGATACACTGGAAGACAGGGTTGATGACATCAAAGCCAATCTGGATAATAAGAACAGTTATGACATGAATATAGAGATGCTGGATAATAACATCTATATCATGACAGAGCTGGTTCAGGATGACATTCAGTATTACATATATTATCAGACCAGGAGCATGGAGCATCTGACGGAGCAGCTCAACAGGAGGGTGCACGCTTTCACGGTGCTGTGCGGTATAACGCTGGCGTTTATTCTGATCATTGTGGTTGTGCTGACGGTTGTGATCGTGCGAGGGATCATTAAGCCGATCCAGGAGCTTTCGCAGGTGGCAAAACGGGTTTCGGAGGGCGATTTCTCCGCACGCGCGGATGTGGATACCCACGATGAGGTCGCTGTTCTGGCGGACAGCGTCAATATCATGACGGAGAATATAGAGGGGTTTGTACAGAAGATCAAGGAAGATGAGCGCAAGATGCGCCAGGTGGATCTGCGTCTTTTGCAGGAGCAGATCAATCCCCATTTCCTCTACAACACGCTGGACACGATCGTGTGGCTGATCGAGGGCAACGATCCCGACAAGGCGGTCAACATGGTCATGTCGCTGTCGGAATTCTTCAGGCTTGTATTAAGTAAAGGCAGGGAATATATCACCATACAGGAAGAGGAGATGCACATCCGTAGCTATCTGGAGATCCAGCAGGTGAGATACAGGGATATACTGGAGTATGAGATCCGTATCGATCCTGAACTGTACCGGTATCAGGTATTAAAGCTTACGCTGCAGCCATTGGTGGAGAATTCCCTTTACCACGGTATTAAATATAAGCGCTCCAGAGGCCGTATCATTGTGACGGGCACAATGGAGGAGAACAGGATACATCTTAAGGTTGAGGATAACGGCGTGGGTATGGTCCCCGAAGAGCTTCAAAAGCTGCAGGGTGAGATCGTGAAGCCCTGTAAAGATACGGATAAGGGGTTCGGCCTTGCCAATGTCAATGAGCGTATCAGGATGAATTACGGCGCGGAATACGGAATGACGATCGATTCCGTTTCCGGACAGGGGACTTGCGTGGAGATCGTGATCCCCGCAGTGCCGTATGAGGAGACGGCGGTATCCCGGGATGTGCAGACGGAAGAACCGCAGACAGGAGAGCAGGATGAAGCAGAGTACCCGCATCAATAAAATACCGGTCATATTTCTGGCGGCAGTCCTTTTCGTCATGCTGATGTCGGGATGGGCCCTGGGAATGTTTACGGACATCGAGGAAGAGCCGTATGTCAGCGAGGATGCGGACCGGATCGTGGTGGGCGTGTCGCAGCTTGGCAGTGAATCCATGTGGCGGACCGCCAATACGGAGTCGGTACAGAATACCTTTACGCAGCAGAACGGATACTTCCTGATATTTAACAACGCGAGACAGAAGCAGGAAAACCAGATCAAAGCCATCCGCAGCTTTATCTCTCAGCGGGTGGACTACATCGTCTTTTCGCCCGTGGTGGAGACCGGATGGGAGACCGTGCTTCAGGAGGCGAAGGAAGCGGGTATACCGGTTATTCTGATGGACCGCAATGTGGACGTGAAGGATAAGAGCCTCTATGTCACCTGTGTGGGGAGCGATTTTGTCAAGGAGGGAGAGAAGGCGGGACGCTGGCTTGAAAACGATCTGAAGCGCAGCGGCAGGCAGGATAGTGAGATCAACATTGTCTTGCTCAAGGGAACCGAAGGCTCCTCCTCCCAGATCGGCAGGACCAAAGGGTTCTTCGAGGTGGCGCAGACCCATGATAACTGGAACATACTGGCCCAGGAGTACGCCGATTTTACCTCCGCCAAGGGCAGGGAGGTCATGGAGAGCATACTTAAGAAGTATTCGCAGATCGACGTGGTAGTATCACAGAATGACGATATGACGTTCGGCGCGCTCGAGGCGATCAGCGAGTCCGGAAGGAGCGTGGGCGTAGAGGGAGACATCACGGTCATTTCGGTGGACGGTACGCACGAAGCGCTTTCTATGGTGGCTGACGGTATCATCAATGTGGATATCGAGTGTAACCCGAATCAGGGGGAATATGTTTCGGATGTGATCAGGATGCTTGAGAGCGGGGAGAAAGTTGAGAAGCAGTATTATGTGGACGAGGATGTTTTTACGGCGGACAATGTGACGGAAAGCGTTCTCAGCGAACGGAACTATTGATGGAGAAGGTAGTACTGGGGTGAACGGTTATGCTTAAGGTATTTGTGGTGGAGGATGAAAGTATTGTGAGGGAAGGGCTGCGCGACAATATCCCGTGGCAGCAGTGGGGATACCGTTTCGTGGGCGATGCGGCCGATGGCGAGATGGCCCTTCCGCTTATACAGAAGACGCAGCCGGATGTGCTGCTGACGGATATTAAGATGCCTTTTATGGATGGGCTGTCCTTAAGCCGCATCGTACATCAGGAATTTCCCGATATGAAGATCATTATTATCAGCGGTCATGACGACTTTGAATATGCCAGACAGGCGATCACAGTCGGCGTGGAGCAGTATCTGCTCAAGCCCATTACGAGAAGCACGCTCCAGAAGGTGTTGTCGGAGCTGAAATCAAAGATAGAGGCGGAGAGGGAGCAGAAGAACTATCAGGAAAAATATCAGAACGAGGCAAGAGAATACGAGCAGTTTTCCAGGACCAATTTCTTTGTCAAGGTGTTTGAGGGAAGAATGCCTGTACAGGATATCTACGAGGCGGCGGCGGAGCTGTCCATTAAGATCAATGCGCCCTGCTACAACCTTCTCATGTTCAGTCTTCAGGAGAAGAAGACGGGGGAGAGCGGTAGTCTGGAATCGGAGGCTTTTGCAAGAAAAAGGGAAGAGCTTCTCCGCTATTTTGTGCGCTATCCTGAGCATGTGGTCTTTCGCTGGAACATCAATACATACGGGGTTCTTATAAAGGGAAGCCCTGAACAGATAGGCGAGCTGACCGCCAGATGTCTTGAGAACGTAGAGCGCATCTGTCGGCCGGACGAAGAAGAGTTTGAATGGTATGCGGCCGTCGGCGAACCGGTAGAACGCCTTAGTATGCTGGCCGACTGTTACGGGAAAGTCAATCATCTGTTTGCGTACCGTTTTCTGATGCCGTCGGTACATATACTGACTAAAGAAGTGACGGATAATTATATGCCGATTAAGGAAGGCGGTAATATTGCAGATATCGATTCCGACAAAGTGGCGCCGGGGCTGATCCGGGATTTCCTGCAGCGGGGCAGTCATGACGAGATCGGGGAATTTGTGGACAACTGGCTGCACAGTCTGCAGGAAGCGCTGGCATCGAAGCTGTTCAGAAATTATCTTATATATCATATCTATTTTGTGGCCACTGCGTATGTGGAGTCGCTTGGTTATGACAAGAAGGAATTACAGCAGCAGATGGGAGAGGACCGGATACAGGAGATAAACTTGAGCGATGAAGAGCTGACCCCGTATATACGGAACGTTATGGAGAAAGCGATGGAGCTGCGCGACCGCGCTTCGGACAACCAGAGCAAGAAGATACTTAAGAAGGCGCTCGAATATATTGAAGAAAATTACGCGCAGGAGACCCTGTCGCTCAATTCGGTGGCGCGGGAAGTCAACGTCAGCGCCAATTATTTCAGCGCTATTTTCAGCCAGGCGATGGAGGAGACCTTCATCGAGTATGTGACGGGCAAGCGTATGGAAAAGGCTAGGAAGCTGCTCCGGCGGACAGATAAAACATCGGGGGACATTGCGCTGGAGGTAGGGTATAAGGATCCTCATTATTTTAGCTTTGTATTCAAGAAAACACATGGGTGTACGCCGAGAGAATACCGTGCCAGGATCACGCCCTGACGCCTGCGTTTATGCGCTCTGTGCGCCCAAGCCCGTTTATGCGCCCGGCATCTGGGGGGGGGTCAGCGCGCTTTCCCTGCTGACCAGTTCCCAGGGAAGCTCCTGCGATGAGACGGGGATACCCTGCAGCGCCTGGAGCATACATTCGGCGGCGCAGGTCCCCATCTCGTGGGGTTTATGAGTCAGGGTTGTGATCCGGATGCTGCTCAGCTCGCTTAAGTAGCTGTTGTCAAAACATACGACCGCGATGTCCTGCGGGATCGACAGCCCCGCGTATTGCAGTTCTTTGATGATCCAGTAAGCGATCTCGTCATTGTAACAGATCAGCGCAGAACATGATTTCAACTGCTTCTGAATAAAATCCAGAAGAAATACCGTATCCTGCTTCTTTTCAAGGGCGTCCTGCTGGGCCGTCGTAAACCAGCCGATCCGGTCATCCGGCGCCATATACCCGCTGTCGCGCATACAGGTGACAAATCCCCGGTAACGTTCAACGCCCTGTATGTCATCTATTTTGAACAGACCGGCGATGTTCGTGTGCCCCTGGGAGATCAGATACTGCGTCAGAAGATATCCGCCGTAAAAGTTATCGTCCTTGATACAGACAGCCCATGAAAGCGGCGGAAGGACCTCTCCGTGCAGGAAAATGACGGGCACCCTGCGGCGGTGCAGTTCTTCATACAGGTCCAGATTGGGGTTTGGCAGCGCGCTCTTACAGCCTTCGGCAATCAGTCCCCGTACCGGCTCCCTTAAGATATCCTCCAGATACTGCCGCTCTCTGACCACCTGATTGCCGGTCACAAACAGCTTCAGGCTGAAACCGTGCGAGGCGAGAACGGAGCGGATGTCGGCGATCAGGTCGGGATAGATATATTCTTCATCGCTTGAGATCATCAGACCGATCGTATTCCGGGAAGCATCGGCGGACAGCCCCGTGGCATAGGAGCCGCTGCCCTGTTTTCTGACGATCAGATTCTGCGCACACAATAATGTGAGCGCCCGCCGTACAGTCTGCCGGCTCATGTGATACTGGCGGCACAATTCCGCCTCCGTCGGAAGCCTGTATATTCCGTTCTTGATGTTGGCGGTGATCATATCCGTCAGCCGGTCGGCAAGAATCTGGTATTTGGGCTGCATGCGCGTGTTCCTTTCTGCGGTTTGGTTAATTCGGACAACGGATGCATATATGCCATACTATAACTGCAAGAATGGTATATTCCGGGAAAAAATTTATTATATATACGATAAAACCTCAAAAAAACATATTTTTCAGGCAGCATATGGGTAGAAATGACAACCGTATCCGGGGTAAAAATAGGTTTGTATCACGGAATAAATAATAAAAAAACTAACTTATACATAAAAAATATAACACATTTATCCAAATTTGTATTTATTTATTTAAAAAAATCAAAATTTGTATTGTTTGTTTCACCAAAATAGAAAAACTGGAATGAAATAACATTGACGGCATATTTTTAAGTTGATAGAATGTTAGCACAGAGCAGACGAAAAGCGTTTGCCCTGAAACTTCAAATTCTAATTCAATCAATTAAGGGAGGAAAAAAGAATGAAGAAGAAATTGGCACTTTTGTTAGTAGCCGGTATGACAATGGCTTCCGTTATCGGATGCGGCGGTAATTCTGCCGAGACAACTGCACCGGCTGCAGACACGACAACAGATGAGGCTGAGGCTCCTGCCGCTGACACAGCAGCTGATACAGCAGATACAGCTGATACAGCAGATGCGGCAACAGATGAGGCTGAGGCTCCTGCCGCTTCCGGCGAACTGATCAAAGTAGGTATCATCAACAACGATCCTAATGAGTCCAGTTACCGTACGGCGAACGATGCAGACTTAAAAGCAACCTTCTGTGAAGAGAACGGTTACGATGCATCTTTTGCATACAGCCTGAAGAACGAAGAGCAGATCAACGCTGCACAGCAGTTCATCCAGGATGGCGTTGACTACCTGCTTCTGTCCGCAGCGGATACATCCGGCTGGGATTCCGTACTGCAGGATGCGCAGGCTAACGGCGTAAGAGTTATCCTGTTCGACCGTACCATCGATGCTGATCCGAGTCTCTATGAGGCATCTATCGTATCCGATATGAGAGCTGAGGGCGACAAGGCGGTTGAGTGGATGAAGAGCCAGAATCTTGACGAGTACAACATCATCCATATCCAGGGCGTTATGGGTTCCGCAGCACAAATCGGCCGTTCCGATGCACTGACAGAGACAGCGGCTGCTGAAGGCTGGAACATCGTTATGGAGCAGACAGCTAACTGGAACGCTGAGGAAGCGCAGCAGATCGTTCAGTCCGTAATCGACTCCGGCGAGAGCTTCAACGTGATCTACGCTGAGAACGACAATATGGCACAGGGTGCGGTTGCAGCTCTGGACAGCGCAGGTATTACACACGGTGTAGACGGCGATGTTAAGATCATCGGTTTCGATACCAACAAGTTCGCTCTGGAAGAGCTGCTTGCAGGTAACTGGAACTACGACGGACAGTGTAACCCGTTCCAGTCTTCCTACATCAACGATATCATCAAGACTCTTGAGAGTGGCGGCACGATCTCCGAGAAGACTATCATCATGGATGAGAAGGGCTTCGACGCAGAGACCATCACACAGGAAGATGTTGATACCTACGGTATCTAATCTCAGTGAAACCGTATAGATTTTGCGACTAAATAACTGGGCGCAGTGCAGATAATGCGCTGCGCCCTTGTTATGCGCCGGCATTTTGTGGTAAAATAACGAGGAAAGCGCCGATGACGCTTGCGTTAATCGGCGTTTGACGAGTATCCCCATCGAGACGTCAGTCGAGATGGTAAAATAAACGCAGACCATCGGGTCTGCGTTAAGAGAATACATATATGATATTAGAAAAGCAGGAGGTGGATTTAGGGGTGAGTGAAGACATTGTATTGAAGATGCGTAACATTCACAAGCGCTTCCCCGGCGTGTATGCCCTGCAAGGGGTGGATTTCACGCTGCGCAGAGGCGAGATTCATGCGCTGATGGGGGAAAACGGCGCGGGAAAGTCAACTCTGATCAAAGTGCTGACAGGGGTTTACACGAAGGATGAAGGAGAGATCAGCATCGAGGGTAAGACTGTGGCGATTCATTCTCCGCAGCAGGCGCAGAATGCAGGAATCAGCACTGTGTATCAGGAGATCACGCTCTGCCCGAATCTTTCGGTTGCGGAGAACATGTACATAGGCAGAACTGCCGGGATCAGGCAGAACTGGAAGAAAGTCAATGCAGATGCGGATAAGATATTACAGTCTCTCGATATTCCCGCCAAAGCGACGCAGCAGTTGTCAAGCTGTTCGATCGCCGTACAGCAGATGGTTGCCATTGCCCGCGCGGTGGACATGGACTGTAAGGTTCTGATCCTGGATGAGCCGACGTCGTCCCTGGATGAGCAGGAGGTTGCGAAGCTGTTTAAGCTGATGCGCGACCTGAAGGCGAGAGGGGTCGGCATCATCTTCGTCACACACTTTCTCGATCAGGTGTATGAGGTATGTGATAGGATCACGGTCATGCGTGACGGTCAGTTAGTAGGAGAATATGTGATCGAAGATCTTCCGAGGGTACAGCTTGTTTCTAAGATGCTCGGCAAAGAGTTAAACGACATGGACGACATCAGCGGCGAGTACCAGACCTACGAGCGCAAGGAAGGCGAAGCGCCCGTCTTTGAGGCGCAGGGGCTTGCGAGCGATTCGGGGATCAAGCCATTCGATTTCCATATAAATAAAGGAGAGGTAAACGGCTTCACCGGGCTGCTTGGCTCGGGGCGAAGCGAGTGCGTGCGCGCGATTTTCGGTGCGGACAGAGTGACGCACGGTTCTGTCAAGATGAACGGCAAACCCGTGAAGATCACGAAGCCCATCGATGCGATGCGCAACGGCATCGCCTATCTGCCTGAGGACCGTAAGGTGGACGGCATCGTCGGCGACCTTTCGGTGCGCGACAATCTGATCCTCGCGGCGCAGGTGTTAAAAGGATTCATGAAGCCTTTCTCCAAGGCGGAAGCAAATAAATTTGCGGACGAGTACATAAAGCTGTTAAGCATTAAGACGGCTTCTGCGGATACGCCGATCAAGTCCCTCTCAGGCGGCAACCAGCAGAAGGTCATCGTGGCGAGATGGCTGCTCACCCATCCGGAGTATCTGATCTTAGACGAGCCGACGAGAGGTATCGACGTCGGTACGAAGACGGATATCCAGAAGCTGGTGCTGAAGCTTGCATCGGAGGGTATGAGCGTTACGTTTATTTCCTCCGAGCTGGATGAGATGTTAAGGACCTGTTCGCGTCTGGTTGTCATGAGAGACTTAAATGTAGTCGGCGAGCTGACAGGCGCGGATATGAACCAGAGTAAAGTTATGAGTACGATTGCAGGAGGTGAGAAGAAGAATGCAGAATCATAAGTCAGGCTTTTCAGCCTTTTTAGGAAAATTGGTGAGACAGCAGTATTTCATCCCTTTGACGGCTCTTGTACTGCTTGCCCTGTTTAATCTGATCGCTGATCCCGCTTTCTTTAAGATCTCGATCACAACGAACAGCGCCGGCAACGCGGTATTGTCGGGAACACCGATCACGATTTTGGACTACGGCTCAGAGCTGGCGATTCTGGCGATCGGCATGACGCTTGTCACATCGGCGTCGAAAGGACAGGATATCAGTGTGGGCGCGGCGGTTGCGATCGCCGGCAGCTTTATCCTTCGTATGCTGTGCGGTGGCGACAGCAGTTCCGGTACGCTGCATATGCCGATTATCTGCGCGTTTCTGCTCGGCTGCGTGGTAGCGATGCTGTTTGGCGCTTTCAACGGCGTGCTGGTGGCTTTCTTCAAGATACAGCCGATGATCGCAACGCTGATCCTGTATACGGCGGGCCGTTCCATTGCGGCATGGTTTAACAACAACGAGCTGCCGATCATCAAGGATGCAACGTTTTCTTATATAGGCGGTTTTATTCCGGGGATCCCGATTCCCACGCCGTTCTTTATCGCAGTATTATGTATGGTCATCATTACGCTGGTATTGAGATTTACCAATCTGCGGCTGTACACCGAGGCAGTAGGTATCAACGAGAACTCCGCGCGGTTAAACGGTCTGAATCCTTCGGCGATCAAGATACTGTCCTTCGTGATCTTAGGTCTGTGTGTGGCAGTCGTAGGTCTGATCAAGGTAAGCCGCGTATCCTCCATCAACTACTCGGTCATTGCCAAGGATATTGAGATGGATGCGATCCTGGCGGTTGCGTTGGGCGGCAACTCCTTAAGCGGCGGCAAGTTCAACATGGCTACGTCCGTTATGGGTGCGTACATTATTCAGTTTCTGACGCAGACGTTATATAAATACAAGGTACCGTCCGAGGCACTTCCGGCGTACAAGGCAGTTGTGGTGATCCTGCTTGTTGTCATGAGCGCTCCGACAGTGAGAGAGTACTTCTCGAACCTGATGAAGAAAATCAAAGTAAAGGAGGCTGCTTAGTATGTCGAAGAACAATTCTTCCGCGTCGTCCGGCGGGCTGCGCGGCAAACTCAACAACATGACGGATACTAATATGCTTCTTATGATCACGATCATAGCGTTTTTCCTGATGTACATAGGCGCAATGATTTTTTTGGGCGGCGGTTTCTTAAGAACGCAGACGTTCTTTAATATCCTGAATGCCAATGCTGCGCTTATCGTTCTCTCCTGCGGTCTGAGCCTTGTCATGATCACGGGAAGTATCGATATCTCGGTCGGCGGCGTCACTGCGCTGATTACAATGTGCTGCGCGGTCTATCTGGATAACATGGGCGGTAATGTGGCGGTATCCGTTCTCATTGCCCTGGCGATCGGCCTGGCTTTCGGCGCCTTTCAGGGCGCGCTGGTGGCGTTCCTTGATATCCAGCCGTTTATCGTAACGCTGGCGGGCATGTTCTTTGCCAAAGGTATGACGACGATCGTCAACTCGAACCCGTTCAATGTGTCGAACGAGAGCTTTACAGCGCTCAAGAATACCCGTATCGTGGTGCCGGGCATGGGCTTTGTGAATCCGAAGGGGATCTATGTGGACGCCTATGTAGAGATCGGCGTGATCGTAGCGCTCCTTGTTGTGGTCGTTATGTTCTGTATGCTCAGATGGACGAAATTAGGCCGTGCGTTCTACGCGGTCGGCGGCAATGTACAGAGCGCGCTGATGCTGGGTATCAATGTGAAGAAGACAAGATTCCTTGCGCATCTGTTCTGCGGTCTGCTGTCGGGTATCGGCGGCTATGTGTATTTCCTGCATTCCGGCAACGGCGCCGTTACCAATGCGGCGGGTGCGGAGATGAACGCGATCGCTTCTTCCATTATAGGCGGTACGATGCTGACGGGCGGTGTCGGCAATATCATCGGAACCTTCTTTGGTGTATTGTCCTTTAGTACGATCCAGAACATCGTTACCTCTGCCGGACTGGATGAGGCATGGTGGACGGGAATCACCAAGGCGGTGATCCTCTGCCTGTTCTTAGTCATTCAGAGTATCGTTATGTCACGTAAGAAGAAATAAGGAAATAAGGATCAAAAACGGGCTGTTATACCGGGATTTTTGTCGGTGTGGCAGCCCTGTGTTTTTACGGCGCTGTTCGGTTTTGCTTTGCCGCAAAATAATAAATAGCATGATTATGGAGGTGTATGATGGGAGCAAAAGAATGTATTGCTAACGGAAAAGCTGTGCTGGGTATCGAATTCGGTTCTACCAGGATCAAAGCGGTGCTGGTGGACGAGAGCAATCAACCGATCGCATCCGGCGCGCACGACTGGGAGAACAGACTGGAGAACGGCATCTGGACTTACAGCCTGGACGATATCTGGACAGGATTGCAGGACTGCTACGCCAAGCTGGCTGAGGACGTGCAGGCGCAGTACGGGGAAAAGCTTGTCAGACTCGGCGCCATCGGGTTTTCGGCAATGATGCACGGTTATATGGCTTTTAACGATAAGGAGGAGCTGATGGTGCCTTTCCGCACATGGAGAAATACCATCACCCAGGAGGCTTCCGATAAACTTACGGAGCTGTTTGATTACCATATTCCGCAGAGATGGACGATCGCACATCTGTATCAGGCGATCTTAAACGGAGAGGCGCATGTGGCGGATCTTAAGTTCGTTATCACGCTTGCGGGCTATATCCAGTGGAAACTGACAGGCGAGAAGATCGTCGGCGTGGGAGAAGCATCCGGTATGTTCCCGATCGATATCGCAACGGGACAGTTCAATGAGAAGATGATAGACAAGTTCGATGCGGCAGTTGCGGATAAAGGCTTCGCATGGAAGCTGCGCGATGTTTTGCCCGCCGTATACACGGCAGGAGAGCAGGCGGGCGCGCTTACCGCAGAGGGCGCGAAGCTGTTAGATCCCACGGGTACGCTGCAGGCGGGTATACCGTTCTGCCCGCCGGAAGGCGATGCGGGCACAGGCATGGCAGCCACCAACAGCGTGGCGAAGCGCACCGGCAACGTATCGGCAGGTACGAGCGTGTTCGGCATGATCGTGCTGGAGAAGGAACTCTCCAGAGTATATGATGCGATCGACCTTGTCACCACACCGGACGGAAGCCTTGTGGCGATGGTGCACTGCAACAACTGTACCTCCGACCTCAATGCGTGGGTGAACCTTTTCAAAGAGTATTCCGAGCTGATGGGCATTAAGGTGGATATGAACGAGCTGTACGGCAATCTCTACCGCAAAGCGCTGGAGGGCGATGACGACTGCGGCGGACTGCTTGCATACAATTATTTCTCAGGCGAGCATGTGACGGGCTTTAACGAGGGTCGTCCGCTGTTTGTGAGGACGCCTGATGCGAAGTTCAATATCGCCAATTTTATGAGAGTGCATCTGTTCACTTCTCTGGGCGCGCTTAAAACAGGACTGGATATCCTGTTAAAAAAGGAGGGCGTTCGGGTGGATGAGATCTTAGGACACGGCGGACTCTTTAAGACCAGAGGCGTAGGACAGAGTATTCTTGCGGCTGCGATCGATGCGCCGGTGAGCGTTATGGAGACGGCGGGAGAAGGCGGCGCATGGGGTATCGCACTGCTTGCCTCTTATATGATCCACAAGGATGCGGGCGAAAGCCTTGCGGCGTTCCTTGACAGTAAAGTATTCGCCGGGCAGAAGGGCGAGAAGATGACGCCGAAGGCTGCCGATGTGGAAGGCTTTAACAAATTTATGAAGCGTTACAGCGCAGGTCTTGCCATCGAGAGAGCGGCGGTCGAAAACCTGTAGGCGCAGAGGAAAAGCAGACAACTCTGAAATGACGCAGAGGAAAAGGAGAGATTATGTTAGAAGAATTAAAAAAACGTGTCTATGAAGCAAACATACTTCTGCCCAAATATGGGCTGGTCACATTTACCTGGGGCAATGTCAGCGAGATCGACAGAGAGAGCGGCATCTTCGCCATCAAACCGAGCGGGGTGGACTATGACAGGCTGACGCCGGACGATATGGTGCTGATAGATTTAAACGGTAACAAGGTGGAGGGAAAATACAATCCTTCCTCCGATACGGCTACGCATCTTGAACTGTATAAGGCATACTCTGAGATCGGCGGCGTGGTGCACACCCATTCGTCCTACGCGACCAGCTGGGCGCAGGCGGGGAGAAGCATTCCCTGTTACGGAACGACCCATGCGGACTATTTTTACGGGGAGATCCCATGCTTAAGATGTCTGACTGCAGACGAGATCGAGGATGCCTATGAGAAGAATACGGGACTTTTGATCGTCAGTGAGTTTAAGCGTATGGACAAAGATCCGGTGGCGGTTCCGGCAGTGCTGTGCAAGAACCACGGACCCTTTGCATGGGGTAAGGATGCACACGAGGCGGTACATAACGCTGTAGTTCTGGAAGAAGTGGCGAAGATGGCTTACCGTGCGGAGACCATCAATAAAGATATCAAGCCTGCTCCGCAGGAGCTGCAGGATAAGCATTATTACAGAAAACACGGCGCGGGCGCATATTACGGTCAGGCCAAATAAGGCATGGCGGCGCGGATATAAGTAAGCAAGATGGCGCAAACAGAAAGCAAAAATTTGGTAGTGGCGGTTCGCGGTTTGTGCTATGATAGGGTAAGAAAATATAAAAACGGAGGTTGGAGATGAACAAATTAGAGTTACAGAAAACAGCTAATGAAGTTCGTAAAGGGATTATAGCCGCTGTGTATGGTGCAAAAGCGGGACATCCGGGCGGCTCGCTGTCTGCGGCGGACATCTTTACTTATCTCTATTTTGAAGAGATGAATATCGACCCGAAGGATCCTAAGAAGGAAGACAGGGACCGGTTTGTACTGTCCAAAGGACACACTGCGCCGGGGCTGTACTCTGCCTTGGCGAACAGGGGGTATTTCCCCGTAGAGGATCTTCCGACACTGCGTCATCTGGGTTCCTATCTGCAGGGACATCCCTGTATGCAGGAGACGCCCGGCGTGGATATGTCCTCCGGCTCTCTCGGACAGGGTATTTCCGCAGCGGTAGGCATGGCGCTTGCGGGCAAAATGGATAACAAGGATTACAGAGTCTATACGCTTCTTGGCGACGGCGAGATCCAGGAGGGCCAGGTGTGGGAAGCCTCCATGTTTGCCGGACACCGGAAGCTGGACAATCTGGTAGTCATCGTGGATAATAACGGGTTGCAGATCGACGGAAAGATCGATGACGTGTGTTCTCCGTATCCCATCGATAAGAAGTTTGAGGCGTTTAATTTCCATGTGATCAACATCGACGGCAATGATTTTGATCAGATCGACGCTGCCTTCAAAGAGGCGAGGGCGACCAAGGGTATGCCCACCGCCATTATCTGTAAGACAGTCAAGGGCAAGGGCGTTTCCTACATGGAGAACAACGCCGGATGGCACGGCAAAGCGCCTAATGATGAAGAGTATGCCATAGCGATGGCGGATCTTGAGAAGATCGGAAAAGAATTAGGAGGTGCAAACTGATGGCTGATGTAAAGAAAGTTGCTACACGTGAAAGTTATGGTAATGCACTTGCCGAGTGCGGCGCCGATTTTCCCAATCTGGTAGTGCTGGACGCGGATCTGGCGGGCGCGACCAAGACGGGCGTATTTAAGAAGGCTTTTCCTGACAGACATATCGACTGCGGTATTGCAGAGTGTAATATGACAGGTATTGCGGCGGGTCTTGCAACCTGCGGTAAGATTCCCTTTATCAGTTCCTTCGCCATGTTTGCGGCGGGACGTAATTTTGAGCAGGTTCGTAATTCTATCGGTTATCCGCACCTGAATGTCAAGATCGGGGCGACCCACGCCGGCATTACGGTAGGCGAGGACGGGGCGACCCACCAGTGTAATGAAGATGTTGCGCTTATGAGAACCATTCCCGGCATGACGGTTATTGTTCCTTCCGACGATGTGGAGGCGAAGGCGGCGGTCCGTGCGGCGATCGAGTTTAACGGTCCGGTTTATCTGCGTTTCGGCCGCGCTGCGGTTCCGGTGATCAATGACAGACCCGGTTACAAGTTTGAGATCGGTAAGGGCGTGCTGCTGCGCGAGGGTACGGATGTGACGATCGTTGCGACAGGCATTACGGTGGCTTCCGCTCTGGAAGCGGCAGATATGTTGGCAGCGGACGGGATCAGCGCCGAGGTTATCAATATTCACACCATCAAACCGCTGGATGAAGAACTGGTAATTGCATCCGCACGCAAGACCGGTAAAGTAGTGACCGCCGAGGAGCACAGCGTGATCGGGGGCCTGGGCAGCGCGGTGTGCGACTGCTTATCACAGAAGTGCCCGACGCCCGTCTTAAAGATCGGTATGCAGGACGTGTTCGGCGAGTCCGGTCCGGCAAACGCTCTGGTTGAGAAGTACGGTCTGGACGGTAAGGGTATCTACGCATCCGTGAAAGGCATGGTCAAATAAATGTCTGGAAGCAGCGGTAAAAAAAATATTCTGTCACCTTCCATATTGGCGGCGGATTTCTCCATATTGGGCGAGCAGATCAGGGAAGCGGAGGCGGCGGGCGCCGAATATCTCCATATTGACGTTATGGACGGCGTGTTTGTGCCGTCGATCTCCTTCGGGATGCCGGTTGTAAGAACGATCCGCAAGACGAGCAGCCTTGTGTTTGACGTACATTTGATGATCGTGGAGCCGGAGCGGTACGTGAAGGAATTCGCCGAGTGCGGCGCTGACAGCATTACCTTCCATCTGGAGGCGGCAGAGGACGCCGACGAGCTGATCGACCAGATCCATGCGCTGGGATGTCGGGCGGGTATGTCTATCAAGCCCCAGACCCCCGTGGAGGCGGTCAGACGGCATTTAAGCAGGCTGGATATGCTGCTGCTGATGACGGTGGAGCCGGGGTTCGGCGGACAGAAATACATACCTGAATCCACAGAGCGGTTAAGGCAGCTTCGCCAGATGGCAGAAGAGCTCAATCCCGGACTGAATATACAGGTAGACGGCGGTATCACACAGGACAATGTCAGAATGGTGTTGGATGCCGGCGCTAACGTGATCGTAGCGGGTTCGGCGGTATTTAAAGGTAATATCACAGAGAATATCAAAAAACTAATGGCGCAGTTCTGACTGCGCCATTTGTGCCTTACCGTCCTGTCTGGCCGGAGAATGCCAAAGCTCTTTCTGCCACACTATTCTACGATACACACTATTCTACGATATTCTGAATCCACACGCCCTTTTTCACCAGCACGAACCCGATCACACACTTGATAATGTCCCCCAGTTGAACAAGCGTATAGACGGCAATCACCGGCAGAGATGTGAAACGGCTTAGCGTAAAGGCGATCGTCACG
>CANQNN010000021.1 GCA_947625205.1 uncultured Lachnospiraceae bacterium | reverse complement strand
TTTTGAATGACAGGTAGGATAGGTTGGGCTTCCGTAGTCGTCGGCGTTGTGGGAATGTGGGTAACTGGCTGTCTTATAAGGGATCGGGAGCTCGTAGAGGGAAATATCCGCGAGCGACCGCTAAGGGAGATATGGGAGAGCAAAGACGCTTTCCGGTGGAGCAGGGAGATGGCGAAGGAAAAACTCTCCGGGGAATGCAGGGAATGCGCCTACGGGAGCCGCTGTCTGGGAGGATGCTCCAACACCAGACTGACAATGGATGGCAGCGTATACGGAGAGAACCGGTATTGTGTGTACAACCGGAAAATGAGCGAAATGAAAGAACATTATGCAGCGGAAACAGACCGGGAAAAACTTTTCAGGACAGGGGACGCACTGATACGCGCCGGATATTATCAGGAAGGGGCTGTCGCCCTGAGCAGGCTGTTAGAGCTTATGCCGGAGTCCGTGGAGGCGCGTTTGATCCGGGCATATGCGGAGTACCGCTGCGAAAATTATGAGAAATGCCTTAGTGACAACGAGAAGATACTGGAAAACGATCCTGCGAATCTGGACGCTCTGGACGGCAGCGCCACGGCGCTTTACGCAATGGGAGAAAGGGAACGCGCCGTTGAGCGGATGAAACGGGCGGCTGCCATTCCGGGAAGCCGGCAGGAGGAGATGCGGCATAATCTCAGACAGATGGAACGCGCTGCGGTGCATTAACAACATGGAAACAGCCGGTCAGACATGGCTTGCCAATGGCTGATACGGGTTTCAGAAAATAATATAAAATGGAAGGAGAAAGAAAACATGAGTGAAAAAAGTTACACGGTATTGCAGGGAAAAGTCTGCATCGTTACACTGAAAGGCATGGCCGGAACCAATTATGACTGGTGTCTTGCATCCATGCCGCAGGAGCTTACTCTGCTTGGCACGACACAGGAAGTGGGAAGCCTGGAAATATGCGGGGGCAACTACCAGAAGCATTTCTACTTTGTAGCAAAGGGAAGTGAAAGCGCAGGCCCGATTGTGGAGCTGAAGTTTGAGCTGACCTGTCTTTCCGATCCACATGATGTTGCTCGGACCTGCACGGTGGAGATCTGCATTATTCCGGCTAATTCGGACGAGTTTGTGGCGCTGGACAGTGTGGCGGGTGTGAGCAGCGTAGATCCTGACGCTATGTTAAAGTATGGCTATCCTTGCGGCGTAGCAGACAGCCAGCAGACAGTGAAGTACGGCTATCCTTGCGGCGTAGCAGACAGCCAGCAGACAGTGAAGTACGGCTATCCTTGCGGCGTGGCAGACAGCCAGCAGACAGTGAAATACGGCTATCCTTGCGGAGTAGCGGACAGCCAGCAGACAGTGAAGTACGGCTATCCTTGCGGCGTAGCAGACAGCCAGCAGGCAGTGAAGTACGGCTATCCTTGCGGCGTAGCAGACAGCCAGCAGTTACTCAAATACGGTTATCCCTGCGGCTGATGGGATGGCCGGTAGACAGAAACAGACAGTTTCTGCGTGAACATTGCTAAAATACAATTAAAAATACAGTAACTGACGGAAAAATGAGGCTGTTGCTCTATAGATCATTCATCTATGCTGCAACAGCCTTTTCCTGTTACCAAGAGAACGCAGGCCGTTTATATTTCTTCCCGCTCTGTCTGTAATGTGTTATAATTTCCTGTAGGGAAAACATATCAAGGGGAATCTGTACAATCATGAAGATTCCACCGAATGGGAACAGTTGTATGACCGTTGGCAGGAGGGTGCCTGTGAAACGGCTTTTTCGCTTGGGACGGAAATATATTCCGTGGGCGTTGCCAGAAGATGCGGACAGGACAGCGGCGCTATCGCCATAACGTACCAGTTTTCTCTGGATGCCGATGAAAAGGAAGAAGCGGTCAGACTGCTTGGAGAGAAAGAACGCCGCTTCAGAGGAACGGGAACCGTTTATGAAAGTTAATTTTACAATAGTCCGTCCGGCAGACGGGGAACACGCCGACATCTATGCGGCGGAGCTCACGGAGCAGATTCGGGACGCCATAGACCTGCTGGAGAACGGGCGGGGAAATCTCCCGTGTACAAAAAACACACAGGTCATCCTGTTAAAGACGGACGAGATCTATTATATGGAATCGGTGGATAAGCGCACCTATGTGTATACAAAGGATGAATGCTTTGAGACCAAATACCGCCTGTACGAGCTGGAGGATATGACGGGCGCGCATTTCTTCCGCTGCGCCAAGGCGATGATCGTTAATCTCCGCAAGATTCGGTCGGTGAAAGCGCAGTTCAACGGCCGGATGAGCGCGGAGCTGTTAAACGGCGAGCAGATCGTGATCGCCCGGTCTTATGTCAAAGATCTGAAAAGAAAGCTGGGGCTGTAGCGTGAACGTTTCGGAATGGAGATTAGTATGAAAAAGACAAAAATCATTTTTAGCCAGACATTGATGATCACTACGGCGATCCTGTTCGGTCTGGGGATACAGGCTATGATCAAATATGTATCGGGCGGCGTCACGCAGATCGTGTGGCAGTGGTATATACCGCTGTCCCTCATTCTGACCGGACTGTTGTGCTCTCTGCCGACGCTGCTTCTCCTGAACCAGACAGCGCATGGGGGCTGGCGGGATGCGCTTCGTCTCGTGGCGCATTTCTTCTGTATCTGCGCAGTCGTTTCCCTGTGCGGCTATCTTTTTAAGTGGTATACGGACTGGCGCGGTTATGTGCCGATCGTGGCGATGGTCGCCGTGATCTATCTTTTCGTGTGGGTAGCTACGCTCTGGATCACCAACAGCGATGCGAAGAAGATCAACGAGGCCATTAAGGAGATACAGGATACGGAGTAACGCCGCGTGGACAGCAAAGCCGGAGAAAGCGCATCCGGTAGGGAAGATACAGCGGCAAAAAGGCGTAAAGTGCAGCTTGGTCGCGTGCAGATGCATGTGGGTCGGGCGGCGCTTTCTTTTTGTCTTTTTTTTGCTACAATACAAACAATACAAACAGGAAAGACAGGAGGAACAGGATGAATGCGATCACGGTAACGGAGCTGACAAAGCGTTACAGGGAACATACAGCCCTCGATCATATTTCTTTTACGGTCAGGGAGGGAGAGCTGTTCGCTTATCTGGGGGAAAACGGGGCGGGTAAGTCCACCACCATCAATATCTTAAGCACTGTTCTTAAGAAAAGCGGCGGCACGGTAAAGATCTTCGACTATGAGCTGGGAAAAGACGATGATGCGGTCAGGAACGCCGTGGGCATCGTCTTTCAGAATTCTGTGCTGGACGAAAAGCTGACGGTGAAGGAGAACCTGTACACAAGAGGCGCATACTACGGTCTGTCGGGAAAGCAGACGGACAGGAGGCTTGCGCCTTTTATGGACAGCTTTGAGCTGAAAGAGATATGGAACCGCCGCTATGGAAAGCTGTCCGGCGGACAGAGACGGCGGGTGGACATCGTGCGGGCGCTTCTTCACGAGCCGAAGATCCTGTTTCTGGATGAGCCGACTACGGGGCTTGACCCGCGCTCCCGCAGGATCGTGTGGGATCACATCGATTATCTGCGCAGAGAAAAGCATATGACCATTTTCCTGACGACCCACTATATGGAAGAGACAAGAGACGCCGACAAGGTCGTCATTCTGGACCGGGGCAGAGTCATAGAGGAGGGCGCGCCGGCAGATTTAAAGAGTAGATACGCCTGCTCACGGCTGCTGTGGTACACCGGTCGGTCACGGGAGGCGGAGTCGGTGCTGCGGGGGCATGAATATACGTATGACGCGGATCATTATCAGGTGAAATTCCGGGGCAGCATGACGGAATTTCTGTATAACAACAGGGAGCAGATCACGGATTATGAGATCCTCAAGGGGAGCATGGACGATGTGTTTCTTCATCTGACGGGAAAGGAGCTTTCGGAGTGATATGAGAAAATTTGCGGGATTTACCAGAAGAAATCTGCTGGTGTTTTTTAAGGATAAACAGGCGGTAGCCTTTTCACTGCTGACATCCGTGATCGTACTGGTGACGTATCTTCTTTTTATCAAAGGGACTTTTACGGATGCCATCAATTCTATTCTTGATTCCGTACCGGGGATCAAAGCGATGATACGGGCACAGGATATCGATACTTATTGTAACCTGCTGCTCTTTACGGGGATATTGGGATCGGCGCTGGTCACGGTGCCGTGCAACTGCCTGAGTGTGATCGTCAAGGACAGGGAAAACGGGATCGACAGGGATATCATGGCGACACCCGTCGGCAGATGGCAGATCATTCTGTCCTATTTTACTTCGGCGGTTCTGTCCGCCTTTCTGCTGAACGGCGTGATCCTGACGGCCGGGCTTGCAGCCTTTGCCTGCATGGGAGACCTGTATCTGGGCGCGGCGGATGTGGCGGCGGCTTACGGTATCGTGGCGCTTGGCTCGGTGTCTTCGGCTGCCTTTTTTATGATCGTCATGCTGTTTTTCCGGTCGTCGGCGGCAAGCGGGGCGTTCTTCGGAATGCTCTCCGCTGCGGCGGGATTTGTGATCGGCGCATATATCCCGCTTTCGCAGTTTTCCGAAAGCGTGCGGACGGCCTGCTGTCTGTTCCCGGCGAGCCATGTCACATGTCTGTTGCGGGGTGCGCTGCTTGACGGCGTGCTGGAGGAGATGGCGCACTCGCTTAACGGGGCGGATCATGGGATGTTTGCAGATACGATGAAAGAAGTGTTCGCCTTTGAAGCAGACATCATGGGGCATTCCTTAAGTACGGCGCAGATGACCGCTTATGTGGCGGCGCTTTCCGTGGTATGCGCGGCGGTCATGACAGGAATCTACGGGAAGACGTATCAGCGGAAATAGCTGTCATGGGCGGTGCGCCTGCGTCCTGCCCGGCTGGTAGACAGATCTGTCCGGTTCTTATCAGCGAGATATCAGTCTGTTAAGTTAGAGAACCTCCGGGTTCTCTTTTTTTATGCAATGAAAAAACTATTTGACAACACTTCCTTTAGTATATATAATAAATCCTATAGGTTTACTATGAAAATATAAAAATAAAAGTTTTAAAGGGAGAGTCGCCATGAATCATATTAAACATTCCATTGAAGAGGTAATCGGGAGGAAAAATTAAAATGGCAAGAGGAATTGAAACAAAATGTCTGCATCTGGAAGAGGAGGAAGGATATAGCAGCAATTACGGGGCGTTAAGCTATCCGATCTACCAGACCGCCACCTATGCGCATCCCGGCGTGGGTAAAAGCACGGGATATGATTACAGCAGATTGCAGAACCCTACAAGGGAACATTTGGAAAAGGTGGTGGCAACGCTGGAAAACGGGATAGATGCGCTGGCTTTTTCTACGGGAATGGCGGCGATCGCTATGCTGATGGAGCTGTTTGCGCCGGGCGATCATCTGATCGTGGATGCAGACCTCTATGGAGGGAGCATACGGCTTTTTAACAACATATCGGAAAAAAACGGCATCACATTTTCACACATTGACTGCTGCAAAGAAGATGTGGAGAGTTATGTCCGTGGGAACACAAAAGCGATCTATGTGGAAACGCCTACCAATCCCATGATGAATGTGACAGATATCGAAAAAATATCGGGGATCGCCCGGAAACATCATCTGCTGCTGATCGTGGACAATACGTTCCTTACCCCGTATTTTCAGAACCCGCTGGATCTGGGAGCGGATATCGTGGTACATAGCGGGACGAAATATCTGGGCGGCCATAATGATACGCTGGCAGGTTTTTTGGTTACAAACAGGGAGGACATTCGTGAGAAGTTTCGTTTTTTGATTAAGACGACGGGGGCGGGGCTTGCGCCGTTTGACAGCTGGCTCATCCTGCGGGGGATCAAGACTCTGGGCATCCGCATGGAAAAGTCGCAGCAGAATGCGGCTGCGATAGCAAACTGGCTGCAAGAGCAGAAAGCGGTGACAAAAGTGATCTATCCCGGCCTGCCCACGCATCCGGGATATGAGACGATGAAAAAGCAGGCAAGGGGATTCGGGGCGATGATCACTTTCCAGCTGGAAAGCAGGGAATTCGCTCTGGCCGTTTTGGAGAAGGTTCGCATGATCAAATTTGCGGAAAGTTTAGGGGGCGTAGAAACGCTGATCACTTATCCGACAACGCAGACCCATGCGGATGTGCCGAAGGAGATCCGGGAAAGAAACGGTATTACGGAGAGCACGCTCAGACTTTCGGTCGGAATCGAGGATGTGAAGGATCTGCTGGAAGAACTGGATAAAGTATTTCGTGAGATAGAAGGGAAATTGCATGGCTGAAAGAAATCTTGACTTTGACAGTGTGATAGACAGAAAAGGCACAGAAAGCCTAAAATATGATTTTGCAAAAAAGCGCGGAAAGCCGGAGGACGTGCTGCCCTTGTGGGTGGCGGACATGGATTTTAAGACATCCTCTTATATCGAGGATGCGCTTGTGGAACGGGCAAGACACGGAATCTTTGGCTACAGCGAGGCGCAGAGCGCGTATTTTGAGAGCGTAAGCGCGTGGATGAAAAAACACCATGACTGGGACGTGCAGGAAGCATGGCTGGTCAAAACGCCGGGAGTCGTATTCGCACTGGCAATGGCGGTAAAGGCATATACCGAACCGGGGGACGGCGTACTGATTCAGATGCCGGTCTATTATCCTTTTTCAGAAGTGATAGAAGACAATGGAAGAAAAGTGGTAAACAGCGCATTGTATCTGGGAGAGGATAACCGCTACCATATCGACTATGACGATTTTGAAAAAAAGATCATCGAGGAAAAGATCAAGCTGTTTTTCTTATGCAGTCCGCACAATCCGGTGGGAAGAGTCTGGACAAAGGAGGAGCTGACAAGGCTTGGGGACATCTGCGTGAAGCATCATGTGACCGTTGTCAGCGATGAGATCCATCAGGACTTTGTATTTCATGGGAAACATCTTGTCTTTGCAGGACTGAAAAAAGAATATGAGGATATCAGCATTGTATGCACATCGCCGAGCAAGACGTTTAACCTTGCAGGTATGCTGCTGTCCAATATTTTTATCCCGAACCAAAAGCTGCGGCATCAGTTTCGCAAAGAGCTGGCTGCGTCCGGCATAAGCCAGCTTGGCACGATGGGACTTGTCGCATGTGAGGCCGCATACAGTATGGGGGAACAGTGGTATCAGGCGATGCATTCCTATGTGGCGGATAATATCGCATTTACCCAAAAGTATGTGGAAGAAAAACTTCCCGGCGTGCGCATGACAGAACATGAGGGAACTTACCTTGTGTGGCTTGATTTCAGAGGGACCGGACTTACTGCGGAGGAGCTGGACGAGCGGATCGTGTATCAGGCGAAGCTGTGGCTGGACAGCGGAAAGATCTTTGGAGAGAGCGGCAGGGGATTCCAGAGGATCAATGTCGCATGTCCCAGAAGCGTATTGTATGAAGCATTGGAAAGGATCAGAAAGGAACAAATTTAATGGAAATGTGATATGTAAATGAGCATGATTGTGGTATTATGTTAGTGAAACAAATCGGTGTTCGTAGAGGTGAACGATATGTGGTTTTGGTGGTTTATGCTTTGTTGTGATTTAATCATTCCGTTGTTGATGATAGTTATTGGACGGCTCATGTGGAAGCGTCCCCCGCAAGAGATAAACTCTCTGATTGGATATAGAACCTCTCGTTCTAAGAAGAATATGGATACATGGATTTTTGCTCATTATTATAGTGGAAAACTTTGGTGGAGAATTGGCTGGATTATTTTAGTCCCGTCAATTATTATCCATCTTCCATTTTACGGAGCTTCAGATGATTCTATCGGAATTGTTGGTCTGATTTTGACATTTATTCAAATTGCTATTTTAATAGGTTCTATATATCTGACAGAGAAGGCATTAAAAAGAACTTTTACAGAAGAAGGGATTCGTAGATAACTTTCTGTTGCTCTATTTCATTCATAAACATATAGTCAAGCGGATTTTCGACTCCTAAACTAATACCATTAATCAACTATGTAAATTATTAAACTGTAATGTTTCGGATATTATAGAATATACAGACGAATAATAAAGCTATGATATTTAATATTTTTTTGCGCTCTATTTCATGTTTATTTGTTATATCGTGACAATTATCAGTATCCGGCAGACCAGAAAAAATAGAAGACATCAAAAAAGCAACCGCACCGCCCAAGGTTAGTGGTTGCTTTTTTGAATAACTACAACTGAGGCGAACCGTTGCTTTACGGTAACACCCTTTTTGTATAAAATATCGTAACACTGATCAACGCTTCCGTCAATAACTTTTTGCCTGATAGTCACTCATGCGGATTTTACACACCTAAGTGGGAAAAGTTAATGAATATGCGGTAGAAAAATGAATGGTATCATGGTATCATATTAAAGATACAAGTCACGATATGAGGAGAAAATAGTGTGAGAGATGCAGAGAAAACTATTGGAAAAATGATTGATAAATCAAGTACAAGTTTCATCGCAAAAGGTAAGCTGCTTTAAGAAAAATCCCAAGGCAAGCGTATATTTCATTGATAGACGTTTTTTCAGAGGTGTCAGCCTGATTGGAACGATGGAGGTGTTAGAAACTGCTGAAGCGAAAGAAAGAATATGGCGAAAAGGTGACACTATGTATTATAAAGAGGGAGTGACTGACCCAGACTATTGTGTTTTGAAATTTACAGCAGTCAGGGGAAGATATTATAGTAATTTCAAATCAGAAGATTTTGATTTGTAGTTGAAGCGTTTTTTCTCGTTCACGGGCATGCGCCCTATATGGAGATATCATGTATGCAGAGAACAGAAAATGTCGAACTGACAGTTTTATGCCTGATCCATCAGAAGGATCGGTATCTTTTACAAAACAGGGTCAAGGACGACTGGAAAGGTTTCACTTTACCCGGAGGACATATTGAAAGAGGGGAATCGATCGTAGATGCCGTCATTCGGGAGATGAAAGAGGAAACGGGTCTTGTTATCCGGAATCCAAGACTATGCGGCATCAAGCAGTTCCCTATCGAAAATGGGCGCTACATTGTATTTCTGTTTCACACAGACGAATTTTCCGGAGAGGTGGCATCCTCGGACGAGGGCGACATGGTCTGGGTTAATAAGTCAGAACTGTCAAAAGTGAATACGGTAAACGATCTGCAGCCGCTCCTTCGCGTGATGGAAGAGGATGATCTGACGGAATTTCAATATGTGATCGAGGACGGTAACTGGAGGGCGCTCATTAAATGAAGGTGGCTGCCTTATAGGAATGAAGAGGAGTAAATGGCATGTATCCAGACAGGAAAGAAGCGTTGCAATTATTGAAAGAAGCAGAGAAGTTAAATCCGGGGCCGTGGGGAGATCACAGCAGGACGGCTGCGCATTGTGCGGAAAGGATCGCGGCTTTATGCGGTATGGATCCGGACAAGGCCTATGTGCTTGGATTGCTGCATGATATTGGCAGACGGTTTGGAAAGAGACACTTGGGGCATGTTTCCGACGGATATACATATATGATGTCTTTAGGCTATGATGATGTGGCCAGAATATGTCTTACGCATTCTTTCAACGAACATAAAATAGAAGGATATATAGGCAGCTTTGATACGACAGAGGAAGAGACGGAGCTGATCAAAACGAAATTGCAGGAAGTACGGTTTGATGAGTATGACAAACTCATACAGCTCTGCGATTCGATATCCGGCGCAGAAGGTGTCATGGATATTGTTGACAGGATGAATGATGTCCGGCAGCGCTACGGCGCTTATGATCCGGACAAATGGAACACTAATTTAGCGTTAAAAGATTATTTTGAACAAAAAATGGGGAAGGACTTGTATGAGGCGGTGGAAAAAGATCGTTTTAAACCATGCGCAGAGTGATCGGGAATGCCTGTCCAAACGGGTATGTTAAGATCGCAAAGCAACGGGATACCCCGGTAAGCCCTTCAGACTTCAGAACGGAGGTTATTATGAAAGAAAGACTGAAATCCGCAAACCCTTATCTTCCTCTCTGGGAGCATATTCCGGACGGGGAGCCTCGCGTGTTTACCTATAACGGAGAGACGCGCGTCTATGTCTATGGCTCGCATGACACCGAGCGCACTGCCTACTGCGGCAGGGATCAGGTGGTCTGGAGCGCGCCGGTGGACGATCTGACCCAGTGGACGTATCACGGCGTATGTTACCGTGCGGCTGACGATTCCATTCTCTTTGCGCCGGACGTGGTGCAGAAAGGGGATACCTTCTATCTGTATGCCGCCGAGGATCACGGCTCCAGGATCGTGGTCGCTTCCTCCCAAAACCCTGCCGGTCCTTTTGAGAATCCGAAGCTCACGCAGCTTGGCTTCGATCCGGGCGTCCTGGTGGATGACGACGGCAGAGTATACGCTTTCTGGGGCTTCTGCAGGGCGTTTTGCGCGGAGCTGAATGAGGATATGTGTACCATTAAGGAGGGGACGCTGCGCCATGATCCCATCGGTCATGTGCCGGATCCGTGGAACGAGGCCAACAATGTAGCGGGCATCGATCTGCATGATGCGTTCTTTGAGGCGTCGTCTCCCAGAAAGATCTGCGGCAAATATGTCTATGTCTATTCAAAGCGGTATATGACGCCTGTGCCGGAACTGGGCGTATACGAACCGTGCAACGGTTTCTTAAGCTATGTGTGGTCCGACAGTCCGCTTTCCGGATATCGGGACGGCGGCGACATTTCCTTTAACGGCGGCGAGATCCTTAAGCTGCCGGACGGAACGGGGCAGCAGACTTACCGCTGGGGTAACAATCACGGCGGTCTGGTGGAGATAAACGGCCAGTGGTATATTTTCTATCACCGGCATACCGGCACGGATGAATTTTCCAGACAGGGCAAGATCGAGCCGGTGGACATAGCGCTGGGAGAGGACGGTAAGATCTATATCGGCGATATTACCTATGTGAACGGAGTACCTGTAAGCGCAAAGCCGGTGGAGGAAACTTCCTCGGGCGCATCGGTCAACGGCATCGATGCTTACCGGATCATCTCTGCGGGCTACGCCTGCCATCTGTCGCCGCTGGGACAGGCTTATATTCAGCCGGTCTATGAGCAGATCGATGGCATATCCTCTCCGATCGTACATATCAAAGACGGTACTACCGCAGGCTTTCGCTATCTGCAGTTTGGCTTAAACGCTCCGAAGACCTGTACCGTATCCATGAGCTGTACCGAAAAGATGCATGTGAAGCTCAGAATCGACACATGGCGCGGCCGTGTGGCGGCGCAGTTTGATACAGAGCCGGGACAGACAGAATATTGTGTGCCTCTTAGCTGCGGGATCATCGGCAGGCGCGCGGTGTACTTTGAATTCGGCGGCGATGGCGAAGCGGTGTTCGACTGGTTTACCTTCGATGCGCAGGAATGAGGGCAGTCTGTTGAAAATAAAAAAGATGGAATGAAAGGGATGCAAAGATCAAGAACGTTACATTCAGTAAAAAATATGACGTCGGGGTCGCCGCTGCGGATCCTCATTGCCTTTGCGCTGCCTCTGATGGTGGGAAATGTCTTTCAGCAGCTCTATACGCTGGTGGATTCTATGGTTGTTGGCAGAGTGTTGGGGCTTAACGCGCTGGCGGCAATCGGCAACGGCGAATGGCTGAACTGGCTTGTCTTAAGTATGGTACAGGGGTTTGCGCAGGGCTTTTCCATCCGTCTTGCGCAGGAGTTTGGCGCCAATGATCTTAAGAGGCTTAAAAAGACCTATGTCACATCGATGGCGCTTTCCGCTATGTGTGCGGCGGCGGTGCTTTGTTTTGCGTTTGCCGCTTTAAGGCCGATTTTACGCCTTTTACATACGCCCGAAGAGATCTTTCCGATCACAGTCACCTATTTGAGCGTGATATTTGCCGGAATCCCCATCGTAATGGCATACAACTTTGGGGCGTCTGTCCTGCGTGCACTGGGCGACAGCAGGACGCCGCTTGTGGCTATGATCATTGCATCCCTGTGCAATATCGTCCTTGATCTGTTATTTGTGATCGTTTTCAGGTGGGGCGTCGCGGGCGCGGCCGCCGCTACGCTGATCGGACAGGCGCTGTCGGCGTTCATCTGCTATCTGTCGCTTCGGCGGATCGAGGCGGTCAGGATACAGGGATCGGGCTGTCGTTTTGAAAAAGGGATCGCTGCGGATCTTCTGAAGCTTGCCATGCCGTTTGCGTTTCAGAACCTGATCATTTCCGTGGGCGGACTGGTGGTGCAGTTTGTCATCAACGGCTACGGCGTTCTGTATATCGCGGGCTTTACCGCTACCAATAAGCTGTACGGGATCCTGGAGATCGCGGCGATCTCTTACGGCTTCGCGCTCACGACCTATGTGGGGCAGAATTATGGCGCGGCGCAGATCGGGCGCATTCATAAGGGCGTCCATACCGGCGCGGCGATGGGAATCGTGACGGCGGCTCTCATCAGTGCGGCGATGTTTCTTTTTGGCAGGCAGATCGTAGGGGCATTTATTTCGGGAGATCCAAGGGACGCTGCGACAACGGTGGAGATCGCCTATCATTATCTGTGTGTTATGGCGGCGTTTCTGCCTGTACTATATCTTCTGCATATCTACCGCTCATCTCTGCAGGGACTTGGCGATACGGTCATGCCGATGGTGTCGGGCGGTGCGGAATTTGTCATGCGTATCCTGACGATCCTTTTACTGCCGGGGCTGATCGGAAGCGAGGGGCTCTTCTGGGCTGAGGTGCTTGCGTGGGCGGGCGCGGACGTGGTGCTCCTGACCAGCTATTATGTGAGAATGGCGGGTATCCGCAGGCGGTTCGCCTCGTTATGATATACTGATAGTGTGAGAAATCACAGGCGTAACGGTACGAAAGCTGGCATAGAATATGAATATAGAGAATATTGTAATCAATAGTCGTGACGAGTTATGTAAACTAAAGACGGACCCTTTGGACACTGCTTCCATGCGGCAGGCGCGCGCGAGGCTGGATGCCATCGCCAAACCCTTGGACGGATTGGGGGAGTTTGAGCGGATGATCGTGCGGATCGCGGGGATCCAGCGGACAGCAGACGTGCGGACAGAACGCCGGGCGATCCTAGTGATGTGCGCGGACAACGGTATTGTGGCGCAGGGGGTCAGCCAGACTTCCGACCGGGTGACGGCGGCGGTTGCCGTCAATATGGCTGCCGGGCGTTCTTCGGTCAATCGGATGGCCACTATAGCCGGCGCGGATGTGCTTGTCACGGATATCGGCATTCGCGGAGAGATATCATGCGGCAATATCAGACGGCGTAAGATCAGAAACGGCACCCGCGATTTTACGAGAGAGCCTGCCATGACCGAATCGGAAGTCCTGGCAGCGGTCCGTGAAGGGATCGCCTGGGTGCGGGAATGCCGGGATCAGGGGTACACGATCCTGGGCTGCGGAGAGATGGGAATCGGCAATACCACTACGTCTGCGGCAGTGTGCAGCGCGCTTCTTAAGCTGCCGCCCGGTCAGACGGTGGGGTGCGGTGCGGGAATTGACGATGCAGGGCTGGCGCGCAAGAAGACGGTGATCGGTCAGGCCATTGAACGGTATGATTTGTATCATGCGGATGCTTTTGACGTGCTTGCCGCTGTGGGCGGGCTGGATATCGCGGGACTTGCAGGCGTCATGATAGGCGGGGCGCTCTGCCGTATGCCGGTGATCTTGGACGGCATGATCACGATGGCGGCTGCGCTGGCGGCGGATCGGCTGGCGCCTGGCGTAAGGGAATATCTGATCGCGTCCCACATGAGCAGGGAACCGGCGGCGCAGGCGGTTGCGGACGCGCTGCAGCTGCGGCCGGTCATTTCCGCAGATATGGCGCTGGGAGAGGGAACGGGAGCAGCCATGCTTTTTCCGATGCTCGACATGGCGCTTGCAGTATACCGTCTGAACGATTCGTTTGAGCAGATGGAGATCGAGGCTTACAGGCGGTATCGTTGATTGGTCAGAAGAAGGATGCAGGCTTATGAAGAAACCGTATCATGCGGGGTCATGGCGGAGTTATGGAAAGCCTGTGCTGGAGGAAACGTACATATGCTGTCGGTCATTATGGGAGTGAGCGGAAGCGGAAAGTCCGAATATGCGGAAGATATGGCGGTAAGGCTTGCAGACGGTAGAGGTCTGTATTATGCGGCAACGATGGAACCTTACGGAGAAGAAGGCAGGGCACGGGTGGCAAGGCACCGTATGCAGCGGGCAGGTAAGGGCTTTATCACGCTGGAATGTTACCGGGATATCGAAAATATTGCGGGCATGATCGGCGCGGACAGGTGCCGTGACGCCACGGTCCTTCTGGAATGTATGTCGAATCTGCTTGCCAATGAGATGTTTTCTGCGTGTACGGAAACGGATACGCTATCATATCGGCAGCCGGACACGCCATTGACGGAGAGAGACGGGAATGCCGTCGATAAGATCCTGTCAGGGATATCCTGTATTTCCCGACAATGCAAACATCTGATCGTTGTCACAAATGAGATTTTTACGGACGGCGGTACTTATGGAAAAGACACAATGGTTTACATAAGATACATGAGCGCTATTAACCGGAGACTTGTAAGGATGGCAGATGAGGCGGTGGAAGTGGTCTATACCGTACCGATGAAAGTAAAATAACGGTTTATATCATCTGTAATAAGGGGGAGTTTCTATGAGATCTATTATTAACGGATTTATCATAGCAGTCGGCATGTACTCCAGGATTCCGGTGCCTCAGGTGGAGTGGAACAGGAAGAACATGAAATATGCGATCTGCTTTTTTCCGGTTGTGGGCGTGCTGATCGGGGCGCTTCTCTATGCGTGGAGTATGGTGTGCGCCGCATGCGGTTTCGGACAGGTATGCTTTGCGCTTGTGGGAGCGGTACTGCCGGTAACGGTGACGGGCGGCATTCATCTGGACGGCTTTTTAGACACGACGGATGCTCTGCGTTCTTATGCGAAGAAGGAGAAAAAACTGGAGATTCTGGATGATCCCCATGTGGGTTCTTTTGCAGTGGTTTCCGCAATCAGTTTTTTCATGCTGTACTGCGCGGGGCTGACGCTTATATGGAAGCAGGAGCAGCTTCTGCTTCTGGGGCTTAGCTTTATCATATCAAGGACGCTCAGCGGCATGGGGATGGTATGGTTTCCGGCGGCGAAGAAAGACGGAACGCTCTATTCATTTTCCTCTATGGCGCATAAAAAAGCGGTGCGTATCATTCTGGCGGCGATCCTTGCTTTGAGTTTTATCACGGCGATACTGGTGCAGCCGTTAGTCGGGGCTGTGATGTCGCTTGCGGTCATGTGGGTCTGGACATACTATTATTATATGTCCATCAGGCAGTTGGACGGTATTACGGGGGATCTGGCCGGATATTTTCTGTGCCTGTGCGAGCTTGTGTGCGTGATCATCATCGGCATGATGGGACGGATTCTGTAATAAGTTATGTAAACTAAAGGAATAAACGGTATGAGCGGCAAGAAACTGGTTGTGGGCATCCTGGCCCATGTGGACGCCGGCAAGACAACTCTGGCGGAAAGCATATTGTATAAGAGCGGCAGCATACGTAAGATGGGGCGTGTCGATCACGGGGACGCTTTTCTGGACAATGACAGACAGGAGCGCGACCGTGGCATCACGATTTTTTCCAAGCAGGCGAATCTGCGGTGGAAAGATACGGACATCACGCTGCTTGACACGCCGGGGCATGTGGATTTCTCGGCGGAGATGGAGAGGACGCTTCAGGTGCTCGACTATGCCATACTTGTCATAAGCGGTGCCGACGGTGTGCAGGGGCATGTGCTGACGCTGTGGAGACTGCTTAAGCGGTATCGTGTGCCTGTATTTCTTTTTATCAATAAGATGGACCAGCCGGATACGGATGCGGCGGCGCTGCTTCGACAGCTGAAAGAGACATTGGACGGGCGCTGTGTGGCGTTCGGGAAAAGGGACGAGGCTTTTTACGAGGAAGTCGCGGTCTGCGATGAGAAGCTGTTAGAGCAGTATCTGGAAATGACGGCGGAAGCGTCCCCGGTGTCATCAGAGCAGGCGGCGTCATCAGAGCAGGACGGAGCGCCGATCAGCAGCGGGACGATCGCAGAGCTTATCGCACAGCGCAAGATTTTTCCGTGTTATTTCGGATCGGCGTTGAAAGCAGAGGGCGTGGATACGCTGCTGGACGGTCTGTGCGCATACACCCGGATGCCGTCATATCCGCAGGAGTTTGGCGCACGTGTCTATAAGATCGCAAGGGATGCACAGGGGATCCGTCTGACCTATGTCAAGATCACGGGCGGGAGTCTGCGGGTCAAGCAGACGATACAGACCTCCGGCGGCCTGTGCGCGGCGGGAATATCCGGAAGTGACGGGCGTTCTCGGCATGGCGCGGAGGAAAAGATCGATCAGATCCGCATTTATTCCGGAGAAAAATATACGGTAGAGCAGGAGGTCACTGCGGGCACGATCTGCGCGCTGACGGGACCGGTATCGACCTGTTGCGGGGAAGGACTGGGAACGGAGGCGGAGAGGACGACCGTCCCGCTGTTAGAACCGATCATGACTTACCGCATTATTCTGCCTGACGGGTGCGATGTGCATCGGATGTATACTGAATTATGCCAGCTTGAGGAGGAAGAACCGCAGCTCCATATTGTCTGGAACGAACAGGCGGGAGAACTGCAGGCCCAGCTCATGGGAGAAGTGCAGCTTGAGATACTGCGCAATATCATAAGGGAGCGGTTTGCGGTGGAAGTGGATTTCGGTGAGGGAAGCATCGTCTACAAAGAGACGATCGCCGCGCCTGTGGAGGGCGTGGGACACTACGAACCGCTGAGGCATTATGCCGAGGTGCATCTTCTGATGGAACCGGGCGAGCCGGGAAGCGGACTTACATTTGCGTCCCGCTGCAGTGAGGACGAGCTTGACCGGAACTGGCAGAGGCTTATCCTGACGCATCTTGGCGAAAAAGAGCATCCCGGGGTGCTGACAGGCTCTCCGGTCACGGATATGCGGATCACGCTTATGGCGGGGCGCGCCCATTTGAAGCATACCGAGGGCGGCGATTTCAGGCAGGCAACATACCGCGCAGTCAGACAGGGGCTATGCAAGGCGCAGAATATTCTGCTGGAGCCTGTCTGTCATTTCAGACTGGAACTTCCGGCGGCCATGATCGGGCGCGGCATGACTGATATGCAGGCGAAGTCCGGCAGATTCGGCGCGCCGGAAACGGTGGGCGAATACGCGGTGCTGACAGGAACAGTGCCTGCCTCGGAGCTGGCGGGCTACCAGTCCGAGGTGGCAGCCTATTCCGGCGGCAGGGGCAGACTGTATACGGAGTTAAAAGGTTATGAGCCCTGCCATAACGCGCAGCAGGTGATCGCGGACATCGGTTATGATGCGCAGCGCGATACGCAGAATCCGTGCGGTTCGGTATTCTGTGCACACGGAGCGGGATTTGTGGTCGAGTGGGATCAGGTAGAGGAATATATGCATCTGCCGGGCGTGCTGGCGAAGACGGATGATGCACCGGCGCCGGCCGGTGCGGAATATGCGGACAGGGTTCAGGCGGCGCACAGGATAGAACGTCCGGCAGGCAGAACGGAGGATTTTATCGCGCAGGACGAGATCGATGAGATCATGAACCGCACTTACGGGACGAAGGAACGTAAGAAGCAGGGGTGGGCCAAAACGATTCGAAGCGGTTCCGCATCGGGAAATACAGAGGATAGGCATTCTGATGCGGCAGAAACCGGGACGGGTAAACGCTATCCGTCAAACGGTAAAGAAAATAAGGCGCCGCAGGAAGAATATCTTCTTGTGGACGGTTACAATATCATTTTTGCATGGGATTCTCTCAACGAGCTTGCGAAGACAAGTCTGGCCGGCGCGCGAAGCAGGCTGATGGACATTCTGAGCAATTATCAGGGGTATCGCAGGATGCGGCTGATCCTGGTGTTTGATGCCTACAAGGTGAAGGGCAATCCGGGCAGCACGCAGCGTTATCACAATATTGACGTGGTTTATACCAAGGAGGCTGAGACGGCGGATCAGTATATCGAGAAGGTGACGCATGAGATCGGGAGAAAATACCGTGTCCGGGTGGCGACCTCTGACGGGCTGGAACAGCTCATCATCATGGGAGCAGGCGCGATACGTGTATCGGCGGCGGAATTTCAGGAGGAAGTCATGGCAGCGGGGGAAGAGCTTCGCCGGATGTTTCTGATTGCCCGGCCGGGTGCTGCAGGCGGCAGAAATTATCTGATGGCGGACGCTTCCGATGAAGTGACTGCATATGTGGAACAGGTGAAGCAGGGAAAAGAGTAAACGGAAAAAAGTAGAAGAGACAGAATAAACCGAGGAAACGGAATAAGCCGAAGAAACGGAAGGAAAGGACAGGATAAGAGCATGCGTCTGGTGATCGGCGGCGCCTTTCAGGGCAAGACAGATTATGTCAAAGCAAAATATCATATAGAGGATGCCTGTATCTGCCGGGACGGATATCCGCTGTCCGAACAGGATTGCCTGGCGCAGACAGACAGCGGTTGTGCGGCGGGAAGTGACAATTCCGGGGGCGTGGGAAAGTGTATAACCGAAAGCAGGTGGAAGTGCATAAATGGTTTACATAACATAATCCGTCAAACGATGTACCGCGATCCGATGTCCAATCCTTGCGGGGAAGCCGCGCAGCCCGGCAGTGCGCAGCCGGAGAATGCGCTGCGGTATATACGAAGTCTGATGCAGGACAACCCGGACGTCATTCTTATCTGCGATGAAGTGGGCGGTGGGATCGTCCCTGTTGACAAAGAGGAGCGCGCTTATCGGGAATGCGTGGGCCGGGTGCTGTGCGAGCTGGCAAAGGAGGCGGAGTCTGTCGAGCGCGTGTACTGTGGGATCGGGCAGACGATCAAGCGCACGGTCAGGGCAGCGTTCATACGGCATGGCGCGACCTGTGGCAATCTTGAGAAAAGATATACCGGGACAACGGACGAGCCACTGTGCGATGAGGGCAGAGCAGCGATAGAGCGCGGCAGGCAGGGAAGGATATATCCCGATGTGCGACAGGTCGTTGTAAGCCCTATGACGAGGTGTCTGCAGACCGCTACTCTCATTTACCCCGGGATCGGTCCGCAGCCGGAGAGTCAACTCCGGGAGACGGATTTCGGGCTTTTTGAATATAAAAATCACGAGGAGCTGATGGCGGATGAAAACTGCAGGGATAAGTACCAGGCATGGATCGACAGCGGCGGCCGTCTGCCCTTTCCGGAGGGAGAATCGATGGCACAGACGGCGGACCGGTGCTGTAGGGCGTTTGAACGATTGCTCCCTGCACTTACCGGGGACACTGCTTTTATCGTGCATGGCGGCACTGTTATGAGTATCTTAAGCCAATACGCCGAGCCACATAAAGAGTATTATGACTATCGGTGTGACCCCGGCACCGGGTACTTATGTAAACTTGAAATCACCGGGGACGGACGCTTGTACCGCATGACGGTGGAGAAAGAGATCGGGACTAAGCAGAATATATGACAGTGGAAGACTGGGTTGGAGGGTACAGGGTAAAATGGCAGCGGTCGTTATTATAAACCGAATCATATGTCTGGGCGTTGGTTTTGTGTTGGATCTGGTGTTCGGGGATCCTTACAGCCTGCCCCATCCCGTCAGGTGGATCGGTGCGCTGACCGGGTGGCTGGAGCGGCGTCTTCGGCGTGACTCTGACTGCGCGGCGGCTAAGAGGAGGCGCGGACTTTTGCTTGTGCTTATCATGCTGGCCGTATCGGGCGGCGCAACATTCGCCTTTCTTAGCATTGCATACCGCATTCACCGGGCGGTGGGCATTGTGCTGGAGAGTATTCTGTGCTATCAAATGTTGTCTGTAAAATGCTTGAAGGACGAAAGCATGAAGGTCTGCCGGGCGTTGTGCGCGGGTGATACGGAAGGTGCAAGAAACGCCGTGTCCATGATCGTTGGCAGAGATACGAAACGGTTGGATAATGCCGGCATCACCAGAGCGGCGGTTGAGACGGTGGCAGAGAATACTTCGGACGGCGCGATCGCCCCTATGCTGTATCTGGCGGTTGGCGGCGCGCTGCTCGGCGTCCTGTATAAGACGGTCAACACAATGGATTCCATGATCGGATATAAAAATGAAAAGTATCTTGACTTTGGCAGATGTGCGGCGAAGCTGGACGATGCGGTCAATTATCTGCCCAGTCGTATCTCAGCGCTTCTTATGATCGCAGGGTGCAAGTTATGTAAACCAAAGGCCGATTTTTCTGCGCACAATGCATGGCGCATTTATAGGCGCGACCGCTATCAGCACGCAAGTCCCAATTCCGCACAGACGGAAGCTGCCTGCGCCGGCGCGCTGGGTGTACGGCTTGCGGGCGATGCGTGGTATTTCGGTCAGAAAGTGGAGAAGCCCTATATCGGAGACGATACCAGACCTGTTGAGCCGGAGGACATCCGGCGTGCAGACAAGCTGCTGTATGCCGTGTCGATATTGGCATGGATCGCGTGCATGGCGCTGCTTAGCGCGCTGTATGCTGTGCATGCGGTCCTTACGGCGTTGTAGGCGGCGGTCAGAACGGAGAATATTATGGCAAAGAACCTTATGATTCAGGGAACCATGTCCAATGCGGGCAAAAGTCTGCTTACGGCGGGGATCCTGCGGGTGCTTCGGCAGGACGGATTTGCCGTGGCGCCCTTTAAGTCACAGAATATGGCGCTCAATTCCTGTATTACGGGGGAAGGACTGGAAATGGGGAGAGCGCAGGTCATGCAGGCGGAGGCGGCGGGCATAGAGCCGCAGGCGTGCATGAATCCGATCCTGCTAAAGCCCACAAGCGATACGGGTTCTCAGTTGATCGTTCACGGCAGAGTGCGCGGCAATTACAGTGCGCGGGATTATTTTCACATGAAAAAGGAATTGATACCGGACATCCTATCGGCTTATGATACCCTGTCCGGTCAGGCGGATATTATCGTGATCGAGGGAGCGGGAAGCCCGGCGGAGATCAACCTTAAGGAGAATGACATCGTCAATATGGGACTGGCGGAGCTGCTGGACGCCCCGGTGCTGCTGGTGGGCGACATCGACAGAGGTGGTGTGTTCGCGCAGCTTCTCGGCACGGTCATGTGGATGGAGGAGGAGGAAAAAAGGCGCGTCAAAGGCTTTATCATCAACAAATTCCGGGGAGATGAGAAGCTGCTGAGTCCGGGTCCGGAGATGCTGTATCACAGATGCGGCATCCCCACGTTGGGAGTCATGCCATATCTGAATGTGCAGATCGATGATGAGGACAGTCTTTCGGAGCAGCTTGCATGCGGTTCCCGCACCCAGGGCGACCCCGGACAGGTCATACATATCGTGACCGTTAAACTGCCGCATATCTCTAATTTTACGGATGTTAATCCGCTCGTAAGGTATCCCTTCGTATCGCTGCAGTATGTGGACAGCGCCGCCCGGCTGGAAAGTCTGCGGGACGTAGACCTGATCATACTGCCGGGCACGAAGAATACCGTCAAGGATATGGAGTGGCTGATCGACACCGGGCTGGATGCGGCGATCCGGAACAGAGTATCGGCAGGGTGCAGAATCATCGGCATCTGCGGCGGATATCAGATGCTTGGCACCGGGATCACGGACGAGGCAGGAAGCGAAGGCGGCGGCGCGGTGCGCGGTATGGGGCTGCTTCCGGTGTCGACCGATTTTACCGCTGTAAAAAGGAGGAGCCGCATAACGGGAACCATAGGGAGTATGCCGGCGGAATGGCGTGAACTGGAAGGGATAACCGTCGGCGGTTATGAGATCCACATGGGCGAAAGCTTCTGCGATGAGGGAGCCGGCTATGCCTTCGATCCGTTTTGCGCACTGTCAGACGGCAGAGCGGACGGATGCGTGCGGGGGAGAGTGCTTGGGACCTATCTCCACGGACTTATGGAGACGGACGAGTTTACAAGGCGGTTGCTGATCCTCTTAGGCGTTGAAAAGGGGATCGACAGGGAACGGATGGAGCAGGCGTTCGGAGAGAGCGAATCATACCGCGCTTTCAAGGAATCACGGTACGACATCCTGGCGGATGCGGTCAGGGCGCATCTGGACATGGAGCGGATCTGTGAGATCATAGGAATTTGATATTTAAGCGTATTTGCGGTGGCGGACAAGGAGTAAAAGTGATATAGTTAGTATAGCAAAACAGGAGGTACGGTTTTGGAACAGATACCGCAGATACCGCAGCCGGTTCCCCCGGCGCAGATAGAAAGACAGAGCTTTGAGATCATAGAGCGGGAGCTGCCCCATGCGCTGGATCCTGTGCAGGCGCCGGTCATCAAGCGCGTGATCCATACGACAGCAGATTTTTCCTATGCCGATACTATGTGTTTTTCGGAGAATGCGATAGAACGCGGGCGTGAGGCGATCCGTGCAGGTACGGATATCGTCACGGATACGCAGATGGCTAGGGCAGGCATCAATAAGAAGAAGCTGTCCGTATACGGCGGCGCGGTGCACTGCTTTATGTCGGATGAGGATGTTGCGGCGCAGGCTGCGGCGCGGGGCATTACCAGAGCGGCGGTCAGTATGGAAAAGTCTTCCATAATGGGAGACAATTTGATATATGCCATTGGAAACGCTCCGACTGCGCTGATACGATTGTATGAGCTGATTGAAGAAGGAAAGATCAAACCGGCGCTTGTGATCGGCGTTCCGGTAGGATTTGTTCATGTGGTGGAAGCCAAGGAACTGATCATGCGGACACAGATCCCGTATATTGTGGCGAGAGGGCGAAAGGGCGGCAGCAACGTGGCGGCAGCGATTTGCAACGCGCTTCTTTACGGCATGTGATCCGTCTTCTCGGCGCATGGCAGGCTCATTGCGGCAGGACTTATTATTAACATACAGAATGGAATTATAATGGGTACAGACAATAACAATAACGAAGACAACAGACCGAATGTACCGGACGGTATACCGGAGAAGGTCTGGAATGTATATACAGCTGCGTTTATGCAGTTTGATAAGGACCAGCAGAGAAGAACGATCAAGAGCTGCGAGAAGCAGCTTGGACGCCTGGAAGGGCGTATCGCGCGCAAGAAGGGGCAGGAGAACCATCAGATCCTTGCGGACATGAAGGAACTGCATAAGCGCGCGACAGTGATCGGTTACACGGTATATGTCAGAGAGAAACATCTGCAGAAAAGGTACAGGCATGTGCTGCGTATGCTGGTGCAGCTGGATATTTCTTTTTTGCATAGGATGGCGCCCGGAGCCAGCCCCGAGGACATTATGGAGCTGGATAAGACGGCGGAGCTTCTTCGCGTTAAATCGCTCTATGAGATCTACAGGGAAGATTACATGCAGTATCTGGTAGGACAGCGCATCGAGGAGCTGATGGAGGCGGAGCCGGAGAGACAGTATCCGGAGGCGCGGGGTATGAAAAGGCATTTCATCCTGCATATCGGACCCACCAACAGCGGCAAGACTTATCAGGCGCTGCAACGGCTTAAGCAGGCATACAGGGGTATCTATCTGGGACCGCTGCGACTCCTGGCGTTGGAAGTATACGACAGAATGATGACGGCGGGTATTCCGTGCAGCATGATCACCGGCGAGGAGGCGATCCGCACGCCGGGCAGCTTCGTGCAGGCGTCCACCGTGGAGATACTGGATATCAGGGAAGTGTACGACATCGCCGTGATCGACGAGGCGCAGATGATGGCGGATGAGAACAGAGGCAGCTTCTGGACACGGGCGATCTTAGGCATCCGCGCAGAAGAGATCCATGTGTGCTGTTCGGGAACGGCGGAGGATCTGCTTGTCAGGATGTTGAAACGGTGCGGCGACTCCTATGAGATCGTACGCCACGAGCGCGGCACGAAGCTTGCGTTTATTCCGAAGCGTTACGACATGAGCAAAGATGTGGAGCCGGGCGATGCGCTGATCGCCTTTTCCAAGAAAAATGTGCTTGCCATTGCCGCCACTCTGGAGAGCCGGGGGATCAAGGCAAGCGTCATATACGGCAACCTGCCGCCCCAGACCAGACAGGAACAGGTGCGCCTGTTTACGGAAGGCGTCAATCAGGTGGTTGTGGCAACGGACGCTATCGGCATGGGAATCAACCTTCCCATCCGCCGTATCGTATTCATGAACAGCATGAAGTATGACGGAACGGGCAAGAGAAAGCTTGAGGCGGAAGAGATCAGGCAGATAGCCGGACGCGCCGGCAGATACGGATATTATGATGTGGGATACGTGCAGTCGGCAATGGATACGGAATATATAGGGAGAAAGCTTGAAGAACCGCTATATCCGCTGAAGCGTGCCAGAGTCGGTTTCCCCGAGGTGCTTCTTGACATCGATCTGGAGATGGACGAGATCATTGAGGCGTGGGAGAAAACGAAGAATCTGCCCATGTACGACAAGATATCCATGACAGAGAGCGTTAAAAAATACCGGTATCTCAAGAATTACAGAAAGAAACTGTCCTATATGGACGACAGAAAATTTGTACTGTCTCTGATAACGTGTCCCTTTGACGTCAATGACAGAGAGGTTCTGAGACTGTGGCTCAGGTACTGCGAGAAACCCACGCAGTTTCACAACTGTCCGATGCTGCCGCAGGATTTCACGCTGGAAGGACTTGAGTCATACTATAAGCAGCTTGATCTGTATACACAGTTCTCGGGACGGATGAACTGGGATGTGGACAGGGAAGAGATCGCGGTCAACAGAGAGTGGGCGCAGCATGAGATCGGGGATCTGCTTAAGGATGATAAAGGGCAGTTTGAGAAGAAGTGTCGTATCTGCGGCGCGGTCCTGCCGTGGGATTATGCTTATCCGGTCTGCCAGGATTGCTATAATGAGGGCGGCGAGAAGGATGACCACGTCCGCCGCTCCATGCGCAGGTATCCGCATAACAGCTACAGAAGGTAGAATATAAGGAATGATCTACACTTATTATATCGACGTCACACAATTTGGGGACGAGGCGCTTTTTCATGAGAAATTAAGTCTGCTTTCACCCTACAGGCAGCAGAAGATCGCGATCCTTAAGCATGATAAGGACAGAAACAGGAGCCTCGGCGCGGGGATCGCTTTAGACCATGCGCTGCAGACCTATGGCTTAAAGGAAAAAAGCGTTGAGTATGAGTTTGGCGAGTGGGGCAAGCCGGTCTTAAAATACCATCCCAATATCCATTTTTCCCTGTCCCATTCGGGGGATTATGCCATATGCAGTATCGGTGATAAGGCGATGGGCAACGATGTTGAACGGATCAGACCGGGACGTCTTAAGGTGGCGGACAGATTCTTTGCCAAAGAAGAACTTGAATGGATGTATGCGCCTGGTGACGAAGCGGAAGTGACGGACAGGATGTTCCGCATCTGGACGATGAAGGAGAGCTTCTTAAAGGCGACAGGCAAGGGAATATCGCTTCCCCTGGGGGATTTCTCCGTGCTCGTAGATGAAGAAAAAAACAGCATACGTGTGAAGCATACATTTAATGCAAAATATTATTATATGAAAGAATACGCAGAGCTTGACGGCTATCGCGTTGCGGTCTGCTGTGAAGAGAGCCGTGACGCGGCGTACAGTATGATACCGGTCATTTTGTAGAAATCAAAATTTTCTGCAAAGATTATCTGCGCGGCGGACGGTATATATTTTTGCTAATAAATCCATACTATCTCCAGAGAATATTTCGTAAAAAAGGAGATAGCAGGATGTTAGGAAAACAGAGTCTTCAATTTGTAAATAAGCCGTATCTGGTCAGCAGCGGGTCCATTGTAGGAAGCAAGGAAGCCGAAGGCCCGATGGGGCAGTTATTTGATAAAGTGTGCTACGGCGATAAATTCGGCGCCGATACCTGGGAGGAAGCGGAGAGCAGCATGCAGAAGGAGGCGCTGGAGATCGCGCTTCGTAAAGGCGGGCTGCAGAAGCAGGACATACAGATCATCTATGCCGGCGATCTGCTGGGACAGTCTATTGCGAGCAGCTTCGGACTGGCGGGATACCAGCTTCCGCATATCGGGCTGTATGGCGCGTGCTCTACGTGCGGGCTGACGCTTGCTATGGGAGGCATGGCGGTGGCGGGCGCCTTTGCGGAGAGAGTGGCGTGTGTTACGTCCAGCCATTTTGCCAGTGCGGAAAAAGAGTTCCGTTTTCCTCTGGCATACGGCAATCAGCGCCCCAAATCGGCGACATGGACAGTGACGGGAAGCGGTGCGTTCATCCTTTCGGCGCAGCCCGGCAAACAGGTCCGGGCGGTCATATCGGGCGTTACCATCGGCAGGATCGTGGACTACGGACTTAAGGATTCCATGAACATGGGCGCGTGCATGGCTCCTGCCGCGGCGGACACCATCAGACAGAACCTGGCGGATTTCGGGCGCGCCCCCAGAGAGTATGACAGGATCATTACGGGAGATCTGGGTTCGGTCGGGCAGAAGCTCTTGTTCGATCTGCTCGCGGAGCATCAGATCGACATCACCAGGCAGCATATGGACTGCGGGATAGAGGTTTATGACAGCAAGAAACAGGATACCAACGCCGGCGGTTCGGGATGTGGATGCAGCGCCATCGTGCTGTCGGCCTATATTCTTAAGAAAATCGAAGAGGGTGTCTGGAAAAGGGTCCTTTTCGTGCCTACAGGCGCACTATTAAGTAAGACCAGCTTCAACGAAGGGCAGACGATCCCGGGGATCGCCCATGCCATCGTGCTGGAGCATTATGAAAAATACAGAGTAGAAGGGAGTAATAAGGAATGAAAGCACTGTTCATCGGCGGAACCGGTACGATCAGTACCGCGATCTCCGCGAAATTGCTGGCAGACGGACACGAGTTATGGCTCATCAACCGCGGCACGCGCAACGACGCGCTGCCCGCGGGCGCCCATATCATCAAGGCGGATATTTCCGATGAGGCGGATGTGGCGCGTAAGATCGAAGGGATGACTTTTGACGTGGTGGCGGATTTTATTGCCTTTGTGCCACAGCAGCTGGAACGGGATCATCGCCTTTTTAAAGGTAAGACGAGGCAGTTTATCTACATAAGTTCCGCTTCGGCATACCAGAAACCGTTGTCCGATTACCGCATTGACGAGGGTACGCCTCTTGCGAATCCATACTGGGAATATTCTCGCAACAAGATCGCGGGTGAGGAGCTTCTCATGAAGCTGTACCGCCAGGAGGGATTTCCTGTTACGATCGTGCGTCCCAGCCATACATATGATATGCGGTCGGTGCCCCTCGGCATTCACGGATCGAAGGGAAGCTATCAGGTCGTTAAGAGGATGATGGAAGGGAAGAAGGTTCTCATTCAGGGAGACGGCACTTCTCTCTGGACGATGACATACAACAGCGATTTTGCCGAAGGCTTTGTCGGACTGATGGGGAACATACATGCCATCGGTGAGTCGGTACAGATCACGAGCGACGAGTCGCTTACGTGGAATCAGATATACCAGGCGATAGCGGACGCGCTGGGGGTTCCGCTTAAGGCGTGCCATGTATCCAGTGAATTTCTGGCTCAGTGCTGCCCTCAGGAGTGGGATCTGCAGGGAAGCCTGATCGGGGATAAGTCCAATACGGTCGTTTTCGACAATAGCAAGCTGAAACGCCTCGTCCCCGGTTATACCGCAACGGTTCGTTTTGACCAGGGGATGCGCATAGCGGTCGATTATGTGCTCAGCCATCCGGAGTGCCAGATAGAAGACCCGGAGTTCGACAGCTGGTGCGACAGCGTGATCAAAGCACAGGAGCAGGCGCTGGAGGCCGTGCGCGCTTCCAGCAGGAAAGAGGCGTAGGTCATGCGTGAGATGGTGTTTAAAATGGAGCGTCCCGGTCTGCTGAAGGAGGGGGACCATGTCACCGTGACCGAGGGCGTTCTGCCGAGCAATTATTATTATACGATAGACCCTTCCCTTGCGATGTCGGGCAACTTCCCATTCAGGGAGCGCATGCTGGAGCGTGAGGGCGTGGTGACGGAAGTGATCGAAAACGCACGGGGGTTTTATGTGAAAGCGCGTTTTGGAGAATAAAACGCCGCGTAGAGGGACGGTAAAACCGCTATATTTAGGAAAGAGAGGAAAAATATTATGTTAACTAAAGTATCTACTGACAAAGCGCCGGCAGCGATCGGACCTTATTCACAGGGTATTATTGCAGGAGATTTCCTGTTTGCATCGGGGCAGATTCCCATTGATCCGGCGACAGGCGATATCAAGGGCAACGACATTACAGAGCAGGCGCAGCAGGTGATGAAGAACGTGGGCGCGATTCTTGCGGAGGCGGGAACGGACTATGCCAGGGTTGTCAAGACGACGTGCTTTCTGGCGGATATGGCCGACTTCGGGGCTTTCAATGCAGTGTATGAACAGTATTTTACCGAGAAACCGGCGAGAAGCTGCGTGGCGGTAAAGCAGCTTCCCAAAGATGTATTGTGTGAAGTGGAAGTCATGGCGTATCTGAAATGAACAGAGACAATGTTATACTGATCGGCATGCCCGGCGCAGGCAAAAGCACCGTTGGAGTCGTGCTTGCCAAAAAACTGGGCTATGCCTTTGTAGATTCGGATCTTTTGATCCAGGCCAAAGAAGGAAGGCTGCTTCACGAGATCATAGAGGAACAGGGCATAGAAGGATTCTGGGCGGTGGAGGAGCGCGTCAACTCCTCCATCGACACGGTCAGAACCGTGATCGCCACCGGCGGCAGCGCAGTCTATGGCAGCAGGGCTATGGAGCATCTTAAGCAGATCGGAACCGTGGTCTATCTGAGGCTGTCCTGTGAGGCGGTTGCCGGCAGACTGGGCGATTTAAGCGAGCGGGGCGTGACGCTCAAAGCAGGGCAGAGTCTGTCTGAGCTGTATGCTGAGCGCGTTCCCCTGTATGAAAAATATGCAGATATTATCGTCGATTGCGAGCGGCTGTCTATCCGGGAAGCGGTGGAGCAGATCGGAAAAATTTTTTCATAAGAAAAATAAAACATCTGTATAATATTCCGCCATATGTCGGAAAATAATAGAAAACAAATTTGTCTGCGGCAGAAGGGCATATAAAAAAGCGTCTGCAGATGAATATTCTATTAAGAACGGGTGGTGGATCCTATGGATTATCTGAATGCTTTCTGGGTGGGCGGCGCAATCTGCGCACTCGTACAGATCCTGCTTGAAAAGACGAAGCTGATGCCGGGACGCATCATGGTGCTTCTTGTCTGCACCGGGGCGGTTATCAGTTTTTTGGGCTGGTATGAGCCTTTTATGGAGTATGCGGGCGCAGGGGCCAGCGTTCCCCTTCTCGGATACGGCAATATCCTGATGAAAGGCGTCAGGGAGGCGGTGTCGGAAAGCGGATTTATCGGGCTGTTCCAGGGCGGCTTCAAGACCGGCGCGGTGGGATGCTGCGCGGCGCTTGTGTTCGGTTATCTGGCGAGCCTGATTTTTAAGCCTAAGATGAAAGGTTAAGCAGAGGAATTGTGAAGATACCAGGTTGACGGGGACGGCATGTAAGCCGTCCTTTTTTTTCTTGAAGATAAAATAGACCTTACATCGTTATAATGGACAGAGACACATAAGAAAGGGGGCACATAGTTATCAGCAGGGAAGAACAATTGTCAGCGCTGATTGATTCTTACCAGCATCTTGTATTTTCTATATGCTACAAAATGACAGCGGACTATTTTGCCTCCGAGGATCTGACGCAGGAAACATTTCTGTCGGCGTACAGCCACTTGGGCAGCTTTGACGGCAGGAATGAAAAGGCATGGCTGTGCAGGATCGCTTCTAACAAATGCCTGGATTACCTGCAGAGTGCGGGCAGAAGGAGCATTCCAACCCAGGATGTGGGCGTGAATGAACCGTTGCCCGGCGGACAGTCGCCGGAGAGCATCTGCCTGGAGGACGAAGCAAGACGGATATTGCTTGCAAGGTGCCAGGCGTTGAAGCCGCCTTATGACGAGATAGCCAGAGCATACTACTATGATGAGATGGACGTCTCGGAGATCGCCCTTGCAAAAGGCATGAAAGTCAAAACGGTACAGACGCAGATCTACCGGGCGAGGGCAATGCTTCGCAAGATGTATGGAAAGGAGAGAGGCGTATGATGAGCGAAGAAGAACTGAATGCTCTGATCGAGCAGGTCGAGTCGCAGGAAATGCTGCACGCCCCTAAGCATCTTAAGGCGAATGTCATGGCGCGGATACGGCGCGACAGACAGAATGCGGCACGAAAACAGCTATTTCTATACCGGATGAAGGTAGTGGCGGCTATGGCGGCGGCGTTGACGCTGCTTATTCTGATGCCGGAGGACAGCGCAGAAAGATCCGGTCAAGCATCTGCTATCCGGCAGGCGAATGCGGAAATGGAACAGATGGCGATGGCGCGTCAGAGGGATGTGCAGGACAGATGGGAGAAATATCACAGAGCGCGGGAGAATAGCAGCATTAAAGGGCTGCTTCGGAATATCGGCGGGAAGATCACGGAACTGACAGGCATGGACAGCAAGGACGCAGATAATGTGAACGCGGATGATACAGGCGCAGATAGGGAGGAAGATCATGCAGAGAAAGAAAAGTAAATTTTGGTTATTTATACTGTCCCTGATACCGGGGGTTGGAGAGATGTATCTTGGATTTATGAAAATGGGCGTAAGCCTTATGCTGGGATTTGCGGGACTGATCGCTTTTGCGGCGTTCACCGATCTCGGCGTGTTGGCGATCTTTCCGGTGGTACTGTGGTTTTACAGTTTCTTCCACGCCAACAATCTGGGCGGACTGAGCGACGAAGAGTTCGCACGCATGGAAGATAGGTATCTGTTCGGGCTGGGCGGCATCGAGGGTATGGAACAGTTTCAGACGGTGCTTTTACAAAAGTACAGGAAGATCGCAGCCGCAGCGCTGATCATAATCGGCGTCGTTATGCTGGGGGACCTGGGATTTGGTATTCTGCTGGATATCTTCGGATATGACAATAAATATATGAAGATCCTCAATTACTACGTGTACGATGTGTTCCCGAGAGCCGTATTCGCGGTCGCGGTGATCTGGATCGGTATTGTGCTGATCAGAGGGAAAAAACAAATCACACTGGAGGAGCCGGACTGCAAAGAGACGGCGCAGGACGGACAGATGCAGGATGCGGCGGATCACCGTGAGGGGCAGCAGTAAGGAGGACACTATGGAACAGGAAACAAAACAGTACACTATCCGCAGAGTCGGATCCGTGACGTTTGGCTTGACGCTTGTATGCTATGGAGTGTTGTTTCTGGCGCATCTGTTCTTTCCGGTCATCAAATATAAGTATATCTTCCGTTTGTGGCCGGTTGTATTCATACTGCTGGGCGGTGAGATACTGGTGGAGAATCATAAGTCGGGGACCGGCAGCTGCAAGTTCGTCTATGATTTCGCCGCAGTAGTGATGATCGGACTTATGTTGTTGTTTGCGATGCTCATGGCGGTCGTCGATCACGGGCTCACCTATGGCCAGTTCTACTACGGTATATGAGACAGCCGGAGCCGGAGCTCGTGTGCAGAGCGGTACGGATGTGCTATAATTCTTCGTATGATATGTTTTTTTCAGACAAAAACTGCTTCAGCGCCCGGTCCCACAGGGTATCGGGCGTTTTGTCAGGAAGGAAAGTATGCAGGGCGGTGCCGCTTACAAGGATAAGGCCGGCGCCGTCATACTTTATGTTCAGAACGAAAGCCTTTACTTGTGCGGGGGACAGATCCGATCCGCCTTTCTGCAAAATAGACGCCGCGTATTCCGGTATCAGATGCAGCACAAAACGAAACGCCGTGGGCGTGCGCGTTCCTTTGATCAGGTCGAAACAGATCGGGCGGACCGTTTTCCATTCAGACAGATCGTAGGGGCGTACCGACTCGTCCTCCCATTCTTCGGCGGTATAGAAGGCTTTATTCTGGTGCCCGTCAATAAGGAAAGTATTGTATGTGCTGATGGAGGCTTCTTCCAGTAAGAATAAGTCGAAGTCATCACTGGTAAGCAGTCTTGCCATAAAATGTTTGATGCCGGTTATTTTCAGCGCGATCATAGGTCTCCGTTTCCGGCGTACAGGCTGTGCGTTACGCCATTTTCTGTATGCGCTGTAGATAGCTGTCGTATATGCTACAGCTGGCTACGGTAATGCTCCAGCGCTTTTTTGACGAGGGATATCTCCAACGGCGACACAGTAAGAGTCTTACCGTCTTTCATTGCCAATTTTAATAAGGTGAGCTTTTCGATGAAGGCGACGTTGACAAATGCCTGTTCCGATATCGGGCAGAAATGGTCAAAGCCGGAAACCTGCGCATACATATTGCGCATGGCGGACAGCACGTCGATGTCTCGGTCCTCCGTCAGTGTTATGTGCACATAGTTGCCGTTTTTTTCAGCATACATGATCTCGTCTTCATAGACATAGAGAGTGTCCTGTTCTCCGCGCAGCTCTATGGTCGGCACCGTCTTTGATTTCTGGTCGATCGCATAGTCCAGCATCTCGTCCAGCTCTGCAACGCGGATCGGTTTATTCAGATACTGGATCTGTGACTTCAGCTTCCAGCGCAAAATATCGTGATTGGATTTTTCCACCGCATCCTTCGGTACTTCTGCGATAGCGGCATCTATGATAGCGCGGTAATTGATCGTGGAGATACACAGAACGATGGGAGCGGTAACGCCGGCGTCTATCAGCCTGCGCGCAAGCTGGAAACCGTTGACGGGACCGCTTGTCATATCAATAAAAAAGACGTCATAGAGCATAGGCGAGCGCAGAACCGCATCTACGTTTCCGTACGAGTCAATATAGAAAACCCCCGTAGTGTGAATGCGTCTGTCCGACGCGCGTTCCAGAAGACGTTCCATCTGTTTTCTGTCGGCAATATTATCATCACAAACAGCAATATGCATATAGCTTTCCCCCTCTATGATACACAGAACCTCGTCGGTTTTTGATGCAGCGAGATTTACATAACAATACATACAGTCATCGGCGCCGCGCTATATGACCGCATATCCAATCGGCGCCGCCGCGCTATATGACCGTATATTCGATCGGCGCCGCCGTGCTACATGATTGTAAATTCGATCGGCGCCGTGGCCAGTATGATAACAATTAAGATCTGAAGGATCAGAATGGCAGGCATACCGTATAAGAAATACCAGTGGCGCGTTTTGTGGTGAAAAAGGTGCATGCCTGCGATCGAACCGATACTGCCGCCAATCAGGGCAAGCACAAACAGGGTGGATTCCGGGATGCGCCATGCGCGTTTTTTTGCCCGGGATTTATCCACCCCCATCAGTGTGAAGCTTATTAGATTGATAACGATCAGATAGATTAGTATCAACGTAACTGCGTTCATAATTTTTTAAATAAGTTTTTCACCGTTCTCCTGCATCTTCATGGCGCGTACCTTGCAGGATAAGCCAAACAGGTTGATAAAGCCTTCTGCGTCGTGATGGTCATACAGATCGCCTGTTGTGAAGGATGCGATGCTTTCATTGTAAAGTGAGTACGGTGAAGAAGTGCCGGCTTTGATGATGTTGCCTTTGTAAAGCTTAAACTTTACTTCGCCCGTCACATAGCGCTGTGTGGATTCAATGAATGCCTGCACCGCTTCGCGAAGAGGGGTGAACCACTTGCCTTCGTATACGATCTGTGCAAATTTGTTGCCCATATCCGCTTTCAGCGCGTAGGTGTCGCGGTCGAGGATCAATTCTTCCAGCTGCTGATGCGCTTCGTAGAGGATCGTTCCGCCGGGCGTCTCGTATACGCCGCGGGACTTCATGCCTACGACACGGTTCTCTACGATATCCACGATGCCGATGCCGTGTTTGCCACCCAGCTCGTTCAACGTGGCAATGATATCGGCAACCTTCATTTTTTTGCCGTTTACGGATGTGGGAACACCTTTTTCAAAAGTCATGGTGACATATTCGCCTTCGTCGGGCGCTTTCTCGGGCGTCGTGCCGAGTACGAGCAGATGCTCGAAATTAGGCTCGTTGGCGGGATCCTCCAGCTCTAAGCCCTCGTGACTGATATGCCAGAGGTTACGGTCGCGGCTGTAGCTTGAATCTGCGGAAAAAGGAAGATGGATGCCGTGCTGCCTGCAGTACTCGATCTCCTCCTCACGGGAATTGAGGGTCCACTTCTCGTTCCTCCATGCAGCGATGATCTTTAAATCGGGAGCAAGGGCTTTGATGGCAAGCTCGAAACGGATCTGGTCGTTGCCCTTGCCTGTAGCGCCGTGGCAGATCGCCGTAGCGCCTTCCTTACGCGCGATCTCTACCAGCTTCTTGGCGATCACAGGTCTTGCCATAGAAGTGCCCAGCAGATACTTATTTTCATAAACCGCGTGGGCCTGTACACAGGGAACGATAAAATCATTACAGAACTCGTCTGTAAGATCCTCTATGTAAAGCTTGGAAGCGCCGCACGAAATGGCTCTTTCCTCCAGTCCGTCAAGCTCTTCCCCCTGACCGCAGTTACCGCACACACAGATAACTTCGTAATCAAAATTTTCTTTTAACCAGGGAATGATAACCGTTGTATCAAGTCCGCCGGAATAAGCAAGAATAACTTTTTCTTTCATGATATCTCCTCCGTTTGTTTCTTTATCATATAATGCATAAACCCAATATACAACAAGACAGAACATAATGCAAGCGCAAATTTATGCATAAACAAATGAATAATTCAATATTTTGTGCATAAAAATAAAAAATACTTGCATATTATACACAATCATTGTATTATTATGCGTATGCAGAAAATATGTTTACACAAGAATGACGGCGTGTGCCGGAATATTCTGACAGGTTGGGAGAACAGATATGATACGTTCAATGACGATAGAAGATTATGATGCGGTTAAGGCGCTGTGGCTTTCCATCAAGGGCTTTGCCATAAGGAGCATAGACGATTCCAGAGAAGGCGTTGCGCGGTTCCTTGAGAGAAATCCGAATACCAGCGTGGTTGCGGTGGAAGATAATAAGATCGTGGGCGCGATCCTGTGCGGTCATGACGGCAGGCGCGGGTGCCTGTATCATGTCTGTGTGGCGGAAGGATACCGCATGAGGGGTATCGGCAAGGCGATGGTCGTCTTTTGCATGGAAGCGCTGAAGGCGGAGCGCATCAATAAGGTGTCGCTCATTGCTTTTACCGCAAACGATATCGGCAACGCTTTCTGGAAACAGATCGGTTGGACGAAAAGAGAAGATCTGAACTATTACGATTTCACACTGAACACGGAGAATATTACGGCTTTTAATAAAATATGACTTTTCTTTCCTATATAAATGTATTAAAATAGGAAAAGTGTATAAATGCAGCCTGTGAACGGTAAGACAGGCGGGAAGGGCATGGTGATCCGAAACGGTGAAGGTTATTGAAGGCGGCGTCACCGCGGCGGCCGGCTTTGAGGCGGCAGGCGTTATGGCGGCGATCAAATATCAGAACAGAAAAGATATGGCGATGGTGTACAGCGCTACGCCTTGTACGGCGGCGGGCGTATTTACGAGCAATGTTGTGAAGGCGGCTCCCGTCCGCTGGGACAAAGAGGTGGTGGAGCATTCGGCATGCGTACATGCCATCGTCGCAAATTCCGGCATTGCCAATGCCGCTACCGGGAAACAGGGTTATGACAGCTGCAAGCAGACTGCCGAAAAAGCCGCGCAGCTGCTGGGGATATCTCCGGATTCGGTGCTTGTGGCGTCCACCGGCGTGATCGGCAATCAGCTCCCTATGGATAAAGTTCTTTCGGGTGTGGAGAAGCTGGTGGCAGCCAAATCAGATACGCTTGACGCGGGAACGCTCGCAGCGGAAGCCATCATGACTACGGACACGGTATCTAAGCAGGCGGCGGTTCAGATAGAGATAGATGGCAAAACCGTCACGGTTGGCGGTATGTGCAAAGGCTCCGGAATGATCCATCCGAATATGTGTACGATGCTTGGCTTTATCACGACAGATATAGCGATCTCCGGGGAACTTCTGGCGGAGGCGCTTAAGGAGGATGTGGCGGATACCTTTAACATGATCTCCGTGGACGGCGATACCTCCACCAATGATACGCTGGTGGTGCTTGCCAACGGTATGGCGGGCAATACCAAGATCGAGACGAAGAACGACGATTATGATCAGTTTAAGGCGGCGCTGCATTATATCGACACCACACTGGCCAAAAAGATGGCGGGGGACGGTGAGGGCGCGACGGCGCTTTTTGAGACGAAGGTGATCCATGCGGCGACCAAACAGGAAGCGCGGATCTTAAGCCGCAGCGTGATCTCATCCAGCTTATGCAAGGCGGCAATCTACGGGCATGACGCCAACTTCGGAAGATTCCTGTGTGCGCTCGGCTATTCCGGCGTACAGTTTGATCCGGATAAGGTGGAGCTTTACTTTGAAAACGATGAGAAGAGTATCCTGATCTTTAAGGACGGCGCAGCCGTGCCCTACAGCGAAGAGGAGGCGACTCAGGTGCTCTCTTCGCCGGAAGTCAGAGTGCTTGTCGATATGCACATGGGAGACGCCGAGGCGACCGCGTGGGGATGTGACTTAAGCTACGATTATGTGAAGATCAATGCGGATTACCGGAGTTAAGAAGTTGAAGCAAAAAAAGTGATAGAAGGTAGACGGCATGGAACAGAATGAAATGGATAAAATACTGAGCAAGGCGGAGGTGCTGATCGAGGCGCTTCCCTATATTCAGAAATTCAACCGCAAGATCATCGTTGTCAAGTATGGCGGCAGCGCCATGAGCAACGAGGAGCTGCAGAAGAATGTCATCAAGGACGTGACGCTTCTTAAGCTGGTAGGTTTTAAACCTATCATCGTGCACGGCGGCGGTAAGGAGATCAGCCGGTGGGTCGGCAGGGTCGGCAAAGAGGCCCGGTTTGTAAACGGGCTTCGCGTGACGGACGATGAGACGATGGAGATCGCCGAGATGGTCTTAAACAAGGTCAACAAAAACCTTGTCAGAATGGTGGAAGAGCTGGGGGTTCGCGCGGTCGGTATCAGCGGCAAGGATGCAGGACTCTTACAGTGTGTAAAGAAGCGTCCGGACGGCGAGGATATCGGATATGTGGGTGACATTGTGAGTGTTGACCCCAAGGTGCTGTACGATCTTCTGGAAAAAGATTTTCTGCCCATTGTAGCGCCGACCGGTCTGGACAAAGATTATGTGACTTACAACATCAATGCGGACGATGCGGCGTGCGCTATTGCCAAGGCGGTAGGCGCGGATAAGCTCGTTTTCCTGACCGATATCGAGGGTCTGTATAAGGACATTAACGACAAGGGAAGCTTTATTTCCAGACTGACGGTATCACAGGCGGATGAACTGATCGGCAGCGGGTGTATCGGCGGCGGTATGCTGCCGAAGCTAAGTAACTGTACGGACGCTATCAGACAGGGGGTCAACAGGGTGCATATTCTGGACGGCAGGATCGCCCACTGTCTGCTTCTGGAGATATTTACGGACAAAGGTATCGGCACTGCCATTATAGCGGATGGGGATAAGACGCTGACGGTGGGGTGACGGTACAGCAAAAAAGGAAAGTCAGGGACAGATTATGAGTCAGATGATGCAGGATTATATTGATGAGGCTGAGCAGGCACTGCTGCATACGTACAACCGTTATCAGGTCGTATTTGAAAGGGGAGAGGGCGTGCGCCTTTATGATATGGACGGCAGGGAATATCTGGATTTCGTGTCCGGAATCGCCGTGTTTGCACTGGGGTACGCTAATAAGGAATATAACGATGCTCTAAAGGAGCAGATCGACAGGATCATTCACACATCGAATTATTATTACAACAAGCCTGCCATTGAAGCGGCTAAGGGGTTAAAGCGTATTTCCGGAATGGACCGGGTATTCTTTACCAACAGCGGCGCCGAGGCGGTCGAGGGGGCCATCAAGACCGCGAGAAAGTATGCTTTTCTAAAGGATGGCAGGACGGATCACGAGATCATCGCTATGGAGCATTCTTTTCACGGCAGAACGATGGGCGCGCTGTCTGTGACGGGCAATCCCCATTACCGCGCGCCGTTTGAGCCGATGATAGGCAATATCAGATTCGCCGCACTCAATGATCTTGACAGTGTGAAGAAGCAGATCACCGATAAGACTTGCGCGATCCTCTTTGAGACCGTACAGGGAGAAGGCGGACTGTATCCGGCGACAGAGGAATTTATGCGGGGCGTGCGCGCGCTCTGTGACGAGAGAGGTATTCTGATGATGCTGGATGAGGTCCAGTGCGGCATGGGGCGCACCGGTGAGATGTTCGCATGGCAGCGGTACGGTGTGAAGCCGGATGTGATGACGACTGCCAAGGCGCTCGGCTGCGGTGTTCCCGTAGGCGCTTTCCTGATGACGGAAGAGGTGGCGGCTCATTCGCTCGAGGCAGGAGACCACGGCACTACTTACGGCGGCAATCCACTTGCCTGCGCAGCGGTTTGTAAAGTGATCGAACTGTTTGACAGGATGGATGTGCTTGAGAACGTGCGCACGGTCGGCGCTTATCTCGAAAAATGTCTGGATGAGCTTGCCGCAGCGTATGACTGTATCAGGACAAGACGCGGCGTGGGACTGATGCAGGGGCTTGTCTTTGACAGACCTGTGGGAGATATCATCAGCGCAGCTATGGACAAAGGGCTGGTGCTTATCAATGCGGGCGCGGATATTATCAGGTTTGTGCCGCCGCTTGTGATCACAAAAGAACATGTGGATGAGATGATATCGATTCTGCGGGAGAGCATAAACCAGGTAGTTATAGAAGGAGTATGACAGTGACCCTGAAAAAAAGATTGATGATGATTCTGGTCGTTGCGCTGTGTGCAGGCGGCATTTACGGAGTCGGGATGCTCGGTATCAGTGTCAGCCGGAATGCGGAAGAGGCAGCAGAGGATGATTCTCTCTTCGGACATAGAGAAACGCTGTATCTGTGGTACACGGATGAAGCGCTGACGGATTATCTGAACAGTGTGGCGGTATCATACGGTGAATATCAGAGCGATGTCCGGGTGATCCCGGTCTATACGCCGGGACGGGAATATCTTGAAACGTTAAACCAGGCTTCCCTGAATGCGGAAGAGATGCCTGACCTTTATATCGTAAGCAACGATTCTCTGGAGAAAGCGTATCTGGCGGGGCTTGCATCCGGGGTACGTCCGCCGGAAGACACAAAGCCGTTGGATGAGATCTTTCCGGAGACAGCGGTCAGGGCGGTGACATATCATGACAGACAGATAGGTTATCCCTTTTATTTTGAGACAAGCTGTCTCTTATATAACGAGACTTACCTGAAGGACTGGGCCAGGGCGCAGATCGAGGCGGAGAACGATGCCGCTGCCGCTATGGAAGTGCAGGAGGATCTGGATGACGGCGGTGAACCCGAAGAAAGCATTGAAGGCTCACAGGATGATGCGTCGGAAGATATGATCTCCGAGGAGGATGTGGCGCAGAGAGTGGAGCAGGCGCTGCCCGAGACAATAGATGATATTCTGGAGTTTGCCGATGTGTATGATGCGCCGGAGCAGGTGGAGGCAGTCTTTAAATGGGATGTGTCCGATATTTTCTACAACTATTTCTTTGTGGGAGATTCCATCGACGTAGGCGGCAGGGACGGCGACCGCTCGGATTCCATTCATATCTATAACGAGAATGCGATCCGCTGCATGAGAGTGTACCAGAACCTGAATCAGTTCTTTTCCATAGATACTACGGAGATCAGCTATGATGGCGTGTTGCAGGATTTTATGGACGGAAAGATCGTGTACACGGTAGCGACAACGGATGCGCTAAAGAAAATCGAGACGGCTGCGGCGGAAGGAAATTTTGCTTATGAGTATGGCGTTTCCATGATGCCCGATGTGAGCGGTGAGCTGGGATCTGCATCCCTTTCTGTGACCCAGTGCGTTGTCGTCAACGGCTATTCCGTGAAAAAGGATATGGCGAATGAGTTTGCGGCCTATCTGACAGAGCGCGCCACAGACACGCTTTATGAGAGGACGGGCAAGCTGCCCGTATATGACAGCGGCGATACGTACAGCGCTCCGGATAAGGAGGCTTTTTTACAGGAATATATGTGCTCCGTTCCGATGCCGAAGATGATCGAGACAAGTAATTTCTGGGTGGAGCTGGAGATTACGTTCGCCAGAATATGGGACGGCGGGGACGCCAACAGGGATCTAAAGGCGTTGTCCGAAAAGATCATGTCGCAGGTGGTCGGCGGGCAGTATGAGGAAGAATATATTGACGTGCCGGAGGAGACAACTGAGGAGGAGACGGCCGAAGACGGTGCAGAGAACGAGGACAGCGAAGACAGCGCAGAAGACGATGGGGACGGCGCCGCGTAAATGTATATTTACAGGATGTAATGGATATGATAAAGGAGAACGGATAAACCGTTCTCTTTTTATATGTCAGTTATTCTGTCCGCAGCATAGAAAGGGGTACATTATGTTTGGATTTTTGATCGCGCTTCTGTCGGGCGCGCTTATGAGCGTTCAGGGGGTATTTAATACGCAGGTGACGAAAACGTCCGGTATCTGGGTCGCCAACGCTTTTGTGCAGTTTACGGCGCTGCTGGTCTGTCTGGCGGCATGGCTTGTCACGGACCGGTCTTCCTTCGCAACGCTTTGGAAGGTGGAACCGAAGTACATGCTTCTTGGCGGGGCGATCGGCGCCTTTATCACGTACACGGTCATCAAGGGCATGGAGATGCTGGGGCCGGCGAGAGCGGTCATGCTCATCGTGACCGCGCAGCTTATGGTGGCTTATATTATTGAGCTGTTCGGTATGTTCGGCGTGGAAAAGCAGCCGCTTGAAATGCGTAAGATCATCGGTATGGGCGTGACTGTCGCCGGAATTGTGATTTTTAAGTGGACATAAGGCGCAATTTATTTTACAATGGAAACACAGTGCATAGCGGGAGCTTCCTTGACGAACGAAACCGGTTCGGAAAGGAAAACTATGTATAAGATTTCAAAGATGATCATATTTATTATCGCCCTCATGCTGTGCGGGTGCACCCGCCGGGAGCAGCTTGTCCTGGAGGATACCGCTATTGGGAGCGGGACGGAGGCTGCCGGGGCGGAGCGGGAAGACGCATGGGAAGGGGAGGATTTGCGCAAGGAGGAAGCTTCGTGCGAGGAGGCCCTGCCGGAGAAAGCGCCTTCGGACAGCGAACCGCAGACGATTTTTGTGCATGTGTGCGGAGCGGTGGAGAAACCGGATGTGTATGAACTGCCTGCGGGCAGCAGAGTACATGAGGCTGTCAAAGCAGCCGGCGGATTTACGGCAGATGCGGACGAGAGTTATGTAAACCAAGCCGGGCGGCTGTCCGACGGGGTCAGGCTTGTCATTCCCACGCTTGCGCAAACGGGCAGTCTGTCCGCCGAATACGACGGCGGGGCGGAGTTTGGAATCACCGGGGCGCCGGATGATATGGCAGCACAGGGCGGTTATGCCCGGGGTGAACAGGAAGATATAGCGCAGGATGCAGGATACGGCGGGCGCGGCAATGTATCTGACGGCCGGATCAACATTAACACCGCCTCGGAGGCTGAACTATGCAATATACCCGGGATAGGCGCCGTAAGGGCAGCGGCGATCGTGGCGTACAGGCAGCAGAACGGTGCGTTCGCTTCGGTTGAAGAGATCAAGAACGTGAGCGGTATCAAGGAAGGAACTTACGAGAAAATAAAAGACAGTATTAAAATAAATTAGGCGGTATGAGGGATGGGACAGAGAATATTAGTGGTTGACGATGAGAAGCTGATCGTAAAAGGGATCCGGTTCAGTCTGGAGCAGGATGGCATGGAAGTGGATTGCGCCTATGACGGTGAGGAAGCGCTTGCGCTGGCAAGGCAGAATGCGTACGACATGATCCTTCTGGATGTGATGCTTCCAAAGATGACGGGATTCGAGGTGTGTCAGCAGATACGGGAGTTTTCCAACACTCCAATAGTTATGTTAACTGCAAAGGGTGATGATATGGACAAGATACTCGGACTTGATTACGGGGCTGACGACTATATCACCAAACCGTTTAATATTCTCGAGGTCAAGGCGCGCATCAAGGCGATCATCAGACGCACCGCTCGGAAGGAGCAGCCTAAGGAAGTTTCAAATGTGGTCGAAATGGGCGGCGTGCGCTTAGACTGTGACGGCAGGCGGGCGAACATCGAAGGAAAAGAGATCAATCTGACCGCCAAGGAGTTTGAAGTACTGGAACTGCTGATGAAGAATCCGGGTAAGGTCTACAGCCGCGAGAAGCTGCTTCAGCTTGTGTGGGGCAATGACTATCCGGGAGACGTCAGAACGGTAGACGTACATATTAGAAGGCTGCGGGAGAAGATCGAGAATACGCCTTCGGAACCGGTGTATGTACGGACTAAATGGGGTGTTGGCTATTACTTTGCTTAAAAAAATTTTACATAAATTTACATTCTTAAGAAGTCTGAAAACGAGAATCTTTCTGCTACTGCTTATTGTCGGACTGATTCCCTGTGTCAGTATGCGTTATGCGATCCTTCAGAATTATGAGCAGCGTGCGGTCAGTATCAGAACCTCCGATATCACCACGCAGCTGCGTATTCTGGCAAATCATCTGATCACTTACCATTATCTGCAGGACACCTCGTCCGAGGTGATCAATGCGGAGATCAATCAGCTGTCCACGCTCTATGACGGGCGTGTCATGGTTATCAACAGCGATCTGCGTATCGTTAAGGACACTTATGGGATCAGTGAAAATAAGACGATCATCTCCGAGGAAGTGCTGCGTTGCGCCAAAGGGGAGAGCGCCAGCAAATATGACCGTGATAACGGTTATATCGAGATGACGATCCCTATCACCGAGACGGTTGCTTCCGGGGAACTGGAGGATGCTCAGAGAGAAACGGAAATCGTGAGAGGCGTCATGCTTGTAAGCGCTTCTACGGACAGTATCATGGCAACGCTTGATGCGCTCAGCCGTCAGGCCCTGATCATAGAGGCCATCGTTATACTGGCTATCGTTGTTGCTTCTGTCATGGCGGCGCGTGTTCTGATCAGACCCTTTGAAAAAATAACGCTTGCGCTTGACAACGCGCAGGAGGGGTATACCAATGATCCTATCTGTGTGAACGACTGCATTGAGACGGAGCATATCGGCGATGCTTTCAACAGAGTGCTCGGCAGGATGAAGGTATTGGATGATTCCCGACAGGAGTTCGTATCCAACGTGTCCCATGAGCTGAAAACCCCGATCACATCCATGAAAGTACTGGCGGATTCTCTCATCAGCCAGAAAGACGCCCCGATAGAATTATATCAGGAATTTATGGAAGATATCGCTGCCGAGGTCGAACGTGAGGACAAGATCATAACGGACCTGCTGGCGCTGGTTAAAATGGACCGGACCGTGGCGGATATGAATATCACAGAGATGGACATCAATGTGCTGGTGGAGCTGATCATGCGCCGGCTGCGACCTATTGCCCAGAAAAAAGATGTGGAGCTTGTATATGAGAGCGTCAGACCTGTTACGGCCGCTGTGGACGAAGTCAAGATCACCCTCGTCCTTTCAAATCTGGTGGAAAATGCGATCAAATACAACAGAGAGCATGGCTGGGTCAAGGTGACGCTGGACGCCGACCACCAGTTCTTTACAGTGACGGTGGCAGATTCCGGTATCGGTATTCCGGCAGATTCCTTGGATCATATCTACGAGAGATTTTACCGGGTCGATAAATCGCGTTCCAGAGAGATCGGCGGCACTGGCCTGGGTCTGGCGATCGCAAGAAACGCCGTGCTGATGCATCACGGTTCTATCAATGCGGAGAGCACGGAGGGTGAAGGAACTGTTTTTACGGTGAAGATACCGCTGTCCTATATCGGAGGATGAGGCGGATAGCGTGAAAAGAGGCAGAATGAGGATCAAGATGACATATTACAATAAATTAAAAATCGTATGGCTGTGCGCTGCTTTTGTGCTGCTTGGCGTTGCCTGTGGGCGGGACGAACAGCCGGAGAACGGTACAACATATAAAATATTTTATATAAACAATGAAGAGACAAAAACAGTTACCGGCGACTATGTCAGCGCCACGCAGGATACCGCAGGTCTTATAGAGGAGCTGCTCGGGCAGCTGGCACAGGTCCCGTCCAGGCTGGAATATAAGCCGCCGCTTGCATCGGGCTTTGAGTTGCTGGGATATACGCTTGATAACGGTCAGCTGACCATGAATTTTGACGGACGTTACAGGGAGATGGACAACATAAAGGAAGTGCTCACAAGAGCCGCGATCGTCAGAACGATGACGCAGATCGAGGGAATAGATTATGTGTCGTTTACGGTGCAGGGAGAGATGCTGACAGACAGCAGCGGCGTCACGATCGGCACGATGTCGCCGGATATGTTTATCGACAATGCGGGTAATGAGATCAATGCCTATGAGAAGGCGAACCTTATTCTTTATTTTGCAGACGAGGACGGAACGGGGCTTGTTGTGGAAAACCGCAGGAATGTGGTGTACAGCAGTAACATTGCAATGGAGAAGTTAGTCGTGGAGAAACTGATAGAGGGACCCGATTCAGACGGAGCATATCCCACGGTAAACCCTGCGACCAGGATCATCAATGTGACAGTCAATGACGGAATATGTTATGTAAACCTAAGTGAAGATTTCCTGACGCAGCCCTACAGTGTAGATCCGGCGGTGACGATTTATTCTATCACCAATTCGCTGTCGGAGCTGTCCAATGTCAATAAGGTCCAGATCAGCATAAACGGTGAGACGAACATTGCCTATCGCGAGAAGATCAGTTTAAGCGATGTGTTTGAGCGGAACCTGGATCTGCTCACTGCAGGAGGAGGCGATTAGGATAGCTTTTATTCATATCAGAAGACCGCTGTGCTTTACAGGGTTTGCCTGTGCAGCGTTTATTGCAGCCATTGCGTTGTGCCGCGGGCGCGGCGCGCCGGCCGGCGTGCAGTTCGACGGCGGGACGGTCACGGTGGCGGGTTATGTGGCGTATGCACAATACAAGGAAACGGCAAGCGGTAAAACGCCGGTTATCACAATATCCGGGGCGGCAATTCTAAGGGAAAGTCATATTTCAAGTCTGGAACAATTCTTATCAGGTTCTGATCAGATTTCACAGCACAGACTGCACGATTTTTGGAAAGACAACAGAATAAAATTGTTGAAAAAAGGCGCGGAAGAGATCAGCGGTGTCCTGTGTTATATGGATGCGAAAGAGAAGGATGCGCTGCCGCATATCGGCAGTCTCGTTATCATGCAAGGCAGTTACCGCGCGTTTACCCATGCGACCAATCCCGGAGAGTTCGATGCCGCGGACTATTACCGGATCATGGGCCAGCAAGGCAGAGTCATGAACTGCAGGTGTGTGGCGCAGAGTCTTGTATATGATGTTTTCAGGGATAAGCTGTACCGTATAAGGGATTATCTGTCCCTTCTTGCGGATGCGTGCTTTGAAGGGGAGGATGCCTCTGTCATAAAAGCGATGCTGCTGGGAGAAAAAGGCTCTCTGGACAGCGATATTAAGGAGCTGTACAGGCAGAATGGGATCGTTCATATTCTGGCAGTCAGCGGTGTTAAGACGCTAAACTTGGTAGCTACATAATCGCCAGAAAGCCCGTAAAATCGGCATTTTTGTAGTTCC
>CANQNN010000020.1 GCA_947625205.1 uncultured Lachnospiraceae bacterium | reverse complement strand
GCGGGAGAGCAGCTTCCCACTCTCCCTTGACAAATGAACAAGTTACACAGGTTCGATTTGTTAAAATAAATTTTACAGAAAACATGAGCTGACAGGGAAGAATTTTATGGTTGACAAACCATATTCCCGCAGGTATAATTGTCTGAGTGTGGATAGGAGTCAACTATGTTCGTGGACTTGGCGGATGTATTTACAAGCGAAGGCAAAACGGTCACGATACAGGTAAAGCCGGGGCTGACCGAGATCTCGGCGGGCGGCCGGACGTATCCGGTCAGGGATATGTCGCCGATGAATCTTACCTTTACGAATATCGGTAAAGGGAAGGTAAAGATAAGCGGTGATGCATGCGTAACCCTCTGCATGAGCTGTGACAGATGTCTCAAGCCTGTAGATAAGACGTTTGAGTTTACGTTTGACAGAGAAGTGTTCTCGCCGGATGTCATAGATGCCGCGTCTGACGAAGAGGACGATCAGAGGTTTATGGACGGCTATCAACTGAACACGGATGACTTACTGAACATTGAGATTGTAATCAACTGGCCTATGAAAGTCCTGTGCAAACCGGACTGTCTGGGGATATGCCGGCAGTGCGGCAAGGACTTGAATACGGGAACATGTGAATGCGACACCTTTGTTCCTGATCCAAGAATGGCGGTAATCAAAGATATTTTTAACGGGAATAAGGAGGTGTAAAGATGTCTATTTGTCCTAAAAACAAATCTTCCAAGAGCAGAAGAGACAAGAGAAGAGCAAACTGGAAAATGTCTGCTCCCACATTGGTAAAGTGCAGCAAATGCGGCGCGTTAATGATGCCTCACAGAGTATGTAAGAAATGCGGAACATACAATAAAAAAGAAATCATCGCAGTTGATTAATTGTAAGGAAGCGGAAGAGCCGGCTTAAAAGTCCGGCTCTTTTTTCGGTTGCCTGTCGATCTTTTCATTTTATCTTGATTTTTGCAGTAGGGTCTAGTATAGTAAAGTAGGTATAAAAGCGGAGGAAAGTTATGGGTGAACTGGTAAAAGTAGCGGTAGATGCAATGGGCGGAGACAATGCTCCCGGCGAGATCGTTAAGGGGGCTGTGGAAGCTGTCAACGAGAACGATAAAGTTAAGGTTTATCTGGTGGGCATACAGGATGCGGTCGAAAAAGAACTGGCCGGATATACATATCCGAAGGACAGACTGGAGGTCGTGCCTGCATCCGAGGTTATAGAGACGGCAGAACCGCCTGTCATGGCGATCCGTAAGAAGAAAGACTCCTCGCTTGTCAAGGCGTTGAATCTGGTCAAGGACGGTTCATGCGATGCTTTCGTGTCTGCCGGAAGCACCGGGGCTACTCTGGTGGGAGGACAAGTTATCGTAGGGCGCATCAAAGGCGTGGAGAGACCGCCGCTTGCACCGTTGATCCCTACAGAGAAGGGTTGTTCCCTTCTGATCGACTGCGGGGCTAATGTAGACGCCAGGCCGTCTCATCTGGTGCAGTTTGCCAAGATGGGTTCCGTCTACATGGAGCATGTGATGGGGGTTAAAAATCCCCGGGTAGGTATCGTAAATATCGGCGCGGAGGAGGAGAAAGGCAATGCGCTTGTCAAAGAGACTTTTCCGCTGTTAAAGAATTGTCCCGACATCAACTTTATCGGCAGTGTGGAGGCGCGCGATATCCCAGCCGGGGCGGCGGACGTAGTGGTGTGCGAAGCTTTCGTGGGAAACGTTGTGCTCAAGACTTACGAGGGAGTGGGCGCGACGCTTATCAAAAAGGTCAAGGCGGGTATGATGACGAGCCTGCGCAGCAAAATAGGTGCGCTTCTTGTCAAGCCGGCGCTGAAACAGACTCTTAAGGCGTTTGATCTCGAGCAGTACGGCGGAGCCCCGCTGCTTGGATTGAAAGGGCTGGTTGTCAAGACTCATGGCAGTTCCAAGTCTGTAGAGATCAAGAATTCTATTATACAGTGTATTACCTTTACGGAACAGCGGATAGGCGACAAGATCAAAGAGATGCTTATGACGGACGAAGTCATTTCCGAAGAAGACCGTTAGGTAACAGACAAGACAGAGGGGGCTGCCAGCATGGAGTTTGATAAGTTAAAAGAAGTCATAGCGGATATACTGAATGTGGATCCTGAGGAGATCACAATGGAAACTACCTTTACGGAAGATCTCGGGGCGGATTCGCTTGATGTATTCCAGATCATTATGGGAATAGAGGAAGCCTTTGAAATAGAAATCCCGGCCGAGAAGGCGGAGCATATTACCACAGTGGGTGAAGCGGTTGCTTTGATCAAAAATTCGATGTCATAGAGAAAGCAAGGAACCCTTTCCGAAAGAAAGGGTTTTTCTATTTGGAGGGTTGTTATTTTGGAAGACCGGCTGACGGAACTGGAACAGAAGATAGGGTATTCTTTTCATGACGCAAAGCTCCTTATGCATGCTGTGACGCACAGTTCATGTGCCAATGAAAAGCTGATCAATAAAGGGGAGGATTATGAGCGGCTTGAGTTTTTGGGCGATGCGGTGCTTGAACTGATTAGCAGCGATTTTATATTCCGGGAGCATACGGATATGTCTGAGGGCAGAATGACCAAATACCGTTCCTCGATCGTCTGTGAACCGGCGCTGGCATTCTGCGCCAGGCAGATCGGCCTGGAACAGTATATCATGCTGGGCAAAGGGGAAGAGGCTACAGGCGGGAGAAAACGCGATTCTATCATATCGGATGTGATGGAGGCGGTTATCGGAGCGATTTATCTCGACGGAGGCATTGACGAGGCGGGCAACTTTATCCGGCGTTTTATCCTGTCCGACCTGGAGAATAAACAGCTGTTCTACGATGCCAAGACGATCCTGCAGGAAGAGATACAGAAAGATAATAAGGGAACGCTGTATTACAGGCTTGTGCGGGAAGAAGGGCCTGAACATGATAAGGTCTTTGAAGTGGAAGCTGTGGTCAACGGCGTTGTGGCGGGACGCGGAAGCGGACACTCCAAGAAAGCGGCGGAGCAGAAGGCGGCTTATGAGACGCTGCTTAGGCGGAATCAGGCGCCGGACAGATAAATAGCGGAAACAGCGCTGAGACGAGAGGTACATATGTATTTAAAAAGCATTGAGGTGCAGGGGTTTAAATCTTTTGCAAATAAGATCACTTTTAAATTTCATAACGGAATTACGGGTATTGTCGGCCCTAACGGTTCCGGTAAGAGTAATGTGGCGGACGCCGTCAGATGGGTGCTGGGAGAACAGCGTATCAAACAGCTTCGCGGGGCGAGTATGCAGGATGTTATATTTGCCGGCACACAGCTGCGTAAGCCGCTGGGGTATGCCTATGTAGCCATTACGCTGGATAATGCCGACCACCAGCTTGCGATAGACTACGATGAAGTGACCGTGTCCAGACGGTTGTACCGCTCCGGCGAGAGCGAGTATATGATCAACGGTACGCCGTGCCGGTTAAAGGATGTCAATGAACTGTTCTACGATACGGGTATCGGTAAAGAAGGCTATTCGATCATCGGGCAGGGGCAGATCGACAGGATCTTAAGCGGCAAGCCGGAGGAGAGGCGGGAGCTTTTTGACGAGGCTGCCGGGATCGTGAAGTTTAAACGCAGGAAATATGCGGCCCAGAAGAAACTGGAGGACGAGAAGCAGAATCTGGTCCGCGTGAACGATATTCTCGCCGAGCTGGAGCGTCAGACCGGACCGCTGGAAAAACAGTCTGAGAAGGCGAGGATCTATTTAAAGAAAAGGGAAGAGCTGAAGACGCTTGATGTAAATGTATTCCTGCTGGAGAATGTACGTGTGCGGCAACAGCTTGATGAGGTCAGCGGCAAGCTCGATATTGCAAACGGCGATCTGGAAGACACGTCGCGAAAGTATGAACAGATCAAGGACGAATACGAGCAGATCGAGGAAAGGATCGAACAGCTGGAGCAGGAGATCGAAAAGGCACGGGCAACGCTGACAGACACCGGCGTCATGAGGTCCAAGCTTGAGGGTGAGATCAATGTTTTAAAAGAGCAGATCCATTCGGCAGAGGGCAATGAGGAGCATCTGCAGAACCGTATCCGCAGCATTCAGGAACAGATGGATGAGCGCGCAGCCCAAAAAGACGTTATTCTCGCGGAGAAGAACGGTATCGATGAGAAGCTTGAACAGCTGGAGCAGGCCAGAAGCGAAGCCAGAAAGCTACTGGAGGAAACCCAGGCTAAAATAGAAGAACTTAATAATAATATAGAGAGCGGTAAGAACACGATCATTGACGCGCTGAATAACCGTGCGACGATCAAGTCCAGGATGGGGCGTTACGACACCATGCTGGAACAGATCAATATCCGCAAGGCAGAGCTTAATTCCAGACTCTTGCGCGCGAAGTCCGATGAGGCGGAACAGGCAGAGAATATCCGGAAACTGGAGGAAGAATTCGAGGCGGTCAACGAGGTGATCCGCGGGCTGAACGAAAAACAGGAGACGATGGAAGAACAGCTTGCCGCGATCCGGGAAGAGCTGTCAGGCAAGGACCAGAAGCTGCGTGATACGCAGGTCCTTTATCACCAGGAGAAATCAAAGCTGGAGGCGCTCTCCAATCTGACGGAGCGGTATGAGGGCTACGGCGGAAGCGTCAAGGCCGTCATGGAGCAGAAGGACAGCGAGAAAGGTATCATCGGCGTTGTCGCGGATATCATTCAGGCGGATGCCAGATACGAGACGGCGATCGAGACGGCTTTGGGTGGCAATATCCAGAATATTGTCACACAGGATGAAGAGACGGCCAAGCGCATGATCGGTTATTTAAAGAAGACCAAAGCGGGGCGTGCCACATTCCTTCCGCTTACCAGCATCACCCATCCGCAGGAGTTTAAGAATCCGGAAGCGCTGGACGAAGAAGGCGTTATCGGCATGGCGGACAAACTGGTGAAGATCGAGAAGAAGTACCAGAATGTTGCCAGGGCAATGTTAGGACGTATCATGGTTGTTGATAATGTCGATCATGCCGTGAAGATCGCGAGAAAATTTGACTATGGGATCCGGATGGTAACGCTGGAGGGCGAGCTGCTCGTGCCGGGCGGCGCGATCAGCGGAGGCGCTTTTAAGAATAATTCCAATCTTCTGGGCAGACGGCGTGAGATGGAAGAGCTGGCCGGGAAAGTAAAGGAGTATGTGACAGAGGTTGACAGGATCCTTAACGATATTGAGGAGACGAAGAAGAAGCGCAACAGGCTCCGGCTGGAGCTGGAGGATGTAAAAGGCCAGCTTCAGCGCAGGTTTATTGAGCAGAATACCGCAAGGCTCAATGTCATGCAGGCGAGAGATAAAAAGAGTGAGACGGAGGAGGGCTTCGGCGAATTAAAGACCGAAGAGCAGGAGATCGAGCTGCAGATCAAGGAGATCCAGGTCGGCAAAGACGAGATCGCAAGGGAGCTGGAAGATTCCGAGACACTGGAAAAAAACGTCGGCGCACAGATCGAGGAATTTCAGAAAGAACTGGAAGCAAGGCGCGCGGAAGAAACCGGACAGGCGGCCAAAGTATCCGAATGGGATGTGGAAGTCGAGAAAACGCGTCAGAGCGAGGATTTCCAACGGCAGAATCTGGAACGTGTCGAGGGCGAGATCGAGAGATATACGGCAGAGCTGGCCGAGGTGCGGGAAGGCCTTCATTTGAGCAAAGAAGACGTGGAGCGCAAGAAAGAAAACATTCTTGAGATCGAGAGAACGATCGCCGCGTCATACACTGCACAGAACGATGCAACACAGAAGCTGAAGGACGATACCGCAGCGAAAGAGGAACTGGCCGGCAGGCAGAAGAGCTTCTTTACTTCCAGGGAAGAACTGTCCGAGCGCATGACTGCGTTAGACAAAGAAGTGTACCGGCTGGAAAACCAGAAGGAACGCATGCAGGAATCCATCGAGTCCCAGATCAATTATATGTGGGATGAGTATGAGATCACGCTGTCCGATGCCGAGGCGCTGAAGGACGAGTCCATGAACGATCTTCCTTCTATGAAGAAGCAGATCGCGGCGCTCAAGGATTCCATCAGAAAATTGGGAGATGTCAACGTCAACGCGATAGAAGATTACAGGAATCTAATGGAGCGTTATACTTTCTTAAAGACACAGCATGACGATCTGGTGGAAGCGGAGAAGACTCTGCAGGGTATCATCGAGGAACTGGATACTTCCATGCGCAAACAGTTCAATGAGAAGTTTGCCGAGATCAACAGAGAGTTTGACAAGGTGTTTAAGGAACTGTTCGGCGGCGGTAAAGGCACGCTTGAACTGATAGAGGAAGAGGACGTTCTGGAGGCGGGCATACGCATCATCGCGCAGCCTCCGGGCAAGAAGCTGGTCAATATGATGCAGATGTCCGGCGGAGAGAAGTCGCTCACGGCGATATGCCTTTTATTTGCGATCCAGAACTTAAAGCCGTCTCCGTTCTGCCTTCTGGATGAGATCGAGGCGGCCCTCGATGAAAGCAACGTGGGAAGATTTGCAAAATATCTGCATAAACTGACTAAGAATACACAGTTTATTGTTATTACCCACAGAAGAGGAACTATGGAGAAGGCGGACCGCCTGTACGGTATCACGATGCAGGAGAAAGGCGTGTCTACTCTGGTGAGCGTTAATTTGATCGATAAGGAACTGGATGATTGATGAAAGAAGAAAAGACAGGTTTTTTCGGCAGATTAAAAGCGGGACTGACTAAGACCCGCGACAACATTGTGCATGGGATCGACGCGGTGTTCGGCGGTTTTTCGTCCATTGACGAGGATTTTTATGAGGAACTGGAAGAGATACTGATCATGGGCGATATCGGCGTAAAAGCGACGGAAGAGATTCTTGATAAGCTGCGGGAGCAGGTTAAGGAGAATCATATCAAAGAACCGGCGGACTGCAGGCAGTTTCTGATACAGAATATCAAAGACCAGATGAACGTGCAGGAAACGGCGTATGATTTTGAAAAGGAACAGTCTGTGGTGCTCGTTATAGGTGTCAATGGCGTCGGCAAGACGACCACGGTTGGCAAGCTTGCTGGCAAGCTTAAGGCGCAGGGCAGAAAAGTATTGCTCGCGGCAGCGGATACTTTTCGGGCGGCGGCAGGCGAACAGCTTAACGAATGGGCGCACAGGGCGGGCGTCGATGTGATCGGGGGCAGCGAGGGCGCCGATCCGGCCAGTGTGATCTATGATGCGGTGAACGCCGCGAAAGCGAGGGGCGCAGACGTGTTGTTGTGCGATACGGCGGGCAGGCTTCACAATAAGAAAAATCTGATGGAAGAGTTAAAGAAGATAAACCGCATCATTGACAAAGAATTTCCCAATGCGCACCGGGAGAATCTGGTGGTGCTTGACAGCACTACGGGACAGAACGCACTGCAGCAGGCGAAGGAGTTCGGTGAGGTGGCAGATCTTACCGGAATCATACTTACTAAGATGGACGGCACGGCGAAGGGCGGTATCGCGGTTGCCATACAGTCGGAATTGCAGATTCCCGTCAAATATGTCGGCGTAGGTGAAACGATTGAAGACTTGCAGAAGTTTGATGCGGACAGCTTTGTGGACGCATTGTTCGATGTGCCGCGGCAGGACGGTAGAGCGGCTGAAACCGATGAAGCGTGTAAAGGAGGAGATCATGAAGGAACTGTCGTTGGATAAATTTGAAGAGGCTTATGAGGTGGTCAAGGAGGTCGCTTCCGAGACTAAACTGGTATACAGCGATTACTTCAGTACACAGACCGGTAACAAGGTATATTTAAAGCCCGAGAATATGCAGCTGACGGGCGCATATAAACTGCGGGGCGCATACTATAAGATCAGCACGTTGACGGAGGAAGAACGAAAGAAAGGTCTTATTACGGCTTCGGCGGGCAATCATGCGCAGGGCGTAGCCTATGCCGCAAAATGTTACGGGGTCAAGGCGGTCATCGTCATGCCGACGACAACGCCCCTCATCAAAGTAAACCGGACCAAGGGGTACGGTGCGGAAGTGATACTGCAGGGCGACGTGTATGACGAAGCGTGTGCGTACGCCTATAAGCTGGCAGAGGAGAAAGGATATACTTTCGTGCATCCTTTTGACGATCTTGACGTTGCAACCGGCCAGGGAACGATCGCGATGGAGATCATCAAGGAGCTTCCGCTGGTTGATTATATTCTCGTACCCATCGGCGGCGGCGGTCTTGCAACCGGTGTATCCACGCTGGCGAAGCTGCTGAATCCCAAGATCAAAGTGATCGGTGTGGAGCCGGCCGGGGCATCCTGCATGAAGGAGTCGATTCGCGCCGGAAAGGTGCTTACGCTCGAGCAAGTGAACACGATCGCCGACGGTACTGCGGTAAAGACGCCGGGGACCAGTATTTTCCCCTATGTGAGCAAAAATCTGGACGATATCATCACGGTGGAAGACGAAGAACTGGTAGTGGCTTTCCTGGATATGGTAGAAAACCACAAGATGATCGTGGAGAACTCAGGACTTCTTACCGTGGCGGCGTTAAAACATCTTGATGTGAAGAACAAAAAGATCGTTTCGATATTGAGCGGCGGCAACATGGATGTCATTACCATGTCCTCCGTGGTTCAGCAGGGACTTGTGCTTCGAGACAGGATCTTTACTGTATCCGTGCTTCTGCCGGATAAGCCGGGTGAACTGACGAGAGTGTCCGGCATTATCGCACAGCAGAATGGCAATGTCATCAAGCTGGAGCATAACCAGTTTGTATCCATCAACCGTAACGCCGCAGTGGAGCTTCGCATTACGCTGGAGGCATACGGTACGGAACATAAGAACCAGATCATAGACGCTCTCCACCAGAACGGTTATCAGCCCAGGGTGGTGCGCGCAAGCATATAAACCGGTCGCAGAAAACGCATACAGGAAGCGCAAAAGCGCGTATCTGACGTCTGGCATGGAGTGTGACATTATGGAGGGACAGTTGAAGACAGGAAAGGTCGTTACAGCGGAGAGCGGTAACAGGTATACGGTGAAACAGCTGCTCGGATCGGGAGGTCAGGGAGAGGTGTATGCTGTGGAATCCCGCGGTAAGACCTACGCCATGAAATGGTATTACAAGAATACCGCAACGATGGACCAGAAAGAGATCCTGGATAACCTAATCCAGAAGGGACAGCCCGATGTGTCGTTCCTGTGGCCCCAGGACATGATCTTTATGTCATACGGAGAACCGTTCGGTTATATCATGCCGCTTCGCCCGGGTAACTATAAGAGCATTGTGGATATGATGAAAAGGAAGGCGGAGCCTTCGTTTTACTGTCTGTGCAGGGCTGCCTATAATCTGACAAAAGGCTATAATGCGCTTCATGCCAAAGGGTACAGCTACCGCGACATATCATTTGGTAACGTTTTTTTTGACCCGGATACGGGGGACGTCCTTATCTGCGACAATGATAATGTGTCTTATAACGGCACGAAGAGCAGCGTTTACGGGACACCCCGTTTCATGGCGCCGGAGATCGTGCTCGGGCAGGCAAAACCTTCAAGAAATACGGACTTGTTTTCGCTGGCGGTTTTGCTCTTCTATATGTTCATGCTCAATCATCCCCTGGAGGGTAAGAGGGAAGCGCAGATCAAATGTATGGATATCCATGCTATGAACCGGCTGTACGGAACGGACCCGCTTTTTATATTTGATCCCGATAACAAGGATAACAGACCGTTGGTGGGGTATCAGGACAACGCGCTGGTGTTCTGGGATCTGTATCCGCAGAAATTGCGGGATCTGTTTGTCACATCGTTTACGGTAGGTTTAAGGCAGCCCAACAGACGAGTGACAGAGGCCATGTGGCTGGATACTTTCGCCAATCTGATGTCGGGGATCATCCTGTGCCCGCATTGCGGAAGCGAGATATTTTATGACGGTGACAAAGAGGCAAACGGCGTTGCGCATACCTGCTGGAACTGTCAGAAACCCGTGGCCGTTCCGGCAAAGCTCGTGGTGGGACGCAGTACGGTGCTCCTTGCATCCGGCACGAAGCTGTATAAGCATCATATCGACGGCGGACACGATATGGAGACCGTGGTGGGCGAAGTGGTGCAGAATCCGGCTAATCCCGGCCTGTGGGGGATCAGAAATCTCACGAAAGACAACTGGACATATATCAAAGCCGACGGTACGCAGATCCCGGTAGAGGAGGGCCGTTCGGCCGCAATTGCTAAAGATGTGAAGATCGATTTCGGGCAGTTGAAAGGAGAATTCTGTTAAAGTGGCTGCGATGGAAGACCATAGAATTTTGGCAAGGATCATAAAGGATTATCCTGATGCGCTTTCCGACCGCAGGAAGCTACAGGCCCTGTTTCTGGATTTCTTTCCGGATGACAGGCTGAAACGCAATATTCTGCTGATGGTCTACGATGACGGCATTGTGCAGGAAATGTCGGGGATGACGCGGATCGATAACGTTGCGCGTCACCGTTTTGTTAAGTCTGTCAGTCAGGGTTACGGTATCAAGACGGAGAATGCCGAGGCTGCGGTGACTGCATGGGCAAAGGCTATGGGGATATCGTTTGAGGAAGCTGCGCCCGGAGAGAACGGCGGCAGCGATAACGGACAGGACGGCTGTCATGCCGGATCTGACGGCGCCAATTCATATGAGTATGAGGATACGCCGAAGGGGATCAAGCTGACAAGGTATATTGATTTCGATGATGAGGTCGTGGTTATCCCCGGCACGGTCGGCACAGGGCAGGTGACGCAGTTAGGCAACCACGTGTTCAAAGGGTGCGTAGGAATAGAGAAGATCATTGTTCCGGAAGGGATAGAGGTCCTGGGAAACGGTGTGTTCCTAAACTGTAAAGAATTAAAAGAGGTAGTTCTTCCGACATCGCTCAGACGTATAGGGACGTCGGATGTGACGGGCTGTCCCAGGATATTGGGGACTATGACAAAGCTGGACGGCGCTTTTGAGTATACGGCGTTGGAGAGCATAGAGATCCCGGACAGCGTCAAATACATTGGCGCGTACACGTTTGCAGGCTGTGAGAAGCTTAAGAGGGTAAAGCTCCCCACAGGACTTAAAAGCATCGGTGAAAATGTTTTTCGTTTTTGCAGGGCGCTTGAGGAGGTCATTTTTCCACAGGACCTTGAGATCATTGAGAAGGAGGCTTTCGCAGGGTGCGAATCGCTTGTGGCGGTCACATTGCCTGAAGGGATCACACGTATAGAGGAAGGCGCGTTTGCAGGCTGCAGGAAGCTTGAAAGTATCTATATACCGGATTCCGTCATTGAGATCGGCGGCGGCAGAGGGAACGGATTCATACAGACGTTCGGACAGCCGGAGGAAAGGCATCCGGACTTTACGATATTGTGCAATGCAGGCTCATATGCTATGGGCTATGCAAGGAAACAGCAGATCAAATGTGCAAAGGCATAAAAGGAGGGGTTAATATGGCAGAAATGAAAAGACCGGGCGGAGAACTGGCAAGTAGACCGCTGCATTTCTTCTGGATCGTGGATTGCTCGGGCTCTATGTACGGTGAGAAGATCGGAACCGTAAATCATGCGATACAGTCAACCATACCGGAGATGGTTGCGGCGGCGGAGAATAATCCGAATGCACAGCTGATGATCCGCACTCTGAAATTTTCAACGGGTGCATCGTGGGTGACGAGCAGACCGGTCAATGTGGAGGATTTCGCGTGGGACGATCTGGAGGCTGAAGGTGTGACGGATATGGGAAAAGCGTTTGAGCTTCTGGCGGCGCAGCTGACGATACCGCCGATGTCTGACAGGGCATTGCCGCCGGTGCTGGTGCTTCTGTCTGACGGACAACCCACTGACGATTATAAGAAATCACTGGAAGAGTTAAAGAAGCTTCCGTGGGGCCGGAAAGCCGTTAAGATAGCCATCTCGATCGGACAGGACGCAGACGATGAAGTCCTGGAGGAGTTTACGGGTAATAAGGAACTGGTGTTGCAGGCCAACAATGCCGCGGCGCTTACGAAGATGATCAAATGGGCGTCTACTGCGGCGTCCCTTGTGTCGGCGCCGGCAAGTATCGCGGCGGATGTAAGAGAGGATGCGGCGGGAGCGGCATCTCCGGTTATCATTGATATGGGTGGCAGGCTGCCGGATACGGATGATATACAGGACTCAGATGTTTGGTAGAGGGGACGTTGCATATGGCACGGAGCGTGTTCGGTGAAGCCGTTCGGGGCGCATCCCATATCAGGAACGGCAAGGAATGTCAGGACAGTCTGAAAATAGTAGAAAAAGGCGACAATACAGTTATATTGGCGGTTGCTGACGGTCATGGCAGCGATGCGTGCCCGTACAGCAAGACAGGTTCCGATATCGCCGTGAATGTGTTCTGCAGGATCATGAATGATTATCTGGATACGTATGCCGGTCAGCCGGAAATGCTGATGACGTTTCTTAAACGTGAAGGCGACACAAAGATAGCGCAGGAGATCGACGCGGAGTGGAAACGCAGAGTGTGGAAACGGCACGGCGCCGGTAAGAGGGAGATCCCCGTTAATGGGGACGGTGAAGCGGACAGGGATGCCGTATATAAAATGTACGGTAGCACGCTGATCGGTCTGGTCATCACGGAGCTTTTTCTGTTTGCCTTCCAGCTCGGCGACGGGGATATCATGGAAGTAAGTCCGCAAGGCGTGCACAATGTGATAGAAGCCGATAAGCTGCTGGGCATTGAGACCCATTCGTTAAGCAGGTCCGAGTCGTGGAAAAAGGCGGTCACTTGCGTCAGGAGACAGGATGAGGCCCGTAAGCTGCCGGTCATGTATATGCTTTCCTCGGACGGAATGGCGAACAGTTATAAGGACGATGACGCGTTTCAAAAGACATGCAGCGATTATTATGAACTGCTTAAGGAGCACGGAGCAAAGGCTGTATCCCGCAAGTTAAGAGACTGGCTTAGCGAGACGAGTAAACTTGGATGCGGCGATGATATCACGGCTCTGTTTGCCTATATAACAGAATAATATCCGATGCAGGATCCTTGTGTCATGAATTGTGGAAAACAGGATATGCTATAAAATGGCAGAAAAACATGCCGGCATATTATTTCCATAAGGAGAGTCCTGCATGAAGCACAGCAAAGCAATCGACCCGAAAAAAAATAAAAAAATCTCAAAAAGAAGCAAGACCGGATGGGTAAAGAAATATATTATTATAACAGCGGCGTCTGTCGTCTATGCTGTCGCGGTGAGCCTGTTTATCGATCCGAATAACATGGCGCCCGGCGGAGTGACCGGCATATCCATTGTGTTAAACAGGGTACTTCCCGTGAGCACGGGCACGCTGATCCTGTTTTTAAACATACCGATCCTTGTCTTTGCAATATGGCAGTTTGGACTGAAGTTCACATTGTCTACGATCTATGCCACGGTACTCATATCCATCTTTACCAATATTTTATCATCCTGCAGGGCGGCAACGTATGATAGACTGTTGGCAGCGGTGGCAGGCGGGATACTCACGGCGGTATCGGTGGGCGTGATCTTTAAGGCGGGCGCAACTACCGGCGGGATGGATATTATTGTGAAAGCGCTCCGCATAAGACTGCCCCATTTGAAGACGGGAAATCTTTTTTTTGTCGCGGATGCCATTGTCGTGACGATATCGGGTATCGTGTTCGGCGATATCGATGCGGCGCTGTATGCGGCGATTCTGGTAAGCTGCACTTCGTTCGCGCTTGATGTGGTGCTCTACGGACGGGATGAGGCTAAGCTTTTATATATTATCAGCAATCAGCATGACAGAATCACGAAACGCATTCTGGAGGAGCTTCATATAGGCACCACCCTGATAAACGCGCACGGCGCCTACAGCGGCAATGAAAAACAGGTGATCATGTGCGCCATGAAGAAGACGGTATATCCCCGGGTGGAGAAGATCGTGAAGGAGGAGGACGCCGACTCTTTCATGATCATTACGAGCGCTTCGGAGATTTTCGGGGAAGGGTATAAAAGCTATTTCAGCGAACGGATATAAAAAGACGTAAGGAGAGCATATGCAGGATAATATTTTGCAGAATAAGAAACGCAGGAAAAAACGAAAGAGTAATGAAAACGGAATACTGTTCGGCTCGATCGTGCTGTGCGTGGTGACGCTTATGGCGATCACCATCTGCCTGGTGACGGTGTTTAGATACCGTGCCGCCAAACTGGAGAATATAGCGGTTATGAACGAACTGGATGACCTGCGTGAAAAAGAGGCGGTCACCTACACGCAGGATCAGGTGGATGCGCTGATCGATTCGGCGGTTGAGGAAGCGGTCGCCAGGACGGGCGATGAGGTGTCGAAAGAGTTTCTGAATAAGCTGAAGGAACTTATGCTGTCGGGAGACGGCGCAACAGCAATGCTGCGGTATTTTTATCCGGATGAGATCGTTGTGGCGGATGCGGGCCAGTATTATTTTTTCCCGATCACGGATGAGCTGAAACACAATACATACGATCCGGAGCAGTTGGTTTCTGATGACGATATGAATATGGCGTATTATGAAAACGGAGAAAAAGTATCCCACAAAGGGATCGACGTATCCAGGTATCAGGGCGAAATAGACTGGGACAGAGTGGCGGCCGATGATGTGGAATATGCTTTTATACGACTGGGTATCAGAGGCTATACGAAGGGCGAGATCCAGGAGGATGAGACATTCGAGGATAATATTAAGGGTGCGGAAAAAAACGGCATTGGCATCGGCGTGTATTTCTTTACCCAGGCGACCAGTATCGCAGAGGCGGAGGAAGAAGCCAGGTACGTGCTGGATATGATAGAACCGTATAAGGTAGATTATCCGGTCGTGATAGACGTGGAGGCCGTGAACAGTAACAATGCGCGGACGGCGGAGCTGACCAGGGAAGAGCGGACGCAGTACTGTATCGCCTTCTGCGAGATGATCAGGGAAGCAGGCTATACGCCGATGATATACGGCAATCTGAAAACTTTCATGCTGATGCTCGATCTGGAACAGCTGGAAGAGTATGATAAGTGGTTTGCCTATTATGACAAGGAATTCTATTATCCGTATGATTTTAAAATATGGCAGTATACCGATACGGGCAAAGTGGACGGGATCGGTACGGAAGTGGATCTGAATATCAGTTTTGATAATCTGTCCGGCGAGTAGATCAACAAATGGTTGTAACGGTTTTTTGCTGCGCAGACGGCAGATAACCGGGAAAGGGAAAACGCATGAAATACGAATTTGAAGGAACAGTAGAACTCAGAGAGAATGAGAACACGATCGCCGTACCGTTTAATGTATGGGAGGTTTGTGAAAAAGTCGGAGACGCCCCCGCAAGAGTGTGCTTCGGCGACGTGTGCTTTATCTGTGATCTTGTGCCGAGGGGGCAGGGGTATTATGATATTCCCGTGAGCCAGGATACACTGTCGAAGGTAGAGCTTGGGAAAAAATATAATATGTCTATTGAAATAGTGGGTAATGTGGCAGGGATAAGCGGTAACAGCCCTTACAGTGTGCAGAATCCGATCCGTAAGATCGACGGTATTGAGCTTGTAACGCAGCCCTGGGACGGCCTGTGCGGACAGGCTTGCATAGCCATGATCGCAGGGACTACGCTGGACGAGGCGTGCGATATCATGAAGTGCCGCGAGTGGCAGGCAAACATGAGTAAGATGATCGTTACGCTTGATTATCTGGGAATGCGTTATGCGGACAAGATCGTTTATACGCTGGGTAAGTGCGTGGAGCTTCCAAAGTGCTGTATTATCATGGAGAAAATGGGGCGGTACAGCCATTACTTAGTGGGATATGACGGACAGTATTACGACCCCAATCTCGGTATCATCAGGGAATTTGACCATGCCAAGATGGTAGGGTATCTGGAAATCATTACAGAGTAGACTGATACAGCCTCCGGTGCGGGTGCGCAACTATCTGCCCGTTATCATGATCGAACGGTATTCCGGCCCGGTTTAGTTGAGCCGGAATATCATGAAGTTCAGATACGCTGCGAAAAGGCACCACAGCAAATAGGGGATCAGCAGCCGGGCCGCTGTATGATCGATCCGGTTGAACTGCCATATCATCTTAACGATAAGAAAGATGAGTGCAAGCAGCCATACAAACGATGTAAAATACAGATCGAACCTGAAAAACAGGATGCTCCAGAAAAAATTGAAAAATAACTGTAATACATATGTCTGAAGCGCGGCGCTTCTGCCGGGAGCGTCCGATTCGTATATTATGTACGAAGAGATTCCCATCAGAATGTACAGTATCGTCCATACGATCGGAAAAAGAATGCCCGGCGGGCTCAACGAAGGCTTATTGATGACGGAATAGACGTTCATATTGCCGGCGAACAGCGCCGACAGTGTCCCGACGGCAATGGGTATCAGTATTGCGATGATAAGCTCGCTTCTGTCTTTTATTTTCATGATTTCGTCCTGCATATTCTTTAGTTCATAATATGACAGGGAAGCGGGAAATATGTAGTGTGACAGTAATATTTCAGGATATTGCACAGGTGTCAAGAAAAAATACTTGACACCGTTTTTCTTGTATAGTAAAATGCAAAAGTCGGGTTTGACATGAAACATCTGACCGGAGCTTTTGAAATGGAAAAAATCGTAGAACAGGGTCTATTATATGATTTTTATGGTGAACTGCTGACCGCGCATCAGAGACAGATTTATGAGGGCGTTGTTTACAACGATCTTTCCTTAGGCGAGATCGCCCAGGAGGAAGGCATCAGCAGACAGGCGGTTCACGATATTGTCAGACGGTGCGATAAAACGCTTAAGGAATACGAATCTAAGCTGCGTCTTGTGGCAAAGTTTGAGAGCGTCAAGGAGAAGGTCGCACTGATCGGCAAACTGTCGGAGCAGTATATGAACAACGGGAAGGCGGATATGGCCGCATACGGTACGCAGGTTAGAAAACTGTCGGAGGAGATTCTGCAGGAATTATAAAACTACGGAAATGGCAGACAGTACAGGAATTTGACATTGCATGGGAAAGGCATAGAAGCATATGGCATTTGAGAGTCTTACCGATAAATTGCAGAATGTTTTTAAGAGTCTGAGAGGCAAGGGCCGTCTTACGCAGGAAGATGTCAAAACCGCTTTGAAAGAAGTCAGGATCGCGCTTTTGGAGGCAGACGTCAACTTCAGGGTCGTAAAGCAGTTCGTCAAATCCGTGGAGGAGCGCGCTATAGGAGCAGATGTTCTGAACGGACTGAACCCCGGGCAGACGGTTATAAAGATCGTCAATGAAGAGATGGTTGCGTTAATGGGCTCTGAGACAACAGAGATCACATTGCAGCCGGGCAAATCGATCACGGTCATTATGATGTGCGGCCTTCAGGGCGCAGGTAAGACGACCACTACCGCCAAGATCGCGGGCAAATTAAAATTAAAGGGTAAGAAACCGCTGCTTGTGGCATGCGACGTCTACAGACCGGCGGCCATTAGGCAGCTGCAGATAAACGGTGAGAAGCAGCAGACGGATGTTTTCTCTATGGGTGAGAACCATAAGCCTGTCAATATCGCCAGGGCGGCCATAGAACACGCGGAGAAGAACGGGCATAACGTTGTGATCCTGGATACGGCGGGCCGTCTCCATATTGATGAGGAGATGATGGCGGAGCTTCAGGAGATCAAGCAGAATGTCGATGTGCACCAGACGCTTCTGGTGGTGGACGCCATGACCGGTCAGGACGCCGTCAATGTCGCCAAGGATTTTGACGATAAGATCGGAATAGACGGAGTCATCCTGTCCAAGATGGACGGTGATTCCAGAGGCGGTGCGGCACTTTCCATCAAGGCGGTCACAGGCAAGCCGATCCTGTACGTTGGTATGGGTGAAAAGCTTTCAGATCTGGAGCAGTTCTATCCCGACCGTATGGCAAGCCGGATACTTGGCATGGGCGATGTGCTGACTTTGATCGAGAAGGCGCAGCAGAACATCGATATTGATGAAGAGAAAGAAAAAGAGATGGCGGCCCGTATGAAGAAGGGTAAGTTCGATTTTGAGGACTACCTGGAGAGCATGAAGCAGATGCGCAATATGGGCGGTCTGTCGAGTCTGCTGGGTATGCTGCCCGGCATGGGAAAGCAGATGGGCGATCTTGAGGCGGCGGTTGACGAGAAACAGCTTTCGCATATGGAGGCGATCGTTCTCAGCATGACTCCGGAAGAGCGCAGAAATCCCAAGATACTGAATCCCGGCAGAAAATCCCGGATCGCAAGAGGATCAGGCGTCGATATTGCAGTCGTCAACAGGTTTATCAAGCAGTTTGAACAGTCGCAGAAAATGATGAAACAGATCCCCGGCATGATGGGCGGCAGGAAAGGACGCGGTATGTTCGGCGGCCTGGGCGGTATGAAATTCCCGTTTTAGGGTTTTAATCATAAACAATATTTTATACATGGAGGCAAAGAAAATGGCAGTTAAGATCAGATTAAGAAGAATGGGACAGAAGAAATCACCTTTCTACAGAATCATTGTAGCAGATTCCAGATCCCCGAGAGACGGTAGATTTATCGAGGAGATCGGCACATACGATCCCAACACGGACCCCAGTACCTACAAGGTGAATGAGGAGGCAGCCAGAAAATGGCTTGCTAACGGCGCCCAGCCGACAGAGATCGTCAGCAGAATTTTCAAGAGCGTAGGTATAACAAAATAGCAACTGAAAGGCACTTTACAGGAAGTGCTCAGACAGCAAGGCTTTTGGAGGTGGACTATGAAAGAATTGGTTGAAGTGATCGCAAAAGCTCTTGTCGAAAACCCGGATGAAGTGGTTGTGACGGAGAAAGAAGAGGGTAAGAACATTACCGTTGAGCTTCATGTCGCACCGTCTGATATGGGTAAGGTGATCGGCAAACAGGGGCGTATTGCCAAAGCGATCCGTTCTGTGGTAAAGGCTGCATCATCCAAGGAGAACAAGAGAGTGGATGTAGAAATCGTCTGATCAGACAGCCTCATGGAGTTTCCCATGAGGCTGTTTTTCGGGTTCGCAGGCGGCGGAGGAGCGTATGGTTTCAGAGTTGCAGGTAGGCGTTATCACACAGCCGCACGGCATCGGGGGAGCGGTTAAAGTGTTTCCCACAACGGATGACGCGGGGCGTTTCAGAAAACTGAAAGAAGTTATTATGGATGATGGCAGGGAACGCAGAAATCTTGAGATCGAGAACGTTAAATTTTTTAAACAGTTTGTCATTCTCAAATTCAAGGGGCTTGATTCCATCAATGACATTGAAAAATACAGGCGTGCGAAGCTGTATGTCACGAGAGATAATGCGGTCAGGCTCCAGAAGGATGAGTACTTTATCGCAGATCTGATCGGCATGGAGGTCGTGACCGAGGACGGGGAGCTTTTGGGCATCATACAGGATGTTCTTACAACGGGCGCAAACGATGTTTATGTCGTTGCGCGTGACAACGGAACGGAGGCGCTTCTGCCGGTCATTAAAGAGTGCGTGAAAGAGGTCGATATGAAACGGGGAAAGATAACCGTTCATATCATGGACGGATTGTTGTAAATATCCGGGGAAAACAGAGACACTTCTGATTGGGAGCGGTTATGATGAATTTTTATATTCTTACTCTTTTTCCGGAGATGGTGCTGCAGGGACTGAATACCAGCATCATCGGCAGGGCGGCGGAAAAAGGCTGTATTTCCATTGAGGCGGTAAATATCAGGGACTATACGCTTGACAGGCACGGCAAGGTCGATGATTACACCTACGGCGGGGGCGCGGGGATGCTGATGCAGGCGCAGCCCGTGTACGATGCCTGCATGGCGGTGCGGGAACGGATCGCGGCGCGCAGACAGGAGAGCGGCGCCCGGACGGAGCAAAACGGCAGAGTGCGGGTGATCTATGTGACGCCCCAGGGCAGAACGTTTCATCAGGATATGGCAAAAGAGCTGGCCGAAGAGGAAGATCTGATCTTTCTATGCGGGCACTATGAGGGGATCGATGAGCGGGTTTTGGAGGAAGTTGTCACGGACTATGTTTCCATCGGAGATTATGTGCTCACGGGCGGGGAGCTCCCGGCAATGGTGATGACAGACGCTATTGCGAGACTTGTTCCGGGTGTGCTTCACAACGATGATTCCGCCGTGACGGAATCGTTTCATGACGGACTGTTAGAATATCCCCAGTACTCCCGCCCTGAGGTCTGGCGTGGCAGGCGGGTGCCGGAGGTGCTTCTGTCCGGCGATCATGCCAGAGTGGAGGAGTGGCGTCTGGCGCAGTCCGTTGAGAGAACAAAGAGGCTGCGGCCGGATCTGTATGAGAGATACTTGTCGGAGAGGGGAACGGTATGAAGGGGTGAAAATCTGACGGGTGAAAAGCTGACACGAAAAAATTCTTGCATTTTATGGCATAGTATGTTAAATTGTTACTGTTGCGAAAAGATGGTCCTCTGTTACAGATTGTATTAAGAACATCCACATTGATAGGAGGAAAATTATGAACGAGATCATTAGGGAAATTGAAGCGGAACAGCTGAAAGAGACAGCCGGTGACTTCAAAGTGGGCGACACGGTCAAGGTATACGGCAAGATCAAAGAAGGTAACCGCGAGAGAATACAGGTTTTTGAAGGAACCGTATTGAAGATTCAGGGCGGAGGCAACAGAGCGACCTTTACGGTAAGAAAAATGTCCAACGGCGTTGGCGTTGAGAAGACATGGCCTGTGCATTCCCCTAACGTGGAAAAGGTGGAAGTAGTCAGAAGAGGTAAAGTAAGACGTGCGAAGCTGAATTACTTAAGAGGACGTGTCGGTAAGAGTGCTAAGGTCAAAGAGGTTAAATGATCCGGGAATCCTGAGAAATTTAATGACAGATACCTTGAAGAAATTTAAGGTATCTGTTTTTATGTGTAGATATCTGTTTTGTGCGGAGGGCAGATTGCTTTTAGTCTGCGATATTGGTATAATACGAAAGTGGAGGAACGACACGTGGCTGGAAGAAAAGGACTGACCTTTTATCAAAAAAAGAAGAGAATAAATCCCAAGGTCGTAAAAGACGTTTTTGAGATGATCATCGGCAGTCTGATCGCTGTTTTTCTTGCATTCGTGATCGTATATTCCGTGGGAATGCGCACAAGCGTCGTGGGCGATTCTATGGAGCCTGTGCTGTACAACGGACAGGAGATACTGATCAACAGGGTAATATACCGACTGGCTTCGCCGGAGAGGGGCGACGTGGTCGTTTTTCTTCCGAACGGCAATCCGAACGCCCATTACTATGTGAAGCGGGTAATCGGTCTTCCGGGGGAAACCGTACATATTCAGGACGGAAACGTATACATTGACGGCAGCCTGTTGGATGAGGACGGGGCCTTTGAACAGATGACCGATCCGGGTATCGCCGGGAATGAACTGACGCTGGGCGCGGATGAATTTTTTGTGCTGGGAGATAACCGTAACAGCAGTGAAGACAGCCGGTCGGGTAATATCGGCGCTGTCAAAAAGAAGGATATTGTCGGTAAAGCGTGGTTTTGTATAGGCGAAGACTGGGAAAATACGGGGCGGATCGAGTGATTGGCCGGAAAGGACTGGACAGATGAACTATCAGTGGTATCCTGGTCATATGACCAAAGCAAAACGGATGATGCAGGAAAATATCGGATTGATCGATCTGGTAATAGAGCTTGTGGATGCAAGGGTTCCCTTAAGCAGCCGCAATCCGGATATAGACGAGCTTGGCAAAAATAAATCGCGCCTGATCCTTCTCAACAAATCCGATCTGGCGGACGAGAAGGCAAACAGTCTCTGGGTAGATTATTTCAGGACAAAAGGGTTTCATGTGATCGAAGTAAACGCCAGAAGCGGTCAGGGGCTGCGGGCTATAAACGGTGCGGTGAAAGAGGTGTGCAGGGAGAAAATCGAACGGGACAGAAAACGGGGCATCGTAAACAGACCCGTGAGAGCGATCGTGGTGGGCATTCCCAATGTAGGAAAATCTACATTCATCAATTCGTATGCCGGCAAAGCCTGTACAAAAACCGGCAACAAGCCCGGCGTCACAAAGGGAAAGCAATGGATACGCATGAATAAGGAACTGGAGCTTTTGGATACGCCGGGGATCCTGTGGCCTAAGTTTGAGAGTGAGGAAGTCGGGAAGAAGCTTGCGCTGATCGGCTCCATGAATGATGAGATCCTCCAGATGACGGAGCTGGCCACGGAGCTGCTCGCCTACCTGATCAAATATTACAGGCAGTTGCTCGCAGACAGATACCGGATAGAGTCGTTGGATGATATGGATACGCCGCTTAAGGTGCTGACGCATATTTGTGAAGACCGTAAATGTTACAGGAAAGGACAGGAACCCGATTATGAGAAGGCATCCGCTATCGTGATGGACGATTTCAGAAGCGGCAGGATGGGCAGGATCACATTGGAGCTGCCGGACGGCATAAGTGCGAATAGCGGTGGAATAGAGGAACGGCAGAATAGAGGAATGGCAGAATGAAGAAAGTATTGAAAGAAATATTAAATACCAGTGTGTACATATTGTTTGTCCTTTGCGCGATCTATCTGATCATTCATTTTGTGGGGCAGAGGACGCAGGTACTCGGAAGCTCTATGGAACCGAAGCTGAGCAGTGAGGACAATCTTATCGTCGATAAGATCAGTTATCGCTTTCATGACCCGGAACGGTTTGATATCATTGTGTTTCCTTTCAGATATGAGGACAATACCTTCTATATCAAGAGGATCATCGGACTTCCGGGGGAAACCGTTCAGATCGATCCTGATGGCAACATACTGATCGACGGTGAGATATTGGAAGAAGATTACGGCAAAGAGGTCATACAGAGTCCGGGCAGGGCATACGAGGAGATCCAGTTAGCGGACAACGAATATTTTGTCATGGGTGACAACAGAAATAACAGTACAGACAGCAGAGATCCCTCGGTGGGTAATATCACGAGGGAGGAGATCATCGGACGGGCGTGGCTTCGTATCTGGCCGCTCGATAAATTCGGACTGATCAAACACAGGTGAGGGTAACGTACAGTGGAAGAGACGATCGGAAGCGTTAAAGCAAAATTACAGGCAGCCGGAATTAATGAGCTGCCTGCACTTATATTGCAGTACGAGAAGGATGAGCGGTCAGGCGTGCGCGCTGCGGCCGGGCAGGCTAAGAAGCGGCTCCTTGCTTATGAAAAAGAAGTGGCCCGGTGCGAAGCGCTTAAGAAATATGAGCGTGAATATGATTCATATGCATATATATGCGGTATAGACGAGGTGGGCAGAGGACCGTTGGCGGGTCCTGTTGTGGCGGGAGCCGTTATTCTGCCAAAAAATTGTGATATTTTGTATATCAATGATTCCAAGAAACTGACCGAAAAAAAGAGAGAAGAGCTTTACGACGTGATCATGGATAAAGCGGTTGCGGTCGGTTTAGGATACAGTACGCCGCAGAGGATCGACGAGATCAATATTCTGCAGGCGACGTACGAGGCGATGCGGGAGGCGATCGGTAATCTGTCAACAGTACCTGATCTTTTGCTCAACGACGCCGTCACAATACCGCAAGTCAATATCAGACAGGTGCCGATCATAAAGGGTGATGCCAAAAGTATTTCCATCGGAGCGGCAAGCATTGTTGCAAAAGTGACGAGGGATCGCCTTATGGTACAGTATGATGAGATCTATCCTGAATACGGTTTTGCATCCAACAAGGGATACGGCGCGCAGGCGCATATAGACGCCCTGCAGAAATATGGACCGTGCCCGATCCATAGAAGATCGTTTATTACGCATTTTGTGTGAGGGGTCAAAGTGAATCTGGGAACTGTTTTTAAACGTGATAATCAGAATATAAGGCCTGAGGATACGGTCAAGGGGACGGAAGGTATGTCCCGGGGCGAGAGGGCCTACCGTGTGCAGAGCGGGATCAGGAATCTTATGCCGGGACAGACGATACAAGGCGCTGTTGTCAGCAGAGACGGTAATTCCGTGCAGATCGCGCTCAGGCAGAATATGCTGGTCAATGCGAGGATCGATCAGAATATCAGTCTTGCGCTGGGACAGAATATGAGCTTTGAAGTCAAAGCAAATAACGGCTCGGTGCTGTCGCTCACTCCGCTGTATGCGAATATGGCAAATGAGCCTACGATCCTGCGTGCACTGGGTGAAGCGGGACTTCCTGAGACCGCAAACAACATAGAGATGGTGGCTGTTATGATGGAGGAAGGCATGCCGATAGACAAGGAATCCCTTGCCAATATCAGCCGGCTACTCATGGAGTTTCCAACGCAGGATCTGACAACGCTCATTCAGATGGCACGGCTGGGACTTGCGGTCAATGAGGAAAGCATCGGGCAGTTTGAGCAGTATCTGGGCGCCGGCCATCAGCTGCTTGGCAGTGTGGATACGATCACGGAAGAGCTGCCGCAGGTTCTTAGAGAACTGATAGGAGAGGGAAAGACTGAACAGGCAATCGCATTATACAGGGATATTCTGGACATATTTACCGCAGAGCAGCCGGAAGACGGGGCGGTTCTGCAGAAAAACGGCGTACAGGTAACGACTGATGACGGCGTCGTGTTTGTGGAAGACGCCCGGGCAGGAGAGGAGAATCCGCAGAATGCGCAGATGACCGGCGCACAGAATCCGGATGCCGCAGTGGTGCAGACGGTTGCCGATGAAACCGTGATCGGTATGGAGCAGACGGATGCGGGGCGCGCCGCTTCCGGGGCGGGGGATCTGACCGGGCAGCAGCCGGCGCTTACGGATAAACAATGGAGTTCCCTGAGCGATATGCTTAAGGAACTGGGGGCGCATGAAGATAAGGCGGAGCAGATCGCCAGAGGAGAGATGCCGCCCAAAGAAGTTTTATCGCTGATACGGGAACTCATGCCGAAGGCGGGTGCTCCGGAATTTCACAGCCGGATGATGGAACGCCTATTGGAAAGCCGGGAGTTTGAAACTTTATTAAAAGAGGAAGTCGGCAAACAATGGCTGATCAAACCTGAGGATGTGTCCGATCCGCATAAGGTCGAACAGCTCTATGAGAGAATACGGGAACAGAGTATGAAGCTTCACGAGGCATTGCAGATGGCGGATAAGGCGGATGCGCCTGTGGCCCGGAGCGTTCAGAATCTTCAGAGCAATGTGGATTTTATGAATCAGCTTAATCATATGTTTACCTATATTCAGCTGCCGCTTAAGCTGTCGGACAGCAATGCTCACGGTGATCTGTATGTTTATACGAACAAGAAGAACCTGGCGGCTAAGGACGGCAATGTGAGCGCGCTGCTGCATCTGGATATGGAACATCTGGGTGCGCTGGATGTCTATGTCACTATGCAGCAGAATAAAATAAATACCAATTTTACTTTTCAGGATGAAAGCTCTCTTGATCTGGTGGAGAAGCATATTTCCCTGTTAAATGAAAGACTGGCCAAGAGAGGATATGATTTGAGCGCCCAGTTTTCCGTGAAGGAGGATAAACAGGAGAATGAGATCATGCAGGCAATGTTAAATTCGGGCAGAAACATATCGCTCCTGAGCAGGACATCGTTTGATATGAGGGCGTAAACCGGGCGCTGTGATCGCTAAAGATGCACGACCGGGATCCGTAGTCGCAGAAGACGGGTAGGGAATAAGAAGGAAATAAGAGGGGATTTGGAATGGCGAAAGAAGAAAACAAAAAACCGAAACAGGCGATAGCGCTTGCGTATGATCCCTCCGACGAGGCGCCCAGAGTCATTGCGTCAGGAAAAGGCGCGCTGGCGGAGCGCATCATAGAGAAGGCGAAAGAGGCGGATGTGCCGGTCCACCGTGACGACAAGCTGGCGGATACACTGTCGCGCTTAGAGATCGGCGATATGATCCCGCCGGAATTGTATGAAGTGGTTGCGGAGATACTTGTCTTTGTGGATTCTATGGATAGGATCAAGGCAAAGATGGCGAAAGCAAAATAAGCAGGAGGAGCTGCGGTCAGAACATGAATACTCGAGAGACAGGGGCACAGAAGGAAGAACAGGTCTGTGCCTATTTGCTATCTGAGGGCATAAAGATCAAAGAGAGAAATTTCCGCTGCAGGCAGGGCGAGATAGATATTATAGGCTATGACGGAAGCTGCCTTGTATTTTTCGAGGTCAAGTACAGGAAAAACGGCAGGGCGGGAAGCGCGGCGGAAGCGGTAGGACGTGCCAAGCAGAGGAGGATATGTCGTGTGGCGGATTATTACCGGATGGTACATCATATGAAAGAGGATGCACCGGTGCGGTTTGACGTAGTTGCGATAGACGGCGGCAGACTGCAGTGGATCAAAAATGCCTTTTATTATGTGACAGGATAAGACGGAAAGGATTCGAAAAATGGAATTATACAGGCATAACGGTAAAATGCGGGTAGAGCAAAACCGCTTTGGTGAGGTGGAATATCTTACTTTTCCGTATCTTACGCGGACCGGGATGGTGAGGCATCTTTTTTCCACCAGGGTAGGCGGCGTAAGCAAAGGGATATACAGTACCATGAACTTAAGTTATACCCGCGGCGATGAGAAAGAGGCGGTGGACGAAAATTTCAGGCGGATCGCAGAAACGCTCGGTTGCAAAACGGACGATATCGTGTGCTCCGATCAGACGCATACCGTGAATCTGCGCGTGGTATCACGAGAAGACGGCGGCAAGGGTATCATAAGGCCCAGAGATTATACGGATATAGACGGGCTTTTGACAGACGAGCCGGGGATCGTGCTCGCCACATTCTATGCGGACTGCGTTCCCCTGTATTTTGTGGATACCGGGCGGCGTGCGGTCGCGCTGGCGCATTCCGGCTGGCGCGGTACGGTGTCGCGCATGGGAAGGTGTGTGGTCGGGAAAATGAGAGAGGTATACGGCACTGACCCGAAAGATATTGTGGCGGTGATAGGACCGTCCATTTGTCAGGAATGTTATGAGGTGAGCGAGGATGTTGCGGAGGCTTTTGCCGGAGAGTTCAGGAAAAAAGGACAGGCGGATGAGTTACTTGTAAGTAAAGGCAACGGTAAATATCAGCTTGATCTGTGGCGGGCCAATGAGATCGTTCTTACGGAGGCGGGGATACCCGCACAACAGATCCAGGTCACGGACCTGTGCACCTGCCATAACAGCGAATATCTGTTTTCCCACAGAGCAAGCCAGGGTAAAAGAGGGAATCTGGGCGCTTTCCTCGGTCTCTTATCTTAAGAAAACATTAAATATTTTCCCATCATTTCCTTTAGGATTATATGTTGTAATAATTTTAACACGAAAACGAAAGAGGTGACAGCATGGCGAATATTCTGATATGCGACGACGACAGAGAGATCGTGGATGCGATCGAGATCTATCTGCTGCAGGAGGGATATACGATATTCAAAGCCTATGACGGAGAGCAGGCGATTAGGATACTGAAAGAACAGCAGATCCATCTGCTCATAATCGACGTCATGATGCCGAAGCTGGACGGTATACACGCAACGCTGAAGATCAGGGAATACTCCAGCATCCCTATCATCATTCTCTCGGCGAAGTCGGAGGATAACGATAAGATCCTGGGGTTGAACATTGGCGCGGACGATTATGTGACCAAACCTTTTAATCCGCTTGAACTGGTCGCACGTGTCAAATCCAATCTCAGAAGATACACTACGCTGGGTAATCTGAATGTTGATAACAATGCGGTCTTTCAGGTGGGCGGGCTGTGTATCAACGATGATACCAAAGAAGTGACGGTAGATGGGGAAGCCGTGAAGCTGACGCCTATCGAGTACAATATTCTGCTGCTGCTGGTGAAAAACTGCGGCAGAGTATTCTCCATAGACCAGATCTATGAGAGTATATGGAACGAGGAGGCCATCGGCGCAGACAACACGGTGGCGGTACATATCAGACATATTCGTGAGAAGATCGAGATCAATCCGAAAGAGCCCAGATATTTGAAAGTAGTGTGGGGCGTCGGGTACAAGATCGAGAAACAGTAGCGTGTGCCATATAATATAATTCAGGGGAAATTTATTCACGAGACATGCGGTATGCATGGGATGGAGAAAAAATGGGAAAAGAAGAGAAAGACAGAATCGACAGGGAAGATAAGAGAGCAGGATCCGGACAGTCGGCGCATAAGAGCAGTCGTGCCATGAGAATGATCTTATGTGTTCTGCAGCATGTTTTTCTGGGCATATCGGTGATCGCCATGCTGATCGTTATCGGCGGTTCCCGGATCAGCGTAGACGGGTACAAGGGACAAATATCATCGCTGCACTTTAATATGTTTCACCAGAACCGAGACGGCGCCTATGAAGACTCCGATATGTTTAATACGATATTCGGGTATGAGATGGCGGATGTCATTCGCTGCGGCGTGGTGAGCAGCCAGCTTGAGACGGACGGCGTTTTCGATGGCAGTAAAGTCATAGATGTCACGGCTTTTAACTACCGTGATTCAGGGCTGCCAGAGAGCTACGTCACTGCAGATTACCGTCTGGAGGATCTGCTTAAATGGGCTAATTACGGATTTGAATGGTCGACGGTGGATATGACGCCGGAGCAGGCGGATCAATTTCTGTCCGATAAGACGAAGGTGACTGTTGTGGATCAGAACAGTCAATATTACAATACGTCAGACGCCGGTTATCTGAAATCCGATATTGAGGAGTATACATTCGTCAATGATGTATCCTCCAATCAATTGTGGATGGATTCGGACGACTATGATGGATTCGTGGACGGATACGGTACGTCTGCGGAGAGCACGGCAGCGGAAACGGGCCTGGAGTCTGGAGCTTTGACAGAACGCGCAGATACGGATGCCGTCGGGTCCCGGCCCTACGATATTCTCATCAATCGGTATAAGACGGTAGAGAATAAGAATCTGGAAGAGTATGTATCGGATTGGGAGCTGTATTACAATCTGTGCGATCAGGTCCAGAACGCGGCCCGGAGTCTGTTATATAATTACAACGAATATATCAACTACAATGATTACTATGATTATGACAATACGAATGTCAGATATCTCATCATGAAGACTGTCGGCGATAAGACGCAGTTCTATAGCAATCTGAATGATGAACAGAGTCTGGAGAGCGTCTCTGCGTACATGCGCTCTAACGGTAGCGGAGATCATATGCTTACGGAAGAATGGGGAAAATATATTTTCTACAGTCCTGCGGATATGGTGTTTATGTCCAATACCCAAATTGATGAGAAGACGGTGCGTAGTCTGTTGCAGAGCTATGATTATGCGTATCCGGAGAACGTTAAGATATGGATCAGCGTCGATACAAGCTATCCTGTCATGGATGCGTTTAAGCAGGGGAAGGAGGGCTTCTCAGGGTATATGCCGTACCTGGGGCAGCTGCTTATTCTGGCTGTCATTTCCATTGTGATCTATTTTATCCTGCTGATTTATCTGTCGGCCGCAGCCGGCAGGGAAACAGACGGGGACGGGAAAGCGTATATACGGCTGCAGCCCTTTGATCATGTGCCCACGGAACCCGCTCTGTTGCTTGCAGGAGGCGCTGCGCTGCTGATAATCGGTATCGTGTTTGCCGTAACGGAGCTGACGGGTGTCGATCCTGATATCCTGCGGACCGGCGCTGATGTGGTCTATGAGAACTGGTTTATTGCGCTGGTGTTCGGACTGGTATTTGCGGCAGATTCCGCATTTGTGTTCTTTTTCTACAGCCTGATCCGCAGGATCAGAACTAGGACGCTGTGGAAGAATAGCCTGCTGCGCAGACTGGTGCGCAAGGCAAAAGTATTTGTGTTAAATGTGTATGATAACGGAAGTATCGTTCTCCGCACATGGGTTCCTTTCGCTATCCTTCTGGCGGTCAACGGTATCCTTCTGATGATGGCGGTCGGGGCCAGAGACGCGGAAGTCAGGCTGATCTTTGTTGTACTGGCAGCGGTATTTGATATTCTGGCGGGCGGGCTGCTCTATAAGAATGCAAAGGAACAGCAGGAGATCGTGGAGGGGATCAGGAAGATCGCCGACGGACAGCTGGATCACCAGATCAAAACCGAAAATCTGCATGGATATAATCTGATACTGGCCGACTCTGTCAACAGTATCGGTAACGGCATCAAAGAAGCCGTGGAGATCAGTATGAAGGATGAGCGCATGAAAGCCGATCTCATTACGAATGTATCCCATGATATCAAGACGCCTCTTACGTCCATCATCAACTACGTCGATCTTATTAAGAGGGAACAGGTAGAGAATGAAAATGTGCGCGGCTATATCAACGTGCTGGACGAGAAATCCCAGCGGTTAAAACAGCTTACGGACGATCTGGTGGAGGCCAGCAAGATTTCTTCGGGGAATATCAGTCTTAACTTTGAGAAAATCAATCTGATTGAACTTATGAATCAGACGATCGGTGAGTTCTCTGAGAAGTTTGAATCAAAGAAGCTGTCTACCGTCATGAACGTTCATGCAGACAACGCCGTGATCGAGGCGGACAGCCGGAGAATATGGCGCGTGATGGAAAATCTGTTCAACAATATTTACAAATATGCAATGGAAGGAACAAGAGTTTATCTGTCGGTCGATCGTGTTCCTGACAAGGTGGGATATATTGAGATCTCCGTCAAAAATATCTCGGCGGCGCCGCTTAACTGCAATCCGGATGAACTCACAGAACGATTCATCCGCGGTGACGAGTCGAGAACGACAGAGGGAAGCGGTCTGGGGCTTTCAATCGCAAAGAGCCTCACAGAAGCGCAGAAAGGTACATTTGAGATACAACTGGACGGAGATCTGTTCAAAGTATTGCTGACATTTCCGTTAGCCGGTGCATAACCGCGGTTTGGCGTGACCGCACTCACAGATCGAAGGAACTCATTTCGCGGTTATTGTACCTGTCGAGAATCTGGTGGATCTTATCAGTAGGCGTATAGATATTGGCCATAGATGCATCGTGATTCATAAAATCGATAATAGATGCGATGAACTTACTCATATCAGCCTCCACGTAATAAGGCTTGTCCTTCAGTTCGGGAGGCTGATAGCATAGGTTTGTCGAGATGATCCTGTCAAAATAACATTTCTCATAAGCCTCGTCAAATGCGCTCAGTCCTTCGGTAAAAAGTCCGAAAGTGCAGCAGACAAAAACACGTTTGGCATTCATTCTCTTAAGATGCTTTGCCGTGTCGATCATGCTTCCGCCGGACGAGATCATGTCATCGATGATGATGGCGTCCTTGCCGTCAACATTGTCTCCTAAGAATTCATGTGCCACAATAGGATTCTTGCCGTTTACGATCGTGGAATAGTCACGGCGTTTATAGAACATACCCACGTCTACGCCGAGCACGTTGGCAAAATACACGGCTCTGTCCAGCGCGCCCTCATCGGGACTGATCACAAGCGTGTGCTCCTTGTCGATGATAAGATCTTTTTCCGTGCGGAGAAGCGCGCGGATAAACTGATAGGGCGGCGTGAAATTATCAAACCCTCTGATGGGAACGGAATTCTGTACTCTGGGGTCATGGGCATCAAAAGTGATAAAATTGGAGACGCCCATATCCATAAGCTCTTTGATCGCATAGGCGCAGTCTAAAGATTCTCTGCCGTTTCTCTTGTGCTGGCGTCCTTCATAGAGGAAGGGCATAATAACGGTCACACGGTGCGCCTTGCCGTTGATGGCGGAAATGATTCGCTTGAGATCCTGATAATGGTCGTCGGGAGACATATGGTTGATATAGCCGTTCATTTTATATGTAATGCTGTGGTTGCAGACGTCAACAAGAATAAAGACGTCTTTTCCTCTGACAGAGGAAGAGAGCGTTCCCTTGGCTTCGCCGGTTCCGAAACGGGGACATTTCACCTCGGAGAGATAGTTGTCCTCCATATATCCGTGGAAAGCGGGATCATTCTTAAAATTATTGTCCAGACTCTTCCGGAATTCTACTAGATGACTGTTGACCTTTGATGCAAGCGGCATGGCGGAGCTGGTGGTAAGCAGTTTGATCGGCGCTACCGGCATGGCGTTTTTAAGCTGTTCTGTATTAGGCATATTGACCTCCGGAGTCCGCGCTGTGCACAAGCACGAACCGACACTTATTTTATATCATTACGTTAGTGACACGTCAAGAAATTTCTAGTAAAATATAGGTGACACCGGTTGGGCGGGAGAGAAGCTATGAAGAATAAAGAGCATGTGATCCAGAATATAGAAGCCGGTTCGGCGGCGGAGGAGATGGGAATTGAGGCCGGCGATATCCTGCTGTCCGTCAACGGCACACAGATCGTCGATATTTTTGATTATCAGTATCTGATGCAGGATGAGTATGTGGAGGTACTGATCCGCAAACCGGACGGCGAGGAGTGGCTGCTTGAGATAGACAAGGATTATGACGAGGATATCGGCATCGTATTTGAAAACGGCCTGATGGATGATTACCGTTCCTGCCGCAATAAATGCATTTTCTGTTTTATCGACCAGATGCCGAAGGGGATGCGCGAGACGCTGTATTTTAAGGACGATGATTCCCGACTGTCTTTTTTACAGGGCAATTACGTGACGCTGACCAATATGTCGGACGAGGACATCGAGCGCATTATCAGATACCGGCTGTCGCCCATCAATATATCGTTTCAGACGACCAATCCGGAGCTGCGGTGCATGATGTTAAACAACCGGTTTGCCGGGGAGGCGCTTAAGAAGGCGGACAGGCTGTATGAGGCAGGGATCGCCATGAATGGGCAGATCGTTCTGTGCAAGGGCGTGAATGACGCGGATGAACTGGAACGCAGCATCTCTGATCTTGCCGGTTATGCGCCTGTTCTTGAGAGTGTGTCGGTAGTGCCCGTGGGTCTGTCGAAGTTTCGCAGCGGCTTGTATCCCCTTGTGCCATTCACCGGGGAAGATGCCGCAGAGGTTCTTGCGTGTATCCATAGATGGCAGCGGAAGATGTATAAAAAATGCGGGCTGCATTTTGTGCATGCTTCCGATGAATGGTATGTGATGGCCCAGGCAGAACTCCCGGAAGCGGAACGCTATGACGGTTATCTGCAGCTGGAAAACGGAGTTGGGATGCTCAGACTCCTTCTGGACGAATTCGATGAAGCGATGGAACGGCTTGAACAGGAGCAGGGCTGGCACGCTGTGACAGGCGAGGAACTGTCGGTTGTGACGGGACAGTTGGCGTATCCCTATATACAGGATATGTGCGGGCGCATGATGGAGAAGGTCGCGGGACTTGCCATTCATGTCTACGCCATAACAAATCATTTTTTCGGAGAGCAGATCACCGTGTCGGGGCTTCTGACCGGACAGGATATTATCAGCCAGCTCCACGGAAAAAGACTGGGCGGTAGGATACTGCTTCCGCAGAATGTACTTAGAAGCGGAGAAGACTATTTCCTGGACGATGTAACGGTGGGGGACCTGGAAAAAGCTTTACAAGTGCGGGTAGATATTGTAAAATCAAGCGGACATGATTTTGTCCGCGCCGTACTGGATCTGTGATCCTGCATCGCTTTTTTTATTCATCTGAGATCATGGCGCAGTTTATTCTAAGGAGCAGTATATATGGGTAAAAAGAAAACCAAGCCGGTCGTGGCGGTGGTCGGAAGACCGAACGTGGGTAAATCCACCCTGTTCAATGCGCTGGCGGGTGAAAAAATATCGATCGTCAAGGACACGCCTGGCATCACCAGAGACCGGATCTATGCCGATGTCTCATGGCTTGACATGAACTTTGCGCTGATCGACACGGGCGGTATCGAGCCGGACAGTAAGGATATCATTCTCTCACAGATGAGGGAGCAGGCGCAGATCGCCATTGACACGGCGGATGTGATCATCTTTATGGTGGACGTCAGGCAGGGGCTGGTGGACGCGGACGCCAAGGTGGCGGATATGCTTCGCCGGTCGGGGAAGCCGGTCGTCCTGGCGGTCAATAAGGTGGATGATTTCAAAAAATATATGGCGGATGTCTATGAATTTTATAATCTTGGTATCGGGGAACCGTTTCCCGTCTCATCGGTCAACAAGCTCGGATTCGGAGAACTGCTGGAAGAGGTCACATCCCATTTCAATCAGGAGACGGCGGAGGAGGAAGAGGATGACCGTATCAAGGTGGCTGTCGTGGGGAAACCGAATGTCGGTAAATCTTCGATCATCAACAGGCTGATCGGGGAGAACCGCCTGATCGTTTCCGATATAGCAGGGACTACAAGGGACGCCGTTGATACAAAGATCACCCATAACGGTAAAGAATATGTGTTTATCGATACGGCGGGACTGCGCAGAAAGAGTAAGGTTAAAGAGGATCTGGAGCGGTATATGATCATCAGGACCGTCACAGCGGTTGAACGGGCAGATATCGTTGTGCTCGTCATAGACGCTACGGAGGGCGTGACCGAACAGGATGCGAAGATCGCAGGCATAGCCCATGACCGCGGTAAGGCCACGATCATTGCGGTCAACAAATGGGATGCGGTCGAGAAAGGTAATAAGACCGTCAACGAATATACGCAGAAAATAAGACAGGTGCTCTCTTTTATGTCATATGCGGAGATTTTGTTTATCTCTGCAGTGACGGGACAGCGGCTGACCAAACTGTATGATATGATAGATGTCGTGAATGAGTACCACGCCATGCGCGTGTCTACGGGCGTGCTCAATGAGATCATGGCGGAGGCGGTGGCCATGCAGCAGCCGCCCTCGGATAAAGGCCGGCGTCTGCGGCTCTATTATATAACACAGGCCGCGGTAAGACCGCCGACATTTGTGGTCTTTGTCAATGATAAGGATCTGATGCATTTTTCTTATACCAGGTATTTGGAGAATCAGATCAGAGTAACCTTCGGCTTCAGGGGAACGCCTTTTAAATTCATTATACGGGAAAGGAAGGAAGATAAGTAAAGTGGAACGGGTCATATGTTTGGTGATAGGGTATGTGTTCGGTCTGTTTCAGACTTCCTATATTTACGGGAAATTGCATGGAATAGATATCAGGAATTACGGCAGCGGTAACGCGGGCACCACCAATACGCTGCGCGTTATGGGTTTTAAGGCCGGCGTCCTGGTACTGTTCGGTGATATCTTAAAGTGCATTCTGGCGGTGACGGTCTCAACGCTTATTTTTGGCCGGGCGCATCCGGAGATGCTGTATATCTTCAAGATCTATGCGGCTGCGGGCGCGATACTCGGACACAATTTTCCCTTTTATCTTCACTTTAAGGGAGGCAAGGGCATTGCGGTGACGGCGGGATTGATCCTGTCCTTTCATCCGTATTTTATCCCTATGGGCATCATTGTTTTCTTTGGGATCTTTTTTACCACCCATTACGTGTCCCTGGGGTCGCTTGTCCTGTACATATGTTTCCTGATCGAGATGGTAGCGCTCGGACAGGCGGGAATATTCGGCATGTCACAGACGCTGCTTATCGAGCTGTATGTTGTGTCTGCCCTGCTTACGGTCATGGCGTTTTACAAGCATAAAGAGAATATCAAAAGGCTGATGAGCGGAACGGAGCGCAAGACTTATCTGAGCCATAAGAACAGGGAGAACGCGGAAGCGGAAAAACAGGATAGAGAATAAGGGAATGCCCGAGGAGGAGAAAATGGCTGATATTGGCGTGATAGGCGCGGGCAGCTGGGGAATCGCCCTTGCGGTGCTGCTTGATCATAACGGACACAGGGTGACGCTGCGGTCCGGTTCACAGGATGTTGTGGATATGCTTAAGACCAGACACGAGAATCAAGATAAACTGCCGGGAGTCATACTGCCTGATTCGATCAAGCTTACCACCGATCCGGAGGAAGCCGTGGCAGGTAAGGATCTGCTGGTTTTTTCAGGGACGTCGCCCAATACGAGAAGCACGGCGCGCATGATGGCTCCCTATCTGCGTGAGGGACAGCTTATCATCAACGCATCCAAGGGTATCGAAGAAAAGACCCTTATGACGATGTCGCAGGTGATCGAGGAAGAATTGCCGGGGGCCGAGGTGGCGGTGCTGTCGGGCCCTTCCCATGCGGAAGAAGTCGGGCGGGGGCTCCCCACGACCATTGTGGTGGGCGCAAAGAAGAAAGCTACGGCGGAGTATCTGCAGAACATCTTTATGAACGAAGTGTTCCGGGTCTATATCAGTCCGGATATCCTGGGGATCGAGCTGGGCGCGGCGCTCAAAAACGTGGTGGCGCTGGCGGCTGGTATCGCCGACGGTTTGGGATACGGAGACAACACGAAAGCTGCGCTGATCACGCGCGGGATTCTGGAGATCAGCAGATTGGGCGTGGCTATGGGCGGCAAACCGGAGACCTTCTTTGGACTGACCGGTATCGGTGATCTGATCGTTACCTGCGCTTCCATGCATTCCCGCAACAGGCGGGCCGGTATTCTGATCGGACAGGGTTATACGATGGAGCAGGCGATGGACGAGGTCAAGATGGTGGTGGAGGGCGTGTATTCCGCCAAGGCTGCTATGGGACTGGCGCAGAAATATCATGTGCAGCTTCCGATCATCGAGCAGGTCAACGCCATCCTGTTTGACGGACAGCCCGCAGATGAAGCGGTGAGAAATCTGATGCTCCGCGATAAGAAAATAGAAAATCCCCTTCTCCCGTGGGAAGAAGAGGATTAAGATATTCCGTATAACGGTACAAGGCGGCTACAGCATATTGCATATATCTGTAGTCGTTTTAACTTTGTTCATGGAGTAGATGTGAACGCCGTCCACGCCGTGCGCCCGGAGATCGCGGATCTGGTCTGCGGCATATTCGATCCCTGCTTTGCGCATATCGTCTTTGTCTTCGCCGTATTTCGCGATCATGTCCGCCAGCTTCTTGGGAACGGAAGAACCGGAAAGAGATACGGTAGTCCCCAGCTGTTTGGCGGTTGTGATAGGCATGATGCCCGCGTGGACCGGGACGTTGATCCCTATGGCTTTCGCTTTATCCAGAAACCGGTAAAAATAGGCGTTGTCAAAAAACATCTGTGAGATAAGTGAGCTTACGCCGGCATCCACTTTCTCTTTTAAGTGGCGCAGATCCTCGTCAAAGTCCGGTGATTCGAAGTGCTTTTCGGGATAGCATGCGCCGGATATGCACAGGTCTGTATTTTCCTTCAGATATCTTACAAGATCGACTGCATAATGAAATTCCCTGCGGTCGTACTGTTCGTCGCCCATCCACTGGGGCCTGTCGCCCCGCAGCGCCAGCACATGGCTGACGCCGGCTTTTTTCAGCGCTTCGCAGTTGTCCATAAGATCCTTTTTTGTAAAGCCTACACAGGTAATATGTGCAATGGCGTCCGTTTTAAGTTCTTTCTGTATAAAGGACGAGATCTCGACCGTCTTGCCGGCCCGGGAGCCTCCGGCTCCGTATGTGCAGCTGATAAAATCAGGATGCAGGGTGGACAGATCGCGCAGGATCTTGTACACGTCGTTGAATTCTTCTTCTTTTTTCGGCGGAAATATCTCGAAAGAAAGACCTGTTCCGCTATGTTTTGCCGCCCGTTCTTCCATATGCTCTACCTCTCATGATTCTTGCAATAAATTCCTGCTTTCGCTTGCTTTTACACCTGAAATATCGTAACATACATTTATAGGTTAGGCAAGAAATGAAATCAATCTTAATACAATAGAACCGAAGGGGATCCCAAAATGAGTGAGCAGAATAAGAGTTTCGGCAGTACGGCGGATTATGTGGTATCACAGCAGCTGCTGGCAAGCGTAAATGTCGCCATTGCCCTGCAAAAGCCTTTGCTTGTCAAAGGCGAGCCGGGCACCGGCAAGACCATGCTGGCGCAGGCGGTCGCCAGGTCGCTCGGCAAGAAGCTGATCGTGTGGAACATCAAATCTACCACAAAAGCGCAGGACGGTCTGTATATGTATGATACGATCCAACGTCTCTATGACGGTCAGTTCGGCGTGGAGGGCGTGGATGACATTGCCCATTATATCAAACTCGGTAAGCTGGGAGAGGCGTTTGACTCCGAGGAACAGGTAGTTCTGCTGATAGATGAGATCGATAAGGCGGATCTGGAATTTCCCAATGATCTGCTGTGGGAATTGGATCAGATGGAGTTCTATATTCATGAGACGCGGGAAACGGTCAGGGCAAAGCACAGGCCGGTCGTGATCATAACCTCGAATGCGGAGAAAGAACTGCCCGACGCATTTCTCAGAAGATGTATATTCCATTACATTGATTTTCCGGATCAGGAACTGATGGAGGAGATCGTCAGAACGCACTATCCCAATGTGGAGGATAAGCTGCTGCATGATGCAATGGATGTTTTCTACTGGATACGCTCGATGAAGGATATCCGCAAGAAACCCAGCACATCGGAGCTGATCGACTGGATCAACGCCCTCCAGATCGGCGGTATTCCTACGGACAAGCTGAGGGAAGAATTGCCGTTTATCGGCGTGGTGGTCAAGAAGGACGAGGATCTGGCGACTGTTAAGAGCAGAAAAGATATGTAAGAGGGTCGTATGTTCAGTAAATTTTTTTATACCTTGCGCGAGAAGGGGCTGGATGTCTCGCTTGGCGAATGGCTGACGCTTCAGGATGCGCTGCAGCAGGGACTGTGCAACAGCAGCTTGACGGAATTTTATTATGTAGCACGGATGATCCTGGTTAAGTCGGAAACTGAATATGATAAGTTTGATATGGCCTTTGACGAGGTATTTAAGGGGATCCGGTCGGAGAATGAAGTGACCAGCAATATGCTGCGCTGGCTGGATAAACCTGAGATGCAGGATGTCTTCGAGGAGATGAAGCACGAGATGAACCAGGAAGTCATCACTATGGACAAAGAGGACATCGAGAATAAATTCAAGGACAGACTCAGGGATCAGGATGAGGAGCACAACGGCGGAAGCTTCTGGATAGGAACTATGGGTAAGACTTCCTTCGGCAACATGGGCGGCAACATGGGCGGTATCCGGGTGGGCGGCACGACAGGCTACCAGTCGGCGTTTCAGGTGATCGGGGCAAGAAAATACCGGGACTTTCGCAATGACAAGGTACTGGATAACCGGCAGTTTCAGGTGGCCTTAAGAAAACTCAGACAGTTTTCCGCAAGACTTGATATTCCCAAGACCGAGCTCGATATAGACGGGACCATAGATGCGACATGCAATAACGGGGGATGCCTGCAGATCGTGATGGAGAAGCCTCGTAAAAATGCGGTAAAGCTGTTACTGCTCATGGATTCCGGAGGCACGATGATCCCGTATACAACGCTCCTGAACGAGCTGTTTCATTCCGTGCACAAGTCGAATCATTATAAGGATGTCAAGACGTATTTCTTTCATAACTGCATCTATGCCAATCTGTACAATACGCCGGAATGCGAGAACGGCGACTGGATCGAAACGGAATGGATGTTCAGAAATCTCGACAGCGATTACAAGGTGATCATCGTCGGAGACGCGGCTATGGCGCCGGAGGAGCTGTATTCCGAGAGCGGTAACTACCGGGGGCCTAACGGCGGACTGTCCGGTATGGACTGGCTTATGCTGATGAAGAGACATTACAAGAAGATCGTTTGGCTGAATCCCAAGATGGCGCCGGGGCATGCGCCGTGGCGGGAGGCGGAGACGGCTATCAAGGGGCTGTTCCCGATGTATAAGCTTACGGTGGACGGTCTGAATCAGGCGATGACTAAGCTTATGACCAACCGGTGAAAAGCGGAGTAACGATGATATAGCAGAGTTAGCAATGATATGGCAGATATCAGGATATGGGGGAGCATATGTACAGAGTAATGATCGTAGATGATAACATGGCAAATCTGATCATGGCGAGGAAGACGCTGGAGGAAGAATATGAGGTGATCCCGGTTTCATCCGGTATATCAGCGCTGGAATGCCTTAACGACATGCCGGAGCTGCCGGATCTGGTGCTTCTGGACGTGGATATGCCGAATGTGAACGGGTTTCAGGTTATATCCGAGATGAAGAATATTCCGAAGTTAGTAAATATTCCGATCATTTTCCTGACGGCGCAGGATGACGACACCACGGAGCTGGAGAGTTATAATCTGGGCGCTATGGATTATATCAGGAAGCCGTATACGGCCAATCTGTTAAAGAAGCGGGTAGATATCCAGATCCAGCTCTTGTCACAGAGAAGGAAGCTGGACGATATGAACAAATCCCTGAACAATCTGGTACAGGAGAAGAATAAGAAGAATCTGGAGCTGCAGTATTCCATTGTCGCCATGTTTGTGGATCTCATGACGAAGCGCGACAGCTTTTACGGCGATCATGCAAAACGTGTGGAACAGTATATGGATATTCTGGTCAGCGCGATGGTGCGGAGTGGTAAATTCGGGCTGAGCGCAGATGACGGCACTACCATATGCTGCGCATCGCAGATTCATGATATCGGCAAACTCTGTATTGCGGATCAGTATGTCAATAATGACAGAGCGGGCAAGGCCGGGGAGTTTGAACATGAAGCGCTTAAGACGCACACCACGCTGGGCGCGGATATGCTTTCCAAGGTTACGCAGTTGAGCGCGGGTGAGAATAATTTCATGAGCTATGCCTATAATATGTGCCGCAATCATCATGAACGGTGGGATGGCAACGGCTATCCCGACAGGCTTTCCGGAGAGAATATTCCGCTGGAGGCAAGGGCGCTGGCGGTAGTGAATACATATGACAATCTGCGCAATATCGGGGTGGATGGCAAGCGCCTGAGCCACCAGGAAGCGCTTATGAAGATAAAATTTATGAAGTTTACGTCCTTTGATCCGGCAGTCGTAGATATTTTCCTGTCAACGGAGCGCGAGATCAAGAATGTAGCGGGATAAATGTCAGAAGGAGACGGTATGGCTGCAAAGGAGCGATTGGATAAATATCTGGATCTGGAACTGCCGGCGGACAGGCTGTTATTTCGTGTATCCATGCTGTTGAGCTTCGGCGTGTTTGTTTTTGCGCTGTCCATGAGTCTGCTCCTGCAGATGGGGCGTCTGGTGTCCCTTATGACGCTTGCGGGTATCGGCGTCACTCTGCTGTCTATCTACAGGGAGTACAGAACAGAAAATGCCAGAGGAATGTCGGCGTTTTATTTTGTGTTGGTCTATCTGATCATGCTTCCGTTTATGGCATGTAATGTTCCCTGTGCAATATGCGATTTCCCATTTTATTATCTGACCGGTATTGTTTTCGTCACAGTTCTTTTTTATCATAAGAGGGCTGTCTTTTTCTGTGCGGTCTATTTCGCCGTGGTTTTCTGGTCTGTCCGGCATATGATCCCGCAGGCGGATGAACTTTTGCATGTGGATGCCGCGGGGGACAGATACAGCGCCGTCATTTTTTTCAGAATGTTCTTTGCCATGTTCATTATGGGTCTGGCATATGGCGTACTGGCGTCGTTTCGGAGCCGGATATTGCGCAGGCAGATCCAAAAAAGTGCCGGTATAGAAAAACAGGCGGAACAGCTCAGTTATGCCAAGGATATGTTTCTCGTCAACGTTTCCCATGAGATCAGGACGCCGCTCAACGCCATCCTGGGTGTGACGGAGCTGATGCTTGGCCAGGATACGGACGAAAAGCTGAAGGACAGCGCTTTTCAGATATCCAATTCCAGTAAGGCCCTTCTGTCGATCACCAATGAACTGATGGATTTCTCTAAATTGAACGCCGCAAGCAGACTGGCAGAAAACGGGCAGTATTATTTCGGGAATATCTGCGATGAACTGATCAACATGATCTCGGTGCGGTTCGCGGATTATGACGTGGGGTTCTATGCGGATATCGCGCCGGATATTCCGGAGCAGCTCATCGGAGACAAAGATGCAGTCCGGCAGCTCATGATGGGAATGGTCTCAGGAGTCATCAAGTCCGTTGAGACCGGGGAGGTTTATCTAAAGGTACGAAAAGAGGGCATGGATGAAGCGCATATTCTTCTCCGTGTGGAGATAAATGCCAGAGGCAGTTTCCTCTATTCCTACAGGCAGCGGCTGTATGAGACGGCAAGAGAGGAGTCGGATGTCCCGGAGCCGGAAGAAGAGGTCGTTCCTCTGCCGTACCGTCTTGTCAGACTTATGCAGGGCGAGATGGATGTACAGGAAGAGGCGGCGCTAAGACAGTATTCCTTCGGGATCGTACAGGGATTTGTGCCCGGCAGGATGATGGTGGAACAGCCGCCCGCGAATGTCAAGATACTGTGCTATGAGAATACGGATAAAAGATCCGATGCGCTGGTAAATGCCCTGCGCAGTATGTCTATAGAATATCTCAGGGTATTTGACGATGAAACGTTTCTGGAGAAGTGTACCGATCCGGAATACAGCCATATCATGATCGCTGCCGGCATCTATACAGGCTTAAAGGAGAGACTGGATGCACTGTTGCCTCCGCAGTCGTTGATACTGATCGGTGGCGGCGTGCCGGCTTATGACGACGCCCTGGTCAGGACAACGATCGCCAGGCCGGTGAGCTGTCTGAATCTGGATGCGCTGTTAAACGGCAGACAGAGCAGTACCGTCCGCTACATCAGTTATAACGGTGGGTTTGTCTGTCCCGAGGCGGATATTATGGTCGTGGATGACAATGTCGTGAATCTGGAGGTCGCTACCAGCATATTGGGCAGATATGAGGCGAAGGTTACTGTGGCGGCCAGCGGCAAAGAGTGTCTTGGCATGCTGAAACGCAATAAATCCGTTGATCTGATCCTGCTTGACTATATGATGCCGGAAATGGACGGGATCGACACGCTTAAGAACATCAGGGAGATGGATGTTCCCGGATTAAAGACGGTCCCGGTGGTGGCGCTTACGGCCAATGCGGTCAGCGGTGCGCGTGAGATGTTCATGGACGCCGGGTTTGACGAATATATATCGAAACCGATAGAGCGGGAGAAATTGGAGAAAGTGCTGAAAGACTGTCTGCCGGAGGATAAAGTTGTCTATGTTGCGGAAAGATAGATTAAAACAGATCATCAATCAAAGAGCGGGCGACATGGAACTGACAGAATTTAATCTGGTCATTCTGCTGGCGTCGATCATAACGGAAAATCTGATTATTTTTCTGCTCACCCTTTTCTCGGGGTATGAGACGGATCTGGTCGCGCCGTTGCTCATTATCATGGCGGGGTGCGGCCTTGTGCTGCTCGTGGAGCTTTTCTTTACCAGAACCGGCCTTGCGGCGCTGGCGTCTCTTATCATCCTTAACGTGATAGCCGTCCCGATGATCTTAAGTCCGGGGCATTCCGTATACAGCGTCGCTACCATGTGGTTTGCGGCAAGTATGCTGATCGCTTTCTGTGTTTTCAAGGGTGTGCCGTTGTTTCTTGCGCTGGGCCTGTTTGTCTGTGAATGTATTTATCTGTACGGCAATATTCTTTTTCCGGAGAACGGTACTCTGCTTCGTGCGGCGGACATATTTCGCTATGACAGTTTTGTGGTGTGTTTCATGGGAATCGCGTTTATGATCGGGACGCTTGTGATCGCACAGAACAGATATTACCGGTATCAGCGGGAAAAGATCGGGCGCAGCAGCCGTATGATCGAACGCGCGGGCAACGCCAAGAGAGAGTTTCTGGCGAATATGTCTGATGAGATCAGGACACCGATGAATTCCATTATCAATTTCTCGGAGATCATGCTGAAGGGAGAGTATGACGGAGAGATAAAGAGTGAGATCAACACGGTGAGAAGCTCGGCGTATGATTTGCTGACGGTTATAGACGATGTGTTAACCTATGCACGGATCGATGCCGGCAATATGCATCTGATAGAAGATACGTACAGTCTTGATGATCTGGTGCAGCAGCTTGTGCGCACGGTCTCGGAAGAGATACAGAAGAAGAAACTGACCTTCAATCTGACGGTGGACGGCGATATTCCCAGGCTGCTTGTGGGCGACATTGTTACGGTCAGACAGATTTTTTTGTATCTGCTTTTTATATCCATAGATTTTACGCTGAGCGGGAGAATATTGCTGGATATCCACTGCGAACGGGATGAGGATCGGGGAGAGGCTGTCTTCTCTTGCCGTGTTGCGGATACGGGCAAGGGCATGTCCGGGATCGACATCCAGTCGCTGTTTGGCATGTATGATACATATGATTCCAGACAATCCAGTAATCTTAAGGGAGTCGGACTTAAATTCACGATCTGTAAGGGGCTGCTTGCTATGATGCAGGGAGATATCAGCGTGGAGAGCATTTCCGACGTCGGGATGTCCACGTCCTTTACATTCCGGCAGAAGATCGCGGATGCCGGGCCGCTTATGCAGCTGGCGGACGATTATGAGCCTGCCGTGCTTATTTACGATGATAGTGATCTGGGAATGTCTAAATGGCAGAATATTGTGGAGATGTTCCATATCAGACCGACATATTGCCATAATTATCACGGATTTGACCAGGCAATACAGAATAAGAAATTTGATTTTATATTTATCGTGGACAGGGCATACGAGAATCTGTCCAATATCATTTCTCTGTACCAGTGCCAGGACTATACCTATGTTCTTGGAGATTTTGATGCCGTATACGGAGATTTCGGCAAGTGCCGTCTCATCCGCAAGCCGCTTTCGTCCATCTCCGTGTACCGTGTGCTGAACCATATGTGGAATAAGGAGGATTATAAAAAGAACAGTGCGGAGGAGACGTTTACCGCCAGAAAAGCAAAGGTGCTGGTGGTGGATGACAATGCGGTCAACCTGAAAGTTGCGGCGGGGATATTCGGTAAATACGGGATCGATATTGCAGTGGCTACCCGTGGGGAAGACGGCATCAAGAAGATTGAAAGTGAAAAATATGATCTGATACTGATGGATATGGTCATGCCGGATATGAGCGGCAGCGATGTGCTTAAAACCATCCGTAACAAAGAAGATAATTACTATAAGGAAGTTCCGTTTGTCGCCCTGACCGCCCAGAACGGCGCCAGCGTCCGGGAAGAGATGCTGCAGCTGGGATTCCAGGAATATCTGGCGAAACCGATCAAGAGGCGGTATCTGGAAAAGTGTCTTCTTGAATTTCTGCCGGAGGAGCTGATCGAGCACGTAAAAGTCCCGGATGGGGATGCCAAAAAAGCAGACCAGAATTCGGCGGCGGAGCGTAAGGATGTGCCGCAGAGTGGGCTGAACACGGATAAGGGACTGTTAAATATCGGCTTCAATCAGGAGGCTTATGCGGCTATTCTGAACACATATTATGCGGAGGGAATAAAATACATCGATCTGCTTCCGAAGCTTTTGGAGGCGGGAGACATACAGCTGTTTACAACCGATGTGCACGGCATCAAGAGCTCCAGCGCGAGCATCGGCGCTATGGAGGTGTCGGCGCTCTTCAAAGAACTGGAATTTGACGGGAAGGCCGGGGATACGGACGCCATCAGGCAGAAATTCGACGGTTATCTGGAGAAGTTTAAGGAGATCCTGGAAGAAGTCAAGAAATATCTGAAGGAAAACGGCAAGTTCAGTGAGGAAGAAGTACAGGACGATCTGGCAGATAAGGAGATCGAGACGCTGACTGCAGAGACGTTGCAGAATCTCAAGACCGAGCTGGATAAGATGAACATGAAGGTGACTGACGAACTTGTGCCGGAACTGGCTTCCAGAAATTTTGGCCCGCAGATGAACGCCTCCATGCGGAAGCTGAAGGAGGCGTACGATATGTTCGACTTCCACCAGGTGAAGGCGATCGTGAATGAGATGATGGAGAAGGTGTGAGAAAAATTATTCGGCAGTGAAGAATACTGAAAATGAAAGAATCATATTGCGTACATTTCCTATTGCAATTATGGTTCGATTGTGCTATCATTAATTCATCAAAAGCAGTTTGAAATTTACGTTTGTGGAGCAGCCTGTGGCGTATAGGAAAATGCAGTGCTTCATAGATGTGGTTCCGAATTGACACAAACACATATCTGGGAAGTCTGACAGTTCTGACCGCAAGTCTTTGCATTTCTGTTCTATGAGAATCCCTTATATGTACACACAAATTCATAAGGGAGGAAAAAGAATGGGAAGAAAAGACCTGCAGAAGAAGGGCTATCTGTATGATTCGGCGCGCTTCGCCGATCTGGTCAACGGCGTGGTGTGCGCAGGCAGACAAGTGCTTGCGGCATCAGATCTGACAGATATGGACACCCAGTCGGGGCAGTTCGGCATCGCCAGGTATGATGGAGTCGGGACCGGTGGTAGTCGGGCCGATAGAAACGAAAATCGCAGCCAAAGTAAAAATGACAGCTTGAAAGACCGGCACCGCGATCTGGTACGCCGGGCCGCCTTTGGGGTAAATTTTGTCGTGATCGGGATAGAGAACCAGGAGGAGACAGACTATCTGATGCCCCTGCGTCGCATGTCCTATGACGCAGCGGAATATGAGAGACAGGCGGCGCAGACGGGGAGGAAAGTCAGAAACAGGAAAGATGTGACGAAAGCCGAGTTCCTGTCGGGGTTCACGAAAGAGAGCAGGCTGCATCCCTGTGTCACGATCGTGCTTTATTACGGGGAGCAATGGGACGGGGCGACATCGCTGTGGGAGCTGCTGGCGCTGGAGGACATCCCGCTCGAGTTGCAGCAGGCAGTGAATGATTATAAGGTTTATTTGTGTGAAGTGCGGAAGTTTGAGAACACGGAAGTGTTTAAAACAGATATAAAGCAGGTATTCGACTGCCTCAGGTATGCCGGGGAGCCGGAGAAGCTGTACCGGCTGGTGTCAAGTGACCCGGCGTACCGGGCGATGGAGCCGGATACCTATGATGTGATCGCGGAATATATCGGGGCGAGCGAATTGATGAAGGTAAAAGAATACAGAGAGGACGGTAAGGTTGATATGAGCAACGCGGCGGAGGGATTGATTGAGATGGGCCGGAGAGACGGCATGGAGAGAGGAATAGAACAGGGAATAGAGCGAGGCATCCGGCAAGGTATCAAGCAGGGTGTGGAACAGGGTATGATGAAGGCAATTCTCGAGCTCCTTGAGGATTTCGGGCAGGTTCCGAAGCGGGTGTCGGATCTGATCTGGCATCAGAAAGACCCGGCCACTTTAAGACGTTGGCATAAGCTGGCCGCCAGAGCTGGCAGTCTTGCGGAATTTGAACAGAATATGTGATGGTAAGATGATAGGAATTAACTATTGACAAAACGTAAAGATTCCGCTACATTAGAATACAGTTAAAATCATAACAGGCTATGATAAGAACAAGTAGCAGATCACGGAACGCACAGAAAGCAGCCGGCTGATGAGAGGCGCGCGGGAAGTCTTTTGCGAATACATCTTGGAGCCGCGCGGCAGAACGGATTCCCCAGTAGGCCGCGACGCGGAATGCGCGTTACAGCAGGAGAGTATGAACAAATATCAGAGCGTTGCATCGGATTCTGATGACAGCGGCATGTGATATGACAGAATGTACTCATGGAGGCAGACAGCGCGAGTTGCCTGCGAAATTAGGTGGTACCACGAGACTACAGCCTCGTCCTATGTCGGACGGGGCTTTTTTGCGCGCATAAGCAGAGACGGAAAACCTGCGAGAAGCACACCGTGGAAACACGAGTGAGCGAAGGAGCAGGTTTTACGGCGAGCAACGCGAACGAGGGATACGGAGTATCCCGAGACTGCTTATGCGGAGGACAAATATACAATTAAAGAAAGACTAACTATTAAAAGTCAAGTCTAAAATGAAATATTTTTAGAATGAACTGCAGAAATGCATTTCAGATA
>CANQNN010000019.1 GCA_947625205.1 uncultured Lachnospiraceae bacterium | reverse complement strand
CATAAATTATTGAGTTCACATTGATGATTATCCTGCCAAAGCAAAGAATAGTACCCTACTATTTTTCCACTGTCAAGGCAAAATGCAATCATGATCCTGTGTTCCATTTCTAATTGATAATTCAGCCTATCAGCATTTACAGCAAAAGCCGTAAATCGTGGCGCATTATCCGCAGTAAATCCAAATTCATTTGCAACCGTTATAAAACTGTTTCTGATAACCTGCACACATTCCGAAATATCATTTTTATCAATTTCTTTTATCATGGTTCTCCTTCTTCAGAAACTTCTATTCATCGGATAACTGATTTGTATCAAACTTTGCAATGTGATATCCGTGTTCTTTGCTGCAGTTATGATTGTAATTCCTCCATGAATTTCTGCATACGTTCGGTTATCAATTCACTTTCTTTCATAGAGATGAGTTCATTTCTGCTCACCCACTTATACGCAATGGTTTCCCCATCCTGCAAGATGATACTGTCTTTTTTACAGTCCGTCACACAAAGAAATTCAACATACAATGTATTATGACTTCTCACCCGTCCTATTTCAGTCAAATGATCGGATTCAATTCCGGTTTCTTCCCGCAGTTCTCTCACCGCACATTCCAAAGAAGTCTCTCCGCGTAATGCCGAACCGCCCGCAGTAGCCTCCCACATACCGCCGAAATATTTGCGTTTGTCACGCTGCATCAGCAAATAGCTTCCATCGGTATGTTTCACGATGATATCGCTGACTAAATGGAAAAGCCCTTCGGGAATTGGTTCTTCCCTTATTAACGTTACATTGCTGATTTTGTTGAAATCTTTATCATAGGCATCCCATAGTTCCATAGACTTTTCCCCTCCATGCAAACAAACAGACTTTCACCTGCTCCCGGCGCACATTTTACAACGCAAGCGAAATTTACACCCCGTAGGCGCACATTTCAATTTGTCTGTAATAATCTATTTTATTCCTATAGCGGTAAATTCTCCCGGCAACTTTTCGTTTTCCCAGGATGGATGCTCGTCAAAGCGTTTTAAGCAAAAGCCACTTTGTATAATTGAATTTATAATTTCGCTTATGGTGTATCTTCTGTAACTGCATTTAGGCATTTTACTTCGAATCGGTTCATCAAAAAAACGGGCGTGAGCCATTTCTCCTTCAAAAATTTCTGTTGAAAAATAACTCATTGTGGGTTGCTCCAATTTTAAAGTGTCCGCTATTTTTGTAAACGGATGAAAGTCGCTGCATATCATTTTACCTCCCGATTTAAGGAGCGAATACATGATTTTCATAAATTCATTTATGTCGTGAAAATAATGAAGAATACCCCCTTCCATAAACACAACATCGAAATAGCTTCCATATTTCGTCATGTCGATTTCAAGTATATCGCAAACCTCAAAATCAATGTGGGCATGTGCCGCCTCTGCCACTTCTAAAGCATACCTTTTATTATCCTCAGATATATCAAAACTTCAGCATCCTTATTGGGTTTTCCAAATCCTTTTTTGCACGTTCTTCCGGCTTTCCCAATGTCTTTGTCCAAAATTCATAAGCGTTATATTCCCATGCAGTTTTGTTCTGCATGCTGTATTTTTTCATTTAAAAAACCTCCCCTATAATCGCCGTTATCACTCGATCGATGCTTGTCTCCAATGTTTTCTCACCCCAGCCAAGTTCCCAATCATCTCCGGAACCGGAATCTGATATTACATAAATTCCGGCAGCGCGGCAAGAGCGGAATTTTGCTGCTGCAAACAAACCTGCGCCCTCCATTTCAACGCAAAGAACGCCCTTGTTTTCATAATATTTTGCACTCCAGCTTGGTTGAACATATCCCGCATCAGTAGTCCGATGGAACCCCCTGCGATATGCGATTCCGTTAGCGTCCATCTCCTTGCAGAGACAATCTGTAAGTCCCTTATCTGATCGAACCATCTCTTCATTACAGCCGTACAAACCTGCGACCGCCGTATCATGAAACGCTCCGTCAGTGATCACTACATCTCCGATATGCGTCCCCGGATATCCCCCTGCAAACCCTACATGGATAAGTTCTTTAGCTCCCGCAGCCATCAGATCCTCAGTCTGGGTTGCTATTCCCGGAGAACACATCTCACCTTTTACAAATCCGACTGAGCGGTCATGACCCATGACATAAACCTCGCCGCCCACATGATAGGTAAGCGTTCCTGCATTTTTTGAAAGCATCGTATCATACAGACTGTCTGCAAGAAGGTATAATCTTTTGGGAAAAATCTTTCTCAAGTCATCTAAATCGATCTCCTGCAGTTCCATTTCACGTCTTACAAGCTGAGATGGAGCATTATATTCGTTTGGGTCTATGGGAAACTTATTCCTGCACATTATCTCATACGCCAGCACTTTATCATTTTCAAGTTGAATTTCCTCATATTTCTTAGTGATATACCCACGATCGTGATAAAATTTCCCCGCAGGAAGCGAAGAATCCAACCACACAGCACCATAATCCTTTATAATCTCAGCTTCAAGAAAATCCATGATCAGAGTACCAATTCCTTGTTCTTGAAACTGTGGCAATACAAATAACCGTTTAATATGATCTCTGTCCAGTGTGCCCGTTCCGACCACATCATTCTCATAGACAACAACATACACTTTTCCTTTTGAAATATCGGCTGAAATATTCTCCTTGCTGTGGAGTTCCAAAAAGAATTTGACCGCTTCATCAGAATAATACTTTTTGTATATATCTTTAATTGTTATATGAACAAGTTCATATATATCAAAAACCATATTCATATCTGCTTTAACAACTTCCTGCTCAAAAGTCTGTCTTTGTATCATAAATACCCTTCACCTCACAATTTCCGATCGTACTATGCTTTGCTCAAATTTAACATAAGAATTCAACATAGAATGTATTCTGACTTCTCACCTGTCCTATTTCAATCAAATGAGCGGATTCAAATGTTTGCGTTTGTCCAGCTGCATCTGCTGCATGATCACTCTTATATTTTCTTCAACAGGCTTCGTTCCGTGACTTTAACATAAAAACTGAAATGTATGATCGATAAACTCAATGTAAGGTTTTTTATTCACTTTATCCGCATTATCCTTATACCATACAAACGCTTCTTTTAATCCCTCATACAAATCTTTTTCGTTTGGCATCCATTCATGCTGTTTCGATACATCAAGGTAATATTCATAATCATAAAAGCAAAAATATTTTCGTTGTTCTGTATCATCATAAACATTCTTAAATCTTGCCCTTTTCCCGACCACCTTGTAACACATTTCAACCCATTGGCGAATCGATATCGGATTTTGATTCCCTACATTGAAAACATGGCATTGGGGCTTTTTCATCAACAGAACATCCATGAATCTGCATAAATCTTCCACATGAAAAAATTGCAATTTCATCTCGCCGTCTTTAGGCAGATAAAAATACCTGTCGCGCAGTGCACAGTCAAACACAAATGCTTCTCTGTACACATTGTTCATCTGCCCATACAAGTAAGGCGGCCGCAAGATATAGGCTGACGGTTTTCTTCTTAATATAGCTTTTTCAGCTTCAATTTTATCTGTTCCGTATGTCCCCCAGTATTTATTTTCAGCCAGTTCTGATTCCTCTTTAAATGGCTGCGTTTCGTACTCCGGATATACGGCGCTGGAACTGATAAGAATATAATCTTCGTAATGTCCCAGCGCATCCAATAAACCGTTTACCCCTTCGGCGTTATATGCGGTGTCAATTACAACATCAAAGCGATAGTCACACAGCGTCTCTTTAAGATGAAACCTATCCGCTTGGATCAAATTTACACCTTTTGATTGTTCTCTGCTGTTTCTGTTGAGAACATACACGTCACAGCCTTTCGCCACATAATATTCCGCAATGTACCGGCTAACAAAAACTGTGCCGCCTGTAACAAGAATTTTCTTCATATCTGTTCCTGTTTGCATAGTTTTCATACATTTCCCTTGTTTAATTTCCGGTACAGACTGACCGCATCATGCTCCAAATATTTTTTATTGCAAGAAATAAAGCGAATCTGTAAGTTTTTTATCTCTTGCGCTTTTTTTCTAATAAATCCATCATCTCACGCCACTCGTGGATATGCAGATGCTCACACTTTGGCGCAGATTCTTTGGAGCGGTCTTTGTACTCCCTGTCCGTCTCATTATCATACCAGACGGGATATATCCCGACCTGCGCCGCACCTTCTATATCCGCCTGCGGATTGTCCCCGCAGTACCATACTTCGTCGGCGCGCAGACCGGCTTTCCGCAAAGCAATATCAAATAAAATGCGGTTGGGCTTTCGCACAATATAATCGCTGGAAGTCATAACAAATTCAAACTGATTCATCGGCAAAAGCCTGTTGAACCGCTCTGACAAAGCATCGCCTGACCATAGCAGATTACTGATCACCGCGCTTCTTATGCCACTCTTATTGATGAAATCAAGCATACTATCCGCTTCCGGCATAATCGCACCCGCAGATGCGCCGTCCCAAAAAACCTTCTCCATCTCAAGCGGCGTCAGGGAAATTTCAATCCCAAGATATTCATATAATACTCTGTCGCCGATTTGACCGCCAATATCGTACCCGATCTTACGGACATTTTCGATATGCTCTCCGTAAATCAGATCTGCCGCTTTTCTGACATCATCAAACGTACAGTGATCGGGATTTTTCGTAGCATACTTCAATAATTCCGCATTTCCTCTGTCAGTATCCCAATCGGGTTCATACAGAAGTGTATGCCCGTAGTCGAATAGGATCATTTGTGGATATCGCAATATAATCACCTCTTATATGGATCTTCTTTGCACCAGCATGGTAAATAGCATGCCGAAAGTCCCGTTTATAACCCCGATCATGTCCCTGCAATCCGAAAAATCATATCCGGAATGATATTGCTTCTTGTATTTATGTATTTCTGCGCCAATTCTTCACCTCTGCCAAGCAGCGGAACGCCCGTTGCGGAATTGTCGGAAACGGCAAGCAGCGCTATGGACGGAACGCCTAAGAGATCGGCCAGGGTGTAAAATGTCCCTGTCTCCATCTCTATCAGCTCTGCGCCTGTGGACTTTATTTCATCCAAATGCATATACTCCAGGGAGATAGAGTCCGTGCAGAAGACCCTGGCAGTCTTTAGGGAATATCCGGCCTTTTCAGCCATTTTTACTATTGCCTGCATATACTGCTTGTCGGGATAGATTTTTTCATATGGCTGAAAATCGCCCAGGGCATCCTTCAGGTAATGATTGACATATACCCCTGAGATACAGACCTCCGGGGTACAAAAATCTCCGATTTCATACCTGTCTGTAAGCCCGCCCACCGCGCCGACAAATATACACTTTCTAAACTTCATATCGGCGCAGATCACGGCATGGTCCAATACGTTACAGGCCCCCGATGCCGTTTGCGCCCAGGCTACCTTCAGCCCGTCCTTCTCTACCAAATATCCCGAAAAATACGAATGCTGCGCCAGCTCTGTAACTTTATAAGCGGGATTTCTTATTATTTTGGTCGGTTTCCATCCCGGCGCAATGACAAGCACATCATATTCTATTTCCGGTTCAAAGCCGAAGCATTCCTGATACATAATGCCGGTATTATATTTTTTCATGCACGCCAGAGCATATTCCAGTTTTTGTTTCATCGCCCACCTTGTTTTCCTTTTTACATAAACATATCATAAAACCGCAAATGAATCCACTGCTGCCGCCCGGCTCACACTTTACGCCGCAGCCTTAACGCAATGTCTGTATAACATTCACCGAAAACAGCGCCGCCAATAATCAGAAATGCCCCCAGTATTTGCAGGGGCGTCATCGTTTCATGCAGGATCAGTACAGACAGCAGCACCGCAAACAGCGGCTCCAAATAGCCGCATATTGCTACGGATTGTGCGGGCAGACTGCCAATCGAAGAAAAATAGAAATAGCAGCCCGCGCCCGTGTTGACTAGGCCAAGCATCAGGACGGGAAGCCAGTCAGCAGACGTAATCTCCATAGACAACCCCTGTTTAGCGCCGACAAAAGCCGCTACAACAGCCGTGGTACACAAAAGCTGTATCGCCGCGTTTTCCGTTCCGGTGATCTCCTGTGCCAACTTATTTGACAGTACCATGACAGCGTAAGCAACCGCTGACAGTCCGGCGCATAATAAGCCCCACGTGTTTATCCCTTTTACCGCAGCCTGTCCGCTGATAAAAAATGCACCCAGCAGAGCAGCCGCCAGGGAAATGACTTTGGCAAAGGTTATCCGTTCTTTAAGAAGCAGCGGTGAAAGCGCGATCACGATCGCCGGGCCGGTATAGTTGATCAGCATACCGAGGCTGACGCCGATCTGCGCATAGGCTTCAAACAATAATAGCCATTCTGCCGCCATCGCAATACCCGAAAGAGCAATAAACAGTATATCCTTTTTATGCCTGAAGGCGGTAAAACGATGGCCTGTAATAAAGAATAATCCCAGCAGCAGAGTAAGCCCCAGCGCTGAGCGCAGCAGGACGATCTCATAACTTGAAAAATGAATATAACTTGCGATTACCCCGTTTGAACCAAAAAGCAGAAGCCCTGCAAGGTATTTTAAGTATGCCCTTTTCATGTCAGTCTAAATGAACCTCCTTCATGTCGTATGCACAGATGCCGCAATCTTGATTTTGCTCTTTATCTATTGTATTATTGTGCTGAGGATTTGAAAAACAAATTTATCAAATGAATCATATTTGGAAAGCGAATGATAATATGGAGATGAATCTGCAAAAATACCTGTCCTTTGTAAAAACGGCAGAATGCGGAAGCTTTACAAAGGCGGCGCAGCTGCTGAACTATTCGCAGGCCAGTATCAGCAGAATGATAGGCGATCTTGAAAAAGAATGGGGCGTATCGCTTCTTGAACGCAGTGCGGGCGGTGCAAGACTCACTTTAGACGGGATGAAGCTGCTCCCGTATGCGAAAAGCGTTGTTGCCGAATTTGAAAAACTGCAAATGGAAATCGATGATCTGAACGGACTGCAATCCGGACTCATCCGTATTGGCACTTTTTCGAGCGTAGCGACACACTGGCTGCCGAATATCATTAAGGAATTTCAGAAGGATTACCCGAACATTGATTATGAACTGTTGCTCGGAGACTATACAGAAATAGAGGAATGGATATTAGAAGGGCGGGTAGACTGCGGCTTTTTGCGCCTGCCCACACATCCCGAACTCGAAACTATTTTTTTAGCGCAGGATCATTTACTGGCGATCATTCCCGAAAATCACGCCTATGCAGACTGTGAGAGATTTCCTGTCGCCGCGCTTTGTAACGAGCCGTTCATGCTGCTTGAAAAGAGCGCAAAAGCAGAGGTGTCTGAAATATTTGAAAGGTACGGCCTAACGCCAAGAATCCACTTTACCACCTGGGATGATTACGCCATCATGTCAATGGTGGAAAGCGGACTCGGTATCAGTATATTGCCGCAGCTTATTTTAAAGAGAGTGCCTTACCGGATCATCGCAAAGGAGCTTGATGTTCCGGCATACCGCAATATAGGACTTGCATTCAGGAGCAAAAAAACTGTCTCGGTTGCGGTAAAACGGTTTATCGACTATTTACAGTACCGCTAACGGCAATGAAGATCGAAAACCGTTAAACCGCCCAATGACAGGCTGGCTATTACAGCCTCTTAAGCAGTTCCTCTCTCTGCGCCTCATAACCCGGCTTGCCGAGGAGCGCGAACATATTTTTCTTGTAGCTCTCAACGCCCGGCTGGTTGAACGGATTCACGCCGAGGATGTAACCGCTGACGCCGCAGGCAAACTCGAAGAAATAGAACAGCTGGCCGAGGTAATACTCGTTTACTTCGGGAATGTTCACCATCAGATTAGGGACCTGTCCGTCGGTGTGCGCAAGAATCGTTCCGTTCATGGCGCTCTTGTTGACGAAGTCCACACTCTTACCCGCCAGATAGTTAAGCCCGTCTAAATCTACCGGCTCGGTGCCGATGATGATCTCCTCCCTGCTCGTCTCAATATTGATGACCGTCTCGAACAGGTTTCTTGAGCCGTCCTGAATAAACTGTCCCATAGAATGAAGATCCGTGGTCAGATCCACGCTTGCCGGGAAGATACCCTTCTTGTCTTTGCCCTCGGACTCGCCATAGAGCTGTTTCCACCACTCAGACACGTAATGTACGCTGGGTTCATAGTTGGCCAAAATCTCAATGGCTTTGCCTTTTCTCAACAAGATATTACGGATGGCTGCATATTTAAGCGCATCATTTTCCTCAAAGGGAGCTTCCAGCGCAGTCTTTCTACCTGCCGCCGCGCCTTCCATCAGTCTGTCGATATCCGCGCCGGATACCGCGATGGGCAGCAGTCCTACCGCCGTCAGCACAGAGAAACGGCCGCCCACATCATCGGGAACGACAAAGCTCTCATAGCCTTCTTCGTTGGCAAGATTCTTTAAAGACCCCTTCGCCTTGTCGGTGGTCGCGTAGATCCTCTTTGCCGCACCGTCCTTACCGTACTTCTTCTCCGCCATCTCCTTGAAGACACGGAACGCAATGGCAGGCTCCGTGGTCGTACCTGACTTGGAGATCATATTGATCGAGAAATCCCTGTCACCGATCACGTCGATCAGATGTTTAATATAAGTGGAGCTGATAGAATTACCCACAAAATAGATCTCCGGCGTCTTCCTGACAGATTTATCCACTACATTGTAAAAGCTGTGACGCAGGAATTCGATCGCCGCCCTTGCACCCAGATAAGAGCCGCCGATACCGATCACCAGAAGCACCTCGGAATCGCTCTGGATCTTAGCCGCCGCTTTCTTGATACGTGCGAACTCCTCTTTATCATAATTCACCGGCAGGTCGATCCATCCTAGGAAATCATTGCCCGCCCCCGTTCTGCCCACAAGCAGTTCTTTTGCGTCAAGCGCCAGCTTTTTCATGGACTCTACTTCATTGTCGCCGATGAAAGAAGCCGCTTTAGAATAATCAAATGTAACTTTGTCCATCGTATTTCTCCTTTTCTGTCAGACACCGTCTGTGTCCTTCATTTATCATTTATTGCCGCCACTTAGAAGTGTAGCATTGCGCACACGGTTTTTCAAGATGTTTTACCACCGTCAGATTTCTCATTTACCGCATCTTCAATCAGCTCGATGATCGTTCCGACTGCGTCCCGCTGATGACTCCTGTTCATTGCGTCAATGTAGGTATGCCTGTTAAAATACAGTTCCTGAATCTTTTCCAGCAGCAGCTTATTCGTCAGATCGTCCTCGTTGATCACGATACTGAATCCCTGCGCCTCAAAAGATTCCGCATTGAGGATCTGATCTCCCCTGCTGGAGCCCGACGGAAGGGGAATCAGAATATTCGGTTTCCTTAATGCAAGGAGCTCGCTGATCGCGTTCGCCCCCGCTCTGGAAACAACGATATCCGCCATCGCAAAAATATCCTTCATGTCCCCCTTAACATACTCAAACTGCTTGTATCCGGGCGTTGTAAGAAGCATATTATCGATTTTCTCCCTGCCGCACAGATGAACGACCTGGAAATCCTTGAGCAGCTCGGGAAGCACATCCCGCACCGCCTGGTTGACCGCCGCAGAGCCAAGACTGCCGCCCACTACCATAATAACGGGCTTTGTATGCCCGAAGCCGCACAGCTTAAGACCGGCTTCCTTACTGCCCGAAGCCAGCTCCTTTCTGATCGGGGAACCGGTCAGCACCGCCTTGTTTGGCGGCAGCATATTAAGGGTCTCGGGAAAATTGCAGCATACTTTCTTTGCCACCGGTATACACAGCTTATTGGCAAGCCCCGGCGTCATATCCGACTCGTGTATGATACACGGGATACCCAGCGAAGCAGCCGCGCGCACTACCGGAACGCTGACGAAACCGCCTTTGGAAAACACCACATCGGGCCGGATCTGTTTTAAATACTTTTTCGCTTCATGCACGCCCTTAAGCACGCGGAACGGGTCGGAGAAATTCTTGGGATCAAAATATCTTCGGAATTTACCCGTTGCAATGCCGTAGTACGGAATATCATAATCCTCCATCAGCTTCTTCTCGATACCGTCGTAGGAACCCATATATGTGATTTCATATTGCAGTTCTTTTAGCTTTGGGATAAGCGCCATATTCGGCGTGACATGTCCGGCTGTTCCACCGCCGGTCAGTACAATCTTTTTGCTCATGACGAAAAAACCTCCTGATTAAAATGGACATGTTCATAGTATACCACACTTCCTTTGTCGTTTCCAGTATATCAAATGTCGTATACCAGTCTAATTTGACGATGTGTTACGGCTTTTTTACCGCCGGTTTTCTAATATAATGTAAGTACACTCATTATTTCTGATGTATTGGGAGGAAACGATTTGCCATGTCTGTATTTTTTATTCAGCATAAGAATTTTATGATCGGGATCCTGGCGTTACTGTCTGCTAGTATCATATGCCAGATCATTCTCGGCGTGATATACCGCCGCCTGATCTGGGAATCAGAGCATATGTCCACGACGACCGACAAATCCCTGCAGCAGCTGAAGCTGAAATTTTCCGGCTGTTATAAACTAAATGAAAAAATATCCAACATCCCGGTTTTTGTGGACAAGTATTTGGGTAATATAAAACTTAAGGGCATTTCCTTAACCACCTTAAAACATCTGTCCGGCCAGCTGATGCTGCTCGCCGTTCTGGTGGCCGGCATCGGCGCATTCCTTGGGATCATCCGGGACGACAGTTTTCTATCCATCGCTCCGTTCTACATAATCAGCTTTGCGGGACTGTACTGCTATTTTGCAGTCGCCTCTTTAGTCGATATTCCCGGCAGGCTCAATATCCTGCGCATCAATCTGGTTGACTATCTGGAAAACCACCTGGCAAACAGACTGGAGCAGACCGCGCTTGATATGCTGGCGGTCCAGCCTGACGCTAAGGCTGCCGATGACAAACAGCCCGAAGAAGAGAAGACCGCCAGAAAGGGCTCCGGCGTCTTCTCCGCCCCGGAGATGGAGGAGCTGGAGCTGCTGCTGCAGGAATTTTTGACATAAGATTGCTTTAACGGATGGTAATCAGGCGCCGGATTATGTATAATAGTATGCACAGCATTACTATTTCCGCTGGGCTCCCGCTCTGTAAGAAACCGTAACGCTGCGCTGAAACATTATCTATCATAAAGAGCATAAGGAGCAGACCATGAAACCTACAAAAGAAACCGTAAAATACATCGGCCGTACATTATACCTGGATGATATTCTCTGGCTGGCATTATCCGGCAGCGGCATTGAATTTACATATGAGGGGAAATATCTGGAGATCATATTACAGGGTGACGACCATACTCCGGCAGGCACAGATCTTGCGCGGATCGCCGTATATATAGATGACGAGCGGATCCTCGATGAAATGATCGCCGAACCGACGCCGCATTACACCGTCATAGACGAACCGGCGCCGCAGAAACACACGGTCAGACTGCTCAAGCTGTCCGAGGCGCCTATGTCGATCGTGGGCATACGAGAGCTGGTCACGGATGAGGGCGCTTCGCTGCATCCTGCCCCCGCAAAAGACCGCCGCATTGAATTTATCGGAGATTCCATCACCTGCGGATACGGCGTAGACGACGATGACCTGACCCACACCTTCAACACGGCAACAGAAGATGTGACCAAGGCATACGCCTACCGCGCTGCCAGGGCGCTTAACGCAGATTACAGTATGGTATCATACAGCGGTTACGGCGTTTACTCGGGTTATGTGGATGAGAGCAGCGACATACGCAACGAATCGGAGCTGGTGCCTCCGTATTATACTTTAGTGGGATTTTCCAGGGGAACTTATAATGATAAGACCGTCACTATGACGGAATGGGATTTTCAGAGCTTCAAACCGGATATGATCGTGATCAATCTAGGAACGAACGACAATAGTTACTGTCGCGGTAAAGCGGACAGAGAAGCCGAATTCCGCTCCCTGTACAAAAAATTTATCGCAGCCGTCCGTGGCAAAAATCCGAATGCGCGTATTCTGTGCGTCTACGGACTTATGAATAATGAGCTGACTGATTCCGTTACAAAGGCGATTGCCGAATATCGTGAAGCATCCAAAGATGACCGCATTTCTTTTTTACCGCTGCCGACTCATACCGAGGCTGACGGATATGTGGTAGACTACCATCCAAGCATCCGGACGCACATACGGGCTTCGGAGATCATCGCTGACGAGATCCGCCGGCTCATGCAGTGGTAACGCCATCTATTCCAGTATCTCTTGTTCGAGGACATACAGCGCGCGCTCATTCTCTTCCTGGCAGTACGCTATGACCGCGTCCTGTCCTTTGTCCGCCACAACGGTAGTGTCGGCGCCCAGCTGAACGAAGCAGATATAATCTTCTATCGTCTCCATGCGGGACGCCTCCGCCTTGCACAGATTCTGCGGGTGATTCTGGTTCTGTCTGATGATCTCACTGCGGTAGTTTTCCAGCGCCTTTTCTATGTCGCCTACACTTGCTTCTTTGGCATGAATAATGATCATCGTATCAATATGTGCGTCAAGAGACTGTTTTTCCGCCAGAAAGTCCACGTACATATCTTCCGTAATCCCGGTCTTTTCTTTCAGTTCTTCCTTGGACAAGCTTACCTCCGGCCAGTACTGATCGCCCAATAGTTCTTTGACGCTGTCTTTAAGCTGTGTCAGCGCCACGAATTTTTTCTCCTCCGGAAAAAGAAAATTACTCGCCTGCAGATCATCGGTGACTTTCTGGATCTCAAAAGCCTGCCCGGTATTGACTAACTCCTCCTCCGGCAGCTCGTTTCCGCATCCCGTAAACAGACATATCCCTGCCGTAAGCGCGACCGTTATCGTTCTTATTATGCTTTTTTTCATCGCTTCCTCCATTGCGGTACATATTTCTATTTGCTATACTATATCTAGTTTCTGTCTTTATTAGAAAAATATGTATGCAAAAAGGAATTCCGCTATTATATGCTGTTTAACTCGTATATTTTTATTTTCATATTTTTGCCGCTTACCCTGTTAGGCTGGTATATGCTCAACCGGTACAGGCTGTTTAAACCCGCCCAGGTCTTCTTGGCGGGGATGTCCCTGTGGTTCTACGGTTATTTTAACGTCTACTATCTTGCCATCATTCTGTCCAGCACCGGACTGAATTATTTGTTAAGCTGGCTGCTGACCCGTGTCAGATCCCACGCAAAGATATGGAACAGGATCGGACTGGCGGCGGGCGTTATCCTGAATCTCGGCATCCTGTTTTATTTTAAGTATTACGATTTCTTTATAGAAAATATCAATTATGTTTTCCGCACGGATTTTACACTCAAGCATATACTGCTGCCTCTTGGCATCAGCTTCTTTACTTTCCAGCAGCTGTCCTTTATCATCGATAGATGCCTGGGCAGATGCGGACACTATTCCCTTGTCAACTATGTGACATTTGTCACTTTCTTCCCGCAGCTGATCGCCGGGCCTATCGTCTTATATAAAGAGATGATTCCCCAGTTTGAAGACACGGCTAAGCGCAGCTTTAACGCCGCATCTTTCTCCCGCGGGATATACCTGTTTGTCTTGGGACTTGCCAAAAAAGTGCTGCTGGCGGACACCTTCGCCCTGATGGCCAATTACGGCTTTGCCCAGACGTATTCGCTGGATACGGTCTCCACGATCGTAACGGTGCTGGCATATACTTTTGAACTGTACTTTGACTTCAGCGGTTATTCGGACATGGCTATCGGCCTGGGCAGAATGTTTAATATCGAGCTGCCCGTCAATTTTAACGCGCCCTACCGGGCATGCAGCATCAAAGAATTCTGGCAGAGATGGCACATCACCCTCTCCCGTTTCTTTGTCACCTATGTTTATATTCCGCTCGGCGGCAGCAGAAAAGGGCGGGCGCGGATGCTCATAAATACGTTTATCATTTTCCTGCTGAGCGGCTTATGGCACGGCGCGGCATGGACTTATATAGCGTGGGGCGCCATGCACGGCCTTCTGGTCGTGTGGGACAACCTCGGGATCGTAGGCGTCAGCGGGCATGAGGGCAAAAGACCCGCCCGTTTCCATATACCGCCGTGGCTTGGCTGGATCTTTACTTTTGCACTCTTTAATATGTCGCTCTTTTTCTTCCGCAGTCAGAGCATACCGGCGGCGATACAGTTATTTAGGAACCTGTTTGCCGGGGGTTATACGGGTAAAATATATGACATTGCGGCGCAGCTTGATATTTCAGAGCTCTATGTGATAAAACAGGCGCTGGAGCTGACGGCGCCCGCGCTGACTCCGTACCTATATCTGGTCTTTATGATCGGGCTGTTTGCACTGGCATTCTTCCTGATCTTCCGGCCGGACGCATACGAGCGCACGATGCGGGGGACACTGACATCCGGGCGGTGCTGGATCATCTGCATACTGTTCGTATGGTGTGTCGTGTCATTGTCACAAGTGAGCACGTTTTTGTATTTTAACTTCTAAAAAAGGGAGCGCGGATGAAACAAAGAAAAACCAATCAGGAGAACTCTGAATATGCATAAAACAGCTTCAACAACACAAGATCAGAATAAAAAATTCCTGCAGCAGTTCGTTATACGGACGCTTTTCCTGCTTGCGGCAGTGATTGCCGTGGTGGTGATCTTCGACCCTTTCTACCAGTACCATAAACCGCTGCCGGGGCTTAAGGCGGTGCTGACAGACAAGGAATATCAGTGTATCGGTACGCTGCGCAATTTTGACTATGATGCGCTCATCGTAGGATCTTCTGTGTGTGAGAATTACAATAACCGCTGGTTTGACGAGGGGTTTGGCTGTAAGACCATCAAGGCGATCCGCTCCTACGGCGCCACCGCCGATCTGTGTTACCTGCTGGACACTGCCTGCGAATCGCATGACCTGAAATATGTGTTTTATAATATCGATCCGTCCTCCTTGTCAGCAGACACAGACACGACTTATGAATCCACCGGCTGTCCGATGTATCTGTATGACAGGAATATTTTTAACGACTATTCTTATGTGCTGAACAAGGATGTGCTTATGGAAAAGCTGCCGTATATGCTCGCCCACTCTCTGCTCGGGAGCTATGACGAGGGTGATTCTTACAACTGGGCGCAGTGGAAGGAGTTTAATCAGGATATGGCAACCGGGCTGTATGCCCGTCTGCCCGCCGTCAAAGAGATGCAGCCCGAAACCGCCAACGCAGAAGAGCTTGCGGGCAATATCGCGCTGCTTACCGCCGAGGTAGAGAAGCATCCCGAAACTACGTTCAAATTTTTCTTTTCTCCTTACTCCATGCTCTGGTGGGATAACGCATACCGGGCCGGAGAACGGGACGCCGTGATCTATAATGAAAAACAGGCGGTCAGCGCCCTCCTGCAGTATGAAAATGTTGAAATATATTTCTATCAGGATGCAGAAGACATCCTATTAAACCTCGATAATTACATGGATATGATTCACTTCTCCAAAGATATCAACCGCGAGATCTACGACCGGATCGCACGGGGCGAGGGGCGGCTTACACCCGACAACTATGAATCGATTCTCGACCGGATGTACGCGCTGTCGGACAGGATCGTGCACAAAGATATCCTTGCGTACTATGACGAGTAAAACATTAGGGGCTCCGGCTTGTCACGCTTTCGTATACGCCCATATGTTTTTCAGCTGGGGCTTCAGCTCGCTAAACGTCCATTTTCTGGCGCTTCTGGCTATACAATTGGGATCGTTTACCAGAAATCCGCCGCTGTCGTAGCCGTATATGACAATATAATGACCGGACGTCGTGAAATCACCTCGCCCGACGGAACAGATAATAACGCCGCCGTTGTCCAGTATCGCCGTTAGGTTTCCTGCGGCGGCGCTTAAGTTCGTCACCTGTATGCCATACAGCTTCGGCACATCTTCCATCAGCGCCCACGCTGTCCCGGTCCCGTCCACATAGTAACCGTTATTCATGGCATATTCCGCGATCCTGTCGGGCGTCAGCTTATCATCTCCGGTCAGATAGAAAAGCGCCATCGACAGACAGGTGGGCCCGCAGCCCGCAAGCCCGATACAGCTCTGCGTTCCATAGGGGCGATAACCCCACCGGGTATCCCACTGTAAGAAAAGCGGATACGCCTGTCCGCATTCGTCAGCGGTCAGTCCGCTTCCCGGGCTGCTCCGGCTGTCCGCAGAGCCTTCCAGATAGCCCGCCGCGAAGTCCGCCATCTCAGGATTGTTGGCAAGGGCGGACAGAAGCTCATCGGGATATGCCGCACAGTTTTCATAAACGCTTCTGATGGCGTCGCTCTCCTGCGCCAGCTCTCCCAGCCGTTCAAGAACTTCCTCCTCTGTGCGCTCTACAGGCTTTGAGATCTCCCAATCGACTGCGTCCAATGTCCGGATCTCCTGATCCGGTGTTTCGCCTTCTTCGGAATCCGCCCTGCCCTCATAGACCGGTACGCCCGACAGTCTGAGCGTCGTGCGGATCTCCTTAAGCTGCGCATAGATATTCCGGATGCACAGTATCAGCGCCAGTAAAATGAGCATCTCTATAAGATGCATGACCCTTTTCTTAAACTGCCGTCTTCTTTTCCTCTCCCGCTGCTGCCTGCTCATACGCGCGCCCGCGCCGCCTCCGCTCATATGCCGCTCCTCCGTATCGCCTGTGGTATGATGCTTCGCTGTGCCGTTTCCCACCATATGGCGAAAAATGACATACCTCGCATGATTATACATGGTAGCATCTCATTCTCTAAAAACTCTCTATTATTTATTAAGATTTCGTCCGGCAACGGTATGAAGCAATAAGCGGTCCCGGACCGCAGCGGATGAAACTTTTCCAAAACAGGTATTTAAAATGGCCGCAGAATGGTTTATGATAACGGTATACAAAGGAGTGCATATGAAACTGATCTCATGGAATGTAAACGGGCTTCGCGCCTGTGTTGGAAAAGGATTTACACAATTTGTAACGGAGCAGAACGCCGACATCTTCTGCGTCCAGGAGACGAAACTGCAGGAGGGACAGATCACACTGGATCTGCCGGGCTATCGTCAATACTGGAATTATGCGGAGAAAAAGGGATATTCGGGAACCGCTGTCTTCACAAAAAAGGAACCGCTGTGCATATCCTACGGTATGGGCGTCGAGGAACACGACCACGAGGGACGTGTTATCACGCTGGAGTATCCCGCTTACTATCTGGTCACGGTCTATACGCCCAACTCGCAGGACGGGCTGGCAAGACTTGCTTACCGTATGAAATGGGAGGATGACTTTCTCGCCTATCTGAAACAGCTGGAACAAAAGAAACCGGTGATATTCTGCGGTGACCTGAACGTGGCACACCGGGAGATCGATCTGAAGAATCCAAAGACCAACCGCATGAACGCCGGGTTTACGGATGAAGAACGCGCGAAATTCACCGCGCTCACAGAGGCGGGATTTATCGATACTTTCCGCTATTTCTACCCCAGTCTGGAAGGGGCCTACTCCTGGTGGTCATACCGTTTTCATGCCAGAGAGAACAACGCGGGATGGCGCATTGACTATTTTCTGGTATCGCAGTCTCTGCAGGACAGGCTGCAGGACGCGGTCATCTATAAGGATGTTATGGGTTCGGACCACTGCCCTGTAGGGTTATCGATCGATCTGTAAGCCATCAACTTTGCACCCTGACACATCTGACTTTCCTTAATATTATCCCTTCAAAATAAATTTTTATTGTAAAACGATAAATTTTTATTGACATTCACTTTTCATGGTGTTATTGTATGCTTAACATGACACGGTGGTCTGCCCGCCGGGATCGATAAGAAAGGACAATAACCATGAAAGATAAGCTGACGGTATTTACCAAATTACTGCTGGACATAATGTTTTATGTGGGGATCATCGTCACGGTGACACTTCCCATAAGCATTAAGATCTACGGCAGATTCAACCCTTATTTCAGGGACAATTACTATTCCCTCTGCGTTGTTCTCTTCCTGTCGGGAATCTTTGCGATCCTGATCATACGGGAGCTACGCAGAATGTTTGCGTCTGTCATAGCGGGTGACTGCTTTATACGGGAAAACGTGTCAAGTCTGGAGCGAATGAGCATATACAGCTTCTTTATCACGGTGATCACGGCATGCCGGCTGTTTATCTACTTAACGCCTTCGGTGCTTATCATCATACTCGTATTTATCATCGCGGGGCTGTTCAGCAAGGTGCTTGCCGGGGTTTTCGACAAGGCGGTCACATACAAACAGGAGAACGATCTGACGATATAGATCGCAGGAGGAAATCATGGCAATTATCATAAATCTGGATGTAATGATGGCGATGCGCAAGAAAGGACTGACCGAACTGGCAGGCGAAATCGACATTACCCTTGCGAATCTGTCCATTTTAAAAAATAACAAAGCAAAAGCCATACGTCTCTCTACACTGAACGAGATCTGCCGGGCGCTGGGATGTCAGCCGGGCGATATTCTGCAGTATGTAGAAGACGAGGAAGAAGGAGGTTCTCATGTATCAGAATAATACAAACATTCCCTGTAACCAGAATACATATCCCAATTACCCGCAGCCTGCTATGATGGCCCAACCGGTAGCTGCCGTGAAGAAGCCTGAAGACAGCATCTACACGAAACGGCTTAGAGAGCATTTTCCGTTCTTTGGACTCGGCAGCGCGTTGTACGCACTTTTCTACACGTTCTGCCTGTACAAAAATGCGAGCGGTATCACATACCCTTTTTTCGTCGCAGGAACCCTTTGCTATTTCTTCTTCTCTATGAAAAAGTTAGGGGTTCCATACAAAAAAGACAGCGCCTTTTATATTGTCAGCATAATTCTTCTGGGGATATCTAACTGCCTCACCGGTTCGCAGCCGCTTCTTATCATCAACAAGCTGGGGATATTCCTACTGTCGTTTACTCTGATGATACACACGATCTATCTTGACAGAGGGTGGAATCTGCCGAAATATCTTGGAGCACTTACGGAAATGGTCGGGACGGCATGCGCCTGCGCGCTGCGCCCCTTTAAAGACATGAGCTGTTATTTTGATGCCCAAAAACAGGCAAAAACCGGCAAAAAGAACTATGTCACGCCGGTTTTGGCGGGGATTGCCATCACGATTCCGATCCTGGCGCTGATGACTATGCTGCTCGCAGGAGCCGATGCCGTATTTTCGGATATGCTGAGTGATATTCTTTACGCCGTCAACTTTATGACTATATTCAAGGTGTGTTTTCTGACTGTATTTGTCTTCATCTGTTCCTATGCAGTCATTTCCGCCCTCGGCATGAAAAATATCAGAGAACAGACCGCAGACCTGCGCGTTCTGGAACCGATCACGGCGATCATTGTCACGGCGGCGCTCTCCGTTCTGTATCTGACGTTCAGCATGATTCAGATCCTGTATCTTTTTATCGGCAATATGCAGCTCCCCGAGGGGTACACTTATTCGTCCTACGCAAGACAGGGGTTCTTCCAGCTCCTTACGGTATGCGTGCTGAATCTGGTCATTGTCCTTGTATGCCTGTACTTTTTCAGGGAAAACATGGCGTTAAAGATCATTCTTACCGTGATCAGCGGATGCACCTTTATCATGATCCTGTCCAGCGCGTTGCGGATGCTCATGTACATCAAGCGCTACAATCTGACGTTCTTACGGATCATTGTCCTGTGGGCGTTAGCGGTCATATTTCTGCTGATGGCGGGCGTTACGGTCTTTATCTACAGGAACAGCTTCCCGCTTTTTACTTATGGCACGGTCATCGTCACCGTATTTTATATCGGTTTGTCCTTCGCACACCCGGATTACTGGATCGCCAGATATAATCTGGACCCGGCGCATATAGCCCGTCTGAACGAATATGACGTCTATGACAGTAAACGTTACCTCTGCAGTCTGTCCGCAGACGCCGCACCGATCCTGTTAAACGAAAAGACCAACCCCTACCTGCGCACGGAAACAGCCGACGGCAGCGGCAGCGGAAACGATGTTTTGGACTACAGCGATACCGCACAGTATACACAGCAGGACGTCACCGAGGAACTGGCCTGGCTGCAGCGTTATCACGACAAGACAGAAGCGCTGCGTGAAGATATGCATATCCGAAATTTTAATTTCTCCGTCTACACGGCGGGCAGATATTTAGACCGGGCGGCGCGCTATTCGTCCGCCGCTCCCATCTCACGGATAACGCTCATACCGATAGGTATAGATAATAAGAACGCGCAGACATCCGATATCGCCTGACAGACCTCCACGCCCGTAAGCCCGAGGAAACGGGGGAGCACCATGATAAGCGGCAGGAAAAAGATCCCCTGTCTCGCCGAAGATACGATAGAGGCTTTGACGCCCTTGCCGATGGACTGCAGCATCATGTTGCACATCACGACCCACGCGCTTAAGGGAAAAGCAAAGACCGAATAGCGAAGCGCCGTTGTGCCGACTGCGATAACATCGGGATCGTCCTTGCGGAACAGCGTCACGAACTGCGGCGCAAAGATGTAAACGATCGCCGCCAGACCTATGAGAACGCCGAGCGCCAGCTTCACGCAGAACCAATAAGCGTCCAGCACTCTTTTATATTTACCGGCGCCGTAATTAAATCCGCATACAGGCTGAAAGCCCTGGCCGAAGCCGATCAGCGCGGAGTTCGCAAACATCATGATACGGGACACGATGGACATACCGGCGATAGCGGCATCCCCAAACCCGCCCGCCGCATGGTTTAAACATATCGTGGCAACGCTGGCAAGTCCCTGCCGGAACAGAGAGGGACTTCCGCCGCGTATGATCTCTTTATAAAAATACAGGCTGGGTTTAAAATTACGGAAGCGGATGCGGATATTTCCGCCTTTTGTAACCATGATCAGCAGAAAACCGAAGCTGATATACTGACTGATCGTGGTTGCCAGCGCCGCGCCCGCAACGCCCATACCGCACGCAAAGATCAGAACGGGGTCCAGGATGATATTGATGACCGCACCCGACACAATACCGATCATAGCGTAGAAGGCGCTCCCTTGAAAACGCATCTGATTATTTAATACAAGCGACGCTGTCATGGCAGGCGCGCCAAACAGAATGATCCTTAAATATGCCACCGTATAGGGGTAGATCGTGGGCGTTGAACCAAGCGCATAAGCAAGCGGCTTAATGAAGAAGATACAGCTTATCATAATAACGATGCCCGCAAAAAACGAGGAAAAAAATCCAACCGCAGACATCTTCTCCGCTTCTTCCGTCTCGCCCGCCCCAAGCTTCCGGGAAATGTAATTGCCCGAACCGTGGCCGAACATGAAGCCCACCGCCTGCAGAATCGCCATCAGGGAGAAAACCACGCCGACCGCCGCCGTAGACTGGGTATCCAGCTTCCCTACAAAAAAGGTGTCCGCCATATTGTAGAAAGACGTCACCAGCATACTCATGATCGTCGGCACGGCCAGTCTGCAAACCAGCTTTTTCACCGGCTGTTCGGTCATATAGATCCTTTTTTCATCAATGCTTTCAAACTTCATATCACACCATCCCCGCGCTCCTGTTTTGTTTTCATAGCATCCTTATTTCAACTCGTTCGCCGTCATATAGAAATGATAATAAATACCGCCAAGCTTTAAGAGGCTCTCGTGCGTGCCTTCCTCTACAATGCCCTCCTCCGTCAGAACCAGGATCCTATCGGAATTGCAGATACTGGATAATCTGTGCGCAATGGTGATCGTCGTCCTGCCCCTGGCAAGCGCATTAAGAGACTTCGCCACCTGAAACTCACTCTCGTTATCCAGCGCGGAAGTCGCTTCATCCATAATAAGGATCGGCGGATTTTTCAGAAAAACCCTGGCGATGCTGATCCGCTGCTTCTGCCCGCCGGACAGCTTCACACCCCGCTCTCCCACATAGGTATCGTACCCGTCCTTGAGCGCACTGATAAATTCATGGGCTCCCGCGCGCTTCGCTGCCTCCACGATCTCCTCCCGTGTGGCATTCTCCCTGCCGTATGCAATATTTTCATAGACCGTGCCGGAAAAAAGATATACATCCTGCTGTACCATACCAATATTCTGCCGCAGACTCTTAAGCGTGTAATGCCGGATATTTTCTCCATCTAAGAGGATCTCTCCCTGGTCTATATCGTAAAATCGCGGGATCAGATTGCAGAGCGTTGTCTTGCCGCCGCCCGAAGGTCCTACAATGGCTATCTTCTCCCCTTCGCGTATCTGCAGATTAAGCCCCTTAAACACCACATTGTGATCATCGGGATATTCAAAGCTGACATTCCGAAACTCGATATTTCCCCTGGGATTCACACAGGGTACGGCGCCCGGCTCATCGAAGATCCCGATATCGCTGTCCATGATCTGTACAAACCGCTCGATTCCCGTCATACCCCGCTGAAACTGCTCCGCAAACTCAATGATCCGGCGTATCGTTGCAATCAGCGTACTCACATACATTACATACGCAACCAGATCGCCCGGCTCGATCTTTCCCCGGACCATAAAGATACCGCCGGCCACCAGAAGGACCAGATACATCAGTCCGTCAAAGGCTCTTGTCGTTGTCTGGAAAAATGCCATAAACCTGTAGGTCTGGCGTTTCAAGTCAAAAAATCTGACATTGTCCTTCTCGAATTTTTCTTTTTCCTTCTCCTCGTTAGTAAACGCCTTAACGACTTTCTGCCCCAGAAGACTATCCTCTATCCGGGCATTCAGCTCGCCGATCTGCACTCTCTGTCTGCGAAAGGCCTCCCGCATCCGCAGATTGATGGCCGTACAGGTTATTGCCATGATTGGCACTACCGCAAAGAGAATGAGCGTCAACGCCAGACTGATCCTTGCCAGGATAATAAAAGAAATAACCGCTTTGATGCCCGCGATAAAAAACTCCTCCGGACAGTGGTGCGAAAATTCCGTAACGTCAAACAGATCGTTCGTAATGCGCCCCATGATCTGACCGACCTTCGTATTATTGTAATAAGTATCCGGCAGCTTTTGCAAATGAGCGTAAGCGTCGCGCCGCATATCCGTCTCAATGCGCGTACCCATCACATGACCCGTGTACGCCATGTAAAAATTCGCCAGCGTGTCAACGATACGCAGACACAGATACAGTGCGCCCAGACGCAGGATCACCGACACGGTAAGGGACGACAGATCATTCATGCCCGCATTGGTAATAAATCTTATGATCATCGGCAGCACCAGTTCGCATACGGTGGTCAGTCCCGCGCAGAATAGATCGATCACAACAATATGTAAATACTTCTTATAATATGGAAGAAACCGCTTTAACAGCTCCCCCGCTTTGTATGTTCGCGTTTCACTCTGCATACCTGTAATACACTCCTATGACGCCGCGTCCGCCGCAATGACTCTCCGCTTTAAAAACAACCCTCCTTCTGAGGGTTCGTCACGGTTCTATGCCCTCCTCCGAGGCCCGCAGCCTGCAGCCATTGTCGTAGGAACCGATCTCGCATATCTCCGCCTTCTTCTTCTGCAGACAGAATGAACAGGAGGGACAGGCTTTCTTAGTGCCCGCGAAATCCCTTGGCACGGCGTCCAATCTCTCGTTATGTATGCAATCGCTGCACCAGCAGACCGCGCATTGTCCAAACAGGCTTATGGGCGTTACATCCGCCGGACACTCCGCCCGCGCTGTAGACTGCGTTGTAGACCCCGAATCCTGCCGCTGTTCCCGTTCCGCCGTACTCTGCGATATACGCTTCCGTTTACTGGCAGACCCGCGCGACAGCTTTTGTTCTTCTTCGGCCATATAATCAAAAAGGCTGATCTGACCGTCTATCTGCTTTTTCATAATGATCCTTCCGGCTTACTGTGTATACAAAAATTTACAAAAAACTCTTCCTAAGTAGTCTGCAAGGCAGGCATATTTCAATTTTAACACTATTCTGCAAATTATCAAAGATGATAATTTTCAGAAGATATGCTACAATAAACATATGATTTTAAATCCTATAATTTCTCATAATTGTATTGGAGGTTGGCATGATCGATTTAAAGGAATTGAAAACGCAGATTCAGAACAGGGAATTTGACAACGTTCTGGGCGACATCTACGGCACGCAAGAGGATATCCTCGCCAAACAGCGCGAACGGTATCAGAAGGCATTAACAAGATACGAAGAATTATTCGGTGCAGAAAAAGTGGAGATCTACAGCGCTCCCGGCAGGACCGAGATCTGTGGAAACCACACGGATCATCAGCACGGCACGGTCCTGGCGGCTTCCATTAACCTGGACGCTATCGCCGTTGCAAGTACCGGAAACGGCAGCGAAGTCGAGTTTATATCGGAAGGGTACAGCCCTATCCGTTTTCCCATTGATGAACTGGATGTAACAGAAGACACCAAGGGTACGACCACCGCGCTGATCAAGGGGGTCATCAAAGGAATGCAGGACCGCGGCTACAGGACCGGCTCATTTAAAGCATATGTGACAAGCGATGTATTGAGCGGTTCCGGTCTTTCCTCCTCCGCAGCGCTGGAGTCTGTCATCGGCACGATCCTGTCGGGTCTTTATAATGATATGACTGTTTCTCCGGTAGATATCGCGATCATCGGACAGTACGCGGAGAATGTGTATTTCGGCAAGCCCAGCGGCTTGATGGACCAGATCGCATGCAGCGTGGGAGATTTTGTACATATTGACTTTGCCGATCCCGTAAAACCCGTTGTCACTAAGATAAACTTTGACATTACCTCGGAAGGATACCGGTTGTGCATCGTGGACACGAAAGGCTCTCACGCCAATCTGACCGATGATTACGCCGCAATCACCACGGATATGCGAGAAGTGTCCCGTTTCTTCGGCAAACAGTACCTTAATGAGATAACGATGGACGAGTTCATCGCCGCCATGCCAAAGCTCTATGGCAAAGTGGGCGACCGCTGTGTGCTGCGTACCTTCCACTATCTGACGGAGGTTGAACGTGTCAGCCGTGCGGCAGCCGCATTAAAGGAAAAACGCTTCACCGATTTTCTTGAAGTGATCCGGGAGTCCGGCAATTCTTCCTACCGGTATCTGCAAAATGTCTACTCCAACAAATATGAGCAGACGCAGCCTGTTCCCACTACGCTGATGCTCAGCGAGTACTACCTTAAGGATAACGGTGTGTGCCGCGTACACGGCGGCGGTTTTGCCGGAACGATACAGGCATTTGTAAGAAAGGAAGCCGTTGCAGACTATAAAAACTTTATCGAGGGTATTCTGGGTGAAGGTACGTGCCATGTACTCTCCATCCGCAAACAGGGAGGAATCCGGGTGCTGTAAAGCGCCCGGATTCCTCTTCCTGTGTCAACGGTCTTCCAAGTTGTTTTGATAACAATATCGCCTCTCTTAAACGATATACCTTACCATCAGAAGGCGCCGTTAATCTCCCGTCTGGCATTTCTTCACCAAATTTATCAAACTTATCCATTAAAGTTTTTGGCTTTCTCTCTGCTACTATCATATCATTCACCCACCCCTTTATATTTTCCGTTTCTGCCAACATTACCTGGTGCTGCTTACCAGACAATATTCCGTATCCCATTCTTCTCCGGTTTCAGAACATATTAAACAAATTCTACAGCAATTTTACACTTAGACTTTTTATATAAAAGTGTATATATCTATTCTATTCGCTTTTATGCTATGTTTCTAGTTTCCATTTAGTTATAGATATGGCAGATTGATTGGACAAACACAAATTGTATTTATATTTTTCTTTCATATACCTTAACAAATTGGTCATATATATTCTGCCGTACTTCTTCTGACAAAGCGGCGTATTTTGTATCCAACACCTTTTTTACGGCTTCGTACTTACTATTTTTATCTTCTCTATGACCACGGTCATAATAAAACCTCACATCATAAAAAATGTGTTTCATATCGTTACTTAAAGCCTGTAACACCTGAAACCCTTTCATAGAAAACTTTCCTTCTTTTATACCATCCTCCACACAGGGCTGACTCGCCCAATCCAACATAAACCATTTCTCCATTGGCATATTTACACCATATTCAGTATCTAACAAAAAGTCATTTATCTCATTCCAATTGATATGTAACGGCAAATAGTTTTCTTTCGCAAATAAATAGTCGTCCCGATGCAATTCCTGTTTTTTTCGCTTTCTTGTATTTCTTTCACAAATAATCCAGTATATTGCCATTGCCGCTGCAATACACACGCAAACCATCTTTGTGATCATGGCATTACTTTTATAAATAATCAAGTATACTGCAATTACTACCGCAGTACATATACCGAGTACCGTTATAATCAAACCATTCATTGTGTATCTCCCTATCACTAAAAATTGGAAAATAACAAGTCGACAAATTTGAATTATTTGTCTGATATTATATCATACCACAAGCGATTCCATAATCAACTGGTACGCGCCCGATTTCTCATAATACAGAAGTCAAAAACCCCTTTTATTTTTAGTCATAAAACGGTATGATATAAATAAAAAACCCCACGGGTAGAAAGGAATCTTCTATGAATCAAAAAGCTATCTTTCAGTTATCCTACGGACTGTATGTGGAGGCCTCCAAAGCAGGCGCCAAGATGAACGGCTGCATTATCAATACGGTGACGCAGGTCACGAGTAATCCTCTGCAGGTCGCTATGACGGTCAACAAGCAGAATCTGACCTGCGATCTGATTCGGGAATCCGGTATCGTCTCAGTCTCGATCCTCTCCGAAAAAGCGCCTTTTTCCCTGTTCCAGCACTTCGGCTTCCAAAGCGGCAGGGATACGGACAAATTCGTGGGCGTCCCTTTTGGTCTGACGAAGCAGGAACTTCCTTACCTTAAGGAAAATACAACGGCTTACCTGGACTGTAAAGTGGTAAACATGATCGATGTAGGAACCCACATCATGTTTATTGCAGAGGTGGTGGATGCGGATGTGCTATCCAATGACGCACCTATGACCTACGCCTACTACCATGCCAATGTAAAACCCAAGCCTCAGAATGACGCCAACGCGCCGAAGAAGGGCTGGCGGTGCAAGATCTGCGGCTATGTCTATGAAGGGGAGGAGCTTCCCGCCGATTTTGTATGTCCCCTCTGCAAACACGGACCGGAGGATTTTGAGAAGATTGGGTAATACCGAACGAAGAAAAAGCAAAATAATAATGCTAAGTCCAATCATTTATAGTGACTTAGCATTATTATATGTTCCTACTCTTCCTCCGCGCCGTCCTTCACCACGGCCTTGCCTTTTTCCTCGCCCTTCTTATTCCCTTTATTCAGGTTGAAGTGGTTTATAATGATCGATGCGATCCCGCACAGCAGCCCGCCCACGGAATAAATGACCGCCGCGCTGATGCCCCATGCTCCGAAACAAAATCCCCCGATCAGATAGATGCCGGTGGCGACGATCATAATACAGCCGCATACTGAGCCCGTCAATTTATCTTTCTTGTATGCCTCCGAGGTCTTGTCGTGCATTTCATTCCAGTTGTCGATATCATATTTTGCGTTCTGCATGCCCGCATAGACGAACAGAGGAACAGCCGCTGCAAGCAGCAAAAAGAAGAAAGCAGCCATCAGGCTTTCTCCAACGGCGCTGTCTTCCAATGCCGGATAAAACGAATCCATGCCGATCAGGATCATGACATCGATCAGGATAATGGTAACGCCCGCGGCGATCATCGCGGTAAACCGGTTTTTGAACGCCTTTACCTCTTCTTTGCTATACAGCTGTGACAGATGCGGATGTTCTTCCCAGAAATTGCCGTGTCGTAAGCCTGCCACGATGAACAGAGCGACCGCGATCGTCACAAAGGCATAAAGAACAACTACAAAGACGCCTTCCTTCCCAACCTTGACCATCTGTCCGAGATTGTCATAATACTCATCGTATTCATAAAACCAGAGAAACCGTGCGTTTAACCCCTCCAGAAAAAACATCATGCTCAATCCGAACAGGATCAGTCCCACGCCCGCTGTGATCAATTTGCTGAAGCTGTTATAATGCGCCTCATATTCTGTCGAATCCTCCATATAAAGCGCGCTCACATCGTTTCGCACCAGATCGTCCATGCTGACGTGGAACAGTTCGCACATCTGCAGTATCTTTTCCATTTCAGGGTAGGCGATATCCGATTCCCACTTGGACACGGATTGTCTGGAAACCTCCAGCCTCTCCGCGAACTGCTCCTGCGTAATATTTTCTTTTTTTCTTAAAAATTGTATGTTCTCACCTAGACTCATAAAAAGATAGCCTTCCTTTCTACTTCTATACTTTCATCCTCCTGCGCAGTCAAATGATGCTTTTATCATAGCTGCACACGTATGTAAAGGCTATACATTTTCTGTTGCTTTTCGGTTTTTTCATGTAAAGTTTGGGTTGCATACCGCGGAACTTCCATATACAACTGCCTGAAACTGTTATGACAGGCTGCAGGCAGGGCACGGTCTTCTGTGGGTAAAAATAATTGAGGGGATATTGCAATTTTGCAACACCCCCTCCGCGTTTTTAGAATCCCGCTTGCTCTTTTATCTGCATGGCGCCGTAATAAGCGTATTTCGGTTCCATAGCGCCCCTAAACAGCACGGGACTGTATTCTTTTCTCCAGGAAAGGGCGTCGTTAAAGCCCCAGAAGGTAATGGCGTCAATATTGATCTGTCCCGCATCCGCGCGTTCTAAGAGTCCGCCGATCAGATCATAGTAAAAACGTCCTTGCTCCTTAAGATTCTCGTCCGTGGCAGCCTGGGGAGCCTGGTATTTTCCAAGGCACACATCCAGCTCGGTCAGCTGGAGCTTTAACCCGGTTGCCCCCAGCTGGTCTACAGTATTGAAATAATCATCCAGGCTGTCCGTTGTATACAGATGCGCCTGAAGTCCTATGCCATCAATCAGACGCCTGCCGTCCTCATCCACAAGGGTATCCACAAAATCAAGCAGAGCCTGTGTCTTGAACTGCTCATTGTAATCGTTATAATACAGATCAATGCTCTCGGGCGCATATTTATCTGCATAGTAGAAAGCGTACCAGAGGTAATCGTCGCCGATGATCTCGGACCAGTGATTCTGACGCATAGTACCATCCTCCATCCACGCTTCGTTCACCACATCATAGGCATAGAACAGATCCAGATATCCCATTTCTTCAAGCTGTTCAAATACCTGTTTCATCATGCTTTCCATACGGGCAAGCATCTCGTCTCTGTCCACGTATTCGTTTGCTTCATCAAAATCTTTGTGGAAGAGCCATTCGGGTGTCTGGCTGTACCAAACTAACGTATGTCCTCTCATAGCGTAGCCGTTTTCCTTCGCCCACTCCATCATCGTGACGGCATCCTGATTGAACGTCACAACAAGGCTGCCTTCTTCCTGACTTTTCTTCTGGTCAAGAATACTGTCCGGCTTCATGGCGTTCTCCATAGTAACGCTGTTGAACTGGCTTAAGATCAGTTCCTGGGTGCGTCCGCCGCTTATTACCTGTGTGTTTATGCAGGTGCCGGCTTTGATGCCGTGCTCTGCAAATAGATCCTTGAGAGAAAGACCGGCCAGAGGGTCTTCTTCCTCCTCCTTTTCTGCCGTTTCTTCTTCAGGCACAGGCGTCTCTGTGTCGGTGGACTGTTCTGTTTCTGTGGACGAATCTGCATCTTCCGGTTCCTGATTGGCAGTCACAGCCTGTTTTGCGGGATCCGTATCAGTATTTGCACCGGCGGTATCGCTGCTGCCGGCATTTCCGCACCCCACAAGGGTAATGATGAGCAGTCCGGCAAACGCCGCTACGATATTTTTTTTCATGTTTTCCTTTTCCCCCTTTTTAAGTCATTGAAAAAGTGTTTATCCGGACGCTATTCCTCCGTTTCTTCCTTCGGCAGCGTCACTTCCTTGCCGTCATCATCGGGAAGATTGTATTTCTCGTCCTCCGGAATATCCTCCATAGCATCCTCAAGATTCTCAAACTCTTTGCTGCCGTCGCTGATCTTCTCACGGACCTTGGCAATCTTTGCAACCTTGACATTACTGTCGAGATTGATCATCTTCACGCCTGACGTAATTCTGCCGAGCGTTGAGATATCTTCCATGCGAAGCTGTATGATGATGCCTTCTGTCGTGATCATCATGATCTCATGATCGTCATTGACTGCCTTGACGCCGACCACATCACCGGTCTTCTCCGTGATCTTATAGCATTTCACGCCTTTGCCGCCACGTTTCTGCACCGTAAATTCATTCAGATAAGTACGCTTGCCCATACCGTTTTCAGATACGATCAGAAGCGAATCGCCCTGATGATCGAGCTGCATACCGACGATCTCATCCCCATCGGACAGGTTCATGCCGATCACACCCATAGAAGCGCGTCCCGTAGGCCGCACGTCCGTCTCCTTGAAACGAATACACATGCCGAGCTTCGTCACTAAGAAGATCTCCGTATCATTGGAGGTCGTCTTGACTTCGATCAGTTCGTCATCTTCCCGGAGGTTGATGGCGATCAGACCGTTTTTACGGACGTTATTATATTCCATAACAGATGTTTTTTTAACGATGCCCTTTTTCGTCACCATGAACAGATTCTTGTCTTCCTCATATTCCTTGATCGGGATCATGGCGGAGATTTTTTCTCCCGGACTCAGCTGCAATATATTGACGATAGCGATACCTCTCGATGTACGGCTCGACTCCGGGATCTCATATGCTTTCAGCCGGTATACGCGCCCGAAATTAGTAAAGAACATCAGGTAATGATGCGTTGTTGTCATAAGAAGATCCTCAATATAATCTTCTTCGATCGTCTGCATTCCCTTGATACCTTTACCGCCGCGGTTCTGCGCTTTGAAATTATCCACGGTCATACGCTTCACATAACCGAGGCTCGTCATGGCGATCACTGTATTTTCTCTCGGAATCAGGTCTTCCATGTTAATATCATATACATCAAACCCGATCTGGCTTCTTCTGTCATCTCCGTATTTTTCGGCCGTAATCAGCATTTCATCCTTAATGACGCCGAGGAGCAGCTTTTCATCTGCAAGTATAGCCTTTAATTCAGCTATTTTGGCCGTTAATTCTTTATGCTCATTCTCAAGCTTCTCCCTCTCCAGACCTGTCAGAGCGCGCAGACGCATATCTACGATCGCCTGTGCCTGTGCATCAGACAGTTCAAAGCGTTCCATCAGCCTGTCCTTTGCGATCTGTGTCGTCTGACTGCTTCTGATGATCTGGATCACTTCATCGATATGATCCAGTGCAATAAGCAGACCCTGTAAGATATGATCTCTTTCTTCCGCTTTGTTCAGATCGTACTTTGTCCTTCTGGTAACAACTTCCTCCTGATGCTTCAGATAATATGTGAGCATATCAAGAAGATTCATGACTTTCGGTTCGTTATTGACGAGAGCCAGCATAATAACGCCGAAGGAATCCTGCATCTGCGTATGTTTATAGAGCTGGTTCAGGATGACGTTAGCGTTAGCATCTCTTCTAAGCTCGATCACAATACGCATACCTTCGCGGTTAGTCTCATCACGAAGATCTGTGATACCGTCAATTTTTTTCATTTTTACCAGATCGGCTATCTTAAGTATAAGATTTGCCTTATTGACCATATAAGGAAGCTCTGTGACGATGATCTGTGTCTTGCCGTTGGGCAGAGTCTCGATATCCGTCACGGCGCGCACTCTTATCTTGCCGCGTCCGGTCCTGTACGCTTCTTCCGCGCCTCTTGTACCCAGAATAATACCGCCGGTAGGAAAATCGGGTGCTTTAACGATCTTAAGAATTTCTTCGATATCCGTCTGTCTGTCTTCATTGACTCTGTTATCTATGATCTTAACTACGGCGTTTACCACTTCACGCAGATTATGAGGCGGAATATTGGTAGCCATACCGACAGCGATACCGGAGGTGCCGTTTACAAGAAGATTCGGATAACGGCTTGGCAATACAACAGGCTCTTTCTCCGTATCGTCAAAGTTGGGAACAAAATCCACCGTATCTTTGTTGATATCAGCGAGAAGCTCCATAGAGATCTTACTGAGTCTCGCCTCCGTATAACGCATCGCGGCGGCGCCGTCGCCGTCCTCAGAGCCAAAGTTACCGTGACCGTCTACAAGAGGATAACGGGTAGACCATTCCTGTGCCATATTGACCAAAGCCCCGTAAATGGAACTATCTCCGTGAGGATGATATTTACCCATCGTATCACCGACGATACGGGCGCTCTTTCTGTGCGGCTTGTCCGGACCGTTATTCAACTCTATCATGGAATACAGAACACGGCGCTGCACCGGCTTTAAACCGTCTCTTACATCGGGAAGCGCACGGGCAGCAATAACGCTCATGGCATAATCGATGTAAGAATCTTCCATTTTTTTCTTAAGGTCCACTTCTTCTATCTTGTCAAATATTTTGTCGTCCATACTATACTGCATACCTTTCTTATCAGACAAAAATTACAAAGATCATCAGATATCCAGATTCTTGACAAACTTTGCATTTTCTTCAATGAAAATACGTCTCGGTTCAACTTTGTCGCCCATCAGCGTGTTAAATGTCAGATCAACCTCGGATTCTTCTTCCTCATTGATATTCACACGGAGCAAAACACGTTTCTCGGGATCCATCGTCGTCTCCCACAGCTGTTCCGCATCCATCTCTCCCAAACCTTTATAACGCTGTATCTTGTTATTCTGGTCGCGCCCGACTTCCACAAGAATATTATCCAGTTCTTCATCGCTGTAAGCATACCAGACCTGCTTATTTTTCTCCAACTTATAGAGCGGAGGCTTTGCCAGGTACACATGCCCCTGTTTGATCAGTTCCGGCATAAAGCGATAGATGAAAGTGAGCATCAACGTTGCAATGTGCGCGCCGTCCACATCGGCATCGGTCATAATGATGATCTTGTCATAGCGCAGCTTCGTAATATCGAAATCATCGTGAATACCGGTTCCGAAAGCAGTGATCATTGCCTTTATTTCAGCATTGGCATAGATTTTATCAAGCCTTGCTTTCTCAACATTCAATATCTTACCCCGCAAAGGAAGGATCGCCTGTGTCGCACGGCTTCTTGCCTTTTTCGCAGAACCGCCTGCAGAATCTCCCTCTACGATATAGATCTCACAATTTTTCGGATCTTTATCGGAGCAGTCGGCAAGCTTGCCGGGAAGAGAACTTCCCTCTAACGCCGTCTTACGGCGGGTAAGGTCTCTCGCCTTCCTGGCTGCCTCACGCGCGCGCTGTGCCAGAATCGATTTTTCACAGATCGTCTTGGCAACTGCCGGATTTTGTTCCAGATAATAGGTCAACTGTTCACTGAATATACTGTCTACGGCTCCTCTTGCCTCGGAATTGCCGAGTTTCTGTTTTGTCTGCCCTTCAAACTGAGGATCTTCGATCTTAATACTGATGATAGCCGTAAGACCTTCTCTGATATCCTCTCCCGAAAGATTCGCCTCGCTGTCTTTTAATAATTTATTATTACGGGCATAATCATTAAAAGTTTTTGTGAGCGCATTACGAAATCCCACAAGGTGCGTGCCGCCCTCCGGCGTATTTATATTATTGACGAAGCTGTACACGCTCTCATTGTAAGAGTCGTTATGCTGCAGCGCCACTTCAACATAAACGCCGTTTTTAGTGCCTTCAAAATACATAACGTCACTATACAGCGGCTCTTTGCTCTTATTTAAGTAAGTAACAAATTCCTTGATCCCGCCTTCGTAATGAAATTCCTTCTTCTGCTCCTGTCCTTCTCTTGTATCAATAAGAATAATTTTTAAGCCTTTTGTAAGAAATGCAGTTTCACGAAGCCTGGTCTTAAGCGTATCATAATCATAAACAGTTTCTTCAAAGATAGTGGAATCCGGAAGAAAATGAACCCTTGTTCCTGTTTTATCCGCTTCACATTCTCCCACGACTTTAAGAGGGTAACACACATGACCTCTCTCATAACGCTGCTTATATACTTTTCCCTCGGTGAAAATCTCAACCTCAAGCCAATCGGAAAGCGCATTTACAACAGACGCGCCCACGCCGTGAAGACCGCCGGACACCTTATAACCGCCACCGCCGAATTTACCGCCGGCATGAAGGATCGTAAATACGACCTCCACGGCAGGAATGCCCGCTTTATGGTTGATTCCGACAGGAATACCTCTTCCGTTATCCTCAACAGTAATGGAATTATCAGGGTTGATCGTTACATAGATCGTATTGCAGAATCCCGCCAGCGCCTCATCCACAGAATTATCAACGATCTCATAAACCAAATGATGAAGACCTCTTACAGACGTACTGCCGATATACATGCCGGGTCTTTTCCTTACCGCTTCAAGACCTTCCAGTATCTGTATCTGATCCGCTCCGTATTCGTTAGCCATTTATCCACCATACCCTTCTTTTTTAATGCTTCCGTTTTCAATATGAAAAACCCTGTCGATTTCAAATCTGTTATTTACAAACTCGTCAAGACCTGTACAGGTAATGATAGTCTGTATACCGCCGATAGTACTCAGAAGATAATTCTGCCTGTTGCTGTCAAGCTCCGACAACACATCGTCAAGGAGCAGGACCGGACTGTCGTTTGTCATCTTTTTTACCAGCTCTATCTCAGACAGCTTAAGGGATAAAGCAGCCGTTCTCTGCTGTCCCTGGGATCCGAATTTACGGATATCGATATTTCCTGCCATAAAAGAAAAATCATCTCTGTGGGGACCGGTCGTTGTCTGTTTCAACTTAATGTCTCTTTCCTGATTCAAGGTAAGATTTTTCTCATAATCTTCTATTGTTACATCAGGCTCATAACTGATCACAAGTTTTTCCCTGCCGCCCGACAATTTCTTATGTATATCGCATATAATCTCATTGAGCTGCTCTGCAAATAACCGTCTTCTTTCTATGATTTTACTTCCGAAAGAAACAAGCTGAGAATCCCATATGTTTAAGGTATCTCTGAGAGAAGGATTAAAATACATATCCTTGAGAAGTTTATTTCGCTGATTCACGATTTTATTATAATGATTAAGATTATAGAGATAAAATTGATCTAACTGGCACAATTCCATATCTACAAATCTTCTTCTCTCCGCAGGACCGTTTTTGATAATGCTCAAATCTTCCGGTGAAAAGAAAACCACATTTAATAAACCAAGTAATTCTGCCGCCTTTTTTATCTTCTGTCCGTCTATCGCTATTCCTTTGGACTTATTCTTGCGAAGATGCATGTCCACTCTTATTTCCATGCCGTCTTTTTCAAGATAAGTCCTGATATGAGATTCCTCTTTATCAAAATTTACGATATCTTTATCTTTACTTCCCTTATGTGATTTAGTGGTGGCAGATAGATAAATAGCTTCCAGAATATTTGTTTTACCTTGTGCGTTATCGCCGTATAAAATATTTGTTCCGCTGCTGAAATCGATATGTAAAGTATCGTAATTTCTGAAATCCGCCAATTCCAATGATTTTATGATCATCAGTTTTCTACCTTAACCTGCTGTCCGTCAAATTCTATTATATCACCGGGATAGATTTTTTTGCCGCGCTGCAGCTCAACTTGTCCGTTGACCCGGACAAGACCTTCTTTGATATCTATTTTTGCATCCACGCCGGAATCTACTAATCCTGCCAGCTTTAAAGCCTGACCTAATTTTATATGATCATCTTTTATTTTTATTGTTTCCATATTTTTCAATTTTAACGGTTTTATATTTCAACCGCATAATTTATATCATATATTCTATTATACGTTAACTTACAGTTGTAAAGTTGACAGGAAGTATCACATATATGTAAGTTTCTTCAGCGTTTCTGATAAAACACGGCGCTTTCGGATTAACCATATAAAGGCTTACTTCTTCGTCTTCTATCACGCGGAGAGAATCTATCAGGAACTTCGGATTAAATCCTATCATCAGATCCTTACCTTCTTTTGTGATATCGATCTCTTCATCCATGCTTCCAACGGTAGAATTCATCTTAAGCTCCATGACCGGATCAGAGATACTGATGATAACAGGCTTCTTATCCCCTTCTTTCACAAGAAGAGTAGCTCTGTTTATACAATCAAGAAGCTCTTTTTTATTGATTTTCACTTTCGTCTCATAATCGCTGGAAAGCATCTGGTCAATATTAAAGTACTCTCCCTCGATCAGACGGGATACAACGATCGTTCTGTCAAATTCAAACAGAATATGCCTGTCGGTAAAATAAATATTGACGTCCTTATCCGTATCTCCTGAAAGGATCTTGCTGATCTCATTTAATGTCTTTCCCGGAACAACTACTTTTTTGCTATTATAAGTATTCTTAAGAACGATTTTTCTGATTGAAATTCTGTGTCCGTCAAGCGACACTACCTTAAGAGTATCGTTATTAATCTCAAATAGTTCGCCGGTCATAAGCTTATTATTCTCATTGTCGGCTATTGAAAAAATCGTCTGTCTGATAATTTCCTTTAAAGTAAACTGTGAGACAACGACACTGTCGTTTTTCTCTATTTCAGGAAGAAATGAAAAATCTTCTCCCGATTTTCCTATTATCTTAAAATTGGATTTACCGCAGTTAATAAACGCATTGTACGATTCATCCGTCTCTATCTCTATCATTACGTCATTGTCGCTAAAACCGGCAACTATCCTCTGGAAGATCTTAGCATCGAGGGCGATCATTCCTTTTTCAATGATCTCGCCGTCAATAACCGTCTCTATCCCCAGCTCCATATCGTTAGCCAGAAGCTTTATCTCGCCTTCTCTTGTATCAATAAGAATACATTCAAGGATAGACATGGTCGTTTTACTGGGAACAGCTTTTGTAACAATGTTGATGCCGTCTGAAAGATTAGATTTCTTACATACAATTTTCATTTGTGTATCATTTCCTTTCTTGCAATATGTGGAAAAAGACTGCGCTGTCGCTATATAACTTATTTATAAGATTATACCGTAACATTCATAATAAGGGATGTTGATAAGTGTATAACCTTACTTATTATACTATTTTTCAATGAAAAAGAAAACGACTAATATGTGAAAACCTATGTTTATAATAACAAGATATAAACATTATAACTAAGGGTTTATTTTGTTCTTAATAATATTTATTTTATTATTAAGGTCTTCGTCGGTCTCTATTTCTGTGGTTATCTTCTTGATGCCGTGTATAACTGTGGTGTGATCCTTCTTACCGAGAAGTCTGGCTATATCCGTAAGAGACATTCCTATGATATTTCTGCACAGATACATGGAGATCTGTCTTGGAAGCACAAATTCCGAATTTCTCTTTTTGGATGTGATATCGTCCGGATCGACCCCGAAATGATCCGCCACTACTTCTATAATAAGAGAAGGAGTTACTTTTTTGGGATGATCAGGGTAGATCACGTCTTTTAACGCTTCCTCCGCATAAGTCAAATTGATATCCACTTTATTAAGCTTGGAAAAAGCAATGATCTTATTGAATGCCCCTTCCAGTTCTCTAATATTTGATTTGATGTTGTCGGCTATATATTTAAACACCTCATCATCTATCTCTTTGTGATATATCTCGGCGTTTTTCTTTAAGATCGCCATTCTTGTCTCGTAATCCGGCGGCTGTATATCCGCAATAAGGCCCCATTCAAACCTTGATCTGAATCTTTCCTCCAGTGTTTCCATGTCCTTAGGCGGTTTGTCGGAGGACAGAATGATCTGCTTGCCTACGGAATGGAGAGTGTTGAAGGTGTGAAAAAATTCTTCCTGTGTGCTTTCCTTACCTATAATAAACTGTACGTCATCGATAAGCAGCACATCCACGGTTCTGTATTTTTCCCTTAGATTATTCATTCTGTTGGCGTCACCGCTTCGGATACAGTCGATCACTTCATTTGTGAATACTTCAGAAGTAACGTAGAGTACCTTCATATCGGGATTCTGTTCTAGTATAAAATGTCCGATGGAGTGCATCAGATGCGTTTTGCCCAGACCGGCTCCTCCATATATATAGAGGGGATTGTATACTTTACCCGGGGATTCCGCAACGGCAAGAGATGCGGAGTGGGCGAATTTGTTATTGCTTCCTACAACAAAGGTATCAAATTTATATTTAGGATTTAAGTTAGCATTCTCAAATCGGACATTATATGCTGCATTGGCAGATGATTTTTTTTCGGAATCTTCCAGGGCGTCCTTCTCCAATATAAAAGAGATGTCATAGGTATGATCCATCATCTCGGATATAGTAACCTGGAAGAAGCTCTTATATTTAGAAGAAATATAATTTAAAGCATGGGCCTGATCCGAGGGAATGAGTATCGTTACAACATTATCCTTTACCTGAAAAAAATTAAGAGGTTCTATCCAGGTAGAATAAGAAATATCGGAAAGATCGTATTCTTTCCGTAATGTCTGTTTGATAAGGTCCCAGTTTTCTTTTATCGAATCCATTTGTAAACTCCAAAAATAAGTAAAATAATGTTTATGTAATGATAAAAAACGATAACATCGAAATTACCCTACCATATATTTTAATATATGTAGGCTAAAATTTCAAACAGTAAGTTGTCCACATGATTATGGATTATTTTATAACCAAGTTTACATATATATGAAGATAAACTGATTATATGTGTATAACGTGAAAAGAAGTTATCAACCTTAATGAGTGTATTTATTAGGGGTAAAATAAAATTTATCATCATATTAAATCATATTTATACACAAGTTATACACATTGTGTGGATATATTTATGTAAAGTGAATATTAAAATATAAAGTACAATATATAGAAAAAAATTTTTATTTTATAACAACATATAGAATAAAAAAAGTTTGTTATTTTATCGCGTTATCTTGTAACTTTTTAATTATAAAAAATCCCCGTATTTGCTTGACGTTTTCACATTTATTATATATAATCTAAATGTTGTTTTTCCAATAATCACAAAAAAATTTACCTTATATATATATTAAGGTTTGGCCAAAGGAGGTGCATCGGTATGAAAATGACTTATCAGCCCAAGAAAAGACAGAGATCTAAAGTTCACGGATTCAGAAAAAGAATGAGCAGCTCGGGCGGAAGAAAAGTATTAGCAGCAAGACGTGCAAAAGGAAGAAAGAAATTATCAGCATAGGCCGCAATTTTGTGGCCTTTTTTTCTCCGTGTAAACAGCCTTCAGGAAGGTACGGTTAAAATGATATTTTCGGAGTCCTTAAAAAAGAACAGTGATTTCCAGAATGTTTATAAAAACGGTAAAAGCTACGTAAACAGATATCTTGTAATGTATGTATTGGAAAACAACAGGAACATAAACAGACTGGGAATATGCGCCAGCAAGAAGGTGGGAAACAGTGTCGTAAGACACAGATTCGCCAGACTGGTGAGAGAGAGTTACCGGCTACATGAAAATATATTTAATAGTGGTTTAGATATAGTAGTCGTTGCAAGAAAAAGTGCTGCCTCTGCCGGATATAGAGAGATAGAGGGAGCGTTGTTACATCTTTCAAGGCTTCATCATATTTTAAAGGTTTATTTTTATGATGGATCAAATTAGAAATTGATATGAAAAAATTACTTATTTATCTTATTAAATTCTATAGAAAATATATTTCTCCAATGAAGAGTACAAAATGTCCCTATATTCCGTCATGCTCGGAATACGGACTGGAAGCTGTTCAGAAATACGGAGCTTTTAAAGGCGGACTTATGGCTCTGTGGAGGATATGCAGATGTAATCCTTTTTCAAAAGGTGGTTATGATCCTGTTCCGTAGAGGAACAGAGAGAAAGAGATCAAGGAGGTAATTCTATAGTGTCAGTTATCTTATTGACCCAGAATTCAGGTAAAATTATCGGACCTATAGCAAAATTGCTGGGTTATATTATGGAAGGTATCTTCCTTATTTTGGACAAGATAGGTCTTCCTAACATCGGACTTGCTATCATTTTATTTACGATCGTTATTTATCTTATTCTGATGCCTCTTACTATTAAGCAGCAGAAATTTTCTAAATTATCGGCGAAAATGAATCCTGAGCTTCAGGCGATTCAGGCTAAATATAAGGGAAAGAACGATAACGAATCTATGATGGCGATGCAGACCGAGACGAAGGCCGTCTATGCAAAATACGGTGTATCACCTTCGGGAAGCTGTATCCAGCTATTGATACAGATGCCTATATTATTTGCGTTGTACCGTGTTATCTATAATATGCCTGCTTATGTAGGTAAGATCAAGGAAGCTTTTTTTCCTCTGGTCGACAATCTGATCGCTCAGAAAGGAAGCACGGAATTTATACAGACCTTTTCACAGGCCGGTATGTTTTCAAAACAGTTTAGCAATGAATCATTTGTAAGCGGCGTAACGTCATATGTACAAAATACCTTTATCGATGTGCTCAATAAGGCGTCTACTGCGGAATGGTTAAGTATTTCGGATAAGTTTCCGTCTTTATCCGCAGATGTAGATCACACGCTTGGTCTGTTAAACAGATACAACAATTTTTTAGGATTAAACATAGGAAATTCTCCTTCTTATGTTATGAAGGAAGCAATTGCGTCAAAATCGTTTCTGCTTATGCTGGCGGCAATTTCCATTCCTGTTTTGTCTGCCGTAACACAGTGGATCAATGTAAAGCTGATGCCCCAGCAGCCTCAGCAGGACGGTAAGAATTCTAACAACCAGCAGCAGGATGCCATGATGCAGTCCATGAAGACCATGAATCTGATGATGCCTATTATGTCGGCTATTTTCTGTTACACGCTGCCGGCAGGTATGGGTCTGTACTGGATTGCCGGTTCTGTTGTAAGAAGTATTCAGCAGATTGTGATCAATAAGCATATTGATAAGATCGACTTGGACGAAGTTATTAAGAATAATGAAGAAAAAGCCAAGAAGAAAATGCAGAAGGTCAATGCCAGAAATGAAAAAATGGCGGCTTATGCAAGTATGAATACAAAAAATGTATCTGCCATTCCGAAGAGTCAGTCTAAACCGGGTATGACACAGGAAGAAAAAGAAGAAGCTATCAGAAAGTCTACACAATATTATAATCAGAATGCCAAACCGGGAAGTATGATGTCTAAAGCAAATATGGTGAGACAGTATAACGAAAAGAATAACAAAAAATAGGAGGAGGAATTATTATGGAATTTATTGAAGTATCGGCTAAAACAGTAAGTGATGCAATTACCGAGGCATGTCAGAAATTAACTGTTACCAGCGATAAGCTGGAATATGAAGTGATCGATGAGGGCTCTGCAGGATTTCTAGGAATCGGTTCCAAACCGGCTGTGATCAAGGCAAGGGTTAAATCTTCCGTAGAGGACAGCGCGAAAGATTTTCTGAAGGATGTATTTGCAGCAATGGATATGACAGTTGTTGTCGATGTAAAATATGATGAGGCTGAAGGTACGATGGATATCGACTTAAGCGGTGACGATATGGGAGTCTTGATCGGTAAGAGAGGACAGACTCTGGATTCCCTGCAGTATCTTGTTTCTCTGGTAGTCAATAAGAATGTAGAGAATTATATCAGGGTTAAAGTGGATACGGAAAATTACCGTGAGAGAAGAAAAGAAACTCTTGAGAATCTTGCAAAAAATATATCTTATAAAGTTAAGAGAACAAAGAGACCTGTATCTTTGGAGCCTATGAATCCTTATGAGAGAAGGATCATTCACTCTGCTCTTCAGAATGATAAATATGTTACAACACACAGTGAAGGTGAAGAACCTTACAGACATGTTGTGGTTGTTCTGAAGAAATATGAAAGAAACAATTAAGATCATTATGTTTTTAAAGCGGCAGAGACGTATGTCTCTGTCGCATATTATTTTATACGGAGGCTGTGATAATGTTTTCTGCCAGGACAGATACAATAGCGGCGGTAGCAACGGCTATGTCAGGTTCGGGAATAGGGATCATCCGTATCAGCGGTGACGAGGCAATTGGGATTGCCGGTAAAATATACAGAAATGCCAAAGGGAACAAGACTTTGTCACAATATGATTCCCATACGATCCATTACGGTTTTATTGTGGACGAAAATGAAAATGTCATGGATGAAGTCATAGTATCTGTCATGAAGGCTCCCAGAAGTTATACTGCGGAAGATACGGTAGAAATAAATTGTCACGGCGGCGTTCTTATGATGCAGAAGATACTTGAGCGTGTCGTACAAGCAGGGGCGAGAGTTGCTGAACCGGGAGAATTTACTAAACGCGCCTTTTTGAATGGAAGGATCGATCTGTCTGAGGCGGAAGCCGTCATGGATGTGATACATGCCAGAAATGAATTTGCTCTCAAGTCCTCTGTAAGCCAGTTAAAGGGTTCCGTATCAAATCTGATCAAGGAAGTCAGGGAAGAGATGATACATGAGATCGCCTTTATAGAAGCGGCTCTCGATGATCCCGAGCATTTTGATCTGGAAGCGGAAGGATATAATGACACGCTTCTTAAAAGAGTAGAAAAATTTATGCGGCAGATAAAAAGCCTTCTTGATTCCGCAGAGGACGGAAGAATCATGGCAGAAGGTATTCACACCGTTATTGTAGGAAAACCCAATGCAGGAAAATCTTCTTTATTAAATATGCTTGTCGGAGAAGAAAGAGCGATTGTAACCGACATTGCAGGAACAACGAGAGATATTCTGGAGGAAACCGTATCAATAAACGGCATTGTTTTTAGAATCCTGGATACGGCAGGAATACGTTCCACAGAGGATGTTGTTGAGAAAATAGGCGTGAATAAGGCAGAAAATGCGGTTAAAGATGCGGATCTGGTGCTTTATGTCGTAGATTCATCGGTGCCGTTAGACGAAAATGACAGGCATATTCTTAAGATGATCGACGGGAAGAAAACGATCATACTTCTTAATAAGTCTGATCTTACTTCTGTTGTGACAGAGGAGGATATCAGGCAGAATAAGTCTGCTGCTGGCACGATCATTAAAACGTCCATGAAGGACAGAGTAGGAATAGAGCTCTTCATTGAGACAGTGAAGGATATGTTTTTCCACGGCGATATTACATATAACGATGAAGTATATATTACAAATGTCCGTCACAAGGAAGTGCTGCAAAACGCTTATGACAGTTTGCTTCAGGTTCACAAAAGCATAGAGGAGAATATGCCGGAGGATTTTTATACAATAGATATGATGGGCGCTTATGAAAAACTGGGTCTTATTATCGGGGAATCTGTGGAGGACGATCTGATAAACGAGATATTCAGTAAGTTTTGTATGGGTAAATAATAATAAACTGGAGAAGATCTGCAATGCCTGAGATGATAGAAAAAGTGGATATATGTGTGGTCGGTGCGGGTCATGCAGGATGTGAAGCAGCCTTGGCGTGCGCCAGACTGGGATTGGAGACCGTCATGTTTACGGTCAGTGTGGACAGTATCGCTCTGATGCCGTGCAATCCCAATGTGGGCGGAACCTCCAAAGGGCATCTTGTGCGTGAGATCGACGCCCTTGGCGGTGAGATGGGGAAAAATATCGATAAAACCTTTATTCAGTCCAAGATGTTAAATAAATCCAAAGGTCCGGCGGTACATTCCCTGCGTGCACAGGCCGATAAAGCGGAGTATTCCAGACAGATGCGCAAAGTCCTGGAAAATCAGGATCATCTTACGATCAGGCAGGCAGAGGTATGCGAGCTTCTGACAGAGAAATATAAAAAAGAAGATTCCGGAGATGATGCGGATCCGGGTATTAGCCGCATTAAAGGAGTAAAAACCTATACCGGAACGATCTATGAATGCAAGGCGGTTGTACTATGTACCGGCACTTATCTGAAAGCAAGGTGCCTGTGCGGTGAGACGATAACTTATACCGGTCCTAACGGTCTGCAGCCAGCCAACCATTTGTCAGATTCCATGAGAAATCTTGGCATTGCGCTCAGAAGATTTAAGACGGGCACTCCTGCCAGAATGGACGGGCGTACCCTTGATTACAGTAAGATGGAAGAACAGTTCGGCGATGAAAAAGTGGTTCCTTTTTCTTTTTCCACCGATCCGGAGGATGTGCAGATCGACCAGGTATCCTGCTGGCTGACTTATACGAATGAGAAAACCCATGAGATCATCAGGGCCAATTTGGACCGGTCGCCTATCTATGCAGGGATCATAGAAGGGACCGGACCGAGATACTGTCCGTCTATAGAAGATAAAGTTGTAAAATTTGCCGATAAAGAAAGGCATCAGGTTTTTATTGAACCGGAAGGACTGTATACGCATGAAATGTATGTGGGCGGTATGTCGTCCTCTCTTCCCGAGGATGTGCAGCTTGCCATGTACCGCACGGTTCCCGGACTGGAAAATTGTAAGATCGTCAGGAATGCCTATGCGATCGAGTACGACTGCATCGATTCGAGACAGCTGTACCCTTCTCTTGAGTTTAAAAATATTAAAGGCCTGTTCAGCGGCGGACAGCTAAACGGCAGCAGCGGTTATGAGGAGGCGGCAGCACAGGGACTTATGGCAGGAATCAACGCTGCGAGGAGCGTTACAGGGAAAGAACCCGTTATTCTTGACAGGTCCCAGGCATATATCGGTGTTCTCATTGATGATCTGGTGACGAAAGAAAACCGAGAGCCTTACCGGATGATGACTTCCAGAGCGGAATACCGTCTTCTGCTGCGTCAGGACAACGCCGACTTACGGCTTCGCCAAACAGGATATGAAATCGGTCTTGTATCAAAAGAAATGTATGAAGCGACTCTTCACAAGAAGGAGCAGATCAAAAAGGAAGTTGAACGGTTAAAAAATACGGTTGTCGGCGCTGCGAAGGAAAATCAGGATTTTCTGACAGCTCACGGAAGCGCTGCGTTAAAGACGGGCGTAAACCTTGCCGAGCTGATATGCCGTCCGGAGCTTTCCTATGAAATGCTGGAAGAGATCGATAGGATGCGCGAACCTCTTCCGGCGGATGTGATCGAGCAGGTAGAGATCGAAATAAAGTATGAGGGTTATATTGCAAGGCAGCTCCGTCAGGTAGAGCAGTATAGGAAAATGGAGAGAAAAAGGATCCCGGATGATATTGATTATAACGATGTCGGTTCCCTCCGTCTGGAAGCAAGGCAGAAGCTGATCGCATACAAGCCCGTGTCGATAGGACAGGCTTCCAGGATATCCGGCGTATCGCCTGCAGATATTTCGGTGTTGTTAGTATATCTGGAAAAATATAAGAATAACAAATAGATGCATGGAAAAAATTGGGAGCATCAGAGTGAATTATAATAATAAAGAATATCATATCCGGCAATTTAACAAAGATCTTGCAGAGCTTCACATTACCTTATCTGAAGAACAGATCCGGCAGTTTCTTATGTATTATGAGATGCTGGCAGAAAAAAATAAAGTGATGAACCTGACTGCGATCACGGACTTTGATGATGTCTTGAAGAAGCACTTCATCGATAGTCTTTCTGTCGTGAAGGCCATCGATCTGTCCGGTTTGGAACAAGAATCTGCGCCGTTCGATTTAAAGCGCAGCTTAACACTCATCGATATCGGAACCGGAGCCGGATTTCCCGGTATTCCGCTTAAGATCGTTTTTCCGGAAATTCATGTGACGCTCATGGATTCCCTCAATAAGAGAGTTGATTTTTTGAATGAAGTTATCGGTACGCTTGCGCTTAACGGGATCGAGGCGGTTCATGCCAGGGCGGAAGACTGTGCGAAGACCGGAGCATTCAGAGAAAAATATGATCTGTGCGTATCCAGGGCGGTAGCAAATTTGTCCGTGCTGTCGGAATACTGCCTTCCCTATGTAAAGCTCGGCGGCAAATTTATCTCCTATAAGTCTGAGAAGGCGTTCGAGGAGATCAGAGAAGCAGAAAAAGCGATCGGCATACTTGGGGGACGCATTGATAAACATGTGGATTTTGTTCTGCCCGATTCAAATATAAACCGCAGCCTGATAGTCATTGTAAAGGAAAGACCCACGCCGCCCGTATATCCGAGAAAAGCCGGAACAGCCGCTAAGAATCCGATAAAGTGAAGGACAAGTTATGGCATGAAAATATTACTCGTAGCGATCAATGCAAAATATATACATTCCAATCCTGCGGTGCTCTCTCTGAAGGCATGTGCGGGCAGGTATGCATCCCATGTCGAAATTGCCGAGTTTACTATTAACCAGAGCGGTTCCTATATTTTACAGGAAATATATAAGAAGCGTCCCGACGTCCTTGCTTTTTCATGTTATATATGGAATTATCGTATTATTGACAGCATCATTCATGATATTCACAAGATCCTGCCCGGCGTTGACATCTGGGCGGGCGGTCCCGAGGTTTCCTACGATCCCCAAGAGATAATAGATAAATGGCAGCTCAGAGGCGTTATGACCGGACCGGGAGAAGGTGTTTTTCGACGCTTGTCAGCTTCTTATGTTGAAAAAACTTCGGATGAGCTTCCCAGAATTCTTGACGGAAACGGTGTGAACAGACTTACTCTTAATGAAATTCCCTTTTATTATAGCGATCTGAAAAATTATGAGAACCGGATCATTTACTATGAGAGCAGCCGCGGCTGTCCATTCTCATGCAGTTACTGCCTTTCCTCCATTGATAAGACAATGGATTTTCTTCCTGTGGACCGGGTGTGCCGCGAACTGGATTTTTTTTTGGAGAAAAATGTGCCGCAGGTTAAGTTTGTGGATCGCACCTTTAACTGTAAAAAAGATCATGCGCTTCCGATCCTTAGGCATATTTTGGAGCATGATAACGGCATTACCAATTTTCATTTTGAGATCGCAGCGGATCTTCTGGATGAAGATTATTTTGCATTACTTGAGAAGCTGCGACCGGGCGCGGTACAGCTTGAGATCGGCGTACAGTCTGTCAATGAACGGACAATATATGAGATCAGGCGCAAAATGGATTTTGACAGGGTTGCGGCTGCCGTAGAGAGAATCGCGGCGTTTAAAAATATACATGTGCATCTGGATCTGATCGCGGGACTTCCCTATGAAGATATCCGTTCCTTTCAGAAATCTTTTGATGCTGTGTATGCGCTGCTGCCCGAAAATCTTCAACTGGGATTTCTCAAGGTTCTGAAGGGTTCTGATATTGAGAAGAAAGCGGCGGAATATGAAATCCAGTATACGGCGTTTCCACCTTATGAAGTGCTGTCCACTAAATGGCTTTCCTATCAGGATGTGTGTCATTTGAAGCAGATCGAGGAGGTTCTTGAGATTTATTATAACAGCGGACAATTTTGCAATTCTCTGGAATATTTAAGTTCGTATTTTGATACGCCCTATGAAATGTATGAATATATTGCGGCATGGTACGAGGCGCACGGGCTGTTTGGAATAAAGCTGTCGCGGGTACAGAAGTATGAAGTGTTGATGGAGTGCGGCGGGGAGCAGATCGAGAAAAATACAGCTTCCGCCCCAACGGATGCATATCCGATGGAGGCGTGGCGGGAGTATATTACCCTGGATATATATTTGCGGGAAAATATGAAAAACAGACCGGCGTTTTGTCCGTCGCAGGCATGTTGGAAAGATGTCATTCACGATATAGTGCATGAAGAATCGCAGACGCATACGTTATATCCGATCCTGTCAGACCGCAATTACCGCGATCTGACCGGTATGCTGCACGTGGAAATAACAGAGTATCTTTTCGGAAAGCCCGTTGCGCTGGTTTTCTGTTATGAGGAGAGAAACCCGGTCACAAATAACGGAAAGGTAAAATACCTGGAGATGGACCGCATTCGCAGGCAGACCTGATATAATTTTATTAACGTCCCTTACTTACCCAGAAAGATATTTATCTGTTCCAGCATTTCATCCGGCGTCTCTAACTGGGGAAGGTGCTTTGCACCGGGAATATAGACTTCCTCGATCGCGGCGTTATAATATTTGTAATTGTCGATCGTATTCTGAATGTCCTCTTCCTGTTCTCCGCCGATCATCAGGATACTGTTGTCAATGTCCTTTAATTCCCGAAGAATATTTAAGTTCATGTATTTTCCGACATAGCTCGCAAAGGCGAACTTGGAACCGTACCCTCCGGCGTAGGCTGCTTCAAGATAATTTGAGATATATTTTTCCCGGACTTCATCGGGACGGCAGAAATATTGTTTTCTGAATATTTTCTCCAGCATCCATCTGTTTACGAGTACATGGTATGTGAATGTGCCAAGGATCGGAATCTCGAGAAAATATTTCATCAGAGCGGTCTGCTTCGACGGTATCTGGTTCTGCAGATACAGGCTCTGGGGATTTATGCAGATCAGTCTGTTGATAAGTTCAGGATTGTTATGACAAGCCAGTATGACAAAAGAAACAGATTCTCCTGTGACGACAACGGACGTCTTTCTTTTAATAACATTAGTTATGAAATCATTGATAAGCTGCTCGTACAGGCTGTTGGTATAGGTCATTGATGGCTTGTCCGACAGACCGTAACCAAGCAGATCTATGGAATATATCTCATGATTTCCGGTAAGGTTATTGATGAGTCTGTGGTATTCATAGTTCGAGCTTCCCGCCGTCAGGTCATGAACCAGAAGAAGGGGAGAACCGCTGCCCTTTTTCTGATATCTTATCTTTCCGAAGCGCCATTCATAGTAACGGTTTTCCGAATTGTTCAATAAGTTTTTGGCGGTACACGCAGAAGAGTGAACGCGGTTGATCGTATGCATCGCCGCAACAGAGGAAACGGATAAGATCACTGCAGTAGCAAGTCCTTTTTTCATAAGAAGCTCCTTTTTAATGTTTTAGGTATTTCTTATTATAATGGATAATGATTTTTTTTACAAATAGTAATGCTGTTTTATGTTATTAAAAAATATAAAAATGTTGGTGAATTGCAAGAATTATTTTAAAAATCATCAAAGTGCACAATAAAAAGCCTGATCTTAGAGCTGATCCGCTCCG
>CANQNN010000018.1 GCA_947625205.1 uncultured Lachnospiraceae bacterium | reverse complement strand
TCCATACATGGATGATAATATAAAACTTAAAAATATATCGGGAGATGTATTGACAAATTTCAAATTTTGAGATAGGAGGGGATACATATGGAAAATAGCGTGAAAGGTAAGCACTATTGGTGTTGTATATGATTTTGGAACTTGTCGGTATTGTAGTGACGGTCATCAGTATCATCGTGACAATTATCAGTATCCGACAGACCAGAAAAAATAAAAGACATCAAAAAAGCAACCGCGCCAGCCAAAGTTAGGTTGCTTTTTTGAGTAACAATTAACTGAGGCGAACCGTTGCTTTACGGTAACACCCTTTTTGTGTAAAATATCGTAACACTGATCAACGCTTCCGTCAATAACTTTTTGCCTGATAGTCACTCATTCAGATTTTACACTTCTTTTACACACCCAAGTCAGCGTCCCGCAATCCCCTTTCTTCCGTTAGTCTGCGGACAGATTACAATTCAAGTCCTATTTTGTCAAGACAATCGTTCCTCCCTGGTCCGGCAGAGGAAATTTGGGAATCACGCCAAACTTTTCCTCGCATTCTTCGATGGCTCTTTTAATTCCCTTGAACTCGCTGTGGTTATAATCGTGGATCATGATGTAACCGCCCCGATTCAGTCTCGGATAGAAAAAATCGATGCCGCTCAGAATCGGCGCATACAGATCCATGTCCAGAGAAACAAACGCAAACCGTTTTTCTGTCTCGGAAACAGCGGTCTCCGGAAAATAACCTTTTCTGAAAACTGCTTTTTCGGGATATGGCAAGCGCTGACGCACGTACGCGACCTGATCATCTGCCGTCCTAAAACTGCTGCGCTTAAAATAATTCGCACTTTCAAAGAATGCTTCGCTCGTAAACCCGTTATTCTTTTCCGTCTCTACATCACGTTCATCGAACCCCGCAAACGTATCGTACAGGTAAAATGTCCTATCTGGGAAACTCCCGTTGATGACCCAGGAACAGTCTCCGTAGTCTACGCCTGCCTCCGCAATATCTCCGCCAACATGATTTCGTTTAATTTCCTCCGCGAGCAGTTCGATGGTGCGATAACGGACATAGTCCATCTGTTCTCTATATGCGGGATATTCATTTCTGGAAACAATATCATAAGCCATCGGCTGTGTCACCACATTGTTTTCCAGATATCCCTTCCGGACAAAAACCAGTTCGCCGCCAAAATGACGCGCCATTTTTTGATGCAGGAACAAAGTCCCAAAAAACAGACTATGTTTTACCCCCCCCCATATGCAGTCCTCCCGTCTCAGTATTGTGAAATACCATTTAATATTATCTTTATTCTGCCCGGCACAAACCGGACTTATTCTGAATTATACAATACCTGCCGTACACTGTCAACAAACGCTCTCCGCCAATAGTTTTTGGGTTGATAGTTGCACATTGTACCGTTTATATTTAATTTATATTCTGAATTTTCCTGCTGCTGTTTTCTGCCCTGTTCTTGCAAAACCCTGTCACTATGATAGAATGGATACGGGTGTTGTCCGGACAGGCGCCGGTTCGCCTTTGACCGGCATAACACATACCGGCCACCCGAAAGGAAACAGACAATGGAAGACAGAAAAGAAGAACAGGAGAAACTGCTGCGCGGCATCGAGGACATTGTGCGCGGATGCGGCGGCATCATTTTATGCGCCGACAGAAATAACAGCACGATAGACGAGAAGGCAGGACACGCCAATTTCGTCACGACCTATGATAAGATGATACAGGAAAAATTAAAGCGGGAACTTTTGACTCTGCTGCCGGAGGCGGTCTTTGTGGGTGAGGAGGAAGACACCCACGCTTCTATCGAAAAAGGGTATGCATTTATCGCAGACCCCATCGATGGCACCACGAACTTTATCAGGGATTACCACACCAGCGCCATATCCGTAGGACTGGCAAAAGACGGCGCGCCATATATGGGCGTTGTTTATCAGCCGTATCTGGACGAGATGTTCACAGCCGTAAAGGGACACGGCGCCTGTCTGAACGGCACGCCGATCCATGTCTCGAAGCGTCCGCTGCACGACGGTATCGTCATATTCGGCACAGCGACCTACTATGAGGGACTGGCCGAGAAGACTTTTGCACTTGCCTACGATTATTACCGCAAATCTCTGGATGTGAGAAGAAGCGGCTCCTCTGCTATCGATCTGTGCAATGTGGCGGCGGGCCGGGCCGAGCTATTCTTTGAGCTTCGCCTGTGTCCCTGGGATTACGCTGCAGGAGCGCTGATCGTAACGGAAGCCGGCGGCAGCATAACAACCGTTGAGGGCGCTCCCCTGCCTTATGGAGAAAGCACTTCGGTGCTTGCGTCAAACGGCATATGCTTGTAGATACCGCCATCAAAGCGGCGCATCACCTCATATACCGGTCCGCTTCACCGCAGCATCCCTATCCGAACCGATATCTGTATCAGTCTGCCGGACGGTTCACCACACCGACAAAAAGAGGCATGTCTTTGCTTCCCGTGATGACAAATATAAAGGGACGGTCAAGCACAAGATCCACCTCCTCTTCCGGCGGCAAATCGTCCTTCCCCGACATATCATCCGCAGTTCCTAAGCCGTCCGCACAGCCTGACAGAATACCGCACAGCATCAGACAGCCTAACAGAAGCACGATCCTTTCTCTATACCTGTATATCGCCTGAAACATCATACGCTCTCCTTCATCACCCGGCACTGTAAAGTAATGCCCGGTCCGCGTATATTTTAGCATGCAGCACTGTATTTGACAACTTGCGGACAGGCGATATACAATGTGTCAGGAACTTGTCAGCAGACAGTAGAAAAGGAGAAACAACCATGTCCGGACAACCGAAAGAATGCGCCCCGCTTCTGTACGTCGTAACAGCTGATGACGCGGAAGAATTACTAGATATCTATGCGCCTTATGTGGAAAAAACAGCAATTACTTTTGAGTATGATGTGCCCTGTATCGATGAATTTAAAAAACGCATTACGGACATTCTGCAGGCATACCCCTATATCGCCGCCAGACAGGACGGCCATATCCTCGGTTACGCATACACCCACGCCTTCGTGGGACGCGCCGCCTACGGCCATGCGGCAGAAACGACCATCTATCTGAGAGAAGACTGCACGGGAGCAGGTATCGGACGTATGCTTTATGAGGCCCTTGAGCGGATCTCTCTGGCGCAGAACATCTATAATCTGAATGCCTGCATCGGCGTACCGGAAAAAGAAGACGCACATCTTACCATGAACAGCATCCGTTTTCATGAACACATGGGGTACAACATGGTGGGAACATTCCACAACTGCGGCTACAAGTTCGGTACATGGTATCACATGGCATGGATGGAAAAAATAATCGGCGCGCATGAAGCAAATCCCGCTCCCGTAATTCCTTTTCCCGAACTAAACAGGCAGTCAGTCCACGATCTGCTGTCAATCTGAGCGCCGGTTCATATAATATAGTAACATTTTCCTATGGGGTAACAGCTATGCCCTCTTCCATCGCAGCCATTGTCGGCCGTTCCAAAGATACACACAATTACGAAAACGCAGTCCGCTCTCTGGGGATTCCGTGTTTTTCCACCACCGATACGGAAAAAGCGGCCCAGGCAACACATCTGATCCTGCCAGGCGGCGGTGACATCACGCCGGCTTTTTTCGGCCAGCACAACCACGGTTCCCGCAGCATAGACACGGAGTTGGATATCATACAGCTTCAGGCGCTTTCCTTTTTTATGGAACAAAAAAAGCCCATACTGGGCATCTGTAAAGGGCTGCAGTTAATCAACGTCAAACTAGGCGGCACGATCATGCAAAACATTGCTACCGCCGGCGCACACCAATGGGACGGACAGGACCAACAGCACCACGTCTTTCACAGCGGACTAGACCACAGCGATTTCTTTTATCAGCTGTACGGTTCGGGCGCGCTGGTCAATTCCGCCCACCATCAGGCTATCGACCGCATCGGAGCCGGACTGATCCCTGTATGCCGCGCCAAGGACAGCGTGATAGAAGGTATCGCACATATCTCCCTGCCCATCATCGCTGTACAGTGGCATCCCGAACGTATGATGGATACGGGCGGCGAACGGCTGTTTCATTATTTTATGATGGACCCGTCTGTTTGGTAAAAAGCTGTTCGAGCTGTAAGATCCCTTCATCAAACCTCTCTCTCTGCATTTCGCTCTTACTCTTCACTCTCTCTTTTGCGTGAAGAGAAATGATCTCGAAAAGGGATTTCATGATCTGCACGATCGCTTTTCCGGTCTCCGGATCTATGTCCTTGAGTGCGGCGCTGATCTTGTGAAGGCTCTTAAACCAGTTGGCGGTAAAATCGATCAGATTATCCGTCTCAGACGCAAGCACCACCTGATAAAAAGTGTCCACAAATGTATGCATCTGCTCCTGTGTCAGCGACAGTATCCACTCATTTACCGCTTCGTCCATGAATTTACGCCCGGCGTACAGATCGCTCACGATTTGAAAATGGTCGTCTTTTACCAGCCATGTATACGGATTGTGCTGTGCAAGACCGATAGTCTTACTCTCCACCACACGATAAACGCCATTAGAGCAAAGCAGCATCCCCACAAGTGAAGAATGAGGAATCGTCTTGCGTATTCTGCCCTCAATTTGCGCATAGGCGCTTTTGGCTATGACCTCCGGCCTGAATCCCGGCCCGTCGTGGTCGTAGATCGCCTTAATACGGCCGCGCACCGCGGTATCACAGTTCATACAAGCATAAGTTGCCAGGTTTCCGCCCTTGGAATGGCCTCCAACATAGAAATCCCCGTCGATTTTCCTAGAAACGCGGTTCAGATACTCTACGCCCAGCAGCTGTCCCTCTACCGGTTCCGAAAAGGCAAGATTTAAATCTTCCTTCCATCCCACGATGGTCTCATCGGTGCCTCTGTACGCCACATAACAGACGCCGTTTGGCATAAGGAATGTCACGGCGGAAAACTGCGTCTGTGTATCAAGATTTATTTGGTTAACATAATTGTATACCCGCAGATCATGAAAGCGTTCGCTCTCATACAGCGCCAGAAAAAGCGCAGTGTTATCCTTGCGGTAACGCTCATCCGCATACAGGCGTTCATAATCCGTATGGTTAAAAAATTCCTCCATACTAACGGCAGGTCTGTCTTCATCCGGTGACGGAACAAGACCGTCAAATTTTAAATAGGCAAACTGACTTAAAACCAGACTGTCCACTTCGTTAAACTGCTTCTCACCCAGCGTATAGTCGCCGTATTCTTTCAGATAATCGAGGATCGTTCCCATATTGTCATTTCCTTCTTTCAATACCGCCTTCATGACGGTTTCAGTCATATGATATCCATGACACCTGGCATTCCATATTACTATGCCGGACATTCTGCATCCCAGCGCTGCGGACGTTCTACATTCTTGTTTTCGGCATTCCGCATCCCAGCGTTGCGGACGTTCTACATCCTGGCTTCCAGGTGCTCGATATTCTTGATGAGCACGGAGATCGTTCCGTCAGGATTTGTAATAAACTCCACGCTTTTTGGGTTTTTATACTGCTCCATCGGAATCTTGATCTCGATCCCTGTATCGGTGTACAGATGCTGGTTCTGATACTTGCGCACCGTGTTTTCGCTCTGTGGCTGTATCTCTTCTTTTACCATATTATATTTTTCCATCTTATCCTGAAATGCCGCCCTCAATTCAGGCTGCCCGTCAAAAATTTTCTCAGCGATCTCCTCTACCGCAAAACCGCCTTTCTCCTCGATCTCTTCCTGAATAATGCTCTTGGCGCGCATCTGCTTACCGAACCGCTCCGTCTCATCGAAGCCTTCCTTCTGAATGCTCTCCACGGCGCGGCTGACGATAGACAGCTTGGATTTGTGCGACAGATGCGCACTGCATTTTAAGAAGAGAAAAGAAAAATAGTCGGTCTTTTCTCCGTTTACCTCATACTTCTTTTCTATCACCCACAACGCCAGATCGTCCAGTCTGATGATCGCAGCTTCCGTCAGCCTCTGACTCTCCGAGGGAAGAATGGATTTGTGCCGTATGATCTCGTTGCTGTTACCCGCGCCGCCTTCCACGGCAAGCGTTCTGTGCGTATAATGCGCCTTATAATTCATCTTAAGCAGCGCCAGATACTCATCATCGCTTTCTCTGAAACGCACCACCATCAGATCCGCCGCGGGAATATCGATATTACTGTTCATAATCTCATACAGCATCGTTGCAATGTCCTTACTGACCGCAATAAAATCATCGTCTGCATAAGAATCCAGTATATGATATACCTCCGACTCCTCTTTGTAAAAACGGCATTCTTTGGCATCATCACCGGAACATATACGGGCGATGTGCTCCCTGAGAAACTCTGCCACCTCCGAACCGTATTCCAGTTCTGTGTCTGACAGCACCGGCATACCGATGGTGGAATCCAGAATATGTACGATCACATGCTTGATCCTGATGTCTTCTTTGTTCATTGGCTTATCTCCTGTTGTATTTGTCTCCTGTGTTATTTCGTTAGTTTGTCCGCCTGTACGCCGGAATGCTTACGAATATTTTCCCTCGTAATCCGTGCCCGTCTCTGTCTGCATAAGCTTCACATACTTCTCCGGCTCACGTTCCATCTTCAGGAATGTGTCAAACGCCATCAAGAGCATTTTGTCGGCATTATTCTTCATATCATCCCCGCCGCGGTCCATCTGCGCTTTGAAATGATCGATCTGCCAGATCATAATATCCACCACGCTGTAGCCTTCCACCTTGTACTGATCCCAAAAAGTATGATGCTCCATATAATAGACGAACTCATTATATATATTCTCAGACTGCTGCAGGCAATTCCAGAAATTCTGAAGAAATGCCTCATCTTTGCCCGCATAATGGCACAGTGCACATGCCCACCTGTATGCTTCCTGCTGCATGGGGATCCTCCTGCCAGGTATCTTTTATTATTACGAAGTAAGTCTCTTAGCGCAGAGTGCTGACTCTGCGCTTATTTTACCACAAATTAGTTCTTTTTGCTGTATGTGGCCGATATAATTATGATAACAAACTTACGGCGTCCGCAACCGGACTGCCGGAACGGGACGCGACATTTCTATGGCTGTACTGGAACAAATCAATGATCTGATATGGGGGTTCCCTCTGCTAGTCCTTCTGATGGGAACACATATATATTTTACCTTCCGACTGCATGTTCCACAGCGGAATCTGATCTATGCACTGAAGCTGTCTCTCGGCAAAGCCGACAATACAGACAGCAATCTCTCGCCTTTCTCAGCTTTGGCCACCACGCTTGCCGCAACGCTGGGAACAGGCAACATCATCGGCGTTTCCACCGCCGTTGCGCTGGGCGGGCCGGGCGCCATCCTCTGGTGCTGGGTCACGGGTATACTGGGAATGGCTACCGCCTATGCAGAATGCTATCTGAGCGTATTATTCCGCAGCAAAAACGAAGAAGGCGTTTATGTAGGCGGACCAATGTATGTACTAAAAAACGGTTTACATAAAAAAATGCTAGGCGGCTTCTATGCGCTCTGCACCCTGGTCGCCGCCTTCGGCGTAGGATGCACGACACAGGCAAACTCCGTCACACAGGCTGCCGCCGCTTCTTTTCACCTGTCACCGCATCCGGTGGGAATTGCCCTCGCTTTTCTGACCGGGGCCGTGATTATCGGCGGCGTGCGCAGTATTGCCAGTCTGTGCGAGCGAACAGTGCCCGCCATCAGTTTTGTATATCTGTTTGGCTGTCTGCTGCTTCTGATCCTCTACCGCAGCGTACTCCCTTCCGCCTGTCTGCTGATCGTAAAAGACGCTTTCGGCGTAAAAAGCATTGCCGGTGGCATAACAGGCGCCGCCCTGCAGCACGCCATGCGTTACGGCATCGCCAGAGGACTCTTTACCAACGAGGCTGGCATCGGCACGTCAGCCATTGCTGCCGCCGCATCCCATGTCAAAGAACCCCGCATTCAGGCGTATGTCTCTATGACTGCCGTTTTCTGGGACACCGTAGTTATGTGTTTTATCACGGGTCTGGTCATCGTATCCAACATGCTCTATGACCCCGCCTCTGTCGCTCATGTGCCCGAAACAGGTCTGACCGCTGCAGCATTCGCTCATCTGCCCTATATAGGAGACGCTTTCCTGACGGTCTCACTGGCCGCATTTGCAGTCACCACGCTGATCGGCTGGTCCTATTTCGGAGAAAAAGCAACGGAATACCTCGTTGGAAAAAAAGGCATTCGGTACTATAAAATCGCCTACATTCTAATGATCTATGTCGGAGCCATCATCCCCATGCGCCTCGTCTGGGAAAGCACTGACCTGATCAACGCGCTGATGGTGCTCCCCAATGTACTGGCGCTCTACTGCCTGCGCAGACAGATACGGGCATGATCTGATTCATATTTTATATGCCGTACTGAGTTTGAGTGAAACAAAGTCCGCTGTCCTCACATATTCTGTTCAAATTCCGCCATACTGCCCGCTCTGGCTGCCAGCTTATGCCATCTGCTCAAAACCTCCAGATCGTCCTGCGCCTGTATCAGCTCCATGACCCGCTGCGGGATCTGCCCCAGGTCCTCCAGAAGCTCCGTGATGGCATCGATCATACCCTGGATTTTCCCTTCCATTCTGCCATCCTCTATCATATCCAATATCGCCTGACACATATCGTATCTCCTTTCCTCCACACCGTTTTCATGCACTGTATGTCCGTACTCTTCCGTTATCTTTACGTTCGCCATCACTTCGATCATCTCTCTTGTCTCGCTGTCTATACTGCTGTAAGCCTCTGCACTCTCTTCCATGATCCTTTTTAGTTTCTTCTTATCCTTCCCATAACGCACCGTCTCAAACACCTGTCTGAGCCCCGTACGGTATTCTGCAAAGCTTTCATGCGCCATACAGTCATATAGATTCAGCTTATAGTCCGAAACATAAGGCTTCATCTCATCGTCAAGATACAAAAGCTCATACAGGCTCTTCGCTCCGTCCCAGGTGTGCTCTGTTCCGAAATATACCACCAGCGTAATGATCGGAAAAAACTTCTCATCTTTCTTCATGCCGGACAGGTATTCGTCCGTACTGCCTGTCAGGTCGCCCCTCTGCTCATGCTGCGCCCGCAGTCTGCGCCACTGTTTATGGTAGCCGATGCTCTCCGAGAGCATGTTGCGGAACACCATGCGATAGTCCACATAGTTCTGGTTTTCCACCGTAATGATGCGGATCAGCTTTTCCTTCCAAATGTACGTCTTATCCGCCATGACACGGTAATTCTTCCGTCCGCTGCCCTCTTGTCTCTGATATACTGCCACTGGATCAGTCTCTTCCAGTTCCCGTGCCATCACTACCTGTCGTCCGCCAAACAGCGCGCCGTTCACCTGATCGGCAAACCTGACCGGATCGTCCAGATAATTGCTCTGGCATACGTCTTTCGTTCCCATTCTTCTTCCTCCCTTATGAAATTAATGTTACATATAAGGGATCCTTTCAGAACAGAAATGTAAGACATGTCGTCAGAACTGCCAGACTTCCCAGATATGTTTGTGGTTATGATAGCATAAACACTGTAGGATTGCAACAGGATTTTTGGAGAAATATAAACGATATTCCGTTTGCATCTTCTGCCGTCAAAAAAGGCAAATGTCCTGTGGCAGTAAAACAGGCGCTTTGCCTGACCGGAATGGATGCTGAGTATGCTTTCATAACAGCTCAAATTCAAACGCGGTATTACACCAACTACCCCGGGGATACCAAAAAATGAATCCGAGCCTTCCGTCATGCAAATACCAGCCGTGTAAAAGTGAATGATCGTCTTTTTGCCATTCTGTAACAAATTCCTCCTTATTTTCCGTCCATATGTCCGGCTCACAGTCGCTATAATAAATCGTTCCGTTGTAGTTCTCCAGTCTGCGCATCATATCATCCGCGCGCCCAAGATCCGCAAGGGACACCACACTCCCGTCAGCAAGCGATACGGTAACCGCATACTCTTGATTGGCGACACCTCCGCCGGCACCGTGCGTGCTGCAATACAAAATGCTGATAGAATTATCCTCCGCATTTGCTATATAATAATTGCAGGCGTATGCCGCATTGATTTCCTGTCCTAATTCCTCATCGTAATGAAGCATTGCCGTTTCATAGAATATTCGATTTATTTTTTCACCCAGTCTGTCATTTGTGATATCATCAGAAAATTTTATGATCGGATAGTCCACAACAGAATACTCCGGCAGAAAGTGGTCATGGTCGATCACAAACGTCTCTTTTGTGATTTCATAGCTTTCACCGTTACCCATATCCACCGTGATCTCCTCCGGCGCTTCAGACAGATCGTTCTCTTTGGTCCGGAACTGCCGGTATGTCTCTATCTCCGCATACATCCTGTCAGCTATATCCACTACCAGATGTACCTGCCTGTCAGCGCTTGTATACCATACATCCGCCAGACTCCCCTGACCGATGAACTTCTCATAATCGATCTTCCAGACTACCGTCCTGTCGGCTTCCGTATTGGCCAGATACGCTTCCAGCGCGCACACCAACGGAAAGCTGTAGACAGGATCATACTGATTGTAGGTCTGGTCGCTGCGGATATGGTAAGTAAGCTCTCTTTCATGCGCCCACCACGCATCATAGGAATTCCATCGTGCAGAAGTGTTATAGGAACCGTCCGGGATCTCATGCTCTCCCGTATCTCCATTTAATATATCGGCTATGACCAGCCATTCGTTCTTTTGGTATTCCGGCTCGCGCAGCAGCAGATACAGTTGCCGTCCGGAGGATACCGAACGCACGAACACATGAAGGATGCCGCCCTTCGGGTCACGGGGACTGCGGTTTACGCTGTACAGGTATACCAGCTCCCACTGTTCCTCCTCTATGCCCTGTTCCTTCGCATAAGTCTGTACCGCACGCGCTGCGTCCTGCTCCGCATACTCGTCATAGTACATCTGCTCTGCATTGATAAAGAACCCGTCGCCCGAAAGCGCAGCATCCGTCTCCTGCCAGCTCTCAGCCGCAGACAGCGCAGGTGCAAGCGCATAGTCCCCTGCCACCGTATCCACCGCATCCTGCTCGTGATAGACCTCCACAACGCCGTACATCTGATTCACCGTATCCACCAGCAGGTGTACCCGCTGCGTTCCGTCTGCGAAACAGACGCTTGCCAGCCGGCCGTCTGCGCCGATATAGGTCATGCGATCCAGAAGCCGCCAGGTCTTCTTCTGCGCCTGTATCCCCGCGGTTGTCAGATAACTGCACATCGCCCGTATGACGGCTGCATCGCCATGATACTTATCATACTCGTAAATATCATCTTCGGATACAAGGATCCTGTACGGCTGCCAGTACATGTCCTCAAGGTCCCTATAAGACGTCCACTGCAATTCCGTATTCACAATCGTCAAGGCTTCCTCGCCATATTCCTGCCGCAGCTCCGTATCCGGCCCAACCTCCGCCATCACCAGATATTGCCTTCTGCCTCCGCTTTCGTCCAACAAAAGATACAGCTCGCGGTCATACCCGGAACGGGCATAAATACTCGCAATAAGACAATTCTTCTCGTCATATCTGGCATGCATCCGGCACAGCGTCCATGTCCCCTCCGGGTCCTCCGGCACATAGTCGCGGATCACTCTGGCCGCCTCCATTTCCAGATTCAGGTTCAGATACCACTGATTTGCATTGGCAAAAAAGTTATTCTTCTGCCTGTTCACCGGACTTGACAGGACCGCCACCGTCAGGGCCACAGCCGATGCAGTCATGCACATGCACAAAACAAGCTTTTTCGCGAAACTATCCCGCTTCTCTTTACTTCCAATCCGCATACACGAGCACCTCTGAGATAAATTCCGGCGACAGGATGTCTTTCATATCCCGCCATTCGACTAACGCGGTGCGTCCATTAAAACCCTCGCTGAGCAGCAGCCCCCTGTATGTGATCCCAAAGATTAGCCGCCCATAGTACTCCCATCTTCTTGAAAGACGAGAGCTCCACAGGGCGCCATCTTCATACTTTTCCGCCATGATCTGCAACAGCCTCTCCTGATAATCCTGCGTACAGAAAAGATCGGACAGCTCGTAGCGTTCGCCCGTCGTCTTGTTAAAGTTGGCAGGCAGCTCCAGGCAGTCTGCAGAGGAAAAGCGGTCCCCCACATCGACCACCGTAACGATATTCCCCCATGTATAAGCCGCCCTCGTCAGCAGATCGCCGTTATAAGCGCCAAACCACATCCAACTGATCTCTCCGCTGTTTTCGATCGCCTCCTGCTGCCGCTCTTCCAAACGAGCTTTTTCCATCCGGTACAATTCCTCATGATAGGCATTGACGCTCTGCGCCAGCGCATCCGTACCCTCCATTCCAAGCAGCTGGATCGTCCAGTCCGAGGACGCCGGATGATCGTCATGGAGAATCAGATCATAGTGTCTCGCATACTCCCACGCCTCGTTTGCTATCAGCGGAATTTCCTCCGCGTCCACGCCCAGATTCGCCTCATACAGATCATGAAGATACGATTCCGCAAGCACCTCTGTGGAATAGGGATTGCCCTCGCTGTAGCGCAGCCCGGGCCAAATCAATGACTTCTTTTGTATCGGGCTTAACCGGACCGCCACCGTCAGGGCCACAGCCAATGCCGCTATGCCTGTCCATAATATCACTTTTTTCATATTCTTTTTCACCTCAGTCGTCCACACTTTGCCGCACGGCATAGTCGGTTCTTTCGATTGGTCTTCCCTCGCTGTCGCAGACATACTCATGCCAGCCCTCAATTCCGCTGTACCTGTCATAGCTGACCGTCATGCGTAGTCCTGCCTCATTATATAAATACTCCTCCACTCCCTCTGTCCTGCCGTCTTGACGACAGGAAATTTCCCGGAGCAGGCGACCCCGCTCATCATATACATACTCCTGCCAGTACAAAGTCCGGCCGTTTTCATCGCACTGCGTTTCCCTCGTCAGACGTCCCGCACTGTCGTAAGTATACTCCTGCCAATCAATAACGCCCCTGCCCGTGTCATAGCAAATACTTACGATCCGGTTTCCGGCCGTATCATATTCATACTCGTACCATTCATAGACGCTGACGTTTCCATCTATCTCCATATAGCACACTTCTTTCACTTGATTCCCCGCAGTGTCATAGGCATATTCATACCAATAAAAAACCAGATTATCTTCGGCTGCGTGACCAAAAATTTCCTTTGTCGGATTTCCTGCATCGTCATATTCAATTTCGTACCAGCCGACAGTGTTTCCATCCTCATCGTACAGAATTTCTTCGGTCAGGTTTCCCGCATCGTCATATTCGCACTCGTACCGATAAACCACCTTGCCCGCTGCATTATAATAAATTTCTTTGATCTGATTTCCCGCGCTGTCATACTCGTACTCGTAGGAACCGCTGATCTCATAGACATGCGCGAACTCTTCCGGCCCGTCCGCAGACTCTGATCTATTCTTTTCAACCGTCTCCGCAGGCATGGACTCCCGGCTGTCCGGCTTTTCATCACACGGATACAGGCCCGATACCAGCGCAAGCATCGCCGCTGTCCGCAACAAAATGTAACATAATTTTTCAAGCATGAGTCTTCTATTCTCCCAATCTGTATACAAACACCGCCTGCCAGACACGTACTTTCGCGGTCCGCTCCGCTCATGGTGTCCGCACTTTGATACTATCATGCGCTTGCATCATAGTTGCATCGAAATTGCATCAAATTTGCATCATTTTTCATCATTCACAACAGTTGCCCCATCCATCACACGGATAGCGGCGCGCACAGAAACAGGATCACCGCGTTCTCCTCCGCAACCTTCTGCCGGGAATTGTCTGCTGTGTGCATCTATGATACAATATCCCTGATACCGGCAGCGCAAACCGCTCCGGAAGGCAGCTGTAATGTTTTATTACATCAAAGAAGACAAAGGAGCGCACAAAAGATGCCTACCATTGCCATATGCGACGATGACCGGGCAGCGGCGGACGCCATAGAGGCGCTGTTGCAGGAAACCGCTGCCAGACAGAATATCGAAATAAACTGTGAACCGTTCTATGACGGTGCAGCACTCACGGAAGCCGTCATCGAACAGGCAGTCTGTTTTGACATCATCTATCTGGATATCGAGATGGGCGGCATGAACGGCATACAGACCGCACGGACGCTTCGGGAGCAGAATCTTCCGCTGCTGCTCATCTATGTGTCAGGTCATGAAGAATATCTGAAAGAACTGTTTGACACCGAGCCTTTCCGCTTTCTTTCCAAACCGATTGACCGGGCTGATTTTGACAGGGTTTTTGTCGATGCCTGCAGACGGTTGCAGAGCAGGGCTGGTTTTTTTTCTTATGCCTGCAACAAAACCATCCACAGGGTTCCCTTCTCCCGAATCGCCTACTTCGAGAGCTGCGGCAGGCGCATCCGTATCCATACGTCTGACCCGGGCGCAGAAGCAACAGATACAGGCGTATTCTACGGGAAACTGAACGAGTTGGAGCGGCAGCTTCCATCCCCACCCACATGTCGTTTTCTGCGGATCCACCAGTCCTTCCTCATCAATTTTGATCATGTGAAGAGCATCGGTCCCTCCCATGTGGTCATGCTGGACGGCACTGTGCTGCAGATCAGTGATGAACGGCGCAAAACCGTAAAGACACAGTTCTGTCTCCTCTTAAATGACAACGGAGGGCTGCTGCGATGATACTTCTCCTGACCGGCTTTTTTCTTGCTCTGTCTATGATACATATCACCGGCACCTATATCACCCTTTTCGGAAAGCCGCAATGCCGCCCGTTCCTCTGGTATGGCGCACGGGGCGCATACCTGTGTTTTCTCTGGGCAGTCACAAGTGCGGAGTCTCCTTACCCGTTAGTGACTCTCGCAGGAAATATCATTTTTCTCATCCTATTATATATGCTCGCCCACAGAGACAGCTTCAAGACGGCTTTTTTCCGTGTCCTGATCTTCTTCACCATCTATATGGCGGTGGAGGTTGCCGTCAACTGCCTGATACTCCTTATACTGCACAACGAAGACGACTTCCTTATGGGCGATGCCATCTGTCAGATCGTTATGTATCTGGGTATTCAGATCTATGGTAGGATCGGTCCGAAAAAAGAAGAAATGCCATTGCCGCTTCTATGCTGGCTAAAGCTTTTTATCATTCCCGCCGTGTCTGTATACGTCATCTATGACACCTATATCCGTTCTTGGAGATACGGCTCCAATATTTCTCTCATCCTCGTAACACTACTCATGGTCCTCATGAATTTTGTTATTTACGATGTCTATAGCCAGATGACGTCATATGCTCTGGCGGAAAAACAGAGCGCTGTCTACGCGCAGACCATTGAACTGTGCGACAGACAGATGAAGGAGCGGGAGGCCGCTTACCGTCAGACCCGTATGCTGCGCCACGACCTGAATGACCGTCTTGTGGCCATCGGCGCACTGATAGAGCAGGGGCAGTATGATGCAGCGCAAAAAGAGATCGGCGGGATGCTGTACGAGAACAGGCTGCGCCGGGGAGAGGTATCCCACAGCGGCAATCCGGCGCTGGACGCCCTCATCAACTACAAGCACTCCGTGGCCGAAGCTATAGGCGCACAGCTTCAGTGTCTTGTGGAAGTTCCTGCGGATCTTCCCGTGAATGGGACGGATATTTGCGTGGTTCTCGGTAATCTTCTCGACAACGCGCTGGATGCCGTGGCTCTTCTCCCGGAAAAAGAGCGGCGAATCAGACTGGAGATCCGTCTGGAAAAAGGAGTGCTGCGCATCCTGACAGAAAATCCCTACTCGGGAAGGATCAAAAATAATCGGGACGGCACATTAAAGAGCCTCAAGCCCGGCGATGGCCACGGATTCGGGCTCCTATCGGTACGTCGGATCGTGGACAAGTACAACGGCGAGCTGTGTCTTCCCTGTGACGATACGGTTTTTCGCGCCTGTGTCACCCTGTACCTTCCGTAATTTTTACATCCATAACCTTTATTTTGACAAATTGTGAAAATGCTCCTCCAAGTGCTGTATAGTATTTACAGCACTTTTTTAATCATTGATATCAATAAAACAGACGTCAGACACAGCTCTGCGCAGAAGCAATGGGAGGAAACGGAAATGGAGATCATCGACAAAGAAAAGGAACGTGAAAAATACGAAAAGACACCGGCGGGCAGGCGGAAAAATCTGCTGAAAGCGCTCGTCATCATCGGCGTCTTCATCGCCCTGTTTATCTTGAATTATCTACTGGAAGCCCCGCCATTGTGATCGGCGGCGGAAAGCCCTAATGGACACCTTTGACAAAGGCAAGGAAATATCGAACGGAGGTAGAGGAAAATGACTCAGTATGAAACCTGGATCGACAAAGAACAACAATGGATCGAAGATATAGCCAGAAGGGACTTAAAGCGCAACCGCATCTTTGCCCTGCTCTGTGTGCCTGCATGCGCCCTGGCCTTCGGTCTGATCAATCTGCTCTGCGGAGGCAGCATAACGGAAGTGCTGCGCTGTATGATGTATGGTCTGATCTTCGGCGCGCTGATCCTGTTGATCACCCTGCTCTGTGTGCGCAAGGCCAACACAGCCGCTTACATAGACGGTCTGAAAAAACAGACCGCCGTATTCAGCCCCGAACAGCGGGAGGATATGGCACTGCAGCTAATGTCCGCCGATGCCGTATGTATTCAGAACAAAACCGGCATGAGCAACGCATTTTCTTATGAAAAAGCGGTCATAACCAAAGACTGGTTCCTGTCGTCCGCATCAGAATGCGGCCCGCTGGTGTTCAAAACAGAGCAGATCTCACAGGTGCTGACGGATACGCGGTCCTTCTCTTACCGCGCCGGCAGCAACGGCTTTCGTGTCCGCATCAGACAGTATTATTATACCATCGAATTTCGTTTCTATGACAAAAATCCGGCGCTTTCAGACGATGCGGAGGCAGTTATTGCATTGAACAGCAAGGAGCTGCGCGATCAGATCGTGGCGGCCCTGCAGAACATCAGATCTTAAAGTTTGAGGCGATCTCCTGCAGGGAACGGCTGCTTCTCTCCAGAATAGACATCTTGCGCAGGATCTCCTCGGAGCCGACATTAGTATTCTGCATAGCGTCCGCCACATGCCGCACTTCATCGACAATCTCACTGTTAAGGTCTGTCACGGTATGTATGGAAGCAAGCATCTCTTCCACGGACGCTCCCATCTGCTCAGACGCCGATCCAAGATCGGATGCAATGCCGTCAAAAAACGCCGCATCCTTCTGATACTGCTCCGCTGTGTCCACCATCGTGTGGTAGTCGCCGATCACATGATCCTTCATGAACGCCAGCAGCTTCCCTGCGCTGTCCTTTAACTCCATAACGGAATCAACGACCTCGTCGATCACATTCTGGATCTTATCAACCGTAACCTGTGAATTCTCCGCGAGATTTCTGACTTCGTCCGCAACGACCGCAAAGCCTCTGCCCGCCTCGCCGGCTCTCGCCGCCTCGATTGCTGCGTTTAACGCGATCAGATTTGTCTGGCTGGCTATGCCGCCGATCTCCTGCGACAGACTCTTGATAACCCCGATCTTCTCCACTTCCCTGAGCGCATGCTCCAACTCATCTTCCGTGCTGTGATAAATAAGACTCGCCTGTTTCTTGGATTCCACCGTATTGCGGTACAGCTCGTCCGCACGCTCATTGATCTCTCTGGACGCATTGGCTGAATCGGACGCCTTACCCGATACGTCCATAACGGCATCGCCGATCTCACCACTCGCCTGACTGATTGTCTCTGTCGCATCCGCCGCTTCTCTGACTTTACCGATAAGCCCTTCCATGACCTGATCCATCTGGTCGATATTGTTGTTCAGATCCGCCATCTCGGCATATGCTGCCGAAGCAGTCTCTTCAATATCGGCAGCCTCTTTGGTCGTGCCGACGATAGTCTTCCGTATCCTGTCCTTGATGCTTCTGGTTGCCTGCGTCACTTCCTCGATCTCGTCTTTAAAGCCCTCCGCAACGGTTGTTCTGCCTGCCGGCGCTTCCTGTCCGCTGAAGTCGCCCGCCGCAAACTGCTTTAATTCTGCTAACGGAACGAGCGCTTTGTTAAAAGTGAGCATCACGATCAGATCGATCAACGCCGTACCGACTATGCCGACCAGCAAACCTATACCGACTGCGCTGCCGATGCTCGCCTTACCCATGACGACCGCGCTCACAGTCAAAGCAATAAACAAGATCACAAACGCCGCCGCAGAAACCGACAACATCAGTTTCCCCCTAATTGTCTTCATTCTATATCCTCCTAGATACCCCAAAATAATAGTAATAATATATTATTATACATGAAATACCGTCATTCGTCTATATCCGTTTCTACAGGAAGCTTCCCGGGCTCCCCACATCTGCCAAAAGAGTTATCCCCCCATTCTTAAAAAACATCCGGCCCCACGTCCAACCCTTGTAATGCATAAGGAAAAACGCTCAGAGCGGCCGCATTTCCTTCCTTCTGTAATATACATAGAACCCGATGCAGATCAGCGCAGACAATAACGACCCAAGCGGCGCCGCCCATCCCATCGGATAGAGTGAATCCGGAAAATACACGCTCGCCAGCCATGCGCCGGGAATCCTGACAAACAGGATCGCAGTGATATTATGTATAAAGGAAATCATAGATCGCTGGCTTCCACAGAAATAACCGCTGAAACAGAAGTGTATCGCCGCAAAGACACAGTCGAACGCATAAGACCTCAGATATTCGCAGCCCGCCGCAAGCACAGCCGCGTCTCTGGTGAACAATCCCACCAGCGTATGCGGCAGAAACTGATTGTACAAGGCGCATATGCAGCCCCATCCCACAGTGACCGCAAGCCCATAATACAGTGAGCGCCTTGCCCTGTCCGGCTTATTTGCGCCCATATTCTGCGCGGTAATGGCAGAGATCGCAGATAAAAATGCCGAGGGCACCAGAAACATGAAGCCGATCAGCTTCTCCACAATACCGACCGCCGCCGATGCGATAAGCCCTCTGCTGTTGGCGATCACCGTGATCAGGATAAAAGCGATCTGGATGAGGCCATCCTGCATGGCAATGGGCGCCCCCACTTTTAAGATCTGGGAGATCACTTCCCTGTCTGCACGGACATCCCTGCGGCTGATATGTATTCCGATACTGCGCACGCGCATCATCAGAAGCGATACCGCCACGCTCACAGCCTGTCCGCAGACCGTTCCCAGCGCCGCGCCCGCCGCACCCATCTTACCTATGCCGATAAATACGAAATCCAGTACGATATTGACAACACAGGCGATCCCCACAAAATACATGGGGCGTCTGGAATCGCCTGCGCCCCGGAAAATGCTGCTTATAACATTGTATGCCGTGATAAAGGGTATTCCCGCAAAACAGATCGTAAGATAGGTGACGGTTTCGGGAACCGCCTCTGCAGGGGTTAACATAACATGTGTAATTCCTTTAACGCCCATCAGCAGAGCTATAGTCACAACAACGGAAAAACAGGCGAAAAAGACAATGGACGCTCCCACTGTCTGTTTTACCGCCCTGTCATCCTTCGCCCCTGTGTTTCGTCCGATCCGGACCGTGGTTCCCATAGCAAACCCCACAATGATCACGGTGAGCATATGCATGACCTGGCTTCCGACCGACACCGCCGTTGTCGTCTCCGACCCGTTGTACAGTCCCACCACAAACAGGTCCGCCATACCATAAAAAGTCTGCATAAAGCATGACAGTAAATAGGGCAGGGCGAAGCGGATAAGATTCTGCCCCACGCTCCCCTGTGTCAGATCGTTTGTCTCGTTCATTTCTATATCCTTTTATTCTCCAATGCTGTAATCGTAAATCATTCCGAAAGGAATCGGCAGCGCGGTCCGCCAGACTTACCCCAGCGCCACATCCAGGATCATCATAATGACAAATCCGATGGCAACTCCGACTGTTCCCACATTGCTGTGCTCTCCCGTCTGCGCTTCGGGAATCAGTTCCTCCACTACCACATAGATCATGGCGCCCGCCGCAAAAGCAAGCAGATAGGGAAGCGCCGGCACAATGTGGCTGGCAAGCATGATCGTCACTGCCGCCGCAACCGGCTCCACGATTCCCGACATCGAACCGTACACGAAGGAGCGCAGTCTCGGCATACCCTCGCTGCGAAGCGGCATGGATATGATCGCGCCCTCCGGGAAATTCTGGATGGCAATGCCTGCTGCAAGAGCAAACGCACCCGCCATCGTAATGCCCGAATGGCCGAACAGCGCGCCCGCAAAGGTCACGCCCACCGACATTCCCTCGGGAATATTATGCAGCGTCACCGCAAGGACAAGCATAGTTGTTTTTTTTAAATTCGCCTCGATGCCCTCCGGTCTGACGCTCTCCAAGTGGAGATGGGGGACCAAGCTGTCTAATACAAGCAGAAACGCCATACCGCCCAGGAATCCCACCGTCGCCGGCAGCCATGCGATACCGCCCTGCTCCTCCGCCATATCGATGGCGGGGATCAGCAACGACCATACCGAGGCTGCTATCATCACGCCGGAAGCAAATCCCAGAAGAAGCTTCTCCAGCTTCTTATTCATCTCTTTGCGCATAAAGAAAACCATTGCAGAGCCAAGAGTCGTACCTGCAAAGGGAATCAACAATCCGAGCGCCAGCTGCATCGTATCACCCGTCCTTTCAACACAACTATTTTATCTTATGCCCGTATCGGCATAATGTATCTGTCCGGCTTGTCATAAATAGAAGAAATACCGTGCAGTGTACCGCATCCTATTGTATCACTTATTTCCCATAAAAAACAGTGTCTTTCCATTACAATATTTTATTCGCAGGCGTCTACGTCCCGCATCAGATCGGCGATCGAGATACTGTCGAAGAATTCGTTTATCATCCGGTCGAACTTCTGCCACATGGGAAATGTTCTGCACTCTGCCGTCCTGCCGCACGGCCTGGGATTACACTCCAGACAGGATACCGGGGCAAGGTCGCCTTCTGTCAGGCGCAGTATGTCGCCTACACTGTAATCCGATGGGCGGCGCGTCAGACGGTAGCCACCGCCCTTACCGTGAACGCCCTCTATCATATGATTCTTAGTAAGAACCGGCAGTATCTTCTCAAGATATTTCAGCGATATCTCCTGACGCTCTGCCACATCTTTCATCGGAATATAACCGCCGCCATGCTCCGCCAGATCTATCATCACACGCAGCGCATACCTTCCCCTCGTAGAAACTACCATATTTTCCATCCTTTCCAAACATGCTCAGCACCCTTGGCAACACGTTATTCACCGCGTCAGCATACTTACGCGCCGCAGTGGCCGCAGCTTTCACAATCGGGGAACAGCGTATGATCGTACTCTATATGATTTTTATCGTAGTAATCCTTTACCGCTGCTTTGATCGCCTCCTCCGCAAGCACGGAGCAGTGCATCTTGTGCGCCGGAAGTCCGTCGAGCGCTTCCGCCACCGCCTTATTGGACAATTCGAGCGCCTCTGCGACAGGTTTTCCCTTGATCATCTCCGTTGCCATAGAACTGGAAGCGATGGCGCTTCCGCATCCGAATGTCTCAAACTTCACATCCGTGACCGTATCGTTGTCTATCTTCAGGTATATCTTCATAATATCGCCGCACTTGGCGTTCCCCACTTCGCCGATTCCGTCGGCATCCTCGATCACTCCCACATTGCGGGGATTTCTGAAATGATCCATTACTTTATCGCTGTATAAAGCCATATTTCTTTACTCCCTTCCGATACCCTACGGTATCACAAACTTATTTTTACCGTTTACAAGATCCCGCCATACAGGCGACATGCCGCGAAGATATTCTACCGCCTCTCTGACAGCCTGTATCATATAGTCGATCTCTTCCGTTGTGGTCTCCTCCGAGATCGTCAGCCTCAGCGAGCCGTGCGCGATCTCATGCGGTCTGCCGATCGCAAGAAGCACATGGCTTGGATCGAGCGATCCGGACGTACATGCCGAACCCGAAGAAGCGCATATTCCTTTATCATCCAGTATAAGAAGAAGAGACTCGCCCTCTATTCCCTCAAAACAGAAGTTGACGTTGCCCGGCAGTCTGTGCACGGCATCTCCGTTCAACACGCCATGCGGTATCCCGCCAAGTCCCTTGATCAGTCTGTCGCGCAGCGCGCTGACCGCCTTCGCATTCTTATCTATATCTGCACATGCTTCCTCCAAAGCGGCAGCCATACCCATGATCGCCGGTATGTTTTCGGTGCCCGCTCTTCTGCCCTGCTCCTGCGCACCGCCTTCTATCAGGCTGGTAAGCCGGATCCCGCGTCTGGCATAAAGCGCGCCGATCCCTTTGGGGCCATGAAATTTATGTGCCGACAGAGACAGCATATCAATGTTCTGGCTACGGACATCTATGTGCAGATGCCCCGCCGCCTGTACAGCGTCCGTATGAAAGAGAACGCCTTTTTCACGGCAGACGGCTCCGATCTTATCAACCGGCTGGATCGTGCCTATCTCATTATTCGCATACATGACCGTTACCAGACAAGTGTCGGGACGAATCGCCTCCCTGACCTGTTCCGCCGTGACCAATCCGTTTTCATGCACATCCAGAAGCGTGATCTCAAAGCCTTCTTCCTTAAGCCGGTTCAGTGTATGCAGCACGGCATGATGTTCAAATGCGGTGGATATGATATGCTTTTTCCCCTGTTTTTCACCGATGCGCGCCGCTGAACAAATAGCCTGATTATCCGCCTCGCTCCCGCCTGATGTAAAAGTGATCTCCCCGGCATCGCATCCAAGGCAGGCCGCCATGCGTTCACGCGCAGACGTAAGCGCCTCCTTTGCGCTCTGTCCCGCCGAGTGCAGACTGGACGGATTGCCGTATACCTCATCCAGATATGGCAGCATCGCATTTACCGCCGTCTTACTCATTCTGGTTGTTGCCGCATTATCCGCATATATTTTCATTATGCACCTCCATTGTTACGTGTTTCATTTACCCACCGACTTAGTAGGTAGGTAAATAATAACATATAAAAAAGCGTATGTCAAACCATAACATACGCTCCCGGCATCTTTCCTTTACTGATCCCGCTGTATCTGCGTCCACGGACGGTTCTTATACTCCAGCCAATACTGTCTGCGTTCCTCGTACTGCCGGTTGATCCAGTCGGCCGCCTGACCGACTCCTTCCGCAGTCAGCGGCACCTCAACAGACTCCTTGAGGCGATCCGGCGTACGCACCAGATTAAGCGGTTCGGGCCATACCGTCACACGAATGACGTCCTCTTCGCCGTTCTTCACTCTCTTAAGCATATAACGCATTCCGTCCATGCTGCCGGAATACTCTTCCTTCCTGATATAATTTAGCGGATGAAAAGTCTCTTTATCCAGCATTTTATCACGCCTCCCACAGTATATTGCCGTATCATGCCAAGCGCTGTTAGACGCCCCACACTTTCTTAAGCTTGCGCCGCACGATCACAAAACACACCACATGCGCGAAGAAAGTGATCAGCCAGCTTGCGGGATAAGTCAGATACAGCGACGCCCTGGTGTGAAACATCTCCATGCGGAAAAAAGTAAAGATCCAGATCAGTCTTAGTCCGCACGCACCGATCAGCGAAACAATCATCGGCATCACCGCATAGCCCATACCGCGAAGGGAGCCTACCATCACATCCATCATGCCGCATAATGCATAAACAGAACATATGATACGCAGACGGATCATGCCCGCGTCTATGACCTGCGCGCTGTTTGTATAGAGCGACAGAAGCGGCCGGCCGAAAAGAACGGCGAGATTGCCCAGCGCAAGGCCCACCACGATCACGCACCCTTGCGCAACGTAGAGGATCCGGTTGACCCTCTCGTATTTCGCCGCGCCGATATTCTGTCCCGTAAAGGAGATCGCCGCCTGATGAAACGCATTCATCGCCACATACACAAAGCCCTCTATGTTTGCCGCCGCCGAGTTACCCGCCACGGTGATGGCGCCGAACGAATTGACTGAGGACTGTATGATCACATTGGAAAAGGAAAAGACCATTCCCTGAAAGCTTGCCGGCAGTCCGATCTGGAGAATACGCTTAAACTTATCCGTATCGATATGGAGCTTCGCCAGTTCCAGGCGTATGCTCCCCTCCGTTTTCATCATGCACCGCACGATAAGAAACGCCGAGATACATTGCGAGATCACGGTCGCGATCGCAACACCCGCCACGTCCAGTTTGCAGACAATGACAAAAAACAGATTTAAAAACACATTGACGATACCGGCTACTGTAAGGTAATAGAGCGGTCTCTTTGTATCGCCTACGGCACGCAGAATTGCGCTGCCGAAATTATACAGCATCGTTGCCGTCATGCCCACAAAATAGATGCGCAGATACAGTACCGCAAGCGGCAGTACATCGCTGGGTGTCTGCATCCAGATCAATATCTTCTTTGCGCCGATACAGCCTACAACCGTAAGCAGTATGCCGCTGTAGACACTCAGAAGCATTGCCGTATGCACTGTCTGCGATACCTCGGCATCCTTCTTCGCACCGCAGTATCTGGCAACCAGTACGTTAGCGCCCACGGACAGTCCAAGGAAAAAATTAGTCAGCAGATTAATGAGCGCCGAGTTGGAGCCCACAGCCGCCAGCGAATTGTCACCCGCATAATTTCCCACCACAATGATATCCGCAGCGTTAAACAATAACTGCAGCACGCTCGAACACATAAGCGGCACGGCGAACATAAGGAGTTTACCTAAGATCGGACCGCTGCACATGTCCATTTCGTATTTTTGTTCCTTTGTTTTCTCCATCTTCATCCCTTATTTCCTGTATATTTTCTACTCATGCTGCATGCGCCAGTCGATGCAGCGTTTCAGATATTCTATATAGGCGGGGTTTCTGCACATTCCTTTGCCATCCGTATCCGATATCTTGGCCACGTCCTGTCCGTTACAGCGCGTTGTTTTCATAACGATATTCAGAGGCGCTGCGCAAGTGTCGTTTGACAGATAAGTGCCGATGCCGAACGCCACATTAGCACGGCCTTCAAAATGCCTGAAAATCTTATCAGCCTTTTCAAAATCAAGGCTGTCGGAAAAAAGCAGCGTCTTCTGTCTGGCATCAATACCCAGTTTTCTATAATGGTCGATCATCGTCTCACCCCACTCGATCGGATCGCCGGAGTCATGCCGCACACCGTTAAACAGCGTTGCAAACGTAAGCTGGAAATCTTTCAGGAAGCATGCCGTAGTGATCGCATCCGTCAGCGCCGTGCCGTTTAGGACGCCGTATTCCTTTACCCACGCATCCAGTGCAAACCAGTTGGAATAAGCGGGATTGTATTTGTGATTGCCCTGCCCGACGCACATGATCCACTCATGCGCCATCGTACCCACAGGCTTAACATGATATTTTCTCGCAAGATATACGTTAGATGTGCCGATAAACTTACTTTCGCCAATATCCTTTTTGGCAAATGACCGGACTGCGAGCTCCTGCGCCTGCGCGGACAGTCTGCGCCGCAATCCGAATTCGCTGAACATGAACAGCCTGTATCTGCCCTCCGCCAGCCATTTGATCTTTTCTTCCAGACGTTCCTTAAAGCTTTCGATCAGCTCTTCATAACTGTAATTCATTCTGAAATAGACTTCGTTTACGATCGCAAGCGTCGGTATTTCATACATCGATGTGTTGAGCCAGGTGCCTTTTGTCTCGATGGACAAACCGCACTCTGCGTCGGTATTGATCTCAAAGTCCTGAAAACGCGGCTGCCACAGTCTTAAGAAATCCACATAGGAGCCTTTGATCCACTGAATATCATCCAGGTACGCAAGCTCTTCTTCCGTAAATTTCAGTTCGCAGTACGCCCGAATCTGCTCCCTGATCTCGTCCACCATCCCCGCCGTAAACTTCACATCTTTATTGCGGCATTTAAAGGACCATGTCGTCTTGTAATCGCTGAACTGATGATAAACAGCCTGTCCCATACTGAATTTATACAGATCGTTCTCCAACAGGCTTGTAATGATCGGCTGCAGTCTCATGCTTCCTTACTCCTTAGTTATTTCCACGGCTCGCTTCCTCTGTTGATAACCTCTATCTGACAGCCCTGCATCGCATCCAGCGCCGTCTCATGACTTGCCGGCGTCACACCCGCACAGCATGCCGCATCTACCGTAATATGCGTATCCGGCAGAAACGCCTTAACCAGCAGCGCATTGCTGATCACACAGATATCGGTGCAGAGGCCGATCAGTTCAACACTGCCGATATGCCCGCCATTCTTCTCCATGCCGCGCAGCATCTCTCCCAGCTTCACGGCCCCGAAAGTTTCCTTCCGGCATACCTCGCCGTCCGCCGCGCAATCTTTCAGTTCTTCTATGATCTCATGCCCCCATGTGCCGTTGATACAATGCTCCACGGGAAGATGGATTCCTTCCTCCGTCTTCAAATAACCTGCCGTATGCGTATCCGCCGTAAAGATGATCCGGCATGACTCGTCCTCTGCCGCCCGCTTAAGCTTCGCCGCGACATTCGGCACGATCATCTGTGCCTGCTCGTTCTTCAGCGCGCCAGTCACAAAATCATTCTGCATATCTACCACTATAAGGATCTTCATGCTGCCTCCGTTTCGAAATATCTATGCAACGTGCGATGGGGGTCCGCGCAAGCGGGCTTTCATCTAAAAAAAGGAAATGCCGTTTTGTGACATTTCCAATCTTTTAAGTAATCGGAGTGACAAGACTTGAACTTGCGGCCTCTTCGTCCCTAACGAAGCGCTCTACCACCTGAGCCACACCCCGAAAACAGTATTCATTATACTCAATAATGAGTAAAAAAGCAACCCCTATTTGTTTTCGCTATCCCGATCATTGTACTCGTTGTCTATGATCTGTTCAAACTGTTCCTGAGGAACCGGTCTTGAGAAATAATACCCCTGCTGCAGCTGACATCCGATCTCTTTAAGATAATTGCTCTGTTCAGGCGTCTCCACGCCCTCGCAGAGAGAGACGATGCGAAGCCTCTTAGCCATATCGACCATACAGGAAATAACGATCTTATCGCTTTCCTGCAGAGTGTCATCCTTTAAAAATACTTTGTCCAGCTTAATTATATCGATAGGAAGTCTGCTCAGAAGATTTAAGGATGAATAACCGGAACCGAAATCATCCATCGAAACCTTCGTTCCAAATTTATGTAAACCATCCACCAGCTTGAGAGCCTGCGCCGTGTTATCAAGATAGATACTTTCCGTCAGTTCAAACTCTATCAGCTCCGAAGGGATCTTATACTCTTCAAACAGACTCTTAACGTACTCAAGTATACTCATCTTAGTAAGATGTACCCTTGACACGTTCAGGGAGACAGGCACTACTTTCTTGCCTGCCGCTATTCTTTCCGCCAAGAATCTGAATACCTCCCTGTACACATAATAGTCCACATCCACAACCTGTCCGCTTCTCTCAATAAAGGGAATAAACTGGTCCGGATAGACAAAGGACCCGTCCGGTTTCTGCCAGCGCACAAGCGCCTCCGCGCCAACCAGCTTCAGCGTTGAGGTTTCTATCTTAGGCTGATAATATACTTTAAATTCATGATTGGCGATCGCTTTAGGAACCTGGGAAGTGATCTCAACCTCACGCTTGATGCCTTCCATCATGCTGTGGTCAAACAGCACGCAACAGTCCTCCTCCAGCTCTTTTGCCACTTTTCTGGCAAGATTGGCATTGGAGACAGCCGTCTCCGCATCCAAACTCCTGCTGTTTTTGTCAATGATACTGATACCGCTGCAAAACTGAAGGCGGCTGTTTAAATATTTCTCTCTGAACCGAACCTCTCTTTCCTGGTTCAACTCTTGAATAAAATCCCGGAACTGTTCATTGCTTACCTCACCGACCAGATAACCGGCAGCAACGAAATTATCAGAATAAACTCTTGAACAACAGATCACATATTCGTTGTTTTCTGTCATTTCTTTCACAAAATCCTGCAGGAGCGCATCTCCTACCTGATAGCCGTAAGTATCGTTGATGTATTTAAAATGCTTGATATCCGTATAAGTGATCGATATGCGCCTGTCGCCTATATTGTCGATAGCCTTCTGGAGCTTCTTTAAGAAGATCTCATATCTGTCCAGCCCCGTAAGAGAATCCTGCATCGCAGAATCATTCGGAGAAAAATGATTTATCTTGACCTTATCAAATAACGATTCGCTCATTGCCGTAAATTCATTCCTTTACAATTTGATCATTTTCCATCGCCGCCCGAAATGCAGCGTCATACGCGGGATATGCTTTCTTCAGCGACAGCGGCCTTCCCGCGGAGTCCAGAAAACAATGCTTACTGGTTCCAACCGTCCTGACCACCTGCGATTCTTTGTCACAGATAATATAAGACAATTCCAGTCTGACCCCGTTATATTTCTCTATTGTCACCAGTATCTCCACGGTATCCCCGAAATGTACCATAGATTTGTAGGTGCAGTTTACTTCCAGCACAGGACTGATGACCCCGGACTTCTCCATTTCACCGTAATCCACGCCGATCTGCTTCATATATCCGATCCGTGCCGATTCAAACCATCTGATATAGTTGGAGTGGTGAATAATACCCATCTGGTCTGTCTCATAATACTGGGCCTGATATTCATACTTATACATTGGAATACCTTCCTTCGGATCGTTCTTCGCGCAGACATGCTTTTTTTCTATATTATTCTACGATGCGGCGCACATCATGTCAACTGACATTTTACTGTATATTATCGATCCTTTTTCCGTATTGCAGGGCGGCGGATATGTCCGTGTCATTCCCGGTAAGCTACAATGCCGAGCAGATACTGCCAAGTTCTCTGCACAGAAGCGATATCAAGGCTCTCCTCCACCGTATGAACATCCGACATATCAGGACCGATGGAGATACAGTCCAGTCCGTCTATCTTGGCCGCCAGCAGTCCGCACTCCACGCCCGCATGGATCGCCTCAAGCACCGGTTTCTTACCATAAATATCCTCGTACACCTTGACGGCAATATCCCGAAGCGGTGAATCCGCGCGGTATGCCCAGCCAGGGTAAGCATTCCTGACATTCATTTCCGCGCCGTATTTAGCGCTGATCCTTTCGAGACGGCCGCACAGCTGTTCCCGTTCTTCGTCCACGGAGCTTCTGACAGCGTAGGACAGATGCAGTCCTTCTTTATCCGTGGCGACAATGCCCAGATTAAGCGACGTCTCAACAAGCCCTTCCAACTCCTTACTCATGGCAACCACGCCGTTTGGCAGCTCACAAAGACAGTCGAGCGCCCGGGCAGTGAAACCGGTATCAAAACAAAATGTTGTCTCTGCCTGTTGATCTGCCGTTTCGTCTTTTTCCTCACACACGACTAAGAGACCCGGATCGGCATCCCCTAACGCACGGCGAATCGCATTTTCCTCTTCCTTCACTAAAGCTGCTACTTTATCTATATTAGTTATGTCAACCTCAATCAGCGCATCGGCCACGCGGGGGATCGCGTTGTCCGCCTGTCCGCCGTTCATGGATATCAGCCGAACCGAAAACTGTCCGGACAGCTTATGCAGGATACGTCCCAAAAGACAGTTGGCGTTTCCTCTTCCCTTATTGATCTCGATACCGGAATGACCGCCCAGCAGACCTCTAACTCCGATATGGAGAGTCTTCTTCCCGCTCGGGGCATCTTTGTCGGGAGCATCCCCACTCTGCACCGGAATATCGATATCCACCCTTGCACCGCCTGCGCAGCTTGTAATGATCACGCCTTCCTCTTCCTGATCCAGATTGATCAGCCGCTTCCCCTTCAGCATGGACAGATCGATCGAATGCGCTCCTTGGAGCCCCACTTCCTCATCCACGGTAATAACGACCTCCAGCCGCGGATGACCGATGTCATCGGCGTCCAGAAGCGCCAGCGCGTAAGCTACGGCGATACCGTCATCCCCGCCAAGGCTTGTCCCTTCCGCACAGATCCGCCCGTTATCTATGCGAAGACGCAAGGGATCTTTGGTCATATCAATGTCATATCCGGGGCTGCTGACCGCAACCATATCCATGTGCCCCTGCAGGATAAGAGGCGCCGCCTGCTCGTATCCTTTCGACGCTTCTTTTATGATAATGATATTCAGGGCATCATCCTGTATGCACGCAAGACCTCTGTCATGCGCAAATTTCTTCAGATAGTCACTGATCTGCCGGATGTTGCCCGATCCGTGCGGTATCTGACTGATCTCTTCAAAATACTGGAACACCTTCTCCGGCTCCAGATTCTCCAATACACCCATACTGTTTACCTCCATACACCGCCATGTATTTTCTCTTATCTGCCCGCAAGAAAAGCCTTGCAGTCATGCGCACCCAGCCCCACTCTGATCTCTGTTCCAGCATGCGCCTTTTTCCCGCTCCATATTTCCATAAGCTCTGTCTCACGGTAAATCTCTAATTCCTTCATATCGAGGCTGATCTCACAGTCTGCGTCTCCGATATTAAAGAGCGCAAAATACTGTCCGCCATCGGCGCATACCGCCGTCCAGAGAACGATCTCCGTTCCCGCCATCTGTCTGCGCCATACCTGGTGCGCGTGGCGGGATTTCTCATGCATCGCAAGAAGCGCTTCATTGGTCAGAAGACGCATCGTAAAATCATCGAACTTCGTCATCTCTCCGCCGATCATCAGCGGTGAGCGGAAAATACACCACAGCGTCATCATCGTTCGCTGCTCGGCCTCGGTAAATTTCGTCACTTCTGAGACATCATAGTCCTGCCGGAGAGGTCCCACCGGAAGCATATCGGCATCAGCCCAGTGCCCTGCCCCGTTATGAGCGGACCATTTTTCACAGCGTTCAAACATGTTATACAGCAATTTCCAGTCATCCCAGAAATCGTCCGTGATGCGCCACATATTGGATGTCTGCTTGTATAACTCCGCCTTCTCAAGAAGCGCGGGACCCGGCGAGAGGCTTAAAACCATATCGCGCCCGCAGGAACGAAGCGACTCACTGAGCATGATAAGCTCGCTCTCTTCATGCGGCAGTTCTCTTGCAATATCGTCACATTTTATAAAATCAACGCCCCATGACGCATACAGTTCAAATATACTGTCATAGTATGCCCGCGCGCCTTCCTTCAGCGGGTCAACGCCGTACATATCCGTATTCCACGCACATATGCTTGCGGTCTTGGCAATGCTGCGCGCCGTGACCGAAGTGCCTTTGACGGGCGTATTCCTGTGAACTGCCTGTCTGGGTATTCCCCTCATAATATGTATGCCAAACTTAAGTCCCAGTGAATGCACATAATCGGAAAGGGGTTTAAAACCCTGACCGTCTGCTGCGGACGGAAATCTGTTTTCCGCAGGGATAAGGCGTGAATACCCGTCCATGCACAGCTCGGTAAACTGACGGTATTCGTGTGTCGTGGCATTCGGTTCATACCACTGGATGTCCACAACGATATACTCCCAGCCGTATTTCTTCAAATGCTTTGCCATAAAATCAGCGTTTCTGCGTACCGTCTCTTCCGTGACGGCCGCCCCGTAACAGTCCCACGAGTTCCACCCCATAGGCGCTCTCAATACATCCATTCTTATTGCCTCCCATAATCTGAATAAAGGGACATGTTTTTTCATGTCCCTTCATTTTATCTATTTCAGATTCTCTTTTGCAATGTCGGCCAGTGTGGTAAATCCCTGGGCATCATTGACTGCCATCTCAGCCAGCATCTTTCTGTTGATATCAACTCCTGCTGTCTTTAAGCCGTACATAAATCTGCTGTAGGACAAGCCGTTCATTCTCGCTGCCGCATTAATACGCGCGATCCACAACTGTCTGAACTGACGCTTTCTCTCTTTTCGTCCTGCGTAAGAAGATGCCAACGCTCTCATTACGGACTGCTTCGCTACCCTGTATTGTTTTGATCTTGCGCCTCTGTAACCCTTCGCAAGCTTTAAAACTCTGTTATGCTTCTTTTTAGCGTTTAAACCGCCTTTAATTCTTGCCATGTCTTTTTCCTCCTTATGACTTAAACCTTTGCCCTGAATTTACCCGACCTTACAGATAAGGTAAAATCTTCTTCATATTCTTAACATTCGATGCATCCGTCATAGCCGGCTTCCTGAGATTTCTCTTTCTCTTGGTCGTCTTCTTGGTTAAGATATGGCGTTTATAAGCTTTATTTCTTTTCAGTTTACCTGTTCCCGTAAGTTTAAAACGTTTAGCAGCAGATCTGCTTGTCTTCATTTTTGGCATTTCAATATTCCTCCTATATTATTAAATTTGTGAGATATCGGTCTAAGATATCATATATATTTCAACTAAGCAGCTATCGCTTCTCAGCCAAAAACATTGTCATGCTTCTTCCCTCTACCTTCGGCGCCTTATCGACAACCGCAATATCCGAAAGCGCTTCCGCGAAATCATCCAGTATATGTTTGCTGGTATTCATGTGCGCCATCTCACGCCCGCGAAAACGCAGCGTGATCTTAACACGATCGCCCTTGCCGATAAATTTTCTCGCGGCATTGATCTTCGTATTCAGGTCGTTCGTGTCAATATTGGGAGACAGCCGGATCTCCTTGATCTCTACGGTCTTCTGTTTCTTCTTTGCCTCTTTTTCTTTTCTCGTCTGCTCATACTTAAACTTACCGTAATCTACGATCCTACAGACCGGAGGCTTCGCGGTCGGAGCGATCTTAACCAGATCGACGCCTGCTTCCTCCGCCAGCTTCAGAGCATCCCTGGACGACATAATGCCAAGCTGTTCACCGTCCTCACCGATCACACGCACTTCTTTGTCTCTAATCTGTTCGTTGATGAATAATTCGCTAATGACTCTTCCCTCCAATATCCTAGAAAAATGCTTCTGTCCGCCTGACGCTTTCGTAATAGAAAATAAAAAAGCGGACAGCATAACTATCCGCTCACCCATCTATACACATACCCTGCATCCGGTCAGGCGATACCCTTACTGCCGCCGGCTTATGGCTGTCTATTCGGTTCATTAACACTTGCGAGCCCGTTTGCTGCAAGGTGAGAGCGGAAACTCTGCTTGACTGTTACATGCGCTCACGCACTTACACAATATAACACAGGTCTGCGACCTGTGTCAACTGTTTTACCGGAATATGTTCAAATTATTTTAAAGCCTGTGTTCTACGGCATATGCCCGATTAAATACAGGTACAAAAATCACAGGAGCATATCTCCGAAAATGCTTGTCCCCAAAAGCCCCGTTGTGCCACTGTACAGACCGGACAGAGAGGAACCGCTGCCATAAAGCGTATTCATCGTCAATCCTGTAAGCCCGCCGGAATATCCCGCCGAGAGTAAATTCATCTGCATCTGCATCGTCTGCTGGTTTTTATACATTGCTTCCAGTGTAGTGCCGACATCCTCCCATTCCGGATTACTTTTCAGACGGTCCAGTGCCTCCTCGATTTTCGCCGTAGCCGCGGAGGAAAGCACGTTCTGGCTCTCCACAGCCTGCTGAAGCGCTGTCGGGAACCGCACGGAGCCCGCTGCAGTTGTATTTGACAAACCGGTCTTATCTGCCGCCGCTGCCTTACCCGTCCGGGTATTTACCGCTTCGGAACGGTTCGCCGCGTCATTGCCGATATTATGATTCTCTCTCATTCCAAGGTCATTGATGTACATAAAAAACACCGCCCATTCAATATTCCAGCAAGAATTACGAAGTAATTCTTGTAACGCAGAGTGCCGACTCTGCGTATATTATATGCCATCCCATGCCGCTTTGTCCATAAGATGTCACAAAAATCCCTCTTTCGGTCACAAAACCCCGCAGCTTCTATTCCTTGACCCTGATCGTACCGGCGCTCTGTGCAAACGCTTCCATCCAATCATAATCGTTTGTCTGCGAATAAGTAACCGTGTATGTCTTATCCGCGTTTATGACATACTGCAGCTGCGTGATCTCCAGTCCCTCCGCCCCGTAATGACACAGAATACGAAACGCCGGGAAACCGCTCACACTGATGCTTTCATAACTGTCTATCGTTAAAGAAACATTCTCCCCGTAAGTCTGTTGAAGCTGCTCTTCCGCTTCTTCCTTAAACATATCCTCCGTCATCAGCTGCAAAGCGGGATCTCCATCCATTACTTCATAGCAGATCATGGAAGCATCGATCGGATATCTCTCAGTCACATACAGGTTATCCACATCCGGCGACTCTGCAAAGCCCTCCGGCACCTCAAAAACACACCCTTTGGTATTGCGTTCGGACTCGGCTGCCGACACATCTTTTCCGTTTTCTTCCAGAAGCTGAACCGTCAGCTGGTGTCTCGTCTCCTCATCCATCTCTATCTGTGTCCCGGCAACGTCCGGTATCTCTGTTTCTTCCCCGGTATCCGCAACCGCTGCGGGCTGCACGACACTTGTCGCGCTTGCCTCTTCTTCTCTGTCCTGACCGCAGCCCGACAATGCCGCCATCAGCCCCACCGCTGCGGCAAACGCCGCAAAACGCCCGTATAATATGTAACATTTCCGTCTCTTAACACTCATTTACTTAGTCCCCTTCAGAAAAGTGTTCCTCATGCCGCTCGGTAAAGCCTACAGATTCTTACCGCTTGTGCATATACTGCAAAACGGTGCACCCGGCAGCGGTCAGTCTGCCCAAAGTGCACCGTTTTACTGAATATCCGTGTTGCCGCTGACCTTCTAAGACTCCTTGAAGGTAGCGCACTCCGTAGCGGTGCATTCGCACGCGCCGTTACCTCTGATATCCACATGCTCCGCATGACACTTATAATTACTATTATACACACATTTTACGGCTTCGCAATCAATACTGATCGTTCTGCACGGATGCTCAAGCGAACTACTGTAGGAATCATCCTTCTTCTGCGCAAAGCTCTCACAGCATGTATCCGTACTGCAGTCCGCGTGTGTACCGCCCACCATGATATCGCCTTTACAGCAATATTTATCCTGATTGTAAGAACAGTTTTCAACTCCGCATTTTAATTCCGCCATAATAACCTCCGTTCTGAAGCGTCCGCATAGCAGACGCTCCGGCAATGACAGCTATACTATTTTCATAGGCTATTATTGACAAAAATCACGCGGTCTATACTATGCGGGTGGCGTTTACAATAATATTTTCTCTTGACAGTGCACTTTTCGCCTGTTATAATCAGAAACAAATGTTGCAAAACAACTGTTTTCAATTATAGTGAGGATCATTTTATGCCGCCAAAATGTAAATTTACAAAGGAAGAAATCGTGCAGGCCGCCTTAGACCTGACACGTAAAGAAGGAATTGACGCGCTTACGGCAAGGGCGTTAGGGGCAGCGCTGGGTTCGTCTGCCAAGCCGATTTTTACCGTTTTTGAAAATATGGAGGAAGTGCAGTCGGAAGTCCTAAAAGCTGCGAGAGCGTTATATGCTGACTATATCAGGGAAGGTCTTTCCCGTGACATCGCTTTTAAAGGCGTAGGAACGCAGTATATCTTATTTTCTATAAAAGAGCCCAAGCTGTTTCAGCTTCTCTTTATGGCGGAACAGCCGCAGAAACCGCCGGTTAAAAGCATTCTGCCGGTGATTGATGAGAACTATCCGCAAATCCTCGCTTCCGTACAAAACGGGTACGGTCTGGATGAAGCCGATGCCGAACGCCTTTATCGTCACCTGTGGATATACACCCACGGGATAGCGGTGCTCTGTGCAACGAATATGTGTTCCTTTACTGCCGGGGAGATCAGCGAAATGATGACCGAGGTATTCCTTGGTTTACTAAAAGAGATCCAGGGAGGCAGAACAGAATGATTTCCATATCAGATATTGAAAAGTCCTACGGAAATGCGGGAAATAAAAATCAAGTCCTAAAAAGAATCAGTCTGCAGATCACGGACGGAGATTTTGTTGTCATTTTAGGAGCATCGGGTTCGGGGAAATCTACTTTTCTGAATGTCATATCAGGGCTTGAGCGCCCCGACAGCGGAAGCGTTATATACGGAACGACAGATATTACAAAATTGTCCGACGGAGCATTGACACAGTTCCGCAAGGACAATATCGGTTTTATCTTCCAACAGTATTATCTGCTCCCGAATATGACTGTCGAAAAAAATGTACGAATGGGAGCCGACCTTGCCGGCAATCGGGAATACAGGGAAATGATAACTGCCGTAGGTCTTGAAGACAAAACAGGGAAATATCCGGGTGAGCTTTCAGGCGGTGAGCAGCAGCGAGTTTCCGTTGCCCGCGCCCTTGCAAAAAAGCCAAAAACGCTGTTTTTGGACGAACCGACAGGCGCATTGGATGAGCAGACCGGCAGACAAGTGCTTGACTATATCTGCAGACTGCACAAGGAATACGGCTTCACTATTGTAATGGTGACGCACAATCAGAACATAGCGGAAATGGCGAACACAATTATAAAAATGAACAGCGGAAAAATAGCGGCGGTTTATACGAACGAAAAGCAAAAGACCGCTTATGAGATCGGGTGGTGATGGTATGGTTGTAGGAATAAAAGATGCGCTCAAACTGATCGGTATATCCATTATTGCCTGCTGCGCCGTTTTCGTATGCACGTTGTTTTTGGATTATAATATTGACATCGCAGCAATGAAAAATGAGATAACAACGGCAGGCGGCATTACAATGTATAATGCGATCGTTTCGACGGGAAAGGTCGTTGCAGCCGTTTCGGGCGGCTGCTTAGCCATAACATCCGTCATCATGCTCCTGTTCTATGTCAAAAACTACATAGATACGCACGGCAGAGAGCTCGGAATACTGAAAGCTCTCGGATATTCTAACTTCAAAATCGCAAAGCACTTCTGGGTTTTTGGATCAAGTGTTTTCGTCGGCTGCGCTTTGGGATATGGGCTGGCATTTCTCTATCTGCCGAGTTTCTATGAATTGCAAAATGCCGAACACCTTTTTCCCGAAATCAAAGTGCAGTTTCACCTATCTGTGGCTTTTCTTCTGGTCGGTGTACCTGCGATCAGCTTTGCGGCGTTAGCAGTTATATATGCCTGTTTCAGACTTAAAACACCCGTGCTTGATTTGCTGAAAGAAAAGTGTGCGTATAAGGCGGCGGTAAGCGAAAAGGAAACAAAGGATATGCCTTTTCTTAAAGAATTAACGAGGAGCACAGTAAGAAGCAGAAAATCATTTGTGTTCTTTATCGCATTTTCTGCGTTTTGTTTCTCGGCTATGGTGCAGATGTCGATGTCGATGACCGACCTTTCGAGCAAAGAAATGGCGGTGATGATATTGACGATAGGATTGATCCTCGCCTTTATGACCTTATTTCTATCGCTCTCAAGCGTAGTTAAGGGGAACACGAAAACCATTGCTATGATGAGAGTGTTCGGTTATAAACATAGTGATTGCAGCAAGGCAGTCCTCGGAGGTTACAGACCGTTTTCTTATATCGGATTTGCGATCGGCACGATCTATCAGTATGCGTTATTAAAAATCATGGTAACGATCGTATTTGCCGATGTTGGAAATGTACCCGAATACAGCTTCGATTTTACGGCGTGTGCGATTACATTAGGCTTATTTATCCCCACTTATGAAATTGCCATGTACGGCTACTCCCGGCGGATAAAGAAGCTGCCACTCAAAAGCGTTATGCTGGAGTGATGGAAAAGCAGATCCTTCAATATTCCATCTCCACATCATACAGGTTAAACCAGTATCGCTCCAGAAAATAACTTCCTGTCTCAGTAACACGCAGTCCCTGTTCTCTCCACAGCGCTGCAATGTCCTCCCTGCTGTTAAAGCTTCCTATAAAGCGGACCTTTCTTCCCTCTGCAAGCCATTTTTTGATCTGCTCCGTATCCTCATTCATGGATTGCTTACCGCCGCTTATTTCCTGAATCAGCTTCTCCGGACTGCCATACCACAAATAGCTGTCATTGTTTACATAATATCCCACTACCATCTGCACCTGGTCAAAATTAAAGATCAGTATATCATCCTCTCCGATCTGCCCAAGTGCATCCGCCGTATCCTGCATCAGAAGCGCCTTATACTGCTCCTCGCCCATAAATGCACGATAATTGCGCAGACCGACAATAACGGTACAAACACAGACTAACGCCATGATGACCTGCCTTACCGCCGCACCATGTCTCTGTATACGGACAGGCGGTGCGCCAGGCGTATCCTGGTCCCCGGAAACATCTGTGCTCTTACCGGAATATTCCGCAGTCATTCCAACCGCCATCGCAAAGGCAAACCAGAAACAGCCAAGCGCCGGAAACATATACCGGTAAACAAATATAGGTCTGAAAATAATAGAAGCAGCAAATCCGAACAGCACCAGCCCTGCAAGAACCCCCACGCCGGCTGTCAGAAATGCCGCTTCGTGCCATGCCGTATCTGAATCTCGTCGCAAAACTGTACTGTTATGGTATAGTTTTGTGGCGGAACTAATAAAAACCGTGGCATAAGCAACGGTCATAACTACAGCCATGATCACATTGAACGTTTCATTTGCAAAGGCGGGTTTCATAAGGAACTTCACGCAGCCGCCCAGAGAGCGCCATGTCAGAGGAAGGATCCAATAGTCTGCACCCACCGCCGAGATCTGTCCGGCCAGTACAAAAAGCCACGGCGCATAGCATACGGCAGACGCTGCCACCCACAGAAGCCACTCTTTTACCCTGTGTCTGTCCCTCAACAGAAAAACAACCAGAACATAAAGATAGATCATGACCACAGCAACACATGCAAAGTACTGTGTGTAAGCAGCTGCGACGCCATAAAACACAAACGCGGCCGCATGCAGCTTGCATATACCCGGAGCCGCGTCTTCTGTCACCGCCGCATAGGCATGCAGATACGCCGCCGTCACAAATAAAAGCGCCCAGCTGTACATCCGCATTTCCACAGTGTATGCGCTCATCTGCGGCATAGCGGTCACACAGAACAGGAAAAGCCCGCCTGTAAGCGCCCCAAACCGCTTTTTTATAAAGGTCAGACTATACAGCAACAGGATAAAATAGGGCAGAACGGAAATGACCTTGGCGATCACAACAGGATCGGCGGATGCAGAAATAAGTTTACATAAGTCAGTCGCAAATTTTACGATAATATAATACAGCGGCGGATGTACATCTGACGCTGTAAACGCAACCAACTCGCCATAGGAATGCTGTGCCATTCCCACGGTAAACAGTTCATCGTACCAGATGTCGTTACTGAAGCAGAGCATCAGACTTTTCAAAAGCATCAGAACGCTCAGTCCGGCCAGGAGATACCCGGCGGCATCCTTGAGGAACGCCGCCTTTTCTCCCTTTATCTTTTCATTCATCCATACCATAACCGTTCTGCGTATCCTTCGCATACACTACTGCTCCTGCTGCACTTCCCTGCGGATCTCTTTGGTCCTGATCTCCTCACATATCTGGTCGATAAACTCTTTCAGAGGCTTCACGCCCTCGTCTCCCGCGAATCGGCTTCTGACAGACACGGTCTTATCCTCGGCCTCCTGCTGCCCTACTACCAACATGTACGGCAGTTTATCCAGCCTTGCCTCACGGATCTTGAAACCGATTTTCTCGGAACGGTTATCCACGGTAACGTCAACGTCGTTCTTTGCCAGCTCTTTGCGCACTTCCTCGGCATATTCTTCGTACTTCTCGGAGATCGGCAGAATACGAACCTGTTCCGGGCACAGCCATGTGGGGAACTTGCCCGCATATTTCTCAATAAGCCATGCCAACGTCCTCTCATAACATCCCATCGACGTCCGGTGGATGATGTAAGGGCGTACTTTGTCACCGTTCTGATCCACATAATACATATCAAACTGCTCGGCAAGAAGCGCATCCCACTGGATCGTGATCATCGTATCTTCCTTGCCGTATACATTCTTTGCATTGATGTCCACCTTGGGGCCGTAGAAAGCCGCCTCGCCCACATCCTCCGTGAAGGGAATATTCAATTCCTGCAGCATCTGGCGGATGTGCCCTTCCGTCTCTTCCCAGACTTCAGGCTCGCCGATATACTTTGCCCTGTTATCAGGATCCCACTTGGACAGATGATAGGTCACATCCTCCTCCACGCCCAGCACGGACAGACAGTATTTCGCATGAGCAAGACAGTCCTTGAATTCCTGCACCATCTGATCCGGCCGCACGATCAGGTGTCCCTCTGATATCGTAAACTGGCGCACTCTTGTCAGGCCGTGCATCTCGCCGGAATCCTCGTTGCGAAACAGCGTAGAAGTCTCGCCGTAGCGGATCGGCAGATCACGGTAGGAATGCTGCGTATTCTTATAGCAAAAATACTGGAACGGACAGGTCATCGGGCGAAGCGCCAGCACCTCTTTGTCCTTTTCTTCATCTCCCAGGACGAACATACCGTCCTTGTAATGATCCCAGTGACCCGACATCTTATACAGATCGCTCTTGGCCATCAGGGGCGTCTTGGTGCGGACATAGCCCCACTCCTTATCCTCCAGATCCTCGATCCAGCGCTGCATCTTCATGATCATCTTCGTGCCTTTGGGAAGAATCAGCGGCAGCCCCTGTCCGATCACATCCACCGTCGTGAACAGCTGCATTTCGCGGCCCAGTTTATTGTGATCGCGCTTCTTGATGTCCTCCAAGTGCTCCAGATACGCTTCCAGTTCTTCTTTTTTGCGGAAAGCGGTCCCGTAGATACGCTGCAGCTGTGCCCTGTTGGAATCGCCGCGCCAGTAAGCCATCGAAGAAGACGTAAGCTTGTACGCCTTGATGTTTTTGGTACTCATCAGATGCGGTCCCGCGCACAGATCCACAAAGCCGCCCTGGTCATAGAACGATATCTCCGCATCTTCCGGCAGATCCTGTATCAGCTCCACCTTGTAGGGTTCGCCTCTCTCCTCCATGAATTTGATCGCTTCATCACGGGGCAGGGTGAACCGTGTCAGCTCATGCCCCTCCTTGATGATCTTCTTCATCTCCGCCTCGATCTTATCCAGATCTTCTCTGGAAAAAGGCGCCGCATCGAAATCATAGTAAAAGCCCTCGTCGATGGCCGGACCGATCGTTACCTTGGCGTCCGGGAAAAGTCTTTTGACTGCCTGCGCCATCACATGGGAGGCTGTGTGCCTTACCACCCGCAGTCCTTCCGGATCGCTGTCCGTCAGAATGTTCAGGCTGCAGTCGCCATCGATCACGGTCCTTAAATCTTTCACTTCGCCGTCCACTTCTCCCGCGCACGCCACGCGCGCAAGTCCTTCGGAAAGATCATGCGCTATGTCGATGATGCTCATCGCATGCGAATATTCTTTGACCGAACCGTCTTTTAAAGTGATTTTCATAATATTGTCCATCCTTTCTGTTTATGTTTCCTGTTACCGTCTGCGCTGTTATCAGAAATAACAAAATCCCCTGCACTGCCGCTATGGCAATGCAGAGGACGTAATCTACGCGGTTCCACCTCGCTTGTTCCGCGCACCCTGTATAGGCACGCTGAAACCTCTCCTTTAACTGTAACGTAAGTCAACGGACCGGATTGGGGTCACTCGGGGTTAGTTTTCAAATGCTTCCGGTAAAAGCGCTTTCAGCACAGGGCGCTTCTCTCTGCTGCGTTCCGCATTCTACTCTTCCCGTCGTCGTGTTATCTTATTGGGATCACATTTATCCTGTGAAATATGCTTACCCTTATCGTTTACGTATATCCGTATTCTATTCCAAAACCGCTGGAAAGTAAAGCACTAATTTACTAAAACTGCCGTATGACCGGCAGAAGCACCGGTCCGTTCTCTTATGATGCGTTTCTGCCGCAGCACTTCTTGTACTTCTTGCCGCTGCCGCAGGGACAGGGATCGTTAGGATAGATCTTCTTCTCCTTGCGGATCGTGGTGGACTGCTTCTGCTCCTTGTACAGCGCCTTCCTGGTATCCTCATCGAAGATATCGTTCCACTCCTCCAGCTTGTACAGCCAGTCGGCGCCTGCCGCTACCATATTCTTATAGAGAAGCTCCTTGTCAAATCCAAGATTGACCTCGGTGTCCTCCTCCATCTCCTCAATGGGATTGGCTTCCTTCAGGCTGTCGTTAATGCCATCCAGAAAACCCGTCATTGTCATGATATCAATATTGTATTTTTCAGCCAGCTCCTTCACGGTCCCTTTGACGACCTCGTCCGGAGTCTTGAGAAGCTCCGCATAAATATCCTTCTCTTTGGCAAAATAATCTGTCCACAGCCTCTGCAGATCGCCTTTGTTAGCCGTCTCGGAATATGCCATATCACGCCATTGCTTCAATAATGCCATGCTCTCTACCACCCTTTATCCTGTAATAATATGTCAACTCGATATCTAAGTATATAACATTTTCAATAAAAAGTAAAATTGTATTTTGTCTTTGACCTTTTTTGTGATCTTATAAAAAATTTTCCGTCACTATGTATAACTTTTCAAAAACTGGCAACAATGCTAATAGTCAAAAGATAAGGAAATACTTATCCTCCCCTAATTGAGAACCCCGCAGCTGCAAAGGCGCAGCCGCGGGGTTTCTTCTTAATTGCCTGTAAACTGCAGATACTCCAGATCAAAACTGCTGCCGGGCAGAAATATCAGCTCGACTCTGCCCTTACCCTTAAGTCCTTCAGGCGCAAAGCTCTGCTCTCTGCACTCGCCGCCTGTACCGGCAAATTCCAAAATACTGTTGACCGTCACGCCGTTTTCATTTGTAAAATGAAGATGGATCGTGTTATTCGGAAGTGTTGTGCCGCCGCACACAGTCAGACCCGCCGCGCCGTTATCCCCAAAATCCATGTCTTCATAAACAATGACCACATTATTGCCGATCCCGCGCACAGCCTGACCGTCGTGTTCAAAGCTGTCACCATATATGGCGTCTGCGTCATTCGCCCACAGTTTCTCATATGCTTTCTGCAGCTGTTTAAACGTAAACCCTTTGATATGTACCTTATCACGCAGGGTAAAAGCGATCGTTGCTATCCCGCGGATACGCTCGGGCAATTTATAAGTCTCCTCCTGATATGTATTCCAGACAGAAGGTTTCTGATAGACAACAGACGTTATGATCCTGCTGCCCTCCTCATGAGGCATACCCAGCCAGATGTCGATATCATAGGGGCTGGAATCCAACGCAAAAACAGGGAGCGTTATTTCATCGGAGCCTATCGCGCCGAAATCCACCTTGTCATAAACAGGACCGCTCTCGCCGCCTCTCTGTGTGGCAACTCCTTTATCGTTTCCGTTTCCAAGCTCCCCGTACGCTCTTGTATACAATCCGCCTGCCACAAATTCATAAGGATTCAGGAATGCCTCTCCGATACCGGCCGCCTGGCATTCTAACTGTGATATGAGTACCGTGCGGTCCGCATCCTTCACCATACATCTTATCAGAAAATCTCCGTCCCCAATTGCCGTCACGCGCGCCATATGTCTGCCGTCCGCGCTCTCCACAGGCTCGACAGCGGCAAAATTCACGGGAATGCCCGCCGGATTCACGGCTTTCCATACCAGCTCTGTATCCGTTGTATCGGCAGGATACAGTACCGCCTCTACGGTCAGCTGTTTTATCTGATCGGTAAGACACCGCCCGCCTTCGGTATGCAGCTGCGCTTTTCTGACCGGTATCCGCTGCGGAAGCTGCGAAGAAGCGGCGGCAAGCCGGCGGCAGTCCTCCAGATAAGTTCGCTGCGCCGCGTCCTTGTCGGCCGACTCCGTTACCCGGATCGTAATCTCTGCGCTCTGAAGCCCATGACCGCTTACGCACAGTTTTATCTCGCCCGCCTCCTGCACAGTGCCTATTACCACCAACAGCCTGCCGGAAAAAAGTTTGCGCACATTGGTCTTATAATTGTCATAATCCGTGCTGTCGCCGTTGTCCATGCCGAGGATACGCCCCGGTCCTTCTAACGATGCCATCACGTAATCCGCAGCATTTTCTACTATATGCCCGTCGGTATCAACTGTCTCCACGGTCACAAAGCACATATCCTCGCCACCGGCCGCCAGTTCAGTCCTGTCGGCGCTTAACACGATACGGCTGCTGTCGCCGAAGGATGATCTGCTGTCGGAGGCCACTTCATGCCCTTCCTCATCATATGCCACCGCTTTGATCGTTCCGGGCGTATATTCCACCTGCCAGTCTGCTATCAATTTTCTGCCGTGCTTATGGTCGATGTGCCGTCTTCCCTGCGATACGCCATTTACAAACAGTTCAACATAAGGGGCATTGGTGCACGCCCGCACATCGATCATCTGACCGGGGTTGAAATCCCAGTAGGGAAACAGGTGCACCATAGGCGCTTTGCGCACGTCCGTCCATTCCGCCTGGAAAAAAAAGTAAGGATCTTTCGGAAATCCCGCGGTATCGATCTGCCCAAAATAACTGTTCTTCGTGTGATACGGCGTAGGTTCCCCGATATAATCAAAACCGCTCCACAAAAACTGTCCCAGAATATACGCTGAGTCTCTGTCATCAACAATACAGTATTCCCAGCTCTTTGCGCCCCAACTGGTAGTACAGTTGCCAAGCGCCGAACACTGTTCATCGTCATCGGAGAGGACCGGCTGGCTTAACGGGAAACGGTAAATTCCCCGGCTGTGCACAAGCGATGCCGTCTCGCTGCCATACATGATCCAGTCCGGATGTTCTCTGTGCTGCTCCCGGTAAAGATGTTCCCCGTAATTATAGCCTGCCGTTTTTATGATATCCGCACAGTTTTGCGCGCCCTCCCATGCCATGTAATTAGAGCCGATCGTCACCGTTGCATTTTCCTTCGGGTCATGGAGTCTGACCAGATCGCGCAGTCTTCTTGTGATCTCCTGCCCGTGTTCATCCGCATGGGTATCATATATCTCGTTACCTATAGACCACATGAGAAGACTCGGATGATTCCTGTCGCGGCGAACCCAGCTGCGTACATCCGCCGGACACCACTCCTTGAAAAACCGCCCGTAATCATATTCTGTCTTGGGCCGTTCCCACATATCAAAAGCCTCGTTCACCACCAGGAAACCCATCCGGTCTGCCAGCTCCATTACCTCAGGCGCCGGCATATTGTGACTGGTGCGGATAGCATTGCATCCCATTTCCCTTAATATTCTCAGCTTCCGTTCAAACGCCGGCGCATGAAACGCAGCGCCCAGACAGCCCAGATCATGATGCTCGCAGACGCCGTGTATCTTCACATGGCGGCCGTTTAAGAAGAATCCCTTCTCACGGTCAAAAGCAAACGTCCGGAAGCCCACCGTGATATCCTGCATATCCAGAACAGAACCGCCGTCCCTGTCAACAAGCTCCACGCGGAGGCGGTAACACTGCGGATCCTCGATATCCCACAAACGCGGCTTTGTCACCCTGGCGCTTATGCCCGCCACTGCCCGCACGCTTCTTTCGACCGGGCGTACCCACTGCTGCGCGCCGAAACGCGCCTCCTCCCGTTCTCCCGACCACAGGGAGTACACGCATTCCGTATGTTCCATGCCGGGACCCGCCAGCTCCGTTTCCGCTTCCAGCACGAAATCGCCGTTATCGGGCCTGATCGTCACATAAGTACCGTCAAGCGGCAGATATGCGCCTTTGCAGCGCTTCATCCATACCTTTCTGTAGATACCCGCTCCGGAATACCATCTGCTGTTCGGCGACTGATGCCGCACCTGCACAATGATCTCGTTGACCCCTTGCGTTACATACGGCGTGATATCTATATCAAAAGTGGAATAGCCGTATTTCCAGTCTCCGGCTCTTTCTCCGTTCACATACACGGTGGAATCCATATATACGCCTTCAAAGCGCAGTATCAGGCGCTCATCGTCCGCGGGCGCACTATCCTGTATAAATTCCTTGTAATACCAGCCGCAGCTGTCCTGGTACAGATTTTTGGCATCATAGATCAGCCAGTCATGGGGGATCTCCACCGGCCTGAAATCCGCTTTGTGTTCCTGTACATCCGCCATCTGCTTATCAAGCGCCGTCTTATAAAAACTCCAACCGTCATAAAAAGGCATCAAATGTGCATCCATAGCATCTCTCCGTTATGAATATTTCTCAATCTTCCTGATCAAAGCCTGAACATCGATCGGCTTCGTCACGAAATCATCCATACCGCTTTCCATCGCTTTATCCTGGTCTTCCTTAAATGAATTGGCGGTACATGCGATGATCTTAACCGTCTTCGCGTCCGGTCTGTCCATCGTCCGGATAGCCGATGCCGCTTCCATGCCATTCATCTCCGGCATCATAATATCCATCAGTATGACCCCGTATTTTCCGATCGCAGATGAAGCAAACATCTCCACGGCCTTCTTCCCGTTGCTCGCAAGCAGCACTTCAAATCCCTCCTCCGTGAGCAGCTCCACCAGTATCTGACCGTTGAGCTCATTGTCCTCCGCTATCAGGATATTCGGCTTCCTCACCGCAGCCGCCAAGTCAGCCGCCGAATCAGCCATCGTGTCAGGCTCCCCTTTTTCACCGGCAGAGGCGTTGTCCTCCGGCTCTGCGTCAGCGGCTGCCGGTTTGGCAACAAACGTAAACGTAAAACAGCTCCCCTCACCCAGCCTGCTCTTTACCTTCAGGCTTCCGTTCATGCGCTCCGCAAGAAGCGCGCAGATCGCCATTCCCAGGCCTGTCCCCTGATTGCCCTGGGATACCGTGGTGCGCTCCTGGGTGAAAGGATCAAATATTTTTTTCTGAAATTCTTCGCTCATACCGCGCCCGGTATCCGTGACCGTTACTGTGGTCTTTATCTCTCCTTCCGGCGTCTTCTCCTGAGAAGCCTTCACTGTTACGCTTCCGCCCTGATCTGTATATTTGCGTGCATTGTCGATCACATTGACAAGTATCTGCTGTATCCGCACTTCATCTCCGATAATATACGGACAAGATATCTGTGCGTCCACCAGAAACTGCAGCCCCTTTTCTTCCATGACCCCTTTTTCGACAGATTCCACAGTCTCCAGGAGCAGCTCGAGATTGACCGGATCATGCTCCAGTTGGATCTCGCTCTCCTGCAGCTTAGACATGTCCAGTATATTGTTGACCAGCGAGAGCAGATAACGCGCGACCGAAGAGGACTGTTTCAGATAGTTGGATATCTTATCTGCATCGTTCACATTGCGCTCCATAAGATAATTCAGACTGATCAGTCCGTTTAAAGGCGTCCTGATCTCATGGCTCATTGTGGAGATAAAATCGCCTTTCGCCTTTGCATTGGCCTGCGCTTTGATAGACTGTATCCTTATGTGCATATTCAGATATAAAAGAAAACATATGGAGATGACCGCGATGCCCAGTACGGCAAACGTATAGCGGTACTGGTACAGCACATCCTGAAATGTATATTCATACATATTGCCCATCGTGGCCGCAATGATATAGCCCGACACCTCGCTGTCCGACATGGAAGCGATCGACCGGTTAATGATATCGACCAGCATCTCCTTCTGATGCCATTCGGCTTCGGAAGGCTGTAATGATGTCACCGCCGAGAAGCACAGCTGATCCGCCAGATCCAGAACCGGGATCACTCTGAGATCATCATAGGCGGGTTTATACAGCCAGTATTCCGCCACATACTGATTCTGAATGAGCAGATCGACCCCGCCGTTGCGCACGGCGTCGAAACATGCCTCCGTTGTATCATAATCTACTGTAATAAAATTGGGATATTGATCTTTCAGAACTTTCCTGATCGTCTGGGAACCCGTAGAGATCGCCACGGTAAGATTCTGCCCGGGCTCGGCAGTCACTCCGTCTTTCGCCACAATGACTTTTCTGCTGGACAGATAGGGATCGCTCATCAGAATACCATGCGCTTTTTGATTTTCCTTGTTGTACTCCACACCGGTCACGAGGTCAAAGCCCTCGCTTATAAGATAGTCATAGGTGACGTCTCCTGCCGGGAGCTCAATATATTCAAACTGAAGTCCGCTGATCCCGGAGATCCTGTCAAAGATCCCTCTGGATATCCCTGCCAGTTCGCCGTTTTCATCCTGGAAGGATACGGGCTTACGGTCGCGGACATACCCTACCTTCAGCGTTCCCGATGATTCTATGTACGCTTGTTCTTCCTCCGTAAAGATACTGTCCGGCTGCTGTTGTTGTGCGCGGGCGGTCATACCCGCCGCACCAAGCGCAAGCGCCGTAGTCATAGCGGCTGCGATCGCACGCATCTTCTTTATGCTACCCACGATATACTCCACCCCTTTTACGCCCTTATGTAACACAGAGCATCCCGGCCGTTCTCAACCGGCTTTCCCTTTTCCTTCCAATGTCCATAAATATGCCGTCCAAAGGATACATTGTTTTAATTATATCAAATTTCATTACAAAAACAAGACTTATAGTTTGAAAGAAGCTGCATAGTGCTGTCCACCTTATCCATATTGTTTGAATTTTTCATGGCAGACATGTATGTCTTTCCACTACTATGATATATTTCGGTATATAGCTTTTCCCTTTCAAGTGAGTTATTATATACCAAGGTAGAATTTGGTTTTGATAATTCTATATAAGTATCTGAATAACATCCCAATATCCCTCTACCGTTGAACTGCCTTTCATATTTTTTATTATTTTATCATCCGTCAAAATCTAAAGATACATACGCTTTTCTTGCTCACTTATACTATATAGCCGAGCCTGCAAATTTACAAATTATTATGCTGGTTTATACTGTCACTATATTATCTTTAATTTTCATACCCATATGTGTTTCTGACAAATTATACATTTTCTTTGATGTTGTCATAGTATACTCTCTCTTCAAAGAATAAACCATTGCTTTTAACCCACTTATATTATATCTCTATGACATACAAAATATAAACGAAAGGGTAATTTACAAACCAACTTCATTAACAATTCACGTTGGTAAATATAGCTTCAAGAAAGGCAATACCAATTTCTTTATTCCCAATATATAAACTATATATCTCAAGTAAAACAATAATATTATAGAGAACGCTTAAAAGCGGAAAGAAATTTGTAAAATTATGTGCATTTATTAAAAATGTGATATAATACATCAAACTGTCCTTGACATTCACCGACATATGATGTTTTATATCAATAACAGAGACACAAAAAATAAGCCACTCTGTCGTCCAACAGAAGGGCTTTATCGTTTATTATGTATGCACATGTCACCCTACTCCTAAAAATGGTTTTATAACTATCTCCCATAAGCACGTTGCCGCTATACTTGCAACTATACCTAACAGGAACCCGATAATGCCATTTACTAAAGTCACCCTGCGATACTTAAACTGCGCTTTTAAGACATGTTTTCTTGCACGATTTATTTTCTGAAATATCTCATCGTATTTGATCGTGGATTCCTGCAGCATTTCGCATGCCTTCGCAACATCCTTTGATTCTATGCTCCTTGCTTCAGAAAAGATCCGCTCTCCTTCATCTTCTAATTTAAGTATTGTTTCCCAAAAATCCCCGTTGTCTATCCCCTGCAAATCATACTTAGCATATTTTTTCTTCCACTGCACAAACTCACGTTTTTTATAATCACTGACATATTTGTATGTATCTAACTTGATTCTATGAAAATGGTTTTCTGCTTTCTGAATGTTTTCTTCCTTATACTGCTCTGCCGCACCTTTCTCATAACATCTGGAAATATGATCGAAAACATCTCGAAATTCTTTCAACAGGCCTTTAGGGAATTTGTGAAATTTACGTTCCACATAGAAAGTCAAAGGTTTAATATCCTTTTGATATTCTACATATAATGAATTTATACGTTCTTCTTGTTCCTTAGTAAGCATTTTGCCTTATATAATACCTTTCTGTAGAAATTCCTTATTTCCAAGCCAGCCATACCCATTTCTCTGTTTCCGGCAATGTTTATGTTGCCGCTAACAATAAACATATCTTTAGGGCGAAATGCCGTTTCTCTTTTTCTGGGGATTTTTTCCAAAGTATTCCATGATGATGTCCTGATTTTTTTAATTTCAAGTCCTAAATCTCTTGCAATCATTTCTTCCATTGCTCTGTTCATAAAGTCATCTCCGCTTAACTGTTATGTTGTATCTTAGCATTTCACATTTTTATCTAATATATGCAGAAAGCAACAACATAGTCTATCTTTTTCCGCTTTTAGAATGCTTGTCCTCATAAAAATCATAATCATTTTAACACTTTCCGCAACAATCCACAAGCATTTTGGAGCTACGGCAATAATCGACAGGCAATCAGCATAACATCAAAAGGCAACTGCTCAGTCAAAATTGACGTTTCAGTCAATGTTTTTTATTCGGCTGTTATGCCTGACACATCTACATTACAATGTGTATGTGTTTCATTAACTGTAACTCCATCCGGAATTATGAGGCCTGATATATCACAGTAAGCATTACCATCATCTGCACAATCACTTGGTGCCTGTGTCGTGGAACCACCCGTGGCTGTGGAGCCACTCTGACTGCTTGTGCTTGTATC
>CANQNN010000017.1 GCA_947625205.1 uncultured Lachnospiraceae bacterium | reverse complement strand
TTTTCAGGGCTGCATTACTGTCTGTCTGTCAAGGTGCTGCTGCCGGTCCGCTATCGGTCCGGCACGGGAAGTCTCTGCTTCTTCCCCGCCGCGCGCCTGTAATTCATCAGCGTGCGACTTTCATATAATATCAGATGGTTCCGTAAATGTCAACAGATTTTCAAAACTTTACCAAAATTTTTTTACAGGCTTACAAAGGGTTTTTACCGAAGAAAAATCAGGGTGACCGTCTGTGCCAAAAAGAAATATGAAACGACATTTACAGCACGTAAATTCCCATATGATCAAGCCCGTAATATAACAGGAAAGAAAGCGCCGCCGCTTCCACCGCTCCCATAACCGCCCCAAGCATTTTATTGAGTCCTCCGATTATCGAAAGATTGCTTAAGGCCAGAATCGGCCGAAAAATAAGATTACACAGCTTAAAGACAATACCGGTCACAATCAATCCGGCCGCACACAGCGCAAACAGGCTCGGAGCCTTTTGTCTGTAACTGGAATACGCAAAGAAAGCAAGCCCGGCACTGATAAGGGCGATCACTCCCGAAATAATAGTGACGATCTCTCTCATGATCCCATTACGGAATCCTTTTTTGATCCTCCATATAAATAGAAGAAATATTACAAGCACAAAAATAAATTTTGTCATTCAAACGCATCTTTCTGTCACTAACATCTTTTGTTCCGCAGCCGCATATTTATTGCAGCTCCACCGTATCAACGGATTCCGGGGTCACAACCATATACCGGTACGCATTGTTCTGGGGTATGAGCACCAGAACGGTTTTTTCAAACTGCCCGCTGTACTTTTCCGTCCCGCCGATACTGTAGATGCTGCACTCCGATTCATTATAGATGATGATCTGATCGTTATGGAACAGAATATCCCGGTATTCCATATCAAACTCAATGGACTGTTTTAACTCTCCTGATTTATGATATACATCCAGACGGTATCGGTTACTGCTCTCACTGCTGATATAGACCAGACCCACGTATTCGTCACCGTAATATATGCTCTGCACCGTATCATTGGTCAGATTCTCCGCCACACTGACCGGTTTCTGTGCTCCGCTGTAGAACATGATTCTGTCATCAGATACCGCAAACAGCGACTTGTTATCCACAAACGCCGTAAAAGGCACGATAACATTCAGGTAGTCATAGCCGCTGACATAATTATTGGTACTGTTCTGTCCCACCTCGCCGAAGTTGTAAAACGCCACGCTGGACTTGACCTGTCCGCTGTCAACATACAGATATGAAACGCACACCAGCTGCGCATTCGGAGAAATGGACAGGCTCACAGGATACCCGCTCTCTTTCATTGTGGTGCGAAACCGCGCCAGCTCGTTGCCCTGCGCATCATACAAATATATCCATGTAGTATCCCTATCGTCCAAAACGACTGCTACAACACCGTTGGCCGCCACACGAAAACTGCGCACGGGCTTATTGGTCGTGATGTTGCCCATAATGCCGTTTGTATCCATTACATATATATTTCTGCCATTGTAATCACCTATGGCAACCACATTCTGACATATATCCACCATAGGATTCTGCATCTCAAAGGTCTGATTCCAGACAGCGTTCCCTTTGATATCCATGCAGCCCGCTCCGTCTTTACTGTACGTCAGAAGATGCCCGGAAAACGACAGAAGATCTGAACCCTGCGTTATACTGATCGGTGCGGACGCCAGTACATTCATCTGCGTGTATGTTTTATTTTTCCACTGAACATAAACTGCGGCAATGACCGCCACGATCAGGACGAACACCAGAATCGTCCGGTAAAAAATGGTGAACTTGTGGTTTTTGATCTTCTCACGATAGCTTATCCGGCTGTTTTCGTTCTGTCTTTCCTTTTTCTTTTTCAGGTAATCTCTAACGTTGTTCATACGTTGTTCCTCTTCCCCGCACAAACGTCTGCGTGGAGCCTGCCATACCCTGTACCTATCTATGGCAATATTATTTTTTGTCCGTAGCGTATATGATCGGGATCGGATATTTTGTTTATCTCGCAAATATCGCTTACATGATCTGTATCGCCGTATATCTCTTTACTGATCGTATACAGGGTGTCCCCTCTTTCGACCTCATAATACCTTGCCACGTTTCTGGAAAGCGCCTCGACCTCATCGTACGATTCTGCCGCCGGTCCGCCGCCGTCCTCATCTTCCGTCTCTGCGGCATCTCCGTCCGGCGCATCCTTATCCGCCGTATCATTATTGACCGTATCCGCGGCGGCTGCATCTTCGCCCGTCACCGCCTCCGGTGAATTCTCCGGCTCCGCTGTATCCGCATCCTCTTCCTGTTCTGAAGCTTCCCTGTCTCTGTTTTCCAAAGCAACCAGCTTCAGAGCATCCTCCTCCCGCGCATCGTCCCGCGTTACGGCAATATCATCCTGTACCTCATCTGTAGCGGCTGTATCCCGGGCCTCCTGATTCTCCATAGCAAAAAACACTTCTTCGGCGGACTGGTTTAATGTCACCATCTTATCGTAGCTGTTTGTGGAATTAATGGCGATCGCAACCAGCACAACCAGAATGACGCAAAGCTGGGCTGAGATCATATTATGCGGCGCCCTGCTGTATTTCGTCCCGTCATAAGACGACCGGGCATGAGGCGATCTGCCATCGTCCGGTATCGGACCATATGTATCACCATATGTATTACAGGTATCGGCGTTCCCGGACTGATCAGCCGTCCTTGTCTGCTGTTTATTCGTACCGGATTCTCTGTGCCTGTCAATCAGGTAATTTTGCATTTCCGCATTAGCCTGATAAAAAACATCGTATCCTTTAACTTCATATATTATATTGTTTTCTTCTCTCACAAGAAAAACGGGTCCTGCCTGTGTAAGACGGCATCCTATCTCGTCAAGCCGATCATACTTGTCAAAAACAGCCAAATCCCTGCCGCGGCCCGCTCCGTATATCCGGTATTGCCTGTTTGCATTTTGCCGGTATCCGTAAAAAGAAAACTCCGCCACCTCCAGCGTTCCGGTCTCCTCTTTTAAAAAGGACAAAACATAGTCCTCTACATAGATTCTGTACTTCTCTTCTCTTCTTCCTTTGTGAATGATAACCGGTGTCAAACTCATTACATTCACTCCAATTCCGAAGATATATATACTGCCTGAATTTATTATAGCATGTCTTTTCCGAAAAAAAGCGCAAAATCCGCGATGACCGAAAAGAGACATGGCATCTGACGGCCATGTCCCCTGAAAACGATCTTCAGCTGAATTGGTATACCGTTACAGCGCTATAGTCTTTGCCGGGTCCGAACACTGCCTGCGGGAAATTCGCATGATGAATGTTATCCGGATAATACTGTGTCTCGAGGCACAGTCCCATACGGGGACCATATTCGGTATTATCTTTACCCGTCTCTACGCCAATGCAATTGCCCGCATAAAACTGTACGCCGGGGAGATCCGTAAACGCCTTCATCCGTCTTCCGCTCTTCGGATCGTATACCTCTGCTATCTCACGAAGCGTTCCGTCAGCGCCGTCGATCACAAAGTTATGGTCATAGCCTTTCGTAAGCTTAAGCTGTTCAAAGTCAGCGTTGATATCCTGTCCGACCGGCTTCATCTTCGTAAAATCCATCGGCGTGCCCGCTACCGGCGCAATCTCACCCGTAGGGATGGCGCCCGCAACGACCGGAGTGTAATGCGTTGCATTCAGCTTAAGAAGATGATCCTCAATCTTGCCAGCTCTGTGCCCCGACAGATTAAAATATGTATGATTTGTCAGGTTTACGATCGTATCGGCATCAGACGTTGCGTGATAACTCAGTTTTAGTTCGTTGTCCTCAGACAGACTATATACCATCGTTATTTTTTTATTTCCGGGAAAACCCATTTCCCCGTCTTTTCCCTCCAGCGTAAGTGTCACGCTGTCCGTTCCGGCAACAGCATCCCATACGCGCTTGTGATAACCGTCCTCCATATGGCTGTGCAGGTTGTTCGCCCCGTCATTGACATCAATATGATATGTCCTGCCGTCAATCTCAAAAGACGCCCCCGCTATTCTGTTCGCGCTCGGGCCAATGGTTGCCCCAAAGAAGCTGCCGTTCCCAAAATATCCTTCCAGCGTGTCAAAGCCAAGCACCACATCATCTACTTTACCGTTTTTATCCGGCACCATCAGATTTACCAGAATCGCTCCGTAATTGATGATCCTGGCCGACATACCCGCCGAATTAGTCAATGTATAAGCATACACATCTTTTCCACACTTTGTTGTTCCGAATTTTTCTTTTACTACGCTCATATGCGCCTCCGTCATTTATATTTTTGCATCAGTCAGTGTCTGTCTGCCGCCAGTGTCCAGGCAGCGCTACAGTTCGACTCTCCCCTCAAGGGCACGCAACAGCGTGACTTCATCAATATACTCCAGATCACCGCCGACCGGCACGCCGCTGGCAATTCTTGTCACCCTGATCCCTGTCGGTTTTATAAGCTTGCTGATATACATAGCCGTTGTCTCACCCTCCAGGCTGGAATTGGTTGCGATGATTACCTCTTTCACATCGCCTTCCAAACGTTTCATCAGTTCTTTCAGCTTAATATCACCCGGTCCTATGCCAAGCATCGGAGAGATCGCCCCGTGAAGCACATGGTAAACGCCTTCATATTTACCTGTCTTCTCATATGCGGCCAGGTCTCTTGCATTCTCCACCACCATGATCGTTGTGTGGTCCCTGTTTACATTAGCGCAGACCGGGCACACATCCTGATCCGTCAGCGTATAGCACTCCGTACAGTATCTGACATTCTGCTTTGCATCGAGAATCGCATGCGCCAGCCTCTCCACCCTGCCCTGCGGCATATTGATCAAATGAAAGGCCAGTCTCTGCGCCGACTTGGAACCTATTCCGGGCAGACCTGCCAGCTCCTCGATTAACTTGTTGATATATCCGCTGTACAGTTCCATCAGAACGGAAATCCTCCGCCCAGACCGCCCGTCATCTTGTTCATCACCTCGGCGCCCGCCTCATCGGCCATACGCAGCGCCTCATTGACCGCCGCCATAATAAGATCCTCCAGCATCTCGATATCATCAGGATCGACCACTTCCCCGGACAGCTTTACCCCGGTTACCTCTTTCTTACCGGTCACTGTCACCTCAACCGCACCGCCGCCGGCTTTCGCCACGAACTCCTTTACTTCCAGTTCTTTCTGGCTTTCCTCCATCTGGCGCTGCATCCGCTGCGCCTGCTTCATCAGATTGCTCATGTTGCCCGGCATGCCGCCAGGGAATCCTCCGCGTTTTGCCATGTTAATTTCCTGCCCTTTCTATTCGTCTTCTATTTCTATATCCATATGGATGACCTGCCCTAAATCCACATAGTTCTGAACAAAGGTCTCTCTGTCCGGAACACTCCGGATCGTTACCTCGATTTCTTTGCCGACAGCCTGTGACACCAGCTGCGTCAGTAATTCCGTATGACCTTCCTGCTTCATAAAATAATCTGCGGCAAGACCGTCCTTCACAACCACCATCAGTTTATTGTCTCCGCCCAGACTCAGACCCGCGTTTTTGAGGTACTGCCGCATCGGCATAGATGTCTGGCCCACGATCTGCTGCCATCTTTCCACGGCTGTACGCACATCCTCCGGTATAGCCTTTGGCAGCGGCGGCCGGTCCGCAGCAGTACTACCCGCACCGCCTGCGTCAGCATATGCAGCCGAAGCCGCACCTGCTCCTGCGCCGTCTGTTCCCCCAGGCATAACGGGAACGCCCTTTGCAATCTTATCTTCCACTATTCTGACACGCTCCGCAACAGAGACAAGATCGCTTTCCATATCAGGACGGCAAAGCTTTATCAGCGCGATCTCTATCAGAATACGTTTCTGCGCCGCATATCTGATCTGCCCCGACAACTCGGAAAATATACGGATATACCGCATGATCGTATCTGTCCCCAGCATGGCCGCTTCTTCTCGCAGCCTGACGAGATTTTCAGTAGAAACATCTATCACATCCTCAATGTCGTCAGAGGCCTTAAGCAAAAGAAGATTCCGCAAATACCATGTAAAATCAGCCACAAACTGCGGCAACTCCCTGCCCTGCATCACGATCTCTTCCAGCAGTCCGATACAGCCCGACACATTCTGGTCCAGCACAAACCGAAGCAGCCTTCCAAACACCTCCGTGTCCACAGCGCCCAGCACATCCAGCACCTTGTCGTAGGTCAGCACCTGTCCGTAATGAAAGGCGATGCATTGATCCAGAAGACTCAGCGCATCCCGCATGGAACCATCCGCCACCCTGGCAATATACCGGAGCGCTTTTTCCTCGACCTGGACCTGCTCTGTCTCCATCAGCTCTTGCAGTCTGGTCGTGATCGTGTCAATCGTTATTCTCTTAAAGTCATACCGCTGGCACCGGGACAGTATCGTGATCGGTATCTTGTGCACCTCTGTAGTCGCCAGTATAAAGATAACATATGACGGAGGTTCTTCCAGAGTCTTTAGAAGCGCATTGAAAGCGCCGGGCGACAGCATGTGAACCTCATCGATAATGTATACCTTGTATTTCCCTTCCGCCGGGGAATACGCCACCTCGTCAATGATCTCCCTGATATTGTCAACACCGTTATTTGACGCCGCATCGATCTCGATCACATTCATGCTGACGCCCGCCGCGATCGCTTTGCAGGAAGCGCATTCCCCGCAGGGGCTTCCCTCCACGGGGTGTTCGCAGTTCACTGCTTTTGCAAGGATCTTGGCGACCGTTGTTTTACCCGTTCCGCGCGTTCCGCAGAACAGATAAGCATGCCCGACCCGCTCTGCCTTGATTTGATTCTGTAATGTAGTGACAATATGCTCCTGTCCTTTTACATCCTCGAAATGATCCGGGCGGAACTTTCGATAAAGAGCCACATAGGACATGACTTCTCCTTACCTTTCCTGTAGTCATCAATCGCCGAAGCTGATACCTACCATCTTCGCTTCCTGAACGATCGATGCGTCCGGTGATACCATCTTCAGCTTGCCCGCTACCTCTTCAAGCGGTACGCGCACGATCTCCCTGTTCTTATATCCAACCATGAATCCGTACTCGCCCTGCAGGATCAGCTTGCCTGCCTCCGCGCCGAGTCTTGTCGCAAACACACGGTCATAAGGGCACGGACTTCCGCCCCGCTGTGTATGTCCCGGAACCGTGACGCGCACCTCCTTGCCACTCCTCTTCTGAATCTCGTCCGCGATCTCATAGGAGACGGAAGGATACGGATAATTCTTCAGCTTCTCTTTGTATTCTTTCTTGGATAATTTGGCGTCTTCTTTGGAGATCGCACCTTCTGCGACCGCCATGATCGTGAATCTGGAGCCCCTCGCCTCGCGCGCATTGATCGCATCGATGATCTTGTTTATATCATAAGGGATCTCCGGAATCAGAATGATATCCGCGCCGCCCGCCATACCGGCATTGAGCGTCAGCCATCCTACCTTGTGTCCCATCACTTCAACAATAAAAATACGTCCGTGGGAAGAAGCCGTAGTATGAATACAGTCTATGCAGTCTGTCGCAATATCAACCGCACTCTGGAAACCGAATGTCATGTCGGTGCCCCACAGATCGTTATCGATCGTCTTCGGCAGCGTGATCACATTCAGTCCTTCCTCGCGCAGCAGATTCGCCGTCTTATGCGTGCCGTTACCGCCCAGTATAACCAGACAGTCAAGTTGCAGCTTGTAATAATTCTGCTTCATCGCTTCCACTTTATCCAGACCGTTCTCGTCCGGCTCACGCATCAGTTTAAAAGGCGTTCTGGAACTGCCGAGGATCGTACCGCCCTTGGTCAGAATACCCGCGAAATCGTTACCCGTCAGCATACGGAAATTGCCGTAAATAAGCCCCTTGTATCCGTCTAAAAATCCGTAGATCTCAACCGCTTCTTCACTGCAGGATAAACATTTCACCACGCCGCGCATAGCCGCATTGAGCGCCTGACAGTCGCCGCCGCTGGTCAGCATACCTATTCTCTTCATTGCAATCCCTCCTTGATAATTATACTTATTATGTACTCAGCAGTCTGTGTCTATTATATCTCATTCCGGCCCGCATCACAACTGAATCTTGTTCGCCTTCCTCAGCTCTTTTTCCTGTTTGTTGCGTATTCTGAGCTCCTTAAAAAAAGACATCAGCATGTCTGTACACTCTCCGGCAAGCACGCCCCGCCGCACCTGTACCTGATGATTAAATTCAGGCATCTCCAGAATATTCAGAATGGAGCCGCCGCAGCCCGCTTTCGGATTCATAGTCCCCATGACGACCTCCGTGACCCGCGCCTGTACAATAGCCCCGGCGCACATCTGGCACGGCTCCAGCGTAACATACAGGGTACAGCCCTCCAGCCGCCAGTCATGCATTTTTTTACTCGCCTTATTGATCGCTGTGATCTCCGCATGGGCAAGCGTGTTCCTGTCGGTATTGCGCCGGTTATATCCTCTGCCTATGATCCTGTCCTGATAAACGATCACACAACCGATCGGCACTTCGCCCAGATCATATGCTTTTTTTGCCTGCTTTAACGCTTCTTTCATGTACTTTTCGTCCTGCGTCATGGATGTGCTCTCTCCCGGATTACAGAAGTTTTAAGAAAAACAGTGGACATTCGCCAAAATACAAATTATAATCATATAAGTACGGACAGGCTTTCCACTCTTTTTTAATATTTTATCACCATACGGAGATGTACTCAAGTGGTGAAGAGATCGCTCTCGAAAAGCGACAGGTCGGCTCAAACCGGCGCGAGGGTTCGACTCCCTCCATCTCCGCTCTAAGCAAACCGGCGCCTGGCATCCTGCCAGGTCTCACATTCCAAGACTTTCCGCCAGTCGTTTGCGATACCGCCCGGGCATATCTGCACCCGCGATGATCTTTTTCATCTCACTCTTCTTCACACCGTTCTTTTTCCCATGCTCCAATGCCGTGCAAAGCGCGCCGTACAGTTCGTCTTTGACAGCAGTTCTAACCTCAAAGCGCAGAAGGTTATATCTGATCCGCTCATATGCTTTACGTGCGGCATCCTTCTCATATGATACCCTGACCTCATACTTTGCTCCCGCTTCCACGGACAATTCGACTGCCAGAAAATCCTCATGATCGGCGGCAGCGTCCACAGTCTGACCGTCTTTGGTGACCGTAACGCTGCCCTCCGTAATATTTCTGAATTCCAGATGCAGTATCCTAGATACCGCCGGTTCGATCGTTAGCTTCTGACAGTGTTTTGTGCCGGCGCCACCCTTCTTCGTTCCGGCCTCATCCACACTGTCCGCTGTGGCGCCTGTATCGTCCACACTATGAAAAACGGTGTCTTTCCGCACGCCGTTCTCCTCCTCGTGGAGTGTATAGCCGCCTGTTCCGTTGTATACGAGCACATCCAGTATCTGCGGATTTTCTATGCTGTTGCCGTGTTTATTATGATCGAACACAACAACCGCTCCCTCCTTTGCCAGCACGGGCAGGCTGTCCAACCATCTGTACATTTTGACCCAGCGGCCGCCGCGATACTCGTCCCCCGTAAACAGGTCCGTCCAGACGCCCTCCGGCAGCCATACATTGGTCTTCGCCATACCGGACTTATCCGTCTGGCTGCATACGGGCGCAACGATCAGATTCCCCGCAAAAAGATACTGCTGCGGACAGTCGTACGCTTCGTCTTCTTCCGGGCACTCGTAGTACATCGGCTCGCACAGCGCTCTTCCCGCCTCATGGGTATCGACCGAGGCAGAGTACAGAAGCGGTATCATTCTGTGCCGCAGCCGCAGAAAATCCTCTGCGATCCTGCCGCTTCCGTTCATATACATCACCGGTTCCTTGGAAAAGACCTCGGAGCTCGTACAGTGCAGACGGTTGATAGGACTGAATACGCCGAACTGCACAAAACGCACGTACAGCTCATCGTCCTTCGCCCCTCTCTGGTGCCCACCGATGTCATGACTCCACCACGTATATCCTGCGTTGGATGCAGTCGCTGTAAAATAGGGCATATATTTTAACGTTTTCCACGTAACATAAGTGTCGCCCGAAAAGCCAAGCGGATAGCGGTGCGAACCAATACCGCAATAGCGCGACAGAATAAGCGGCTCTTTCTCCTTGGCAATGTCAAGGGTATGGTAATGGTTTAACGCCCACAGCGGGTCAAGCCCCGTCAATGCCGACTGCGTACCCTGCTGCCAGTCTATCCACCAGAAATCCACACCGTCATGCTCGTACGGTTTATGCAGAACAGAAAAATAGGCGTTGATAAAACGGTCGTCGGCCATGTCAAACTTCACCTGTTTTTCTGTCGCAGGATCGATCCCAACCGCCTGCGCCATCCCGGAATACATATCCTCAAACCACCGGACCCCCAGCGCCGGGTGAAGATTTAATGTTATCCTCAGTCCGCGCTCTTTTATCTTATTTAAGAAAGCGCGGTAATCCGGAAAAAGATCCGTGTTCCAGCTATAGCCGGTCCAGCCGTCGGCGCCGCCGTGATATTCATCATTCCTGCCTGAAAGTGTGATGCCTTTACGCTCGTCAAGCGTTACAGACCAATGCCAATCCATGTCGATCGTCGCTATGGTAAGCGGTATGTCCCTGTCGGTAAAACGATCGAGCAGATGCAGATACTGACGCTCTGTATAGGCATAGTAACGGCTCCACCAGTTACCCAGCGCATACCGTGGAATGAGCGGCGTCGCACCGCAAATCAGATAGAGCGCCCGCAGCGCCCCACGGTAATCGTGGCCGTACGCAAAAATATAAATGTCCTTTTCCGCATTGCTCCTTACGGCAAGCGTGCCGTCCGCGCGCAGGATCAGGCTCTGGGAATCATCGAAGACCGCCACGCCGCTTCTCGCTACGACCCCGTTTTCAAGCGTGATGTCATACGGTGAAGATCCGTCATACGGAATGTACGTACCTCCGTCGCAGCCGTCAAGCGTCCGGTATGTTCCCAGCAGATTTCCGCAGTTGCAGATCGGTACTTTCTCATTCCCGAGCCTGACATGGCCGCTTAGATCTGCCGTATTTAAGACAAGATCTACCGCCTCTGTTCTGATACAGATACGCCCCGGCTTTTCCGAAACCGAATGCCCCACGGGAGCCATGTCACGAAACCACACCGCCTGTGTCGCCTCATCGCAGAATCCTTCCGGAGATTTCTCAGCGCGGAAAAGTCTGTCGGACAGAACCGTCACCCGGACATCTCCCGATATAATAATATTTTCCGAATCGGCCACCGGCCTCGTCTTTGCAATAAGATGTTGATCGAGCATATTATATCATTTACTCCTTCCTGCCTACTGAAAAGAGGAAACCAACCGCTTGATTTCCTCTTTTATAAAACTAACTTCTGATTCACTTTAACTTTCGACGCGCTTAATCCAGCTTAAACGCCGAGATCTCCGCTTTCAGACCCGCCATGTTTTCATCGAGAAGCTGTGCCGTCCGGTTCAGTTTCTCTACACTGTTCAGAAGCTCCACCGCTATATCATGCACATGCGCGGAACCGCTGGAGGTCTGCTCAATGATGGCAGATATGTTTTCCACCGCATCCAGGGTATCGTTTCTCTCCCTGTCCGCCGCCTCCGTGGTATCGCCTATCTTCTTCAGGCCGCCAACCAGTTCTTCCATCTGCAGGCTCATATTCCGGAACACTTCAATCACCTGCCCGACCGCCTGTGCCTGCAGCTCTACCATAGAACCCGCCTCTTTGGCATTGTTCACACTGCTGATCGTCTGCATGCTTATATTATTGACCTTGTGACGAATCTCCTCCGCAGCGCTGCTGGAATCATCCGCCAGCTTACGAATCTCCTCCGCCACCACGGCGAATCCTCTTCCGGCTTCTCCCGCCCGTGCCGCCTCAATGGACGCATTTAAAGACAAAAGATTGGTCTGCTGAGAAATACTGCTTATCGTTTCCACGAAGCCGTTGATAGTCTCCGACTCCTTCTTAAGCACTTCAATGCTGCTGCTGACCTTCGCTGTGATGTCCGATGTCTCGCCTGCCCTCTCCGCCAGCACGTTGACGATATCCGTGCCCTGGCGTATCATTTTCTCGGTCTTGTCCACCTGTGCTTCCACATCCTCTACCACCGCGCTGATATCCTGTATCTTCTCGGAAAGAACGTTGGTCTTAAGCACACATTCCTGTGCATGCTCAGCCTGTCTAGCCATACCCGCGCTGATCTCATCGATCACCCCGGTAATATCACCGGAATATGTATTGATATCAGCGGAAGCGCCGCTTACATCCTGTGTCGAAGATGCAAGCTGCTGCACCGTATCGTAAAGCCGCACTACCAGTTTCTTATTGTTCCGTATCATATTGGTCGCGGTAGCCGCCAGCGATTGAAACTCATCCCTGCCGTGAGCCGTGACCTGGACTGCCAGATTACCGTCTGCCACCTGATTGAGCTTACCGGAGATCGCCTTCATATTTCTCTGGATACCAAATGTAATGAAGGTCCCTATCAGCAAGGCTACTATAACCGCGATCACTACGAGCGTAACCGTGATCGCCTTGATCTTTTCCGCCTGTGCGGTAACCGCACTCTGCGGAATCAGAACGCAGAGCATGATGTCGCATACCTGACTCTTATTATATACATAAAGATAATCTTCGCCCTTGTAAGTTACTTCCTGAAAGCCGCCTTCATCCTCGCCCGACAAACTCTCTGTGTAGAAGCTTTCCTGTGTAAACAGCGCTCCCTCTTCGTACGTCTTCGTCTCGCCTTCTTCCACGCCGTATGTATAGAGCTCCTTGCCGCCGCCGGTCACAAAACCGGTGATGCTTCCCTCGCCGAAGTCCATATCCTCCAGAATGCTCTGCAGGGCTTCTTTCCTGACATCGATGACGATATAACCGAATCTCTTACTGGAAAGCTGCTGATATGTAATAAACGTATCATCCGCCGAGAGTCCGAGAACCTCGTCAAGACTCTGGTGTCCCTCCACCCAGCGCGGCGCGTTGGCGCCGTCTGTCGAAAGAGCCATCATCTCCTCCTGATACTCGTCAAAAATACCGTTATACTTGTCCGTAGTGGCAGTGGTAATGATCTGCATCTTACTGTTCGGGACAATATGCACATTGCCTATAAACGGATTGGAGCTCTGGGAAGTAAGCAGCATGACCCTGAAATCATTGGCAGTATTCGATACCTCCACAGCGCTCTTGCCGGGCATACCGATAAAATAACTCTCCAAATTGCTGTCAAAAGCATACCGCATACCCTCCGCCTGAATGTAAGACGCGCTGGTATCCAGATACTGAACCGCCATATTGACCGTCTGCTGCGATGATTCCCGGAAATTACCGCTCATCCCCTCCGCCGCATACGTATAGGAGATCAGACCGATTATGATCATGAAGACAACAGGAATCAGAAAGCACACAAATATTTTGTTTCTGAGACTAAACATAAACCCCTCCGCATTTTTATTCCCACAATGCCACAACTACCGTAAAAACGAACAATACCAGATTAAATCCATCTTATCACAAACAAGCCGTCCGTTCAAGCAGAGCGCACGGCTTAAATCCCAAATTTATGTCTTAAGTTTCCGTCTGATTTTCTGACAGATCTTTTCCGGCACATTGATAAACCGGGGATACTTTTTGTTCACGCCCCTCCACTGGTGGAACAGGAAGGGTTCGATCCCTTCATTCTCCGGAATGGAATGCTCTCTGCCAAAATATACCGCCTCCTCAAGCGGCGCAAAACGCATACCGTTTTTTTCCAGGTCAAGCTTATGCTTGCAGCACAGGAAGCAGTCTTCATTATAGTCCCCGCTATCCGTCTTCTCCCACGGCAGACCCGCCTTTCCGGGGAATTCCAGCAGACGCTTACTGCGCAGGGAAACGCCGTTGCCCACTCTCACAATATTTCCTTCCGCATCCCGGTAACGCGTCTCATCTTTGGGCCACGGCCACGGAGAGCCGATGTAATCATACTGCAAGAAGCTGTCCCGCCACGCCTCCGGATTGACCACAAAACCGTCGTGATGGACGATCAGGGCATAGTCGGTCTGTATATGATCCGCCAGACAGTAAACGCAAAAGTAGCTGTAATCATCCACATTGCAAAGCCGTTTCGTCCTGACAAACTGTATACCTGACGGAAGATACCACGGTTTCCTGTGGGATATGAGCATCACTTTCCCAAACGCAACGCCCCGCATACTGTAGAGAAGCGCCCTGACGGTTTCATACAGATGCACGCTGCTGACCGCGACCAGCGTCACATCCGGCAGCATGAGTTTTTCTTTGTCATGCGGTTTTCTGCCCAATCTTTTTTTCCTTTCTGTTCCTGAGATATATTAAACCTGCACCCAGGCAGCCGGCCAGACTGCACACTGATACGGCGTCTGCGATCTTCCATCCGGGCAGTTCCTCAAAACGTGCGCTCAGACGGTATTGCTTTCCGCCATCCAGATGTGGGATACGTATCCGGACTACCCCTCTTTCTCCGCTTTCAGCTACGATCTCCTCACCGTCCAGAAAGACTCTGTAGCCCGGATAATAATAAAGTGGCAGCTCTATGTAATTCCCGTTTATATCGGCTTCCGCCAGGATATCGGCGGTCAGACTGCTTCCCGTCTTTATCATGTTTTTACAGGATATATCCGTTGCATCTTCAAAAGTAACCCGGTTCCCTCTTATTTTTCCGCAATCTATATCGTTACTGTCATAGTAATACAGCGTGTCTGTATAATTGCTGTTGGCCACGTACTCTTTCCCCGGATAGGTGGAAGCATTTAAAACAATATCCATAAACGGGCAGCCCAGAATAATGGCGCCCAAAATAATCCCTGATACAAGCCGCATACTATTATCCGAATGAATCTGCGTCCAAATGGCAATGCCGGAAAGCGCGGCGCAGCAAAACAGGAAAAGGGAGGGACCAAGGAATCTCCACATATACTGTATTGTCCGCAGACCCTTCAGCAAAGGCTCATAAGAAATCAGAATATCCCACGGAAGAATCCACAGGCTCATTGCAAGATTCAAGGCGGCCAGACCCACTATGCACAATCCCATGCGTCTCATACGATTCAGTTGTTCGCTTTTTTCTATCACATTTCTGTATCGCGCGAGCACATACAGCAAAAATGCAGCCCCCAGGAGCGAACTTAAGCCCAGTGAAAGCGGCGTTTCTCCCTGCGTACTCCCCAACGGCAGTGAAGGGCCAAAACAGTCCGACAGGAAATTCCCGAACACTTGTGAAAGATAAGCGGTGCGGTCCGGCATATATATATCGGATTCCAATACGGTAAACCTGCCTCTGACCAGATATTCCAGGAACGGTAACAAAAACCACAGATTACACGCCACAGTAACCGCTCCCGCCAGGCAAAGTTTTCCTATTCTTATCAGCTTATCATGGATACAGAAAATGCTGATAAGAACAACCGGCAATACGATGATCCCGTAAATCTCCGTTGACAGGACATGGCTCTGCAGCACAAACGAGAAGCCCAGCGCTGCAACAGGCCATTTATTATGATCCCTGTACAGGATCTCATATATTCCCCAGAAAATCAGCGGAAGAAAAGCCATGGCGAGCGCTTCGCCAAGACTCGCACGAATATACAGATTGGTAATCCTGTACGCGCCCATCATGTATAACGCGCACCCCGCCATACCGATACGGTGATCCTTCCACACCTTTTTACAACTGACATAAGAACAAACCGCAGTCAGCAGATTCACTATAAATATCAATACCTTATAGCAATTCATCAACGATAGTCCCAGCAGCCGTAAAGCAGCGGGAATATATATAAAAAGCGAAGGGTACATGACCGGAGATGCATACCCGTATCCGGAATTCTGAACCGGGTTGAGGCGGACCGGAAACTGCCCATACCGCAGAGCTCTGGCCGTCCCTTCGATCCTTGCCAGATGGAAATCCAGATCATGTCCCCACGGCAGAAAATCATTCATAAGCGGCAATGTGGCCAAAAAACTGAAAAACAAAATGTAACCGCTGATATCAAAAATCCGGCTGTTTTCACTTTTCTTCTGATAACGCCAGACGCAATACATATATACAGCCAGCAGAACAAACAATACATAAAAAACAAGCGGATCGGTATACTTCTTCAGATTCCGGTATACGACCTCTCTGATCGTAAGGCTGCCCTCCTCCGCCAATATCCTGATATGAAGATTGGTGACATCCTGATCAAATTCGACTTGCAGGGCTGCACGGCTTTGTGCCGGATCCAGTGCGCTCTCCGCATATACCACGCCAACGTTTCCGTCCGCATCCTGTGACGTATCGGAAACTATCCGGACCACATTGTCATCTGAATCCGTTTCATAGCTGACCGCAAAGTTATACCTTCCTTTTTCCAAAAACATTGCGGGCGTTTCCACTATGCCCTTATTATAGTCTGATACCTCCGGATCCACTGTTAAATATACGTTATCTGTCCGTACCGTCAGATCATCCGAAACTGTAAGCTCCTCAAATCCGAATATTCTAAAATCTACATGTTTCCGATATGATTGGATACAACAAATTCCCAAAAGCAGAAAGACCGCCGCGGTGATGATCTCCAACTTATACTTTCGCATCTATTTTCCAGCCGCCTCCTTCTCATCCGCAAACACATCCTCCCGGGCGCGCTCCGTCACCGTCTGGCCAGCGACCTCATAGATAATGTCCGCGTTGCGGATCGTAGTCAGCCGGTGCGCTATGATGATCATTGTCTTGCTGCCCTGCAGACTCTCGATCGCCTCCATGACCGCAGTCTCTGTCTCATTATCCAGAGCGGAAGTGGCTTCGTCCAACACCAGGATCTCCGGATCATGATACAGCGCTCTTGCAATGCCGATCCTCTGACGCTGGCCTCCGGACAGCCTGATCCCCCTGTCTCCCACAACGGTTTCCAGTCCGTTCGGCAGACTGTCTACAAATTCCAGCAATTGCGCTTTGCGCAGCGCTTCCGTCACCGCCCGGTCATCGATCTCGTCTTCCCTGATGCCGAACGCCACATTGTTGCGTATCGTATCGTCCGAGAGATAAATCACCTGCGGGATATAGCCGATCTTATGATGCCACAGCGTAAGATTTTTGAAGACATTGATATCATCCACCATGATCTTACCGCGCTGCGGCGTGAGCAGACCCAGAATGATATCCGCCATTGTCGTCTTGCCCGCCCCGGAGCTGCCGATAAACGCCACCGTTTTTCCCTTGGGGATAATACAGGAAGCATTCTCCAGGACATTACAATCCGTATTCGGATAAGCGTAGGTCACATTTTTAGCCGTAATAGCATTCTCAAACTTCCACTCGCGTCCTTCCTCTTCTCCCTGCTGCTCACGGTAATTTTCAATGCCTTTCAGGTCATCATAGATAAGATCCACAGAAGGCACGGCATAGAGAATGTTAGTCACATGCTCATTGATCCTGCCCACGGAAGGCAGCAGCCGGAAAGCAGCCACGGCAAACGTTGCCAGCTGCGGAATGAAATCCGCGATCTCCTTGCGCCCGAAGTTGAGCTTGATCACGATGGCAATCAGCAGACCCGTCATACAGACTGCTTCCACCATATATTTAGGCGTGATCGATAGCAGGCGGTTTAACCGCAGACCCTTTATATACAGCCTGTAATATTTTTTGTAGGAAGACACAAAAAAATTCTCCCTGTTGAGCACCTTGACCTCTTTGACGCCGCCAAGAGACTGATTCACCCACTGATACAGTTTCCCTTTGTAAACCTGGGCCTCTTTTCCCAACCGTTTGGCAAAGCTTCTGTTGATTTTGGTAAACACCGCAACACACACGACCAGCAGACCGGCGATCACGATCGTTATGGAGTGACTGACGTTAAACAGAAAAATTCCCAGCACAATACATACCGTGATCTCAGCGATCAGCTCAAGCGTATGCATCAGCGCCTGCGTAAACAGGCCGGTGTCTTCCTGCATACTGCGCTGCAGCACGGCAAGATTGTTATTTAAATGAAAAGTATACGGTTCGCCCAGGTAAGTTGTCAGCAGCCGGGTAGAAAGCTTCTGCTGGATACCGTAAGTAAACTTCAGGATATAATTCTGTTCCAGCCAAAGATATATGTTTTTCACCACGTAGATCAAAATGATCCCTGTTGCCAGAACAGTCAGAAATCCTTCCACCGTCTCACAGGCAAAAAGCCTGTCCAGCATGGAAAGCCACCTGTTATCCGCGATTGCGTCCGGTCTCATGATAACATCCACGAACGGTTGAAAAACAGCCACGCCCAGCAGTTCAAAGAAACTGCCGATTATCATGATAAACATCAGAAGCACGATTTTAAGCCTATCGCTTTTACTGAAAATATAGTTCAGCTTTTTAAACATATTGATCTCCCTAACGAACAAAGTTTGTTGTGTGAAAAATATTCTGCCCTTTTCTTCCCACGTATATTATAATACGCAAAGCAGTAACAATCCAGTATCTGCGTATCATAGTATCATACCGTTACCTGTTTTCCGTCAGGACCGTTATGTGTCCCGGGACCTGTCCGCCGTTTTCGCACCAAGTACAGTATCCCGCTCAGAAGAAGAACGCCTATCGTTACCGCCGAGACTCCGTCCGCGATCTTCCACACCGTAAAGTCTTCAAACCAGACGCGCAGTTCTCCCTCTTTAAATTCCGCCGGCAGTATCACACGGACCACACCGTTTTCACCCTGTTCGACAGAAGTCTCCACGCCATCCAGACTCGCGTGGTATCCGGGATAATAATACAAAGGAACCTCCACCCAGCTCTCACCGTGTTCTTTCTGCTCCGTCAGCATAGCGTGTAACGCCGTGCCCTTTTTTTCATAGCCGGTGATATGCCACAGCCCTTCTTCCCCAGCGGTGATCACATTGCCACGCTCTCTAAAAGGCCGGTCAGACTGTCCGTAATAGAAATACAGATAATCGGTGAGATTGGTGTCCTCCGCATACACTCTCTTCTCAATAGCCTCTAATCCTGATGCTTCCTCGATAAAATAAAGAGACCCGGCAACGCTTCCCGCACACACCAGTAATGTTATCCTGAATGCATATTCAGGCCACTTCCGTATGGCAATCATCACAGCCGCCACAAGAACAATGCACAGCATGAAATTTGTGATCGCCAAAAGCCGCCAGGGAAACTGTATGGATTTGATAAGCCGCTCGATCATAGAAACCCGGCACAACATATCCCACGGAAAGATCCACAAGGTCATGGCAAGCGTGACACACGCCCAGAGCATACCGGTCTTTCCCAGAGACAGACATTGCGCTGCCGGTTCATCCGTCTCTTTTCCCGTTCCCCAATAATACAGAGAAATAAGCAGATAAAGCGCTGCCCCGATTCCCGGAATTATGCCGAGGCTCTGTATCCCACTGTTGGAAAAGGTCGAAAAAATCCCCGTCAGAGAAACCAGTCTGTCCGGCAGATATATACTGACCGGTCCGAAAACTGCCAGATCCTCTTTTGCATACGTCAACAGCGGTATGATCTGCCATAAACATAACAGAATTGTAAGTCCGGCGGCTTTGCACAAAGCCGCGATCCTTTTCGGTTCCCTGACAAACCTGCGCATACAGGCCAGACAGGAAACGGCAGCCGTCGCAAACAGCAGCTCAGTAGAAAGGATATGGCTGAAGAAAACACCGCAAAATGCAGCTGTTGCCCAGTACCATTTCCTGTAATCACGACATATGATCTCATACATACCGTAAAACGCCAGCGGAAAAAATATCATGGCAAGCATTTCTCCCAGATCCGCTCTGATATACAGGTTCGCCAGACGGTTGATGCTCAGAACATACATAAAAGCACCCATGATACCTGCTTTTTTAGAACCAAAAATCCTACCAAATGCCATATAAGCGGTGGCGGCCGTAAAGAACTGTATAAGGAGCACCGTACACTTGTAACTGTTCATCAATGACATTCCTGCCGCATTCATCAGCGCAGCCGGATATAAAAAGACCTGCGGGTACATGGCGGCGGAAGCATAACCGTAGCCATACGCCTGCACCGGATTGATCCGGGGCAAAAGGTCACCGTTCCTGATACCCGTACTGATTCCGTTAATGCGCGCCAGATGGAACTTCAGATCATGCCCTATGATTAGATAACTATTGAGATAAGGTATCATGGCAAGAAAGACCAGTATGCCAAAAGCCGCCATGAGTACAAGCTTTTCCCTGTATCTGGGGCTTGTCCTCCAATACAGCAGATAACATACGATGATAACCGTCAGACCCCCCCCAACGCATATAGCCACAGCGGGTCCGTCAGTTTCTTCGTATTCCTCATCGTAATCTCAGATAATTCCAGATCGCCATCCTCATAGAATATCTGCAGTTCCAGATTATTGATGGTCTGCGGGGACGAACAGTTCAAAAATATGCGTCCCTCACCCTGTTCCAGACTGACGCTGTCAAATACCACCCCTGCATTGCCGTTTTCATCCATCATGCCCGGAGAATACAGCCGGCAGTAATTCTCTTTACCGGAAGTATGATAGGCAACGCCGAATACATAAGAACCTTCCTTCAGCCACATTGGAGGGCTGGCAACGGCAAACCGCCCCTGTCCGTTTCCGGTTTTCTCAATCCTTAACACGCCGTCCGTTATATTCCCTCTCAGCTGCTCCGGCATTGTGAATTCATTCAGATCCAGTATCTGAAAATCCACGGTATTCCTGTAGCTGTAAACAGCCACAACACCCAATGCCAGAAGCAGAATGACGATCCCTCCCAGCCACTTTACTGCAGGTTTCAATCTCCTTACCATGTCATTTCCTCCAAAACGCTGAGCAGCACATACATGTTGCCGCTCACCGCAAGCGGATACAGATATTTGCGCAAGTCTGCCTTCCCGCGTTCAAACCATCCGCTTTCCAGCGTAACAAGCATGAAAAATGCGATCGGGATCAGATACCGCCCCTGAAATCCGGTAATAAGGTAATTGGCAGTCTCATTGTATCCCAGATACATGCTTCCCCATGTCATTGCCAGGATCATGAGCCAGACTAACGACATCACCAGCTTCGGCACAGTACCGATGCGTTTCTGCCCCCGCTGCGGCGCAGCCGCAAGCACCACGGTCAGCCCCAGCAATAACAGCAGCGGCAGTTCATCAACAGCAATATTTAATCCTCCCATGTTGCTTCCCATCAGCTCCATCAGCACGTCATGGCCAAACGTCAGCAGGGAACGGTACGCAATCATCAGGAACGCAAAGGGATAATGCAGGATAAACGCAGTCTGCTCTCCGCTGGCAGAGCCGCCCACATCCGCAACCGCCATCCAGACAGCATTAAGCGTCACAGCCAGCGCCGTTGGTCCCAGAGTATGGAATATCTTTTTTCTCCTGCTCCCAAACATCCTGGCAGGAATGAGAAAAAACAAAAGACACAGGGGCAGATATACGACCTTGCACAACCCGATCAAAGGCGCCAGCACCCATATGATACACAATTCTTTCGGTGTGATCTGTCTTTCGCCCTCCTCAAAAAGAAGCGACAGACAAAAGCCGGTGGTAAAGACAGCCAGCGCATTGATAAAGCTGTCCGCAGAAAGCGATACCATCTCCTGAAAAACCATAGGCAGCATCGCGATGAGGAACATACACTCCTTCTTTACAGGCAGCCGCTTCAAGGCATAATAAAACAGAAGCAAGGCGGTCAGAAGACCTGCCAGCCGGCCCGCATAAATGATCCATAATACGTTACCGGTAAAAACATCCGCCAATTTTACCCCTATGACTTGCGGAAGGTAGGAAACCGGAGAATACAAAGCCATGTTGGGAAATGAATACCACACCTCGTTTGCCCGGTCCAGCTGCAAATTCCTGTGGTCGATCACATCCCTGAAGGTCGTATAATGCTGCCTGGTGTCCAGATCCAGATTCCGGGGCATATATCTGCCCAGATCCCTACCGCTCTCACCGATTCGTTCTTCCGACCGCAAATGCCCCTGTGTGATCTCATAGATCCTGAAAAAGTGAGCCTCTTCGTCCGGCACTCTGGCATAGGGCATTACGATCAGCCATGCCGCCGCCAGGACAGCGCCCAGCACCAGCCACGCACGGGCATAGTCCAAACGCTTTGCCAACAAAATACTGCCTGCAAGCACAACCAGCACAAACAGCAGGACCCCCCCCCGCACGGTTTTGAGCGAAATCCGTCTCTCGATCGGCTGCACGTTCGTGATGGCAAACGCTCTGCTGCTTTCCAATCCGGTTCTCACCTGCAAGATCAGCTGATGGCCACGCATCTGTTCAAAGGGCTGCACTACCGTCAGCTTGTAATCGGACTGCGGACGGATCTCTTCAGCCGAAACCGTCCACTGTGCCAGCAGTTTTGCCTCACCCGCTTCCGTTCCCTCCAGCAAAGCGATCTCTATATTTTCTTCCGGGATTTCGCTTGCGGGCGACTCCGTATCTTTCTTTACATTGACCAGCTCGCGCGAGGTCCGCCTAATATTATTTCTTTCGTCCTGCTCCGACAGCTGGAAACGCACGGAAACGCCCCACAGCTTATCGCTCGTGGAGACAAATTCCGTCTGCCATCCGGCCTGGTCACTGACCAGCCTGTCCGTCTGCCGGTTACAGGCGGCCGTTCCGGACGGTCCAATATACAGATGCCCGGGATTCAGATCCAACACATACAGGGTCAGCAGAACGGCAAGCACCAGAATAAAACATATGTACCCCAGCCTGTTCTTTATCTCTTTCACCAGTTCGATCATTTATGATTCCTCACGTTTACAGCAAACATACTGCGGATTTACCGCTATCGTTAAAAAAGCCGATGGCTTGGCACCATCGGCAATACCGGTAACAAAATCCAGTTTTTAGTGTAACATATTGCGCGGTAAAAGACAATTTCTTTTCATATATCTTCGTTGACAAAATAAAAAAAACAAAGTATACTAATAAAACCGTGCAGCCGGGGCGTTAGCGGTGCCCTGTACCCACAATCCGCTCTAGTGGGGGTGATGCTTTATCGAGGGCCTATGCTTGTGCAGCTGCCCTTTATAAGTGGCGTTGAAGTTTGGGTCTTACGCAATGGAAATCCGTGAACCGTGTCAGGGTGGGAACACAGCAGCACTAAGCAGAATCTTCCATGTGCCGTAAGGGTGCCTGGCGGAGTTAACTGTAAAGGTAACGTACATGGGCTAAGCTCGACATAAGGCGCACGGTTTTTGAGTGGAACGCATCTGGCGGCGGCTTACAGCTCCACTTTGCGCAGATAATACCCGAATTCTCCCTGACGGACATTGCCGCCCGGACACTCAAACGCTTCAAAGCCGAACATCAGGGCGACCATTTTCTCACGTTCATAGAACACGCCCGGAACGCCCAGATAATACTCCCCCTCTTTTCCGAGAATGACATACCGGTAATTATAGAATCCGTGCAGCAAGAAGCTGTTATTGACCAGATGCTGATATTTCTCCTGTAAGATCACAAAGTCCCTGGGCTCCAGCTTGACATAGACGCGCCCATCGCCATAGGGATGTATCTTCTCGTAAGTATCCAGAATCTGTTCCCACTTGTCCTCCTTTAAATTGCAGTTGGATGTCTTCTGTGGCATCACGTCAATATTGGCGGCGGACACGCCGGGAAGCTCCTCCGTGACAATGACAGGAGACGGCTCATGGGATAGCTCTCTGCTCTGCCTCTCTTTCTCCGGCTCATGGGAGGATTTTTCCTCCTGTTTTATCTCCTCAGGCTTGTGAACAGGCTCTTCCGGCGGCTCCTTCGTGACGAAAGGATCATATGCCATGCCGTCTGCGGCCGTTTTTCCCTTTCCTTCCAGCGCATATCCGCCCGGCAGCATGACCTGAACGATGGTTTTCTCCACAGTATCCGAAAGGCAATTCTCCCATTCTCCCTTTCCGTCCTGGATGGTGACGCCGTTTAACTCACGCCAGCTTTTCCCGTCATATACGCGCACGGGGAACTTGCCGCTTATGCCAAGGGGAATGTTCTGCACCTTCAGATACAGTCTGCCTGTCTGCTCCCTGTTTTCGACTTTCATAAAACCGGCGCTTCCCATTCTGTTTCCTTCTTTATACAAACCGATATATACTATTTCTTTCTGATACACTGACTCTCCCTCTTTTCCCGTAATATCGCATGCCGCCGTCAAAACAATGCTCATGCTACTAATTATATATGCGCCGGTACAATAAAAAATGCCGGACAAATACCTATACAGGTACATCCGGCAAAAGTATGCACAACAGCTTCAAATGCTCTGTCGTATTCTAATAATCCAGCGAATCCAAATATTTCATGTAGCTTACTACCATCAGGGCGATCTTAAAGGTCAGGGCGTCCTCAAAGGTACGGATATCCAGCCCTGTATTTGCCGCCAGCTTCTCAATACGGTAGACCAGCGTATTGCGGTGTACAAAAAGTTGTCTGGAGGTCTCCGACACATTCAGATTGTTCTCGAAGAACTTATTGATCGTTATCAGCGTCTCATCATCCAGCTCCCCGGGTATATTGGATCCAAATATCTCGTTGATAAAGATGCGGCACAGGTTAATGGGAAGCTGATAGATCAGCCGTCCGATGCCCAGCCTGTTATATGCGCTCACCTTTTTCTCCGCATAGAAGATCTTACCCACATCCATCGCCATTCTGGCTTCCTTATATGATTTGGAAACCTCCTTCAGCTCGCCGACGATCGTTCCGTACGATACCCGGACGTTCATCATGGCCTCCATATTCATCATATCCACGATCGTGTTGGCGGTCTGATCCAGCCTGGAATAATCGTCCCCCGCTTCAAGCTCCTTGATCAGAATAATGCTGCTCTCGTCCACCGCCGTAATAAAATCACCGGACTGAGCGGAAAATATACCGTTAAGCAGCTCCATCGTTGCAGAATCTTTGTCCCGTTCCTTATCCTTATCCGTCTCGATCAGGAACACCGCTCTCGGCACCGCCGCCTCTATATGCAGTTTTCTGGCTTTATTATAAATATCAACCAGAAGCATATTATCAAGCAGCAGGTTCTGAAAGAAATTATTGCGGTCATACCTTTCTTTATAGGCAAGGATCAGATGCTGCAACTGGCTGACTGCGATCTTCCCAAGCATATAGGTTTCTTCACCGCTCCCATTGGCGTCCAGTATATACAGCACCTCTTCTTCATCGAGCACCTTCATCAAATGATGCGTGCCTATAACCTGACTGTCGGCGGGCGACTCTGCAAATCCCGCTATCAGGGCCGGTGTTATCTCCCCGGATTCAAAAGTGGCCGCGATCACTTTGCCCTCCAGATCCCATACGCTCAGATCAACTTTGGCAATGGCTTTCAACTCGTCAATGCTGCTCTTTATCACCTGACTTGAAATCATATAACAACCTCTTCTTCCAAAAGTATAAAAAAATATAAGGGGGACGCTAAGCATCCCCCTCCATAATTGTTCTGACTAGTTAGTAATAACCTGCTCTGTCTCTTTGTCGAATACGTGAATCTTCTCAACATCGAAAGCAAACTTAACTGTATCGCCCGGTCTTGCTGTTGTACGGGAGTCAACTCTGGCTGTGATAGGGAACTCAGCAAGATCAAAGTATAAGTAAACTTCTGCACCGAGCAGCTCGTATACCTTGATGGTAGACTCGAATACACACTTAGCCGTCTCGATGAACATCTCGGAATCATATACATCCTCAGGACGGATACCAAATGTAACTGTCTTTCCGTCATATCCGCCATCGATCAGCTTCTTAGATTTAGCAGGCGGCAGCGGAATCGTCTGACCTGCTACCTTTAAGTTAGCCGTCTCGCCGCTTACCTCGACAACTGCATCAAGGAAGTTCATCTGCGGTGATCCCATGAATCCCGCTACAAAGAGGTTCTGAGGCTTCTGATATAAGTTCTGAGGCGTATCTACCTGCTGGATAACACCGTCTTTCATAACAACGATTCTTGTACCAAGCGTCATAGCCTCTGTCTGGTCATGCGTTACGTAGATGATCGTTGTACCCAGTCTCTGATGCAGCTTGGAGATCTCAACACGCATCTGTACACGAAGCTTTGCATCCAGGTTGGAAAGCGGCTCATCCATAAGGAATACCTTAGGATTACGGACAATGGCACGACCCATAGCCACACGCTGTCTCTGACCACCGGACAGAGCCTTCGGCTTACGGTCAAGCAGAGCTGTCAGATCCAGGATCTTAGCTGCTTCCTTAACCATCTTGTCGATCTCATCCTTCGGAACCTTTCTCAGCTTAAGACCAAATGCCATATTGTCATATACTGACATATGAGGATACAGAGCATAGTTCTGGAATACCATCGCGATATCTCTATCCTTGGGCTCTACATCGTTAACCACTCTGTCGCCGATCTTTAACTCGCCGGAGGTGATATCCTCCAGACCTGCGATCATACGAAGCGTTGTAGACTTACCACAACCTGAAGGACCTACGAAAATAATAAACTCCTGATCTGCGATTTCAAGATTGAAATCCTTTACTGCCTCAAAGCCGTTAGGATAAACTTTGCAGACATTTTTCAAAGATAAACTTGCCATGATTGCCTCCTAATTTTGTTTTTGTCTCAATGAATGCTCATCGAAAATTGACCTTGTACTTAGTATAGCGGAGTTTTTTCCCCTTTTCTATGCAATTATTTCACAAAGATTTCCGTTTCCATTGTAGAAATTGCTTACTTTGAACCCCAATTTTTTTTTGCATAGACATGTTGACTAATAAAACGTCAATTTAATATGCACATTCAACAAAAACTCTAGTTCGTGCTGCACGCCACTACTGTGTAGCCACTCTCCGTCACGGCATCGATCAGCGCCTTATCCTCTACGGTATCCTCCACCGTCACTGTCGCCTTCTTCTCGTCGAGGCTGACCTCCACCTGCTTAACGCCGTCCACGCCCTCCAGCGCTTTCTGGACATGCGCCTGGCAATGCGCGCACATCATACCATCGATATCCAATGTTTTAACCATTTCTTTTCCCTCCTGATCTTTTCCGCTCGCCGCGCTGTCTCCGGATACCCCGTCCGAAGACGCCGGTTCGCTTGTTTCTCTATCCTGAACGCCGTTTATAAATTCCGGCAACGGGACCATTTTTTTCTTCCTGTCTCTTCTGTCCGATGCGATGGAAAACAGATTCAGACGCAGTGCATTAGTCACTACGCAGAAGCTGGACAGGCTCATCGCCGCAGCCGCGAACATAGGATTTAAGCTGATTCCGAAAACGGGCACAAGAACGCCGGCTGCAATGGGAATACCGATGCAGTTGTAGAAAAATGCCCAGAACAGATTCTCACGAATGTTCTTAAGCGCCTGCCTGGAAAGCCTGACCGCAGCGGCAACATCCGTCAGTTCAGACTTCATCAGCACGATATCCGCCGCCTCCAGCGCCACATCGGCTCCCGCGCCTATGGCAATGCCTATGTCCGCCCTGGTGAGCGCGGGGGCATCGTTGATGCCGTCACCCGCCATAGCCACCCTGCCGTACTGGGCCAGTCTGCGCACTACAGACTCCTTATCGTTCGGAAGAACATCCGCCACGATAGCGCTGATTCCCACCCGGCGTCCGACAGCCTGCGCGGTGCGTCTGTTATCCCCCGTCAGCATAACGGTCTGTATACCCATACGGTGCAGCTGTGCAACAGCCTCGGCGCTGTCCTTCTTCACCATATCCGCCACCGCTATCATACCTAGGAGCTTGTCACCCGATGCAAAGTAAAGAGGGGTATTGCCCTCCTCCGACAGCCTCTCGCCGCGCTCCTCCATATCCCGGTCGCCGATCCCTCTCTCACGCATAAGGTCCGCCTTGCCGCCGATGGCCGTCACACCGCCGACCGTACCCGTTACGCCCCAGCCCGGCAGCGCCTGGAAATCTCCGGCCTGCGCCGGTTCGATCTGTCTGTCCGAAGCGTATCTGCATACCGCCTTTGCCAGCGGATGTTCGCTCTTACTCTCCAGCGCGGCGGCAACGCGCAGAAGCTCTTCCTCCGTCACCCCCGCAGCGGGACATACCTTCGTAACGCCGGGCTTTCCTTCCGTGATGGTGCCCGTCTTATCCAGCACAACGAAATCCGTTTTCCCCGCATGCTCGAGCGCCGCCGCGTTCTTAAACAAAATACCGTGCTTTGCGCCCACGCCGTTTCCCACCATGATCGCCACGGGCGTTGCCAGCCCAAGCGAACAGGGACAGCTGATCACAAGCACACTGATTGCATAGGATAATGCCTTCCCTGCATCCGCCCCCGCAGCCAGCCAAATCAACCCCGTTATCACCGCAAGCGTGATGACTGCAGGCACAAACACGGCGGATACTTTATCCGCGATCTGCGCGATCGGCGCTTTGGTCGCCACCGCATTTTCCACCATATCAATGATCTGCTGCAGCGTAGTGTCTTTTCCTACCCGGACCGCCTTACATGTCAGCGCGCCGTGCTGGTTCAGAGTAGCCGTGCTCACGGCGTCCCCGGCGTGCTTATCGACAGGAAGGCTCTCGCCCGTCAGCGCGGACTCATCTACCGCGCTCATACCGTCCAGCACTTCACCGTCGGCAGGGATGCTCTCGCCCGGTCTGACGATAAAAATATCTCCCGCGACGATCTCCTGCGCCGGGATCGTTCTCTCGCTGCCGTCCCTGATCACATGCGCGGTCTGGGGCGCCAGCTCCATAAGGCTTTTGATCGCATCGGTGGTCCTGCCCTTACTGTATGACTCCAGCATTTTTCCCACCGTGATGAGCGTCAGTATCGTGGCTGCCGACTCGTAGTACATATCATGAAGATAATGATACGCCATCTCCGTACTGTCCGCGCCGCTCATATGAAAGCCCATCCGGAACATGACCGCGGTACTGTACACAAACGCCGCGCCGCTCCCCAGCGCCACAAGGGTATCCATGTTGGGCGCCCTGTGGATCAGCCCCTGAAAACCGCTGACAAAAAACTTCTGGTTGATCACCATGACAGATCCGGTCAACAGTAGCTGATACAGAGCGATCGCCCACGGGGACGCGGCGAAGGACGCCGGAACCGGCCAGCCCCACATCAGATGCCCCATAGACACATACATAAGCGGTATAAGCAGGCACAAAGAGGCGATAAGTCTCCGCCTGATGCGCGGCGTCTCGCGGTCCGCCATGTCCGCCGCCTTAGCGCTCACAGCGCCGACGCCGTCATCTTCCGCAGGCGAAGCGCCATACCCCGCCGACTCAACGGCCGCGCAAATACTCTGCACCGAGGCAGGCTCGTCATACTCCACCGTCATATTGTTCATTAGCAGACTGACTATGACCCCGCTAACGCCCGCTACACCCGCCACAGCCTTCTCCACATGCGCGCTGCACGCCGCACAGGTCATACCCGTAACTTTAAATTTCTGCGTTTTCATTGCAGCCTCCTATTTCAGTTTCTTCATCAATTCCACCGCTTCCGCCAGAATATCCTCATTGCCCTTCCTGACCTCTTCCGCCACACATGTCTGCATATGATCCTGAAAAACAATGTATCCGAGACTCTGAAGAGCGCTCTGCGCCGCGCCGATCTGTATCAGGATATCGCCGCAGTAACGGTTACTGTCGATCATGCTCTTGATCCCGTTCAGCTGACCGATGATGCGGTTGATCCGGTTCTGAAGCTGCTTCTGCTGTGCGGCGCTTCTGGGCGTGTTCTTGCATCTGCCGCACATTTCCATGCCGCCGCCTGCCTGTGCGCCGCTCTCCGCGCTTTGGCAGCAGCACATACTCTCATTATTCCGTTCATCTTCCTGATTATTCATATCCGTATTTGTATTCGTATTCATATCCGCATGTCTGTCCTTATATCAATTATCAGTTTTGTTCATCTGTAGATTATACAATATACCCCTATGGGGTATTTGTCAAGCGCTTTCGGATTCCCACATAATCTGCACAGGCATGTAATCCATACAGGCATATAAAAAGGGCGGCATGTTCTGCCGCCCTGTAAAGCCGTGTGTTCTTATATGCATCCGGTTATGACTGAGTCTGCTGCCCGCTCTTAGGCTCCGCCCACTCGTCACGGTAGAAAGCCAGCTGATTCTTGCCGCGCTTCTTCGCCTTGTACAGTCCCTGGTCCGCCGCCTTATACAGCGACTCAAAATCGGCGCCCTCATGCGGATAGATCGCCACGCCGATACTGGCTGTTGCGGCATATTTAACATACTCGCCCGCCTGGAAATTACGGAAGAAATTCTCTACCTTGTGTGCTTCCTTGAGGATCGCGCCGTCGTCGGAAACGCCCTTCAGGAATATCATAAACTCATCTCCGCCGACCCGGCCGACGATGTCCGTTGCGCGGAAGATCGCCGTGATCTGCTGTCCCAGGGAACGCAGCACCTCGTCACCAAACGCATGTCCCATCGTATCATTGATCTTCTTGAAATTATCTACATCCAGTATAAACAGCATGGACTGCGTATTCGGGTTCTGGCTCATGAAATCTTTTATCTTGCGTTCCGTTGCCAGCTTATTCGTAAGCCCGGTCAGCAGATCCGTATCCGCCTTGTCTTCCAGCTCTTTACTCTTCTCGTTGTTGCGGATCTTACCGACGATATTGATGATCACGATCATACAGATGAACACAAAGACCGCAATGACCAGATAGACCATCATATCCTTGGTATTCTTCCACTGAAGTCCAACCTGTCTGTCCACATAGCCCTGACCGACGCCAAGAATCATCTCCCAGCGGTTTGCGCCGAACGGCACATATGCCAGCGTATATCCCTGACCGCCAACCACAACGGCGTTTGATCCGCGGGAACCGTTATCCAGACGGCTACGGATAGTGCGCGACACCTCCTCATTCTGTTCATGAACCGTATCCAGAACATTGCCGCCCGCCAGCACAGCACTGTCAGCAGCGCCGGAAACGCCCAATATATTGCCTTTGCCATCCACAAGCGCAAGAAACGCGCTCGCATCATAATCGGACTGGGATAACAGGCTGCCGAACTTATCCATAGAATAGTACAGCAGTATATAATGCAATCCGCTCTCTCTTGAAACCCGCTGCACAACGACGACCGTGCCGTCCCCTTCCTCTGTGTACACGTACGATACGGTATCGGACTGGCTGATCGTCTCAAAATACGTTTCGCCGCCAACCGAAACCTTCTCCCCGTTCTGGTCAACTCCCTCGCCGCCAACGTCGCAGCAGACCACCCGGTACGCATCCGTACACGAATACAAGATCGCCGTCATATCGGCCATATGCGTCTCGTCCAGTTCCGCGTTTTTCTCCAGTAAAATACGGAACGGATCCGCCACACTGGAAAGCAGCTCCAGCTGATTCAGGAAAGCATCGCCGTAATCCTGCGCCGATTTGATCAAATTCCTGGATATAGTATCCGTGGCGCTGGCTCTGCTCTTGCTGGAGAAATTAAACATCATGATAAAGATTACCAGTATCAGGATCATACCTGGAATGATCCATGAGACGACAGCTGTCTTATTCTGTTTTTCCATCAGTTTCCTCTTCTCTCCGTTCTACATTAACGTCAACCGAAAAATCCATGTCTGAAACCTGTTCCGTCGCCGGCTCATATTTCTTAAAAATATTGCTGTACAGCCATGCCGCACCGTATGCGGGAGCCGAAACACCGAACAGGAAAATAAATATATACGAATATACGGAAAAATATCCTATGATAAGCGGAAGTGCATAAAAGAACGCCATCAAAAGCGTCTTCGGCAAATTGGCGAACGATACGATAACCGCATTTCTGAGCGTATTCCTGATAGTATTGTCAAATCTTGCAAGCAGGGGAAAAACATACATTGCAACCAGCAAAAGCAGGATCCCCATAGCAAAAAAAGCCGCCACGAGCACCCCGGGAAACGAAATACCCGACTGCCCGAAAATGATGATATCAATAACGTAGATCGCAAAAACGGCTAGCATTCCCAGCCATATGATTGTCGCCTGTTTAAAATTCTGCTTAAAGGATTTAAAGAAGCCCCTTACCAGATACCCTTCCTCGTCGCGCATCATCTTTAAAAACACATAATGCATACCCGTAAAAGCAGCCCCGGCAGTAATGACCGGTATGCAGCATATGATCACCAGCATATTCATTATCAGCAGATCGCCCATACGTCCTAACGCACGCATGACCGGGCTATCCAGATCAAACAGCTTCCCCATTAAAATATCCACTCCTGCATCAATAAAACTATTATATTACAAAACTGTACAAAAAAGCTACACAAAAAACGAATTTTTGTGATATTTTTTATATGTGCCGCGCGCTATATCTTATATTTTTTGCTGACCAGCTCATACTGCATGTTCAACGTCTCGTACATCTTCAAGATCTCAGCAGATTCCGTCCTGACACGTTTCATGATCCGGTCGTAGGATTTGACGAAGGTTCGCACCACCTGTCTGTTCAGACGGTGCTTCTCCATTTCGTCATTCAGGATCGCGATCACCTTTTCCTTCGGCAGATCCGGACGGTAGCTTCTGGGATTGACAAGCGCCGTGACCACGTCCGCCACCTGCAGGATCCTCTGCGGCGTGTTCATTTGTATATCCTTGAGCCTGCTCGGATAACCGCTGCCGTCGCATCTCTCATGGTGCGCCATCGCAATGTTCACCACCTCGGGCTTCATTCTGTTCTCAAGCACCTGCTTCCCGATCTCAACGTGCGTCCGCAACAGTCTGATCTCTTCAGTCTCCAGCTTACGGGGCGCATCAATAATCTCCTGCGGGATCGCCAGCATACCGATGTCATGGATCAACGCACTGTAATAGAGCGTCTCGCGCTCCGCATCCGGCAGAGCCATCTCCTCCGCAATATCCTCGCACACGCAGACCGTGGTGATATTATCCACCACCATGTTCTTGCTGCGGAAGCCGAGGCAGTACATCAGCATCTCCAGAAATTTCTTTTTGTCCTCATTGGAAAAGATCATATATTCTGTGATCTTAGCCAGTTCCTCTTTGTATTCGCCGCTTTTGATCTTCTCAAATATATCATACTTGCCCTCGACCTGATAGAAAAGCTCAAGTCCGTCAGACGACAGCTTTGTGCCCGCCATCTTCTCAAACATATACAGATCGAACTGGCTGCCCATCGAGGTGGAATAAAGATCCATCTTTTCCGCAATATTTATGTATGCGGCGACCTGCTTATATTCATAATCGACCTTTTTGAGCTGTTCGTAATCCATGTGATGATACATGATCACCTTGGCCAGATCCGGCACAGGCGACAGATACTTGAAAAACAGATATCCGTAAATGGAATGCGCCATGCTGTCTCTGGACTCATAGCGCAGCATATCGCTGATCTTCCCCTGCTCCGTCATGTACGCGCCGATATCATGCATCGTGCACAGCATGACGATATCAGCCAGCTCAAACTCTTCAAACCGGCCTCTCTCCCGCAGCATCATATAGACCATGTATGCGACCTTGGAGCCGTGATCCATGAGCCGTGGATGCACAAGCTTCAATATATGGCGCATCAGCAGATAAATGTCCTTACTCCTAATATACTCCATGCAAAACCTCTCACCTTATAAAACAAATTCCATCGGCGTATAGATAATGCCGTCTTTTACCTCTTCCGGGCGCAGATCCTTAAACCCGACCTTATGATAAAATTCCACCCCGTACGGAGAGGCATTGACCGTCACCCGGTCCGCTCCGACCTCCGTCAAAAGATAGTCCGCCAGATACCGTATCAGGGCGCTCCCGATCCCGCGCCTGTGATACGCTTCATCCACAAACAGCAGGGAAATATGTGTTCCATCACGAAGGGTGATCATGCCCACGATCTTATCCCCATCCAAGGCCACAAACAACTGGTATGACCCCATCACAAACATACGGTACAGCGTAGAGTCGGTGATAAAGTTCCGGAAGTTCTGCACCCCCTCGCGGGAATAGACGTCCGCCTCAAAGCGCAGAAACGTTCTCCACGCAAGCGTCATAGCATCCTGCCACTCGTTACGATATGCACTTCTGATCTGATACGATGCCTCCAAGTGCGGGCGACTCCTTTGCCTTATATTAGTTTATCATACCATATCTAAAAAACAATTACATTAAATTTTTGTATAAATATGCAGTCCCTAACCTTCGGCGCAGATCTGCAGCGCTGTTTCCCACTCCTGCGCGACCGCCTCGCAGCGTTCCACATCCATCTCCTCCGCCGCCTCTTTAAGCTGCGCGAACAGCTCTCCCTGCCGGTCCGGATACCGATACCGTTCCATCCGGAGCATCACCGTCTCCATCCGGTCCATATCCAGATCGTCGATCGCTTCCCTCATATCCGCAAAGCACTGCCGCAGTACGTCCGTCCGGATCTCCTCCTTCGGGCGGTTTTCCCCACTGTCCTGACAGAATGGCGCCAGAACCGCCTTGTAGCCCGTATACTGTGCAAGCATCTCATCCGTCAGACTGTGTACCGCGCCGGCATCCCCGGCATTGCCCGCAGCCTCCAGCGCCGCCGCCTTCTCGGACAGAGAAAGGGCGCCTATCTGCCTGGCGGAATTCTTCAAGGCGTGAACCTCCACTGTATAGTCCGTCCAGTTCTCCCGCTCCTCCAGGGATTTAATCAGGCGGGCTTTTTTGTCAATGCCATTGTAAAACACTTTCAGCACCTTCCAGAACAATTCCCCGCTGACGAGAAATTTCATGGCAAATCTTACATCCAGATCCCCGACTGCGATATTTTCCGGCTCCTGCTCCCCCGTACCGGCGGACTCTGCATGACAGTCCTTCTGAAGCTTCTGCGCGGGAAGCCACTGTCGCACCTTGTCGATCAGCACGCGAAGCTCGATGGGCTTTGCGATAAAATCATTCAAGCCCTCCCGCAGAAACAGCTCTCTCGTTCCGTCCATCGCATTGGCCGTAAGGGCAATGACGGGCACATCGGCGTACTCCGGATACAACCGCCTGATAATATGCGTTGTCTCCACACCGTCCGGTTCCGGCATCATATGATCCATAAAGATCAGATCATAGCGTTCCCCGGCTATCCGTTCGATCGCCTCTCTGCCTCCGGCAGCCGTGTCTACCTGCATCTTCAACGGCTCCAGCAAGCCTTCCGCCACAGTCAGATTCACCTCGTTATCGTCCACGATAAGGACCTTCGCGTCCGGTGCGGTAAAGTCAAACTCCCTGTCCTCCTGCGCATCGTCGCGCTGCACTTTCTCACCGTTTAACACCATTGCGATATTCAGCGCAAAAACCGGTTTCTTCAGGATCAGGAGATTCGGCAGGTCAGACTGCGCGCGTCCGCCGTAGCCAATGATCAGAACCGCCGTCACATCCTTCCGGTCACGGATATACTCTTTAACGACGCCGGAAAAAAGCGGTTCTTCCACAAAAAGAAAAACTTTTCTGTCGCGGGGCAGCCCCTGTATATCCCCGGCCGCTATCAGCCGCACATCCTCCACGCCGAGCCTGGATACATCATTACACAGGCTCTCCTGCACGTAAGGGTTTAAGATCATACAGGCTACCGTGACGGACGCCGGATCGGCCACGACAATACTCGGCGTATCATCCACGATCTTCTGAGGGACCGAGCAGCTGAATTTACTCCCTTTTCCATACTCGCTTTCCACCCAGATCGTCCCGTCCATCAGGGTAAGTAGATTCCTGGATATGACCAGGCCGAGACCCGTCCCTTCAATATTGCGGTTTTTCCTGCTGTCCACCTGCTGAAAGGACTGGAACAACCGGTCCATATCCTCTTCTCTGATACCCGTTCCCGTATCTTCGACGCTGATCTGCAGGCTGATGTCCCCCGGCGTTACCCTGTAACTGTCCATCTTAATGACCACTTTGCCGTGCGCGGTAAACTTCGCCGCGTTATTTGCCAGGTTTAACAGCACCTGTTTGATCCTGATATTGTCGCCCCACAGTCTGCCCGGAAGTCCGGGCGCAACATCGAGTATCAGCTCTACGTCTTTATCCTTCAGCCTTGTCATAACGATACCGGCAACATCATACAGCAAAGAAACCGGCTCATAATCCACTTCGCTGATGTCCATCTTGCCGGACTCGATCTTGGAGAAATCCAGAATATCATTGATAATGGTGAGCAGAGATCTACCCGCCTCCTTGATCTGATCGATATATTCTCTGGCGGCAGGCGGAAGCTCCTCCCGCAGCGCCATCTCAGCCATACCGATCACCGCATTCATGGGCGTCCTGATCTCATGGCTCATATTGGCAAGAAAATCCGCCTTTAAGCTCTCTGATTTGTCAAGGCTGTCATAGGCGCGCGCCGCCAGCTGCAGATTATATTTCATTTCATCGTTCGTCTGTATGGCAAGATATTTATTGTAAGCCATTTCAGCCAGAACGTCGGCGACCGTACAGAGAAAGTCCGCCGCGCTGTCAAGCGCGTTTTTCTCCACCGTCTTAACCTTCGCCGCCGCCGCTATATACTCTTCCGGATCGGCCCCGATCTCCTCCGCGGTTTTTCTAAGCGCCTCGGGATCGGGAGTCTGTGTAAAGACCTGCCCGACTATAAAGCACCCCGCGGCCCTGCCGTCGGCAAGGATCGGCACGGCATAGTCCGTAAGACCGGCGTGGCATGTGTAGGCGACCGGTCCGCCCTTCTCACACGCCATCTGAACTCCTCTTTTGCCGCACTGTTCGCACCGGGCGCATCCGGCCTCGGACGCCCTTGTATATTTCAGACAGAACTCGGTATAACCGGAGCCTTTCGTTACCGCCATACCGTCCGTATCCGTTATAATTGCCGACATTCCTGTCATATTTGCAAAGCTGTCCTGCACTCTCTGCAGCACGCTTACATCGATCAGATCCGCTAATGCCAGTTCACGCCCCAGAAACATTCGCCAAACCTCTTTCTATGTATCCCATATCCTTGATCTTTACTCCGGCAGACGCCCTACATCCGGCCCGCCTAACCGATCGTCCTGGCGATCGTGTCCAGAAGCTTTCCGGGATCTACAGGTTTCAGCAGATAACTCTGCGGTTTCAAGGCAAGCGCCTCTATGATCTTATTGGTATCGGAAACGCCGGTGAGAAAAATCACCGGTATGTTTCTGGTCGCCGCCGAGGACCGAAGCTTTTCCAGGACGAAAGGTCCGTTCTCACCCGGCATCTCATAATCGAGCAGAATAAGATCCGTTTTCTTCTTTTCCAGGAATTTTAATGCGACGCTGCCGCTGGCGGCGGTCGCAACATCATATTGTCCGTGCAGATACTCTTTGATGGCCTTGAGCATCTGGGCATTGTCGTCTACCACCAGGATATGTTTGCGATTCTGGTGCGCCCCCTGCCCGTAACCTGTGTGTGCCATACTCGGCTGTCCGTAGCCTGCCTGTGCCATACCCGGCTGTCCGTAGCCTGCCTGTGCCATACCCGGCTGCCCGTAGCCTGCCTGCATCATACCCGCCTGTCCATAGCCTGTCTGCGCCATACCCGCCTGTCCGTAGCCCGGCTGCGCCATACCTGCCTGTCCATAGCCCGGCTGCATCATACCCGGCTGTCCGTGGCCTGTCTGCGCCATACCCGCCTGTCCGTGGCCTGCCTGCGCCACGCCCGCCTGTCCATAGCCTGCCTGCGCCGCGCCCGGCTGTCTGTAGCCTGTCTGTGCCGCACCCGCCTGTCTGTAGCCCGGCTGCACCGCGCCGGCCGCAGTCTGCCGAGGCTGTTCCGAAAACGCATCCGTACCCGCAGACGCCTCCTTACCGGCGTTCTCCTCGCTGATCTCATCCACCGCATGCATGAACCGGCTCTCTTTAATAAGCTCCGTGATCTTATCCTGAATTACCGCTGCGGCAGCCGGCATATGCAAAGTCAGCTCCGAACCGTTCGCCGAGATCTTCTCAAATTCATCACAGTCTTCTTTAAAACCGATTATGACAAGCGGAACACCGATACGCGACATCCGGAATCGCAGATTCGCTATCCGGCTCATATCGTCCTTCGTCTCGCCGGACAGACAATAGACAAAGGCCTGCGGCTTAAAGGAATCCAGATGGTTTAAAATATCCGGCATCCGCAAGGAAGTCGTTTCCACCTTAAAACGCTCCGTCATGTTTTCAAAAAAATCATCGATCACAAGATCGTTTTTTCCCGCCAGCAGAATATTGTATTTCATGATATCCTCCCATGTATTCCCTCTGGATATTTACGGACCGGCCTTCACGAACCGGGCTTTGCCTTCCTATTCACAAGTTTATCATGAGAAGATCAAACATTCAAGAATCCGCTGATCCGTTTGCCTACTTTACCGCCTCGGCGCCCACCTTATTGACAAGCGGCAGCCCGTTTTCCACTGCGTATGCATTTTCCAGCGTCACCGCCGCGATCGCCTGCATTGCCTCCTTTGTAAAAAAGCCCATATGCGAAGTGATCAGCACATTCGGAAAAGTCATCAGACGCGCCAGATTCTCATCCCGCATGATCTCGCCCGACTTATCCTCATAAAAAATGCCTTCCTCCTCCTCATACACATCCAGACCAACGCCGCCGAACCTGCCCGCCACCAGTCCGTCAATAAGGGCGTCGGTATCTATCAGCCCGCCGCGGGAGGTGTTGACCAGATATACGCCGTCTTTCATATTCTCAATGGTCTGCCTGTTTATAATGTATCTTGTCTCGGACGTCAGCGGACAGTGCAGAGATATCATATCCGCATTGGCCATGAGTTCCTCTAAGGGCACATACTCCGCTTCCAGCTTCGGATTGGGATAAGGGTCGTAAGCCAGCACGCGCATACCGAAGCCGTTGCAGATACGTATCATCGCCTGTCCGATCTTGCCCGTCCCGATAATGCCCGCAGTCTTCCGGTACAGATCCACACCCATCAGTCCGTTCAGACTCATGTTAAACTCCCGCGTTCTGTTATATGCCTTGTGCGTATAGCGATTTACAGTCAGGATCATCCCCATAGCAAATTCCGCCACTGCCTCCGGCGAGTAGCTGGGCACACGCAGCACCAGTATCTTATCCTCCGCCGCCCTGACATCCACATGGTTGAATCCCGCACTGCGGAGCAGAAGCGCCTTAACCTTCATCTCATAGAGCTGCTGTATCATTCCGGCGTTCACATAGTCGTTGACGAAAATACACACGGCGTCATACCCTCTCGCCAGACTGACCGTGTCCTCCTGAAACGGCATCTCATAGAACCGGATCTCAAAACCGTATTCCTTGCTCATAGGCTCAAACCAGATCTTGTCATAGGGTTTTGTGCTGAAAAAAGCTATTCTCATATAAATTGCCTCCTCTGTCCATACTATTTATAGTATAGGCAGAGAAGGCAAAATCATTCGCGCAATTTACGGTATCAGGCTTTGAAAAAAACTGTCGGCGGCGTTCTTCACGGCATTCTTAACGGCTCCGTTCACGGCCTCGTCCGCCTCCCCGATAAACTCTTCGCTGTATATCCGGTACTTCTGCTTCGCCCGCTCTATAAAATCGCCGGCGTCCTCCCCGACCGTATCGAGCGTCTGCAGAAACGCGGCGATCCGTTCCTTATTTTCTTCCGACAGGGCAATATCATACTTCTCTTCACCCTCGCCGATGGCACGCATAATGCTGTCCGCATCCGACAGATCGATCTCTCCTCCGGCGATCCGGTCTATCATCCAGCCGACGATGGTCTCCTCATCGCTATCGCTCTCCGCACCCCGATCCCGGTCCTTAAACGGCAGCACCGCCATGATCAGCGCGCAGCATACACAAAGCGCCGCCAGTATTAACAGCCTTTTAATGGCCTTAAATATTCTCATGATACTCTGTTTTCCCGTTTCATTTACAGCAGACTACCTCCCGGCTCTCCCAGGAAACCCCTGTTCAAATCCTCTGCAGGATCCAGCGGTAGATATCTGCGTATATATTATCCTTATCCGTCTCATTTAATATCTCGTGCCTGTCCTGCGGATACAGCCTGATCTGCACATTCTCCATACCGGCATCCTTAAAGGACCGGTATACCTGTTCGACGCTCTTACCGTAATCGCCCACCGGGTCATCGGCGCCCGACACAAAAAATACCGGCAGCCCGGACGGCATCTTCTTTAACTTCTCCTGATCGTGCAGATTATAGATCAGCGTAAACAGCGTCTGAAAACCGTTGACGGTAAACGTAAATCCGCAGAGCGGATCCTTCATATATTTCCTTACATTGTCCTCATTGCGCGAAAGCCAGTCAAACGGCGTCTCAGGAGACTTGATCCGCTTATTGTACGCGCCGAAGGATATCGCATTGATAAAGCTGCCCTTATGCTTCGCCCCGAATAGCAGGCTCTGAAGCTTTGCGATCGCAATACCGGCCACCAGAACCGGTTTGGGCTGCATACCCGTTCCCATAATGACCGCGCCGTTTATACCCGAGCCGTATCTGAGCAGATAATTGCGCGTGATAAACGACCCCATACTGTGCCCCAGTATAATGTAGGGCACATCCGGGTACCGGCTCTGAATCATCTTCTTGAGTCTGTGCTCGTCACGCACCAGAACGGTAGCCGCATCCTCTTTGCAGAAATAACCGTAAGGCTCTCCCTCCCCAACGGACTTGCCGTGTCCGAGATGATCATCGCCCACCACCAGTATATCTCTGTCCGCAAGATAACAGGCAAAATCGTCATAGCGCTCTATATACTCCGCCATGCCGTGAACGATCTGCAGAATACACACCGGCTTTTCTGTTTCGGGTATCCACCTGACCGCGTGAAGCTTATGTCCTTTGTCTCTGGAGTCAAAATAGAAATCCTCTTTTTTTGCCATGCCGCCAATCCTCCCTCATCCACACAACCGGTTCAGCCTAACAGATCTCCGCGCCGGACGGCATCGGTCTTTCGGGCGTAAGAAGGGCCAGCGCGCCATCCGCATCCTCGGCGCACAGGAGCATTCCTTCGGACATCATGCCCGCGATCTCTCTGGGCTCCAGATTGACAAGAACCATCACCTTCTTGCCGACCATCTCCTCCGCACTGTAATGCTGTTTGATCCCCGATAATATCTGCTTTACCTCGGAACCTATGCGCACCTTGGAGCACAACAGTTTCTTAGATTTAGGCACTTCCTTACACTCTATGATCTCGCCCACCCTGAACTGGCACTTATCAAAAACATCATAAGAAATGATCGGTTTCGCCGGTATATCGATCACATCCTCTGTGGTTCCCGGCGTCTGCCCGGCCGCGCCCTGCACCGCGCCGCCTGCCGCATCGTTTCCCGGCGCTGCGTCCGCCGCCTTACGCGCCTCATACATGGCTTCCACCTTCTCTTGGATCTCCTTTATGTCCTGACGGGCAAAGAGGATCTCCGGCGTCTCCGTCACCCGGTTGTTATCGGGATATAGCGAGGACGCTGCTGCGATATCCCCATTCTTGGCGCACTGCTCCAGAATCTCAAAATCAACAAGCTGCGCGTTGATCTGCGAAGCGATCTTAACAGATGTTCCGGGCATATAAGGCTCTAACAGGGACGCGCCCACAAGGATACCGTTCAGCAGATTGTACAGGACCGTTGCCAGTCTGTCCTTCTTCGCCTCATCCTTTGCAAGCGCCCACGGCATCGTCTCATCTATATACTTATTGCATCGTTTGAACAGAGCAAATATCTCCGTAATGGCATCCGCCACGCGCAATTCATCCATCTTACCTGCCACTTGTCCGTAAGTGTCCGCGACCACGCGGAAGAGATCGGCGTCCACATCCTCCTCTCCGGCCGCCGCTCCAACCCGTTTATTCTCAACATGGCCGCCGAAATATTTATTGCTCATGGAAACGGTTCTGTTGACCAGATTACCCAGCGTATTGGCCAGATCAGAGTTGGTCCGCTCAGCGACCAGCTCCCATGTGAGGTTGCCGTCGTTGTCGTAAGGCATTTCATGAAGGACATAATAGCGCACGGCATCCACGCCGAAGTAATCGATCAGATCCTGTGCGTAGATCACATTGCCCTTGGATTTGCTCATCTTGTCATTGTTCATTAAGAGCCACGGATGTCCGAATACCTGCTTTGGCAGCGGCTCGCCGAGCGCCATCAGGAAGATCGGCCAGTAGATCGTGTGGAACCGGATGATATCCTTGCCGATCAGATGCAGATCGGCGGGCCAAAGCTTCTTATACTGCTCACTGCTGTTTCCGTCAGCGTCATAGCCGATTCCCGTGATATAGTTCGTCAGCGCATCCATCCACACATAGATCACATGCTTCTCGTCAAAGGTCACCGGAATGCCCCATGTATAGGACGTCCTGGACACACACAGATCCTGTAAGCCCGGCAGAAGGAAATTATTCATCATCTCATTCTTGCGGGATACCGGCTGTATGAATTCCGGATGCGTGTTGATATGCTCGATCAGCCTGTCCGCATACTTGCTCATCCTGAAGAAATAGGCTTCCTCCTTGGCCGGTTTCACCTCCCTGCCGCAGTCGGGACACTTGCCGTCCACCAGCTGCGACTCTGTCCAGAAAGACTCACAGGGCGTACAGTACATCCCCTCATAATATCCCTTATAGATATCTCCCTGGTCGTACAGCCGCTTGAATATCTTCTGTACCGCTCTCTCATGATCGGTATCCGTCGTGCGGATAAACTTATCATAGGAAGTGTTCAGCGCGTCGCATATCCGCCGGATCTCGCCCGCCACGCCGTCCACAAACTGTTTCGGCGTGACGCCGCTCTCCTGTGCTTTTATCTCGATCTTCTGTCCGTGCTCATCCGTTCCTGTCTGGAAGAACACGTCGTAACCGTCTTTTCTCTTAAAACGGGCAATGCTGTCCGCCAGTACGATCTCATAGCTGTTACCGATGTGCGGCGTGCCGGAAGTATATGCAATCGCCGTAGTGATATAATACTTGCCCTTATTCATGCCAGACTCCTTTCAAAACCGTCCCCTTATATTCGTCTTATAACAGTGTAAACAGGGAAACGGCGTATAAAGTAAGACTACAATAAATAAAGTCGGTTGTCAATTATGCGCCTCCGGACCCGACGTGACGGTTGACGCCTCCGTATCAGACAAGCCGGTTGACGGTTCCAGATAAAGCGTCCTTGTCTCCGGTTCATACCGGTACTGCAATGCCTGTATACTTAAGCCGCTGATTATATCCCGCACAGCCTCCAGCTCCGCCCACAGTCTGGTATCCTCTTTCTCCAAGGCCTCTATCCTGTCAGACAATCCGGCAATGTCCGCCCGCACTTTATCCATGTCTCCCTGTATACCCGCTATCTGCTCCTGAATAATCGGAACCGTCTCATTGCTCATGACTTGTATCAAATCGGTCAGATCATACAGCTGCGTCTGCATCTGCTTCAGATTCTGCACGGTCGCAATCAACTGCGCATACAAAGCCGCAACCTGTTCTTTCAGCGAAGCATCTCCCTTACGGGCGTTCTCCATGCTTTCCGACAGACGCTCTTCTATCCGGGCAAAGGATTCCAGCAGCCGCGTAACTTCAGAGTCCAGTTCATTCATTTCTTCCAGATACTCCTGTTTCAGCCGGTCCTGACCGGATGGCGCCGCCATATACTCTGCGGCGTCCTCCTCATGCACTTCCGACACCGTCACATCCTGCGCCTCCTCTTCATCCGCCTGCCTGCGGTCCTTTGCAATGCGTCCCCAGAGCACTAACAGCAGCAGCACAAGCAGCATGATCACCGCAACGGCGGCAGCACATGTTACGGCCGCGGACAGCCGGTCCTCCCTCCTCTCAGGACAGTTTCTCCTTTCATTCAGATAATCCGACAGCTTGTTCCATAACTCCCTCATATATAACGATATTCTCCTTTCATTCCGTTTAAAATCCGTTTAAAATATAAATATAAAATGCTGAGATTCGTGGCGAACGCCATGACCCGCGCCATAAGGCACGAAATAAAGTATACTTTACAGACAGATTCGAATCGTATGTCCTGTACAGTCAAAGTAACAGAAATTTATGTTCTGCGCAATATCGGAATATTGCACAAAGTTTTACCCATTAAAAAAGCCGGAGAACATCTCGCGTCCGATGTTCTCCGGCTTTTCTGTGTACAAACGTTTTATCGTTAACATGGCGGCGTCACTAATATGTCAGTATCTCGTAGCCGTCTTCCGTGACCGCCAGCGTGACCTCCCACTGCGCGGACGGCTTGCCGTCATCGGTGTAGACCGTCCACCCGTCATCATCGTCAATATAAATATCCGCCTTGCCCATATTGACCATCGGTTCTATCGTGAAAACCATGCCCGGCACCATAAGCATTTCCGTGCCTTTTCTGGTCACATAGCTGACAAACGGCTCCTCATGGAACGCAAGCCCCACGCCGTGACCGCCTATCTCCCGCACGATGGTGTAGCCGTTCTTCCGTGCATGGTCGTTGATCGCCTGGGCCATGTCGCCTAAGAAATTCCAGGGTTTGACCTGCTCTAAGCCCACATCGATACATTCTCTCGCCACTTCCACCAGTCTGCGCGTCTCCGGCGCCACATCGCCCAACATAAACATCCTGGAGGAATCCGAGAAATAACCGTTATAGATAGTGGAAACATCCACGTTGACGATATCTCCGTCCTTCAGGATCCTCTCATCGCTCGGGATCCCGTGACAGACCACCTCGTTGACGGACGTGCAGACGCTTCTGGGAAACCCGTCGTAATTAAGCGGCGCCGCAATGCCGCCCATCTTTCTTGTCATATCGCTGACCAGCCTGTCTATCTCGCCCGTGCTCATACCGATGTGGATCTGCTCTGCTATCTCATCCAGTATCGCAATGTTAAGTTTGCTGCTCTCCCTGATGCCCTCTATCTGTTCCGGCGTCTTGATCATATCATGAGACGGCACAATGTGCCCCTGAAGCGCATAATGCTCTATCTTCTCATCCATCTCCATATGACAGGCCTTGTACTTTCTGCCGCTTCCGCACCAGCAGGCATCGTTTCTGCCAAGTTTCTTCATTTGATCCCTGTTACAGCCGGCCGGCTGACGCCCCGGCTCTCCTTATAAACTCTTTTCGTTAAAATATGCCGCCACAAACACTGCCGGAGAATTCCAGTAGATCGTGATCTCGTTTAACGAGTAGCACGCCGCATCGTCCAGATAACACTTCATGGGCGGCGTTCCCTGCGGGATCGCCTTTCTGCCCACTTCATCCGCCGGCGTCTTAAACGGACCGCCGCTGACCCATCCGGGCATGGGAAGCTCGATCCCGTCGCACTCCGTCGGGCGGTTGTGCGGATGCATAAACGCATGCTCGCCGTAGCCCGTCACATAACTGTAGTCCATCGCGTTCTTTCCTAACAGATAGTGCAGCTGCGCCAGCGCAGTCTCCTCGTACGCCCCCTTATCCTCCGAGATCAAAGCGGCGAGAACAAGCAGCATGCCTCTGTTGAGCACCACCATATTACTGCCCCATACATAGTCTTCCGGTTCCATCGCCACGCCGTAACCGGAATGCGCCGCCACGTCAACCAGCCTATCCGCCTCCGCAAGCACCGCCGCCCTCAGAGCGTCCCCTGTATCCTGAGAAACTGCATGCGCGCGATCGGTCAGCACCGCCAGCGCCGCAAAGCCCGACACATCCGTCCAGCCGAAATCCGTCCGGGTCAGGTCCTCTCTCATAAGCCGGGACAACGCATCCTGATACTTCGCATCGCCTGTGGTGATAAGCATCTCCGCCGCAGCCCACAGTCTCTCATCAAGATCGCATATATCGCCATATTCACCCGTATTACATCCCTCAGGATTCTTAAATCCGACATAGTCGGGATGCTTCTCAAGCCAGCCCCACGCGCGTTTTGCCGCCGCGAGCAGCTTGTCAGCGAAGCCGCTGTCATATGTTCTGTACACCCGGGACGCCAGCGCCATGACCGCCGCATAATCCGCCGTAGCCATCGAGGATACCGGGAATATGTAGAATTGATCCTTATCCTCCTGCGGCATGATAAAAGCCACATGCATAATCGACGTCAGCTTATGGTATGCGCCGCCTTCTTCATCCTGCATCTTAAGCATCCATTCCAGCTCATAACGGCATTCGTTCAGCACATCCGGCATGCCGTTTCCGGATTCGGGTATGTTCAGACTGTCCTGAAAGCTGTCCGGAAACAGCACAAAGGCATAGAGCAGATGCGCCACCGCCACCGCCGCCGGAGAGATATATCTTCCGTAGTCGCCGGCGTCATGCCAGCCGCCCTTTACTTCCTTAACCACGCTGCGGTCCTCCCATAAAACAGCATCGCCCGTATGACAGCACGGATGCTTGTAGACGCCCGCATATTTCTCCTCCAGTTCACACCCGCAGCGCTGAAAATACAGCGCCTTGATCATATCCGCCTGCAGTGCGCGGTAAACGTCCCTGCCGATCCGGAAACGGTGCGACTGCGCGCCCGCGTCACTGCGTATATAATAGACGCCGTCCTCACAAATATCACTGAAATCCGCCACATACACATGATCGCCCGAAGCCGCGTCCGGCCCTGCATCCCGAACCGCTCCCGACAATACCGTGCGCTCCGACGCGCCTTCCAGACGTATCACGTCAAAGGTTTTTCCCTCCGTCATCACGGCCGTCTTAACGCTATGCGGCAAATAACCTGTCTGATCACAATAAATCGCCATTCTGTCCTCCATTCCTTTCCCTGACTATACAAATTCATACTACTCCTTGCGCGATTGGTTTTCAAGTGATTGTCCGCGAATTTTATCCTGTTTATGCCGTGGGCGTTGTCGGATTATTCCACGCATGCATTTATATTCCGCCGCCGGCAATTTGGGCGGCGGTTAACGGTTCATTAACTAAATAGCTGTAAAATACATAATTTTATACCTATTATTTATTTTCGTTCCTTTTGATATTGTTTTATCCTAGAATCATGACTATATGTATGCATGAACGGGTACAAAAGAGAAAATCTGGCCGTATGTCGCAGAATATCGTAAAAATGCGGGCATAGACCGACCATGCGCCGGAGAAAGAAATGGAATTTGGCAAACTATTAACACAATTGCGCCGCGAGAAAGGTGTCTTGCAGAAGGACGTGGCAAACCAGCTAAATGTAACTGTAGCAACTATATCTAACTATGAAAAAGGAGTTCATCTGCCGGACCTGAATACGCTGATCATGCTGGCAGACTATTTTGATGTATCCACGGATTATCTGTTGCAGCGGACCGACTATAAATCAAGCATCAATATGCTGAATCATCAGCTCTCCGCCGACTACACCATAAGCGATATGCTCAACACAATGGTGGAGTTAGATGCACACAACACGCAGTCGCTTCTGGATTACTGTGAACTGCTGACGCTGCGCAATTCCATAAACCGGGTAAAATAAGCGCCCCGGATATACGGGAGCGCCGCGGCCCGCTGCGGCTGAGGCGCTCTTTATCGTTCTGCCCGAAAACCCCCAAACGCAGAAGTGGAGAAGATCGCTCTTCTCCACTCCCACCGTTCCGCTTTATCTATTGCGGATCCCTTTTTACTCGCCGTCTTAGGGGCGACGGAGACCCCTGGAACACTATATTATATGATCACCTGCTCCCGCGACTCAGTCTCTGAAGATATACGCATGGATGTGTATATCTCTCGTCTCGTCCACATTCGTCACAAAGAAGTAGTGTGTTCCGTTCTTATCGATCTTAAAAGTGTGGTCCAGTCTTCCCGTACCCTCCACATACCGCATAATGGCATCCGGGTCTTTGATCCCCATCTGATACTCAATATCGTCCTCATCATCTTCGTCTGTGCCCGTCGTCACCACAATGAGCACCTCGTCACCCGCATGCTGTACAAATCCCCATGACACAACCGTCTCTCCGGCGGGGACTGTCCAACTGACTTCCTTGATCTTTGTGCACGGGTCGATGGGCTCCGGCACCATAGTCACCTTCGCGGGGTCAAGGTCATACGCCTCCGAGAACTCCGGTAATACCTTCGCATCCGCATCGAGTGCGTCATATACGCCGACATCATATCTGTTATCCGTTGTCCTGAAGCTTGAATCATCCGCCAGCCCCTGATAGGCGCCCGTCATGCCGTCTCCCGCCGCCAGCGCCGTCAGGCTACTGCCGCACAGGAAACACGCCGCCAATATAAGCGCAGTCTTTCTCCTAAGCCCGCCGTTTCGATGATAACCCAGCATGTACTCCACTCTCCTCTCGTAATTGGTCTTATCGTCCGACAGGGCAAACAACTGATACCTGTCCGCTTTGTACTCGCTCACCAATGACCGGAGGATGATCTGAAAATACTCCTTCGGGGTGAATGAACCGGCTCCCCTATCGCACGCCGCCCGGTCGCAGCACCGCTCGCACAATAAGTCCGTCTGCCGCATCAGGATATGGACCAGCGGGTTAAACACATGGAGCAGAGCTATAATACAGCCGGCCGTCTTAAGGTGAAGATCCCCGTTCAGATAGTGGCATAGCTCGTGATAGAATATAACGCCCGCCTGCTTCTCCGTATACCGCACAAGCGGCAAAATAACGACATAGCCATGATAGTATGTAATGCACGGCACATGCACGGAGTCATTGCGGCACAGCGCGACCTTGCCCTCTTTAATGCCAAGTCTGGCGCAAGTCTCGTTAAAGATCGCGGCGATCCGTTCGTCCTCCTCCGGTATGTTGCCTCTGCAGATTTTGGTCCACAGATAACGCCGATATAATTTGTATACTAACAGAACAAGGAACAATCCCGCCCAGATTAATCCCAGCGCCGCGCAAATCTTCATAATCGCCGGGGTACTATAAAACAAATTAACAGCGTTAGCATCAAACCTGTTTACATTTGTCATATATAGTACAATGTAGACGAAGGGCAGCAGATAGGCACACATCGTTGCCTTTGTCAGAAACCTCAGAAATACGGCATCCTTATCGGCGAGCCTCCGAAACAGTATGCTCACCAGAAAAAATATCATGCCTGTACAATCCGTCAAAAACAATCCAACAAATAAGTTACTCGCCCAATCCATCGATCAGAGTTTGTATCCTTTCGATCTCATCCTGTCGTAATGGTCTTTCCTGCGCCAGCGCGCAGAGAAATTCATCTGCATTATCGTGATTCCAGAAATTGACATAGTCGCTGGTCAGTTGTCCTTTGTACTCATCCATCGGGATCAGGATCTGATAGAAGAACAAACGTCCCTGACGGTAATGCCTTAAATATCCTTTTCGCACGAGACGCGCAAGAAAAGTGGATACGGTCTGAGGTTTCCACTTCTTATGGTACTTGCTGTTCACCCTCTGCATGATCTCCATCAGGCTGAGCTCTTCCTCGGCGTCCCAAACCGTCTTCATCACCAACTGCTCACAATCTGTTAAGTTTTCAAGTATCATATTTGCCTCCTGCTATTGTACAAATAGCATTGTGATAATGCTATAAAATATTTTTACCTATTTCAATATTATTTTATTATTTGTAGAATAGCAAGCAAATTTGATTTGTTTTTCCCGCAAAAATAAACGTAAAGTGTAGTTAGATGTGCATATTTCAACATATTATACGCTGATATATCACACCTTCTCTTTCCAACTAAATATGTCGCATTCTGTATGATTCTTATTTTAATTGAAGTACAAGTATAATTTAATATAGTTATCTGTTTTGGTGTGTATTTATTTTTGGTACAATGATTTGTTGTATATTTCACTGACCGTTTCTATACAGGATGATCTCTTTATATATCGTTTTTCGGTTATTGATTTACCTTTACTCCCAACGCATCATATAACGGCTTTAACGGGGCTCCTACGGAATTCGCTATCTTATCAATATCCAGTCTTGCAATCATACCATTGCTCTTTGCACCTTTGAAATACACTTTATTTGCTTGTCTGTATAAATTTTGTAGCTTTTCATAGCCACTCGCGCCGCTAATTTTCGTATTTTTCCCAAGCCGCAAAAATCCTATAATACTTTCTGCATCATATAAGAACCAGTCCTCTATTGAATGTTCCGCTCTAACATGGATTATTTTAGACGCACCGCCTGCAAGGAGCTCCTGCTCAACCTCCTTCCATTTAATTGGTGGTTTGGGCGCAAATTCAAAAACATCTGTATCGCTGCACAATACCACTGTGTATATACAGTCTTCACCATATTTAGGCTTTATCTCTTTTTTAAATTTTCTTATTGCATTACTCTTAAAACCACTAATGCCTTTTACATTTCGATATTCAATACAAGTATCAAACCTGTTTTTCGGATGTAGACTTCTGGCATGAGCTACGACTTTTTTATAAAATTCGACCTCAGTATCACCTTCCACAAAAAGAATCAGGCACTTATTCATCCGCATCACACTCCAGATAATCTTTAATATTGCTTTCCGCATCTGAAAGCATCGAGAATAAGTAATCACCCATACTCATATTGAGCTCCGCTGCGTCATTCTGTAATTGCTTTCGTCCTGATTTTTTTAAACAAAAAAACTGCGCAACACCCGGAATTATATTGATACCTACATGTATCCAGGCAGGTTCTAAATAACTAATAATGTATGGAGAATGACTTGTAATAATAACCTTACAGTCAGTCAGCAACTGATTAATTATCTGTATATAAGCATGGAAAAGGCTGGGATGCACTGAATTTTCCGGCTCCTCTATGGCAATCAAAGATATATTGCTGTCACTTGATACAACTATTTTGGCTAATATCATAAACACGCGTTTTACGCCGTCTGACATCATTTCAAAATCAATAGGATTAATCAAATTTTTATCTTTAACGTACAAAACATGTATTGAATTAGCAATAATAAATGGCGCATCATCGGGTAATTCCCCTTCATAAGCACCAATCTTATGTCTTTGGACAATTATATCTTCTATATCAGGGAACAGCTGAATAAAAACATTTTTTAAAAGCTCAAATTTTTCCCTGCGCTGCATACTTAAATTATAAACAACTCGAGGAAGGCTCTCAGCATTTATCATTTCATCTTCATAACCCTTGCGAATAATAGGATTAGGTCTGTAAAAGCTCTTTGCATCCAGATTATTCTCCATGTACATTTTCATGCCATTAAGTTTTTTTATAATTTCAGTATAGAAAATCTCATCGTAAGCCTTCAATTTATTAATTACTAACTCAGAAGGTTCTACTCTGATTTTTGATGAACAGCGCCCCGTTTCACAGCTCTTAAATAATGCCGTGCCTGCATTCCTGCTAATTAACTGTGTATACTTTTGTCCCTTTACATCTGGTTTTATTTTTAAATATTCCTGTATGATTTGAGGATCAATATCCCTGCTGCTTCTCCATGAAAACTCATAACCATATAGAACTCTGTAATCTGCTCCCCCATACTCTGTCAAAACTTCCATTTCATATCTATAATTCCGACACTGCATCTTAATATTCATTGGAATTAAATCAGCATTCGACATCATCACCATTTTATCTTCAGTTCCTGCCTTTATATAGGCTAAGCCAAAAGCAATTCCAGAAAGCACGTTGGATTTACCAAAATTGTTCAACGCTACAAGAGCAGTAATATTATCAAATGTAATTTTCACATTCGATAAATTTTTGAATCCATCAATTAATACAGCCTGTATTTTCATAATATCGTATCCCTTCATCTGATTTATACCCATATAATAACGCTCTTCAAATTAATACGCAACTCTTTTTTTCATTTTATTCTATTATATTCCTATATCTAACCATTTTATTCTTTCTTATGCAATAAAATATTTCGTTTCTCTTTTGCTATGTATTAATATTCTAATCTAAAAAAGGGCAAGCTATCCATAAGCAGTTGGACAGAAGCCAAAGCCTGATAAAACGCTTGTAATAATCTGAATATTGTGATACATTAAACATAAATAAGGGCATCTGTTGTATCAGATGCCCCGGGGGAACAACCGATAGACGGTTAGCCCGAACAATTAAGCTAAAATAGCCGCTTAACTTGTCAGGTTGGGGCGGCTATTTTTGTGTCTTATCATTATCTTTGCATCCGATGGCGTATCCGATACTAAAACAGGCCAGTCCAAAACTGAGCACCGCCAAAAGCCCTTCAAGCGTCAACATAAGCTGCAGCCCTCCTTTCCTTTCGATTCCCTGACGGGTTTCTATGTAATCGGAGGGGCGCGCCGCGTCTGGTGGACGCATATTTTGCATCGACCGAAACGGAGTGTAAAACACAGTCCCTCCGGAGAGGGCTAACCGCCTACCATCCTGGTAGTCCCAAGTAAATATTAGCATAATTTGGAAGATTGTCAAACATTTAATCGACAATTTAACATCGTGCGTTTATATTACCATCAAGCCGGTCATTAAGCGCCCGGAAGCTGCGCATCAGAATATTCGGATATAACGGCTTGATTGCATTGCCGTAACAGGCACTTGTATTTCCGCAGGGTTTATTATAAGATAAACATACGCGTCCGCAAAACAGGGCGGATCGATACAGGAGCGGATATGACCAGAACAGCAGACAGTAAGAACGGTTTTTTACATAAATATATTGGCGACAGGGCTTTTTACAGGATGGTACTCACGATTGCCGTTCCCATCATGATCCAGAACGGCATCACTAACTTTGTGGGGCTTCTGGACAATATCATGATCGGGCGTGTGGGTACGGAACCGATGTCGGGCGTTGCTATCGTCAACCAGCTGATCTTTGTATACAATCTCTGCCTGTTCGGAGGCGTATCCGGCGCCGGGATCTTCACCGCGCAGTTTTTCGGGCAAAAGAACGATGAGGGCGTCCGCCGAACGGTGCGCCTGAAGCTATGGATCGTCACGATCATCACCCTGATAACCTCGGCGCTGTTACTGGCCGCGGGAGATGACCTAATCGCTTTATATCTTAAGGGCGAGGGCACGGCGCAAAGCGCCGCCGCCACACTTCTGTACGGAAGACAGTACTTACTTATCATGCTGCTGGGACTGCCCCCTTTTATGATGGTACAGGTTTATTCTAGTACGCTGCGCGAATGCGGTCAGACCATCCTGCCGATGAAGGCGGGGATCGTGGCGGTATTTGTGAATCTGGCACTGAACTATGTGCTTATCTACGGCAAACTGGGCGCGCCCGCGCTCGGCGTTGCAGGCGCGGCGTTGGCTACGATCATCTCCCGGTACGTGGAGGCGGCGATCGTGCTGATCCACACGCACAGGCACAGGGAATTAAATCCTTTTGTCACCGGGCTCTACTCTACGCTCAGAGTCCCCGCCGATCTGACCCGCAAGGTCATCATAAAGGGAGCGCCGCTTCTTTTAAACGAAACGCTGTGGGCGGCCGGTATGGCGATGCTGACACAGTGCTATTCCGTGCGCGGCCTTAACGTGATCGCGGCGCAGAATATTTCCAACACCATCAACAATGTGTTTAACATCGTATTTATCGCTCTGGGTGACTCCGTTGCTATCGTTGTGGGGCAGCTCCTCGGCGCAGGCAAAATGAAGGAGGCAAGGGATTCCGACAACAAGATGATCGCCTTCTCCGTTATGTGCTGTACCTGTATCGCCGTCATTATGTTCCTGCTAGCGCCGTTCTTTCCGCTCCTCTATAACACCGGGGCGGACGTGCGCGAACTGGCAGAACATTTTATCATGATAACCGCGTTCTTCATGCCGCAGAACGCCTTTTTGCATGCATCCTACTTCACGCTCCGATCCGGCGGCAGGACTATCGTCACTTTCCTTTTTGACAGCGTATTCATCTGGTGCGTCAGCGTGACGATCGCCTTTACGCTAAGCCGTTTCACATCTCTGCCGGTGATTGCCGTCTATACGCTTGTTCAACTGGGGG
>CANQNN010000016.1 GCA_947625205.1 uncultured Lachnospiraceae bacterium | reverse complement strand
GCGGTTATGATCTATTTGCTCACAAAGATCATTATCGAGAAAAATGAGAACGCCATCTCCATGACCAAGATACTCGGCTATGAAAACAGCGAGATCGCGCGGCTGTATCTGCTCTCTACGACGATTGTTTTTTTGATATGCGACGTTGTCGGCGTTTTTCTCGGCACACTTGTTATGAGTGCCGCGTGGAAAGCTATCATGTTCAGTTACAGCGGCTGGTATACCTTTACGATTGCTCCGGTGGGATATGCAAAAATGTTCCTGTTTGTACTGATCGGATACCTTATTGTTTTGTTCTTTGATTTCAGACGAATTAAACGAATACCACTGAACGAAGCGCTGAAAAATGCGGAATAGAAGGATTTTTACGCCGCCCTATGAGACTGCGGACAGTCTGCATATGCTGCTGGCGTGGATCTGTACGCTTTTGTGAAAGGTGGAAAAAGGCTGATGAATAAGAAGATTTGGGACCTGTATGCGCCGATTTATGAGCGGGCCATGCGCGCGGATAGAAAGGTCTATCAGTATATGTATGACCGTATCCCACAGATCATAGCAGACAAAGAGGTTTTGGAAATCGCCACCGGGCCGGGGCTGCTGGCCAAGAATGTGGCAGATGCGGCAAAAAAGATGATTGCGACTGACTACTCTGAGGGCATGATCGCAGAGGCAAAAAAGGGCGTATACCCATCAAACCTTATCTTTGAAGTGGCCGACGCAACCGCACTCCCATACAAGGACGATTCTTTTGATGTTGTGCTGATTGCAAATGCGCTTCATGTAATGCCGGAGCCGGAAAAAGCTCTTTCTGAAATAGACCGGGTGCTGAAATCGGACGGGATACCGGGATTTTCTAAAACAAAACGGCTGGGAGATCCTGCACAGCCGGGAAATGCAGGCAAGGATCGCCATCGTTTATACAGAGTGCGTCCGAAAGGGGGAACATCCTGATGGATAACAGGATAAAAGCAAATCTTTCTGATACAGCGGAAACCATGCTGCAAAGTTTCTATGCCAGAGCGCAGTATTCCCTCAGCCCAAAGCACAAGTTCTACGACGCTAAGGCGGTGGAGATCGTTCAGAAAATCGACTATGACTTTTCCCACGCAGAAAAGGATCGCACCATGAGCGGCGGCGTCCTGGCCAGAACCATTGTCTTTGACGAGCAGGTAAAGGATTTTATTGCTCAAAACCCCGATTGCACAGTTGTCAACATTGCCTGTGGATTGGACACAAGAGTGTACCGTGTGGATAACGGAAAGCTGCGCTGGTATAATCTCGACCTGCCGGATGTGATCGAGCTGCGGGATCAGCTATTTGGAGAAACCGGGCGCATTTCTACGATTGGAATATCCGCGCTCGACAGCTCGTGGGCCAACAAAGTCGAGATTCAAGGTGCGGTGCTTTTTATCATTGAGGGACTGACAATGTACCTGACGGCAGAGGAAGTAGGTACGCTTCTTGGCATTATTCGGGATAATTTCGACCGCGCTACGGTGATGATGGAGTGCATTTCCCCCGTTTGGGTTGCAAAGCAGGGCGTGGAGAAATCTATCGCCAAAACCGGGGCGAAGTTCAAATGGGGAGCAAACAGCTTTGACGAACTGGGCAGTATCGGCAATGGATTCCATAAGGTGAAGGACGATAATATCCTGCGCGGTATGGCAGCGATTCAGCCAATATACCACATTTTCAGCAAGCTGCCCCTTGCAAAAAAGATCACCCAGAAGATATTGGTTTTTGAGCGGGACGAGGTATAGGAGGCAACAAATATGTCGAAACAGGCATCAGAGTTCCAAGAAAAATCCATGTCCCTTATTTATCGGGGGGGGGATGACACCGAGGATAAGGCTCGGACTGTCCGGTTGCCAAAGCAGAACACACAATTCAGGATGTGATTGTATTACGCAGGAATAAAATGTTATAGACTTTAAGAAAAAGGAGCGGATAAGAGAAATGCATATGCCTGTTGTTCGCCGCCCTGGGCAGTGTTGCGGCAGCCGTAGCGGAGCTTGTTACTTTGATTTTTGGATGGCTTTTACATGAGCGTGAACTATAAACAAGAAAGGACAGAGGAACAATGAATAAAATCACAGTGAAAATCGACGGCATGATGTGCGGGATGTGCGAATCCCATATCAATGACGCCATACGCCGGGCCTTCCCGGTCAAGAAGGTCACATCCTCCCATGCGAAGGGCGAAACGGTGATCCTGACAGAAACGGATATTTCGGAGGAACAGCTTCGCACAGCGCTTGCGCCGACAGGCTATCGTGTACTGGAAGTCAGTACAGAAGAATACGAGAAGAAGGGGCTGTTCGGTTTCCTGAAAGGGAACTAACCCAGGAAGGCTTTGACTTTTTCTCCGTCGGCATAGCCTTTGCTATAAAGCCGTTTCATATCCGACGGGTCACGGGATAGCGTACTGACGCCGCAGGTGTCATCCGGCGAGACGATCAGCGCTTTACCTTGTCTTACATACTCCTGTGCCAGCGCAACGCTCTCATTGTACCGGTCTGCCCTCTGCCGCAGACTTTTGGCCGCATTGGGATATTTTCTGCGGATCCGGGCAGCCAGCTTCTCATCTCTTTCCGGGGTCCGCAGGACGCCCTCCGGTTTCGTCAGTAATACGATGACACGATCGCACCCCAAAGCAAACGCTTTCTCCACCGGAACGGGATCGCCCAGCGCTCCGTCGTAATAGGGCGTCCCCTGAATAACGTAGGGCTTGCAGACAAAAGGAATGGACGAGGACGCTTTAAATACGCTGTAATCGTCCTGCCGAATCTCCCCTTTATCAAAATATTCTGCTTCTCCGGTCACGGCGTTTGCCGCCACAACGATGAATTCCATCGGATTGTCTCGCAGGGCAGCGTAATCAAGCGGATATTCCCCGTTGTGGTCGCTGAGCGTGCCATAGACATAGTCCATATCGATAAAAGATCCTTTTCGCATGAAATTTCCCACACTGGCGTACTGCTTTCTGAGACCGTATTCCGTATAAAAGGTAAAGTTGCGTCCTTTCTGACCGGCGATAAAGGAGGCAAGATTCGCACTTCCCGCCGATACGCCGATTCCAAGGTCAAATCGAATATTCTGATCCAGACAGTAGTCCAGTACGCCGCAGGCATAGATCCCACGGAATCCGCCTCCTACATCTATAATGCCGGTTTTCATAGCACATCATCTCCATGTACGTTTTATTTTCAATTACATCATAATCACAGTTGCCAGTACTGTAAATCATTCCGGGAGAATTGCGAAGCAATTCTCGGGAAGCAGGCTGCCGAGCCTGCTTCGATTATACCATAAACATAACAAGAATAGGTGATTGAAAAATTTCAAAATTGGAGTATAATTTTTATGGGTGCAATAAGGGTCGGCACATGAAATAAAATAATTAGGTGAAATGGAGAATGTACAACATGGAAAAGAGAGGTAAACGTAAAAGCCTGCGCAACTCGATCATGATACTGGTAGCGAGCGTTGTGATCCTGACGGCGCTGGTGGTGGGCGTCAACGCGTTTGTTTCGGTCGGTGCATTATCGGATTACGCCAACGAGATTTACAGGAACGCGGTCAACGATGGCTATAAGCAGGAGATCAAGTCTGAGGTGCAGAGCACGATAGCGGTTCTGCAGAGCGAGTATGACAAAGTGCAGGCGGGTGAGAAGACAGAGGAACAGGCGAAAGAGGACGCTAAAGAGATCATCCGCGTCATGCGTTACCGCGATGACCAGAGCGGTTATTTCTGGATCGACGATACGGATTATACGCTGATCATGCACCCGGTTCTGCCGGAGCAGGAGGGCAATAACCGTTATGATCTGGAGGATCAGGACGGCGTCATGATCATACAGGAGATCATGAATGTGTGTCAGAGCGCGGATAAGGGCGGCTATAACGAATTTGCCTTTACGAAAGCGGACGGCGTCACGGTAGCGCCCAAGGTAGCGTACTCACAGATATTCGAGCCCTGGGGCTGGGTCGTATCCACGGGAAACTATGTGGATGATATGGAAGCCGGGATGCAGCAGGTCGAGAGCGATCTGTCCGCCACGACCAACAGCATGAACATAAGGATCGATATCATATTCGTGGTCTTTGTAGTCTTAGCGCTGGTGATTGCGTTCTTCTACGGTACATATGTGGTTAAACCCCTGATCGATATCCAGAAGTTTGCGAAGCATCTGTCCGAGGGTGATATGGTTACGGAAGTGCATGTGAAACAGAATAACGAGATCGGTCAGACGGCCGAGCTTCTCAGCGTCGCACAGCAGAATATGCGCAAGCTGATCCAGGATATCACGGATGTGGCTAAGAATGTAAACGGCGCATTGGGGAATTTCGACCAGGCGTTCAACAATATGAAATCCTCCATCAATGAGACTTCCACGGCGGTCAACTCGATCGCGGGCAACGTCAGCGAGCAGGCGTCCTCCACGGACAATGCGACGGGTGAGGTCAGCGTGATGGCGGACCGCATCGAGAAGACGGACGGCGAGATCAAGGTGCTTGACGATAACGCCAACGATATGAAGCATCTGAGCGAACAGTCTATGGAAACTCTGAATAATCTGATCAAGGTCAATGACAATGCAAGGAAGAATATCGAGGCTATGAATGAGCAGACGCAGGCGACTAATCAGGCGGTACAGCAGATCGAGATGGCCGCTAATCTGATCAATGAGATAGCCGATCAGACGAATCTGCTTGCTCTGAATGCCAGCATCGAGGCGGCGAGAGCGGGAGAATCGGGAAGAGGCTTTGCGGTGGTTGCGGATGAGATCGGTAAGCTGGCGCATCAGTCAACAACATCCGTTGAAGAGATACGCCGCGTGATAGAGGATCTGACGAATAATACGTCCAAATCCGTTCAGATCATGAAGAGCATGAATGAATCCGTGGACGTACAGGTTACGTCTTTGTCGGAGACATATGAAACATTTGAGAAGTTGTATCATGAGCTGGATAACTGCGTCGGCGCGGTTCAGTCCATCGGCAACATGACCGGCGAGATCGAGAGTCAGCGTATCAACGTGACGAATGCGCTTGATGTGCTGAACCAGCTGGCACAGGACAATGCCGCTGTCGCACAGCAAACTTCTGCGATGACCGGCGAGCTTGCCAACATGGTGGACGGCTCCAACCAGATCGTGCTGGATCTGGACGAAAAGGTAAGAGTTTTGCTGGAAGATATATCGAAATTTAGAATTTAGGATTGGTCTTATATGAATAACGAACTGACTCAGAAAGACATAGAGAAGATGGAGGAGGAGATCGAGTACAGAAAGCTAGTCGTGCGCAAGCAGGCGCTTGAAGATGTCAAAGAAGCGAGAGCGCATGGCGACCTGAGTGAGAATTTCGAGTACCATGCCGCCAAGAAGTTTAAGAATCAGAATGAGAGCCGGATACGCTATCTGGAACGGATGATCAAAACGGCGGTTATTATCTCCGACGAGTCTGCGGAAGATGAAGTTGGCATCAACAATACCGTAGAGGTTTACTTCGAGGAAGACAAGCTGACTGAGACGTACAAGCTAGTCACAACGGTGAGAGGCAATTCGCTTGAAGGACTGATCAGTACGGAGTCGCCGTTAGGCAAGGCGCTTATGGGACACAAAGTCGGCGACAGGGTCTATGTGGAAGTCAATGCGGACACCGGATATTATGTGGTGATAAGATCAATAGAGAACACTGTGGATGACGGCAGTGACAAATTAAGGAGTTTCTGAAAAGAAACTCCTTTTTTTCATAATTGGGACAGCCCCTGCATATACCTTACAAAGCACATGTGATATGCGCATGTGTATGGCAAAATGCAGGAGGACAAAACATGTATGAGTTAAAGACGGCGGCAGAAACGATCCGGATACTTGAGACGGACAAGGATAAGGGCCTGCGGCGTTTGGAGGCGATGGAACGCAAGGTAAAATACGGAGCCAACAGGTTGAAGGACCAGGAGCGCAAAGGCCTGGGAGCTATGATACTGGAGCAGCTCAACGACCCGCTTATTCTGATCCTGGTGGTGGCAATGGCTATCTCTGTGATGCTTGGTGAATTCGGCGATGCGATCATTATTATCACGGTGGTCGTCTTAAACGCTGCGGTCGGCATTATTCAGGAAGGCAAGGCGGACAGGGCGGTGGAGGCGCTTCGGAAGATTTCTTCGCCGCAGGCTGTTGTCGTGCGGGAAGGCGAGCGCATGAAGATTCCGGCAGAGGATCTTGTGCAGGGCGACATTGTGCTGCTGGAAGCCGGAAATATGATTCCGGCAGACTTAAGATTGATTGAAACACAAGGGGTTTGTGTTGAAGAGTCTACCCTAACAGGAGAGTCTGTACCGGTGGAGAAGGATGCCGATTACATTGCGGAAACACTCGGAGATAACAGCGACACAAACATGGCATATATGTCTACCTATATGACAAAGGGGCGCGGCCGGGGCGTGGTCGTGGCTACCGGCATGGATACACGGATAGGACATATAGCGGATATGCTGCACGAGGGCGGCGAGAAACTGACGCCGCTTCAGGTAAAGCTGGGAGAACTCGGCAAAGTGCTGAGCTTCCTGGCAGTGGGTATCTGTGTATTTCTTTTTGCGGTGGCGGTTTGGCAGAAACGCGATGCAGGGGACATGCTTTTAACTTCCGTGTCTCTGGCTGTGGCTGCGGTGCCCGAAGGACTGCCGGCGATCGTGACGATCGTGCTTGCCTTAAGCGTGTCCCGCATGGTGAAAGCGAGGACGATCGTGCGCAAGCTTTCTTCCGTGGAGACACTGGGCGCGGTGGAGGTGGTCTGCTCCGACAAGACGGGCACGCTGACACAGAATAAAATGACTGTGACGGAATGTTATCTGGATGGCAGACTGATCAGACAGGACCAGTTCGGGGAAAGTTTGCCGCCGCATTTTATAAGCGGATGTGTTTTGTGCAACGACAGTATTCTTACGGACGATACTGCGTCCGGCGATCCCACGGAGCTTGCCCTTCTCTATATGGCGAAGGAGTGCGGCGCAGACATTGAGGCGCTTCGCGCCAAATGCCCGCGTATCGCGGAAAAGGGATTTGATTCTTCGCGCAAAATGATGACTACGGTGCACCGGGAAAACGGCGGGACCGTTTCTTACACCAAAGGGGCGGCTGAGCGTATCCTGGACAACTGCGGCAGAATATACAGAATGGGGCAGATCTGCCCTCTCACGCAGTCGGATAAAGACACCGTGACCGGTATTCAGAAGCAGTTGATGGGAGAGGGAAAGCGGGTCATGGCGCTTGCTATGGACACGGACGGATGTATGCGCGAAAAGAACATGATCTTTCTCGGATTGTTCAGCATGCGCGATCCGGTCAGACCGGAGGCGGTACAGGCGGTGGCGGATTTCGCCAAAGCGGGTGTGTCTACGGTCATGATCACGGGCGATCATCCGGACACGGCATACTGCATTGCAAAGGAGCTTGGCATCGCGGACGACCCGGGACAGTGTATTACGGGCAAAGAGCTGGACCATATCAAGGATCACGGCTTATTACAGAAGCTGAATGATTTAAGAGTGTTTGCCAGAGTGACGCCCGAACACAAGGTGCGGATCGTTGAGGGATACAAGACGCTCGGTAAGACCGTGGCGATGACGGGGGACGGCGTCAATGATGCGCCGTCCCTGCAGGCGGCGGATATCGGGATCGCTATGGGGCAAAACGGAACGGATGTGGCGCGCGGCGCAGCGGATTTCGTGCTGATGGATGACAATTTTGCGACGATACATCTCGCCATCAGGGAGGGCCGGGGCATCTATGAAAATATAAGGAAATCGGTGCTGTTCCTTCTGTCCTCCAACCTGGGGGAAATCATGACCATGCTTGTCACCATTATAGCGGGACTGCCCAGTCCTTTAAAGGCGGGCTTTATCCTGTGGATCAACCTGATCACGGACTCCCTGCCGGCGCTGGCGCTTGGGGTGGACAGTAACGATGGGGAAAGCCTGATGCGGGAGAAACCGCGGAAAAAGGGGGACTCGCTTTTTGCCAAAGGGGGCCTGCTCTGTGTTATCTGTTATGGGTTGGTCATCGGCGGCGTGAGCCTGGCGGCATTTTTGAAGGTTCCGTATGACAGGATCGTGGCGGAAAACTTGCCAATTAGTTTACATAATGTTATCGAGGGACTTCAGATCTCGTCCGTGCTTGCCAGGGCGCAGACTCACGCTTTCACAGTGCTGGGTATCAGCCAGTTATTTCATGCCATTGGCATGAGGGATGTAAACCGGTCGGTCTTTAAAATGGATCACAAAAAGAATCCGTATATGCTCGGCGCATTTGCGATCGGCGTCGCGCTGCAGGTGGCGGTGACGGAGATCCCTCTCCTGATCGGTCTGTTTGGCACGGTCCGTTTGAGCCTGCCGGAGTGGATGCAGTTAATGGCGCTGTCCGCCACGCCGCTGATCGTGCATGAGCTTCTGGTAGCGGTCGGCGGCAGAAGACGGGAGGCGGCGCAGACGGAACGGACGGTGGAGAAGCAGTCGCACAGGAATATGGAAACGGCGTTATAGCAGCGCCTGTATTGCCAGAAACAGCAGAAATAGCCCGCTGAGCCATGAGAGATCGACATGAAGCACCGTGGAGACCAGATGCCCGAAACCGTAACCCGCCGAGAAAAAGAGCAGATTAAATAAAGCGGAAAACAGGAGAAGGGATGTAAAAGACAGCGTTCCGGCGCTAAAAGCCATTCCGGCGAGCACGCTGTCCAGGGATAGCGCAAGCGACAGAAGCAGCGCTTCTTTCGGACTCAGCACCTGCAGATCCTCCCGGTTGGCGTCTTCCGGAGACAGGTATACGGTAAAGACAATATGGATCTGTTTGATCCTGCAGCCCCAGTTTCTTTCGAGACTGGGGTGTTTGCGCGCAAGGCGCCTGATCAGACTTTCCGACAGCTTGCTAAGACCGATAAAGGCAAGGAGGATAAAAGAAAGAACGGGCAGGACCGATGAGGGAAAAAGCAGCGCGATGCGCGAACTGATGCGGTTGGCGGTTGCAACGAAAACAGCGGGGATACCAGTCAGGATAAAGTAGGCGGGCGGTTTGATATGCACCCGGCCGGTGCCGTAAGTCAGTCCGGCGGTCAGAGAGTCAATAGATACGGCTGTCAGGAAAAGAAACAGCGCTGAGAGAGAAAAAGACATGACAGGGATCACACCTTAACAGGTTTTTTATAATTATTATTGTATGGAAAAAACATCCGGAGTTGCTGAAATTTATTTACGCATCATGTAAAAAATGGTATGATAAAATATATTACTTATTACTTTAGGATTTGCTTTAAAGGATCGCTGTGCGTTTCTTCCCGGATGAGCCAGGAGGGGTTTATATGGAGCTTATGTTTATCGGCGCCGACCATGAGGTTACAGGCAGTTGTCATTATCTTCGCGTGGGGGACGTGAATATTTTAGTGGACTACGGAATGGAGCAGGGCGCCAATGTTTTTGAGAACAGTGATTTGCCGGTGGACGCGGCGCTGATCGACTATGTTTTTCTGACGCATGCGCATATAGACCATTCGGGTATGCTGCCGCTTCTGTATGCCAGAGGGTTTAGGGGCAGCATCTACGCAACGGCGGCGACCTGCGATCTGTGCAGTATCATGCTTCGTGACTGTGCGCATATTCAGATGCAGGAGGCGGAATGGAAAAACCGCAAGGCCAAACGAAGTGCCAACACCGAAGTCACTGAACCGATCTATACGATGGAAGACGCAGACGGGGTGATCAAACGGCTTATACCGTGCGGTTACGGGAACGTGATCGATGTATGCGACGGAGTGCAGATCCGGTTTACCGATATCGGACATCTCCTCGGCTCCTCCAGTATCGAAGTGTGGGCGACAGAGGACGGCGTCACAAGAAAACTGGTTTTTTCCGGAGATATCGGCAACGTGAACCAGCCTCTTATCAAAGATCCCAGTATGACAGAGGAAGCGGATTATGTGATCATGGAATCAACCTACGGCGACAGATATCACGGCGCGGACATACCGGATTACACAGGCGAGTTGGCTAAGATACTGCAGACGACCTTTGACCGGGGCGGCAATGTTGTGATCCCCTCTTTTGCAGTCGGCAGAGCACAGGAGATGCTGTATTTTTTGCGTAAGATCAAGGCGGACCGTCTGGTAAAGGGGCACGAGGATTTCCTGGTCTATGTGGACAGTCCGTTAGCCGTGGAAGCAACCGGCATTTTCCAGAAAAATGAGTATGAATGTTTTGACGATGAGGCGATGGAGCTGGTGCGCCAGGGGATCAATCCGATCACGTTTCCGGGACTCCGCCTTGCGATCACCAGTGAAGAATCCAAGGCCATCAACTTCGAGAACAGCCCGAAGGTCATTATATCGGCTTCGGGTATGTGCGATGCGGGACGTATCAGACACCATCTCAAGCATAATCTGTGGCGGCCTGAGTGTACGATACTCTTTGTGGGATATCAGGCAGTGGGTACGCTTGGCAGGGCTATTATAGAGGGAGCAACGGAAGTCAGACTTTTCGGGGAACAGATCGAGATCCGCGCAAAGATCGGGCAGTTGACCGGCATGAGCGGTCACGCGGACAAAAACGGACTGATCAAATGGGCGGAAGGTTTTAAGAAGAAACCGAAGAAGATTTTTGTTGTACACGGTGAGGACAGTGTGTGCAAATTGTTTACGGAATGTCTGAAGACAGAGCATGGCTTTGACGCCTATGCGCCCTACAGCGGCACGAGATTTGATCTGGTAAACGGCAGCTTCATCTGCGAGGCGGCGCCGATCCCTGTGAAGAAGCGGGCAAAAGGTATCTCCGATGTCTTTGCGAGACTGCTCGCCAGCGGACAGCGTCTTATCGCCGTTATCCATAAGAATGAGGGCGGCGCGAACAAGGATCTTGCCAGGTTTGCGGATCAGATCAATTCGCTGTGCGATAAGTGGGATAAGACATGAAGGGTCCGCTTATGGTATTGTGAAACCGCACGGTGAGGGGCGGCATCATACGCGGTGCGGCCACGGATATTGGGAGGACAGAGCAATGAGTCTGGCAGATAAGATCTTTATAGAGATGTGCAGGGATATCCTGGATAACGGTACGAGTACCGAGGGTGAGAAAGTAAGACCCCACTGGCCGGACGGCGCGCCGGCGTACACTGTGAAGAAGTTCGGCGTGGTGAACCGATACGATCTTTCTAAAGAATTTCCCATCATGACGCTTCGGAGGACGGCCTTAAAGAGCGCCACGGACGAAATGCTGTGGATATGGCAGCGCAAGTCCAGCAACATCCACGATCTGCACAGCCATATCTGGGACGAGTGGGCGGACGAAGACGGTTCTATCGGCAAGGCGTACGGCTATCAGATGGGTGTAAAGCATCAGTACAAAGAGGGCATGATGGATCAGGTGGATCGCGTGATCTACGATCTTAAGAACGATCCGTTCAGTCGTCGTATCATGACAAATATGTACGTCCATCAGGATCTGCACGAGATGAATCTGTACCCGTGTGCTTACAGTATGACTTTTAACGTGACGCAGAAGGCGGGACATGACAAGCTGACGCTGAATGCCATACTGAATCAGCGTTCGCAGGATGTGCTTGCCGCAAATAACTGGAATGTAGTGCAGTATGCGGTGCTGGTGCATATGCTGGCGCAGGTGTGCGGCATGGAACCCGGCGAGCTGGTACACGTGATAGCGGACGCGCATATCTATGACAGACATATTCCGGTCATAGAGGAGCTGATCGCCAGGCCTGTCTATGATGCGCCGGTGTTCTGGCTTAATCCGGATGTGAAGGATTTCTACGAATTTACCCGTGACGATGTGAAGGTGGAGAATTATGTCACGGGACCGCAGATCGAGAATATACCGATCGCGATCTGACATGGGAGGGAAATATGAATCTAATTGTAGCGGTGGATAACAACTGGGCGATCGGCTGTAAAAACAGACTTCTTGTAAGCATTCCGGCAGACCATAAGTTTTTCCGCCAGGAGACCACCGGAAAGGTAGTGGTGCTCGGCAGGAAAACGCTTGAGACTTTTCCGCAGGGGATGCCGTTAAAAAACAGGACGAATATAATTATGTCAACCAATCCGGACTATCATGTGAAGGATGCGATCGTTGTACACAGCAGGGAGGAGCTGCTTGAAAAACTGAAGGATTATCCGAGTGAGGACGTTTATATCATCGGCGGAGAAAGTGTTTACCGCATGATGCTGCCCTACTGTGACGTGGCGCATGTGACGAAGATCGATCATGCATACGAGGCGGATGCCTTTTTCCCCGATCTGGATGAAACGGGTGAGTGGGAGATCACGGCCACAAGCGATGAGCAGACTTATTTTGACGTTGTATATGAGTTCGTGAAGTATGAAAGAATAGCCGGGAGTAAGGCAGGTAATTTATAAGGGGATCGATGAAAGAAGGGAAAGCTATGGGACAGGAGATGAAACGGGAATCGGCAAAAGAAAAAGAGAAGCAGGCTTCCACGGCCGGACAGGCGCAAAACCAGCCGGCGCACAATGCTGCGGAGCTGGAGGAGGCGATCAGTGCGGCACAACATGCAAGGGATATATTTCTGATGAATATGTCTCATGAGCTGCGCACGCCGATCAATACGATTCTGGGATTGAACGAGCTGATCCTGCGTGAGAGCCAGGAGGACGCTATAAAGGAGTATGCGCTGGATATCAGGCATGCGGGTAATGTTCTGCTGACGTTAGTTGGCGACATACTGGATTATACCAGACTGCAGGCGGGACAGATGGAGATCACGGAAGGGATCTATGACCTCAGTTCGTTGCTCAACGACCTGATCAACGGTATCTCCGTTCAGCTTCGCAAGAAAAAACTCGATTTGAAGCTGGATATTGCAAAGGATATTCCCCATAAGCTGTCGGGAGATGAAATACATATACGGCAGATCATAAGCAATCTTCTTTCCAACGCCGTCAAGTACACGGAACGGGGTACGGTAACGCTGCATCTGGGATGGACTAAGAGAGGCGAAGATGAGATCGAAATGGATCTTGCCGTGAAAGATACCGGCGTCGGCATCAGGGAGAAGGATATTGACAGGCTGTTCGGCGTTTTCCAGCGCATGGATACCCTGGACAGAAACACCAACGACAGCACGGGACTTGGCCTTGCCATTACCAACCGCCTTCTGGAGATGCTTGGAGGCAGGCTGGAGGTGCAGAGCACCCGGGGCAAGGGTTCCGTTTTTTCCTTTAAGCTGGTTCAGAAGGTGGCTGACGCTACGCCGCTCGGCGATTTTGAGAAGCAGTATACGGAGAGCCTGCACAGTGCAAGGAATTATAAGAATAAATTTATAGCGCCTATGGGAAGGGTGCTGGTCGTTGACGATAATGCCATGAATCTGGCTGTGGCCCAGGGACTTCTCAAGGAGACGAGACTGCAGGTCGATGTGGCTAACAGCGGCGAGAAATGTCTGGAGCTGCTGCGCAGGAAGACTTACCATGTGATCTGCCTGGACCATATGATGCCGGTGATGGACGGCGTGGAGACGTTGCATGCGATTAGGAAGCTGGAAGGAAATCCCTCTGCGGACACTCCGGTGATCGCGCTTACAGCCAATGCGGTAGCGGGCGCCAGGGAATATTATTTGCAGGAAGGCTTTCAGGATTACCTGACGAAGCCGATCGATGCAGATAAGTTTGAGAGCATGCTGATCAGGTATTTGCCCGACAATGTAGTCTATCTGAATCAGGACCGGAATACGCCGGATGAGAACGGACAGGAGCTGGAAGCCGCGATCGGTATGATGGAGAGCAGATTGAGCGGCATCGGTTTCAATGTGCGCAACGGCCTGAGATATATGGGGAACGACATAAAGCTCTATGATAAGGTGCTTCATGATTTCCACCTGATCTTACAGGAGAAGGAGGATGCGCTTCGCGATTTCCTTAAGAAGCGAGATATGCCCGGCTATGCGATCATCGTCCATTCCCTGAAAGGAAATGCCAGAAATGTGGGGGCGGATGATCTGGCGGACGAGGCTTTTGAACTGGAGAAAATGAGTAAGGCGGGGCAGCTTGAAGACGTTGAGGTGCGTTCTCCCATCCTGTTTAATCTGATGAAGAATATGCGTAGGGATCTGAAAACCTATCTCGACAGTGAGAGTCGGACGGAGGCCGGAAAGGAAGAAGAGCCCGGAAATAAGTTGACGATTACGGAGGATGACTGGAAGCAGGCGCTTAAGGAGCTGGCCGGACGGCTGGACGATTTTGACGGTGACAGCGTCCATGAGAAGCTTGAGGAGCTGAAGAAGTACGACCGCCCGGAATCAGATCAGAAGATGCTGCGTCTGTGTGAGAAGGCTGTCAAGGATTTCGCATATGATATCGCGCTGGAAGTGGTCAACGCGGTGCTGTGAGGGCGGCGCTGCAGTGGGCGGCGGGTACTTGACTTTTGAAGGCAAAGGTATAATATAGGAAACAGACAGAAATATTTCTACGATACCAATAGGGAAGAAGGAGTACGGAAATGGAAAAGAAGAACATAGACTGGGCGAATCTCGGATTTGGTTATCAGCAGACAGACAAGAGATTTGTGGCAAATTATAAGAACGGCGCGTGGGATGAGGGAACTTTGACAAGCGATGCGACGGTCGCGCTGAACGAGTGTGCAGGCGTGTTTCAGTATGCGCAGACATGCTTTGAAGGGCTTAAGGCGTATACAACCGAAGACGGGCGTATCGTAACCTTCCGCCCGGACTTGAATGCGCAGCGTATGGAGGACAGCTGTAAGAGGCTGGAGATGCCGGTATTCCCCAAGGAACGTTTTGTGCAGGCGGTCATCGATACCGTGGCGGCTAATGAGGCGTATGTACCGCCTTACGGGTCGGGCGCAACTTTGTATATCCGCCCGTTTATGTTCGGAAGCTCTTCCGTGATCGGCGTTAAACCTGCCGAGGAATATCAGTTCAGAGTGTTTACAACGCCTGTCGGACCTTATTTCAAAGGCGGCGCGAAGCCTCTGACTATCAAGGTGAGCGATTTCGACAGAGCGGCTCCGCACGGCACGGGCCACATCAAGGCCGGATTAAATTATGCGATGAGTCTTCACGCTATCGTGACGGCACATGCGGAAGGCTACGATGAGAATATGTATCTCGATGCGGCCACAAGGACTAACGTAGAGGAAACGGGAGGCGCTAACTTCCTGTTTGTGACTAAGGACAATAAAGTGGTAACGCCCAAGTCGGGCAGTATCTTGCCTTCCATTACGAGACGTTCCCTGATGGTTGTAGCGAAGGAATATCTCGGCCTGGAGGTAGAGGAGCGCGTTGTTTCACTGGAAGAGGTAAAAGATTTCGCAGAGTGCGGTCTGTGCGGTACGGCGGCGGTTATCTCTCCTGTCGGTAAGATCGTGGATCACGGTAAGGAGATCGCATTTCCCAGCGGCATGAACGAGATGGGCCCTGTTACCAGAAAATTGTATGACACGCTGACAGGTATCCAGATGGGACGTATTGAAGCGCCTGAAGGATGGATCCAGGTGATCAAATAAGAGGGCAGACAATAGATTACACAAAGAAAAGGGGATTAAGTTGCGATGCCAGGGCATACAATTTAATCCCCTTTCCGAAATAAAGAACAGAGATAAGAGAAGAAAAGCGGAAAGAAAAACAATGGCTGGAACGATACGGGAGCAGTATCCCTTTTTATACGAAACGCATCTGCACACTTCCGAATCTAGTGCGTGTGCGAGGAATACAGGGGCACAGATGGCGAGGGCATGTAAGGACTACGGATATGCCGGCATCTTTGTGACGGATCATAACTGGGGAGGCAACACGGCAACGGACAGATCTCTTCCGTGGGAGAAGTGGGTGGATACGTTTGCACAGGGCTACGAGCATGCCAGGGAAGAAGGAGAACGGATCGGACTGGATGTTTTTTTCGGTTATGAGGCGGGATACCGTGGCACGGAATTTCTGATATACGGCATTGACAAATCATGGATGAAGGCGCACCCCGAGATATGGACGGCAACGGTGGAGGAACAGTATCGGCTGGTGCATGAGGCGGGCGGTATGGTCATACACGCCCACCCTTACAGAGAAGAAAGCTATATTCCCGAAATACGCCTCTATCCCGGATGGGTGGACGGCGTGGAGGGGATCAACGCCACCCATTCCCATTCCCGGAGCACTGCGCACAATGATCCCGCATTCGATGCAAGGGCGGTTGCGTATGCTCACGAGCACGGGCTGCCGATGACTGCAGGATCGGACATTCATGGCGTGCATCTGCTTGGCGGCGGAGTCGCTTTCAAGAGAAGATTGGCTTCGGCGGCAGATTATATACATGCGATCCTGTCGGGAGAAGATCATGTACTGACTGACGGGGAAAAGTGGTATGACAAGAACGGGAGTCTCATCCACATGTAAAGTTATGTAAACTATCATAAAAAAGAGGGAAAGTATAGGAATCATATGTTAGATAGATTAAAAAGAGCGGTACGGATACTGCTGGCAGCAGGGATCGCCGGAACGGTCATTCTGACCGGGTGCGGAAACGAGAATGCGGGTACAAAGGTTGTTCTCACCACCGGATTTGAAAAGGACGAGGTGTTCAGAATAGAAACAAGCGCCTGCACATTGCCGGAGCTGATGGTGTATCTGACCAATATTCAGAACAAATATGAAAGCGTATATGGCAGCGAGATCTGGAATACGAATGCGGACGGCGTTACGCTTGCGCAGAATGTGAAGGATATCGCACTGGCCCAGATCGCCCGCATCAAGACAATGAATCTGATGGCCGGAAACTATGGACTTGCGCTGGACGATGAAGAGAAAGCGCTGGTGGAGAACGCCGCAGACACATACTATAATTCGCTCAATGATGCGGAGATAGGGCAAATGGGTATCTCCAAGGATACTGTCATTGATCTGTATACGGAGTTTGCCCTGGCGGAGAAAATGTACCAGTATACCATCAAGGACATCAATCCTGAGATCAGTGACGATGAGGCGCGCACGATCACCGTGCAGCATATTCTGATCAAGACCTATGCCCAGGACGGAACGGGCAGAAAAATAGAGTATACCGAGCGCGCGAAAGAACAGGCGTACGAAGAGGCGTGTGAGGTCCTGGAGCTTGCCAGGGAGGGAGAAGATTTCGATGAATTGATACGCCGTTACAGCGAAGATGATCAGGCGACCTATTCCTTCGGAAAAGGCGAGATGGATGAAGCCTTCGAGACGGCGGCCTTTAATCTTGGCAAGGATGAGATCAGTGATATTGTGGAAACAGAGTACGGTTATCATATCATCAAATGTCTCAATACCTTTGATAAGGAAGAGACGGATGCCAATAAGGTCAAGATCGTGGAACAGCGCAAAGCCGAGGCTTTCGGACAGGAATATGACGCGTATGTACAGACGCTGACAAGGAGCCTGAATGAAGAACTGTGGAACAGCGTTTCTTTTATCCACGATGAGAATGTGACGACCCAAAACTTTTTTGATGTGTATGCAGAATACTTCGGGCGCAGTTAAAACGCGCAGATTCGGAGTTTAGAAAAAGTTTAGAATTGCGGAAAACTGCATAAAATAAGGGTTTGCATTGAATAAAGCCCAAATTATTAGCACTCATTTAAAATGAGTGCTAATTTTGCCTTGACTTCTCAAAATAACAGTATTAAACTATCTTTTATATAAAAGACACTGTGCTTTGTACAATATGGGACTGCACAGGAAGCAAGAGAAAAGGACGTGACAATATGGCAGCAAAACATGGTAGTTTATCAATCAACAGCGACAATATTTTCCCGATCATCAAGAAATGGCTGTATTCCGATCATGATATCTTTTTCCGTGAGCTGATCTCCAACGGATGCGATGCGATCACGAAACTGAAAAAGCTGGACATGATAGGCGAGTATACTCTGCCGGACGATTATAAGGCTAAGATCCAGGTGATCGTAAATCCCGAGGAGAAGACGCTTCAGTTTATTGATAACGGTATCGGTATGACGGCGGACGAGGTGGAGGAGTACATCAATCAGATCGCTTTCTCCGGCGCGGCGGATTTCATCGAGAAGTATAAGGACAAGGCAAATGAAGACCAGATCATCGGACATTTCGGTCTGGGATTCTATTCTGCGTTTATGGTGGCGGATGCGGTGCACATCGATACATTGTCTTATCAGGAGGGCGCCAAAGCCGTTCACTGGGAATGCGACGGCGGTACGGAATTTGATATGGAAGAGGGAACGAGGACGGAAGTCGGTACGCAGATCACTCTCTTTATCAATGAGGACTGCCTGGAATTCTGTAATGAGTACAAGGCGAAGGAAGTCATCAAAAAATATTGTTCCTTCATGCCTACAGAGATCTATCTTTCCAAGGCAAACAGCACGGACACGCAGACCATCAAGGCGTCCGAGAAACTGGATACGGACGAAGTGGTGGAGGAGATCGCCGGAGAGAAAGAGGAGGACGAGAAGAAGCTTAAGATCAGAAAACGTCCCGAGCTTCTGAATGAAACGCAGCCTCTCTGGGCGAAGCATCCGAACGAGTGCAGCAGAGAGGAGTATCTTGCATTTTACCGCAAGGTATTTCAGGATTACAAGGAGCCCTTATTCTGGATACATCTGAATATGGATTATCCTTTCAACATGAAGGGTATCCTCTATTTCCCGAAGATCAACATGGAATATGAGTCCATTGAGGGTACGATCAAGCTGTATAACAATCAGGTGTTTATCGCGGACAATATCAAGGAGGTTATTCCTGAATTTCTGCTTCTGTTAAAGGGTGTGATCGACTGCCCCGATCTGCCGCTCAACGTGTCGAGGAGCGCGCTCCAGAACGATGGGTTTGTACAGAAGATCAGCGAATATATCACGAAAAAAGTTGCGGACAAGCTTTCCGGCATGTGCAAGACCGAGAAAGAAGAGTATGAGAAGTACTGGGATGATATCAGCCCGTTTATCAAATTTGGCTGCCTGAAAGACGATAAATTCTGTGAGAAGATGACTGACTACATCCTGTTCAAGAATCTGGACGGCGTATACATGACGCTGCCGGAGTGCCTTGAGGTCAATAAGATCGATCCGGACGAAGTGGGGGCAGAGAACGACGCGGATGAAGACGGACAAAAGACGGAGACCGGAGCTGTGGACGAGAACGGCGAAAAGGTAGAGGCCGAGGTCGTTGATGAGAACGGCGCGAGCGTATCCGGCGGGACAGACGGGGACGGCGGCGATGCCGGAGCGTCTGAGGAGAAGAAAGAGAAGACCATATACTATGTGACGGACGTTAAGCAGCAGAGCCAGTACATCAATATGTTCAAGGCTGCCAAAATGGATGCTGTCGTACTTGACCATAATATTGACCAGCCCTTTATCTCCCAGCTGGAAGCAAAGAATGAAGGCATTAAGTTCCAGAGGATCGATGCCGATCTGACGGAAGTCTTTAAGTCCAAGACTTCCCGGAAGGCGGAGAAGGAGATGGAAGAGCAGGCGGAGGCGATCGCCAAACTGATGAAGAAAGTCCTGAAGAAAGACAACATCAAGGTAAAGGTCGAGAAGCTGAAGAACAAGAAGATATCTTCCATGATCACTCTGGCTGAGGAATCCCGCAGAATGCAGGATATGATGAAAATGTATTCTATGAACGGCATGGATATGGGCTCGTTTGGAAAGGAAGGCGAGACACTCATCCTGAATGCCAGTCATCCCCTTGTGCAGTATGTGCTTGCACACCAGGAAGGCGATAACGTGAAGATGATCTGCGAGCAGCTCTACGATCTGGCGCTGTTACAGCAGGCGCCGCTCGAGCCGGAGGCGATGACGAAGTTCGTTGCCAGAAGTAACGAGATCATGATGATGCTGGCGAAGTAAGGCCTGCGATTATATGGAAAGATGCAGCGTGCCCCGGGACTGTGTTGACTGATAACATAGTTTTGGGGCACGCTTTATGCATTAACCCGGCTCGGCTATCCTGCTGACGCCGACATAGATCTCCGAGATCTTATACCAGGTGGGATAGTCCACTATGCCGGTCTGCGGAAGATTAAATATTCCCTGAAAAGTCCGCACGGATTCTGCGGTTGCAGCGCCGTAGATGCCGTCCGCGGCGATCCGCGGGATCGCGGGATAATTTTGCGCAATGCGGTTTAACTGCTGCTGTATCTGCAGGACTTTGTCGCCTGATGCGCCGATGCCCAGGTTGTACCCGGGCCATGAGGACGGAACGCCTGAAACGGCGGTGGCTGTGTTAATGTACATATCGCTGCCGTAGTAGTAGCGGATGATCTCGATCGCGCTGTAGCCCTCGTCGCCGAGATATTTGGAACCCCACTGGCTTAAGCCGTTGCAGGTCACGTTCCTTCCGTCGCAGTAAGAAGTGAAGATAGGCTGTCTGACGCCCGGGCGTGAAAGGTAATTGGCAAAAATGTTGTCAACAAGTCTGTCAATATTGCTGTATATATTCCTGCCGTAGATCCATTTCTGATCATAGGCGGTGGATGAGGTGATCGTAAAGTTATAGCCTTTGTTCCTGTACCATTCCGTGTATACCCTGTTCAGGGTAAAGGACATGATGGCAAGCGTGTTTGCATATATGGCGCTCTCGGGCCATGTGGCATATATTTCCGAAGAGACCACGTTCTTGATGTAGTCCCGGTATCTCACATAATAGTTTGCGGCGGTGGAATCCGAGGGCGCGCCGTCATGGACGATGATATATTCCGGAATGACAACGCGGCTTAAGACGATCTCGCCGGATTCGTCAATGGGCTTGATCTCATCTTCGGGGATCTTGGGCGGATAATCGCCATAGAGCGTATGATCGGGAATAACGATGGTTTCACGGTCGTCCCGGGCTGTTTCCGTGGGCGTCATCTCAATATTCTGAATGGCAGTCACGTCGGGCAGCACCTCCACCCCGGATACAGTGACCGGTTCATAGCCGGGCGCGGTGATGTTTAAGGTGTACTCGGAATAAGGCATAGGGGAATTGGGCGTCAGGCTGAAGCTTAAGGGCGGCGCACTTAAGGATACCGGCCCGGTCTGCCCGGAGGAGTCGGTAGTCACCGTTTCCAGCGTATTGTCCGGCTGCCCGGTATAGGAGATCGTTATGTTTGCATTCTGAATCGGTATCAACCCTACATTGGCTGTGACATTGATCCGGAGTGTGCCCTGTGCCGGTCCGTCGGCCTGAAACTGTTCCTGTGCGGGTTCTTCGGTCTGCATACTCTTTAAGATAGGCTTTTCCATATATAACCTCAAATCTTTTTACTCCTAAATATGTTATGTGGAATCATAAAAGAAGTTACGCAATTTTTGACTGTGTACCGCTGATTTGATATTGCGCTGTCTGCCGTATAAATGGTATAATTTTAATAACTATGTAGAAAGGCAGACCGAAGGCGTGGGACAGGCTGTAGAGGAGATCTTAAACGGAAAATTTAATGTCGGCAACGGCTCTTTGGACTTTTCCTGTCCTCGTATCGAGCTGTCCCTTTATGCCGGGGAGGCGTCCGGGGGAAGCTTTACCGTGTACGGGCCCGAAGAGGGTCTGACAGAGGGAAGCGTCTTATCCTCCGATCTTAGGATGGTATGCTTGACGCAGTCTTTTAGCGGCAGCAGTAATGTGATCGAATACCGTTTTGACTCGCAGGGAATGGAAGCGGGCGATGAGGTTAAGGGGGCGTTTAGTATTATCTCCAATCACGGAGAATATTATCTGCCTTTTTCGGTGACGGTCATGCCGGGAACCGTTGATTCCAGTATGGGCGGGATTAGGAACCTGTTTCATTTTACCAATCTTGCCAAAAGCAACTGGGATGAAGCCGTGAAGCTGTTCTATTCAGAACAGTTTAAGACAGTTTTTGCGGGAAACGACAGGCAATACTATGCCGCCTACAAAGGGCTGTCGGCTATAACCGGCAATGAACATAACGTAGAGGAGTTTCTTCTGGAGATCCATAAAAAAAAGCCGGTGGAATACATACCGGAGGAGACGGAGATCAGGATAGAGGATCCGGCGCCTCAGACCCGGTATTCGCTTGTGCTTAACAGAAACGGCTGGGGTTACACGCATCTTAAGATCGGAACGGAAGGCGGATTCTTAAGGGTGGAGGAGGATACGGTTTCCGACGCTTCTTTTCTGGGAAATATATACAGGCTCTACTATTACATTGATCATGAGAAGCTGCATGCGGGCAACAACTACGGAAGCATTCTTTTGATACGGGAGAACCGGACGATCAGGGTGCCCGTCAGAGTGGCGGTGCGCGTGACGGGAAGAAAGGCGCTCGGCATCCGGAAGGAAAAAGGACGCCTCACCGTGGAAATGATGGAATATTACCAGGCGTTCCGTCTCAAAAAGATCAGCACCAAAACGTGGATGACGGAGACGAACAAGCTGCTGAACCGGCTGATGGAGCTTGACGACAGGAATGTGGCGTACAAGCTTTTTCGGGTGCAGCTGCTGCTTACGGAAGAGCGGTACAATGAGGCGAAGTGGCTGATAGAGAAGCAAGATAGCGAGGTTCTTTTGCGACAGCGCGAATGCCCCGAATTGTGGTGCTATTATCTGTATCTGACAACGCTTTACAGCAAAGATTACAGATATGTGGACGAGGCAGCTAAGGAGGTTGCGGAGGTCTACGGGCGCAACAGGGAGAACTGGCGGATCGCGTGGCTTCTTATGTATCTGTCCGAGGAATATATCAAAAATCCCGCGCGGAAATGGGAGCTTCTGGAAGAACTGTTCCGCTATCACTGTACATCGCCCGTGATCTACATAGAGGCGTGGCATCTTTTGTGTATGAATCCCGCCATGTTGTTAAAGCTGGATGTTTTTGAGCAGCAGATTCTCCGTTACGCGGTCAGGAACGACCTCATGACGGACGAGATCACAATGCAGACCGTATATCTGGCGCAAAAGCAGAAATCTTATTCGGATGGCGTCTTCCGGATCCTTGCAGGGTGCTACGAGAAGAGGCCCCGGAATGATATATTGCATGCGATCTGTACTCTTCTGATCAAAGGGAACCGGTACGGCGAAGCGTATTTTGAATGGTATCGGGCCGGTGTGGAACAGAATCTCAGGATCACCAGGCTTTACGAATATTATATGATGTCTATTCCGCGGCAGTATAACGGTGCGCTGCCCAAAATGATACTGATGTATTTTGCCTATCAGAGCGACCTTAACTATGAGATCACTGCTTTTCTGTATGCCTATGTACATCGGCACAGGGAGGAGATACCGGATATTTATGTAAACTATACCGCCGCTATGGAGCGCTTTGTGGCGGAACAGATCGGCAGGGAAAGGATCAACAGGGATTTGGCCTATCTGTACCGCAATCTGGTCAGTCTGCCGATGATAGACGAAGAGAGCGCGGTGAAGCTTGCCTCACTTCTTTTTACGAAAGAGATCACGGTGGAGTCGGATAAGATCAGAGAGGTGATCCTCGTATATCCTTACGGTGAGGGGGAAGATATTTATCCTGTCTCGGCCGGGAAAGCGCAGGCGCCTATTTTTAATTCCGATTGCAGGATACTATTGGGCGACGGAGAAGGAACGCGGTATACAACAAGCGTGGAATACCGTGCGGAGCCTCTTATCAACCCTGCCAGACTGGCGCTCATGATCTCGCCTTTCGTGCGGAATAATCTGGGCTATGCGCTTTATATGTGCTTTGAATACCAAAAAGATTTTACCGTACAGGACGACAATGCGGATCTCTTTCGCTATATTGCGGGGTCCGAACGGATCGCGGAGCAGACGAAGAGGGACATCCGCATGAAGCTGGTACAGTTCTATTATGAAAAGGACAGAATGCGGGAGCTGGACGAATATCTGCTGGAGCTTAAGCCTGACGAAATCGGGGAAAAAGACCGCAAAGAGCTGATACGGTACATGGTCATACGGGGCATGTATGAGGAGGCGTACAGCTGGGTGTGCAGGTTTGGCCCGTATGATGTGGATGCCAAGATCCTGGTCAGGCTGTGTAGCCGTCTGCTGGAGAAAGAGCAGACGGGCGAAGATCCGGTCATGACCGGCGTGCTCTGCTACGTGGTGAAAAAGGGAAAATATGATGAGAATGTACTGAACTATCTGATCAGATATTTCTCAGGCAGTCTCAAGGATATGCGGGATATCTGGAAGATCGCGAAGGATTTCGGCCTGGACACCTATGCGCTGTGTGAGCGGATGATCATGCAGATGCTCTATACGGGCGCCCATGTGGGCGACAAGGCTGATATCTATAAGTCATATTGTCAAAGCGGCGGCAATGCGGAGCTTAAAGCGGCCTTCGTGTCCCAGTGCTGCTATGATTATGCGGTAGGGGAACAGATCACGGAGCCCTATGTATTCTTAAGCATTCTGCAGATGCATATGGATGATATTCCACTGCATCCGGTATGTAAAGTGGCTTTCTTACAGTACTATGCAGAGAACGAAAAAGAACAGAATGAGACGGTGAAACAGGTCTGCCGCTGTTTCCTTACAGAATTGTTAAATGAGAATATTATTCTGCCGGTATATAAGGAATATCAGGGTTATGTACCCCAGCTGGATGAATATCAGGATAAGACTATGGTGGAGTATCGTGCCAGGCCGGGCAGCAGGGCGATCATCCATTATGTGATCCAGAGCGACGACAGTACGCAAAATGAGTACCGCAGAGAAGAAATGAAAAATATGTTCGCTGGTATCTGCGTCAAAGAGTTTGTACTGTTTTTCGGGGAAAAACTACAGTACTATATTACCGAGGAGATCAACGGGACCGAACAGCTGACCCAGAGCGGCAGCATCAACAAAAGCGATATCGTGCAGGACAGCTTCGAAAGCAGGTTTACGATGCTCAACGATATTATGACCGGTATGACACTGCATGATTACGATACGGTCAATGATCTTCTGCGCGAGTATTACAGGCAGGACTATATGGCGGACATGATCTTTACAATGCGCTAGGAGGCAGTATGTTCCTGGAACGAAAGGAAAAAGGCAAACTGCATAAAGGAAGTGTACTGGTCGGTTACGATCTGGGGGAACAGTTCTCACAGATCAGCTACTGTGTCTACGGACAGGAGGATGCAGACACGGTTGCAACCGTGGTAGGAACAAAACAGTATAATATTCCGACTATGTTATGTAAACGAGAGGGCGTCAATCAGTGGTTCTATGGGAAAGATGCCGTAAAGTATGCGGACGAGGAGGGAATGCTGCCGGTGGACGGGCTGTTGTCCCTTGCCAGAAAAGGCGGGGAGATAGGGCTTGACGGAGAAATGTATGATCCGGTGGCGCTTTTGACACTGTTTCTTAAGCGGAGCATGACGCTGATGAATTTTATAGCCTCCGTTGATAAGATCGACGGGATCATGTTTACCGTGGATGTGCTGGACGACAGGATGATCGAGATACTGCTGCAGGCATCGGCGAATCTCGGTCTTAAGACGCCGCATATTTATTTTCAGAGTCATACGGAAAGTCTGTACTATTTCATGCTTCATCAGCCCAGGGATTTGTGGGATTATCAGGTTGTTGCCTGTGAACATGACGGCATGAGACTTAAAACCTATCGGATGGAGTGCAACAAACGCACAACGCCGGTCGTGGTACTGATAGAAGAGCAGATATTTGATACGCTGGTCATTCCGGAGGATACGGAGGAAGAGTCGATCAGAAAGGACGCTTACCGTCTGGCGGATGAACGTTTCTTAAGTATCCTGAAGAAAATGTGTGAAGGAAGGATCGTGTCATCGGCATACCTTCTGGGTGACGGATTCCGCACAGAGTGGAATAAGGAATCACTGAAATTTCTGTGCCATAATAGGAGAGTTTTTCAAGGAAATAATCTGTTTAGTAAGGGCGCATGTTACGGCATTCAGGAGAAACTGGAACCCGGTGAAGAGTGCTCGTCGCATGTTTTTCTGGGAAAGGACAAGCTTAAATCCAATATCGGCATGCATGTTTTCAGGCAGGGCAGGGAATCTTATTATGCATTGCTGGATGCCGGTGAGAATTGGTATGAAGCCGTAAAGGAATGCGAATTTCTGCTGGAAGGCGACAGGGAGCTTTCTTTTGTGGTCACACCGCTGACCGGTAAAGACGTCGAAGAGAAAACGATGCGTCTGTCCGGGGAGAACGTAAGCGAAGCGCCTTTTACGCGGTATCATCTTAAAATGGATATGAACGCGCCGGAGACGGTGCATGTGACCGTGACGGACATGGGATTCGGAGAATTTTTTCCCTCCTCCGGCAGAACATGGGAGGAAACGATCAGCCTCTCCTGACCCGTCTGTATCATGACGGCGGAATATACAAGTGCACGCGGCGATGCGCGGCGCGGAGGATAAAACTGATATTATGGGCAAAATCATACTGGAAACGGGCAGCTGCGCCACAACTCCATATTATGTTGAAAAGTTTTATGTAAACTTGTATTCGGCGGAGGAACTATGCTATCTTTTGGTTGATAAGGCGGAACTGCTGGATGAAGACATCATGCAGCGGGAGCTCGTTGCGTGGCTGGATGAGCAGTGCGGGCTGAGTCAGCTGGCGCACACACTTATAACGCTGTTGAACCAGAAGGGTTCTGTTGTGGCATTTGCGGGGACGATACTGGAGTATGTGCATCTGTATTCCGATGAAGCGATAGAGCGGACCGAACAGATCATCAGGAGCAACGAGGGCCTGAGTCCCCTTGAACGCGGCAAGGCCAAGGCGGACTATATGCTTCAGAACAAAAAATATCATAATGCCCTTAAACAGTATAACAGCCTGCTCGGTCAGATCCCCGAGACGGACAGTGCGATGCGGGCGGCGGTTCTCCATAATATGGGGGCAGCCTGTGCGAAGATGTTTATGTTCGTGCAGGCCGCGGAGTATTTCATGGAAGCGTACATTGCAGACCGGAATGAGGCAAGTCTGGAACTGCATCTGGCGGCGCTTCGCATGTGCAGGGATGAGAAAGAATATATCGCATATATTGCCGGGCATCCGGAATACCACGATGCATCGCTCAAAGTGGAGCGGAAGATGAATCAGGCGTATGGTCAGTTCGAGGGAACGGATGAAAACCGTATGCTTTTTACGCTGCAGGTCTTCAGGGAAGAGGGCAACAGCACTGCTGGCAGCAATGCACGGTATTATCAGGAGATAGAGAAGCTGACTGCCGGGTTAAAGGAATCATACAGGGAATATGTGTCATAAGGAGACAGCATGAGTTGGTTTGAAAAATTAAAAGCCGTATTTCTCAGGAGAAAAGAAGGCGAAGACGGTTTTGGCGACGAGTGGGAAGAATTGGAAGACGAAGAGGCCGCCCATCATATTGATTATCACAATAAAGAGCAGCGGACCGATTATGTGCGAAACTGTCTTGAACGGATGGCGGATGCCACGAGAGAGCTGGAAAATCTGAATTTTGAGTACGATATGGTGACTTCCTATCTGAAAGACATGGAGGAGATAGAAGCGCTGCCGCCGGAGGAGAGCGAACAGCTTAAGGAGTGCGCAAAGAAGGTCGCGCAGCTGCAGGACAGCCGGGCTGATTTTATGGAGCGGCCGCACCGTATAAGCGATGAAAAATATCAGCAGATGGAGCGGATGGCCGATGAAGTGGAGGAAGGATACCGGAAACTTAAAGAGGCGGAAGATTATCAGGATCTGATACGGCAGGATCTGACCAGACTTGACGGCGAGAAGCATGCCTATCTGTACCGGAAGAACGAAGTCACCCATATCATATCGGATACAAGAGGAATGGCGGTGATCTGTGTCGCAGCGCTCGTGCTCTGCATACTGCTGCTGCTGTTTTTGCAATTTTTCTTTGATATGGATACGAAGGCAGGCTATCTTGTCACGGCGCTTGCCGCGGCCATCGCCATCACGCTGGTCTTCGTCAGGCATGTGGATGCCAGACGGGAACTGCACCGTGTGGAATCGGGTATCAACAAGATCATCCTTCTTCAGAATAAAGTGAAGATAAGATATGTCAACAATACAAATCTGTTAGATTATCTGTACCTGAAATACGGAGTGACCGGAGCCGGGGAACTGATGGAGCTGTGGGAAAACTATAAGATCGAAAAAGAGGAGCGTGAGCAGCTGCGCAAAGCGGAACTGGATCTGGACTACAACCAGCAGGAGCTGCTTCAGATGCTGAAACGCTATCAGATCAAAGACCCCGCGATCTGGCTCCACCAGACGGAAGCCATTCTGGATCATAAAGAGATGGTTGAGATCCGGCATAACCTGATCATTCGAAGACAGTCGCTGCGCCGCAGAATGGATTACAACAGGGATGTGGTAGCCGGCGGTTCCCAGAAAGAGATCCGGGAGCTGGTGGAGCAGTATCCGCAGTATGCAAAAGAGGTCATGGCCTCCGTAGAAGAGTATGAGAAGAAGTTTGCAAAGGGATAGAGTGTATACGAGTGTGGAAATCTTAATATGAAGGAGAGAACTCGGAATGAACACGGAAAAGGAACGGGAAGAACAGGCAGACAAACCGGGCGAGGAGTGCGGCGTATTTGGCATTTACGATTTTGACGGACACGATGTGGCGTCCACGATCTACTACGGACTCTTCGCCCTGCAGCACAGAGGACAGGAAAGCTGCGGTATCGCGGTAAGCGATACGAACGGTCCCAAGGGCAAAGTCCTGAGCGTGAAAGAGATGGGACTGTTAAATGAAAACTTTACGCCGGACACGTTACATAAGCTGAAGGGGGACATAGGCGTAGGGCATGTGCGTTATTCCACCGCCGGCAGCAGCACGCGGGAAAACGCCCAGCCCTTGGTGCTTAATTATGTGAAAGGTACGCTGGCGCTTGCGCATAACGGCAACCTGATCAACGCGGTGCAGCTGCGGCACGAACTGGAATACACGGGCGCGATTTTTCAGACCACGATAGATTCCGAGGTCATAGCTTATCACATTGCCAGGGAACGTCTGAACAGTAAGACGGTCGAGGAGGCGGTAAGGCGTGCGATGAATAAGATCAAGGGCGCTTATTCGCTGATCGTGATGTCGCCGCGTAAGCTGATCGGCGCAAGAGATCCATACGGTTTTAGACCTCTGTGCATCGGCAAAAGGGATAATGCCTATATTCTTGCGTCGGAGACCTGTGCCCTTGACACGATAGGCGCCGAGTTCGTCAGGGATGTGGAGCCCGGTGAGATCGTCACGATATCGCCGGATAGCGGTCTTGAGTCGGATAAAAGCATGTGTCTTCCAAAAGAACAGCACGGCAGATGCGTTTTTGAATATATTTATTTTGCCAGACCGGACAGCCATATCGACGGCGTCAGCGTCTATGATTCCCGCATTATGGCAGGCAGATTTCTAGCTATGGATTCTCCCGTCAGGGCGGATCTGGTAGTGGGCGTGCCGGAGTCGGGCAACTGTGCGGCGCTCGGCTATTCTATGCAGTCGGGCATACCTTACGGACAGGCTTTCGTTAAGAACGCATATGTGGGGCGGACGTTTATCAGACCCGGACAGAAGAGCCGGGAAAGCAGTGTGCAGGTGAAGCTGAACGCCATCAGGGAAGCCGTGCGGGGCAAAAGAATTATTATGATAGACGATTCTATTGTCCGGGGAACGACTTCGGACCGTATTGTCAGGATGCTTCGTGAGGCGGGTGCAAAAGAAGTGCATATGAGGGTCAGCTCACCGCCTTTTCTGTGGCCGTGCTACTTCGGCACCGATGTGCCGGCGAGGGAGCAGCTGATCGCCTATAACCGGTCGGTGGATGAGATCTGTAAGATCATTGGAGCGGATTCTCTGGCGTACCTTAGACTGGAGAGGCTTGAGGAGGTCGCGGGGCACCTGGGGATATGCACAGGATGCTTTACGGGGAAGTATCCGATGGAGCCGCCCCGGGAGGATATACGGGGCGAGTATGAGCGATGAGCACGGCGGCGCCTGCAAAGCGCCGTGCTTTAGAATAACAGAAAGGACAGGAGACAGGATCATGAGTACAGACAGATATGTAAGCCCGTTGTCGGAGCGCTATGCCAGCAGGGAGATGCAGTACATCTTCTCGCCGGATATGAAGTTTAAGACGTGGAGAAAGCTGTGGATCGCACTGGCGGAGACGGAGATGGAGCTGGGGCTTAGCCAGAACGGGCAGCCGGTCATCACACAGGAGCAGATCGATGAACTGAAGGCCCACGCGGAGGATATCAATTATGACGTGGCAAAAGCGCGTGAGAAAGAAGTGCGCCACGATGTGATGAGCCATGTATATGCTTACGGGCAGCAGTGCCCCAAGGCGGCGGGTATCATTCACCTGGGAGCGACCTCCTGCTATGTGGGCGACAATACCGATATCATCGTGATGAATGAAGCGCTTAAGCTGGTGAAGAAGAAGCTGGTCAATGTGATCGCACAGCTGGCGGATTTTGCCAGAAAGTATAAAGACCTGCCGACGCTTGCTTTTACGCATTTTCAGCCGGCGCAGCCTACTACGGTAGGCAAGCGGGCAACTCTCTGGATGCAGGAATTCTGTATGGATCTGGAGGATATCAATTATGTATTGTCCACGATGAAGCTGCTGGGCTCCAAGGGAACGACCGGAACGCAGGCGTCTTTCCTGGAGCTGTTTGACGGCGATCAGGAGACGATAGACAAGATCGATCCTATGATCGCCCGGAAGATGGGATTTGATAAATGCTGTCCTGTATCCGGACAGACCTACTCCCGCAAAGTGGATACGAGAGTATGCAACGTTCTGGCAGGCATTGCGGCGTCCGCGCATAAGATGTCCAATGACATCAGACTGTTGCAGCATTTAAAAGAAGTGGAGGAACCCTTTGAGAAGAACCAGATCGGATCTTCGGCTATGGCCTATAAGAGAAATCCCATGCGGAGCGAAAGAATAGCATCCCTGGCGCGGTATGTGATGATCGATGCGTTAAATCCCGCCATTACATCGGCTACGCAGTGGTTTGAGCGGACGCTTGACGATTCCGCCAATAAGAGGCTGTCCATTCCGGAGGCATTTCTGGCGGTTGACGGCATACTGGATCTGTGTCTGAACGTGGTGGACGGCCTGGTGGTATACGATAAGGTTATCACGAAGCACCTCATGAGCGAGCTTCCCTTCATGGCAACAGAAAACATCATGATGGATGCGGTTAAGATGGGCGGCAACCGTCAGGAGCTGCACGAGAAGATCAGAAAGCTCTCTATGGAAGCGGGCGCAAATGTGAAGCGGGAAGGCAAAGAGAATAATCTGCTGGATCTGATCGCCGGCGATCCTTCGTTCAATATGACCAAAGAGGATCTGCTTAAGGCTATGGAGCCCGCAAAATATGTGGGCCGCGCGCCGCTGCAGGTGGATAGATTTCTTAAGGAAGTGGCTGACCCGATCCTTGAAGAGAATAAGGAGCTGCTCGGCGTCAAGGCACAGATCCAGGTGTAGGGTACGATAACGATACTAAGGAAGTCGGACAGGCGCATTGTGATACGCCGGATGGGACGATGAACAGAAATACGGTACACAGGAAGATAAAACGAAACAAATTCATAGCGCTCACTGTCGTCATTCTTCTGTGCGCACGGTATCCTCTTTCGGTTTTGGCTGCAGGGGAAGACGCGGCGGAAACTGCAAAACAGGAGGCAGAAGCAGACCGGCAGCTTATAGCGGATTATCATGACTATCAGGAGCGGTTAAATGCCATAGAGTATCAGTGGGAAATTGGCGAGAACGGATTTGAGACCATCGATAATCAGATATTCCCGTTGGAGACAGAGTGCTTTGGCACGGTTTCGCTGGTCCCTGCCCTGGAGAAGATGTACCACAGGCTTGTTCTTTTCTGGGTGAAAGAGGACGGATCGATAGTTTACCGTACGGACAGACTGGCGGTTGACAGCTGGTATGAGGGGAGTCTCGAACAGCCCTGCAGAGAGCTTTCCGCCGTTGCTTTTCAGGATCTGAACCGCGATGGCAGGACGGATATCGTGCTGACCACCAATTGCCGGAACAAAACGGGCGACTATGCGTCCAGGGATTATAAGGTGGGCGATGCCCTGTTTCAAAGTGACAGCGGCTTCTATTGCGATTACAGGATCTCGGACAAGATCAACCGGTTTGGTATGAATAAGAGTGCCGAGAGTATTGTCGCCTATGTCCGGGACGGCTATTCTACAGAGTTCCTCTATACCGCGTCCACAAGGGCGGAACTGATCCGGAACGGGTTTTCGGTCATAAAGGAGCAGGATTATTCCAGACAGTTTGAAAAATTGGGATACTTGGAAGTGTTGCCGGGGACATACACGATGGCGAAGTTTTCCACTTTTATGCTCTATCTGATAAATGAGCAGGGCGATATCGTATGGAGCTTTCAGCCTATGGGGGACTTTGACAATCTGTATGCGTTAAAGGGGATCGCCTGCCGGGACATTGACGGCGACGGCATGAAGGATATTCTGGTACTGGCGCGTTACAGCTATGCGGGAAACGATAACGAGCTTATGACGAAGAGCGATTATGCAATTTATTACCAGAGGACAGACGGCTTTGAGACGGACACGGAGGTAAAGAGTAAAGTCCCATGCCGGGATGAAGATACGGTAGCGGAGCTTGTGGAGAAGGCGAGAGCTTATTGGGGATGGAGCCCGGAAACATGATCAAGATACTGATTGTAGATGATGAAAAGCCGATTTGCGATCTGATAGACATGAACCTGACTGCGGCGGGATATTCCTGCGTGGCGGTTCGCAACGGTCTGGCGGCGATCGATGAGGTAGATAAGAATACCTTTGACCTGGTGCTTCTGGATATCATGCTTCCGGGAGCCGACGGTTATGATGTTATGGAATACATAAGACCGCTTAAGATACCGGTGATTTTTATTTCCGCCAGGCATGAAGTAAAAGACCGGGTCAAGGGATTAAGACTCGGAGCCGATGATTATCTGATAAAGCCGTTTGATGTGACGGAGCTTCTTGCGAGAGTGGAAGCGGTGCTTCGCAGATACAACAAGGCGGACAAAAATCTTACTGTCGGAGATGTGGAGATCGATATCGAAGCACGGCGGGTAAAGAAATCGGGACAGCCTGTGCCGCTTACCGGCAAAGAATTCGATCTTCTGATGCTGTTTGCGGAAAACAGGAACGTGGCGTTGTTCCGGGAAAATCTGTATGAGAAAGTATGGGACGATGAATATTATGCCAACAGCAGAACATTGGATCTGCATGTGCAGCGTCTTAGAAGGAAGCTTGGCTGGGAGAGAAACCTTGTGGCGGTATATAAGATAGGTTACCGATTGGAAATATAGGGGTGGCATCATGAAGTTTTCACATAAATTAGTGCTGTGGACCGTGATCATCATTGCCCTCACACTCGGATTCAGCGGCTATTTTTTTGTCAATTATGTGTTTGAGACTTCGCTGGAAAGGGAGGTTGGTCAGGCGCTGGACGAAAATAGCATACTGCGTTTCGCTTTCGAGACGGCGGCCCTCAACGTGCCTGCCAAATATGATCTGCTGCAGGACAGCTCCGTGGAACAGATTGCATCCAATCTGGAGACGGGCGGACAGGGAGACGGAAGACTCCTGCGGATCTGCGATGAGGAAAAGCAGGCTGTCTTTGCCAGCGACGGATTTGATGCGGATGACGAGCTGCTAAGATCCGCCGGGGAAAATCAGTATTCATACCGGGTGGTCCGGCTGGGCGAGCGTTATTATATTCATACGGCAAGCAATATCAATACGCTTGGAAGAGCGCTGTATCTGGAAACGCTTCGGGACGTGTCGCAGGTATTTGAGGAGAGGCAGATGGGATTTGTCGTCTATCGCCGCCTCATGATCCTTATGCTGGTACTGGGCGTGGTAGTCATGTACTTTATCGCATCAGGGCTGACAAAACCGATCAGGCGCCTCATGCGGGCGACCAGGGAGATGGCGGCGGGAGATTACAGCTACCGGGCAAAGCAGGCCAGCAGCGATGAGTTAGGACAGCTGACGCAGGACTTTAACCGTATGGCGGAAGCGCTGGAGCAATCCTTTGACAAGCTGGAGGGCGAGGTGCAGGCGCGGGAGGATTTCGTGGGCGCTTTTGCGCATGAGTTGAAGACACCGCTAACGTCCATTATCGGATATGCGGATATGCTGCGCTCCAGAAAGTTAGATGAGGAGAAGAGTATTCTGTCCGCAAACTATATCTATACCGAGGGCAAAAGGCTGGAGACGATGTCGCTTCGTCTTCTGGATATCATTGTGACAAAAAGGGAGGGAGCAAAGCTCCAGACAGTACCGGTGGATTCTCTGACAGAGTATCTTCGCAGCATGTTCCTTCCCAATGACAGCATGGAGCTGCAATTTGATTACGAACAGGCATATATACTGGCCGATCCCGGTTTGATCCAGACAGTGCTGGTGAACCTGCTGGATAATGCTTTTAAGGCGTCCGAACCGGGAAGCCGTATTGAGGTACATGGGCGCTCTGAAGAGAAAGGATACCGATTTACGGTACGGGATTACGGGATCGGTATTCCGGCAGAGGAATTGTCAAAGATAACGCAGGCTTTTTATATGGTAGACAAGTCTCGCTCACGCAGCCATAACGGGGCGGGGCTCGGTCTGGCGCTCTGTGCACAGATACTTGCTCTGCACGATAGCAGGCTGGAGATCGGGAGTGCGCCCGGAGAGGGAACATCGGTGAGCTTCCTTCTGCGGGAAGTAAAGAAGGAGGAGCAGCATGAAGAAATACGCGCTTAATCTGGCGCTCCTTGCGCTGACGATCCTTGCGGTGCTCATATCCATATGGGGCCCCGAAGCGCTTGCGCGGTATCAGGACAGGGATGTGTTAAACCGGATCAGGACGCAGGAAGAAGAGACGGGAGGAGAAGGTTACCGTTACCAGCTCAGCAGCAACGACAAGCTGTATATTCTTTCACGGTGTCTTGATTCCCAGAGTATTCAGGGTACGGAACAGAGCCTGAGAACAAGACAGCCGGAAACAGATTATCAGGAACTGACAGGCGATTACGCATTTGTGGTAAATCATAACGGTCCGTCGGGAAGAGAGATCACAGACGAAGAGATTTATGCAACCGCCAATGAGGAGATCGATGTGCTTAGACAACTGGGCATTCTGCCGGACACCGTCAAAGAAGTTCAGGCAGGCGCCTATGAAGCAACGCTGTATTCTGCGATCGATGTACCCGAGCCGCGCAATAATGTGGCGGTATGGAAGCTGAGTCTCGTCGGCAGCCTCCAGAACGCCAACAAGGAAAACCGGCTGCTGGATGCCTATATCGATGCGGATGACGGAAAAATATATGAGTTTTATGTGCGCTCGCAGTTGAAATGGGAGGATATCGATCCGGACGAATTGATCACGGCCTGGTCGTCGTATATGGGTCTGACTGCGCCTGAAGCATATGAGAATGATAATCCGCTTATTGAAACAACGCCCTACTACAGAAAATATGTCTTCGCGGGCATGGGGGACGACAGCACAACTGTGGTGACGGTCGGCTTTTATGACGGTATCAACGAACTTTTTCTGAAGATAAGTAAATAGGCGCAGTGTAAAGCTTCACAGGCGATCGCGGAAGGGATCGCAAATGGAATTGGCCTGTATTCAGACCGGCAGTCATAACGGATTGAGGAATATGATAGTGTATGATATAATATGCGCAGACCCGGCGGTCTGCGCTTCAAGAATTGCTTTGTAATTCTTGCTGAAATAATTTACGGTACTGGCATCAGAGAATGTGGCAGTATGCGCAGACCCAGCTTTAAAGGATATGGGACTGTCTTTGTTATATATACGAAAGAAAAGTGGTGGAAAGCGATGAAGTTTGCAGTTGTTGAAGGGGATAGGAAACAGGCTGAACAGATAAGCGGATTTATCAGTGCCTGGGGAAAAGAGAGAAACATTCCTGTTGATATCACCGTCTTTGACAGCGAAGACAGTTTTTTTGCCGCGTGGAACAGTAAGCGCAATTTTGGGGCGCTGATCGTGAATAGGTGCGGTCGGGAGGAAGACTGCCCGAAAATGGCAAGGAAACTGAAAGAACAAACTTCGGAGCTCATTATAATCGGTATCGCAAGAGCCAAGGGTTATCCGCAGCAGAAAACCGATGCGCGGATCATGCAGTGGCTTCACCTGCCGTTAACCAAGGCTGAGTTATGTACCCGTCTGGACTGGGCGATACAGAGGGGCGGAGAAAAGCCGTTTCTGTTGGTAAAGACAAGAGATAAAGCGCTGAAGCTTTATGTCAGATCTATTATGTATATTGAGGCAAAGAGTAACGGCTGTGTGATCGAATTCTGTTCCCAGCCTAAGCGGACATTTCAGATAGAAACTACGGAGCGAATTTCCGAATTGGAGGCAAAGCTTGCGGGCACCGGTTTTGTCAGATGTCATCAGGCTTATCTGTGCAGGCTGGATAAGATCAGGCATATCAGTTCTGCATGGATCGAGTTGAAGAACGGCAGTAAGATCATGGTGAGCCGCGGTCAGTACAGTTATGTCCGGCAGTCATTGGTCAAATATTACAAAATGGCAAAGGAAAAGCAGGAGAAGCTTAAGGAGCGTAACGCCGTGTGAGCACATTTTTTCTTATGTTCTATATAATAAACATAAGAAAAAAGGAGCTTTATTTATATGGCGATTGGTTATTTGGTAATACAGACGAGATTGGCGTCTGATGCGGTTCCGCTTGAAAACGTGCAGGTCAGGATATTGGATGATCAGGGCAACAGGGTGTATGATCTGGTGACCGATGAAAGCGGTGAGACGCCGGTGGTTTCCCTGGAGACTGTAGATGCACGGCTTTCGCTGGAACCGGAGTATTCCGGGACGCCTTATGTCAGTTATGATGTGCTGGCGCAGGCGGACGGATTTCAGTCTCTGTATATAGCGGATATCCCTATATATGACGGCGAGACGGCGATCCAGGCGCTTGTGATGATACCCGATGGAGGCAGAATGCGCAGAGGCGAGGTGACGCGCATTACAATGGGACCGCCCGCCGTTGCCGGAAGTGAGCCTCATTCCCAGCAAGGCTCTGCCGTGCAGCCATATCTGCTCAGACAGGTTGTGATCCCGAACCGGATCACTGTGCATCTGGGAAGTCCATCTGCGTATGCTTCCAATGTGCAGGTATCCTTTCCAGATTATGTGAAGAACGTAGCAAGCAGCGAGATATACCCCACGTGGCCGGATGCCGCGCTCCGGGCAAATATCTATGTTATTATAACGTTCGCCCTAAACCGCATTTTTACAGAATGGTACAGAAATCAGGGCTATAGCTTTGATATTACGAATAGTACCGCATACGATCAGGCTTTTGTCTACGGGAGAGTGACCTATGAGTCGGTCAACGCTATCGTGGATGAAATATTTAATGAATACGTGACGCGCCCGGGGCAGAACGCTCCTTATTTTACGTCTTTTTGTAACGGTACGACAGTTACATGCCAGGGATTGTCCCAGTGGGGAACCGTGACGCTGGCGAACCAGGGGCGTTCTCCGATACAGATATTGCGGTACTATTATCCGAATGATGTGGTGATAGCGGAGGCGGAGGCAGTGTCGGATGTACTGTCTTCCTATCCGGGCACGCCGCTCCGCACCGGCAGCGCGGGTCTGGATGTGCAGAATATCCAGAATTATCTAAACAGGATCAGACAGAATTATCCGGCGATCCCGGTGATCAGCGATGCATCGGGAGTGTTTGGCAGCAGTACGGATGCGGCGGTCAGAAAGTTTCAGAGTATTTTTAATCTGACTGCGGACGGCGTGGTCGGAAAGTCCACATGGTATAAGATATCACAGATCTACACGGCAGTGACCGGGCTTGCTGAATTGGACAGCGAGGGAACAGTGTTGGGAATCGGGACGGTTCCGCCGAATACGGTTCTGCGTCAGGGTTCACGCGGAAACGATGTGCTGACATTGCAGTATCTGCTTGCCGTCATCTCGCGGTTTTATCCGGAGCTGCCGGATGTGACCCAGGACAGTATTTTCGGTTCTTCGACAAGGCAGGCCGTGATCGCCTTCCAGCGGATGCGGGGGCTTGCGGCTGATGGCGTTGTGGGACCCGCCACGTGGCAGGCGCTCTATGACGTGTACCTGGATGTACGTGATAATATCCCGTCCGACGGCGCCGGGTCCGGCTATTTTGAATATACAGTCCGACCGGGTGATACGCTGTGGCTTTTGTCTTTAAGGTACGGCACGACGGTGGATGCGATCAAGCGGCTGAACGGACTTGCGGGTGACGGCTTGTATATCGGTCAGGTACTTAAGATACCCACGCCGGAAGACTACTCGTATTTTGAATACACGGTCCGGTCAGGCGATACGCTCTGGGCGCTTGCAAGACGGTACGGTACAACGGTGGATGCGATCAAGCAGCTAAACGGACTGACAGGCGATGCACTGCGTATCGGACAGATACTCCGGATCCCGAACGGATGATATATCAGGTCGGGAATGCTGCAGCCGCAGTATAAAGAAGAAGATAACGCGGACATAGATACAAAAGGAGATAAAGAGTATGGAATGGGGAACGGTTTCGGCGGCGAGCATGGCGGGAATGGTCTTTTCCCTGATCATTGTTTTTGGTCTGCCAATCGCTTTGATAATCATTGTGCATAAGAAAACCCATGCGAAGATCACCGCCTGCCTGATCGGAGGCGGTGTATTTATCGCATTTGCTATGATATTGGAACAGATTCTTCACAGGATAGTTTTTGGAGCGGCAGGCACGTTGTTACAGGAAAATATAGTGTTGTATGCTGTTTACGGCGGGCTGGCAGCGGCCTTGTTTGAAGAGACAGGACGCTATGCTGCCATGCGGTTTGTCATGAAGAAAAATCTTAGCAGAGGCGACGCACTGATTTACGGCATAGGACACGGCGGTACGGAGGCGGTGCTTACCGTTGGATTCACATACATTAACAACTTGGTCATATCTATTATGATCAATACCGGGACGATCCGGCTGACCATGCTGCAGCTTGACGGGACGATGCAGAAGACGGTCTATGAACAGCTGCGGGCGTTGTGGGAGCTTGCACCCTGGCAGTTCTATGTAGCAGGCGTGGAGAGGATAGCTGCCGTTATGATTCATATATGCTGTTCTCTGCTTGTATTTGGGTTCGTCAGAACGGGAATGAAGCGTTATTTTCTGGCGGCGTTTCTGACGCACTTTCTTGTGGATTCTCTGACGGTACTGCTGGCGTCTGTGGCGCCGGTATGGGTAGTGGAGCTGCTGCTTCTGGCGGCGGCAGCCGTATTGCTATGGGCGGTTTGGAAGCAAGTATATGTAAAAAACGGAGAAGAAAACCATGAAGGCAAATAAAGACGGCATACATAAAGCGCGCAGAAAAAAAGACAGCGGAAATAAGACTGCCGTTCCGGAAACGAAACAGCAGGAACCGGCCGGCTATGAGAAAGTGGCGATGGAGGTATCACGCGTCAGCATCATAGCCAATATGCTCCTGACGGTTTTCAAGCTTGCAGCAGGTTTTATCGCACATTCAGGGGCTATGGTATCCGATGCGATCCACTCGGCATCGGATGTGTTCAGCACGGTCGTTGTGATTATCGGCATCAGAATATCGGCAAAAGAATCGGATAAAGATCATCCCTACGGTCATGAGCGTATGGAGTGTGTCGCGGCGATCGTCCTGTCCACGATACTGGCAGTTACGGGTCTGGGAATCGGCTACTCGGCGGTGAGCAAGATCGTGGCGGGAGATTATTCCGGGCTTGCCGTACCGGGAGTGCTGGCTTTGGCTGCGGCGGTCGTGTCCATTCTGACCAAAGAAGGTATGTACCAATATACGAAGATATATGCCAAAAAGATCGATTCCGGCGCGCTGATGGCGGATGCGTGGCATCACAGATCAGATGCGCTTTCATCGGTGGGTGCGTTAGCCGGTATCGCAGGGGCCAGACTCGGATTTCCCATTTTAGATCCTGTTGCCAGTGCCGTCATATGCGTTTTCATTGAAAAAGCCGCCTATGATATTTTCATGGATGCCGTCGATAAGATGGTCGATAAAGCCTGTGACGATGAGGTGGAGAAGCTGTTTAAGGAATGTGCGCTGGCACAGGAAGGCGTACAGGGCGTTGATCTGCTGCATACCCGTGTTTTTGGCAATAAGATCTATGTGGATATTGAGATCGAAGTGGACGGCGAGATGCGTCTCAGGGACGCGCACGGCATCGCGGAGAGTGTGCATGATGCCATTGAGAAGGCTTTCCCGAAAGTGAAACACATTATGGTGCATGTGAATCCGATGTAGGATGAAGCATAAGACAATATTTTCATAATTATGGCTTGTCATTGGAGAGGATTATGGGTATAATATGCGCAGACCTAGCGGTCTGCGCTTCAAGAATTACTCCGTAATTCTTGCTGGAATGATTTACGGTTGTGGCGTCAGAGGATAAGCAGTACTATGCGCAGACCTAGCGGGAGTATTCCCCGGGACATGCTATATAAGCGCAGAGTGTATAAAATAACAACGGAATGGAGCTATTATGTTTACAGACAGACGAGAAAGCGTATGTGGTACGGCGCGAAACGGTATCACATCGGGAGGAAAAGACAATAGAGGAACAGGGAGAAGATTCTTATGCCGGCTGGCGGCTGTCGCAGCGATGGCGCTGGCGTTTTGCCTGACAGCGCCGATTGGCGGCGGTATGCGGTATGTAAAAGCGGAGGGGCGTCCCGTAAAGATCAGCTCCTGTACTATATCAGGCGGGGATGTTGTGTGCAGCTTAAGCGCGGGCAGCGTTCCTTCAAGCGATGACGGTAAATATTATATCTACGGGGACGAAGTATATCAGGACGGAACTGTGGGAAGCATTGTGGCGTCCGTGGATGCAGGCGCTTCGGTCACCGTTTCTTTTCCCTTGAATTACAATACAGCAGACTCTAACTTAAGCCGTAAATTTCTGGTTGCCGTAAAACGCGGCGGACAGATGATACAGGTCAGCGACGAGCATTATATAACGAATCCGGAAGCTATTGCGGCGCACACATCACCGCGTAGGGATACGGGCATCAAGGGTATACTGCCCGATCTGACAAAGTGTTCCAACGGGGAATTACAGGATCTTGGCATACAGCAGATCGTTTACAACATGGATATGGATGATATCTGTGTGGATGCGTCTGTGGGCGGTGCGATCCCTTTTAACTATAACGGACAGACCTATTATTTTAACGGCGGCAGGATCGCTTCTTTTGACTCCATGATCAAAAGCTTTAACAGCAGCGGTATTCAGGTGACGCTGGTGCTCTTAAACGGCGGGCAGAATCCCTATGCGCAGGATCTGGTGCATCCTGCGGCGCGCGGAGGGGACTGTCCCGGTTATGCGCTTAATGTGGCGGATGCCGCGGGCGTAAATCATTTAAAGGCGATTGGCGCGTTTCTGGCACAGAGATATTCCGGACAGGCGGGATGCGGCCAGGTGGACAACTGGATCGTTGGCAATGAGGTGAATGCGCGGACATCATGGTGGTATACCAATTCCTCATCGCTTGACTATAATGTGAACATATATGTGAAGGCATTCCGTATCATTTACAATGAGATGAAGAGCCAGAATGCCAACGTGCGCATTTATAATTCCATCGATCAGGAGTGGAACAGAAAGTCAAATCCGGGCAGCTTCTTGGCCAGAGCATATCTGGACCAGTTTAACTACTATATGCTGCGTGAGGGGAACATAGACTGGAACCTGTCTTTCCACCCGTATAATTCGCCGCTGTATGACCCGTACGCATGGAACGGACCGTCAGTCTGGGTGAAGAACAATCTTTCAACACCGTATATTACCATGCAGAATCTGGAGCTGCTGGTCAACTATATGCATCAGTCGCAGTTTTTGAATCCTGCGGGGCAGGTCAGAAGCATATCCCTTGCAGAGATAGGCTACACATCTGTTTTCGGTGACGAAAAACAGGAGGCTTCGATCGCGTACGGATATCTGAAAGCAGCCTCGCTGCCGGATGTGGACGCATTCATGCTTTTCAGGCAGACCGATGATGCGTATGAGATAGAGAACAGTCATTTGGCTATGGGCTTGTATGACTTAAACGGCAACAAGAAGCCGTCCTACAATATCTACAAGAATCTCGGAACAGCTAACGCCGCGTCAGCCAAAGCGAGAGCTTCGGAAATCATCGGTATGGATATCGACCAGATGATCGGTCAGGGCATCATGTGGACGAGAAGCGGTACAGGCGTGATTCAGTAAAACATAGTATGATGGGCAGCTGTATGATGCAGCTGCCTTTTTTACGGGGTTTATAATGAGTTTATAATAATTGTAAAAGTATATGTATACGGTATTGACATTTGCACGAACGTATGATTAAATATTCATATGTTCATATAAAAGTTTGAAAGAGGTGGGGCAAGTGACGAAAAAACAAAAGAAAGTCCTGATCCGTATTATCCTATCGGCTGTCTTGCTGATCGTGCTAAGTTTGATCCCGATAGAAAACCTATATATCAGGTTCGGCTTTTTTATGATACCGTATCTGCTTATCGGATATGATATTCTGAAAAAAGCGGTACTCGGCATCGTGCACGGAGAGATCTTTGATGAGAATTTCCTTATGGCCGTGGCAACGGTAGGTGCGATCGCGCTCGGAGAGTATGTCGAGGGCACGGCGGTTATGCTCTTTTACCAGGTAGGCGAATTGTTCCAGAGCTATGCGGTAGGTAAGAGCCGTAAGAATATCACGGAACTGATGGATATACGTCCCGATTATGCCAATGTGGAGCGGGACGGCAAGCTGGTGCAGGTAGATCCGGACCAGGTGGAACCCGGGTGTGTGATCACGGTGCAGCCGGGTGAGAAGGTGCCCATAGACGGTGTGATTGTGAGCGGTTCATCCTCTCTTAATACAAGCGCCCTGACCGGAGAAAGTCTGCCGAGAGAGGTGGGCGAAAACGACGAGGTCATCAGCGGCTGCGTCAATATGTCGGGTGTGCTGCGCATCAGGACCACGAAACCGTTCGGGGAATCGACCGTGTCCAGGATCCTTGATCTGGTGGAAAATTCCAGCATGAAAAAATCCAGATCAGAGAATTTCATTACCAGATTTGCAAAATATTATACGCCGGCTGTCTGTATCGGCGCGCTGGCGCTGGCGATTCTGCCGCCCGTTATCAATCTGCTTACAGGGAATCCGGCGGGTTGGTCGCAGTGGCTGATCAGAGCGCTTACGACACTGGTCATCAGCTGTCCATGTGCGCTGGTCATATCCATTCCTTTAAGCTTTTTTGGGGGAATCGGCGGCGCTTCCGCCAAGGGTATTCTGATCAAAGGCTCCAATTACCTCGAGGCGCTTTCCCGTACAACCTGTTTGGTCTGCGATAAGACCGGCACGCTCACGAAGGGCGTGTTCGAGGTGACGGATATCGAGCCTGCCGGGGGCTTTTCCGGAGAAGAACTGCTGAGGGCGGCGGCATATGCCGAGCACTATTCCAATCATCCCATCAGCAGGAGCCTAAAGGAAGCGTACGGAAAACCTGTCGATGCCGGACAGATCAGCGATGTGGAAGAGATCGGCGGTCACGGTGTGACAGCGGTTGTGGATGGCCGGAAGACGGCGGCAGGCAATGTCAGGCTGATGAAGAAGCTGGGCATTGCATATCAGACACCGCAGAAGACAGGCACACAGGTCCATGTGGTCATCGACGGGATATACGCCGGCTACATTCTGATATCGGATGTGGTAAAACCCAATGCAAGAACGGCGATAGCGGCGATCAAAGCGGCGGGCGTCAAACGGATAGTTATGTTAACCGGAGATGCTAAAAATACGGCAGACGCCGTGGCAAAAGAGCTGGGCGTTGATGAAGTCAGGAGCGAACTGCTGCCGGAAGACAAGGTAAGGGAAGTGGAGGCTCTTCTGGCATCTGGAAATAAAAAAGAGAAGCTGGCGTTTGTGGGCGATGGCATCAACGATGCGCCGGTGCTGGCCAGAGCGGATATCGGTATCGCTATGGGCGCGCTGGGTGCGGATGCCGCGATCGAGGCGGCGGACATCGTGCTGATGGACGATAATCCGCAGAAGATCGCCACGGCGATCGGCATATCCCGCAAGACGCTGGGTATCGTGTACCAGAATATTGTTTTTGCGCTGGCTGTCAAGTTTACCTGTCTTGCGCTGGGCGCGCTGGGAACATTAAATATGTGGTGGGCCATTTTTGCGGATGTGGGCGTTATGATCATTGCGGTACTGAATGCCACGAGAGCGTTGCGGTATAATAAATAGATTCTGCACAAAAGCAGGTCGTGCGGTTGAAATGAGGTATCTATAATAAATTATTATGTCATATATAAATAATATTGATTTTACTTATGAATGATTATGGTTTATAATCATACAGTAAGAAACAGGGGCGGGTTTTTTACAACCCGCTTTTCTGATGGCAAACAGAATGACCGCAATGCAGGTAAAAGGAGGAAATATTATGGTAAAGGCAGTAGTGGGTGCCAACTGGGGAGATGAAGGAAAGGGTAAGATCACGGATATGCTGGCCGAGAAAGCCGATATCATCGTGCGTTTTCAGGGAGGCGCCAATGCGGGACATACCATTGTCAATAATTACGGCAAATTTGCACTCCATACATTGCCGTCCGGCGTTTTCTATAATCATACAACAAGCATTATCGGTAACGGCGTCGCGCTGAATATTCCGCTGCTTATTAAGGAGATCGAATCGATCACGGACAGAAATGTGCCGAAGCCGAGGATACTGGTTTCCAACAGATGCCAGATTGTGATGCCGTACCATATCCTGTTCGATCAGTACGAGGAGGAGAGGCTCGGCGGTAAATCGTTTGGCTCCACAAAATCTGGCATTGCGCCTTTTTACTCGGATAAATATGCCAAAATCGGCTTTCAGGTGAGCGAGCTTTTTGACGAGGAGCTGCTTCAGGATAAAGTGCCGCGCATCTGCGAGACCAAGAACGTACTTCTGGAGCATCTGTATCACAAGCCGTTAATAGATCCGGCAGAGCTTCTTGATACGCTGCATGCGTACAAAGAGATGATAGAGCCTTATGTGTGCGACGTGTCCGCCTATCTGGATCAGGCGCTGAAAGAGGGTAAGACCGTACTGTTAGAAGGACAGCTTGGAACGCTCAAGGATCCCGACCACGGTATCTATCCGATGGTGACGTCGTCCTCCACACTGGCGGCATACGGCGCGATCGGCGCGGGACTTCCACCCCATGAGATCAAGGAGATCATAACAGTCTGCAAAGCCTATTCGTCAGCGGTAGGCGCAGGCGCTTTCGTATCGGAGATCTTCGGGGACGAGGCAGATGAGCTTCGTAACCGCGGCGGTGACGGCGGCGAGTACGGCGCAACAACAGGACGTCCTCGCCGGATGGGATGGTTCGACTGCGTGGCCTCCAGGTATGGATGCCGTCTGCAGGGGACGACCGATGTAGCGTTTACGGTACTTGATGCGCTGGGATATCTGGACGAGATCCCGGTCTGCGTAGGGTATGAGATAGACGGCGAGGTGACGACAGACTTCCCCGTTACCTGTAAGCTGGAGAAGGCAAAGCCGGTTCTTACGAAGATGCCGGGCTGGAAATGTGATATAAGAGGTATCCGGAATTACGATGAGCTTCCCGAAAACTGCCGTAAGTATGTGGAGTTCGTTGAGGAGCAGATCGGCTATCCGATCACAATGGTCTCCAACGGCCCGGGCAGGGAGGATATCATCTACAGAAAGAGCCCTCTGAAGAAGGCGTAAAGAAAACGGAGAAAATCATTTTTTCCCTCCCGGTTCGCCAGCTTTCCATGTGTCCGAGGGCGCGCAGTTCCATGTGATCCGTGTTCCGTCCGATGTGGCAGTAACGGTTCCCTGCTCGTCTGTCCGAAACACCTTGATTCCCAGGGAGCGAAAACGGTTCAACACCTCCGCGTGAGGATGCCCGTAGCTGTTGTCTTCACCACAGCTTATCACGGCATATTCCGGCGCCACGGCGTCCATAAAAAGCTGGGATGAGGCGGTGCGGCTGCCGTGATGCCCCGCCTGGTATACATTGGCATGTATATCCTGTCCACTGTTTACGATATCCGCTTCGGCGGTTTCTTCACAGTCGCCTGTGAATAGAAAGCGGTTCTGCCCGTGCGTAAGCAACAGCGCTATGGAGGAATCGTTGGCGTTATCATAGCTGGCAAGCGGGGCAAGGATCGTAAAAGATGCGCTGCCTTTCGTGGAAGGCGTACCGTCTGCGGGATCTTCTGCCGTGCAAGCATCTCCTAGCATATAGGTGTTGCCCGCAGCCGGTATAATATACTGCATTTGTTTTTGTTTCATGGCGTCAAGCACATCGTTGTATGTTCGGGTGTCGGCAGGATAGTCCGGCATCAGGATTTGTCCAACCTCAAATTTCGTGATGATCACATCCGCGCCGCCTATATGGTCGGCGTCCGGATGTGTCAGGATCAAATAGTCCAGTTTTTCCACTCCCTGTTTTTGCAAATAGAGCTGCAGGGCAGTTCCTTTGCTGTTGTCTCCGGCATCGATCAGCATGAAATGTCCGCCTATCTGGATCAGGGTAGAGTCACCCTGTCCTACATCTATGAAATGCACGGTCAGCTCTGAAGAGGTATTTATGGCGGGCGCGGCTTTGGTATCAGAGTTGTGCGTCTGAGACAGCGTTTCCGTCCGGAGGTTTGTGCCGCAAAAGGCAAGCGCCAGCACGATCAGTATGAATATGATCCCTGAAAGGATATTTCTGTTACTCTTTTTGCGTCTCCGCTTCATGGCGACTCCAATCTGTGATATAATATGCGCAGACCCGGCGGTCTGCGCTAAGAGAATCGCGCTGCGATTCTCCCTGATTGATTTACGTTACTGGCATCAGAGAAGATGGCATAATATGCGCAGATTCAGCACTGCACGCAATTAACTCAGGAGAATTACTCCGGGATTCTCCTGAAATATTGTAACATATTTCGTAAGGAAGATTAAGATAAACAGGAAGTGCGGAAAAGATGCTTACCAATCTGGAATATTATAAGGTCTTTTATCATGTGGCCAGGGCGGGCAGCCTGACGGTGGCTGCAAAAGAACTGAATATTTCACAGCCGGCGGTCAGCCAGTCCGTAAAGCAGCTCGAGGGTGCGCTTGGGACAAAACTGTTCACGAGGGCCTCCAAGGGTGTGCGGCTGACGGGCGAGGGCGAACTGCTTTACCGTTATGTGGCGAAGGGATATGAACAGATCATGATGGGAGAGCAGAAATTAGAGCAGATGCTCAATCTGGAGCTGGGTGAGATCCATATCGGGGCCAGTGATATGACGCTGCGGTTTTACCTGCTTCCCTATCTGGAGCAGTTTCATGAAAAATACCCGCATATCAAGGTGACAGTCACCAATGCGCCTACGCCGGAAACGCTCGGCAACCTGCGTGAGAACAAGATCGATTTCGGAGTGGTCAGCACGCCCTTTGAAAACGAGGAGGGACTGAAAACGGTAAACGTGCGGGAGATCGAGGACGTTTTTGTGGCGGGACGCAAGTTTATTTCGTATAAAAACAGAATGCTCGATTTTCAGGAATTGGAAAAGATTCCGATCATTTTTCTGGAAGGCGCCACCAGCACCAGAAGCTATATGGATTCTTTTTTACAGAAAAACAATGTAAGTATCCGGCCGGAATTCGAGCTGGCGACCAGTGACATGATCGTGCAGTTTGCGCAGCGCAATCTCGGCGTGGGGTGTGTGATCCGGGATTTTGCCAAAGAGTATCTGGAGGACGGGCGGCTGTTTGAACTGCGCTTTAATAAGATCATACCCAAGAGAAATTTCAGCGTTGTAACCAATTCCAGGAATCCTCTGACGGCTGCGGCGCGGAATATGCTGGAGCTGTTAATATAGTTATGTAAACTATATGCCGGAAAATATGCCAAAAATGTTATGTAAACAAACATGCTGCAACGGCGTGCGCATTGTGGCCGGTATACTATGATATGAAGCGAGGAGAGCATCATGATCACAACTATTATCTTTGACATTGGCAACGTACTTGCCGACTTTACATGGCGGGAGCATTTCGCGGGATTCGGGTACAGTGAGGAGATGGTGGAGCGTATCGCAAGAGCCACGGTCTACACGCCCGGATGGAACGAATATGACCGGGGCGTGCTGACGATCGAACAGATCATGCAGGAATTTGTGGAGGCGGATCCTGAGATCGAGGCGGATATACGGCGTGTCATGGACAATGTCAAGACCATAGTGAGAAGAAACGATTATGCGATCCCGTGGATCCAGGATCTAAAGAGCAAAGGATACCGCGTGCTGTACCTGTCCAATTTTTCGGAGAAAGCGGAGACGGAATGCGCCTATGCGCTTGATTTTATTCCCTATATGGATGGCGGTATCCTGTCGTATAAGGAGAAGCTGATAAAACCGATGCCGGAGATTTATGAGCTTCTGATTAGACGTTACGCCCTTGTACCGCAGGAATGCGTTTTTTTGGACGACACACAGGTCAATCTGGACGGCGCGCAGAAGTTTGGAATACATACGATCCTTTTTCAGAATAAAGAACAGGCAATGGAAGAATTACGGAAGCTGGGCGTGGATGTGCAGCAAAAAGAGTAAAAATAGAAACCCCGTACTCTCAGGTAAGAGTGTACGGGGTTTACATAATTATTCTATTTCATCAATTCATCCGCCAGTGCTTCGATCTGCGCTTTATTTTCCTCGGTCATTGCGGAACGTATGGTTATAACGGGCTCCAGGAAAGTGAGCTCTTTACAGTTTTCCAGTTTCCCTCTCATGACCTTGGCGGCGTTGGGCGCCCAGGTGCCGTTCTCTATGAGCGCAACGGTGCGTTTCTGATAGCCGTGCTCGCACAGGTCGTTTAGAAATTCACGCATGCAGGGAAATACTTCCGTATTGTAGGTGGTGCTTGCGAGCACCAGCTTGCCGTAACGGAACGCATCTTCCACGCACTCCGCCATATCTTCTCTTGCCAGATCCGCCACAACCACCTTCGGGCAGCCCTTCGCCGTCAGCTTTTCGGCGAGAAGCTCTGCAGCCGCTTTGGTATGTCCGTAGACGGACGCATAGGCGATCATTACGCCCTCGGATTCTACACCGTAGGAAGACCATGTCTGGTACAGGTTTACATAATATCCCAAATTTTCTTTTAAAACGGGTCCGTGCAGAGGACAGATGATCTGAATATCCAGCGCGGCGGCCTTTTTCAGTAAGTTCTGTACCTGCATGCCGTATTTGCCGACGATACCGAAGTAATAGCGGCGAGCCTCGCACGCCCAGTCTTCCTCTACATCCAATGCGCCGAATTTGCCGAAGCCGTCAGCGGAAAATAACACTTTATCCAGACTGTCATATGTGACCATGACTTCAGGCCAGTGCACCATCGGCGCTGCGATAAACTGCAGCGTATGTGAGCCGAGAGAGAGGGTGTCCCCCTCTTTGATAACTAGACGTCTGTCGGCGTAGTCCGTGCCGAAGAACTGTTTCATCATGTTAAAAGCGGGAGCGGATGCGCAGATGACCGCATCGGGATAAGCCTTCGCAAAAGCATCAATGCTGGCGGAATGGTCCGGCTCCATATGCTGTATGATCAGGTAATCGGGCGTCCGTGCACCCAGAACCTGTTTCAGATTCTGCATCCATTCCGCTTCGAAATGCCTGTCCACCGTGTCCATCACGGCGATTTTGCCGTCCGTTATAACATAGGAGTTGTATGCCATGCCGTTCTCCACTATGTACTGTCCCTCAAACAGATCGATATCGTGGTCGTTCACGCCGATATAGTGAATATCATTTGTGATGGTTGTCATATTGCTTCATTCCTTTCCTGTCTGTATTCAACGCTGTTCCTGCGGCGCCTGTAAACGGGCCGCGGCTCGGCGTCGGTGTAACGATTGCAACATCCTCATCTATCATATCAAAAGTGCATGCCGGTGTGCAAGATTGTATTTCAAACACATACTTTGCTAAGTTTTAGAATTAAATGCGAAAAGAGTTAAGAACTCGATTCGCATTTATTTTTTTACCATATTTTCGGCGTAAATGCGTATGGGTTCAAATACTCATACGCATTTATTTTTTTCAGGAAAGGAGCGGGAACAGATGGCGAGGAAATACAAAAGGTTAGTATTTTCCGACAGGCAGCAGATCGAGGAAATGAGAAACAACGGCAACACGGAAAAAGAGATCGCGGCGGCGGTGGGCGTTCATATTGCGACGATTTATAGGGAACTGGAACGCGGCGCGACAGACGAAAAGTCCGGGTATAGCGCGGAAGTGGCGCAGCGGGCGATCGGATAATAAAGGAAAGAGAGGATCAAACCATGAACAGAAAACCATTTACACCACAACCGGGAACGGGGTACTGGAATCAGGGCGGCGGAACATTCGATTGTCTGTCGGTACTGGATGACGGACGGGCGGTTATGAGGAACCGGGCGTCCGGGTGGACACTGACCGCCCACGGCGTCGGGATCTACGACGACGGTTCGATCGATTGGGATTATTCCACGGACGGGCGTTTCGAGGAAAAGCAGGGGCAGCAGGACGCGGCGGAGATTATGGCGGTTTTGACTGCTGCCGTCGATACATGGGGCAAGGCGGCGCAGGTCGATATGGCGATCGAGGAAATGGCGGAACTTCAAAAGGAACTTTTGAATGAACGCCGGGGACGGAATAACCATATCGCGGAGGAAATGGCGGACGTCCGGATCATGCTTCAGCAGATGGAAATTATATTCCAGAACGGCGGGGACGTGGAACGGATATTCCGGGAAAAGGTCGCCCGTCTGGATCAACGGCTGCACGACAGGAAGGGGGCGACAGCATGAGCGAGGAAAAAACGCGCGAAGAATTTTTAGCGGAAAAGAAACATAAAAAACAACTTATGATTCAGAAACAAAATGAACCATATGAAATAAAAGTCAGGCGGGCAGAGATCAGGGCGCGGGAATTTATACGGGAACTGGACGCGCGGGGATATGAAGCACATATCAGCGTCGGCGGGCTTGACAGTATAACATTATTGTTTTTCCTGCGGAAAATAGGGATAGATGTTCCGGCGATCAGCGTATCGGCGTTAGAGGATAAAAGTATTCAGAGAATTCACGAACAGATCGGGGTGATTCGTATTTCGCCGGGGAAATCGAAAGTGAAAATATTGAACGAAAACGGGTTCCCGGTAATATCAAAGCGGATCGCAGGTAAAATTGACACTTTACAGAATCCGACAGAGAAGAACAAAACAGTAAGACACGCAATAATAACGGGAGAATGTGGAGCGCAGGGGCATTTCGCAAAGAATAGCAGAATGAAACTTCCGAAAAAGTGGCTTCAGCTTTTCGGGGGATATGAGAACGAAAACGAAGGCGTAAATTACCAGATAGCGCCGTTCCTTGTATCAAATAAATGTTGTTATTTTATGAAAGAAAAGCCCTGCGACGATTGGGTGAGAGAACATAACAGTAAGCCGTTTTTGGGATTGATGGCTTCAGAAGGGGGACAGCGCGAGGACGCATTAGTCGAACACGGATGTAATTATTTCGGAAAAACCACGATAAGATCCGCGCCGTTCGCGCCGTTTTTGCGACAGGATATTCTGCAGCTTGCGCTTGATCTGAACGTACCAGTCCCGGAAATATACGGGGAGATAGCACGAAAACCAGACGGGACACTATATACAACAAAAGCGCAGCGGACGGGCTGTTCGATGTGCGGATTCGGGATTCAGCTTGAAACGCGTCCACATAGATTTGATTTATTAAGGGAACGGAACGAAAAAGAGTGGGAATTTTGGATGTATAAATGTTGTACTGATCCGGTTACAAATGAAAGATTCGGGTGGGGGCGCGTGTTGGATTATATCGGCGTCGAATGGGAAGATAGATATATTCCGGAGCCGGAGCAAATGCAGCTTAATTTGTATTAAGGGAAAGAAAGGGAATCAAACCATGATAAACAACGCATTATTCAGCAGTAAAACGGATCAGTGGGCGACGCCGCAGGACTTTTTCGACGAACTGGATCGGGAATTTCATTTCGATCTGGATCCATGCGCGGATGAATCGAACCACAAAACGCCGGAATATTTCACAAAGGAACAGGACGGGCTTCTGCAGGATTGGAGCGGGCGACGCGTTTTCTGCAATCCGCCGTATGGTCGGAAGATCGGGGCATGGGTAGAAAAGGCGTACAGAGAGGGGAAAAAGGACGGAACGATCGTCGTTATGCTGATTCCCGCCCGGACGGACACGCGATATTTCCACGATTTCATATTGCATAGATCGGAAATCCGGTTCGTTCCCGGTCGATTGCGGTTCGGGGGGGGGGCGTCGCAGTCCGCGCCGTTCCCGTCTATGGTCGTAATATTCCGGGGCGCGGGTATGTAGCACGATAACGGCAGCAGGACAGGAAAGAGAGGATCAAACCGTGAAAGTATCAGAGTTATTAAAAAAGATCGGAAGTATAGGCGGGGCGGAAATACATATCGTGTTCAAGGCGGACAAAGCGGATCGGGATCCGGATGTCGTGACGATGAACGGGGACACGCCGGAAGAAACGGCGGATCAGATTATCGAGCGGGCGGCGGAGTATTCGCTTCAGGAAATCAGTATCGCATATAATGACGTCCAGATCACGGCGGTAAAGGCGGCGAAACGCCCGCCGAAACCGAAAACGGACAAAGTATCGGAGGAACGCCGGGAAGAACAGAAACAGGCGATCCGGGACGAAATGGAACGTCTGAAACAGGCGGTCGCGGAATTGGTGGCAGCGGTCGCCGAACCGTTCCGGCAGGTCAGAGAGAAAGACAGACGCCGCGCCGGGGCGTTATTGGGTAACATTCGGGCAGCAGTCCGCCGGATTCTGACACGTTTATTCGGGATCCGGCGCGGGGAATGAGCCGGGGAAACGCGGTCACGGAAAAGCAGCTTCGGGACGAAGTGATCGCGGACATGGTGGCAATAACGGATTTCGCGAAAGACCGGGCGGCGGAGTGTGAACGGCTTCGGATTCAGAACGAAAAGCAGGGGAAAGAGATCGAGCGGCTTCTTCTGTCCCTGATCTGGTATGAAAGCACATATGACGAACTGTCGGATCCGGCAAAACGTGAATTCCGGGAAGTGTCGGCGCGGATCGGGAAAGAAAACGGATATTCGAGAGAGGGGGCGGCGGCTGAATGAATATCGGGGAGAGGATAAAGCGGATCAGGATTGAAAAGCATATGACGCAGGAAGCGGCAGCGGAACGCGCCGGGGTTACGGCGGCTTCGTTGTCAAGATGGGAAAATGGGGAACGGGATCCGAAGTTCGGGGACGTCGAAAAGGTCGCCGGGGCGTTGGGCGTCACGGTGGAAGAACTGACAAGGGAACAGAAAACCGGGAAAGGATTTCGGAAAATTATCGACGGGAAATTATACGATACCGGGAACGCCCGGATCGTGTTTGAGTTCCGGCGACGGTATCAGGATCCATTGAACCCGCTATTTTTCGGGGAAGGCATTGTGCGGAATGTTTGGGAAGATGTGCAATACCTGAAAACAGTCCGGGGAACATATTTGTTTTATTGCCCGGAGCGGAAAGAACTTGAAGTCGTGACGGAAAATCAGGTCGCGGAAATGATCCGGAATCTGGACGCGGACGCGTATATCCGAATTTTCGGCGGCGTTGAGGAAGGATAAAAAATTCAGGAAAGAAAGAGAGGATTAAAAAATGGGAAAGAGTTTAGCAGATTTATTCACACCGGAAACAGATATCGTTATCAAGGCGTCGGAACTGTTCGCCGTAATGCAGGAAGCGACAAAGGCGGAATTATTACTGAACGCGGCGAAATGCGAAGTCCCGCACACATACGCGCGGCAGATTGCGACGGGGATCAAAGAGGACGCGCCGACGCCACAGACGCCCGTTTCGGTCAATATTGACTTGTCATCCGGGAAAGATAGCAGCGGGGCAGCAGGAGCCGACGACGGGGCAGCAGGACAGGCGGA
>CANQNN010000015.1 GCA_947625205.1 uncultured Lachnospiraceae bacterium | reverse complement strand
GTTCCGGGTTTGATGCCGTGTTCGGGATCGCCTTTTTCGGGATCGTATGTGTAGCCACAAGGATTACAGAAATATTTTTTCATAGTTGGAACTCCTTTCGGATAATGTACTTGGGTTTAACGCCCACTGGGATAATAGTACCACATTTCGTGCCGGAATACAATTCATATTTATCTGGCAGGCTCTTTATCCGGCAGGCTCTTTATCCGGGAGGATGTTCTTAAGGTGCGCCCGGTCTTTTCCCGGAGGCTGCCCATTGTCCCCTCTTTGCTGCTTTTATTGTTCTCTCTTTGCTACTTTTAATGGGATGGTGACAAATCATAAAAATTGTCCTATGATATATATCGGAACGAAATTATTTTTTGTATGTTTATAAAGGAGGTATCGCATCATGCAGGAAGTATATGATTTTTTGAAACAGTGCGGAACATATTATCTGGCGACCGTGGAGGGCGACCAGCCGCGTGTGCGTCCGTTCGGCACGGTGGATATTTTTGAAGGGAAGTTATATATTCAGACCGGCAAAGTGAAGGATGTATCGAAACAGATCCGGCAGAATCCCAGGGTGGAGCTGTGCGCATTTGACGGTGACAAGTGGCTTCGCGTGTCGGGCAGACTTATCCGGGATGACCGCGTGGAGGCAAAAGAGCATATGCTGGCGGGATATCCGTCCCTGCAGGGAATGTATTCCGCAACGGACGACAACACGGAGGTATTGTATTTTGAGGATGCTACGGCGGTCTTTTCTTCCTTTACGAGCGAGCCGGTCACGGTAAAATTCTGACTTTTACCATGCGGCGGTACGGGAGTTATGGCGGCAGCCGCAGAAGACGGATCATGTGGCAGGCTTTGGATATTATTACTAATAGTATGACGGCTTTTTTTGTTATAAATCACCTTTGTCGCGAGGTGTGCATTTGCATATAATAAAAATACAACGTGTGGCTCTCAATGCGTAAATCCAGTTGCGAGTCACACGTTGTTTATATTAGCGGCGCTAACAGTACAGAAGCGTTAAGAGCAGCAGAAGAATTAAAAGCATCAGAAGCGTGTGGCCAATGGCGTAAATCCAGCAATCGCCAAAGGCACGCGCTGTTTTTTATGTAAGGAAGGAAGAAGAAAAATGGAAGCAGAAGCAAATCAGTTTTTGGGAAATGAGCGTATCGGTAAACTCATGAAACAATACGCTGTCCCCTGTATCATCTCACTTCTGGTCGGCGCTTTATACAACATTGCAGACCAGATATTTATTGCCAATGCCAGTTATCTCGGATCTTACGGGAATGCGGCGAATACGGTTGTGTTCCCGCTTACGGTCATTGCGCTTGCCATTGCCGTTATGATCGGTGACGGCTGCTGTGCATATGTAAGCCTGAGCCTTGGCAAAAAGGAACTCCAGAACGCAAAGAAAAGCGTTGGAAATGCGGTTGTCATGATCATTTTGAGCAGTATGATCCTCTGTGCGGCTTATCTCATTTTTGAGGTTCCGATCATCACAATGTTTGGCGGAACAGTTAATGCAGAGACGTTCCGGTATTCAGAGGAGTATTTTTTCTGGATATCGCTTGGCATTCCCTTTTATATGTTCGGGCAGGCCATGAATCCGATCATCCGCGCGGACGGTTCACCCGGGTTTGCAATGGCATCTACACTGCTCGGAGCGGCGATCAATATTATCCTTGATCCAGTTTTTATTTACGTATATAAGTGGGGAATGAAGGGTGCCGCTGTCGCTACCGTCATCGGTCAGATCGCTACGGCGGTTCTGGCGGTGTGGTATCTTGTGCATATGAAGCTGGTCAGACCGGCGGCAAAAGATCTGCGTCCGGACCGCCGCATATCCATGCAGACTCTGACGCTTGGCGTCACAAGCCTTTTATCGCAGTTGTCCCTTGTTGCGGCAATGGCAGCCATCAATAATATGATACGCAAATACGGAGCGGCGGATGCTGTGTTTGGCCAGGAACAGTATGCGCAGATACCGATGGCGGTGGTTGGTATTGTGATGAAATTCTTCCAGATCGTGATCTCTGTCGTGGTAGGCATGGCGGCGGGATGTATTCCGATAGTGGGTTATAATATGGGCGCGGGATTAAGGAACAGGGTAAAAGAGTTGTTTACACGCCTGTTAGCTGCTCAGGCGGCTGTCGGGACTGTTGCGCTCATTATTGTAGAGTTTTTTCCAAGACAGCTTATCGCAATCTTCGGAGCCGCAAACGAGAGCGCGTATTACACGGATTTTGCTGTTAAGGCGTTTCGTATATACCTGTGTATGATCGTGTTTGCCTGTATCAATAAGGCGTGCTTTATCTTTCTACAGGCTATGGGAAAAGCGGCGCAGTCCACGATGCTTTCCATGATGCGGGAGATCGTGTTCGGCGTAGGTTTCGCTCTCGTATTTCCGGGGTTCTGGGGACTGGACGGGGTACTGTATTCTATGCCGGTTTCGGATATTCTGACTTTTGCGATAGCGGCGGTTCTGATAGGAAAGACGTATGCGGAGTTGTCGGCAAAGCTGCCGGCGACGGCGCAGGCATAAAAAATAAGCGGCTTACAAAAATGTAAGGCATTAGACAGGAAATGCAAGTCAAATCAATGGCAGGCGTTTCCTGTTTTTATTATACTGCAGACATAAAATGGGACCTAAGGCAGAACACGGTCCGAAGGGAGCGGCGCAGATATGAAAAAAAGATATATGGTGGTAAAGAAGGCGTTCATGGGCCTTGCTGCGGTTATGCTTGGCGTTGTGATCATGACGGGCGCTTTTTTTTGCATAAAGGGATACAGGATGTACCGCAGCGCCATATCGGAAATGTCCATTGAGGACAGGGTAAACGAGATACGCAGCCGGGATCATTTTATCCGGTTCTGTAATATGCCGGTTTTCTATATTCATGCAGTTATTTCAGCGGAAGACCGCAGGTTTGAGGAGCATGGCGGGATCGATCCGGTCGCAGTCGGACGGGCTTTATGGACGGATATCAGGACCATGTCGTTTGCGGAGGGCGGAAGCACGATCACGCAGCAGGTCGCTAAAAATATGCTCTTTACGAAGGAAAAGAAAATCGAGCGTAAGGTCGCGGAGTGTTTTGCGGCCTATGCACTGGAAGCAAAGTACACGAAACACGAAATTTTTGAACTGTATGTGAATACCGCATACTTCGGAAGCGGCCGTTACGGTATTTATGATGCGTCCGAGGGGTACTTTGGCAAAAAACCTTCCGAACTTACAGAGTATGAAGCCGCTATGCTGGCAGGGCTGCCCAATGCGCCGTCCGTCTATTCGCCGGATACCAATCCCGAACTGGCGGCAGAACGTACGGCGCAAGTGCTTGAAAGCATGGTTCAGAACCATATCCTTAAACGCTGGGAAGCCGAAAGTATTCTGGAAGAGACAAAATAATTCTTTTTTGTTTTACAAACCCGCCGGTTGTATGATAGTATATTCAATAGCAGATATTGGCGTATCAGTTTATATGCCGTGATGTAATACATATCGGAAAAGGAGATGGAAAGTGTTTAATTTAGGCAAACCTATTACGGAACAGACAGGCGGTGATTCCGGACAGACTGCGGGAAAATGGATAGAAATAACGGTTGGGGATCAGAAAGGACAGGAGCATCGCTACCGTGCAAGCTTTCTGACAGATGTCCCCGGTGATCTGCTGGACGGAGCCATCGAGATGCTGCGTGACAGATATACGTTTATTCTGGAGATCGATACAAGAGAGAATGGCTTTTACAGTTTTATGAACAGTCCGCTTCATCTGTCCATGTTTGTAACGAACGGTGACCGGGTCGTGAGAGCCGCATATGAAGACCCGCTTGAGCTTGCACAGTATATTCTGTGTTATGTGAATGAGAATAAGGAAGAGTGCTGTCAGTGGCTGTCATATATGGGTGACGGAAATGAAGCGGCGGTCACTGCATACAGGGAAACACTGGATATGAAGGTGGCAGAGCTTACACAGCTTGTCGCGCAGGAAATAGAGCAGCGGAAAGAAGCAGTGTGATCAGACGGTCATACGGCCGCACGAATCAAAAAAGACGTTCAAAGGACTGGATCTACAGATTCAGTCCTTTATCTTCTTCACACCCAAGCATAATGTTGAGACATTGGATCGCGGCGCCGGATGCTCCCTTTCCCAGATTGTCAAAACGCGCGGATAGCAAGATGCGTTCGGGATTGCCGGTCACGTATATTTCCAGGCCGTCCCATCCGGCGCGCACGTTTCCTCCCAGGAATCCGTTGCTTTCCGATTCGGCGCCATAGGACATGACACGGATAAATCTTTCTCCGGCATAAAAATCAGCGAAAAACTCCTGCAGCCGCTGTGGAGTCGGGGAGTCTTTGAGAAGCTCCGCGTAGAGAGGAACTGAGACGACCATTCCACTGTAATAGTCTGCTATTATGGGAGAGAATAGAGGAAGTTTGCTTAATCCTGCTATCTTTTTCATCTCTTTTAAATGCTTATGCTGCTGGCTCAGCGCGTATTCTCTCGGCGAATCATACTCATCCGGCCGGTCGCCGGATTCATAATCAGCGATCACTTTTTTCCCCGCGCCGCTGTAGCCGGTTATGGAAAAGGAGGATACCGGATAATCGGCGGGGAGTATCCCGCCTGCAACTAACGGATAAACCAGAGAGATAAAACCTGTGGCGTGACAACCGGGAACCGCCACACGTTTGCCGTTTCGTATCGCCTCTCTGTGTGCGGCCGACAACTCCGGAAAACCGTATGCCCATCCTTCTTCGGTCCGGTGCGCTGTGGAAGGGTCGATAATGCGCACGTGTTCGTTTTCGACCAGAGACACGGATTCGATTGCCGCAGCGTCCGGCAGACAGGTAAATGTGATGTCGGATGCATTGATAAGGCGCTTCCTTTCATTCAAGTCTTTTCGGAGCGCTGACGGGATAGTGAGAAGCTCAATGTCATCCCGGTTTTGAAAGCGTTCGTAGATTCTTAATCCGGTAGTGCCTTCACTGCCGTCAATAAATATTTTTGTCTTCATGTTTGTACCTCTGTTTCTCTGTTACAGGCAGCTCATATAGTACGCATACAGGTTTTGATAGGTTTCGCTGCTGTAGTGCAGACCGTCTACCAGCCTGTATCCGATGGAATCAAGATAACTGTGGCTGTCGATCCATGTGATGTTTGCGCTTAAGCCGCTTTGCATCTGCGTGTTAAAATACTTTACCTGTTCTTCAGTGACATAAGGGTTTTCCCACACGGGATTGACGGAGGAGTAGTATACCTTGGCGCCTTTACCGACCCATTCCTCCGCCTTGGCGTTCACAAGCTCCAGATATTTTGACAGGTTGCCCGGATCGTTTACGCCGAGGTTGATCAGTATTTTGGTCCCCTGCCCGACGCAGTTGTCTATCCTTGCGACTGCGGTTTCGCTAAGCCATTTGTAGCCCTTGCTGCTCTCGGCGATCCATGTACAGGGGTTCTCTCCGACGCTGTTCTGCATCTGTACAAATCTGGAATCCCCGACCATGATAACGCCCGCCACGTTTTTTACTTCCGTTACCGGCTGTACCTGCGCCGTATCGCCTGTGCCGGCCTGTGTTTCCGGCGCGGCTTCGGGAACCGGATCTTCAGGCTTTTCGCTCAGAACGTATTCGTTGCTGACAAAATCTTTCTCATCGTGGTATACGATCTCATACCATCCGGTATCTGCCTGTCCTGTTATGGTGATGTCTTCACCGCGGCTCAGCGAACCGACGACCTCGTAGTCTGTGGAGGGGCCCTGTCTGACGTTGAGAGAAGTGGAAGCATACATGACCGTGGATCCTTCCAGCGGCGTCACTTTGTATGCGGGAAGGCTTGTCTTATCGGACGCCGGATCTTCTGCCGGCGTCTCTTTATCTGCCTGTACTTTTACGGCTGACTTATCATTTGCAGTCTTATCGCTGTCTGAATAAACAGCTTCCTCCTCTGCCTGGGGCTTTGTTCCGGCAGGAACCGTGGCTTCATTGTCCGCGGCGGGATCTTCTACTGGCGTTTCGCTGGCCGAAGCCGCCGTCTCCTGCGCATCCTGGCTTTCGCCGCCGCATCCGGTCAACCCGATAACAAGCACCAACAGCAAAAGAGCTGCTTTGATTCTGCTCATATGATCTCTGCTCCTTGATTAACTATAATATTGTATATGTAAAAATCACGTGTACATTCAATATACCGCGTGTGCGTCCAGTATACTTTTTTTATGAAAGGATGTCAATTAAAACAGGGCTGGCGCGGAGGATTAACAGGGCTGGCGCAGAGAATTAACAGGGTTGGCGGGGATTAACGCAAGGGATTGCACCAGATGTATAATTATGATAATGTCAATATAAAATGAGAGTGAAAAAGAAAAGGGAGGACGATGATGAACGATAAAAAGCTTGGATTCGGCCTGATGCGGATGCCGCTTAAGGACAGGAATAATCCCGCTGACGTGGATCTTGAACAGGTCAACAGGATGGTAGATCTTTTTATGGAAAAAGGCTTTACGTATTTCGATACGGCATGGATGTATCATGGGTTTGCCAGCGAGATTGTGGCGAGAAAAGCGCTGGTTGAGCGTCATCCCAGAGACAGCTTTACTCTTGCAACGAAGCTTCATGCCGAATTTTTCAATTCGTTAGAGGAGCGCGATGAAGTATTTAACGCCCAGCTTGACAAGACGGGCGCGGGATATTTTGACTATTATCTTCTTCACGGCATCGAGAGCGTTATGCTGCCCAAGTATGAGAAGTTCGACTGTTTTAACTGGCTTCTTGAGAAAAAGGCGCAGGGGCTTGTAAAGCATGCCGGTTTTTCCTACCATGATACGCCGGAGCTTCTGGATGAGCTGCTCACCAAATATCCCCGGATGGAATTTGTGCAGCTGCAGATCAACTATCTGGACTGGGAAAGCCAGTGGATAAGGTCGCGTGAATGTTATGAAGTGGCGGTAAAGCACGATAAGCCGATCATCATCATGGAACCGGTCAAGGGCGGTACACTCGCCCATATGCCGGCGGAGGCTGAGAAGCTGTTTAAAGATTACGATCCCAATATGTCTGTGGCGAGCTGGGCGCTCCGGTTCGCAGCTTCTCTTGACAACGTGATGATCGTTCTGTCAGGCATGTCGGATATTGGACAGGTGCAGGACAATGTCGGTATCATGGAGCATTTCAAGCCTCTTACCGAAGAGGAGAAAGCGCTGTGTTTCAAGGCGGCGGACATCGTCAACGCACAGACGGCAGTTCCGTGTACCGGCTGCTCTTACTGTACTGAGGGCTGCCCGAAGAATATTGCGATTCCCCAGTATTTTTCATTATATAATGAAGATATGCGGGAACAGATGGCTAATAAGGGATGGACCATCAATAACACAAATTATGCGATGCTGGCGGATAAGTTCGGAAGGGCCGGCGACTGTATCGCGTGCGGTCAGTGCGAGGGCGTCTGCCCGCAGCATCTTCCGGTCATAGAACACCTTAAAGCGGTTTCCGCACATTACGACAAATGATAGCGCAATTTCTGGTTGCCAAATCGCAATATTTTATAAGAGAATCTGCGCGGTATGTGTTATTTTTATATACAGATAATGCGGTATAATCGAGTATTTGCTGTTAAGCAACGTACAGGAGGATCAGACCCGGATGAACAAATGGAAGGATAAAAAATACAGGAATCTATTTTTGGAGGCGGGTTTCAGTCAGGAGGAGACGGATAAACGCCTTGAGGAGATCTGGAATACTTTTTTCTATGGGAGCGAAGACAGGAGGATCTATTTTCCGGTCGGGGATGACATGGGGTATCTGTGCGATACCGGCAACGATGATGCCAGGACCGAGGGAATGTCTTACGGTATGATGATCTGTGTGCAGATGAACCGTAAGGAAGAGTTCGACCGGATCTGGAAATGGGCAAAGACTTATATGTATATGGACAGCGGGGAGAACGAGGGATATTTTGCGTGGTCCTGCGGACTGGACGGCAGTAAGAACGCATACGGCCCTGCGCCGGACGGTGAGGAATTCTTTGCGATGGCGCTTTTCTTTGCATCCCACAGATGGGGAGACGGCAAGGGCATCTATGCTTATTCCGAACAGGCCAAGGAGATCCTGCGCGCCTGTCTGCATAAGGGATATGACGGGAGACCGGGTCAACCGATGTGGAATCATGACAATCATCAGATCCTGTTTGTTCCGGGCAGCGATTTTACGGATCCCTCCTATCATCTGCCGCACTTCTATGAATTGTTTGCCGAATGGGCATATGAGGAGGACAGGGAGTTTTTTCGGCAGGCGGCCAAAGCAAGCCGGGAGTATCTGGCGGCATCCTGTCATCCGGTGACGGGATTCTCCGCGGAGTATGCCGAGTTCGACGGGTCCCCTATGAGCAGAAAATTGCCCTGGACGAATGACCGCCATGACTGGTTTTACAGCGACGCCTACCGCACGGCGGCCAACATCGGCTTAGACTATGAGTGGTTCGGTACGGACTGCGGGCAGAGGGCGGCGGCAACGCATATACAGGATTTCTTGCTGGAGGATGGCCGCGCAGGAGAATATCACACCTATGAGGTGGACGGAAGGATAGCCGATCTGTCTGTGCTTCATCCGGTGGCGATCACGGCGACAGTCGCTCAGGCGTCTCTGGCTTCCGAAAGCCCGCACAGGATGGAGTGGGTGGAAAGATTCTTTAAGCTCCCGCTTCGGGAAGGCAGGAGAAGATATTATGATAACTGTCTGTATTTCTTTGCGTTTCTTGCGCTGAGCGGCAATTACCGCATATGGTAAGGCGCGGCAGGAAAGACGGCGGCGGTATGGCGGTAAGCGGCCCGGCCGGACGCACGGGCATTGCAGACAGATGTAAACGGAGGAAATAAGATATGGGGACAAGCGGAAAAGGGAAAGAATTTAACGGACCTAAAGCGCCGAAGGATGCTGTAAAAAAGAGACCGGGCTTCTATATCATGAGAGGTAAGGAGATCATGGGGAGCCCGCAGTCGGACGGAAGGGGCATTCAGTTCCTGTATCAGAATGACGGCAGGATGTTGAGCAGCGCCCGGATCGTCGGTAATATTACAGATGAAAATATGATAGAGCTTATGAAGACCGTGGCGGGCTTTAGAAAGCTGGTACACAGCATAGGCGTCAGCGTGGAGACGGACGGCGGCCCGGCCGAGGTTGACTTCGTGTTTCAGATGTACGGAAAGACGGACCCGTATCAGTCGGGGACAACGATCAGACAGAGCATTCCCACGGACGGCATGGAGACTATGGTTATGCTCGGCGAGCAGCAGTGGTCGGAGGATGATGACGAACCGGGGCAGATCCGGTTTGAATTTGACAGGAGCGGGTGCACGGCAACGGTCGCGGTGAAGCTATACCTGCAGGACGGGTATGATGCGCCGGAGGAGTCGGAGGAGAACGATGTGGACTTTACTTCGCCCCTGTACGGTGAGATGCTTGAGAAGTCCCTGATGCAGTCCGGCAATCCCGCCAGACTGAAGAAGGCTCTTAATAAGGCAAGGAACGGTGAAGATGTCACGGTTGCCTTTATCGGAGGCTCCATCACGCAGGGCGCGGGAGCCATCCCCATCAACACGAAATGTTATGCACGGCAGATCTTCGAGGGCCTGTGCAATTATCTGGGCAAAGGCACCGATGAAAATATCCATTACAGAAAAGCAGGTGTGGGCGGCACGCCCTCGGAGCTGGGAATGATCCGCTACGAGAGGGATGTGCTTCGCATGGACAGCGACGGGATGATCCGGGAAGATAAGCCCGATATCGTCATTGTGGAATTTGCAGTCAATGACGAGGGAGATGAGACCAAGGGAGAGTGCTACGATTCTCTTGTCAGAAAAATACTGCTTCAGGATAACCGGCCGGCCGTGATACTGCTCTTTGCCGTTTTCGCGGATGACGGCAATCTTCAGGAGAGACTATCTCCGGTGGGAAGAGCCTATGATCTGCCGATGGTGAGCGTTAAGGATGCGGTCGTAGACCAGTTCTACCGGAAGCCCGGCGAGGGGCGCCTTGTCAGCAAGAACCAGTTTTTCTATGATTCCTACCATCCGACGAACACCGGACACCGCATTATGGCGGACTGCGTTCTGCATTATATCAGGGAGGCGGATAAGCAGCCGGAGTGTGCGGACAGTTTATGCCTTGCGCAGATCGTACCGCCCAAAGGCAATGCTTTTGAGCAGGTCAGGCTGCTTGACAGAAATATATACGGACTGATCAAAGACGGAGCGCACCAGGATAAAGAATGTTTTTATGCGGCTAATCTGCAGGTGCAGATCGATTGCGGGGATTTTGCGGATACCGATGCAGAACTGCAGGCGGTGGAGATGGATATGAATCTGGAGCCGACAAAAGAGTTTCCGTACAACTGGATGTACCGGGGACAGAAGCCGGGCGATGGCAATGTAAGACCGTTTACAATGGATATCGTCTGTACATCGCTCCTCCTTGTGTTCAAGGATTCTGCCGACATACATACGGGATGCGCCCGGGTATGGGTAGACGGAGAGGAAGTCCTGTACGCTGATCCACATATCAACGGTTGGACACACTGCAATCCCGTTATCTGTTTTAAGAACAGGGAGCGCAGGTCCCATCATGTGGAGGTGCACATGGCGGACGGACAGGCGGACAGGAAATTTACGATTCTTGGATTCGGTTATGTAGAGTAAGCGGGGCGTAAACGGTATGAATTGGAAGAAGGGCAGTATGCCATTTATCGTTGTAGAACAGGACGGCTACGAAGGAGTCAGAAGAATAGCCGGAAAGATAGCGGAGGATATTCGTAATGTGACCGGCGAATGCCCGCCTGTCATTACCGAAGCAGAGCTTAAGGCCGGGAGGCAGGAAAGTGTTATCTTATGCGTCACGGCAGGACGCAGCGGGTTGCTTGAAGAATTGAAGGACAGGGGACTTGTCGATATAAGCGGACTGTATAAAGAGCCGGAGGAGAAGGCCGATATGGTCCCGAAGCGGGAGGTCTATCTGATCAGGCGCATAAACTGTGAGCTGTGCGGCGCAAAGAGGGAGATCCTGCTGATCTGCGGAAGCGATAAGCGCGGAACGATCTACGGCATGTTTTCCCTGTCTGAATATATCGGAGTCTCACCGTTGTGTTACTGGGGAGACGCACAGCCGGCGCACAAAGAAGTCATACATATCGGTGAAGACATAGAGATCCTTTCCAAAGAGCCGAGCGTGAAATACAGAGGGTTTTTTATCAATGACGAGTGGCCGTGCTTCGGAACATGGGTCAACAAGCGGTTTGGCGGATTCAACGCCCAGGCGTATGACAAAGTGTTCGAGCTGCTGCTTCGCATGAAGGGCAATTATATGTGGCCGGCTATGTGGACTTCGTCTTTTCCGCTGGACGGTCCGGGCGGCGCGAATGAGGAGCTGGCGGATCTGTACGGTGTGGTGATGGGATATTCCCACCATGAACCGTGTCTGCGTGCCAGCGAAGAATGGAAAAAGGCTTCCGGTCCCGGCAGCCGTTACGGAGAGGAATGGAATTATTACACGAACGAACAGGGGCTTGTCAACTACTGGGAGGATTCGCTTAAGCGCAGCGGCGGATATGAGAATATGATCACGATCGGTATGCGGGGAGAGTATGATTCCAGTATGCTTGGCCCCGATGCGACAGTGGCGGAGAACGTGGATCTGTTAAAACGCATCATTACAAGACAGAAGGAACTGATCAGACAGAACGTTGACAGAGGCGGGCAGGAGGTGCCGATGCTCCTGGCGTTATACAAAGAGGTGGAAGCCTTTTTTTACGGGGACGGGCAGCTCCCCGGTCTGAAGGACTGGGAAGGGCTTGACGGCGTGACCTGTATGCTCTGTGAAGATAATTACGGGCAGATGCGGACGCTGCCGACGGAGGAGATCAGAAACCGCAAAGGCGGATTCGGCATGTACTATCATTTCGATTATCACGGCGCGCCTGTCTCCTATGAGTGGGTGGACTCCACGCCGCTGTCCAAGACGTGGGAGCAGATGTGCCAGGCATATGAGTACGGCATACGCGATGTGTGGATCGTAAATGTGGGCGACCTGAAATTCCATGAAGTTCCGCTGACGTATTTCATGGCGCTTGCCTATGATTACGACAAGTGGGGATACGGCAACAAGGACAGTTATACAGAATTTACGGATCATATGGTCCGCAGAGATTTCCCAGGGGTATCGCCTGCCGTGCAGGAGAAGATCGGAAAGGTTTTTACAGACTATATTGCGGTCAATGCACTGCGGAGACCTGAAGCGCTCCATGCGGGCGTCTATCATCCGTGCCACTACAATGAGACGGACAGAATGCTTGCCGCCGCAAAGCGGATAGAAGAAATGTCCTGCAGTGTGATGGAATATCTGCAGGAGATGGATCAGACGGAGCAAAAGGCAGAGGGAAGGATCGCAGATGCTTATTACAGTATGATACATTATCCGGCGATGGCAAGTATGAATCTGCTTAAGATGCACCTGTATGCGGGTAAGAATCAGCATTATGCCCGTCAGGGGAGGGTCATCGCAAACAGATACGGGGAACTGACAGAAGAATGTATCCGCCGAGACAGAGAGTTTATAAGTGAGTGGGCGACATTTCTTGGCGGAAAGTGGGATGGTATGCAGATGGCGCAGCATATCGGTTTCACTAAGTGGAACGAGGACGATTACCGTTATCCGCTCACGGTCAAGGTGGAGCCGGCGCACTGCCCCAGAATGAGTGTTTCCCGCACGGATTCGGAACGTGTGGCAGTCAAGAATTACGGCGCCCCCATGATGATAAAGGTGCCTGAGTTTGCCGCTCTCGGACATGATGAAGTCACACTGGAAATCGCAAACGGCGGAACCGGGAGTCTGCATTATGAGATCACGGCGGCGGATGCTGCGGGGATTCCGGCATGGCTGACCGTGTCGCCGATGCAGGGTGACGTCGAACAGCTTGCCAGGGTGACGCTTCGCTGTATCCGTGCCAGGCTGCCTGAGAAGCTTCAGACCGTGCAGCTTCTGATCTCGGACGGCGATACTAAGGTGGCTGTGGAGATTTGCGGCAGGGTCGTGAAGACCGGGGGACTTTCGGCGCACACTTATCATGCCGAAAACGGCGTGATCGCCATTAACGCCGAGCATTTTTGTGCAAAGAAAGACACTGCGAAGGGAAGCTATACGCTGATAAAAGGATACGGCAAATACGGTTCGGGACTGAAGGTTCTGCCGAGCACGGTCGATTTTGAAGAAGATGAAGAAAAACCGGAAGTAACCTACCGCTTCTTTCTGGAAAAGGCAGGGGATTATCAGGTGGACATAGTGACTGCGCCCTTTAATTCCGCTGTCAACAGGCGAAGCGTCAATCTGCTGGTCAACGGCCGGAAAGCGGAGCTTCTGCCGATGGATTTTAAGGCCGGTGATTTCAACGATCCCAGATGGGCGGCCGGTGTACTTGACCAGGAGCGCAGATGCAGCATAACGCTTCCCTTCGGCGAAGGACTGCAGGAGCTGACGTTTAGCGCATTGGAAGCGGGTGCGGTGATCGAGAGAATACTGATCCATAAACCGTCCACGGCGCTGCCCGAAGCTTATCTCGGACCGGAGGAGAGCCGGACGGAAGTGTGAGAAAGATAAATGACAGGAGGACTTTGTTATGGAAATGACATTGAGATGGTACGGTTCTAAATTTGATACGGTGACATTAAAACAGATCCGGCAGATCCCCGGCGTGACGGGCGTCATATCAACGCTGTACGATACAGCGCCGGGCGAGGTGTGGAGCAGAGAGCGCATCCGGGCGCTGAAGGATGAGATCGAAGCGGCGGGGCTGCATCTGTCGGGAATCGAGAGCGTCAATATTCATGATGCGATCAAGATCGGCAGCCCGGACAGGGAGCAGTATATTGCCAATTATATAGAGACGCTTAAGAATCTGGGCGAGGAAGATATTCATCTGGTCTGCTACAATTTCATGCCGGTGTTTGACTGGACCAGAACAGAGCTTGCCCGTGTGCGCCCGGACGGATCAACGGTTCTTGCCTACACGCAGGAGGCGGTCGATGCGCTCGATCCTGAGAAAATGTTTGCTTCCATTGCAGGCGATACGAACGGCGCTGTTATGCCGGGATGGGAGCCGGAACGTATGGCGCACGTGAAGGAACTGTTTGAGATGTATAAGGATGTCGACAATGAGAAGCTGTTTGCGAATCTGAAATATTTTCTGGAAAAGATCATGCCTGTCTGTAACGAGTATAATATCAATATGGCGATCCATCCGGATGACCCCGCGTGGAGCGTGTTCGGTCTGCCGCGCATCATCATCAACAAGGAGAATATTCTGCGTATGATGAAGATGGTGGACGATCCCCATAACGGCGTGACGTTCTGCTCCGGTTCTTACGGGACCAATCTGGAGAACGATCTGCCGGATATGATTCGCTCTTTGAAGGGCAGAATACATTTTGCGCACGTGCGTAACTTAAAATTCATCTCTCCGACTAATTTCGAGGAGGCGGCGCATCTGTCGAGCGACGGATCGTTTGATATGTATGAGATCGTGAAAGCACTTTACGAGATCGGATTTACCGGACCGATCAGGCCGGATCATGGACGTATGATATGGGACGAGGTGGCTATGCCGGGGTACGGTCTGTATGACAGGGCGCTCGGCGCCGCATACATAAACGGTCTGTGGGAGGCTATCGACAAGGCGGCTCACAGAGCATAAAAAGAAAAGAGGGTAAAGAGATTATGAGGCTGAGTAAAAGCGGACTTACGGACAGGGCACAGTGGAAGAAGGCCGGTTACGGGCTTCCGATGTTTGACAGAGAGGCGGTGGCGGCGGCAACGAAAGAAGATCCGTTTTGGGTTCATTTCGGTGCAGGCAATATTTTCAGGGCATTTCAGGCAAGAGTCGTGCAGGATATGCTAAACGCCGGAGCGCTGGACAGAGGTCTTATCGTGGCGGAAGGGTTTGACTATGAGATCATAGAGAAGATGAACCGTCCGCACGACGATTACACGATCGCAGTCACGTTGAAGGCGGACGGTAATATAGAGAAAACCGTGGTGGGAAGTGTGGTCGAGTCGTGTATTCTGGATTCCGGTAATGAGAAAGAATACGGAAGGCTGAAAGAAATATTCCGCAAAGATTCTCTGCAGATGGTTTCCTTTACTATTACGGAAAAAGGCTACAGCCTTGTAAACGGAAAGGGCGAGACGCTCGCTGATGTGGAGGCGGATTTTGTAGCGGGGCCTGAGAAGCCGGTAAGCTATATGGGTAAGGTGGCGTCCCTTTTATACGCCCGTTACCAGGCGGGCGAAAAACCGGTGGCGATGGTCAGTATGGATAACTGTTCGCACAACGGGGATAAACTGTATGCGGCTATTAACGCTTTCGCTCAAAAGTGGGTGGGCAATAAGACGGCAGACCCGGGATTTGCCGCCTATGTAAACGATCGGGATAAGGTGTCGTTCCCGTGGACGATGATCGATAAGATCACACCGCGTCCGGATGCTTCTGTGGAAGCAGTCTTACAGGCGGACGGTATCGAGGGGCTTGAACCGGTCATCACATCCAGGAATACTTATGTGGCGCCTTTTGTAAATGCCGAAGAATGTGAGTATCTGGTGATCGAGGACAGTTTTCCGAACGGTCGGCCGGCGCTGGAGAAGGGCGGATTGCTGTTCACCGACAGAGAGACGGTCGACAAGGTCGAGAAGATGAAGGTATGTACCTGTTTAAATCCGCTTCATACAACGCTTGCGGTCTTTGGGTGTCTGCTTGGCTATGATAAGATATCGGAAGAAATGAAGGATGCAGAGCTTAGTAAGATGGTGCAAACGATCGGGTATCAGGAGGGGCTTCCCGTTGTGGTCGATCCGGGTGTGCTTGATCCCAGGGAATTTATTGATACGGTGCTGGGACTGCGTATCCCGAATCCCTTTATGCCGGATACCCCGCAGAGAATAGCGACGGATACCTCTCAGAAGCTTGCTATCCGCTTTGGAGAGACGATCAAAGCATACGCTGCATCGCCGAAGCTCAATGTGTCCGATCTTAAGCTGATACCGCTTGTGTTTGCGGGATGGCTCCGGTATCTGATGGCGGTGGATGATAACGGGAACGCTTTTGAACTAAGTCCCGACCCGCTTCTGGATACGGTATGCCCCTATGTGGCAGGATTCAGACTGGGTGAGCCGGCTGATGCAGAGAAAGCGCTCAAGCCCATTCTTGAGAATGCCGGAATATTTGGCGTGAATCTGTATGAAGTTGGCATGGCAGATAAGGTGTGCGGATATTTTAAAGAGCTGATCGCGGGGCCCGGGGCGGTCCGTGCCACGCTCAAGAAATATACGACATAATACAAAATATCACGATACAGAATATTACAATATAGAATATCTGTGACGGGCAGGTGTGATCACCTGCCCTTTTTATGCTTTTTGGTGTAGAACAAATTTTTTAATTTTGGTATAATTTATAAGACTGAAGCGAATGGGGAAAGTATGTTTTGTGTGCCGGACCGTTATCCGCAGCACAGAGAACGGAAGGATACAAGGCTTATGATCAGGTATCTCAAAAAGTATTGGTTATTTTTCATATTGGCGCCGCTGTTCATGCTGGGCGAGGTGAGCATGGACCTGCTGCAGCCGCGTCTGATGGCGGTCATTGTGGATGAAGGAGTCCTGGGACTGTCAAACGGCGGCACAGGCGACATGGGACTTGTCATACATACAGGGATCAGAATGGTCGGTCTGGTATTGTTCGGATGCTTTTGCGGCATTATGTCCGGCGTGTTTGCCAATCTGTGCAGCCAGAATTACGGGAATGATATCAGAAAAGACGCTTTTCAGAAGATCATGTCGCTCTCTTTTGAGCAGACGGACCGTTTTTCGACAGGCTCGCTTATTACCAGAGTGACCAACGATATCACGCAGGTACAGAATCTGCTTACACAGTGCATTCGTGGATTCGTGCGGACTTTTTTGCTGTTTGCGGGCGGTATTGTATGTATGCTGACGCTGGATATGAGCTTCGGCGCCGTGGTGGCATGCGTGCTCCCGCTGATCGTGATCTGCGTGATATTTTTTATTGCCAAATCAAACCCTGTGTTTACCGTACTGCAGGATAAGCTTGACAGGCTGAATAACGTTATGCAGGAAAATGTGTCGGGTATCAGGGTGGTCAAGGCTTATGTGAAAGAAGCGTATGAGAAAGACCGTTTTGGCGTCGCCAATGACGAATTAACTGGCACGCAGCTGGACGTACTGCTTCTTCTGTCGTATATGACGCCCATTATGAATATATTGCTGAATATCTCGGTGGTGGCAGTCATCAAGGTGGGCGCCGTGCAGGTGGAGGCCGGCGGCGTCACGCCCGGCGATGTGATGGCTGCGATCACGTATATATCCCAGATATTAAATGCGGTAATGCGCATGACCATGATCTTTCAGACGGTATCCCGCGGGGCGGCTTCCGGCAGACGGATCAAGGAAGTGCTTGTCTGCGAGCCGTCCATCAAAGACGGGAGCTTTGAAGAAGAGACGGGTGTTAAAGGCAAGGTGGAGTTCAGGGATGTATCCTTTGCTTATCCGGGGATGGGAACTGAGAATGTGATCGAGCATTTTAGTCTTACGATCCAGCCGGGAGAGACGCTCGGTATCCTGGGCGCCACCGGCAGCGGTAAATCCACTCTGGTCAGTCTGATCCCGAGGTTTTACGATGTGACGGGCGGACAAGTGCTGGTGGACGACGTTGATGTGAGGGAGTATAAATTGAGCGTATTGCGCGCTAAGGTGTCGGTCGCGCTCCAAAAGAGTGAGATTTTCAGCACATCCATAAGAGAAAATATCGCGTGGGGAGATCCCGATGCCGATGATGCGCATATTCTTCGCGCAGCGGGCGCGGCTCAGGCGCTTGAGTTTATTGAGGATAAAAAAGACGGGCTTGCCACGCAGGTGGCACAGGGAGGGCACAGCCTGTCCGGAGGCCAAAAACAGAGAGTAGCGATCAGCAGGGCGATCCTTAAGAATGCGGAGATACTGATCTTCGACGATACCACCAGCGCCCTTGATCTTAAGACGGAAGCAAAGCTGTACGGGGCGCTCAGGGAGGCGTATGCGGGAACGACCAGGATCATAATCGCGCAGCGGATCGCATCTGTAAAAAATGCGGACCGTATCGCGGTGATCGAGAATGGCCGTCTCGTGGCATGCGCAGACCACGGGCAGTTAATGGAGAGCTGCGCGGTTTACAGAGATATCTATGATTCACAGCTGAAGAAGTGAGGAAGACAGATGACCGGGAGTAAGGAACAGTCCATAAGCAATTATAAAGTGCCGGGCATGCGAAGCCCCCGCAACAGACAGGTGGAGAAGCCGGAGGATGGCGCAAAGACCCTGCGCCGCCTGACAAGGTATTTTGCCGATGAGAGAAAGGTAGTGCTATTTCTGCTCGGCGTGGTCTTTATTGTTGTGATCGCGTCCGTGTATGCGCCGAGGCTGCAGAGCGACGCCATAGACAGCATATCCCAGCGTGAGTTCGGAAAGCTGCCTGGAATACTGCTGTTGATGCTGGGCGTATACATAGTGCAGAGCATCGGAACGCTTCTGCAGAGCCGGGAAAGCGCTATTTTAAGCCAGCGGGTCGTAAAGAGGATGCGGGAGGAGCTGTTCGACTGCGTAGTGAATCTTCCGGTGGGATACATAGACGGACATTCCCACGGCGATATCATGAGCCGTATGACGAACGATGTGGAGAATATTTCCAATACCGTGTCGCAGTCGCTCAGCTCGCTTTTTTCCGGTGTCCTGACCGTGATAGGGACGGTGGCGATGATGCTTTACCTGTGCCCGAAGCTTGCGCTGCTGTCATGTACGACGGTGATATTGACCGTTATGGCGACCAAATTTCTCTCCACCGCCATGCGCTCTTTTTACCGCAGAAGACAGGTGCTGCTCGGAGAGCTCAACGGAACAGTCGAAGAGATGGTGGGCGGCTACAGGACGGTGGTCGCATATGAGAGACAGAGCGCGGTCGTGGAGAAATTTAACAGGACCGCCGATGAATTGACGAGATCGGGCATTTTTGCGGAGATCCTGGGCGGTTCGATGGGACCTGTCATGAACGTGATCAACAATGTGGGTTTTGTCATTATTGCGGCGTTTGGCGGTTATTTCGCGGTAAACGGCGTGATCTCCATCGGTATAATCTCGGCGTTCATCGTCTACGCCAAGCAGTTTGGGCGTCCCATCGATGAGATCGCGCAGATCTACGGGCAGATACAAACCGCTGTTGCCGGTGCGGAGCGCGTGTTTGCCATTATGGATCAGCCACGGGAAGACAAATCGGGGGAAAACGGTATGGAGAATACCAGGGGAGTGATCACTTTCCGAAACGTGTATTTCTCGTATGTTCCCGGGCAGCAGGTACTGCACGATTTTAATCTGGAGGTACGGGCAGGACACAAGATCGCGCTCGTGGGCGCCACCGGCAGCGGTAAGACAACGGTGGTCAATCTGCTGATGCGTTTTTACGATGTGGACAGCGGAGAAATCCTGATAGACGGGGTCAACATCAGGGATATCGACTGCCGCACGTTACGGAAAAACACAGCGATTGTGCTGCAGGATACGGTGCTTTTTGCCGACACGGTACGGAATAATCTGAAATATTCCAGACAGCAGGCCACGGACGAGGAGATGGAACAGGCGGCCAGAATGAGTAACTGTCATGATATGATCCTGCGGCTGAAAGACGGTTATGATACGGTGCTCGCCGGGGAGGGGTACAATCTGTCGCAGGGGCAGAGACAGCTTCTGGCTATTGCCAGGGCCTTTCTGGCGCAGCCGGGGATACTGATACTGGACGAGGCCACATCCAGCGTGGATACAAGGACGGAGAAGCGGATCCAGGACGCAATGGTGAAGCTGATGGAGAACAGGACCAGCCTGATCATCGCGCACCGTCTTTCCACGATACAGGATGCGGATTATATCGTTGTCATGGACCGGGGAAGGATCGTCGAGGCGGGCAATCACGAGGAGCTTCTGAAAAAAGAAGGAAGGTACTATGAACTGTATATGACGCAGTTCGCCGGAAATACAATTTAAGAACAATTTGTCAGATGTTTGGTGTTGATTTATGGGGTGGAAAAGTAATACAATAAAGTATACGGCGCACATAGTTTTACCGCCCGGGATCAAAAAGGGTATTTATTAAATATAAATAAGTGCAGGAGGATTTTAAAATGAAAAGCATCGGAATGAAAATCTACATCGCGCTGGGGGTCATCGGCATACTGCTTGTCACGATCATCGGATTAAATATTTCGGGATTAAAGACGATCAGCAGCTTCAACAGCAGGCTCGGAGAGGTATGCCAGACGCTTGAGAAGGCACAGAAGAGTGCGATAGACAGTTCTGCGCAGGGCGGCGAAGATATGGATGCGCTCATGTCGGAAGCGGACGAAGCTATGCGCCGCAGCCAGGTCCAGATCCAGGGGACCGTTATTTTTAATTACTGCGCGGCGGCGTTATACATAATCATATTGGTGGTCACGGTAATGATCGTGGCGAAAACGATCGTGAAACCGGCCAGGGATTCCGGAGTGGCACTCCGTGCGATCACGGATAAGCTGGATGCGGGAGAAGGCGACCTGACAGAGCGTATCCCCGCCAAAACGGGGGATGAGATCGGCCAGATGGCGGTCGGCATCAACAGCTTTATCGGACAGCTCCAGAAGATCATGCAGGACTTAAAGACCGAATCGGGAAATATGGCGCAGTCGGCACAGGTGATCACCGATCAGATCACAGATTCCAATGAGAGCGCAAGCAATGTGTCCGCAGCGACACAGCAGATGGCGGCAAGCATGGAGGAGATATCGGCCACGCTCAGCCAGCTTTCCCTGGGCAGCGGTAATATCCTGAAGGAGATCCAGTCCATGAACACCAGCGTTCAGGACGGCGCAGGGTTAGTGCGGGATATTCAGGAACGTGCCACCAAGATGCAGCAAACTACTGTTGAGAGCAAAGAGAATGCGGGAAGGACGATCGCGCAGATCAGGGAGGCGCTTCAGGCTGCGCTCGAGGAGAGCCGCAACGCGCAGAAGATCAATGAGATGACGCAGGATATACTGAACATTACCAGCCAGACCAATCTGCTTTCTTTGAACGCATCCATCGAGGCGGCAAGAGCAGGAGAAGCCGGAAGAGGTTTTGCTGTGGTGGCGGATGAGATCAGAGGACTGGCCGACAGCAGCGCCCAGGCGGCAGGCAATATCCAGAACATCAGCAGCCTTGTGACGGAAGCGGTGGAAAAGCTGGCGAGAAACGCTGAGCAGATGCTGCAGTTTGTCGGCGAGAATGTGATGAAAGACTATGACAGCTTTGTGGAGATCGTACAGCAGTATAAGCAGGATGCGGACAGTGTGGGCGCGATCTTAAGCGATATGGCGTCCAATACCGAGGATATCAGTCAGACGATGGACAACATGAGCAATGGCATCAACGATATTTCTACCGTGGTGGAAGATAATGCGCAGGGTATTACCAACGTGGCGGACAACGCGGTCGCACTTGTGGAATCTATGGTCCAGATCCAGAGAGAGACGGAGCATAATCAGAAGATATCGCAGAAGCTGAACGACGAGGTGAACCGTTTTAAGAGAGTATAGAGAGCGTGATGCGCCGCCCGTGAGAACAGGGATAAAGGCGCTGCGGAATGGAGAATCATATGAATCATATCATGCGTGAAAGAGGTTTTTACAGAGGGATCGATCTGGGCGGCTGGTTTTCCCAGTGCGATTACAGCCAGGACAGACTGGATCATTTTATCACGGAGCCGGATCTGGAGAAGATCGCCTCCTGGGGACTCGACCATGTGAGGATCCCGGTCGATTATAATATTCTGGAAAAAGAGGACGGCGGTTATGACCGGAGCGGTTTTGACCGGGTGGACAGGGCAGTCTGTATGGCGAAGAAGTACGGATTGAATACCGTGATCGATCTGCATAAGACGGCCGGCTTCTCCTTTGATGAGGGGGAGGAAGAGAGCGGCTTCTTTGAGAATGAGAGGTATCAGGAACGTTTCTATGCTCTGTGGGAAGAGCTGGCAAAGCGATTCGGCGAATACTCTGACCATGCGGCGTTTGAACTGTTGAATGAAGTCACGGAGCAGCGGTTCAGCGAGAGCTGGAACGGCATTGCGGAGCAGTGCATAGAGAGGATACGCCGGTTTGCGCCCGATACGCTGATATTGCTTGGCAGCTATTGGAATAACAGCCCGGAGGCGGTAAAGGATCTGCCCGCGCCGTATGATGATAAAGTGGTTTACAATTTCCACTGTTATTCGCCGTTGGAATTTACCCACCAGGGAGCGCCTTGGGTCAGGGATCTTACGGATAAAAAATTTTCTTTTGAGGAGATGGACGTCACGCCGGCGTATTTTGAGAAGCTGTTTGCGGACGCCATGAAGAAGGCCGAGGATAACGGCACATGTCTGTACTGCGGAGAGTATGGCGTGATCGACAGGGTCCCGCCCGAGGATGCGCTCAAATGGTTCAAGGTGATCAACAGCGTATTTGAAAAGTATGGCATCTCCAGAGCGGCATGGAGTTACCGGGAGATGGATTTCGGTATCTCGGACAGCCGTATGGACGGCGTCAGGGAGGAACTGCTCAAATATCTGTAGGATTATCGGCAGCAGGACTGCGCAATAATTGAATATGAGACCGCAAGAATTACGTATAATAAAGCGTACCGATAGTGTATAATTCTTCATAGCAGTATATTGTAACCGCAGAACGGTTATAAAGGGATGCTGACGTGGGAATCTGACCGCGGCGGTCAGATGGTCAGAGAATGGAAATAATGTAGGGGGATTAGGCAAATGAAGAAGAAAAACATCGGTATTGTGGCAGTCATGGTATGTGCCCAGATCATTGTCATGGTCATTGTGTTTTTGTTTGTATATCTGTTCATGAATTCGGCAATGACAAACAATATCAAGACCAATGTGATCCAGAGCATGGAGACGATCGCGCAGGAGCGTTCGCAGCTGATCGAGAATTATGTGGAGGAAGCGGAGAATTATCTGACGGCATACAGCCGTGCGGGTGAGATCACGGCATTACTCAAAGCGCCGCAGGATGCCGCGGCAACGGCGGCTGCACAGGCATATACGGAGAAGTTCAGCTCTGACAGGGCGTACCTGGAGGGTATTTATGCCAGCGAGTGGAACACCCATGTGCTGGCGCATACGAATGCGGCGGTCGTGGGTATCACGACAAGAGAGGGCGATCCTCTTAAGGCGCTGCAGGACGCCATGCTCGCGGCGGACGGCGTATACAATACAGGTATTATTATATCGCCGGCCAGCGGCGCCCAGATCATATCCATGTACAGGGCTTGTCTGGACGAATCCGGCAATCCCATCGGTCTGGTTGGCGGCGGCATCTTTACGGACGGTCTGGTGGCAACGCTTGATGCGCTTCCCAAGGGCGGCATGGAGCAGCTGCAGTATTATATGGTCAATGTCAATACGGGAGAATATATTTTTAACGGTGATCCGGAGCTGATCGCCACCGTGGCGGAGGAGGCATATATCAGTGAGATCCTGGATGCGGTCAGGAGCGGCGGCGCTTCCTCAACGGATATTCTTAACTATGAGGATAACGGCACGGAGTATATGGCGGCTTACAATTATATGGCGGACAGAGGATGGGTCTTTATCATCACAGACCCTGCATCGGAGCTGTTTGCATCTGTCAGACAGGTTCGTCTCATCCTGTTTCTGATCTGTCTGGTGGGCGTTCTGGTCATGATGGTATTTACATATGTATCGATCAATTTCCTGATCAAGCCTGTCAAGGTTTCGGGCGATATCCTCGGTAAAGTCAAGGACGGCGATATCTCTTATCAGCCGGATATCCAGAAGTTTACCGCCCGTAATGACGAACTGGGCAGTATCGCACAGGCAACGGACGTTCTGATCCAGTCTCTGCAGGAGGTGGTGGAGACGCTGGGGCAGTGCTGCTATTCGCTGAAGGAGAAGACCGACGAATTAGACGATTACTCCTATAAGCTGGTTGACTGTGTGACGGACAACACGGCTACCATCGAACAGTTGTCGGCAAGCCTGGGAAGCACCGAACAGGTGGTATCGGATGTGCACGAGAAAGTGACCGGTATCGACCAGTGGGTATCTGAGACGCTGGAGAATCTGCAGAACAGTATTAAGTCCAGCAACGTGCTGATCGACAGCTCTCATGAGATGCGCAGACAGGCGCAGGAGGCATATGAGAACAGCCGTAAGACATTCGGCGAGACGAAACAGGCCGTACAGGACGCCATGCTGAGACTGCAGGATATTTCCCAGATCAACGCCATGACGGACAATATCTTAAATATCGCTTCCCAGACGAACCTGTTATCCCTAAACGCTTCCATCGAGGCGGCGAGAGCGGGCGAGGCCGGAAGAGGATTTGCGGTAGTCGCCGGAGAGATCGGCAACCTGGCTGAGACATCAACGACCACGGCGTCCAATATCCAGAGTATTTGTAATAACGCAAATGAGAGCGTGGATGTCGTCAGGGACTGCTTCGACAGGATCTTGCAGTTCCTGGAGGGCACGGTCATGGAGGAGTTCAAGCAATTCGCTGAGAGCGCGGACCAGTACAGTATCGCCGTAGACGGCATACGGCAGGATATCATGAATCTGGATGCTTCCACCGATACGCTGAGTAGTTCTCTGCAGCGGATCTCCGACAGTGTTTCTTCCGTGAAGAAGATCGCGGAGGAAAATGAATGCGCTATCGATGTGATCGCTGACAAGAGCGGAACAACGAAAGAGATCGCGGATGAGATCCGTGTGCAGTCGGACAACAACAAACAGCTTATCAAAGAGCTTGAGAAGATCATCAACCGCTTCCATGCGGATTCATAAAATGATGAAACAGGGCTGTCGTACCGGTTTGTCCGGTGGGCAGCCTTTTTTATGCAGGATTGGAGGTCAGAGTTTAATATGAAAAAAGAAGCGTTTAATCCGTATCTGCCATCGTGGGAGTACATACCGGACGGGGAGCCCTATGTCTTTGGCGACAGGGTGTATGTGTACGGTTCCCATGATTTTTACAACGGTTATGTATTTTGCATGGGCGATTATGTGTGCTGGTCGGCCCCGGCGGACGATCCGGGTAACTGGCGTTATGAGGGAGTTATCTACCCTAAGACGGCAGATCCGCTTAACAGAGACGGCAAGATGTGTCTGTATGCGCCGGATGTGACGGTCGGGCCGGACGGAAGATACTATCTGTATTATGTGCTGGATAAGGTGCCGGTCGTGTCTGTGGCGGTCTGCGATACGCCGGCGGGAAGCTATGAATTCTACGGGTACGTCCATTATCCGGATGGGACCCGACTGGGTGAGCGCGAGGGAGATGAACCGCAATTTGATCCGGGCGTGCTGACAGAAGGAAAGAACACGTGGCTGTATACCGGTTTTTGCGGCGTGGGAGATAAATCCCGAACGGGAGCGATGGTTACGCTGCTGGACGAAGATATGCTTACGGTCAGAAAGGCGCCTGCGTTTATCATACCGGGTTCCGCGTACGCTGAAGGTACGGAGTATGAAGGACACGCTTTCTTTGAAGCACCGTCTATCCGTAAGAGGGGAGAGACCTATTATTTTATCTATTCGTCCCAGGTCATGCACGAGTTATGTTATGCCACGAGTGACAAGCCTGATGCGGATTTTAAGTACGGAGGCGTTATAGTCAGCAACTGCGACATGCATATTGACAGCTACAAACCGGCGGATATGCCGACGGCATACGGCGCAAACAATCACGGAAGTATTGTCGAGATAGGGCGTAAGTGGTACATCTTCTATCACCGCCATACCAACGGTACATGGTACAGCAGGCAGGGATGTGCGGAAGAAATACATTTTACTGCAGACGGGAGTATCCCGCAGGTGGAGATGACGTCCTGCGGCCTAAACGGGGGACCGCTCACCGGCGAGGGAGAGCATCCCGCGTATCTGGCATGCAATTTGTTTACATCAACCCCCTCTGCTTATGTGGGCGGCGACAGCTTCCCGAAGATCATGCAGGACGGAAGGGATGGGGACCGGGAGGAAGGATACATTGCCAATATCAAAGACTCCGCCACAGCCGGATTTAAGTATTTTGACTGCAAAGGAATCAGGAAGATCGCTATCACCACGAGAGGATATGCCGGCGGGATCTTTGAGATCAGGACGAAATGGGATGGGGACCCGATCGCGGCTATCAAGATAGATTACACGAATGTCTGGGAAACCTATACGGCAGACATTGCGCTTGCGGACGGCGTATATGCTTTTTATATCACATACACGGGAGAAGGTAATGCGAGCCTGAAATCATTTACGCTTATACCGGAGCGTGAATGAGCGTAAGATGACGGGTATATTTATATATGATGGCTGTAAAAGGGAGTACGTCAATGTCGGAAGGTAAGAAAAAGAGTTTTTTCCTGGCGGATAAGCTGGATGATCTGCGCATACGGCAAAAGCTGATACTGATACAGATATTCTGTGTGCTGCTACCTCTACTTATCACGGACAGCGTGATCCTGACACTGATCGTGAATGAGGAAAAGCGTGTGACAATGCAGGAGATGAACAATATTGCCGGATCGGTCAAGTATACGATCAATGATTCTATCGATAATGCCCTGGGACTGATGCAGAATATTTATATCAACCGGTACGTCAATGAATTTATATCATCCGAATTTACCTCTCCCGCGGATTACTATGGGCAATATACTGATTTTATCAAGGATTCTCTCTATGCGGTCGGTGTGAGCAACAGCCATTACAGTGCAGTCATCTACGGCGACAATGACGGGATCGTCAACGGCGGATATTTTCAGCGGCTTGAGATGGCGGAGAATACATGGTGGTACGGAGAACTGGATAAAAGCGACAGAGATGTCATTATTTTTTCCGACTATGCGAGTACGGGTATGAACCGTGCCAGAATGATATCGCTGGCCCGTCACATGGACTATTATAATAAGGGCAAAGAGAAGAGCGTTTTAAAGATCAACATGGATTACAGCGGTATGTCGTCAGATATCATAAATGCCAAGTATTCAGCTGTCCTCTATGTCTGCGAGGGAGACCGGATCCTTTTTTCCAACGATGGCAGAGGAGGTCTTCAGGTTCCGTTTGAAAATATGGATGCGCAGCTTATAAGCAGTGCGGGTGTGCATGAAACGATCAATATCTATGGGAGAACATGGGATATTTATGTGATGACGCCTAAGATCGATTCGGGAGAGATCCTGTTAAGAAACGCGCCTCTTATTGGCGGCCTGATCTGTATCAATGTGGTGCTGCCGTTTCTGTTCATGGGACTTATAAACAGATCCTTTACGCAGCGCATCAGAGAGATGGACAGGATATTCAGGGATGTGGACGGCGAAGAGCTCAAACAGCTGCCGGAGGTGCGGGGAAATGACGAGATCAGCACACTAATGGCAAGCTATAACAGAATGGCGCAACGTATGAACGAACTGATACAGACGGTGTACAAGAACAGGCTGCGAAGTCAAGAGATCGATATCGCAAGACAGAACGCAGAGCTATTGGCACTGCATAGTCAGATCAATCCTCACTTTCTGTTCAATGCGCTTGAGAGCATTCGTATGCACAGTGTGTTAAAAAACGAATTTGAGACTGCCGATATGGTTCAGAAGCTGGCCCTGATGGAGCGTCAGAATGTGGAGTGGGGTGACGACCTTGTCTGCATCAGGAATGAGGTGGAGTTTGTGGAGGCCTATCTGGAGCTGCAGAAGTATCGGTTTGGCGCAAAGCTGTCGTATGAGATCAATGTGGATGAGGAATGCCTGGATTACAGACTTCCTAAGCTGTCGCTGGTAACTTTCGTGGAGAATGCCTGCGTGCACGGTATGGAGAATAAGACGCTTGCCAGCTGGGTGTTTGTCCGTATCTCTATACAGGAGGATATGCTGGTGGCCGAGATAGAGGATACCGGACACGGTATGACTGAGGAACAGTGCGGCAGTATCCTGGAAGAGATGAGAGGCGTCAGCATTGACAAGCTGAAGGAAACAAACCATGTGGGGATCCTGAATGCGGCGTTGCGGCTGAAGATGGCTTCACGGGATAGAGTACGGTTTGAAATAGACAGCGAGGCCGGAGCGGGCACGATGGTCACGATCAGTTTTCCGGTGGATGAACTTAAAAGGATCAGCGATATAAGCGGACGGTAATAAAGAAGATGAATGTTATGGGGGACACTGTATGCTGAAGGTATTGCTTGTGGATGATGAGCCGTTTATTCTGGAGGGACTTTCGGTGATCATCGACTGGAATAAAGAGGGGTTTGAAATAGCAGGTAAAGTATCCAATGCTTTTGAAGCGCTGGAAGCGCTGCGCAAAGAGGAGATCGATCTGGTGATCACAGATATCAGAATGCCGGAGATGACAGGTCTTGAACTGGTGGAAAAGGTATACAGGGAGAAACTGTCGCAGGCATATTTTGTGATGCTCAGCGGCTATAATGATTTCCGTTATGTCCGCACGGCGCTTCAGAACAAATGCCTGGATTATATGCTCAAGCCCATTTCCAAGGATGAGCTTCTCAAGGTGTTAGACAGAGTCAGAAAATCCCACGCGATCACAAGTAAGAAGCGTATGGATGATTCCATCATGGAACGGGAAGTTTTCGCCAAGAATATGATACGTATCTGCCGGGGCAAATACCGGGCAGATAACGTAGAGTACGTGCGCAGATATTTAGGCGAGAACAGGGGCTTTCGATATATCAGCGCCGCGCTTGACGAGAAAGATGCTTCTCTGAAGCATGTGGGGGGGGCCGGAAGCGTCAGCTCCAGAAGGAATTGTATGAGAGGTGTCTGACTCTTTTTCCGGGGAGAGAGTATCTGTGTATGCTTGATCCGTCGCTCAGAGAGCAGAGCTATGATGTGGGGATCGTCTACAGTGAAGATATGGCCAAAGAACAGAACGAGTTGTCCGAGCAGGAGTGCCTGGAGAAGCTGCGGGACCGTATTAAGGCGGCCGTAGACTTTCCCGTTATCGTTATCGTGGGCAGCAGAGTGGAGAATATTGAGGATATTCCGGATTCCTGTAAGGCTACGCTGCTGGCGTATTCTATCAGAAATTTTGACATAGGAGAGGATGAGGAAGGAAAACCGGAGGACAAAGCGGTCAATAAACAGATCATCGATGCGCTGCTCCGTGCCGTGAAGGTCAATGATAAGGAGAGTATTGTGAGTGAGAGCAGAAAACTCCTGAATGAAATGACCTCGGGACAGGCGAACGCGCGTCTGATCCGCATGGGCATCAATTATCTGATGTTTGAACTTCTGCATATGGCCACAGAACAGGATGATAATGTGAATCAGCGCGAGGTCTTTCAAGTCATCAATGAAAATGCGCTCAGTCATATTGATGCAGATGACGGCGAGGAAAATCTGACAGAGATCCTGGTTGAGTACGGTGATTACCTGGCGCAGCTTCGGGCAAATCAGAGCAAAGGCGTGTTGAGCCGGATCGAACAGGATATGAAAGAAAATTATAAAGAGAATCTTACGTTAAAAGACTTAAGCAGGAAGTATTATGTGAATGCCGCGTATCTTGGACAGAGCTTTAAGAAGCAGTACGGCGAGTCTTTTAAGGATTATCTGAACCGCATCCGAATCGAGGCGGCGGTGGAGCTACTGATGTATTCGGATAAAAAAATCTATGAGATCGCGGAGGAGGTAGGGTACAAAGATCTGGATTATTTTATCAATAAATTTATTGCGCTAAAAGGCTGTACGCCCGCCAAATTCCGCAAACAGATCAAATAAGTACAGGTGCAGGACGTGAAAAGTCCCGGCAGATCACAGGTGTTTATCATCTATAATTTGTCGGGACTTTTGCTATGCTTTGTCGGGTTGTTTACAGGTTAATATTTTATAGAATATTTATAGAGCAATAAACCGATGTTGCTACATATGAAGGAGGGTATAAAATGAAAAAGAAACTCATAACACTTCTGCTCGCGTCTGCACTGACAGTCTCTGCACTGGCAGGATGCGGCGGCGGTGCGGATGACGGCGCTGCCTCAGGTTCTGCTGCTACGGGCAGCGGTTCGGCTGATGCGGATGCAGGAGAGAGCGGTTCGGCTGATGCGTCAGCATCAAACGGAGAGGTAACGGATTTTACCATGTTCATTACCATGCCCGGTTCCGAGATCAACAGCGATAATGAGATCGCGCAGATGATCGCCGACAGATGGGGCGTTAAGATCAAAGAGACATGGCTTACAGGCCAGACTGCAGCGGAAGCGACAGGTACTCTGATCGCCAGCGGCGAGTATCCGGACTATATCGACAGTGATGATATGGCGCAGCTCGTTGACGCGGGCGCCCTGGTTCCGTTAGACGATTACATCGACCAGTATCCGGAATTCAAGGAGACATGGTTCACTCCCGAAGAGTGGGAGAAGTTCCGTCAGCCCGACGGTCATATCTACTGGATCAATCCTTTCGGCAACACGATGGGCGAGAGCACGGCAACGACCCACAACGATGAGGCGTTCTGGATCCAGGTAAGAGTGCTTGAATGGGCAGGATATCCGGAGATCAATACCCTGGATGAGTATTTCAAGCTGCTGGAGGATTATGTGGCTGCCAACCCGACGATGGAAGACGGTACGCCGAACATCCCTTACACGATCCTCTGCGAAGACTGGAGATATTTCTGTATCGAGAATGCGGGCCAGTTCTTAGCGGGTTATCCGAACGACGGTTCCGTTATCGTCAATAAAGAGACGATGACCATCGAGGATTACAACACTTCTGAAGATACCAAAAAGTATTTCCAGGAGCTGAACGCGGCATACAACAAGGGCCTGATCGATACGGAGTTTGCTACGCAAACCTATGACGAGTATATCGCGAAGCTGTCTACCGGCCGTGTGCTCGGCATGTGCGACCAGTGGTGGGATTTCGCTTACACGGTAAACGATGTGTTCAAGCAGCAGGGCCTTGACAAGCTCGGATGCAACTATGTGCCGCTTGGTCTGACAACGGAAGAGGGCATGGTGAACAGATGGCATACTTATGACGATACCGTAAACCAGGCGTCCGGCGTTGCGATCACCGTTGACTGTAAGGATCCCGACAAGGCGTTCAAGTTTATCGTAGACTGCGCTATGGATCAGGAGCTTCATGACTTAAGATTCTGGGGCGTTAAAGACGTTGACTATAACGTAGACGATGACGGCCTGTATTACAGAACGGATGAGCAGAGAATGGAGTGCTCCGATACTTCTTATCAGGCGTCTCACCTGTGCCAGTACTCTTATATGCCTCAGTGGGGCGGTACGAGCCGTGACGGCAAGAATGCCAATAAGCCTGAGGAGCAGACGTCCGAATTCCAGAACGGTATGGCAGAGCCGCTTAAAAAATGCTTCGATGCATATGGCGCACGTAACTATGTGGATATGATCGGTTCCGTAGTGGAAACGAACGGTCCCTGGTTCCCGATGTACAGTTATTCCAACAACTTTACGACCGATACTCCCGGCGGTGTAGCCTGGGCGAAGATGGGCGAGATCAAGCATGAGTATCTGCCCAAGGTGGTTATGGGAGCCGACTTTAATACCGCATGGGAAGACTATATGGCTCAGTATGAGTCTTGCAAGCCGGAGGATTTCCTCGGCGAGATGCAGGCGATTCTTGACACATTTAAGTAGATCAGATCCGTCAATGCCGGTATTCTGACAGGACTGCATAAAAGGCAGCAATAAGGATTCCATACAGAAGACTGTTGCTGCCTTTTCACTGCAAGATAGGGGTGGTGCAATGGCTCGCGTAAAACAGAAAAAAGACAAAAAAGTCACATGGAAAGAAATAAAGAGGCAGAAATCTCTTCTGATCATCGCTTTCTTTGTGACTGTATACGGGTTTATCTTTTATTACTGGCCGCTGACCGGCTGGATCATGGCATTTCAGAATTATAAGCCGGGCAAGGGTATTCTGGGGTCCAAATTCGTAGGACTCGATAAATTTAAATTTTTATTCCAGGACGCCGCATTCATCAGGGTGATCAGAAACACCTTCTGCATGGGCGTATTGAATCTTGTTACGACTACTATCATGGCAATTCTATTTGCCGTGTTATTGAATGAGATACGTTCTACGATAGCGAAGAAACTTGTACAGACGATTTCTTACATGCCGCATTTCCTTTCGTGGATCATCGTTACCGGTATCCTGCATGATGCATTGTCCAGCACGGGTATCATCAACGACCTGCTGATGAGGGCGGGATTTATTACAGATGCGATCAACTTTTTTGCCCATACGAAATATTTCTGGCCGATCGTGGCGTTTGCCAACTGCTGGAAAGAGACGGGCTGGAATGCGATCATCTATCTGGCCGCGATCACCGCGATCGATCCCAGTCTCTATGAGGCGGCGTCCATCGACGGAGCAAGCAGATTACAGAAGATCCGTTATATAACGCTTCCCGGCATCAAGCCGACGATCATGATCCTGCTTCTGATGAATATCGGCAATGTACTGAATGCCGGATTTGAAGTACAGTATCTGCTTGGTAACGGTCTGGTTCAGAGCGTATCGCAGACAATTGATATATACGTGCTGAACTGGGGTATCAGCCAGAACGATTTCTCCCTCGGTACGGCAGCGGGTATCTTTAAGAGTGCGGTAAGCATCGCGCTGATCGTGATATGTAATTATTTGGCAAAGCGCGCTGGCGAAGAACGGCTGTTCTAGGAGGTGGATGGAATGAAGAAGAAAAAAATAAAAAGCTCCCTTGGCAGCAAGATATTTACAATATTAAACTCTTTGTTTATGATCGCCTTCGTTATTATAACGCTGTATCCGGTGTTAAATACGGTGGCCATATCCTTTAACGACGGTATCGATGCGGTGCGCGGCGGGATCTACCTGTGGCCGAGAAAATTCGCCATCAAGAACTACCAGACGGTGCTGGCGATGGAGAACCTGATCATCGGCGCCAGGATCACGGTGGCGAGAACGGTCATAGGAACGGTTTCCTCGCTGATCGTGAACGCACTTCTGGCGTATGTGGTCAGCCGTAAGAGATTCCTTTTTAAATCGCAGCTGTCGCTGTTCTGGGTCATCACGATGTATGTGAACGGCGGTCTGATCCCGGTATTCCTGTTATACAGGAACCTGCATCTGACAGGCACCTTCTGGGTGTATGTGGTGCCCGGTATGGTGAGCGCGTGGAATATGCTGGTGCTGCGTACCTATATGCTGGGTCTTCCGGACAGCCTGGAGGAATCGGCGCAGCTGGACGGCGCGGGCTACATGACGATCTTTGTGAAGATCATCTCTCCGTTGTGCAAACCGGTGTATGCAACGATCGTTCTGTTTGTGGCTGTAGGACAGTGGAACTCCTGGTTCGATGCGATGCTGTATAACAGAATGAAGACTGAATACACGACTTTACAGTATGAGCTGATGAAGCTGTTGTCTTCGGTTATGCAGCAGAGCGGAAGCGCGGCTTCAGCAAGCGAACGCGGGTCTGCGGCTGCGGCGATCACACCGCTTACGATCCGTGCGGCGGCTACGGTCGTTACGATGCTGCCGATCATCTGCCTGTATCCTTTCTTACAGCGGTATTTCGTCACCGGTCTTACGATCGGCGGCGTAAAAGAATAAAAATTTTCTCTCTTGTTTCAGAAGACGGACTGCGAATATGCGGTCCGTTTTTCTGTGTGGGGGGGGAGAACAGAGGACAGAAAGGGGTACTGCCAGGGGGATAGTTCTGCTGATCATGAATTTAACATATTTGTATTGCAGGTGGTAATGGCATCTGCTACAATAAGCCGGAACGCATTACGCTGGATCTTTCAATCGGAAAAATCGGCGATAAAAGAATCCATAAAAATGCAGATCGTAGAATTTCTCACAGATCATATGGTGGGTAAAACGTCAGAGATTGCGGAATATATCGGTTGAAGGCATAGTTCTTTATCACCTGACGAATGGTTTATTCCGCTACGAATGCTTGTATTATGGGATATTGAGGATGATAGATTATACGACGATAACATCATGCGGTGAGTGCTGTATTGAATGTGCGAAGATGCGTGCAGATGTAAGGAACAACAATCAAATAGAAACAATTCTTGGTTCTTGGAATTTGGATCATCCGCAAATAGGCGAGCAGTTTCAGGAAGAATCTGACAGGCTGATCTTTAAAATCAGGACGGATTCACAGAATTTTATTTTGAAGGGTATTCCATGTGGAGTGCCGGAAACTACAGTAGAGAGTAATGTCCGGGCGCATCTGTTCCTGGGAAATGAAAATGGTATGGCGCCCAAGCTGTATCCGACAAAGACCGGAGCGTACTATGTCAGAAGCCAAAACGATTGGTTCTATCTCATGGAATTTATCGAGGGGAGGAAACTGGAGGAAACTCCGGAGGATGAGTACAGGATCGGTCAGGCGGCAAGAAAGCTGCATAATCTGCAGGGATACGATGTGAAGTCTCCTTTTAAGCAGAGTAAAAGCCGTTTTTATGACTGGTTCAGGAAGCACAGCTTTGTAAAAGAATTTGATGCCATTTTAGATACGCTTCCTGATTTTGCAACATTAGATCAGTGCTTCGTGCATACAGATATTGGCCCGCATAATACCATTCTAAGGGAGAATGGCGAGGTTATGTTCATTGACTTGGATGATGCGGGTATTGGAAGCCGATATTTGGATCTGGGCTGGCCGTTTATCATGCAGTTTGTGGATTTCGATCATGACACGGAAGAAATGCACTATCGATTTGATCTGGCGCAAAGCTTCCTGAAAGGATACTATGCGGAAGAAAAAATCTCCAGAGAAGAGTATGATTTATTGTTTCAAGGAGCTATTCAGATGCATATCTCATACATGCAGGTCTATGGACCTGATGCGGTAGATTCGCTCTGGAAGATACTGCTGTTTGGCATGGAGCAGAAGGAGCCGCTGTGGGAAATGGTTCAGGGAAGCGGAAGTCCCCGTTTTTGATATACTCAAAAAAAACAATGGTTTATTTGAGGAGAGCAAAACAATGAACAAAGAATGGGAAAGGTTATATGAAGAGGCAATGAGCGTTTTAAATCCTCATGACGTTTCAGATAAAATGTGCGCAGGGAGCGTGGCAGCTGCCGTACTCACGAAAAGAGGTAATATTTATAAGGGGATATGTATCGATACAGACGGCAGTATAGGAATGTGCGCGGAAAGAAACGCTTTATCAACAATGCTTACATATGGCGAAAGTGAGGTTGCAAAAGTAGTTTCAGTATATAAAGATGGAAATATAATTCCACCTTGTGGTATTTGTAGAGAATTTATGATGCAGTTAGGCGGAGATGTGGAAAAGATTGAAATATTATTGGATAAAGAAGGACGGACGGCAAGATTGATTGATTTGCTGCCTGAATATCCACGATATAAATGAATTATCGTTTAAGCGCTTTTCAAATTAACTTCTTTATCATCTTTTCATTATCTTTTGTGAAGTCGCTTAGTTTATAGGATCTGATTCGCTGCTTCACAATCAATGGTTCTACAAATCCGTTTTTCACCAGAACCGACAATCTGTTTATTACCGTTTTATTTGTCACACCAATTTCACGGCTGACTTCGATTGGGGTAAATTCACCCTTATACTTCTTTATCAGAAACAGAAGAAGTTCTTTTTCCCTGCTTTTTAAATACGATAAACCGATTCCTATTTCATCTTCAGCGGAAGCTTCTGACAGTTCACAGACTTTGCCGGAATACAGCAATACCATACGCAGGAAATATTCGATCCATATTTCCGGATGCGGCGGATCATTTCTTCCTGAGTAATAAAGCGCCGGCAGTCCCATCTGTATTGATTCATAGTACGCGTTAACGTCATAGGCAAAGTATTCTTCCAGTGAACCGATACCATTAAAGCCATATCCGTTGATATCCAGAATGTATCCTGATAATAGACGCGCTGTTCTGCCATTCCCATCTTCGAACGGATGTATTGTCACCAGTTGATAATGCACAACCGCAGCAACAATCAGCGGATGATCATTTGTGGTATTTACATACTCGACTAATTCATCCAGCAGCTTGGGTATATCACAAAACTCCGGAGGGATGTAATCAGGATTTCCGGTCTGCGAATCATACACCGCAAACAACACGCCGGGTGGCATAGGTCCTCTTAGTCCGATCTTTTCCTTAGACGCCCCTTTTTCAACATATTTCTGAACATCCAATATCAGTTTTTTGGAAAAGCGCTCCTTCTTTTTGGCCGTCTCTTCCAAAAACTGAAGTGCAAGAAAATAATTGCGCACTTCCTGTTCCGGTTTAAGGAAGTGTTTTCTTTCGTCCATCTCTATTACTTCATCAACCTGCTTTTCCGAGAGAGGATTCCCCTCAATTTTATTCGAAGCATAGGAGCTTTTTTTCTTTGAATTTTTACGCAGCCTGCCTGCAACAGATTTAGGGAGTTTCACGTTGGAAACCTTATATCTGTTTTTTTCAATTTCTGTTATATATTTCAGTATTTCATTTGTCAAAATCGCTTTGATCATCTTATTCTCCATTCCGTGGACCAGTCAGCGCATCAGTGTGATTTTTACATCATTCATCTCGATAATATTGTACAATGATACTCCGCAGTGCAGCGCTCAAAAACCTGCGGTTTTTTCGCTCGCGGGCATTCGCCCTATGAATCTGCCGTCTGACAAAATTGTCTGCAAGCAGCCATTTTGTCATCCGTCATCTTCACACTGCTCATTGCTTTCGTGGATATTATAGCAGAGTTCTCTAAAAACCGCCACAATATTTTCACTATTTTTTCACTATTTTCAGCCGGTAAAACTGCAATATAATTCCGGAGTAATGCACGATAAAAAAGGAATTGTATTTGTCCCTTTTCGGAAAAGTGTCCCTACCGGCTACAATTTTTTGCTCTTTTTTTCTATCTGTAAGCAGATAAGTGTTGCTGTCATTAGATAAATAACGAGTATCACACCCTCTAAAGCTATTGTGGAATAAGGGCGAGGGTAAAAGTTTGACAATGTTTTCAATATAAATCTAATAGGAAAGTATATTCCTACCCAGACTGAAATCTTGTAAAATTTTTTACGAAATGCCTGCGCATTTTCATTCGCTTCACTTTTTCTCTTCTGATATGAATATTCGAATCCGCCTATAATTGCAACAAACGGTATGAAGCTAAGCACACCAAAGAATATATTTTGTAAAATGATAGTTGCTATGAACTGAATAATCAATATCATAACTTCGAGCGTGATCATGAAAATCATAATTTGATGAACCCCATCGCTTTTTACTTCCTTAACCTTTGGTAAGTCATTGTCGCTTTCATACTCATCGTTCAAAAGATAATCAGCAGTAACTCTAAACAACTTGCTAAGCTGTAAAATATTGGCAGCATCCGGCTGTGCTGTTGCACCTTCCCAACGAGAAATCGCTTGTCTGGATACATTTAGCTTTTCGGCTAAGTCCTCTTGCGACCAGCCATTTGATTTTCTGAGTTGAATAATCTTATCCGGTAACTTCATAACGAAACCTCCTATGCTTTGGTGATTTCATTGTAGCCGAAAGCTCCGTTTAATGCTATCACACCAACTTTACATTTCCGCAACATGACTTTACATCGCTAAAAAATTCTTATTTGTTTCACTGACATAATGCCACAATTCAGAAAAGGAACAAAATTAAAGACTTGTTAAGAATTTTTATGCTATGATTCAGAACATGGAGAAAATAAAACGAAGGAAAAAGAGGTATACACTATGTTCTGGAGGATATTGAAAAAAGACCTGAAACGCAAAAAGACCATGAACATCATTCTGCTGCTGTTTGTCATTTTATGCTCCATGTTTGCAGCGGCTGCGATGAACAACATCATAGCCGTGACTGGCGGTATTGCATATTATTTTTCCTGTATGCATTGACAAACTACCACCACAGGGGCATAATAAAAATATACCCCCTTGGTGGTATATTGTAGTTATATGATTGATGCAGGAGGATAAATATGAGCAGACTGATATTATATCATGGCTCTCTTGAAGTTGTTCAGAAACCGCAAATTGACAAAGGCAAGGTATATAACGATTACGGCAGAGGGTTTTATTGCACTGAGCATTTGGAATTAGCCCGTGAATGGGGGTGTAATGAAGGCGTCGATGGCTATACAAATCAGTATGAGATTGAAACTGACAATCTGAATATTTTGAACCTCGCTTTTCCGGAATACACTGTTCTGCATTGGCTTGCGCTTTTGATGAATAACCGTAAGGTGCGCTCTTCGGCACCGGTTGTGAAACGGGGCAAGGAATGGTTGAAGGAACATTATCTCATCGACATATCTTCTTATGATGCTATTGTTGGTTATCGAGCAGATGATTCCTATTTCTCGTTTGCGCGCTCCTTTTTGGAGAACGGTATTACGCTGGAACAGCTCTCTCATGCTATGCGACTCGGGAATCTCGGAGAACAGTTTGTAATCAAGAGCCAAAAGGCATTCGATGAAATTAAGTTTATCTCATATGCTCCGGTTAACCACAAAGAATATTATCCCAAGAGAAAATCACGGGATGAAGAAGCAAGAGCGGCTTACAGACGTGAGTTAGAGCGTAGCGATGTCAGAGGTATATATATGATAAATCTTATTCAGGGGGAGGTTGATCCGGATGATCCGCGCTTACGGTGAGGAATATTTATCTGATGCTATGAAAAATCTTGGCGAGGCGGTCGATTACGCAGTCAACTACTGCCAGACTGAGATGCAGGTTTTTTTTGATCTTTTTATCTCAAGCGGTATTGCCGATCAGTTCGGCCGAAGCGTTCCGAAAATTATTTCGGGCATGACCGGAACCGAGTTGGTAATGGAGATATTCCGAAATTCGGGAATAGAAAGAGATTTACCAGACCCACAAGATGACTATGAGTATTCGTCCGCCTATTGGTGTGGCTGGATCATTGCTTACTATCAATGGTACACCGGCATTCCGTTTAGGGACATCTTTCAGAGCATATCTGCAGAAGACTTGGAACGCCTATATCCTACGCTGCATGAAGCGTCCGAAGAAAGATGCGCTGACGCGCTGAACCGAATGATTTTGCGCACCCAAGGTGACAGTAGACTTAAAGTTCAACGAATTGCCCGCAATTACACCCAAAAGGAGCTGTCTGAAAAGACGGGAATCAGTTTGAGATCCATTCAACATTATGAGCAGCGCACAAAGAATATAAACAAAGCCTCCGGCGCGACATTATTCGTTCTTGCCCAAACCCTCGGCTGCAGGATGGAAGATCTCTTGGAAATCGATGTGAACGAACCGGAGAGCGAGGACGAATGATTGATGGGAGATTTTATGCTCCCCGGCTTGCCATGTCGGGAACGGAGTTCGCGATTCAGAAATATGATGACTGCATTTCGTATGCAAAAGGCTGATGGGGCTTATGAATGGAGAGGTATATGCTGATATTCGTGATGAATGCTTCTATATCACGCTTGTTGTTAAAATGGCGTAAGGTTCCGTATGTGTTAAAAGTTTCCATTTTGGGTTGCTTGACCGTTTTAACGGACAGTAGATTTCTTCACATCCGGGTGGTACAATATTATATGTCGAGTGGGCGGCTGCTCGGGAAATCAACGCTTTTTGAGGAGAAATATAAGAATGTCATTTGTTCTTGTTGACGGAAAACGAATCTATTACATGGTGTGTTTCGCTCAGATGCTATCCCTGAGGAACAGCGGGCAGGTGTGATGTATCATGTAAAGCTCGTTGAACAAATGAGAATTGCGCTTGGAATTGGGAACTGGATACCGCTCGGGCATTCCTTTGGCGGTATGCTTGCTCTTGTCTATGCACACACTTATCCCAACAGCATTGATGCTGTCATATATGACTGTCCGATGTGGAGCGCGCTCCATACTTCCAAAGCAATTGCTGAGGCAACTATTCCTTATTTTGAGAAAAATGGCATGACTGAGCAGACAACTCTCTGCAAAGAGATCCTTCAAAATAATGTTTCTCCCAAAGACGCTTTTGAAAAGGCATTGCGTATTGATATGAATGACGGTGTGAAGGAATATTGCCATGTAATAAAACCAAGTGATTATCAAAAGTATATTAACGAGCATATCCCCGAACCTGATGTGACTGAGGATTGCTGGGGAAAGTTCATTCCTTTCACGCAAAAACTCCGTGATGAAAATGATTTTTACGAAAACTATCTGCCTTTCATTGAGCAAATAATCCAACCGCAGATGCTCATGGTTGGTGAATATGATATGACCTGCGGCAAGTATGAGCAGGCGTATTTCAGAGAGTATTCTCCGAATGGCAAGTTCGAGATGTTGAAAGGCTGCGCTCATCTTACATGGTTTGAACAGCCGGAAAAGTATACCCAGCTGATAACGGATTTCATATTTCATTTAAACCAATCGGGATTTGGGAGAGCAAAAAAATGCGCACACTCTATGTTTCGGATTTAGACGGAACGCTGTTAAGGAGCAACGAAAGAACATCAGAATACACAAACAGGGTAATCAATCGATTGACAGAACAGGGAATGCTTTTTTCCTATGCGACAGCCCGCTCATTGATCACAGCGAAAAAGGTAACATGCGGGATAAATGCCAGAATTCCTCTGATCGTATATAATGGCGCTTTTGTCATAGATAATCTCACAGAAGATATTTTGCTTGAAAACTATTTTGATGAGCGGATCTATTTCGTGTTGGACGATCTGTTTGCCCATCAAATCTATCCTATTGTGTATGCATACATAGAAGGAGCGGAAAAATTCTCTTTTGTTCCCGAATGCTGCACGGACGGAATGAATCGATTCCTTGAGAGCAGAAAGGGTGATCCCCGTACCAATGCTGTAAAAACAATAAAGGATCTGAAAGCGGGAAAGATTTTCTATCTCACATGTATCGATGAACCGCAAAAGCTTGAACCGCTGTACAGGAAATACAAAGACTCTTATCACTGCGTATATCAGACGGAGCTTTATACAGAGGAACAATGGCTCGAGATCATGCCCCAGAACGCATCAAAGGCCAAGGCAATCAAACAGTTACAGATATATCTGAAGTGCGATAAACTGGTGGTGTTTGGCGACGGGGAAAATGATATCGATATGTTTGAACTGGCTGATGAGAGTTATGCCGTTCAAAATGCCCATGAGGATTTGAAAAGAATAGCAACCGCCATTATTCCCTCAAACGATGAGGATGGTGTTGCGAAGTGGCTTGACCGAACCGCAAGTATTGCAGAATTTATCGTTTAACTTTCGGATCGTTACCCAAACACCATGTTAGAATGGAGACGCTTTATATGAATGTTATCAATTTTTTTGAAAGCAACAGACAAGATCACTGGCTTAAGGAAATAGCGAAAAGTGACTGGGATGCGGGAGCTTTTCTGCATGAATTGCTCAGCAAAGGAACTTTTTTTGATGTTGTCGGAGAAGGATCCAGAGTGTTGCTGCTGACAGATGGTGAAGAATTGATTTCTTTTTGTACTTATGCGCAAAAAGACGATATTCAGCCAACAGAACTTACACCCTGGATGGGATTTGTCTATACATTTCCCAAACATCGTGGGAATCGCTATGTGGGATTGCTATTTGAGGAGGTCGAACGGCTTGCAAAACAAGAGCATATTGCAAAAGTGTATATATCGACGAATCACATTGGATTATATGAGAAATATGGCTGTGAGTATAGTACACAAATGAAGGATATGAACGGAGAATCTTCAAGAATATATGTGAAAAGAATTGAATGACATCGCAAGGCAAGAATCCGGCGTAGAAAATGGCTGCCGGGATATCCGGGATCGTATTTTTTAGAGGTAAGTAACTGTGAGGGATATGCATATACATACAGAATTCTCCTGTGATTCGGAAGCGAAAATGGAGGATTATATTTTAGAAGCAAAAAAGAAAGGCATGACGACTATTTGTTTTACGGAGCATGTAGACCTGAACATAAATGATTACGGATATAATTATTATTCCGCTGACAGATTCTGGGACCGGTTTAATGAGGTACAAAGTACCCACCCGGCTGTAGAGGTCCTGGCAGGGATTGAATTTGGGGAACCTCATTTATATGAAAAATGTTTGAAAGAGCTGGCGGAATATCCGTATGATTTTGTGATTGGAAGCGTTCACTGGATAGGAGATATGTTCCCCTGTCAAAAGGTAAGGGAGCAATAATTCTGTAATCTTTTAGAAAAGGATATGGTTATAGAGATCAATACGTCTTCCCTGAGAAAAGGGCATGAGCAGACTATGCCTGGAAGAGAATTACTGAGAATATACAAATCCAGCGGCGGAAAATATGCCACAATAGGTTCCGACGCTCATGCAGCGGAAGCTATTTTCTTTTTATCACTCCATGATTCTTCGTCTTAGCAGAATTTGTCTCTTTATCTAAAACATTATGTGAGCAAGTCAAGAGGTGCATCCGATGTGTTTGTGGTCTGTAGGTGTCCGTCTGTTCATCGTCCCGTGAGAGCCTATCATAAAGCGCCGTGATTTTGATTGACATAGAGATTTACTCCTTTCCCTGAAAATGCCCTGTTTATCGGCTTTTTCAGGGCTTTTATTTTCTCTGTCCTTAACAGACTAAACCTGAATGTAACGAGAGAACAGGAAGAATTACATGATCCGGATTTCAAAAGCAGCACAGAAAAAAGCGTGATCGCACTTGCAAGGAAACTAAAATATCAAAAACATAAAACAATAATCATCAAAATTCCTGTTTGGACAAACTATTCGAGTAGTGTTGACATTCCCACACTACTGTGATAGTATATAGTATACAAACTATTACGATAGTGTGAAAGAAAGGATTTGATCGTATGGCAATTAAACTCTTTGATTCGGAACTGAAGGTCATGAGCGTTTTATGGAATAAGGGTGATATGGCTGCAAAACAGATTTCCGATATTCTCAAAGCAGAGATCGGCTGGAACATGAATACTACCTACACAGTTATCAAGAAATGTATTGCAAAAGGGGCGATCCGGCGCATGGAGCCAAACTTTATGTGTCATGCGCTTATCCCGAAAGAAGCGGCACAGGAGGCAGAGACAGATGAACTGATCGGGAAGCTCTATGATGGCTCTGTTGACAAACTCTTTTCTGCCCTGCTTGGCAGAAAGAAACTGTCGGCTGAACAGATTGCGGCGCTGAAACAGATCGTTGGAGATTTGGACGAGGTGGACAAATGAACCTGATGCAAATGAGTCTTGCCGGGGCTGTAATGATATTGGTCATCATTGTCATCCGCGCTATGTTTATCAATAAGCTCCCGAAAAAAACCTTTTTGGCGCTGTGGGGTGTTGTGGCGGCGCGGCTGCTGATACCCTGTTCTTTCCGATCCGCTTTTAGCATCTATTCACTGTTGGGGCGGCTGACGGCTATGACAGAGGCGGTAAAGAAAAGCAACTCTGCTACTCCATTTACGCCGATGACCCCTATATATAATGTAGCGCCTGTGCCTGGAACTGCCACTGCTGATACGACAGCGGCTGTCCTTGTTGATTCATGGGGTATCGTCTGGGCGGTCGGCGCGTTGGTATGCGCGGGATTCTTTGTCGCAGCCTATCTAAAATGCCGCCGGGAGTTTAAGACGTCCTGGCCTGTTGACAACGGGTATGTGAAGGTCTGGCTTAAGGAACATCGTATATATCGTACCATTGAGATCCGCCAGTCCGACAGGATCCGGACGCCCCTGACCTATGGCGTATTCCGCCCGGTCATCCTGATGCCGAAAACTACAGACTGGGACGATTTGGATACGTTAAAATATGTGCTGACCCATGAATATGTGCATATTCGTCGCTTCGATGCCGTGTCAAAGGCGGTATTAGTTGTTATTCTCTGCATCCACTGGTTCAATCCGGCAGTGTGGATCATGTATGTTCTTGCCAATCGAGATATTGAGCTGTCCTGTGACGAAGCGGTAGTCCGCCGGTTTGGAGAGTGTACCAAAGCGGCGTACGCCATGACTCTTATCCGCATGGAGGAAACACGAAGCAGGCTGAACCCTCTTTACAATCATTTCAGCAAAAACGCTATCGAAAAGAGGATCATTGCAATTATGAAAATAAAAAAGACTTCATTGGCTGCCGTTATTGCGGCTGTGGCTTTGGTTGCGGGCGTCACTACAGCGTTTGCCACCTCCGGGCAGGCTGCGGCACAGGGAGCAGGCGGGAACCGTGTTCCTGCCCAGAACAACGCTGACACATTTCAAGGAACCTTGGACATGGATGCGAAAAATGCAAAACTCATCGCAAATTCCAAGTGGTTCCCGAATTATGAACAGTACGGCCTCAGTTATGATGCACAACAGGGGGTTCTGTCGTATAATGGTCAACTTATAAGCTTTTTCCACGATGAAACGGCTCCTGGCGTTTACACACATGTCAACTTTAGCCAGGGAACAGTTGGGATTGAAGTAAAACGGAATGCCGACTGGGAAATCGTCGGGCTGGTCGAATATTCTACTTGGGCAGACGATGTAATCGTGCAGGAAGGCTCCCTGGAGCAGACTGCTGTGACGGACCGCACAATATCATCAACGGATTTCTATGAACCAACACTCTATGAACCAACACGCGATGAACTGCTTGCTGAATACGGAAAATTCGGAATCTCCTTTGACATTTCTGGCAAGATGCTGTATCAGAACAAACCGGTTCGCTGGTTTGCGGACTTTGTAGAGCTGGAAGAAGGCGCATTGGCAACCCGGTATGTTTATCGGAATGACGAGGGGACAGAATATATCCATACAGTCCGTAATCGGATTTACAATGGTGACGGCAGCTATGACCCGTTCGGACCTCTGCTGGAGATTGTGTCATGGGAAACCGGAGAGCGTGATGATTTTGGTTTTCTGTTTCAGGGCAGTCAGATCAATGCAACCGCTGAAGCCATCGGTAATGATAATGCAGACGGCATAACCTTTGAGGAACAATTTTCCAGGTATAAGGACTTTGGTATCACCTATGTGGAAGCTGATGGCGCCAGCGGGCGCGGGAATGTGTATTACAATGGGCAACTTGTTGGCAGGTTCGCCGACCTGACTCCAGACGGCAGCGCTTTTACTTTCTCCTCTGCACAACCGGGAGATTTCGACGTAAAGACAGTTTATGACGATGACGGCAGGCTGACAGGGGTAGAGATTGTCGATTAGTTTCTTATCGTTATCAGGCGTTAAAGCAGATAATGGGCAGCGGCAGCCAATCATTTTCTGCGTGTGAAATTTGCCGCTGCCGCATATCTTTCTATCTTTCCGAAATAATAAAGTTAATAATTTTAATTTAGTATTAGTGCAAATTTTGCACCACAAAGTTGACAAAGTGCAAATTTTGCACTAAAATGAATCCGGAGGTGCAGAGATGGAAGATTTGAAAGAACTGCGAATAGAAAAGAAAATGACACAAAAGCAGGTTTCAGAATTGGTGGGAATTTCTCTCCGATCTTATAAGACATACGAAAATGATGCTAATAAATCAGGCACATTAAAATACAATTATATTGTAGAAAAATTGAAAAAAATTAATCCTGTCGATGAAAATCACGGCGTTTTGGATGTAGAAGATATAAAACGTAAATGCGCGCGAGTGTTTGAAAAATATGAGATTGATTTTTGCTATCTCTTTGGTTCCTATGCCAAGCACAGGGCGCTTCCGACCAGCGATGTGGATCTTCTTATTTCGGCCAATATAAAAGGCTTAAAATTTTATGGTCTGGTTGAAGAGATAAGGAATGTTCTTCATAAGAAAGTAGATGTTTTGGATATAAATCAATTGAAGGATAATCTGGAACTGACCCAGGAGATACTGAAAGAGGGCATTAAGATATATGGATAATGTGAAGAATGATAATTATTATATGCAGAAAATAAAACATGATTTGGAATTTATCTCAAAACATATGAAAAACGTGGACATAGAGGAGCTTAACGCCAATGAAATACTATTGGATTCCATGCTTTTCCGTATGATTCAGATTTCCGAAAACGCAAGGAAGCTTACAGATGAATTTAAGCGTACAAGGGGAAACATCCCCTGGAATGCATTATATGGATTAAGAAATCGAATCGTGCATGATTACGGTAATGTTGATTTGAATATCGTGTATGAAACACTGAAGAACGATATTCCAGACCTGCTGGAATTGCTTGTATGATAATCGCAGAATTACGATAACAGCGGTATATATCGAGATAGAAGAACGCACCGGAAAGGAGTTTCCCATGAATGAATTATGTATGATCATAAAGGATATGGTCAAACCCAATTTTCTTAATATCAGAACTTCGATACAGACTTATGACAGAAATGCGTTGTGCTGTGGGGCGCCTTGCTGGAGATGGGTCTATCATGCCCTTCATTCGGCGGACAAATGGTTTATCAATCCCTTTGTATATGAGGAACCCGAATTTCATGAGGACGGCATGGACGATCCGGATAAGCCTTGCTCTGTTGTCTTGTCAGATGAACAATTATTGGAATACCTGGACAGAGTTGAAAAGAAAACCATAGAATATCTTGACTCTCTTACAGACAATATGCTCTATGACAAGCCGGAGCAATGCCGTTATACAAGAATGGAACTTGTATTAAGACAATTCCGGCATATATCGTTTCATACCGGAATGCTAAACGGACAAACGGCAGTCGCAACCGGGCAGTTTCCAATGTGGGTATCCGAAGCTTCAAAATATGTGGATGACGGAATATTTTTTGGCAGATACAGAAAAGGAAAGACAAAGCTATAAGCGGCGGCTTTCTGAAACAAACCAGAATTTGTCCAACCAATCTACCATATCTATAACTAAATGGAAACTAGAAGCACAGTATAAAGGGCTGCTGCTCCATAGATGATTCATCTATTTTGCAACAGCCCCCAGATCGCCCACAGTATTGCGCCGGGAGCCGGCTTGTGGGAGAAGTCCTAAATAGTATATGCAGATAAAGAAATAAGATTACAGTTTTTGCTGCCAGTCGTTGCGGAAACCATAGTAATCCATTCGTACAAATGGATATTTCCTAGTCAGTGAAACGATGGAGCCTTTCATCTCATTGAATTTATCTGCTGGCAGGATCCGCTTCATAACAAGCAGAAAGCCATAGAAATGGGCGTTGTCAATTTCGTTGTTACTGTTTTTTCTGAGCAGCGCTTTTTCTTTTTTATTAAGGGAAGGTTTCTGCTCGAAGAGCCGGTTATAAATCCTGCTTCCGTGTGCGCACAGATTACGGATGATCGTCATGCTGTGCATATAGCTTCCGAGGATGGCAGCTCCTTTATTCATGGTCAGGCCAAAGGAGTGGGCAACGGAGTCTTTTATGGGCTGCTCAGAAATGGAATACAAAAAGGAGATATCGGATATGGTCAGCAGATCGACATATGCCCATAAAGGAATGTTCTGTTGCAGGTCGTTTACAAAGTGCTTCAAGTAGGCTTCGTGAGGAAGCCGCTGGGTTTTCTGCTGATTTGCCTTGCTGATGATCTCCTGATATTTTGTTTTGTTGGTAAAAAATGTTTCATCGAGGTATCCGGTGGGACCGTGGACTTTTGTGAATTCGTAAGCATATATGGATTTCATCTGCACTTCGATCACTTCAAGGTACTGAAGAAGGATGTGTCTGAGTTCATGGTCGAAATGGTAGATATCTATGATGTTCTGGAATGTGGCAGATTGGGAGAAAACGTCATTTTTGCGCAGCGTCAGGGAATATCCGCTGATGCGGTAATAATTATTGCGCAACAAAAAATCCCTTTTAATAAACAAAACGCCCTCAAGTGTGCATGCGTTTCCGCAGAGGCCTGAGGGAGATGTTAATTATATATTAGCATAAAGCAGCGAATTGTCAAGATATTTGGGATAGTGGAACAAATTTAATGGAAATGTGATATGTAAATGAGCATAATTGTGGTATTATAAGCGCAGAGTCAGCACTCTGCGCTAAGAGAATCGCGTTGCGATTCTCCTGAAATGGTTTACGGTACTGGCATCAGAGAATATGGTATTATGTTAGTGAAACAAATCGGTATTGATTTACTGGAGGTCATGATGAGCAACACAGAATGGGTCATGCCAACTCATATCATTGCGGCAGCGGGTATCGTGATTAATGATCATGATGATATTCTGTTGGTAAAAACACATCGCGGAGGGTGGGAATTTCCGGGAGGGCAGGTCGAAGTCGGGGAAAACGTGATCGACGCTGTTAAAAGAGAAGTTATGGAAGAGACAGGCATTGATATTGAGGTTGGAGAAGTGTTTTGCATATCATCAAACACTTGTAAATATCCCGGGTATAACGGGGTCAAAGAAGTGCCCACCAAGATTATGCTCGATTTTATTTGCAGGGCGAAAGATGGCATACCGCGTCCTTCAAATGAAAACTCTGAGTCGGCTTTCTTTTCGATAGACAAGGCTCAAGAGTTAATCACAACTCCTGCTATCGTTGAAAGATTCAAAGCATATCTGGAATATGCAGGCAGACCGACTTACTTGGAATATGTTACAAAACCAAATTTTCGGCTGAAGCTGAAAAGATCCATTTGAATTCCCGTTTATCGAACTAACAGTATTTATAATCACAACTAAATAGCAACGCAAGTCTCTTTTCAGAATTGTAGCCAGTAGGGACACTTTTCCGAAAAGGGACTTTTTTTATGGAAAGCGGTCGAAAAATGGGATCCCGCAGAAAGCGTTATGCGGTTGAAAGCCGGAGGCGTTTTTGCTATACTCAAGGAGACAGACCAAGGGCAGTGCGGTTGAGGAAAATAATGTCTATTGCACTGTGAAAGCGAGGTATGATCATGGCGTCAGACCGGGAAAATATGCAATCAAATAACCGGAGCCGGTTCGCGGCGGTATGCAAAACGGTATGGGAATATCTGATGCTGGCGCTGGGCGCTGCGATCGCGGCTTTTGCCATCGAGGAATTTCTGGTGCCCTGTGATATTCTGGACGGCGGCGTAGTCGGTGTCAGTATGATCATCAATCATATTACGCATGTCCGGCTGGGTCTTCTGACGCTTGGTATCAATATTCCGTTTCTGATAGTCGGATATAGGGTCCTGGGAAAAGATTTCTTTATCAAAGCCGGTTATGCCATGATCGTCTTTTCGGCCTTTCTGGAAGTGTTTGCGCCGCTTAAGAACATGACGAGGGAACCGCTTCTGGCAGTCTGCTTCGGCGGTATCTTTCTCGGAATAGGCGTTGGGATGGTGATATCGTTCGGAGGGTGTCTGGACGGCACGGAGACCGTGGCGATCCTGATCAACAGAAAGACCGATTTCCCGGTGGGAAGAACGGTGCTTTTCATGAATATTGTGATCTATACCGTTGCCGGTACGCAGTTCGGATTCGACCCGGCGATGTACAGCCTGCTCACCTATTATATTACCTCGAAGGTGCTTGATTTCATAGATAACGGCATGAATCAGGCGAAGGCGGCGACGATCATCACCAATGACGGGCCAAAGATCGCGGATATGATCTATAAGAAGATGGGACGTACCGTGACGATCATGGAAGGCGAGGGGCTTATCAGCGGTAAAAAGGATGTCCTGTACTGTGTGTTGAACCGTCTGGAGGTATATGAGCTGAAGAAGCTCATCAAGGAGGCGGATACCGGCGCGTTTATCGCCATCAATGAGATCTCGGAGATCATCGGCAATCATATCAAGAGGAAAGGCGGCTTAGAATGACATATAAAACAGTATTGTTTGATCTGGACGGAACGGTGACGGATCCGGGGATCGGCATTACCAATTCGATCATGTATGCGCTTCATAAATTCGGGATAGAGGTGGAGGACCGGACAAGCCTGTATCCTTTTATCGGTCCGCCGCTCAAGGAATCGTATCATAAGTATTACGGATTTGACGAGGCCGGACAGGAACAGGGAGTGGTCTGGTACAGGGAATATTACCGGGACAAAGGGATTTTTGAAAATATACTGTATGACGGCATGGACAGGCTGCTTAAACAGATCAAGGATTCCGGACGGCAGGTTGTGCTCGCAACGTCCAAGCCGGAAGAGTTTGCTGACAGGATACTAAAGCATTTCGGCATCGCACAGTACTTCGATTTTGTTGCGGGTGCTGCGATGGACGATACCAGGACGAAGAAGACGGAAGTTATAGAATACGCGCTTACATCCTGCGGTATCACAGATGTGTCAACGGCGGTGATGGTAGGAGACCGGGAGTATGATATCCTGGGCGCAAAGGCGTTCGGTATGGACTCTATCGGCGTTCTCTACGGCTATGGCGACAGGCAGGAGCTGGAGGCGGCGGGCGCGACATATATTGCGGAAAAGGTTGCGGATATCTTTGATTTGCTATAAACTATAGATTGATATGTAAATATAAATATGTTGATTCAAGACGGAGGAAAGTATGGCGGTATTACACATCAATGAGAAAGAGAAAAAGGGTCACATCAACGCCGAGATCTACGGGCATTTTTCGGAGCATCTGGGGAGATGCATCTATGAGGGATTATATGTCGGGGAGAACTCCGATATTCCCAATGTAAACGGTATGCGCACGGACGTGGTGGAGGCGCTTAAGGAGATGCAGATCCCGGTGCTGCGCTGGCCGGGCGGCTGCTTTGCGGATGAATACCACTGGAAGGACGGCATCGGACCCAAAGACAAGCGTAAGAAGATGATCAATACCCACTGGGGCGGCGTAGTCGAGGACAACAGCTTCGGCACCCATGAGTATTTTGAACTGTGCAGACAGCTTGGCTGTAAGACCTATGTAAACGGTAACGTGGGAAGCGGCACCGTGCAGGAGATGAGTGAGTGGGTGGAATACTGCACGTTTGACGGCGTATCCCCTATGGCGGATCTGCGTAAGGCCAACGGACATGAGAAACCGTGGAAGATCGATTATTTCGGTGTCGGCAACGAGAATTGGGGATGCGGCGGCAATATGACGCCGGAATACTACGGCAATCTGTACCGCAGATACCAGACTTATATCAGACAGTACAACAACGCCGCGCCGGTCCGCAAGGTGTGCTGCGGTCCCAATGCAGCGGACTATTTCTGGACGGAAGGGGTGTTAAAGACCTGTTTTGCTGCGCCGCATCCGGAGCAGGCGCACGGATATATGGACGCGATGTCCCTGCATTATTATGTAGTGCCCAACAACTGGGACCATAAGGGAAGCGCAACGCAGTTTGACGAGGCGGAGTGGTATAGAACGTTGGCGAAAGCGGTTTATATGGACGAGCTGATCACCCGTCACGGCGCGATCATGGATCAGTATGATCCGGAGAAGAAGATCGGTCTGTACGTGGATGAGTGGGGCTGCTGGTTCGACGTGGAGCCGGGCACGAATCCGGGCTTCCTCTATCAGCAGAATACGATGCGTGACGCGCTGGTGGCGGGCGCAACGTTGAATATCTTCAACAAGCACTGCGACCGTGTAAAGATGGCGTGTATCGCGCAGCTTGTGAACGTGCTGCAGTCCGTGATCCTGACGGAAGGGCCGAAGATGATCCTGACGCCCACGTACCATGTATTTCATATGTATAAGAAGCATCAGGATGCGGAGCTTCTGCACAGCTATATCGAGGGGAATAAGATGATCGGCGCGGATGGGAAAGACCGCGTACCGTTCCTTAGCGAGTCTGTATCCGTGGGTGAGGACGGAACCGTCCATGTGACTGTGAACAACCTGTCCTTGTCCGAGGACGCTCCGGTGGAGATCGCCTTTGCGCAGATGAAGCCGTCTTCGGTAAAAGCGTCCGTTCTTACGGGAAAGGCGCAGGCACACAATACCTTTGATGACCCGGAACAGGTAAAGGAAACGGAACTGTCCGGTTGTGAGATCGCGGAGGGCGTTATTCGGTTTACCGCACCGGCGTGCAGTGTGATCAGCCTGGATATCCGCTAGAGGGGTACTGTATGGAACAGGACAGACAGACAAGGCGCGTATGCAGAAGATGCCTGACGGCAGATATGGATGAAAAAGAGTATTTTGAGAATCTTCATGCCTACATTGCCAGTCTGGATGAAGAATTGAAAGTTTACCAGCCGCTTTATGATAAGCGGCTGGTTGTATGTAAGGGCTGTGATCTTCTGGCGGACGGCATGTGCAGGGCATGCGGATGCTATGTGGAGCTGCGGGCGGCTATGAAAAAGAACGCATGCCCTTATGACAAGTGGACGAAAGATACGGACAACGGTTGAGGACTTGTCACGGAACTGATAAAATATGGTTAGAAGCATAGTCAGGAAGTATAGTCAGAAAGCATAACAGTGAATGGGGGTTATCTTATGGCGAAGTATATTATGGCGCTGGATGCGGGGACGACCAGCAACCGGTGTATCCTCTTTGATGAGCGGGGACGGATGTGCAGTGTGGCGCAGAGGGAGTTTACCCAGTATTTCCCTAAACCGGGCTGGGTGGAGCATGATGCGGATGAGATCTGGGCGAGCCAGCTGGGCGTGGCGGTGGAGGCTATGAATATGATCGGGGCTTCCGCAAATGAGATCGCTGCTATCGGTATCACCAATCAGCGTGAGACGGCGATCGTATGGGATAAACATACGGGAGAGCCGGTTTATCACGCAATTGTATGGCAGTGCAGGAGAACCGCGGAGGACTGCGATGCGCTCAAGGCGAAGGGACTTACGGAGAAGTTTAAGAAGAAAACAGGTCTTGTGATCGATGCCTATTTTTCGGCAACGAAAATCAAGTGGATACTCGATCATGTTCCGGGTGCAAGACAGAGAGCGGAGAACGGCGATCTGCTCTTCGGTACGGTGGAGACATGGCTGATCTGGAAGCTGACTAAGGGCGCGGTCCATGTGACGGATTACTCTAATGCATCAAGGACGATGCTTTTTAATATCAATACGCTGGAGTGGGACGATGAGATCCTCGCGGAACTCGGTATCCCGAAATGTATGCTCCCGCAGGTCAGAGAGTCGAGCTGTATCTACGGTGAGGCAGACCCTTCCTTTTTGGGAGGCGCGATCCCGATAGCGGGCGCGGCCGGGGACCAGCAGGCGGCGCTGTTCGGACAGACCTGTTTTACGGCAGGAGAAGCCAAGAATACCTACGGGACCGGCTGTTTTCTTCTAATGAACACGGGCGACAAACCGGTATTCTCGGATAACGGTCTGGTGACGACGATTGCCTGGGGACTGGACGGACGGGTGAATTATGCGCTGGAGGGATCGATCTTTGTGGCGGGTGCGGCGGTGCAGTGGCTGCGCGATGAGATGCGGCTGATCGATTCTGCGGCGGATTCGGAATATATGGCGAATAAGGTCCCGGATGCCGGCGGATGCTATGTAGTGCCGGCGTTTACCGGTCTGGGCGCGCCGCACTGGGATCAGTACGCACGGGGAACGATCGTGGGGATAACGAGAGGCGTAAATAAATATCATATCATCCGGGCGACGCTGGAATCCATAGCATATCAGGTAAACGATGTACTGGCTGCTATGGAGGCGGATTCCCACATGCAGATATCGTCTCTCAAGGTGGACGGAGGCGCCAGCGCCAACGATTTCCTGATGCAGACGCAGGCAGATATTGTCAATGTTCCTGTGATCCGCCCGCAGTGTGTGGAGACAACGGCGATGGGCGCCGCTTATCTGGCAGGTCTGGCGGTAGGATACTGGCCGGACAAAGCAGATGTGATCAGGAACTGGGCCAGTGACCGTATCTTTGAACCCTCCATTGATCCGGCTGACCGGGCGAACAGGATCAGGGGATGGAATAAAGCTGTGAAGTATGCGTACGGATGGGCGAAGGAAGACTGACAGGTATAGGGCAAAGGATATGAGGAAAAGAACCAACCGGCAGGAAGGAGTATAAGCTGTCATGTATGACATCATCATAATAGGCGCGGGAGTATCCGGGACGGCGGCAGCCCGCGAACTGTCCCGCTATGAGGCGGATATATGCGTGCTGGAAAAAGAAGAAGACGTCTGCTGCGGCTCGTCCAAGGCAAACAGCGCGATCGTGCACGCGGGGTATGACGCGGTTCCGGGTTCTCTCAAGGCCAGGTTAAATGTGCGGGGCAATGAACTGATGGGCGATCTTGCGCGTGAACTGGATTTTCCGTTTGAACGCAGAGGGTCGCTGGTGCTGTGTCTGAATGAGGAGGAGATGCCCGAACTGCAGGCGCTCTATGACAGAGGCGTGGAAAATGGCGTAAAAGATATGCGCATTCTGACGGGAGAAGAAGTGCTGGCTATGGAACCGAACGTGGCGGACAATGTGTGCGCGGCGCTTTATGCGCCGACTGCCGGTATCGTATGCCCGTTCGGACTCAATATAGCAATGGCGGAGAACGCCTGCGCCAACGGTGTGGCGTTTCAGTTTAACACACAGGTTGATAAGATCACGAAGCTTGAGGAGGGGTATGCGCTCCACACAAACAACGGAACGTTCCGGGCGCGCTTTGTGGTCAACGCGGCGGGAGTTTATGCAGACGCACTTCATAATATGGTGAGCGATGACAGGATACACATTACGGCAAGGCGTGGCGATTATTGTCTGTTAGACAAGGAGGCGGGCGGCCATGTGGGAAGAACGATTTTTGCGCTGCCCGGTAAGAGGGGCAAGGGCGTTCTTGTCACACCGACGATCCACGGGAATCTTCTGGTCGGTCCCACCGCTGTTGACGTGGAGGACAAAGAGGCGGTCAATACGACGGCGGAGGGACTTGCGGAGCTTACCGCGAAAGCGCAGATGAGCGTTAAGAATATCCCGATGAAGCAGGTCATCACTTCCTTTGCGGGTCTCCGCGCCCACGAGGACGGCGGGGATTTCATGATCGGGGAGGTCCCGGATGCTCCGGGCTTCATAGACTGCGCGGGCATTGAGTCTCCCGGTATTGCAAGCAGCCCGGCCATCGGCGAAATGATCGCGCAGATACTGTGTGAGAAGATGGGACTGAAGAAGAAAAAGGACTTTATTGCCACAAGACAGGGGATCACCGATCCGTCCAGGCTCAGTATGGACGAGCGCAATGCCCTGATCATGGAAAATCCCGCATACGGAAATATCGTGTGCCGCTGTGAAATGGTTACGGAAGGGGAGATCGTAGACGCCATCAGGCGTCCTCTCGGCGCAAGATCATTAGATGGCGTAAAGCGCAGGACGAGAGCGGGCATGGGACGCTGCCAGTCCGGTTTCTGCTCCCCGGCGGTGATGGATATCATTGCGAGGGAATGCGGCATGGACCTTTATGACGTCACTAAGTCCGGCGGCGGGTCGCGCATCCTGACAGGCGTCAACAAGGATGCGCTGTGAGAGAAAGAGCGGCGGAGGAAGAGTTCGGTATGAGAGAAAAAGGAAATGATCTGCGAGGTTCGTCTCAAAGCTATGATATCGTGATCATCGGCGGCGGTCCGGCAGGGCTTGCGGCAGCCGTTTCTGCCAGAGAAAGCGGAATAGAGAGCATTCTGATACTGGAGCGGGACAAAGAGCTGGGAGGCATTCTGAATCAGTGTATTCACAATGGTTTTGGGCTGCACACGTTTCAGGAGGAACTGACGGGGCCGGAGTACGCAGACCGGTTTATACAAAAGGTGAACGACCTGAAGATCGAATACAGATTAAATACGATGGTGATGGACATCAGCCCGGACAGAAGGGTGACGGCAATGAACAGGACCGACGGTATGTTCGTGATCCGTGCCGGGGCGGTCATTCTTGCTATGGGTTGCAGAGAGCGGGCGAGAGGCGCGCTCAATATACCGGGATACCGCCCGGCGGGAATCTTTTCGGCAGGTACGGCGCAGCGCCTGGTCAACAGGGAGGGCTATATGCCGGGAAGAGAGGTAGTGATACTCGGATCCGGCGATATCGGTCTTATCATGGCGCGCAGAATGACGTTAGAGGGAGCAAAAGTAAAAGCGGTGGCTGAACTCATGCCCTATTCGGGCGGCCTGAAGCGTAATATCGTACAGTGTCTGGACGATTATGGTATTCCGCTGAAGCTAAGCCATACCGTGGTGGATATCAGGGGAAAAGAGAGGGTGGAAGGCGTTACGCTGGCGCAGGTCGATGAGAACGGCAGACCGGTTCCGGGCACCGAAGAGTACTATCCGTGCGACACGCTTCTGCTGTCTGTGGGTCTGATACCGGAGAATGAGCTTTCACGCGGCATGGGAGTAGGGATAAATCCTGTCACATCGGGACCGGTGGTGAACGAGAGCCTTGAGACGAATATTCCGGGCGTGTTCGCGTGCGGCAATGTGCTCCATGTGCATGATCTGGTGGATTATGTATCAAAAGAGGCTGCGGCGGCAGGCAGGAACGCGGCGGCTTACGTTCAAAGCCTGTCCGGAGAAAGCAGCTTTGTGAGAGGTACGGACAGCGGCATAACATTGGAGGCAGAGTCCGGCGTCAGATATACCGTGCCGTCCGTCATACGCCCGGCATATATGGAGGACAGCCTGACGGTACGTTTCCGTGTAGGCGGTGTGTATCGCAACTGTTATGTGAGCGTGTACTTTGATGGTGAAAGGGTCATTCATCGAATGCGGCCTGTGATGGCGCCGGGCGAGATGGAAGAAATCGTCCTGAAAAAAGAACAGCTTCTTCAATACCCATCCCTTAAGACGGTCAGGTTTACGGTGGAAGAAGTATAAGCAGGATAGTGGAGGAAGCATGAGCATGGAGACAAAGAATCTGACCTGCATCAACTGTCCGATGGGGTGCAGTATCACTGTGAAAATGGACGGCGGCAGGATCGTAAGCATAACCGGCAACACCTGTAAGCGCGGCGAAGATTATGCGGGAAAGGAGCTTACGAATCCCACCAGGATCGTGACGACAACGGTGAAGGTGACAGGCGGACAGTCGAATACGGTATCGGTAAAGACCGGGAAAGATATCCCCAAAGAAAAGATTTTTGACTGCGTGAGGGAGCTGAAGAATGTACAGGTGCAGGCGCCGGTCCGTATCGGGGATGTGGTGGCGTCCGATATTGCGGGAACGGGCGTCGATGTTGTTGCGACAGGTAATGTAGAGAGAACTGGCGTCGATGTTGCGGAGGCGGGCAATGTCTGAACAGGAATATTTCCGGAACGCGCTGTCTGATTTTACTTATGAAGCGGCGAGCGGCGCCGCGATCCGCCATCTGGCAGATCTGGGCTGCACGGCGAAGCAGATCAGTGAGAGGCTGACTTATCCGACGCCCTATGAGAGAGTGCAGAGGACATTGTGGAAGCATCTGACCGATACGGGAGTCATACTTACCGAAGAACCGGGCAGCAGGCGGGGAGAGCAGAAGAACGCGTATATGGTGGAGCACGGCAGGTATGGGCGGGCAAGCTTCCTGTTAAGAACAGAGTCTTCGGACGGCGACGGTCCGGTGCGCTTCAAGGAGCTGCGCTACAGCAGGGACAAATGCGGCAGCCTGGCGGAATATCTGGCAAGGAAGTGTGATGGATCAGGCGGCGAGCAGTCCTATGTATCTTGCAGCTTCGGTCTGCAGCGCAGAAGAGATGCAGAGCAATTTGAAAGGTCAATGGCGGTTTTAAACGACAGGCAGCGGGAATATATCACCGGCCTTATGTGGGAAGATAAGATCTGCTATCACAGACTCGACCAGCGCATGAGGGAGATCACCGTTAAACTATATGATAACGGTATGTATGACGGTTATTTCTTTTTTCTAAAGCACGGGGAGAAGGTAAGGGCGGATCGGATATGATGATCCCGGCTGCGCTGAAGCATGGTAACAGGAGGGTTTAGCGTGTATAGAGTAGGAGTTGTTTCCGATACGCACGGTCTGCTGCGCCCGGAGGTGGCGCAGGGTCTGCAGGGGTGCGATGCAATACTTCACGGCGGAGACATCAACAGCCGTAAGATACTGGATGAACTGAATGAAATAGCGCCGGTATATGTGGTGCGGGGCAACAATGATAAGGACTGGGCCGAGGATCTGCCGCAAACCGTTACGGTGGAGCTTTTCGGCGTCCGTATCTTTATGGTTCACAACCTGAAACATATTCCGGACGAACTTACGGATGTGGATCTTGTCGTGTACGGCCATTCCCACAAGTATGAAGAAAAAGAGAAGGCCGGAATACTTTTTTTAAATCCCGGAAGCTGTGGGCCCAGGAGATTTACACAGCCTGTCACGTATGCGGAGCTTGAGATCGGCGAAGCCGGATCGTTTACGGTGGTCAGAAAAGATGTCCCTCATTCGTCCCCGGGCAGGAAGGGTGAAGCGCCGCCGTGCGCAGAAACGGAAATGCGGATGAAAAGCGGCGATATGAAGCGCATAGTAAAGGCGGTAATGCGGGATACGGACAAGCATATAAGCGTGGAGCAGATCGCAGTCAGAAATGGGATCAGCAGGGAGCTAGCGGAGACGGTCTGCCGTCTGTACGTAACGCATCCGGGCGTGAGCGCCGATGGGATCCTCGGCAAGATGGGACTATAGACAAGAGAGATGCAATAGGATATATTGATATTATTATGACGCGGTCCGGCGTTATGAAATGGTGGAAGCATGAGAAAGATACTGGTGGCCGCCGTTGGGATCATGGGCATTATCATGCTGGGTATTGTCCTGATCAGTGTGCGGGAAACAGACGTGGAAGTAACTAAACAGAGAACCAAAGTGGGATTCATCCTCAACGGAACGATCGATGACCACAGCTGGGGCCAGTCCCATTATGAAGGGATGGAGTACTGCGCCGACAGACTGAACCTGGAAGTGGATTACAGGGAAAATGTTCCTGCCGATGAAACGTGCGAGGCGGTCATAGAGGAATTGATCGATGAGGGCTGCAAGATCATTATCTGCAATTCCTTCGGTTTCGGCGAGTATGTGCTGAATATGGCGAAGGAGCACCCGGACATTTATTTTTTTCATGCGACGGGCGTGGAGGAGGCTGCCAACCTTGCCACTTATTTCGGCAGGATCTACCAGATGAGATATTTAAGCGGTATTGTCGCGGGGCTGCAGACAGAGACGGATGCGATCGGATATGTGGCGGCCTATCCGATATCGGAGGTAAACCGGGGAATCAATGCTTTTACCCTGGGAGTGCGCGAGGTCAATCCTGACGCATATGTTTATGTGGAGTGGACGCAGTCTTGGACAGGAGATGCCGAGGCGGAGGAAGCTGCTCGGAAACTGATCGAAGAGCATGATATTGATGTGCTTACCATACATACGGACACGAATAGACCGCTGGAGATCGCCGAGGAACAGGGGATCTGGTGTATCGGTTACAACATGGACAATAGTGATCTGTACCCTAATACGTTTCTTACGGCTCCGGTTTTTGAATGGGAAAATTTCTATGAGCCTCATATTCTCGAGTGTCTTCAGGGTAAATTTTCGGGAAGACATTATTGGGAAGGAGCGGAGAGCGGGATCGTATCTCTGGCGCCTTTGAGCCGTAACGTTAAGCCGGGGATCGCGAAAGAAGCAGAGGCGTACAGGCAGAAACTTCTGTCGGGAACGTTCGATGTGTTCTACGGCCCGGTCACGGACAATGAGGGCAATGTGCGCGTTGGGGACAGGGAGTGCATGACAGATGCGGAAATGCTTAATTCATTCGACTGGTATGTAGAAGGCGTGGTAACGGGCGATGGACGGTAGGATCGCTTATGTATTCGGAAGGCGTAAGACTTTATGAGGAAAGCGTGGAAAACGTGGATCAAAAGGAATAGAAAGATCGTTGCGGGAATGCTGCTTTTTATTGCGGTCCTTTTTGTGGTCGGCACTCTGATGAATATCAGAATGAAGGCGCTTCTCGGCTATTATGTGGAGCAGCAGGCGATGCGCCAGGCGGGGCTTCTTGCGCAGACGAAGGAGGAGCAGTTTGCAGAAGAATTGCAGATGCTTGCATGGACGGCTGAGTTTATACAGCGTTATGAGGAAGAACGACAGGAGATCGTTGCCATGCTGTCAGTACAGGAAGAGAACGTCTCAGTGGGTTTGCTGGAGATGGACGGGAATGCGGTCGCTGGCAAGACTCTGGATTTCCTCGATTTTGATGGGATCAGGCAATCCTTCCGCGGGGAGAGCGCAGTCAGCTTCAGCCGGGATCAGGGGCTTCTGTTCACGACGCCGGTCTATCGGGATAAAAATGTAAGGTACGTTTTATATAAGCTGTATGACGAGAGCGTGCTCTATGACAGATTTGGAATATCCTGCTATGAAGGAGAGGGTAGGGCGATGATCGTGGACAGGCAGGAGCAGGTCATCATCCCTGCCGACAGCGGTTCTTATGAAGACAATTGTTTTCTGGAAGATGCGCAGATTTATGACGGTTTTTCCCGTATGCGGGAGCAGATGCAGGTCATGACGGAAACATCGACTTACGTGCAGACGGCGGATGATAACTATTTCCTGTTCGCTTCGGAGATAGCGGATACGGATATGCTTCTGGTGGGGATCGTGCCTGAGGATGTGGCGACCAAAGGCATTTCCTATCTTGTGGTGCTGGTCCTGTGGGTGTTCGGCTTTCTTATCGTTGCGCTGGCGATCGGCATGGTTTATCTGTTCAGCGCCGAGGAAAGAGCGCGGGAGAGTGACGAACTGAGGAAAGCCAAGGAGATGGCGGATAAGGCGAATAGCGCCAAAAGCGATTTCCTCGCCAATATGTCCCATGAGATCAGAACGCCGATCAATGCGGTCATGGGCATGAACGAGATGATACTGCGGGAATGCGGGCAGGAGAATATAAGGGACTACGCCATGAATATACAGCGGGCGAGCCAGACGCTTCTGTCGCTGATCAATGATATACTGGATATCTCCAAGATAGAATCGGGCAGGATGGAGATCATTGACAAGACTTACGATGTGGCGGAGCTGCTCAGCGACGTGGTAAATATGGTGCGCGTCAAAGCCGAGGATAAGAATCTGTGGTTCTATGTCAACGTTGACGAAAATATTCCCTGCGAGCTGTGGGGTGATGCGACCCGCAACAAGCAGATACTCATCAATATCTTGAATAATGCCGTCAAGTATACCAGACAGGGCGGCGTGACCCTGACCGTGACGAGCGAGCCTGCGGAGAAAGATCAGGTTCTTCTGAAGATCCAGGTCGATGACACGGGAATCGGTATCAGGCAGCAGGATATGCCGAAGTTGTTCCGCAATTTCGAGCGTCTTGATCTGGAGGAGAACAGGAATGTGGAGGGTACTGGTCTGGGGCTTGCCATCACCTATCGTCTGGTGCAGCAGATGAAGGGAAGCATCACTGCCCGGAGCGAGTACGGCATCGGCTCAACGTTTACGGTCTGTCTGCCGCAGGGTATCATGAGCGACAGTCCGATCGGGGATTTCCGCAGGAAATACCGTGCGATGATCAAGAGGGAGGAGGATTCCCGTTACCGGGAGAGCTTTACAGCGCCGGAGGCTAAGATACTGGTCGTGGATGATACGGCCATGAATCTGACCGTGATCACCCAGCTTTTGAAAAAAACGCGCGTACAGGTCGATACCTGCTTAAGCGGCAGGGAATGTCTGTACAAGATACAGCAGGAGCATTACGATGTTATTCTTCTGGACCATATGATGCCGAATATGGACGGGATCGAGACGATCCGCGCTTTTAAAGATATACGTAACCACAAGTGTCAGGACACGCCGGTCATCGCTCTTACCGCTAACGCCATCGTGGGAGCGAGGGAAATGTATCTACGCGAAGGCTTTACGGATTATCTGAGCAAGCCTGTGCAGGGCAAAGATCTTGAGGAGATGCTGAAGAAATATATTCCGTCCGAAAAACTGGAGATCGTTATGGAAAAGGCCGGTACGGACCGCGCTGCCGCAAAGAAGCCTGACGGGATGACGGAACAGCAGCTCTCCGATGCAGGGCAGGACTCGCCGGAAACGGCATGGCTGGATGCCGCTACGGGAATGCAGTACTGCGCCGACAGCGAGGAAGTGTACAGGGAAGTGCTTCAGGAGTTCTGCGATGTGTGGCAGGAGACACGGGATATGCTGGATAAGCTGTATGAAGGCAGCAACTGGAAAGATTATGCGATCTGTATTCACGGATTGAAGTCGTCCGCGCTGAGCGTAGGAGCCAAAAAGCTTTCAAAGGAGGCGGCCGGTCTGGAAAAAGCGGGACAGGAGCTGCAGAAGGGGGATGCGCCGCACAGGGATGAGCTGTTACAGTATATCAGGGAATATCACGGTAAGACAATGAAAATATATGAAGACACGGTTAAAGAGGGCAGAGAGTATCTTCAGGGATGATATGGGCTCAAATAGAAAAATAAAAATAAGAAAAGATTATTGGCGTTCCATGTGGAATTTGCTTGCGAATTTGCATAATATTTGCTATACTCATTACTATGCGGAGCAGTCTGTGCAGTGTACCGCTGCGGATGCGGTTATCAGTATGGGAGCGTGTTAATATGCAGAACGTATTGATTATCACTCAGGTTCAAAGTTATCTGATCGTGTCTTTGAAAGAGTGGTTCGAGAAAGCGGAATATGAAGTAAATATACTGAAGGCAGATGTCGATGCCATAAGCCAGTTTGAAAGCCAGCTGGAGGAACCGATCGGCATCATTTTGCTTTATGTGGACGAGAAGATGAGGGATGAACAGCAGGCCCTCAACTATATCAGCGACAAGGCCGTGGAGGAGGACATTCCTGTTTTTGCGGTTGGAGATCCCAATGAGCTGGCTGTGGTCGGGAAGCTTATTTCCAGCAATGTCATACGGCGCCAGTTCCAGCGTCCGATCAACGTAAGCGAAGTGGTCAATGCGATCACGACATATGTGAAGGAGCACGGTAAAGAGCATAAAAAGAAGATCCTCGTGGTAGACGATTCGGGCATCATGCTTCGCAATGTCAAGGGATGGCTGGAAGAAACCTATCAGGTGACACTGGCCAATTCCGGCGCTATGGCGATCAAATATCTTGCCACAAACAGACCCGATCTGGTACTGCTGGACTATGAGATGCCGATCGTGGACGGCAAACAGGTTCTGGAGATGATCAGAAGCGAAGTGGAGTTTTCCGATATACCGGTTATTTTCCTTACCAACAAGGGTGACAGGGACACCATAATGAACGTTATGGCTCTTAAGCCCCAGGGGTATCTGCTCAAGTCGATGGAGCCTGAAATGATCGTGCAGTCTATCGATAATTTCTTTGAGGAACTTAGAAGAAAAGAACTGATGCGGATGTAAATACAGAACCGGATCTTTTATGATTTCTATAATAAAGAAAAGCATCTTCGGACGGTGACAGCCTGAAGATGCTTTTTATTTACTTTTTCTTACTGTTTCCTGCTATATGGAAGTGCTGAAGCGTTTGCCGTTTTCATGCACGGACGCCTCCTCCCTGATGCTGTCCCAGTCCGTATTTGCTATCCTGTCGAGCAGCTCTTCGGCGCTGGAAGCGTAGACTGTGGTTCTTCTGGTCCTTTCCTGACCGGACTCGTACCGGCGTCTGGGATCGGCGTTTCTGTCCGCTTCCGCTTTTTCGGCGGCTTCCTTTTTATTCTCACGCATATGATCGATGAATTCTTTCTGGCGCTCGCCGCTTTTCTCCAGTTCGGCAAAGAAAGATATGTCGCCGTCTTTTCCAATCGTGACGCCCATGCGGACGACCTCATCCTTGTGCTCGCCCAGCTGTTCTTTTATCCCGTCAAGCTGACTGACGGCGTTGTCGAGAAGGGACAGATTCTGCTCTTTTACACTGTCATCGGAAGCCATACGCTCCAGCTCCTCAGGGTCGATCAGCACACTGTATTCCTTCGTGCCGCGTGCCAGATAGGATTCAGCTTCCTCGTCGGAATCATAGTCGGCCACGATGAAATCCATGTTTGTGTAATTTTTCTTCAGCTCCTGGAGCAGCGCTTTTGCCTTGTCGCTTAACTGTGCGGTGCCGCCGGATCTGTCAAAACGCTGCGTTTTCTTTGAAGAAGCTGCGCCTGACGTTTTGTTCTGCTCCTTACGGCTGTGCACGGAGCTGTCATAATAATTGTTCTGATAAACACTGTACCCGTTTACTTTGTTCATGTTATGCCCTCCTTAGCGTGATCTGTAAATCCGTTTACCTGTACCGGCGTCAGACACAGCTGCGCCGCAGACCATTCTTTATATTTATATCGTTACAAAGGATGATTTTCTTAACGGCCGGCATTCATGAACGGATAAATATTTGACAAAAAACCGTAACTGTAGTATAAATAATCACATAAAGCCTAGTGATTTAATAGGATATATGGTGAGGTGCGGCTATGAAAATTTCTACTAAAGGAAGGTATGCGCTCAGGCTTATGCTCGATCTGGCGCTTAACAATACCGGAGAACCGGTTCGCATCAAGGAAATATCGGCGAGACAGGAGATATCGGAGAAATATCTGGAGCAGATCATTTCTACGTTGAATAAGGCCGGTTACGTGAAGAGCGTCAGAGGACCGCAGGGCGGATACCGCCTGGCTAAAGAGCCGGAGCAATATACTGTCGGGATGATACTCAGGCTGACGGAAGGTTCGCTTGCTCCGGTGGCGTGTATGGAGGATGAGGTCAACGCCTGTGGGAGACAGGCCAGTTGTGTTACCTTACGTCTATGGAAAATGCTGGATGATGCCATAAGCGGTGTGGTCGATAAAGTGACGCTGGCAGATCTTGTGGACTGGCAGAGCGAAATGATGGACAATTATGTGATCTGACCGGAATGATATAATGATATATTGTATAAAAAGATGTATAAAAAAGCATTATGATATAGAAATCAGGGCGCGGCTGTGTTAAAATAAGCATATATCTGTATGGGGTTCAACAAAATGCAAATGTTAAGAAGGGGGACAATAAAATGACAGAGTCGCAATATAAGAGAGCCAATAAAACCGTGTATTCGGTAATCATAGTGATCCTGATCTATTTTATCATAGCGATGGGGTACACAACGATCCATGCGGACCAGTCGTTTACGGGATATTTGAAGGTGATCGTTTCTGTGCTGTCATGTATCGGCACCACGATTTTCTATTTCCTGTGGAAAAATGAGAAGAGGGGCGGCATTGCCATCATGCTGTGTGCGACAGCGACATACGTGGTGATCGTTCTGTTTGGCGTTGACGTAGGCGTTTACGCTTATGCATTTCCGGTTCTGTTCGGCTCGATGGCATATCACAACAGGAATCTTCTAATAGGCGGCAACACAGTGATCCTTATCGTCAATGCGGTCAAGCTGTTCACTGTTGCGCCTGAGCAGTCATCCGGCGCGCAGCTCGCGCTGCTTACCTGTATTCTTGTGGCGTATGCGTCTATCAGGATCTCGAAGCTTCTTATCGTGTTCAACGATGAAAACGTGAGCGCGGTAGAAGGAGCGGCCAAGGTTCAGGAAGCGAACCAGCAGAAGATGATTCAGGTCGCAGCCAATATCATACATAATTTTGACGGCGCCATGAGCCGTCTGGACAACCTGCAGGGCAATGTGGACACCAATAATTTTGCGATGACCAATATTGCCGAGAGTACCGATGCAACCGCACAGTCCATCCAGCGTCAGGCGGATATGTGTATGGATATCCGCAGCAACACGGACAGCGTGGAAGAGAGCATGAAGACTCTGATCGCCGCATCCGGCAGAGCCAACAGCATGGTGGCCCAGGGCGCGGAGGTTGTCGAGAGCTTAAGGAAGCAGGCGCAGAATGTGGAGGAGGCGAGCAGCGCCACCGTTTCCGTCAGCAACCGGCTGAGCGGGAAGGTGGAGGAAGTGCAGAACTTTATCGGCGTTATCCTGTCGATTTCTAACCAGACCAATCTGTTGGCGCTTAACGCATCCATAGAGGCGGCGCGCGCGGGCGAGGCGGGCAGAGGTTTCGCAGTCGTTGCGGAGGAGATCAGGCAGTTGTCCGAGCAGACGAAGGATGCTTCCAACAGCATTACGAATATCATCAATGAACTGATCCAGGATACCAGAAGTGTGAACGAGAGCGTTGACAGTGCGGTACTGTCCATTACGAAACAGAATGAACTGATCGAGGCTACCAAGGAGAAATTCGCTGCAGTGGACGAGGAAGTGCAGAATATGGCTAAAAACGTGCGTGAGAGCGAGAAGATCATAGCCGGCATCTTAGAGAGCACGAATGTGATATCCGACGATATATCGCAGCTGTCCGCAACCAGCGAGGAAGTGGCAGCGTCCAGTATGGAAAGTCTCAGAACATCCGAGGCAACGGTACAGGATATGCAGGCCTGCAGGGAAATGCTTGAGGAGATCATGAGTCTGGCAAAGCAGTTACAGTGATCCTACAATCCGGCAGAGCAGTTACGGTAATTCAAGGTTGACTTTAGCAAAGTGCTGTGCTAACATGTAACTGTCGGTTAGGCCGCAAGGCAGCCGTATTGTTTGAACAGAGCAGAATATAATATAATATAATAATAGTATAGTATTATACAGTAAAGTCAGTGAGCAAAAAGAGTACCGTGAGCAGTGACATCACAGAGAGCCGGCATTGGTGGAAACCGGCATGGAGCGCTTTCGGGAATGGGTTTGTGAGACGTAGGTCGAAACCGGAGCCGCCACATGGCGGGAACGTTAGTAGACTGGGCCGTGACTCCGCGTTAAGGAGAAGGATATCGGACGCAGGTCCCGTATCTGGAGTATGTCAGTAATTGAATTGGTGGCGGGTATTTTCCGATTGGAAGATACCCGTTTTTGTTTGCGCAACGGGAAATGCGAAGCATTTCGAGTGTGCTTATTCGCGCGCAGAGAGCCGAAAGACTTGCAAAAAAGGGAGGACGATCCATGAAAAGAAGGCTGAGAGCGTACCGCAAGACGGTCAGCATTGTGAATGAAAAGGCGATCTCCATGTTTGAGGGGATCGCACAGGACAAAAAATGTTTTTTACTGGAAAGCTATGACAAGGATTATGACCGATATTCCTTTTTCGGCATTGATCCTGATGAGATCATCTCGTCCAAGGGCATGAGCCTTGTCATTACCAGGTCGGATGGGAGCGTGGAGGTCAGAGAGGGCAATCCGCTTGAGCGGCTGAAAGAGTATTATGACGAGTTTGATGTGGTCAAGGACGAGGGAGAGCTCGCCATGATCGGCGGTCTGGTGGGCAGCCTGGCATATGACTTTATCCGTTACAGTGAAGATCTGCCGGACAATAACCCTGATGACATCGGTATTGAGACAATACAGTTAATGTTCACAAGACAGTTTATCATTATCGACCACAGGGCTGAGACAATGACCGGCGTGGCGCTTGAGGAGGATACACCGGAGGGGCGCATTGCCGGTGAACAGAAGGCGGCGGATCTGGTGGCGCTTGTCAGAAGCAATATGAAGGACAACGGGCAGCAGCAGAAATTTACGCATGACGGCAGGATCGTTCACAAGACCGATTCCCTTGAAGAATACTGTGCGAAGGTAGACAGGATCAAGCATTACATTAAGGAAGGACACATTTTCCAGACGGTTCTATCCCAGCGCTGGACGATCGAGACGGGGCATGACGGGCTTACGCTGTACAAGGAACTGCGTGAACTGAATCCGTCCCCATACCTGTACTACTTTAATTTCGGTGATTTTGAGATTATCGGCTCCAGTCCGGAGATGCTGGTCAAGCAGAAGGACAATAAGGTGTTTACGTGTCCGATTGCCGGCACGAGGCGACGCGGACGCGATGAGGAGGAAGACCAGCTGCTGCGAGATGAGCTGCTGCAGGACGAAAAGGAGCGCGCAGAACATGTCATGCTGGTGGACCTGGCAAGGAACGATATGGGCCGGATCGCGGAATTCGGGACAGTGAAGGTGACACAGTTTATGAACGTGCAGAACTATTCCCATGTCATGCATATCGTATCGCTGGTAGAGGGCAAGAAAAAAGGTGAGAGACACCCGCTTGACCTTGTGGCTTCTTTTCTGCCGGCGGGAACACTTTCGGGTGCGCCCAAGATCCGTGCGATGGAGATCATAGACGAGCTGGAAACCGTGCGCAGAGGATTATATGGCGGCGCCACAGGTTATGTAGGCTTCAACGGTAACATAGATATGTGTATCACGATCCGTACCATGATCAAAAAAGGCAGTAAAGTGTACTTGCAGGCAGGCGCCGGTATCGTGGCGGATTCCGTGGGCAAGCTGGAATACCAGGAATGCTGCAATAAGGTTATGGCGCTTGCAAAGACGCTGGTAGAGGAGGAGAATTTATGATTTTGCTTATTGATAATTACGATTCATTTACTTATAATCTATACCAGTATATCGGAACATTTACGAGGGATATCAAGGTGGTCAGAAACGATAAGATCACGGTAGAAGAGATAGAGGAAATGGATCCTGACAAGATCGTATTGTCTCCCGGACCGAAGAGCCCCAAAGAAGCGGGCATCTGTATGGATGTGGTGCGAAGGTTCACGGGCAAGAAGCCGATACTCGGCATCTGTCTTGGGCATCAGTGTATCGGTGAAGCGCTGGGAGGTACGGTATCTTATGCGAAGAAGATATTTCACGGAAAGCAGAGCAGGATAGAACATGACGGCACCGGCATTTTTACAGGCATTGATTCCCCCATTAAAGTAGCCAGATATCACTCGCTGGCAGTTCAGAAGGACGGGCTGCCTGACTGTCTGCAGATCATGGCGCAGACGGAGGATGGCGAGATAATGGCGATACGGCACAAGGAATATCCGGTGGTGGGATTGCAGTTTCATCCCGAATCCATCTATACGGAGCACGGCAAGAGACTCATAGAAAACTTTGTAAACGGTGTTATTTAACAGGAGAATAGTATGATCTTAGATGAGATAGTAGCTGACAAAAGAAAACGGCTGGAAGAACATAAAGCGCGTATCTCCGAGGAGGAGATGAAGGAGCTGGCAGCTAAATGCGACAGAGAGAGCATCAGCTTCTACGGCGCGATCGCCAAGGAAGGACTTTCCATTATCGGTGAGTTTAAGAAGGCTTCGCCCAGTCACGGAAAGATGGATAACAAAATTGAACTGACCGACCGGATCGACCAGTACAATGCCTCTGTGGATGCGATATCATGTCTTACGGAGGAGGATTATTTTCTGGGCAGCGCCGATTATTTTAAGCAGATCAGGGCGATCACCGATTTGCCGATGATACGGAAGGATTTCATCATAGATCCCTATCAGATCTTTGAGGCGAAGGTGATCGGGGCGGACTGTATATTGTTGATCGCGGCCATATTAAACGACAGGGAGTTGAAAATGTTCTATGAGCTGGCATACGGGCTTGGAATGGACGCTCTTGTGGAAGTGCACGATGAGCGGGAGATGATGCGTGCAGCAGGACTCGGTGCGAAGATCATCGGTGTCAACAACCGTAACCTGAAAGATTTCAGCATCGATTTAAATACAACAAAGAAGCTGGCGCAGATGGTGCCGGAAGGAACGCTTCTTGTATCCGAGAGCGGCGTGAGCGGAGATCAAGATGTGGAGTTTCTCAAACAGGTGGGCGTGGACGGGCTGCTGATCGGAACGCTGTTTATGGAGGCGGAGGAACCGAAAGCGCTGGCATTGCGGTGGAAGAGCTGAGCAGGAAACACAGGGAGATACGGGGCTGCGAAGCGGAAACGCTGGAACGCAGAGACAGCATGAAGCGTAAACACTGGGAAATGGGAAAGACAGATCATGGAAGACGGGCGGCAGGGGAACAGGATCCCCGGAATAAAAATATGCGGACTGACGTCCGTTAAGGAAGCGGAATGGGTCGTGGAGGAGGCAGTGGATTATGCGGGCATCGTCCTGTTTTATCCTAAGAGCCGACGCAATATGACAATTGCGGAAGCAAAGGAGCTTCTGCCGGTGATCAAGCGGGGGAAAGCCCTGTCGGGAGAACCGATCAAAGCGGTGGCAGTCACGGTGTCTCCCACGTCGGAGCAGATTCAGCAGATACAGGCGTCAGGATTTGATATGATACAGATACACGGGGAATTGTCGAAGGAGGCGTCCGACACAGTACGGATACCGGTCATACGCGCCTACAACGGATTGGACCGGGCGGGGCATGAGACATTCCGCCATTGCAATCAGGCGGCGGCATACCTGTTTGACGCCGGAAAGCCCGGCAGCGGGCAGACCTTTGACTGGGGGGCTTTGAGACAGTTTTCGGGAAATGGGAAACCGATTTTTCTGGCGGGAGGCTTAAATGCGGACAATGTCGTGCAGGCAATTCGCGCTGCCGCGCCTGATGTGGTGGACGTGTCGAGCGGTGTTGAGACAGATGCGGCGGCTGTGACGGCCCGTATCGGCAAAGACCGGGATAAGATCAGGGCGTTTGTGAGAGCGGTCAGAAGCGTGAGAGAAGAAGCATGAGAGAAGAAGCGTGAGAGAAGAAAAAAGATTTAGAAAGCGTGAAGGCTTCGGAACGGAGGAAATATGAGCAGCAGATATTACGGAGAATTTGGCGGACAGTATGTGGCGGAAACGCTGATGAATACGCTGGCGGAACTGGAGAAGGCTTTTGAGGAAGCCATTGCCGATCCGCATTTTTGGGAGGAATACAATTATTATCTGAAAGAGTATGTCGGAAGGGAGACGCCGCTTTATTACGCAGCGCGTCTTTCGGAGAAATACGGCACAAAGATCTACCTGAAACGCGAGGATCTAAACCACACGGGCGCGCACAAGATCAATAACGTTATCGGACAGATACTGCTGGCTAAAAGAATGGGTAAGACGAAGGTGATCGCGGAGACGGGCGCGGGGCAGCACGGCGTTGCAACGGCCACCGGCGCGGCGCTATTTAACATGGAATGTAAGGTGTATATGGGTTCGGAGGATATCGAGCGACAGCATCTTAATGTGATGCGTATGGAGATGCTGGGCGCCAAGGTAGTGAGCGTGGAGTCCGGCAGCAACACGTTAAAGGATGCCACTAATGAGGCGATCCGCACATGGGCGAAAGAAGCGGAAGACACCTTCTATGTGATCGGTTCCGCTGTAGGCCCGCATCCGTATCCGAGGATGGTGAAGGAATTCCAGAAATGTATCAGCGTGGAAGCGAAACGGCAGTTTATGGAGAAGGAAGGCAGACTGCCCGACGTCGTCATGGCGTGCGTTGGCGGCGGCTCCAATTCCATCGGCATGTTTGCGGATTTTATAGATGATAAGGAAGTGGAGCTGATCGGCGTGGAGGCGGCAGGCATGGGTATCTCGACGGGAAAGCATGCGTCCGCTATGGCGCTGGGCAGACCCGGCACGCTGCACGGTATGCGGTCGTATCTGCTGCAGGATGAGGACGGCAACATACAGCTGGCGCATTCGATTTCGGCAGGACTGGACTATCCCGGCGTCGGTCCTGAGCACGCATACCTAAGAGACAGCGGCAGAGCCCAGTATGTGTCTATCACGGATGATGAAGCAATGGAGGCACTCGCAGAGTTATGTAAACTTGAAGGCATCATTCCGGCGATCGAGAGCGCACACGCCCTTGCCTATGCTTTTAAGAAGGCGAAGACGATGACTAAAGATCAGGCGATCGTGCTGTGTCTGTCCGGACGCGGGGATAAGGATGTGCATACGATAGAGTCGTATTTCAGCGGAAAGGGTTATCTGAATTAGAGCAACGGACAAAAGAAAATGATATATGAGATCATATGATGTCACGGATATCATGATATTAGGGAGGATGTATTGACATGAACAGAATCGAAGAAAGACTTAGCCAGGTGCAGAATAAAGGTGAGAAAGCGTTTATTGTCTATACGACTGCGGGACTGCCCGATATGCAGGGATGTGCCAGACTGGTACAGACGCTTGACGATGCGGGAATAGATGTGGTGGAGCTGGGGATCCCTTTCTCCGATCCTGTGGCGGATGGTCCCGTGATACAGGCGGCATCCTATAAGTCCATACAGCAGGGCACCAATTTGCGCAAGGTGTTTGATATGGTGGCGGATCTTCGACGGGGCGGCTGTAACGTGCCGCTGGTGTTTATGATGTATTTTAATACTGTCACCTATTACGGCATTGATAAGTTCGTGGATAAGTGCATGGAGACCGGTGTGGACGGACTGATCATACCAGACCTGCCCTATGAGGAGCAGAAACAGCTGCAGGATGTGCTGGATGCCAAGGAAGGCGCGCCGATCCTGATCCAGCTTGTGACGCCGGTTTCGGGTGACCGTATTCCCATGCTGCTTAAGGATGCCAGAGGATTTGTGTATTGCGTATCTTCTATGGGTGTGACCGGGCAGGCGGCGGATTTCCATAAAAATGTGTTGAGTTATCTTGAACAGGTAAAGAAGGCATCGCGGATCCCGGTGATGATGGGCTTCGGTATTCGTACTGCGGCAGATGTGGTCCCAATGAAACACACCATAGACGGCTGCATCGTCGGTTCTCATTTTATCAATCTGATGGAGGAGAATCATTACAGCCCGGATGTGGCGAAAGAGTACGTGGAGACATTCAAAAAAGAGATGAATGCATAGCGGGTAATGCCGGATGTGGTATGACTGTATGGATATGGCTGTATATATACAAAAAAAGACGCGCTGCAATTTGCTGCAGGCGTCTTTTTCTTAACAATATTCCCTCATGTGGACGATATTGTAAAAGGGCAGTGCGTTTTTG
>CANQNN010000014.1 GCA_947625205.1 uncultured Lachnospiraceae bacterium | reverse complement strand
GAGCAGCTTCCCGCCCTCCCTAACAAATGAACAAGTTACACAGATTCGATTTGTTAAAATAAATTTTACAATTCAAGAAAATATAAAAATGTTTAATAATAATCTTTTATAATTGGAAGATTTATTATATTATAAAAATGTATGCGTATGTTTTGTCTTATCTATGCCTTTTATGCCAAGTGTTCTTTATTTATATACGTAGTGTAAAATATTATGAATGCATCAAATTATGAGATCATACAGTCGATGTATGAGGAACTGCAGAAGGAACAGGCTGAATTGCGTTCCGATCTGCAGGAGAAAAGAGAAAAGATAGCGGAGATCGACCATTATTTAAGCGGGCTGCCGGATAGGGAAGAAAGCAGTCCGCAGGTTCCGCTGCCTGAAAAAGCCGGGAAAGAAGATAAAGAACTGGAAAAGAAGAAGCTCACGGTGGACTGTGAAGAGATCGAGAAGCAGATCTATTTGGATGAGAACAGGATGGAGCAGCTTCAGAATTTTTTGTCCGGTTCATCCACTTTACACGTGAAACAACTTTCCATATTGGATGCGCAGGAAAAAGAACGCCAAAGAATTGCCAGAGATTTGCATGACACATCGTTACAGAACCTTACGCATCTTGTTCATATGGTTGAATTGAGTTCGCTGTATATTGATGAGGATCCTGTGAAGGCAAAACTGGAATTGGCGACTGTTGAGAAGTTAATTCACAAAGTTATAGAGGAAATTAGAAACAGTTTATTTGCATTGCGTCCTATGGCGTTTGACGATCTGGGTCTGAAGGAAGCCATCGAGAAGTTGCTTACGGTTTTAAATCAGGATAACAAATTTTATATCAGCACAGATATTGATTCCATTACTGTTGATACGTCGGATGTATCTGAGCAGATCAAGCTTTTGTCCATGTATCGCATTGTACAGGAAGGAGTACAGAATGCGATCAAGCATTCGGGCGGAAGTAAGATCAGCGTTAATGTTAAAGAGGATGACAGCTTTTACCGCATTGATATATGCGATAATGGGACGGGGTTTGATCTGGGTGAAGCGTTAAAGAAGGACAAGCATTTCGGTCTGTCTGTTATTAAGGAAAGAGTCGCTTTTCTGGACGGAACAATCAATATTGACGGACATAACGGTACATTTATTGCGATCAGTATTCCCAGGAAAAGTTTAAAGCTGTAACAGGTGAAGGGTAAATAATATAATATATGGAGGGGAATATGAAAACAAAGGTTATGATTGCAGATGATCACAGTTTAGTGCGGGAGGGTATTAAACAGTTATTGGAATTTGACGGCAGCATTAAGGTGATTTCGGAAGCGGCCAACGGGGAGGAATGCCTTGAAAAGCTGGAAGAGGAAATACCGGACGTTTTGCTGCTGGATATTAATATGCCGGTGAAAAACGGATTGGATGTTTTGAGTGAAATAAAAGAAAAAAAGTATAATGTGAAGGTACTTATATTAACGGTACATAATGATATAGAATATTTGTTAAAAGCAATTGATATCGGCGTGGACGGATATATATTAAAAGATTCGGAATCGGCAGAATTGAAAAGGGCTATTCAGGCAGTTATGGCTGGTGAGAATTATATTCAGGCAAGTTTGATCCCCGCACTGAATAACCGTCTGGTCAATAGAGATATTGATAAAGATAAGATAGATTCTCTGACGAGTAGGGAATTGGAAGTGCTTGTTAAGGTGGCAAACGGAATGCTTAATAAAGAGATTGCTACCAATCTTAATATTAGCGAACGTACAGTTAAGAACCATGTCTCTAACATATTTAAGAAAATTGATGTATCTGACAGGACACAGGCAGCAGTTTTTGCCATTAAAAACAATATAATTAAGTTGTTTTAATGTTTCACGTGAAACATTTCCCATTATTTGGACTGTGGACACAAGATAAAGTTTCACGTGAAACATTTTCACCCAAGATATTGTGGGAGTTCCGTGAAACATTTCAAAAACAACGGAAAAACGACCGTGAAACATATTGCACGCCCATTTTTTGTTCGTGAAGGAGGTTATCGTTATCATGGATATTGCAACCATTATAATATGCTTTATTATTACTTTTATTCCGGCGGTGCACTTGATTATATTAGGTATATCACAATACAGGAGCAAGGAGCCTGTCGGCTTCCGAGGCGTCAAGCCGCCGTCCAGGGAATCAGTTACAGATATTGCCGCCTATAATAAGAAGCATGGCGTAATGTGGATTCTGTACGGCGCCGGAATTGTGCCGGCGGTGATGATTTCCGTAGTGATGATGGAAATGACGGACGAGGCGCCGTGGGTTTGTGTTGCGATAGCGGAAGTGGTTGGAGGGCTGCTGCTGATGATTCGTTATCATCAATATCTTGACAGTAAGTATGTGATGCGGCATTCTGATAAATAATTTGCGCGGATGAGAGTTTTGATTTGCCGCCGCCCATATGTCTGCCGCCAGCAATAGGAAGATTTTTGCAGTTTTGCGAGTATAGCATGAGCAGAAATCGACTGTCTGAGCCGTAGGCGAGTTTCAATTTCTGCTCATAAATAAGCGACGGAGCAAAACAAGAAAATCAACGTGTTGGCAGCAGACATATGGGCGGCGGCAACAGACTTTTTTCTACTTATAACCCTGATTAAAACTTCCGTATAATTTCCTGTAGATTCTCCTACAGATTAGTGTTATAATCGTAAACAGACATAAAAAGAACGAATCACGGAGAGAACGTTTTGTCGAAATACAAAACGAAAGGCAGAGGACTAAAAAATATGGGAAGAACGATTGCGATCGCAAATCAGAAAGGCGGGGTCGGTAAGACCACGACTTCTATCAATCTGTCCGCTTCGTTAGCGGAAAAAGGCAAGAAGGTATTAGTGATCGATACGGATCCGCAGGGTAACACGACCAGCGGCTTCGGCATCGAGAAAAACGAGCTGGATAACACGGTATATGAATTGATATTAGGGGAATGCTCCATTGGGGAATGTATCATAAACGATGTGATCCCCGGGGTATCGGTCATTCCGTCCAACGTCAATCTGGCGGCGGCGGAGATAGAGTTGATAGGTGTTGATAAGAAAGAATACATACTAAAAAATGAAGTGGACTGGGTCAAAGACAAGTATGATTATATTATGATCGACTGTCCGCCTTCGCTGAACCTGCTTACGATCAATTCGATGACTACAGCGGACACCGTGCTTGTACCGATACAGTGTGAATATTATGCATTGGAAGGATTGAGCCAGTTGATCCATACCGTCAATCTTGTCAAAGAAAGATTAAACCCTGCGCTGGAGATGGAGGGCGTTGTATTTACCATGTATGACTCCAGAACCAATCTTTCCATGCAGGTAGTGGAAAATGTCAAGAATCATTTTAAACAGAATGTTTTTAATACGGTAATACCAAGAAACATCAGATTGGCGGAGGCGCCCAGTTACGGAATGCCGATTGCCATGTATGACCCCAAATCCGCAGGAGCTGAGGCATACAGGCTGTTGGCGGAAGAAGTGATCAACAGAAAGGACGTATAGGAGCATGGCGGCAAAAGTAAAAAGAGGTTTAGGTAAAGGTTTAGATGCGATGATTCCGATTCAGGAGGATATTGTTTCGGAAAAAGCGGCCGCAGCGAAAGCAGAGGATAAAGGGGCGGAAACGATTGTCAGGATCACGCAGATCGAGCCAAACAGAGAACAGCCCCGAAAAAATTTTGATGAGGACGCCCTTCAGGAGCTGGCCGATTCCATCAAACAGTTTGGTCTTTTGCAGCCGATCCTGGTACAAGACAGAAAGACCTACTATGAGATCATAGCCGGGGAGCGCCGCTGGCGCGCCGCAAAGCTGGCGGGCTTAAAAGAGGTGCCGGTTATAATCAGGGATTACACCGAGCAGGAGATCGTGGAGATCTCACTGATCGAGAATATTCAGCGAGAAGACCTGAATCCTATCGAGGAAGCCCAGGCGTATAAGAGACTGCTGACTGAATTTAACTTAAAGCAGGACGAGGTTGCCGAGAGGGTATCCAAGAGCAGAACCGCCGTTACCAATTCCATGCGTCTTTTGAAGCTGTGCGATGAGGTACAGCAGATGATCATTGACGAGATGCTTTCCACCGGCCATGCGAGAGCGCTGATTTCTATTGAGGATCCCGAACAGCAGTATACGATCGCACAGAAGGTATTTGATGAGAAGCTGAGTGTCCGCGATGTGGAGAAGCTTGTCAAGAATCTGAACAAGCCGGAGAAGCCTAAGAAAGACAATACGGACGACGCCGGCCTGGAGGTTATCTATCAGGATGTGGCTGAGAAGCTGAAGCAGTCTCTCGGCACGAAAGTCGAAATAACATCTAAAGGCAAGGGCACGGGTAAGATTGAGATAGAATTTTACAATCACGATGATCTTGACAGGATCATAGATCTTTTATCCAAATAAAACGGCAGTGACAACATAGGGATTATACATAAGCGATACAGAAGTACAGAAAGGTACAAACCGATGAATTATAATTTACTGGAAGAAACGGGAATAGGCAGTTTTGATCTGACATATCTATTTATTGCCGCGTATGCGCTGATCCTTATATTGATCATAGCAGTGATCGTCCAGACAGTGAGACTTGGTAAGCTGTCTAAGCAGTATAAGAAGTTTATGAAGGGAAAAAACGCTAAGAGTCTGGAGAAAGACATAGAAGGTATTTATGAAGATAACCAATTTCTTAAAACCTCTGTGGAAAAAAACCGCAAAGACATTCAGGCTTTATACCGGAAGTTTGAAGGGGCATTCCAGAAGGTAGGTATTGTAAAATATGACGCATTCAATCAAATGGGCGGCCAGTTAAGCTTTTCCCTTGCACTGCTTGACGAAAATTACAACGGTTTTATACTGAATTGCGTTCACAGTACCGAGGGGTGTTACTCTTACACAAAAGAGGTCAAAAAAGGAATCTGTGAGATATCTCTGGGCGATGAGGAGAAAAGAGCGCTGGATATTGCAATGGGTATTACAGATGTTACCCTGGATAAATAAGAGGATAACAGGATAAAGTCATGAAGCGATGTAACGTAGATGAACTGACAGGGACAGAGATTCTGGCCCGGGATGTTTTTACTCCGGAATATCAGATCCTTCTTTCCGAGGGAATGCTGATCAAACAGGAATATATTGAGAAGCTTAAAGAACTTGATATCACGGAAGTGTATATTAAAGAAGATGAGCCACATACTAAGACAGTTGTTATCCTTAAAGAAGAAGTGGAGCAGGTCTTTAAGCATAAAGTAAAAAATATTCTGGAAAAACATACTTACAGCCATAATGAAAAGCTGGCGGAGATCTGCCAGATGGCGGACCGGATCATCACAAATATTCTTGAAGAAGATCAGGTAGTGGAACAGATATACGATATCAGAGAAAGAAGCTCTGATATTTACGACCATTCCATTAACATATGCAGTCTGGCAACTATACTGGCGCTTAAATTGGATCTTCCGCAGCAGATGGTACATGATATCGGCGTTAGCTGCCTGCTGCATGATCTGGGATTGCGTTATCTGCCGATCGACTATTTTAATAAGAGTATGGATGAACTGTCTGAGCTGGAGGCCTCGGAATATAAAAAACATCCAATATACGGTTATACTGCGCTGCGTGGTGAAAATTGGATTTCCAATGAAAGCAAAAATATGATATTATATCACCATGAGCGTATGGACGGTTCGGGATATCCTCTCAAGGCCACAGACAGCCCGGTCGAGTGCCGCATTATACAGGTTTGCGATGCTTTTGACGAGATGATCTGCGGTATCGGCTGCAAACGCGTTAAGGTATACGAAGCGATTGAGTATCTTAAGAGCTTCAGAGGTGTTAAATTTGACGGCAAAATAGTCGATACATTTTTAGAATTTACCGCCGTGTATCCGGCGGGGACCACTGTTTTGACAAATGAGAAGGAAACAGGGATCGTACTGTATCAAAACAAGGAGTTTCCAACCAGACCCGTGCTTCGCATTATCAGGGACAAAAACGGCCGAAACGTTGACATTCTTAAAGATCTGGTGGAAGTCAATCATGTATATATTGAGAAGGTTCTCGATTAGTTTTCGATAAAGTACCGGCCGCACGGATCAATTGCGGACCGGTCACGAGAGGAGATATTATGATAGATATTAAATTTTTACGTGAGAATCCTGACGTTGTAAAAGAAAACATCAGAAAAAAATTTCAGGACGAAAAGCTTGTACTGGTAGATGAGGTCATCGATCTGGACGCCCAGGTAAGAAAAGCGCAGCAGGAGGCGGACAATATTCGTGCAAGCAGAAATAAGATATCTAAAGAGATCGGCGCATTGATGGCGCAGGGCAGGAAAGAAGAAGCCGAAGCCAAGAAAGCTGAGGTTGCCGCAAACGCCGCGCGTCTTGCCGAGCTGGAGGAACAGGAAAACGAGCTCCGTCAGAAGATCAGAAAGGATATGATGACGATTCCGAATATCATCGATCCGTCGGTGCCGATCGGAAAAGATGATTCCGAGAATGTGGAGATCACGCGGTACGGTGAGCCTGTAGTGCCTGATTTTGAGATCCCGTATCATACGGAGATCATGGAGAGATTTCACGGGATTGATTTGGATGCCGCGGGACGTGTTGCGGGAAACGGTTTTTATTATCTGATGGGTGACATTGCAAGACTCCATTCCGCAGTAATTGCGTATGCAAGAGATTTTATGATAAACAGGGGCTTTACCTACTGTGTGCCGCCCTTTATGATCAGAAGCTCCGTAGTGGATGGCGTTATGAGCTTTGCGGAAATGGATGCCATGATGTATAAGATCGAGGGAGAAGATCTGTATCTGATCGGAACCTCCGAGCATTCGATGATAGGCAAATTTATTGACACGATCATTCCGGAGGAGGAGCTTCCGAAAACGCTTACAAGCTATTCTCCGTGTTTCCGTAAGGAAAAAGGCGCGCACGGCATCGAGGAGAGAGGCGTATACCGTATCCATCAGTTTGAGAAACAGGAGATGATCGTGGTATGCAAACCGGAAGATTCTCCGATATGGTTTGACAAATTGTGGCAAAATACAGTAGACTTATTTAGATCGATGGATATTCCGGTCAGAACGATCGAGTGCTGTTCCGGCGATCTGGCTGACCTTAAAGTAAAATCTTACGATGTTGAGGCATGGTCGCCCAGGCAAAAGAAATATTTTGAAGTGGGAAGCTGTTCAAACCTGGGAGACGCACAGGCGAGACGGCTGCGGATACGCGTTAACGGCAAGGACGGCAAATATTTTGCCCATACGCTGAATAATACGGTAGTCGCGCCGCCCAGAATGTTAATCGCTTTTCTGGAGAATAATTTACAGGCAGACGGTTCTGTGCGTATACCGGAAGTTCTGCAGCCTTATATGGGCGGCATGACACAGATCCGGTAAGCTGTCATGAATATATGAGAAGGAGGTGGAATTTTTGCATAAATTTATGCGAGCTATCGGTTTTAGCAACCTGTCTGACAGGTCGGCGCAGCAGAAGCTGGTCACGGATGTCATATTGAACGCGTCACACCGTTCTTATACAGCCAACGGCGAAGAAACCATACTTGCAGAATTTTGTGAAGATTTTGCCAAGGATGTTGGAATCGCCGTATGCGGTGAATTTGACGAAAATGACAGATTTACTTATGATTATTTTTACCCTTATCTGAGGGGCACCGGGATCAGCTCATGTGAGGACGTGTCCGTAGAAAGACATGCCGACAAGGAATCCTATGCGGGCGTCTGTGACGATATCAAAGTGGGTGTGAGCCTGATCTTTTACCTGCAGAATATGGTTCCCTATGTGAAGGCGCAGTATGAAAATCTGCTGCCGATCCGGGGCACAACGCTTACATTGTCCGGGCTGTCGCTGAAAGGCACTATTATACTGCCCATCAGCAAGGATGACAGGCAGAAGAAGAAGGTACAGAAAGCGTCCATGAATAGAAATCAGCTGATCGATGCAGCGAGAAGGGGCGATGAAGACGCTATAGAGAGCCTGACGCTGGAGGATATGGATACTTACACGGCCATTTCCCGAAAGATATTAACAGAAGACGTGTTCAGTCTGGTAGATACTTATTTTATGCCTTACGGCGTGGAGTGTGACCAGTATTCCATAATGGGGGAAATACTGGATATTTCTCTGCGGATAAATAAAGTAACTAACGAAGAAATATACGTAATGCGTTTAAGCTGTAACGATCTGCAGTTTGATATATGCATCAACAAGCAGGATCTGTATGGAGAGCCGCAGATAGGAAGAAGGTTTAAAGGCATTGTCTGGATGCAGGGGTACATCAATTATCCCACTGCATAGTTTTATATTGTCTCTGTAGCTCAGTAGGATAGAGCGTTCGCCTCCTAAGCGAAAGGCCGCTGGTTCGAATCCAGTCAGGGACGTTATATGTTACACAGCCGTAAGATTTTGCAGTAAAGTCTTACGGCTCATATTTTAATAAGGGAACGTACACAGTGAACAACTGGTACATCGGGGAAACGCATGAATTATGTCATAATGGATCTGGAATGGAACCAGAGCAACACCGGTCAGGAAAAAGAAGCGAAGCTTCTTCCCTTTGAGATCATTGAGATCGGCGCCATCAAACTGAACAGCGACAGAGAGATGATCGACGAGTTCAGCGAACTTGTGAAACCCAGGGTATACCATGAAATGCACCGTATTACCAGAAAGTTGATCCACCTGCAGATGGAGCAGCTTGAACAGGGACAACCCTTTGAGGAAGTCATGAAGCGGTTTCGGGAGTGGTGCGGTGAAGACTATATCTTCTGCACGTGGGGACCGCTGGATCTGACAGAGCTGCAGAGAAATCTCAAATATTATGATCTTATGCCGCTTTCGGACGGGCCGATCAAATTCCTGGATGTCCAGAAACTGTTCAGCATTGCTTACGAGGATAAGAAATCGAGACGGACTCTGGAGTACGCCATAGATTATCTGGCGATTGAAAAAGATATTCCGTTTCACCGTGCATTCAGCGACGCATACTATACAGCCAAGATCCTGGCGCTCATGGATGAGAAGGTTTTAGGGAATTATTCTTTTGACGTATTCCATCTTCCCGGGGATAAAGACTCGGAGATACATGTGACGTTTGAAACCTATGCAAAATATATTTCCCGTAAATTTGCGGACAAGTCGCAGGCGCTGGATGATAAGACCGTCATGGCAACGAGATGTTATCTCTGCCATAAACCTCTGCGCAAAAAAATCCGCTGGTTTTCACCCAACGGAAAGCATTACTATAGCGTGTCGTATTGCGACAGACACGGTTACATGAAGTCCAAGATCCGTATCCGCAAAGCGGAGGACGGCGGCGTATATATTGTGAAAACCGATAAGTTCATCACGGAGGCGGACATCGCCGCCATTCGTGATAAACAGGATAAAGCAAGGCAGCAGAGGAAGGTTAAGAGAATTACTAAAAATCGAAATCATCAAAACGGGACCGGATCCGTTCCCGCCGATTCTGTTTCCTCTTGACACGGTTTCTTCTGCGTCTGGCGTTTCTGCCGTTCCTGGTGAATGCATGGATAATAAATAACGCAATAACGGCGCCGGCAAATATGACGATGCCCATCAGCACTTTTTTCACATTGACGAAAATGGTGGTGGAGGCGGAGGGTTCCGGTTCGGCCTTTTCCACGCTTATATCGGTTGACACGGCGTCCGAGGCAAAGTCGTAAGAGGATGTGTTGTCCGATGCCAGTTCAAGATACGCGCTGCCTACATAAGTATCGTGGTATGAGTATGTGATCTGCGCAATATTGTTTTCATCCGATGCGCTGTAATCTATTTCCGAATCCAGTTCATCGAAGGAGACGGTATTGGGGATAATGACATAGCTGTCCGAGTCCAGAGACAGGATCGGCTTGGAGCTGCCGAAAATGTCGCTGCCTGTCTCCAGAAAACCGGAGGTCTCCATCTGATATTTGTTCTCGTTCTCCGAGATGTTTACTACCTGAAAATTGTTGAACCCATAGTCGAATAACTGTACGGTATCCGTAAACTGCGTCGGGGATTCTTCCTTAAAAACGACGCAGACAAGCTTCATGCCGTTTCTCTCGGCGCAGGTGACCAACGTCTGTCTGGCCAGGTCTGTATAGCCCGTTTTCCCACCGATCACGCCGTCATAAGCAATTTCTCCTGTGATCAGTTTATGCTTATTATTTTCGTAAAAGTCATCGGGCTGTGTGTCGCTCGGCTCAAAGTGATAGCGGGCGGTATTGCCGATCTTGCAGAGCATCTCGTTCTGGAAAAAAGCGGAAGATATGAGGGCGAGATCGTACGCGGTCGTATAATGGTCGTCATCGGGCAGACCGTTGGTGTTCGTAAAATGACTTTCGGTGCAGCCCAGCTCTTTGGCGCGCTCGTTCATCCTGGCGACAAAAGCATCGATAGAGCCGGAAACGTATTCGCCCACGGCATTTGCCACTTCGTTGGCGGAAGCCACCAGAATGCCGTAAAGACACTGCTCCAGCGGAAGGGCTTCTCCCACGTCCATGCCCATATTGGAACTGCCGGGCGGCAGGCTGAACACTGCATCGCGGGAGAATGTGACCATATCGTCCAGATCGCCCTCCTCCATTGCGATCAGGCAGGTCAGAATTTTAGTCGTACTTGCAGGATAAGATTTTTCATGGATATTTTTGGCATACAGGATCACGCCCGTATTGGCGTCCATCAATATAGCGGATTCCGCACTGATTGCAGGACCGGCCGGCCAGTTGTCGATATCGTTCGTCTGAACCGGCAGAGATTTCCTGGCCTCCGCCTCCGCCGCCAGTTCGTCCAGAGAAGTAGCGTGAGCGGTCACAGGAGATGCAAGAAAACCGTATCCCAGAATTACCAGAGTAAGGAAACAGCATTTTATATGAGAAAAAAACATGTTATAAGACCTTTCCATGATAGAGAAGTATATGTCAAAAATCCGTATTCTATGACAGTGCGGCATCTCAAAGTATTCTATACCATCATACACTATTTTGTCGAAAAACTATACCCATTTTACAAAAAATACACATTTTGATATAATGTACAGGCGCAAAGTAAAAACAAGCGCCGCAAAGCGGCGGGGAGAGATTTAATGAGGCTGCGAAATATAACCGGTTCAAGAGAGGCGATCGCCGACAGTAAATATGTGATCCATGAGCCGCGTATCTGCAAGGGAAGATGGCGGGAGATTTTCGGTAACGGCAATCCTGTGCGCGTGGAAATCGGTATGGGAAAAGGCAGATTTATCATGGAGCTGGCGCGAATGAATCCGGATGTCAACTATGTGGGAATTGAGAAGTATTCCAGCGTATTGTTCCGGGGGATTCAGAAAATGGAAGCGGAGCCGCTGCCGAATCTGTTTTTTATCCGCATGGAAGCGGAGGAGATCACGGAGGTGTTCGGCCGGGAGGAAGTGGATCGGATCTATCTTAATTTTTCCGATCCGTGGCCCAAGGACCGCCATGCCAAAAGAAGACTGCCCTCCCGTGAATTTTTACACCGCTATGATGAAATACTGGTAAGAGACGGTGTGATCGAGTTTAAGACCGACAATGCGGATCTATTTCAGTTTGCACTGGAAGAACTGGAGCCTGCCGGCTGGCATATCGATAAGATGACACGCGATCTGCATCATGACGATGAAATGATGCGCGGCAATGTCATGACGGAGTATGAGGAAAGATTTTCATCTCAGGGGAAACCGATCTGCAAATATATCATATCCAGAGATTGGACCGGAGAGACAGCTTAGGGTGACGAAAAATTGTGAGATCAGAGCAGCGCTGCCTGGAAGCGGCGGAAAGGAGACAGAATGGAACACAGATTTACAACGGCAAATTTTGACGGGGAAGTGCTTGGCGCGGACATACCTGTCCTCGTGGATTTCTATGCGGACTGGTGCGGACCGTGCAAGATGATGGCGCCCATTGTGGAGGAGCTTTCACAGGAGTATGAAGGCAGAGTCAGAATTGGCAAATGCAACATTGACGAGGAGGAAGAGATCGCGGCGAGATACCGCATCATGTCCATCCCCACCATGAAGATCTTTGTAAAGGGTGAGGAAAAAGCCTCTCTAGTCGGCGCGATGTCCAAAGACGCGCTAAAGGAGCAGATCGAAAGAGTGCTGTAAATTAAGAAACCGCTCTGTATTGAACACAAGAGGAGCACAGAGCGGTTTTTTGACGGATACAGGTCAGGCGGTATCGCCCGGCCTGTTTTTGTCTGTGGAATAGAGCAGCTTCAGTATGATCGGCGTCATAATGGAGGACACAAGGATCAGCAGGATAACAGCCGTAAAATAGTCCGATGTAAGAAGTCCTGCCGCAAGTCCCTTCTGCGCCACGATCAGCGCAACCTCACCCCGGGTCATCATACCTACGCCGATCTTTAAGGAATCCCGGAAGTTGTAGCGGCAGATCTTTGCAACCGTACCGCATCCAATGATCTTGGCGATCAATGCCACCAGGACAAAACAGATGCAGAATGCGAACAGCCGGCCGTCCATTGCGTCAAAGGAAGTTTTCAGCCCGATGCCGGCAAAGAAGATCGGTCCGAAGAACATATAGGACATCACATCGCTCTTCCGCTCTATGTAGGTGTTGTCGCTTAAGCTGCACAACACTACGCCGGCGATATACGCGCCCGTGATATCCGCGATGCCGAAATACTTCTCTGCGATATAAGCCAAAGCCAGGCAGAAAGCCAGACTGACTATGGGGATACGCCTGGTGTGCGGATAACGCTCATCCAGCTTGGCAAATACCTTGTATACGATGAAACCGCCCACCACAGCCACTGCAAAAAACAGGAGCGTTTTGATGATGACTGTGCCCGGTCTGGATTCGGGATCCTTGAAACCGATCACGAAGGTCAGTACGATGATACCGATCACATCGTCGATGATCGCCGCGCTGACGATGGTGGTTCCCACCTTGGTCTTGATCTTACCCAGCTCCTGCAAGGATGCCACGGTGATGCTGACGCTGGTGGCGGTCATGATAGTGCCGATAAAAACGGCCTTATAGAATTCCTCGCTTCCCCACGGCGCTATGCCGTAGAAGCCCATATAGAGAAGGGCGCCTAGCACAAGAGGGACAAAAACGCCCGCGCATGCGATGAGTAAAGCAATGGGTCCCGTTTTGAGCAGTTCCTTTAAGTCAGATCCCAGACCCACCTCAAACATCAGGATGATCACGCCGATCTCAGCTAATTGTGTAAGAAAGTTAAAATTGCCCGGATTGATCCAGTTAAATACACAGGGACCGATCAGAAGCCCCGCGATGATCTCTCCCACTACCTGGGGCGCCTTGCATTTCCTGGCGACAATGCCGAAAAACTTAGCGGACAGCAGGATAATGGCGAGATCCTTCAGTATTTCATATGATTCCATAATATTACCCCTCACAGATACTTTTTTTCTAAAAACAGTTATACTCGCCGGGGGCAAAGCTGTCAAGGCGGGATGGTGTACGATTAAAAATATTCTTGTGGAAACATTGACAAAAGCCTATCAGGTATTGTATTATCTTAGTTGTCCGCAAGTATCGAAGCGTGGCTCAGCTTGGTAGAGCGCTGCGTTCGGGACGCAGAGGTCGCAGGTTCAAATCCTGTCGCTTCGATTTGTTAAGCTTTACGGTTTTTATGATCAAAGGCCGTAAAGCTTATTTTTTACATAAATATAACATGATATACAAACGGCGCGTTTTACAGTATAATACAATCAGTATGGACTAAGCTGCCGCATGGGTTGCGGCATAATCACTGGCGGAGGGTATGTAGTGGGCGATCTTAAATTTGTAGACAGATTTGAAGTGACGGATTCATTTTTTGGAAAATATGAGAAGCTGGTGCGGGAGGTGGTGCTCCCCTATCAGGAAAATGCCCTGAATGACCGGATCGAGGGCGCGGAAAAGAGTCATTGTATCGAGAATTTCCGTATGGCGGCCGAGAAGCTGCGCACCGGTAAATGCGACGGGGAGTTCTACGGTATGGTCTTTCAGGACAGCGATGCGGCCAAGTGGCTGGAAGGCGCCGCGTATACGCTTGCGCAGAAGAAGGACGCAGAGCTGGAACGGAAGTGCGACGAGCTGATCGATCTGATCGGTGAGGCGCAGCATGAGGACGGATATCTGAACACTTATTTTACGGTCAAGGAGCCTGATAAGCGTTGGACGAATCTGCACGAGGCTCATGAGCTGTACTGTGCAGGACACATGATCGAGGCGGCGGTCGCCTACGCGGAGTGTACCGGCAAGACGAAGCTGCTTGAGATCATGTGCCGGATGGCGGACCACATCTACCGGCATTTCATAGAGGAGGGCGCGGAAGGATATCCCGGCCATCCGGAGATCGAGCTGGCGCTGATGCGTCTGTACCGCTGTACCGGCAATGAGAGATATAAGGAGCTTTCGCTTCACTTTATTAATGTGCGCGGCGTCAACAGCGATTATTTTGCACAGGAAAGGCAGAAATATAAATGGAGCGTTTGGGGCAGCACGGGCGACGATAAGGAGTATGCGCAGAATGCGGCGCCCGTGCGGATGCAGACCAAGGCTGTCGGGCATGCGGTCAGGGCGGTCTATCTGTACACCGGCATGGCGGACGCCGCAGGAGAGACAGGGGACGAAGCATTGCGGGAAGCCTGTAAGACGCTCTGGAATAATATTACCCAGTGTCAGATGTATGTGACGGGCGCCATCGGCTCCGCCTATGAAGGCGAAGCTTTTACCAAGGATTACCATCTGCCGAACGACACGGCGTATGCCGAGACCTGCGCCGCCATCGGCCTGATCTTTTTCTCCAACAGGATGTTGTACCTGGAGCGGGACGGAAAGTACGCGGATGTAATGGAGCGCGCCTTGTATAACTGTGTGTTGGCGGGTATGCAGTTGGACGGCACAAGGTTCTTTTACGTGAATCCGCTGGAAGCGCTTCCCGGAATATCCGGAGAGGCGAAGACCCACAGGCATGCGCTTCCGGTAAGACCGAAATGGTTTGCCTGCGCCTGCTGCCCGCCCAATGTGGCGAGGCTCATATCCTCTATCGCCGATTATGCGTGGCATGAAGAGGGCACAACGCTCTATTCCAATCTGTTTATCGGGGGAACACTGGATGCAGGTGAGAAGCTCGGCGGGAAGATAACGGTCTGCACCGAATATCCGTATGATAACCGGATAACATACCGCTTTGCGCCGCTGCAGGAGACGATGCGGCTGTCTCTGGCGATCCGCATTCCGGCGTGGAGTAAGCATACCGTGATCCGCAGAAACGGCGCTCCGGTCGCCTGCGATATCCGCAACGGATATGCCTATATCGAAGACAGCTTTGGCAGTCAGGATGTCCTGGAGGTTGAAGTGGACATGCGGGCGCGCAAGGTGTATGCCGATAGCCGGGTGGCGGCTGATACCGGCAAGGCTGCCGTTGCCTGCGGGCCTTTGATTTATTGCGCCGAGGGAGCTGACAATGACGGTGATGTGCTGTCCCTTTTCTTTAAGGAGGGCGGCGCGCTCACGGTGGGAGAGTTCCTGCCGGATAAGCTGTGCGGCATCAGGCAGATCCGCGCACAGGGATACCGGGTGGAAAAAGGAGACGGATTATACAGTGAACAGGCGCCGGTGTTTCATGACTGCGAGATCGTTCTTGTACCGTATTATACATGGGGCAACAGAGGGCTTAACCAGATGCGCGTGTGGCTGCCCGAACGCCCGTAGCGGACGGGGATCTTAAAAGCGGCGGCAGTTGCGGAATCAGCGCCGGTATCTGCAAGGCAGTGTTTATCATGATCGGAGGGGCAGTATTTATGAAGACGGAGAGCAAGAAGAATCAGAAGAAAACGGAAAAGGAAATAGAGAGTCTGCTGAAGAAAATGACATTGGACGAGAAGATCTCCATGATCCACGGGGCATCTCTTTTCCGGTCGGGCGGCGTGGAGAGACTGGGCATTCCGGGCATTGAAACGTCCGACGGGCCGATGGGAGTCAGAGAGGAGTTCATGAGCGACAGATGGGTCCCGGCAGGCAACAATGACGACAGGGTATCTTATCTGCCCAGCAACAGCGCGCTCGCCTCAACGTGGAACCCATACAGAGCCTATGAAATGGGCAAGGTACTGGGGGCGGAGGCGAGAGGCCGCGGCAAGGATGTGATTCTGGCGCCGGGTATCAATATCAAGAGAAGCCCGCTGTGCGGAAGAAATTTTGAATATATGAGCGAGGACCCGAAGCTTACGGCAACGCTCGCGGTTCCTTTTATCAAAGGTATTCAGGATAACGATGTGGCGGCATGCGTAAAACACTTTACGGCGAATGTGCAGGAGACGGACCGCCTTATGGTGGACGAGGAGATCGATGAAAGGACGCTGCAAGAGCTTTATTTTCCGGCGTTTAAGGCAGCAGTACAGGAGGCAAACGCTTATTCCGTTATGGGCGCATACAATAAGGTGAACGGATACCACTGTTGCGAGAATAAGAAGCTGCTGGACGATGTGCTGCGCGGTGAATGGGGATTTGACGGCGCGGTCATAAGCGACTGGGGCGGCGTTCATCTGACCAGGGAAGCGGCGGAATGCTCTCTGGATCTGGAGATGTCCGTTTTTCCGGATTTCGACGAATATATGCTGGCGAATCCGTTAAAAGAGCTGATCAAAAAAGGCGAGGTCTCAGAGGAAGTTGTCAATGCCAAGGTGCGGAATCTTCTGCGCATGATGTTCCGGTTAAAGATGATCGGCAGGGAGAAAGCCAGCCGTAGATCCGGCTCTTATAATACGCCCGATCACAGACAGATGATCCTGCGCACGGCGGAAGAATCCATGATCTTATTGAAAAATGAGAAGCAGGCGCTGCCCCTTAACGCGTTCCGGATCAAGAAGCTGGTGGTGGTCGGTCAAAATGCTGCATGGATCCATTCCGACGGCGGCGGAAGCGCCGAGATCAAAGCGCTGTACGAGATCTGTCCGCTGATGGGCTTAAAGTGCTATCTGGGCGGCGGCACGCAGGTTAAGTATGTGAAGGGCTATCATGTGCCGGAGAAGCGCAAGACCTTCGACCACAACTGGCAGGCAGACAGTTTGGACGGTCTGGAACGTTCGACTGCCGGTATATTGACCAGGGATGATGGCGCGCCGAAGAGCCATCGTGCGGAGGAGGACGAACGTCTCGCGCAGCTTGCGAAAGAGGCAGCGGAGGTCCATGAGAAGAATAAGGCGCTGTTTGCAGAAGCGATAGAGGCGGTAAAGGATGCCGACGCCGTTATTTATGTCGGCGGGCTGAATCATTATATAGACAGTGAAGGCGCCGACAGAACCGATATGAAGCTTCCTTATGAACAGGATGAACTGATAGAGGCTCTCCTGAAAGTCAGAAAGGATATGATCGTTACGTTTATAGGCGGATCTCCCGTGGAGATGCCGTGGAGGGATAAAGCGCAGGCGATCCTATGGAGTTATTATGCGGGAATGGAGACCGGAACGGCGTTTGCCAGAATTATTTTCGGCGATATCGATCCTTCCGGCAAGCTGGCGGAGACGTTTCCGAACGTGTACGGGGACTGCGTGACCGCGAAGAACGGACAGTTCGGCGTACAGGGTTCCATCCGGCTGGAGGAAGGGCTGTACTGCGGTTACAGATATTTTGACAGACAGCGCATTGCACCTGCTTTTTGTTTCGGCCACGGTCTGTCCTATACCCGTTTTACATACAGCGGGTTGACCTTTAAGACGGAAAAGGGCGGAGACATCAAGCTCACCTTCACGGTTAAAAATGTAGGAAAGATGGTGGGTGCGGAAATCGCCCAGGTCTATGTGGCGCCGATCGGAGCGAAGATAGACAGACCCGACAAAGAGCTTAAATCGTACGCGAAAGTCGAGCTGGCGCCGGGCAAGTCCAGAAAAGTGGCCATAACACTGAAACGCGAAGATTTCGCCTATTATGATGAAAACAGCCATGATTTTGTCACAGACGCGGGGGACTATGAAATTCTTGTGGGCGCATCCTGTGAGGATATCCGGTTAAAAGGAATCGCTGCGCTTGCATAGGCCATATATGCGGCGGCTGTGCCATTATATTTTTGTGTTACAGGTATAGGCGGCTCCCCTTTTGTACATAATATTAAAAATAAATTTATGTACAGGAAGGACGGAGTACGATGGATTATAACAATATGCCTTTAAATTTAGGTTTGGCGATCACATCAAACCGAATGGCAATGGACCGTTTTATAGATATGACCGATGATGAGAAGAACGAATTTATCGAACGCGGGCGCGGTATGATGTCCCGGGATGAGATAGACGATCTGGTCAATTCGCTTGTGAAAGAAGACGGGAAGCCGGATGTTCATCTGGAGAATGTAAAGGATATCTTTAACGGACCGAGTATTGGCTGATCATGATGAGGAACTGGTATGCAGATACGACTTCCCGATAAAGTGAAGAAAATCATAGAGACCCTGACTGCGGCGGGCTACGAGGCGTATGCGGTGGGCGGCTGCGTCAGGGACTGCGTGCTTGGGAGAGAGCCGAACGACTGGGATATTACCACATCCGCCAGACCGGAAGAGACCAAGCGCCTTTTTGCCAAAACGGTCGATACCGGCATCAGGCACGGCACTGTCATGGTCCTTCTGGGAGGAGAGGGCTTTGAGGTCACTACATACCGTATAGACGGTGTTTATGAGGACGGCAGACATCCCAGGCAGGTTACTTTTACCGCCAGCCTGGAAGAAGATTTAAAGCGCCGGGATTTTACCGTCAACGCTATGGCTTACAGCGAGCAGAACGGTCTGGTAGATATCTACGGCGGCATGAAAGACATAGAGGAGGGCGTGATCCGCTGTGTCGGCGACGCCGGAGAGCGATTTACGGAGGATGCCCTGCGTATGCTGCGGGCGGTACGTTTCTCGGCCCAGCTGGGATACCGGATCGAGGAGAAGACACAGGAGGCGATTCGGCAGCTTTCGCTGAATCTCAAGCTGATCAGCGCGGAGCGCATTCAGGCGGAGCTGGTGAAGCTGGTTACATCAAAACATCCGGATTATCTGCGCGTTGCGTTTGAGACGGGCATTACACAGCAGATCCTGCCGGAGTTTGATCTGTGTATGAAGACAGAGCAGAATAATCCGCACCATTGCTACAGTGTAGGCGAGCACATTCTGCATTCCATGCTGGAGATCGAACCGGATAAAGTGCTGCGACTGGGAATGCTTTTTCATGACATCGGAAAACCGGAGACGCTGACGGTGGACAGTGAGGGGATCACCCATAACAAAGGGCATGCCGCCGTGGGAGAAAAGATGACCAGACAGATCCTGCGCCGCCTTAAATTCGATAATGATACGATAGATAAAGTATCGCGTATCGTGCTCTGTCACGATCAGGAGATCGACGCTACGGACAGCGGCGTAAGACGCGCGGTCAGCCGCATCGGGGAAGATATCTTTCCGCTGTTGTTTGCCGTGCAGAACGCGGACATTCGTGCGCAGAGCAGTTACCGGAGAGAAGAAAAGCTCCGGAAGCTTGCATACATACAGCAGATATATGAAGGCATCCGCGACAGAAAAGAATGTCTGAGTCTGAAAGACCTGGCGGTGAGCGGCAGCGACTTGATCGCGGCCGGGATGCCTGCCGGCAGAGAGATCGGCGTTTTGCTAAATGAACTGCTGGAGCTTGTATTGGAAGACCCGCAACGCAATACCCGGGAGGAACTGCTTTCCGTCTGCAGGGAGAAAATACAGGGCAGAAAGCCGCAATAACAGGGGATCGGACGGATGCTCCGGCAGATCAAAACAAATTCATACTTTTCCTTTGCCGCTCATAAGATAGGATAGACGACAAAGCGGAGGGGATTCGTGTGAATGACAGAGCGGTGAGTTTATTAGATCAGTATGGAATAGAGGTAAACCGCACCTGGAAAGGCCGTGGCGCAATTCTGTGCGATTCGGACCGCGGATTGCTCATACTAAAAGAATATTGCGGACCTGTCGATAAAATCGTATTTCAGGATTTTTTCCTAAAACATATAAAAGAAAACGGTACGGTCAGAGCGGAGTCCATTCTCCGTACAAAAGAGGATGAGATGATCGTCTATGACCAGGACCGGACGCCTTATATTCTGAAAACCTATTTTGAGGGTAGAGAATGCAGCCACAGAAATACGGAAGAGTGCGGTCAGGCAGTCGCTACGCTTGCGAAGCTTCATAATACCGCCGACCTGTCAGCATATGAAGAATTAAACCGTCAGCCGATCTTTCGGATCGAAAAGGAATATGAAAAGCATAACCGGGAACTTAAGAGAGTGAGAAAGTTTCTGTGGGAGAAAAGCCAGAAGACGGATTTTGAGATCTATTTAATGAAGCATTATGATTATTTCATGAATAATGCCTTGCAAATTACCGATGAATTGCGTTATTATGCCTATGAGGAGGACCCTTACGGATTTCCCGCGGTGTGTCATGGCGATTATCAGTACCACAATATCATCCAGACGGAGGCCGGAACGGTTCTGATCAATTTCGAGAAATGCGTAAGAGATTATCCGGTGCGGGATCTGTATCTGTTCATGCGGAAGCTGCTGGAAAAAAATAACTGGTCGCAGACGCTGGGCGATATGCTGTTAGAGAGTTATAATAAAGTAAGAGCGCTGACGGACAGGGATTACAAACAGCTGTATTACCGGTTGGCATATCCTGAGAAATTCTGGAAGATCGTCAATTTTTATTATAATTCCGGTAAAGCATGGATCCCCGGAAGAAACATGGAGAAGATCGAGAAGCTGTTCGCGCAGGAGAGAGAGAAGCAGCTTTTTCTGGAGAGTATATTCGACTGTAAGAAAGGATAATGCCAGATGCACAGAAGAGTTATACAGACGGCGGCGGTCGTTACGATGGCAACGGCGCTGTTTATTACCGGCTGTACTTCACAGGCGAGTAATATCGGAGTCGCTAAAGATAAAGAGAGTAATATTGTGGATACCGGATTTACCGTCAGCTCGGCCGGAAGCTACGATTCGGCGGATACTGCCGTAGTGATGTCGGTTGATTCGCTGAACCGCGGCGTTACCTTTATGAATATGGAGGCGGGCAGGCAGTATACCCTGTATTATGACGGAACGACTTATATTAAAGACAAATACGGCGGACCGATGACTATATCCCAGATCGAGCCGGGTGATGTGGTGGATGTAAATTTCCTGAAAGGGAAACGCAAGATTGCCAGCATACAGATATCGCCCGATGCATGGGTATATGAAGATATCGATAATTATGACCTTGGCGGGATCAACAAAACTGCCGGTATCGGCTCATCCACGTATTCTCTGCCGGATGAAGCCGTGGTGCTTTCGGAGGGGAAGCGGGTCGAAGTGATGGATATCGTGTCACAGGACAGGATATCGGTGCGCGGCGTCGGCCATAAGATATACAGCATCAATGTTGACAAGGGACACGGATATCTGCGGTTAAAAAACGATCAGGCCCTGATCGGCGGCTGGATAGAGGTCGGCAATACGATTATCCGTGAGATCACGTCGGACATGCTTCTGGTCGTACCGGAGGGAAGCTACCGGGTGTTTTTGTCCAAGGACGGAATCAGTTCCCAGAAGGATATCGTTGTTGCGAGAAATAAAGAGGTCATTCTGGATGTGGGAGATCTGGAAGTCCTGCAGGATAAGACAGGCAAGATTTTGCTGTCCGTCACACCGGCAGATGCTGCGGTTGAGATAGATGGAAAACCCGTTATCACTGACTCGGCGGTCGAACTGCCTTACGGTATTCATCAGGTGCATCTTGAGGCGGAAGGGTATGATTCCCTGACCAAATATATTCAGGTCGGTTCGGAATATGCACAGATATCTTTTACGCTGGAAAGATCCAGAGAGTTGCAGGAAGAGGACAGCATAAGTCAGAATCAGTTGGAGCCGCAGAAGGATACAGATGACGGTGAACCCATCGGCGACGATGTGGTAAGTCCCTCAACGGGCAACAGAGTCTATATCGATGCGCCGAAAGACGTTGAAGTGTATGTAGACAGTAATTATATAGGAATATCGCCGGTCAGCTTTAAGAAGACCGTCGGAAGCCATACGGTCACACTGCGCAAAAGCGGATATAAGACCAGGAGCTATACGGTCTATCTGTACAATGACGGGGAAGATATCACGTATTCCTTTGAGGATCTGGAGAAAGAGAGCAGTACGGTCAGTGGTAACGATATAAACAGCAGCCAGAACAGCAGCCAGAGCAGCAGCACGGTCAGCGGCAATGAGAGCACATCCAACTGGGTGCATATCTCCAGACCGGAGAATGTGAAGGTGTATCTGGACGAGAATTACATAGGGATCTCGCCGGTCGGCTTCCGGAAGATAACCGGGTCGCATACGCTGACGCTGCGCCAGAACGGCTATGTATCGCAGAGTTATACGATCTTCCTGTACAATGACGGGGAGGATGTCACTTACGAGTTTGACCCGCTGGAAGAGGAAAAAAAGCCCGGTGAAAATGACGGCACGGTCAGCGGTAATGATATAAACAGCAGTAAAAACAGCAGCCAGGACAGCAGCGGCGGCAATGGCGGGCAATCCCCCGAACCGGAAGAATAGAAGGCAAATCAGCCGGCCGATACAGACAAAACAGAAAGCGATGATCAGGTGAATAATACGGATAAGAAATATACATATGAGGATCTGCTGGAAATAATAAAAACGCTTCGCAGTGAAAACGGATGCCCGTGGGACAGGGTACAGACCCATGAGAGCCTTAAGCCCTGCATGACGGAAGAGGCGGCGGAGTTATTGGCGGCGATTCGGATCTATGAGCAGACGAAAGACCCCGATAATATGATAGAAGAACTTGGCGATGTGCTTCTTCAGGTTGTCATGCACGCGCAGATCGCGTCAGAGGAAGGCATCTTTACGATGGCGGATGTGGTAGACGCAGTCAGCCGTAAGATGGTGCGCAGACATCCTCATGTATTCGGCACGGGGAGCGCGGACACCCCGGAAGAAGTGCTTACAAACTGGGAGGAGATCAAGAAAGAAGAAAAGCAGGGCAAAGACTGGGCGAAATCTCCGCTGCATGAGATACCCCGCGAGCTGCCGGCGCTCACCAGAGCCGCCAAGGTGCTAAAGAAAGCGGACAAATATTATGAGAAGGGCAGCAGCTATGAAGAGGATACGGATGCGCTGCAGGAGTCGGTCAATGCTCTCAGGGCCTGTCGGCCGGAAGAATACAGTAAAGAGCTGGAAAGGATCGTTACGGACATGCTTATGCGGCTGTCCGACATAGCCCGGATCGGTAAGATCTCACATGAGCAGTCTTTACAGGACCGGGTAGATGATTTGATTGAAAAATATGAAAAATAACCGGATACAGGAGAGTCCGGAATGTAAAAAAACGTTAAATGCAATTTACATAACATATACATTATACTCTGATAAAAAAAATTCCCGCAAAATAGCGTAAAAATGCCACTTTTATGCTTGACAACAGAGGGAAAAACGTATATAAATGTATGTAGGCGTTTCAAAAGAGAAACATCTAAAATATTAATATGATAACTCATTATTAAGAGGAGGAGTTCAAGATGAACAAGACAGAATTAGTTGCAGCTATGGCTGATCAGGCAGGCTTATCCAAAAAAGATGCAGAGAAGGCGTTAAAGGCATTCACAGATGTTGTTGCCGCTGAGCTGAAGAAAGACGGTAAAGTACAGTTAGTTGGCTTCGGTACTTTCGAAGTTACCAAGAGAGCAGCAAGAGAGGGCAGAAATCCCCAGAGCGGCGCTGTTATGAAGATCAAAGCTTCCAAGGCACCTAAGTTTAAGGCTGGTAAGGCACTGAAGGACATGCTTAACTAATCTTTTTAACGATGATGATAAAAGCTCGTATGCATCTGCATATGAGCTTTTTATTTTATAATGGTATGGCAGTATGCAATCATGATAATCGGAGGACAGATATGAGACTGGATAAATATTTAAAGGTTTCCCGCCTGATCAAGCGCCGGACCGTGGCAAATGAAGCGTGTGACGCCGGCAGGGTTCTTATCAATGATAAACCGGCTAAGGCATCGGCAAATGTTAAAGAAGGGGACATTATCACGATTCAGTTCGGCAACAGGGAGGTAAGGGTAGAAGTGCTGGATGTACAGGAGACGGTGCGCAAGGAGGAGGCGAAGGAATTATTCAGATATTTGACATAGAATAAAGTATAAGACATATTTGCAGAGCATACCACATACATTTAACAAGTAGTAAGACTGTGCGGTAACGAATGCCCACGGTCCGGAGGTGTATGTATGGAAGATCTGAACAATGCGGGTAAAAGACCTCATAAGCTGATGCTCACCGACAGAAAAGCATGTACTGTCAGCGGTGTAAAAGATGTGCTGTCCTTTGACGTCAACGAGATCCTGCTGGAGACCGAACAGGGAATGCTTATGATCAAAGGCAATGAGCTGCATGTTAGCAGACTGTCTCTGGATAAAGGAGAAGTGGATGTGGACGGGCGTATCGACAGCTTTACCTATTCGGAGAGCAGCGGATACGGCGGAAAGGGCGAATCGTTACTTGCCAGGCTGTTTAAGTAGCACGCACAGGAAGGGCATATGCCATGAGCCAGAACATTGTTCAGGAGATCACCTTTTTTCTGCACTCCATTCTTATAGGTCTGATCATTACGTTTGCTTACGACTGGGTGCTGATCATTAGAAGACTGGTTAAACACGGCAGGCTGTGGATGTCGGTGGAGGACCTTATCTATTGGTTTGCGTGCGGGATCGGCGTGTTTTATATGCTGTACAGAGAGAACAGCGGTGTTTTAAGATGGTTTGCCGTCGTGGGAGCAACGCTTGGAATGTTTTTTTATAAAATTATTTTAAAAGACCGCTTTGTATACATTATGTCAACATATATACACAAGATGATGTGGTTGATATTTCGTGTCATACAAATTGTGCTAAAACCAATAAAATGCCTATTTTGCGCGGTTCGAAGGTTTGTTCGATTTGCTGCTTCAAAATTAAAAAAAGTCATGCAATTTATAAAAAAGCGGTTGACGGTTTGCATAAAAACACTTAGAATGGTTTTATGTAAACGCTAACCGCGGATTCAAAGAGGGGTATCAATAGCAACATGGCAGGAAAAGCAGCATATTGTAAAAAGCGCCAGAACAAGATGGGCATGCTTTTAGTTACCGCAGTTGTCTTATTGATGCTGATTGTGGTTGCAGTCAAAAGCGTAGACTTGCGGGAAAAACGGGCGTCTTATATGGCAAAGGAAGAAGCTCTGATGCAGGATATCGCCGCGGAGGAAGCGAGAACGGAAGAGATCGAGGAGTACGAGAAGTATACGCAGACCAAGAAGTATGTGGAAGAGGTCGCCAAGGAAAAACTCGGGCTGGTGTACGAGGGAGAGATCATTTTTAAAGACGAAAACTAAGCAGATTCCGGGAAAGTTGGGGAATCTGCTTTTTTGTGGGAATAAATCGGACAACCCTCTCATATATTGAGTATTGACCAAAATAATTGTCCGCAGAAGCGGTTGATGATCAACGTGTATATGGGAGGCGTTATGAGAAAGCAGGCAGGAGTCAAAGACGATGACAGAATAACCATTATGACGGAATACGGCAGGCAGAGGCTGTTGAATTATGCGGAGTCGTTTAGGGATCTGGCGGATCTGTTCGAGGAGGAGGAAGCCTTTGACCGTGAGAGCGGCGGTGCGGAGGATACCGCGGACAGCCGGAGCGGGGGCGGAACCGAAGCGGATGTCTATAACAGGCAGAATTATTTATGGCAGCGCAAGCTTCAGGAAAATCAGGAACTCATGGCGGAGCATCTCAAGGAGATGGCTCATATTATGGCACGGGTGGCCAAGGAGACTTGTCTGTACCGCCCTATGGGAGCAAGGCGGTACAGGCAGATGGCGAGACTTCTGAAGGATTCCGGGATACTTCTTAAGGATTTTTTTGAGCTGGAGCATGAAGACGGACACACACAAATCAGCCTGACTATGCGGGTCGCATCCGGAAGATATCTAAGATCGGGGGATCTGGACCGCATATCGGCGGAGGATGTGGCGGATTACATATCGGCGGCGGTAAATGTCAGGCTTCGGGCCGCCAGGAGCGCCCCCATGTATCTGACGCCGGAGTGGAACACATATTATTTTCTGGAAGAACCGCAGTTCCAGTTTCTGACAGGGGCGGCAAAAGCCGTGAAGGAAACTGAGAAAGTATCGGGGGACAATTATTCCTTTCATGAAGGGGACGACGGCAAGGTGACGATTATTCTGTCCGACGGCATGGGGTCCGGAGAAAAAGCGTGCCATGATTCGGAGAGAGTGATCGATCTGACAGAGCGGCTTCTGGAGGCGGGCTTCTGTAAAGAAACGGCCATACAGATGATCAACGGCGCTCTCGCGTCATCGGGACAGGAAGAAAATATGTCCACGCTTGATATATGCGATCTGAATCTTTACACGGGCGAATGCGAGTTCATCAAAGTCGGTGCGGCATGTACATATATTAAGCGGGGTCAGTTGGTGGACAGGCTTTCGGAGCAGAATTTTCCGCTGGGCGTCTTCGGGCATCTGGAACCGGAAGTGATGTACAGGACGCTTCAGAGCGGTGATTATGTGGTCATGCTGTCCGACGGGGTACTGGATGCGCTCTCACAGGGGATTGGGGCGGAGATCCTGCCGGAGATCATCGGAAGGATGGAATATAGCAATCCAAACGAAATGGCCGGCCAGATACTGGCTTTTTGTCTCAGGCAGAGCAGGGGACAGGTGCGGGACGATATGACGGTACTGGTGATGGGAGTATGGAATAAAAATTCAGATTATAATATAATAGACGCATAAACAGACTTTTAAACAGGCACATGAACAGACACATAAGAAGGCCGGGCGGCTGATGCCGGCGGCGGTACAAATGGGAATGGCGGAAAATATATACGATAAGGTAATTAACTTCATAGACAGATATCGCATGATAAATGAGAACGATATCATTGTGGCGGGAATATCCGGCGGCGCGGATTCTGTCTGTATGCTTCATATTCTGTGGAGATTGTCTGGAGTCAGGCCGTTTAAGCTGCTTGCCGTGCATGTGGACCACGGGGTCCGCAAAGAGTCGTCTGCAGATGGGGCGTATGTGGAGCGGCTGTGCAAAGAGTGGGATATTCCCTTTTATCTTCACAGGGCGGACATGAACGGTTATGCCGCCGCCCACAGGCTGTCCCGGGAAGAGGCGGGAAGACAGATCCGGTACGCGGCTTTTGAAGCAGTCCGGCAGCAGCAGGACCCGGATCGGCCGGTTAAGATCGCCGTGGCGCATAATGCCAATGACCGGGCCGAGACGATGCTGTTTCATCTTTTCCGGGGAAGCGGCATCAGAGGGTTTGCATCCATCCGGCCTGTCAGGGAAGCGGTCATCCGTCCGGTGCTGTGTCTGGAGCGGGCGCAGATTGAGCGGTATCTTAAGGAACAGCAGCTGGAATACTGCCGAGACATTACCAATGAGGCGGATGCATACAGCCGCAACAGGATCCGGCATCACATCTTGCCTTACGCCGAGGAGGAGATCTGTCATGGCGCAGTGGGCCATATGAGTGACCTGGCCGACATTTTGTCCGAGGCCGAAGAGTATCTGACGAAACAGGCCGCGCAGATATATGGGGTATGTGTGGAGGAGTCCGGCTTTGAGACGCCGGCGCCGTCCAGGACGTTGGCAGGAGAGGCGGCGGTAAGCGCCGCAGAAAAAAGCCTGTGTATAGCATGTAAAAGACTGCTTGCGGAAGATGCGGCGATATACAAGCGGGTCCTGCTGCTGTGTCTGGAGCGGTTTAGCCCTCACAGGAAGGATATCACGGGGCGGCACATAGAGGAGCTTGTAAAGCTCATGGCTGACACGGGCAGTAAAGAATTGTCGCTTCCCTATGGCATAACGGCGCGCAAAGAATACGACCGCCTTTTTTTGTACTGCGGGGCGGGGATGCAGCCGGGCGTGGCAGACACGGATAACGGGACGCTTAAGCCCCCGGCCGAATATGCGGTAAAGCCTCCGGCGCAGATCAGCGTGCCGCAGGAAGGCGTATTTACGTTCACATTGCTGGAACGCGCCGGCGCATTCCGAGAAAACAGACAAAATATTCCCGAAAACAGATATACGAAATGGTTCGATTATGATAAAATAACTACGGTTTTATTGCTGCGCACGAGAAAAAAGGGCGATTACCTGACGATCGACGCTGCGCTGCATACAAAGTCGGTTAAACAGTATATGATCAACGAAAAAATCCCCGAAAGACAGCGCGACAGCATGTATTTGCTGGCGGACGCATCCCATGTTCTGTGGATCCCGGGCTATCGCATCAGTCAGGGTTATAAGGTGGATGAAAGCACAAAGCGTATTTTACAGGTACAGCTAAGAGGAGGACATTATGCCGGAACGAGTTGAAGTGTTGCTGAGTGAGGAGGAGGTAGACCGCAGGATCAAGCAGATCGGCGAGCAGATATCCCGGGATTATGCAGGCAGGCAGGTGCATCTGGTCTGTGTGCTCAAGGGAGGCAGCTTTTTCATGTGCGAGCTTGCCAAGAGGATCACAGTGCCGGTATCCCTGGATTTTATGTCGGTATCCAGTTACGGCGGGGACACCAGGTCCAGCGGTGTAGTCAGGATCGTAAAAGATCTGGATGAAACGATAAAAGGCAAAGATGTGATCGTGGTGGAGGATATTGTAGATTCGGGCAGAACGTTGAGCTGTCTGCTTGAGATGTTAAAAGACAGAGGCCCCCAGAGCGTGCGGCTCTGTACGCTGTTGGACAAGCCGGACCGGAGAGAGGTGGACGTCCGGGTGGATTACATCGGATTTCAGATCCCGGATGAGTTTGTAGTGGGTTACGGTCTCGATTATGATCAGAAATATCGTAATCTTCCTTATATCGGCGTCGTAAAGTTTGATTGACTAATTAAAGAAAAGAATATGAAAGAGGTTTACTTTGAGCAGAAATAACAAGAGTTTTTATCTATATTTTATTATTATCATCGGGCTGCTGCTATTTACCGTATGGATCGGAACGCTGCGGGTGCAGAATACAGGCTACACCAGGGGCGAATTTGAGAAGCAGCTGGAGAACAATGAAGTGACGGCAGTCAGTATACGCCCGCAGAAGGATACGGCGGCCGGTTCCCTGGAGGTCACGCTGAAGAACGGGGAAGAACGGGTCTTGTATGTGACGGATGTAACGGAGATAGAAGCGTTTGTCAGAAGTCATGGACTGGATCCCAGAGTGGAGGATGTGCCGGAGGAAAGCTGGTTTCTCAACAGCGTTTTCCCGATCCTGATCGTGGTGGTGGTCTGTGTGTTCTTTTTCGTGATAATGAACGCACAGAATGCCGGGAACAGCAGCAACGGCAAGATGATGAACTTTGGCAGGAGCCGGGCTAAGCTGACGCTGGGCGGAGAGAACACAATTAAGCTGGACGGCGTGGCGGGACTGAAGGAAGAGAAAGAAGAGCTGCAGGAGATCGTAGAATTTCTAAAAGAGCCGGGCAAGTTTACCAAAGTTGGCGCCCGTATCCCCAAGGGAATACTTCTTGAGGGTGCGCCCGGTACAGGTAAGACGCTGCTTGCAAAGGCCATTGCCGGAGAGGCGAACGTGCCGTTTTTCAGCATATCCGGGTCTGATTTTGTGGAGATGTTTGTGGGCGTCGGCGCTTCCCGTGTCCGTGATATGTTCGCGGAGGCGAAGAAACATTCGCCGTGCATTATTTTTATAGATGAGATCGACGCAGTGGCAAGACGACGCGGGACCGGTATGGGCGGCGGACACGACGAGCGCGAGCAGACGTTAAACCAGCTGCTCGTGGAGATGGACGGTTTCGGCGTCAATGAGGGGATCATTGTGATGGCGGCGACGAACCGTGTGGATATACTGGATCCGGCGATCTTAAGACCGGGACGTTTCGATCGGAAGATCGCGGTGGCGCGTCCCGATGTGAGAGGCAGAGAAGAGATCCTTAAGGTGCATGCCCAGAATAAACCGCTGGGCGATGATGTGGACCTGGCGCAGATCGCACAGACTACCGCGGGATTTACGGGAGCGGATCTTGAAAATCTTCTGAATGAGGCTGCGATCAATGCCGCTATGGACGGGCGCGTATTTCTAAAGCAGGATGATATACGCAAAGCCTTTGTTAAGGTGGGGATCGGAACGGAGAAAAAGAGCCGTATAATCTCTGAGAAGGAAAAGAAGATCACGGCGTACCATGAAGCCGGTCACGCCATCCTGTTTCATGTGCTTCCCGACGTGGGGCCTGTGTATACCGTATCCATTATCCCGACGGGGGTTGGAGCCGCAGGGTATACGATGCCTCTGCCTGAGAAGGATGAGATGTTCCTGACCAAAGGCAAAATACTGCAGGATATCATGGTATCGCTGGGCGGACGTATCGCGGAAGAGATTATTTTCGACGATATCACAACGGGCGCGCAGAGCGACATCATGAAGGCGACGAAGGCAGCCCGCAGAATGGTGACCCGGTACGGTATGTCGGAGAACATCGGCATTATCAACTATGACGACGATGAGGACGAAGTGTTTATCGGCCGGGATCTGGCGCATGCCAAGAACCACAGCGAGGAAGTTTCGGGACAGATCGACAGAGAAGTGAAAGCGATCATCGACGACTGTTACAGGAAGGCGAAGGATATCATTTTAGAGCAGGAGAAGGTCTTGCATAAATGCGCACAGCTGCTGCTGGAAAAAGAAAAGATCGGCCGGGATGAATTCGAGGCGCTTTTTGATAAGGTATACCCCCAGCCGGAGGATCCGTCTTTTGCAATGCAGTGAACAGATGATTGTATATTTTGCACAAAATTAAACATGTGAAATTGTAATATTTGTGAATCCTTGGCATTGCAGGCACATGGGGACCATGCTATTATACTAGCGTAACCCCCAATACATTATATAGTTTTTTGCTATACCCCATAAGAAAGAAATACCTTCTCTAAAAAAGACAGTTTTTATAAACTGTCTTTTTTACCGTTATATCACAGACTCTGAAAATCCTTGAATATCCACAACATATAGTATACAATATCATATATGTAGTTATGTGGAGGAAAATGCATCGACATGGATATCAGTGAGTTTCAGAAAATACAAAAAAATCAGCAGTATCTTTCTTCCATGCGTCCGGTATTTAACGGAAAAGCCCTGTTTTCAGATATGACGGAGGACTATGTATATCCGCCTGAACCCAGCGCGTACGGGGAGGTCAATATACATTTCCGCACCAAAAGAAATAATATCGACCGCGTATTTTTTGTGTGTAAGGGCGAGCGTCATCTCATGGTCAAGACAGAGACGGACAGCTATTTCGACTATTATTCCCATTCCGTACAGCTGGAAAATGAAACGATCGCCTACTATTTTGTTGTACAGGTAGGAAAGATCACCTGTTTTTATGATACGAGGGGCGTTTGCAAGGATATCAACGAGTATTATCATTTTCGGCTGATTCCGGGCTTTAAGACGCCGGACTGGGCGAAGGGCGCCGTTTTCTATCAGATCTACGCGGACCGGTTCTGCAACGGAGATCCCGGAAACGATGTGCTCACCAACGAGTACCAGTATATCGGGGATAAGACTGTCAGGGTGGAGGATTGGAATAAGTACCCGGTCGCTATGGGAGTCAGGGAGTTTTACGGCGGGGACCTGCAGGGCGTGCTTGACAAGATGGATTATCTTCAGGAGCTTGGAATAGACGTCATCTATTTCAACCCTCTGTTTGTATCGCCGTCCAATCACAAGTACGACATTCAGGATTATGACTATATCGATCCGCACTTTGGAAAGATCGTTCATGACGAAGGGGAGCTTCTTACGCCGGATCAGACGGAAAACCGGTATGCTACAAGGTATATAGACCGGGTATCTAACCGTGAGAATCTGGAAGCGGGCAACAAGCTTTTTGCAGAAGTCGTCAAAGAAGCGCACAGACGCGGCATGAAGGTTATTCTGGACGGGGTGTTCAACCACTGCGGCTCCTTTAATAAATGGATGGACAAAGAACGCATATACGAAAATGCGGAAGGATATGAGAAGGGCGCCTATATATCCAAGGACAGCCCGTATCATGATTATTTCCGGTTCCATGACGATCATAAATGGCCGTATAACGGCACCTATGACGGCTGGTGGGGGCACGATACGCTGCCTAAGCTGAATTATGAGAACTCAAGACATTTGATGGACTATGTCTTATATATTGCAAAGAAATGGGTTTCTCCGCCTTATAACGCTGACGGCTGGCGACTGGATGTTGCGGCGGATCTGGGTCATTCGCCGGAGTTTAACCATAATTTTTGGAAAGAATTCCGCAAGGCGGTCAAGACGGCGAATCCGGATGCGGTCATACTGGCGGAGCACTATGGCAGTCCCAGGGAATGGCTGGGCGGTGACGAGTGGGATACCGTCATGAATTATGACGCTTTTATGGAGCCGGTAACATGGTTTTTAACGGGGATGGAGAAGCACAGCGATGATTACCGGGAGGATCTGCGGGGCAATGCCGACAACTTTTGGGGTTCCATGTACCACCACGGAGCCAATTTTACGATGCCCTCTTTGCAGACGGCGATGAATGAACTGTCTAACCATGATCATTCCCGTTTTCTGACCAGAACTAACAGAAAAGTCGGAAGAACCAATACTTTAGGACCCGAGGCAGCAAATACCGGTATCAATAAGGCCGTTTTCAGGGAAGCGGTGGTGATCCAGATGACGTGGCCGGGCGCTCCCACCATCTATTACGGCGATGAGGCGGGCGTGTGCGGATTTACAGACCCGGATAACAGGCGCACTTATCCTTGGGGCAACGAAGATCATGAGCTGATCGGTTTTCATAAAGATATTATACGGATACACAAGGAGCACAAGGAATTCCTGACCGGATCGCTCAAGTATCTGGCGGGAGATTACAACGTGATCGGATACGGCAGATTTACCAAACAGGGACAGTCTGTGATACTGGTCAACAATAATGATCATGAGATCACAAAGGAGCTGACCGTATGGTATCTGGGCATTCCTATGGATTGCGTAATGAAGCAGCTCATACTTACAACCGCGGACGGTTACACAACAGAGGAAAAAGAGTATACGGTGATCGGAGGAAAGATTACGGTAACGCTGCCGGCAACCTCAGCCATCATCCTGCGCTACGAGAATCCGATCATCCGGAGCTTTCTGAATTTTACTTAAAGGCGGACAGGAGAAGATCATGCAGACGACCCACGGTCTTATCACCATGACAGATTATCCCGATCCGGATGTGATCAGGGTGGAGGACACCTATTATATGGTGTCAACGACCATGCATTTTATGCCCGGCGCGGTTATTCTGCGTTCATACAATTTGCGGGACTGGGAGATCGCTTCCTATGTTTTTGATTCCTTCAAAGAGAGTGACGAGGCGAAGCTTACCGGGACGCAGAATTCATACGGATGCGGTATGTGGGCGGCCTCGCTCCGGTATCACCGGGGGCGGTTTTACGTCTGCTTCGGCGCCAGAAAGACCGGGAAAACCTATATTTTTTCGGCCGGGGACATTGAAGGGCCCTGGGAGTGTATTTGCCTTGACCATTATTATCATGATGCATCGCTCTTCTTTGATGATGATGGCAGGGCATATTTGATATACGGTAACACGGATATCCGTATTCTGGAGCTTAACAGGGACTTGACGGGCGCGATGCCGGGCGGTCTTAAGCGGCTTCTTGTGACGGACACGGACCAAGTCATTCTGGGCTATGAAGGGTCTCATTTCTATAAGATAAACGGCGCCTATTATCTGTTTATGATACACTGGCCCGCCACGGGGACTAAGAGAAGAACGCAGGTATGCTTCCGGAGCGGTTCGCTCACGGGAGAATTTACAGGCAGGACGGTGCTTGACGATGATATGGGATATCATAACTGCGGCGTGGCACAGGGCGGTATCGTGGAGACCGGCGACGGCCAGTGGTTTGGCATATTGTTTCAGGATCACGGAGCGGTGGGAAGAGTGCCGGTCCTTGTGCCGGTGCATTGGAAGGACGGGATGCCCGTATTCGGGGACGACGGCAGGATCCCCGCCAAAGTCTGTGCGCCCGATAACCGGCCGGGCTACCGGTATGAGCCGCTTTACACATCGGATGACTTTGTGTACGGCAAAAACGCGGCGGGCGGTTATGATCTGAAAAAGCAGTGGCAGTGGAACCATGAGCCGCTGCCGGGACTGTGGACGGTCAGAGAAGGCGGCGGGCTGCAGATCACCACAGACCGGATCTGCGTGAATGTGACGGAAGCCGTCAATTCCCTGACGCAGCGGCTGATGCTGCCCCGGTCGGCGGTGGAGGTGACGGTGGATGCGTCCGGACTTAAGGACGGCGACCTGGCCGGGCTGTGCGCCCTGCAGGGATGCTATGCGTATCTTGCCCTGACGCGGGATGCCGGACGGTACTATCTGGTTCTGGTCAGGCGGGATAAGACGGACAGGGAAAGACAGCAGGGGCGTTCGGATCATGAATCCGGAACGGTAGCGGAGAGGATCGCGTGGGAAGGCCCCGTGGCCAGTCTGGGAATGGAAGCTGATTTTGAAGACGGCAGGGATTGCGTACAATTCCGGTATCGGAAGCCGGAAGAAAAGGAATGGAACCGCATAGGAGAGCCGCACAGACTGTTTTTCGGTCTGGATCATTTTACGGGATGCCGTTGCGCGCTTTCGGTTTATTCCACTGTCCGCGCAGGCGGATATGCCGTATTCAGGCGGTTTGTTTACGAATGCGGGAAGAGGATCTGATTTTTCTCACGAAATTCCGTGGGCGAGCAGTTTTTTAACTGGCGGAATACGCGGTTAAAGGTGGAGAGACTCATAAACCCGGACTGCAGGGCGATTTCGGTGACGGATAAGTCCGACTGGTTCAACAGCTCTTCCGCAGTCTGGATCTTGCGGTGGCGGATATAGTCGCAGACGGTAAAGCCCGTGTACTGTTTGAACAGCCGCGAAAAATGAAACTTGCTGAAACCGGCGGTGGCGGCCACCTCGTCAAGACTTAAATCGCTCATGTAATGCGTGTCAATATATTCCATAACGGCGCTGAACTTGTTGGTGTATTCCTTCTGCTTGGACGGCCGCATGGATGAGAAGAAGTTTATACTGTTTAAGTGGTCGTTGCCGATGAGCACAAACAGGTTGAGAAGCAAGGAAAAAACAGAAAGCTCGTAGAATTCGCGCTCGCTGAAATACATATCCCTTATCTGCATGAGAATCCCATAAATATCCTCGTAGATCCGCGGATGGGAGGCTTTTGAGATGACCTGGGGGGGGGTGAGAACGGCCTGTATCTGCGAGAATCCGTGCAATTTGGCAATGGCGGAAATATCAAACAGAAAGATAAAGCGCGCACCCCTGTCAGGCGCCTTGAGGGAATGCATGCATCCGGGCGGGATGATGAGGATCTCGCCTGGATGTATGGAATAAGGGCTGCTGTCAATGACAGCGTCATACCGGTTATCCACGGGAAGGATGATCTCCAGCGCAGTATGCCAGTGCGCATCGTAGCTGTCCGGTATATCGTTATACCAGATCCGGACGCCGTCTTCGCCGTGGTACTGAACAAATTCCTGTATGGATTGCATGGCTCTCATGCCGGAATAGTCGTTATTTATGCTGTAGTTGATTTGATCAGTTTGTCTATTGGCCATAATATCACCCTTATCTGATAGGACTATTTTATCATTATATTATTAAAAAGTAAATGGGATCCGGACGCTGCCGCAGTGTCCGCTTCTGTTCGACAGCCACTATCAGCCCAAGCCCGTTTTCGGGATTCTGTCACAGGGAAATGAAAAAGACACTGGCGTAAGCCGGTGTCTTTTTTTGTAAAAATTTACCACCGGATATTAGAAAAAGTCTGTCCACGCAGATAAATAAATAGTAATTTTGTTGGTTTTTGAGGGCGCGGGAAAACAGAAATGTACAATATTTACAAAAACCGCAACACCTAAGTGAACGATAGCAATGGATGAGGAGCTTGAAAGCGTATTATGAGTATATAATATTAACGTCATTTAGTATTTTGCCCATGTCTTACTAATTTGGGCTGTGTGGAGGAAAGTATGAAGAGCCAAGGAAAGTCCGGAAAGAAGATCATTATTGCAGCAGCAGTCATAGCGGTGGTCGCTTTGATTGCTTTTCTGTTGTCTTTGCGCGGTGTAGAGGACTTCCATGAGAAGTACGAGGGCGCGGACTTAAGCACCGATGTGGAAGGCATGGAGAGAGAGGGTACTTATACGGGGTATCTGAACGAACATGCGGATGCGCCGCAGCCTTCCCAGAGTGTGGAGGTGGATCTGTACGACTACGAGGCCGAGGGCGGCGTGGAAGTGTACAGCGATTACGAAGGGGAAGAGAAAGCCCTGTTTACGGACACGAATTCTATGGTCACATGGAAAGTGAATGTGCCGGAAGCCGGATTTTACAATATCTGCATGGATTATCTGCTTCCCGAGTCCAGAGGCGTGGCGGCGGAGCGCGTGGTTTATGTGAATGGCGAGGTTCCTTTCGAAGACGCGAGAAACATTTCGTTCAGCAGGATCTGGACCGATGCAGGCGAACCGACGGTCGATAACCAGGGCAATGAGATCCGGCCCAGCCAGATCGAAGTATACGACTGGCAGAGCGCATACTTCAGGGACGATATGGGATACATCACCGATCCCTATGTGTTCTATCTGGAGCAGGGTGAGAATACCATAGGGCTTGAGGCCGAGAATGAGCCTATGGTCCTTCGCAGGCTTGACATCGTTCCTGTGCAGAAGCTTGATACCTATGAGGAGTACATAGCAAAACAGCCGGCGGACACTTCCTCCGATACGGCTAAGAATTATATGGATCTTATCGAGGGAGAGGATTCCACCTACCGTTCTGAATCTTCCCTTTATGCAAAATATGACAGGTCTTCTCCGACGACACAGCCTAACAGCGTGACCAAGACGTTGCTTAACTATGTGGGCGGCGAGGCATGGAGAAGCTCTGGACAGTGGATCGAGTGGGATTTTGAAGTGCCCGAGGACGGATACTATAACATCATGGTCAAGGGCCGTCAGAATTATTCCCGCGGCGCGGTGTCCAGCAGAAGCGTTTACATAGACGGCGAGATCCCTTTTGAAGAGATGAAAGAGATCTCTTTCGAGTACAGCAATGACTGGGATTATCTGGATCTGGCGGATGCGGAGGGTACGCCCTATAACTTCTATCTGACCAAAGGCGTTCACACGATCCGGCTGGAAGCTACCCTCGGCGGTGTGGGCAGCATCTTGGAGGAGCTGGAGGATTCCACATTCCGGCTCAACCAGATCTACAGGAAGGTTCTGGTGTACACGGGCGCCAATCCTGATAAATACAGAGATTATTATATCGAGAGAAGTTATCCCGAGATCATAGAGGCTATGGATCTGGAAGCCAAGAGACTTTACAAGCTGGTAGACGACATGGTTGCTTACAGCGGACAGAAAGCCGACGGTATCGCATCGGCGCAGTCGGTAGCCCAGCAGCTTGAGCGTTTCTGCAGAAAGCCACAGCAGATCACGCTGGAATTTGTAACGTTTAAAGATAATATTACCGCATTGGGCACATCAGCCCTGAACTTAAGCGAGACCAAGCTTGACGTTGATTATCTGGTAGTGAGCGGCGTCAATGCATCGCCGGAGAAGAAGAAGGCAAATGCCTTCATGAAGCTGTGGCATGAGGCGAAATCCTTCGCAGCGTCCTTCGTGGTGGATTACAATGCCGTGGGCGATGTGTACGATGAGGCCGGAGGCGACGACGTTGTCAAGGTATGGGTGCTGACCGGACGTGACCAGGGTACGATCTTAAAGACCATGATAGACGACAGCTTCACACCTAAGAGCGGTGTCAAGGTGAATGTGGAGATCGTTGATCCCAGTGCGCTTATGAATGCGGTTATGGCGGGAAGAGGCCCTAACGTAGTGCTTTCCGTGGGAGCCGATCAGCCTGTCAACTATGCGCTGCGTAATGCGGTGGAGGATCTGACGCAGTTTGACGATTGGGAGGATGTCTTCTCCCACTATACCAAGAGTTCCTACGAGCAGTATGCTCTTGACGGACATATCTATGCGATACCCGAGACGCAGACCTTCAACGTGATGTTCTACCGCACGGATATTTTTGAGGAGCTGGGATTGGAGCCTCCCAACACATGGAAGGAACTGATCGAGATGATGCCCACGATCCAGGGGAACAACCTTTCCGTAGGTATTCCTACGGCGGCCGGTTCCAGTACGACCACAACGGCGACTACGGCGGTCGCATCCAATGCGCCGGACCTGTCACTGTACTTCACGCTGCTCTTCCAGTACGGCGGAGATATGTACAATCAGGAGGGCACGAAGACCGTAGTGGACGATGAGGCGGGCGTGCAGGCGTTTAAGGATTATGTAAGATATTTCAATGATTACGGTCTTCCTACAGTGTACGATTTTGTGAGCCGTTTCCGTTCCGGCGAGATGCCGATCGGTATTGCGGCGTATTCGACATACAACACGCTGATGGTATCGGCGCCCGAGATCAGAGGACTCTGGGACTTCACGCTGATCCCCGGCACGGAGTATACCGCAGAGGACGGCAGCACCTATATAGACCGCTCCGACTTTATCACCGGCAACGCGACCATGATGATCGCCACCGAGGATGAGGATCTGCGGGAGAAATCATGGATGTTTATGAAGTGGTGGGCGCAGCCCGATACGCAGGTGCGGTTCGGACGAGAGATCGAGGCTCTGTTAGGTTCATCGGCGCGTTATGCGACGGCAAACAGGGATGCGTTCGTCCAGCTTTCATGGAGTAACGATGATATCGAAGTGCTGGATGCGCAATGGGAGGAGACGGTAGGCATCAGAGAGGTGCCTGGCGGCTACTTTACGGGACGTCATATCACCAACGCCATCAGAAAGGTGATCAACGAGAAGACGGATTCCCGTGAGACCATTATAGATTATGCAGTCACCATAAACGATGAGATCAAGAAGAAGCGGATCGAGTTCGGCTTGCCGATAGACGAGGAGTAGGGGGCGCGATAATGAAAGAATATATGAGGAAGTATTTTGCTCTGCGCAAACACAATATGCAGGTCGCGTGGAAGAAGGCAAAGAGGAGTAAGATGTGTTATCTGTTCCTTCTGCCCTACGCGGTGCTGTTCACGCTGTTTTTTGTGGCGCCTGTGGTAATATCCATATTCTATGGTTTTACCTATTACAATATTCTGGAGCCGCCGCGTTTTATCGGATTGCAGAATTATATCAGCCTGGTCCTCGAGGACGATATCTTCCTGATCGGTCTTAAGAACACGCTGATGATAGCCATTATCACAGGACCTTTGGGATATATCATGTCGTTTCTGTTCGCGTGGCTCATCAACGAGCTGCCCAGATGGGTGCGAAGTGTGGCGGTCGTTGTGTTCTATGCACCGTCGATCGCGGGCAACTGTTACGTGATCTTCTCCGTGTTCTTCCGGGGCGACGCCTGGGGCTATGTGAACGCTTTTCTGATGAACATCGGCATTATAAACGAGCCGATCCTGTGGTTTATCAATCCGACGTATATGCTGCCGATCTGTATGCTCGTCATTTTGTGGATGAGTCTGGGCACGGGCTTCCTTTCTTTCGTGGCAGGTTTGCAGGGCGTAGACAAATCGCAGTTTGAGGCGGGTTACATGGACGGTGTGAAGAACCGCTGGCAGGAGTTATGGTATATAACGCTTCCCAATATGCGCCCCATGCTGATGTTCGGTGCGGTCATGTCGATCACACAGGCATTCGGCGTCTGCGATGTTACTATGGCGCTGTGCGGATATCCCAGTACGGACTATGCAGCGCGTACCATAGTAACGCATCTGTTCGACTACGGTTTCACCAGGTTTGAGATGGGTTATGCATGTGCCATCGCGACCATCCTGTTCCTGATGATGATACTTTGCAACAAAGCAATTCAAAGTCTGTTGAGGAGAGTGGGAACCTGATATGAGCAAGAAGAAGAAAAAAAAGCAAGAAAATATGGAACCGGTATACCACAAAAAGCTGATCAAGAGAAGGAAGCCCAACCGCTCCATCATAGGAGATATCTTCCTGTACCTGTTTCTGCTGTTAGTGGCTCTGGTCATGGCGTTCCCGTTGATCTATGCGGTGAGCAGCGCGTTAAAGCCTTTGGATGAACTGTTTAAATTCCCGCCGAAGATTTTGGCGCAGAACCCTACGTTTGACAATTTCTCCGACTTGTTCGTGACGATGGGAAAATCGTGGGTCACTTTTTCAAGATACCTGTTCAATACGGTGTTTATCACGTTTGTAGGTACGTTCGGGCATCTGATCGTTGCATCTATGGGAGCTTTCGTGCTGGCGAAGTATGATTTCCCGGGCAACCAGACATTCTTTAAGCTGGTCACCGTAGCGATGATGTTTACCGGTTATGTAACGCAGATACCTAACTATCTGATCTTAAATAAACTCGGCTGGATCGATACCTACTGGTCTATCGTCATTCCGGCGTTCGCATCGCCGATGGGGCTGTTCCTTATGAAGCAGTTCATGGAGGGGCTTCCCACATCGCTGATAGAGGCTGCGAAGATCGATGGCGCCAGCGAGTGGCGTGTGTTTTCCAATATCGTGATGCCTAACGTAAAACCCGCATGGATGACGCTGATCATCTTCTCCGTTCAGGGTTTGTGGAACAACAAGGCCGCTACTTTTATCTATTCCGAGGAAAAGAAGACGCTTGTGTATGCCATGCAGCAGATCCAGAGCGGCGGTATCGCCAGAACGGGTCAGGGCGCAGCGGTGCTGGTCGTTCTGATGATCGTGCCGATTGCAATCTTTATCTTCTCTGAGAGCCAGATTCTGGAGACTATGGCAAGCTCGGGCTTGAAGGATTAACGGGGAATGAGGTGGCGTATGAAAAAGATAATCAAATCAATCAGCGCTTTGGCGTTCGGAGCAGCAATCTTTGCGACGTCCTCATCGAGCGTTATGGCGGCGGATAACAGCTATACATACAATTATGATTATTGGGGCGACGTGCAGGATTCGCCCGATGCGTATACGGTAACCAACGTTTATACGGCGACGTCCTTCGGCCTGGATATGAACTTTAAGAATCCGCAGGGTATGTTCGTCAAAGACAATATGCTCTACATATGCGACAGCGGCAACAACCGTATCGTGCAGCTGGAACGCACCGGCACGGAGGAATTTACGGTAGCGCGGATCTTCGACAGCATTAAGGGCGACACGGATATCACACAGCTTTCAAATCCCACGGATATCGCCGTGTCTGATGAGGGCGACATCTTCATCAGCGATAACGGCAACGCAAGGATCGTGAAGGTCGACAGCGATTTGAATTATATTCTGCAGTTTGACCTTCCTGTGGATTCCAACGTCAGCGCCGACAGTATTTTCCAGCCGTCCAAGATCGTCATTGACACGGCGGGACGTGTGTACTGCATCGCTACGAGCATCAACCAGGGCTTGTGCAAATATGAGCCGGATGGAACGTTCTCGGGATTTGTGGGTGCGACGCCCGTTACCTTTGACTTTGTGGATTATATCTGGAAGAAGCTGGCGACGCAGGAGCAGAGGCAGCGTATGGCGTCCTTTGTTCCCACCGCCTATGACAATATCTATATGGATCATGAAGGCTTTATCTACGCTTGCGCAGGCGGTCAGGAGGAAGCGGATCTTGACTCCGGCGCGGCTGATGCCATCCGTAAGCTTAACCTGATGGGCAATGATATTCTGGTGCAGAACGGTGAATATCCTACCTACGGCGATCTGTACTGGGGCGAAGGCGGCGGTTATGAAGGACCTTCCTATTTCACGGATGTGACGGTTTTTGACAATGACATCTATGTATGTCTGGATAAGAACCGCGGACGTCTCTTCGGTTATGACGATCAGGGCAAGACGGTATTCTGCTTCGGCGGCAACGGCAACATGGACGGTTATTTCAGACAGCCGGCGGCGATCGAGCACATGGGCCACGATCTGTTTGTGTTGGATTCCCTGGACTGCAGCGTGACGATGTTTACCCCTACGGAGTTTGGCGAACTGATCTATGACGCCATCGAGGAGTTTGACGCGGGCGATTATGAGGCTTCGGGAGAGAGCTGGACGAAGGTCATGGAGCTGGACGGCAATTACGATCTGGCATACATCGGTATCGGACGGTCTCTGCTGCGCCAGAAGAAATACAAAGAAGCTATGGATTATTTTGAACTGAAATATGACGATGAGAATTACTCCAAGGCTTACAAGCAGTACCGGAAGGAATGGGTCGAGGACCATATCGTTGTGCTTGTCATCGTTATCCTGGCGATATTCCTGATCCCCATGTCCATTGGTAAGATCAAGGGGATCAAGCACGAGATCGATACCGCGGATATCTTTGAAACCTAGACGACAGGGAGGCTGTTATGATTGCTGCACTGAAAAACAAAAAAACATATCAGGATTATTTTAAGAGCCTGAAATTTGCGCTGTACTGCACGACCCACCCGTTAGACGGCTTCTGGGATCTGACCCATGAGAAAAGAGGAACCTACGCGGCGGCGAACACGATCTTGTTCCTGACGCTGCTTATCAGAGTCTTGAAGCTGCGCTATACCAGTTTTATCTTCATCACGGTCTACTGGGAGGGTATCAATATCTTCCTGTATATCGCCAGCGTAGTGTTCCCGCTTGCAATGTTCGTAGTCGGAAACTGGGGACTGACGACACTGTTTGACGGCAAGGGAAGGCTGGGGCAGGTATATATGGCGAGCTGCTACGCAATGACCCCGTACCCGCTTGTGCAGTTCCCACTGATGATATTCAGCAATTTTGTCACGGTGGATGAGGCGGAGTTTTATATGGTGATCAGCGCGCTTTCGTTAGTCTGGGCGGCGCTTCTGATGATCGCGGCTATGGGACAGATCCATGAGTTTGGCGCAGGCAAGAATCTCTTATTCATGGTGGCGAGCCTGTTTGCAATGCTGGTGATCGTATTTATCCTGCTGCTGTTCTTCGGCATGATCTCCCAGGGCATAGCGTACTTCGTGTCACTGGCGAAAGAGATCATGTTCCGATTATAACGGCGCAGCATAACAAAAAGAGTATTTGCCGGAACGAAAAGGATGGGAGCGGCCATGAAGAAAGAAAAATCAGTGAGACAAAAAGAATTTAAGGAGGCGGTGATCAGGCAGTTAAAAAGCCTGGCGGCGCCTGTGATCATAACGGCTGTGATAGCAGTGGCGATCGTGGTTATCTTCTATTTCCAGGCCGCCACGGAGCAGGAGCCGGTAGTGGAGTTAAACGGTTACAGCGGGTCGCAGGACCCTATCGTGGTGGAAAACGACAGCCTGAAGCTGACGATGGATCCCGTTACCACGCAGATCACGCTGGAGGTTAAGGAGACGGGCAAGATCTGGTATTCCAATCCCCCCGCCGCGGCCGAGGATCCGCTGGCAGTGGCGTCCTACAAGGGACGGCTTCAGTCCACGCTGCTTCTGACATTCAGCGAGGCTACGGGACTGCAGACCACCTACGACAACTTCAGTTACGGTGTTGATAACCAGCTCTATGAGATCGAGCAGGGCGATGATTATATCAAGGTCAACTATTCCATCGGCGAGGCGGAGAAGCAGTATACGATCCCGCCTGTTACGACTGCGGAGAAGATGCAGGGATGGTTCGATGCGGTAGGAAAGCAGAGCGCCAGCTTCATCCGCCGCTACTATAAGAAGTACGATATCAACGATTTGGACGAGGAAGACAATAAAGATGAGCTTCTGGCCAATTATCCGATCCTGGAGACGGAGCCGATCTACGTGCTGCGTGATACGACCGTCTCGGGCGCATCCACTATTAAGCTGGAGCAGATCTTCGAGGAGGCCGGATATACCGCCGAGGATCTGGAGGCGGATAAGGCGCTGGACAATAAATTAAAGAGCAGCAACAAGCTGGTATTCAACGTCAGCATGACATACCGTCTGGACGGCGATGATCTCGTAGTGGAGATGCCGCTTGATGATATGGAATATAAGAAGAGCGCTCCTATCTACACGATGGTGATGCTTCCTTACTTTGGCGCGGGCGGTCCCGACGATGAGGGCTATATGCTGGTGCCTGAGGGCGGCGGCGCGCTGATCAACTTTAACAATAACAAGCAGTCCCAGGCGGCTTATTATGCGGGACTTTACGGATGGGATATGGCGTTGTCGAGAGACGCCGTGGTACATGATACAAGAGCTTACTTTAACGCGTTCGGCATCGCGAACGGTGACGACTCCTTTATCTGCATTCTGGAGGAGGGCGCGCCCTACGCTTCCGTGCAGGCTGATATCGCAGGGCACGGCGGCAGTTACAACTATGTGAACGCGGTTTACAGCATCAGCCCCCGTGAGCTGTTCGAGGTGGGCGACATAGGGAGCCAGAATACCTATAAGTTCCTGGAGGTGCTGCCTCATGAGACGCTGACCCAGCGTTACCGTTTCGTAAACAGCAACGACTATGTGGATATGGCAAAGAGTTATCAGGGATATCTGCAGAATAAATACGGAGATTATTTCTCCCCGAACGACGATGCAACAACGCCTGTAGCGCTGGAGATCGTGGGCGCGGTAGATAAGGTAAGGCAGGTTCTGGGCGTGCCGGTGTCCCGCCCGCTGCGGCTGACCAGGTACAGCGAGGCTGCGGACATGATCAAACAGCTCACGGACGAGGGAATGAGCAATATGTCCGTGAAGCTGACAGGCTGGTGCAACGGCGGCGTGAACCAGAAGCTTCTAAAGAAAGCGAAGACTATACATGCGCTCGGCAGTAAGAAGGACCTGGAGTCTCTGGGCAACACGGCGAAGGAGCTGGGCGTTGACCTCTATCTGGAGGGTGTGACTCATTATGAATATGACAGCGGACTATTTGACGGTTTCTTTTCCTTCAGGGATGCCGCAAGGTTCATCTCCAAGGAAAGGGCGGAGCTGTTCGTCTATAATCCGGTGACTTATAATGCGCGAGAATCCGTTGACAGTTATTATCTGCTGCATCCCAATCTCATACAGGAGAATACGGATACGCTGGCGTCAGCCGCGGCGAAGTACAATGCGAATGTGGCGTTCAGAGATACGGGAATGGATCTGTCCTCCGATTATTATCTGAAGAACATGGTGAGCAGGCAGAGCGCTATGGAGTCCCAGTCGCAGAGCCTGAAGCAGATCGAGGACGGCGGCCAGAAGAACATGATCAATATGGGGAACGATTACGCCGTTTCTTATGCGGATATGGTGACCAATATGGATCTGGCGGGCAGCGGCTACACCATTCTGGACGAGGAGGTTCCGTTCTATCAGCTGGCGATCCACGGTTTTGTGGATTACACGGGCGATCCTTTGAATGTGTGCGGCAACGAGGAAGAAGAACTGTTAGAGTCTGCGGAATACGGGGCGGGTCTTTCCTTCTCGCTGATGCGGGAGACGGCTTTTGCCCTGCAGAAGACGCTGTATACAGAGTATTATGCTTCTGATTTTGCCGCGGTCCACGACAGGATGATGGAAATATATAACAGATATAACAGTGAAATGGGTCATGTGTTCAACCAGCAGATGACCGATCATGAGAAGCTTAGCGAGAACTTATCCTGTACCGTTTATGAGGACGGCACAAAAGTCTACGTAAACTACAGCTATACTGACGCACAGACGCCGGACGGCGTGACAGTGCCGGCGAGGGATTATGTGGTAGTCCGTTAAATAATCTTTTACGGACGTAACGCATCGCTTCCCGAAGGATTTTGTCAGATTAAGTTATCAGAAAGGGTAATGGTTATGAAAAGACAGAAAAAAAAGTTAGCAGGTCTTCAGAAACGGAAAGCCGTCGCAGGGTATCTGTTCATATCGCCGTTTATTCTGGGCTTCCTGGTCTTTATGGTGAAGCCGCTGATCCAGTCTCTGTATATGAGCTTCTGCGATGTACAGCTTGGAGCGGGTGACTTTAACCCCGTGTGGAGAGGATTGTTCAATTATAATTATGCATTCCGTGTGGACGCCGAATATGTAAGGCTTCTGACGGAAGAGCTCGCCAGAATGGCGATCTACTCGGTAGCCATCATGGTATTCAGCTTTTTTGTGGCGCTGATCCTCAACGGAAAGTTTAAAGGCCGTGCTCTGGTGCGATCCGTCTTCTTCCTGCCGGTTATCCTGGCATCCGGCGTTATGCTGAAGCTGGATTCGGAGAATGCTCTGATGGCGGCTGTGGCGCAGACCGTAGAAGTAAACGTACAGGGCACTACGGGCATTACCGATGCGATCCAGAATATTCTGCGTACTACGGGCGTGGGCGTCAGGGCTTTTGAGAAGCTGTTTGAGGTCATGGACAACGTCTATGATGTGGCGATCTCCTCAGGTATTCAGATCATCATCTTCCTCTCCGGCCTGCAGACGATCTCCACCAGTATGTATGAGGCGGCGGATATCGAAGGCTGTACTAAGTGGGAAAGCCTCTGGAAGATCACATTCCCGATGGTAAGCTCCTTATTCCTGGTCAACTGGATCTATACGGTGGTGGATTTCTGTATGAGATCGGATAACGAGATCATTGAGAAGATCACTGACCTGATCAACGTAAACCTGAACTACGGATTGGCGTCCGCCATGTCCTGGGCGTACTTCGTGCTTGTCATGGCCATCGTAGGAATCAGCACGCTCATTATCTCGAAGGGGGTTTACTACTATGAGTAAGAGTAAGACTAAGGCTAAGAATAAGACCGGAAAATATGCAAATTTCTGGGAAAGGAACAAAAAATCCGGCGGCTATCTCCTGCGCAGGACCGTGATGGGATACGCGGTCAGCATATGCAGGGCGGTGCTGCTCTTTGGATTGTGCTTCCTGATCTTACAGCCCCTTTTGAATAAAATATCGGTCAGCTTCATGACGGAGCAGGATCTGTACGACCCCATCGTGACGTCTATCCCGTTACATTTTACCACGCAGAACTATAAGCTGGCGGGAGGCCTGATGGAGTATGGAACAACGCTTATCCACTCGCTGGTGATCTCCCTGACTGTTGCGATCCTTCAGGTAGCCGTAAGCACGTTGGTGGGATACGGTTTTGCCAGATTCCAGTTCCCGTTAAAGAACTTCTGGTTTGCCTGTGTCATGGTAATGGTTCTGATCCCCCCGCAGGTCATCTCTACATCTCTGCACCTGCATTTCCGGTTCTTTGATGTGCTGGGGATCATAGAGCTTTTGACGGGCACAACGCTGAACCTGAAGTCATCGATACTGCCTTATTATCTGATGAGCGCGGGCTGTATGGGCTTAAAGAGCGGGCTGTATATCTATATGATCCGCCAGTTCTTCCGCAACATTCCGAAAGAGCTGGAGGAAGCGGCTTACGTGGACGGCTGCGGTACTTTAAAGACATTTATCCGGATCATGCTGCCGGACGCAAAGCCCATCCTTACATCCTGCTTCCTGTTCGCCTTCGTATGGCAGTGGACGGACGGTTTTTATTCCAGCATGTTCCTGGGCAATATCAGTCTGCTCAGCATTAAGTTAAAGCAGCTGCCCGATACGTTCGGCGGCTACATGGCGAGGATCAGCGGGGCGTCCAGTTCCGCGGGCGTATCTGTTCCGTACACCAACTGTATACTGGCCACCGGTACGCTGATGGTGATCGTACCGCTTGTCGTGCTGTATCTGTTCGCGCAGAAGGGCTTCGTGGAGAGCTTGAGCAGTACCGGTATCAAGATGTGATATGAATTTCCTATGTCAGCCGTCTGCACAGACAGCAGCTGTGAGTGGGAGTTTATATAAAGAGCAACAGCGCGGGATAAGCCGCGCAAAATCAGCGTCATATAAACGGCGCAAAAAAGGAGGAAAATATGAAAAGAAAAACGTTAAGTAAACTGATGGCTGCGTCTATGGCTGCAGTCATGACTGTCGGTATGACCGGCTGTGGCGGCGGCGCTGCCAACACAGATCAGACCGATGATGCGGCGCAGACAGACACGACCGATACGGCTGATACAGCCGATACGACAGACACAGCGGATGCGGCGGATACTACGGATACTGCGGATGCAGAGACGGAAGCTGCAGATGACGGTACTCCCGAAATAAAGATCGACCCTGCAACGGGCGAGCCTTTTGATCTGGGCGGTATGGATATCATCATCGCCGACTGGTGGACAGATCCCAACACTGAGCCTACCACAGAGTTCCAGGAAGCGCAGAAGGAATACCGTGACTGGCTGCAGGAGACCTACAACTTCACTATGGTTCAGAAGAACTATGCAGGCTGGGGTTGGGGCGAAGGTTCTATCGGTGAGGCGTTCGTACAGGCCGCTACTTCCGGTTCTGACGAGAACATCATCTATATCCTGACCAACTCCGCATCTACGGCTTCTTATGTCAGCCAGGGTCTGTGCTATGACATTTCCAAGCTGGACGGCGATGTAGTGGATCTGTCCCGTGAGAAATGGACGTGCAACGGTGAGCTGGACAGCTGGTCTGTCGGCGATGCCAAGTACGGCTTCTACGCCGGTCCCTCCGAGCCCAGAGGCGGTCTTTACTTCAATAAGACAGTGTTGAAGGATGCGGGTATCGATCCTGAATCTATCTATGATATGCAGGCTGACGGCACCTGGACATGGGATGCATGGATCGACATCATGAGCAAAGTACAGCGTGATATCGACAACGACGGACAGATCGATGTATACGGCTGCGTACAGAACAACGGCGGTATGGTTATGCAGTGTATCCGTTCCAACGGCGGCGCTCTCGTAACCAAGAATGCGGACGGCACCTACGAGCTTACGGCTGACAGCGATGCGGTAAGAGAAGGTTTGCATTTCGCTCTTGACGAAGTAACCAGTAAATACTATCTGAACTACAGCAATGAAGACGGTTCCAACTGGGAAGACTATAAGGTACGTTTCATGAACGGCGAAGCTGCATTCATGTTTGACGATGCTTACTGCGCATACCAGGGCGGATGGCTGACAGGTCAGTCTGTAGATGCAGACGGTAACCCGACGGCAGTTAACGGCACGGCGCTGACCCAGCAGGTAGATTACGGCTTCGTAATGTTCCCGAAGGGACCCAGGGCAAGCGACTATGTAACCAACAAGTCCAATAACATTACCATGATGCCTTCTTCTTACAGCGATGACAAGGCAAGACTGCTGATGTTCGCTTACGATGTATGGACAGACGATGTTCCGGGCGAAGAGTGGGAAGGCTACTACGGTCTGCTGGATAACCTCTACGGCGGTATGAGAGATACCCGTTCCGTAGACGAGACCATCGACATGATGACCACCAGAGGCGTAGACGATGTACACGCTATCGTTCCTAACTTCAATCCTAACGACAACTTCCTGTATCAGGCAGGTGTTGGCGCGGATGCAGACGCTCTTCTGGAGCAGAATCTGGCTGAATGGCAGACGGCTGTTGACGAGTTCAACGCTTCGCTGAAGCAGTAACAGCTGTGGCAGTGACGATATAGTCAAAAGCATAAAGCATATGGAGGAGATGGCGTTTTATGGCGTCATCTCCTTTTTGCGGTCTTCCATCCAGGGGAGCCGCACAGGGCGGTATGTTGCTGTAGAATTGCCGAAAAGAATATGTTAAAATAACCGTAAAAGGCATCAGAGATATGGTACAATGAAAGGGGACATGAGAAATGGAAGTCAATTTTCATCTGCCGGGACTGCGGCAGAATCTGCCGCTCAATATGGTACTGCTGTCAATGCTGGAGAAGCGGCCGCAGTATTTCCGGGAAGGGGTGCGTATCGCCTCTTTTTTCGGAGAATTTCCCATGTCGCTGTGGAACGGCGGCAGACGTTCGCCTAATGACCAGTGCGATGCGGGGTACATTGAGAACGCCGTTAAGAGTATTAACGCCAAGGGCGTGGCCGTACGCTATACATATACGAATATGTTTCTGGATGAAGAAGACTTAAAAGATCCTTACTGCAATTTCTGCATGAAGGCTGCCGACAACGGCAAAAACGGTGTTCTTGTGGTATCGCCTCTGTTGGAAGAGTATATCCGCAGGACCTATCCGGGTTTTCGGATCAACAGCTCTACCTGTAAGGAGATCCGCAGCATCGATGCGGTAAACGAAGAACTGTCCAAAGATTATCATCTGGTTGTGCTTGATTACAACTTTAACAACCGGTTTGACGAGCTGGAAAAGATCAAGGATAAAGGGCGCTGCGAGATCCTGGTAAACGCGGTGTGCCAGCCGGAGTGTCCAAGAAGGGGCAAGCATTACGAGAATGAGGCGAAGAACCAGAAGATCATGCTCAAAAACCGCACGCGCACGCCGGACAGGCAGATCCCGCTGGAGCCCTGGCATTGCGATTACGGCGAGCATAACGAGTTTGCCACGATACAAGGGTATTGTACTTATGTTTCGCCGGAGGATATCTGGGAGAAATATGTGCCGATGGGATTTACGAATTTCAAGCTGGAAGGCCGGACGGCGAATCTCTTTTATATCATGGAGGTATACTGTCATTATCTGATCCGTCCGGAATACCGGGTAGACGCCGCGACCACGCTGCTCAACAGCCTGGCGGCGAACCATCTGATCACGGTGGCGCATCCGAAGCCCTCCAAATGGCCGTAAGGAATACGGCGGTCAGGAGAGAGACGGTCCCGCCGACAGGGAATATGCAGGGAAAGGAGAACATATCAGGATGGCGGCAGAAAAAATATACTGGCATTTGCCGGGGTTTTGCTATTTCAGACAGTTGAATTACGGTGTGATCACGCTGATGGAGAAGTATCCCGAAGCCTTTCGGGAGGGTTATTGTGTCGGCTCAGTCTATGGGACCTTTCCGGGTGCGATCTGGAACGGCGGCCGCGTGGTGATGGGGTCCGCCGGGAAGAGGGATATCATAGCGACCCTGAACCTCTATAACAGCAAAGGTGTGCCCGTCAGATTTACCTGGACCAATTCTGTCCTGGAACAGAAGCATACGTATGATACGTACTGTAATCTGATCATGCGATTGGCGGATAACGGCTTGAACCAGGTCTTGGTCAATTCGCCGGTACTGGAAGACTATATCCGCAGCGAATATCCCCGTTTTCCGCTAATTTCATCGACCACGAAGCGGCTGACGGCGCAGGAGAGCCTGCTGCATGAACTGGACAGGGATTATTATCTGGTAGTGCTGGACTATGACTTAAATCATAATGAAAAAATCTTGCAGGAGCTGCAGGAACGCGGCAAGGCGCGCTCCATTGAGATACTGGTAAACGAGGTATGCACGCCGGGATGTAAGAGAAGGGCGGAGCACTACGCACAGCAATCCAGGGCGCAGCTCGAGTTTGATGTCAAAGATCTGTTCCCCTGTCCCAACGCCAATCCTAACAAGACCTTTGAGGAGTGCAGGAAACGTCCGGCTTTTATATCGAATGAGGAGATCGGGCGCTATATCGAGAGGGGCTTCGTGAATTTTAAGATCGCGGGACGCGGAATGCCGCAGCAGTATGTGCTGGACGCGTACCTGTATTATCTGGTAAAAGAAGAAAAGCGCGAATTTGTCAAAAAAGAACTGGAGAAGCTGACAGCGCGGCGCGCTTAAAAGATACGGCCACATGAAACTTTTTCCATCCTTTGATCGTATTTATAGTAAAGGAGGATTTTTCTATGGGCGGTATTTTTTTGGATGCAACGACAAGATTTTATCTGAATATGCTTGGCAGCGCGCAGGCAGTGATGGGCAAAGCGCACACAGCAGGGCAGGACGGCTCGTTCAGACAGGCGGTGGAGAACGCGGCCGCGGGCGTCAGCGCAGTTGACGGCGCCGTAAGGACCTACTCTGCGGCGGATATGACAATGGACGAGTACAAGCGTTACATCTATGAGCAGATCCTCCGTATGCCCGTCAACAGCTCCCAGATACAGGACGCTGTATCTGTCAGCATTTCAGAAGAAGGCTTTGCGGCGATGAAAGCGGATCCCGAGTATGAAAAATGGGTGCTCGATACGCTGCGGCGCGATCTGGCCGCTTACTACCCTTGGGGTACAGTGGGCGAGAGCACATACCGTTCCCATCACTTCGGGGCGACCAGGGAAGAGTATAGAGGCTACTGCTTTGCGAAGGACAATCGAAGCCGACGGCTGGCCGAGCAGCAGCGGGAGAGAGTGGCGGAAGAAGAAAAACGTAAGAAGAAGCATAAAGAATATCTGATGCTGTGTGAGAAGCTGTGGCTGAAGAGGGAGAGAGAGCAGGATTATCTGGATGAGATCGCAGCGTGCAGACAGCAGATCAGCAGCAGAATGTTGCAATGTTACGCGATAGAACGCGCCACGGGAGAGAAACAGGAGCCGGACGTAAATCTGTCGGTGCTGTCCCATGCGGGCACGGAGTTTGCGATGGAGTTCATTTTCATGAAGCTGCCGTCAAACAATTTCCGGTAAATTCGTAAAAATTTATGGCATAAATTATCCAATTCAGGAAAAATTATGGCATTTTAGGGAAAGATGTGATATGCTGATGCTGAAACAGGTTATATCATAGCAGATAATTTGAGGGATTATCGATGGCCGCGGTGCTTGGGACAGCAGCCGGTCAGGAGGTGACGATATGACATCAAATATAGGGAACTATAAAGATAACACGCTTTTTACGGCGCAGCATACAATGGCTGACCGCCAGTCGGAGCGGATATCCAGGCTGTTTGGCAGCAAGAAGGCTGAATCGGAGGTTTTCGCCAGCGTTGCTTCCGAACGGAAAGACGGGCAGACCTCGAGCCTGTATACTGCGGACGGTATGCACATGGGGGCAAGGAGGAACCGAGAGGGGACGTTTGCCGAGAAATCTTCCGTACAGCGGGTGTTGGAGAAAATCAGCAGAGATGCCTATCGGGATTGGGAAGATACCGCTTTGTACCAGAAGATGAGCCTGATGTCGAAGCTCTTTGAGAAGCGGACAGACGAGTCGGAGTCCGAACAGAGCTCTCTTTATGAGAAGGAGCGCAACGAGGCTTCCAGGCCCTATCCGGCCAGAGATATGCTGATGGGTGAGGACAACGAGGCTTCGATGCTTTTCGGCAGAGAACAGTATGGTGCTGAACACGTATAACGATCAACAGAAGGCAGACTGCCGTTTTCGCAAAAGAGTTTTGTGAAGCGGCAGTTTTTTTGGGAAGGGGCAAGGAACATGGAAAAGAGAATATTAGATTACAGAAAATACATTGACGAGCTTCTGCTAAAAGAAGATCTGGACTGGGAGGCCGTTATTAAGGAACACCTGATCCAGATTTCTTTTTTTCAGCACGAGAGACTGATCCATCTGATCGTAACGATCACATTTGCGCTGCTTGAGATAATTGCGTTTGGAATGTCGGTGGTGTCGTTTACACCGGGAGTCGGGCTTCTTGCCATCGTGATCCTGATTCTTCTGATCCCGTACATACGTCATTATTATATTCTTGAAAACGAAGTGCAGAAGATGTACTGGCAGTATGACAGGATGGTCGGGAAAAGAGACGGCGTTCCTTCGTGGTGGGAGAAGCAATAAAATATTTTAAAATTAATGCAACCTTTTTATTCTCTCACAGGTATTTTCTGTGAAAGAGTAAAAACAGGGCATTATGCTTTGGAACGGAGGAGAAAATGAAAAATAAAACACTGACAATGCTAACGGCTATCGGCTGTGCGCTTTCTATGGCAGCGTGCGCAGCTTCGGGAGAGGAGGCTTCGCCCGCAGGCGAGGAGGCCGAGGCTGACGAGACCTGGAGAGAAGGAAGGATCTCCCGGGAGGAAGAACCGGAGCAAGAAGAAGCCGGGCAGCAGGAGACAGAGGATGAGTCCGGCGCGGAAACCGGCAATACGGCGCCGGATGACGAGGAAAGCGGCGGTGCGAAGGCAAAGCGGCCGTCCGCAGAGACGCCTTCGGAATTGTCCGGGGATCTGTATGATTTTCAGGTGTCCATAGACGGCACGGTGTACCAGTTCCCTATGTGGTATTCCGATTTTGAGGCGCTGGGCTGGGAGTATGACGGCGATGCGGCACGGACGCTGGATTCCAATCAGTATACGACTGCCGAGGTCTGGAAGAAAGACGGCGTAAGCGTGTATACGAGTTTTGCAAACCTGTCCATGAATACGGTTCCTTTTTCGGAGAGCATGGTCGCGGGTATCACGCTTGACAGATATGATATAGAGGATGCGGACTGGGAGATCTTACTGCCCGGCGGTATTGAGTGGGGTGTCTCCAATGCGGATGATATCGTGGCGGCATACGGCGATCCGACCGATACCTATGACGGCGACCTGTACTATAAGATGACCTACGAGCAGGATTATTACAATTCCGTCAGCCTGTATGTATTTAAAGAAGGAGATTCTCTGCAGAAGATCGAGATAGAAAATATGGTGGAGCTGGAAGGCGCCGATAATTCTGTGGATGAAACGGTCCCTGATGCTGTAAAAAGATATGAAGCGCCGAAGGAATTGGGCGATGATTTCTACACGTATACGGTGCAGCTGGAGGGAGTTGTCTATGCGCTGCCCTGTCCGGTATCGGTACTTCTGGAGAACGGATTCACCATCAACGAGAATAACTCGGACAGCGTTGTGGCTTCCCGGTATTTTGGCTGGGTGGAACTGCAGTATAACAACCAGTCGTACCGTGCGATCGTGGACAATTACGCGGATTATGCAACTACGGTGGAGAACTGTTTTGTGACATCTATGGAGGCAAGCGTAAACGGACCGGAGTTTGACCTGGTATTTCCCGGCGGTATCGGGCTGGGATCCTCGGAAGCCGATGTAAAGAAAGCGGTCGATGGGTTTAACTGTGAGGTGGAGACCTCAGACAGCGGATACACCCACTACGCGGTGGCGGATCCCGATTCCGATGCGATGAATGAATACCTGATCACCGTCAGTGACGGGAAAGTGATCTCGCTGGAGGTAGAGAACTCTATTGACTAAATAATACAGCGGTTATTTATCTGTTCATAAAATCCCCTATCGTGTATAATGAAGAAAAAATATGCATTATTGTGATAGGGGATTTTTGCATGCCGAAAGAGGAAAAAATCACGATGGAAAAAGCGGTTGACAGGTATGCCGACATGGTGTACCGGCTGGCGCTGTCGCAGATGAAGAATACAACAGACGCGGACGACTTGTTTCAGGAAGTGTTCGTACGCCTGGTGAGCCATATACAGGATCTGGAGTCATGGGAGCATGTGAAGGCGTGGCTGATCCGGGTGACGATCAACTGCGCGAAGAAGCACTTCGGACAGTACTGGAACAAAAACGTGGACTATATAGAAGAACCTGAGCGTATAGCGGACTTAAACGGCGGATATCAGCTGCCGGAGGAGCATCCGGTGCGCGATGCGGTGGGGAAGCTGCCGCCGAAATACCGGCTGGTCATACATCTGTATTATTTTGAGGAATTGACGGTCGCCGAGATCGCGCGGCTCACGGAGCAGAAGGAGACTACCGTGAAATCTCAGATGCACCGGGCGCGGGAAATGTTAAAGGAGCTTCTGGAAGAGGAACACAGTTTGTAGAAAAGGGATGTCGTGATAATGGAACAGGGCAGAATAGATCAATATAAAAAAGAAACTTCACAGATACATGCGCCGGAGGATCTGATTCGCAGGACGAAAGAAGCGGTGCGCGGGGAAGAAGAGAGAATTGCCCGGGAGAAGGCACCGCAAAAGACCGCAGCGAAGAAGAAGCGTTACGGTGGCAGGGCATACAGGTGGGCGCTGCCTGCGGCGGCGGCTGTCCTGGTGATTGTGGCCGGCACATCGGGAATCTTTTTCGGACGCGGTGCAGACAAATTCATGTCGGAATCCGCTTTGGATATGACAGCAAATGATACGTCCGCAGATGATACGTCCGCAGAGAGCAATATGGAGCTGCAGCTTGGCGTATCGTCAGGTGCGGACGCAGACGGTGCTGAGCCAATCGGGAGAGGCGGCAGTAACGGTATGACTGAGGATGCGGAGATATACGATGCGGCGGACGCGGAGATGCCTGAGGCAGCGGGTGCTGAAATGTCAAATGCAGTGGCAGAGGATGCAGCAGTAGCAAAGATGCCAGATACGGCAACAGAGGATGCAGCAGTAGCAAAGATGCCAGATACGGCGGTGAAAGAGGCCGCGACAGCAGAAATGTCAGATGCGATAGCAGAGGATACGGCGGATACGGGGATATCAGAAGCAGCGGCAGAGGATACGGTGGACGCGGGGATATCAGAAGCAGCGACAGAGGATGCGGCGGACGCAGAAATGTCAGATACGGCAACAGACAATACAGCGGCAGCAGTCAACGGGGCATACAATAGTATAGCGGAAACGGGACCGGATACCGCGGCGGCGGACGCTGTGCAGTCGGATGATATATATTCCTCATTGAAAGAGCTGGCGGACACCGTCTACAGGCTGCTCGTACAAACCATCAGATAGCTACGCCGTCCGGAGTGATGGAGGAAAGCAACGAATGAAATTCGAGAACGATCTGATACGGATCGAGATAGAGAAAAAGAAACTGACCGCGCAGCAGAAAGAGGCGCGCCGCGCAAAGCGGAAAAAACGTCGCCCTTATGTGATCGCAGCCGGCGCTCTTGCCGCCGCCATATTAGGTGGGATCGGGTATAGTCGGTTTCATAGACAGCCTGAGCCGGACGGGGACTATGTGACGGCAGTGCGTCTAGCAGAGAGCGCCAAAGAGAAATACAAGGACACCACACTGTACGGGTACGCTTACGGTGATACGATAGAGGAGCTTGGAAGGGACGAGGCGATCCGGCTGCATATGGATTTCGATCCGTATGAGGTGGAGGGCGCTGAAAACTGGGGATATTTCTATGAGATCTTTCAGAGCCCCGATCTTTCGGGCGAGATTACAGGTTCTTCCTATGATTGGGACGAAGCGACAGGGACGCTCACGATCGCGCCGCCGAATTATGCGCCGGGCTGCATTGCGACTATGGGGCTGAATGCGGAGACGGTAAACCGCTATGAACATTCCCAATATGCGCTGTTCGACCGTGGAAGCGGCTATTCATGGGGGAATCTCGGCACATTGTATCTGGCGCGCTACTGTGACGATAAGACCGGTGAGCGGCTGGAGGAACCCGTCGTGAGCATTATTACATTGCAGGCGGAGATTGCGGATACGCCGTCGTTAGACTACTCGATCCTTGAAGACGGCAGACCGGAATTCTGGTGGACGCCGTCAGAGGGCGCGGCGGAATATATCGTCTGCGAGGCGGAGTACAGCCCGGAATCGGGATACGCCCATTTCATCTATCCGCTGGGAACGACCACGCAGACGAGTTGGACGACCGAGGCGGTAGCGTTTGACCGCTATGCCACGGCAAACAGAGATTTTGATACTTACCGGATCAGCGAGGATCAGTGGAAGGACGAGAGTACCCACGAATATTACAAGGATGAGTATGAGCCGGGTATAGTGGTGAAAGCGGACTGGGCTTTGGAAGGCGATAAGGCATTATGCGTCATAGCGGTCAATGCGGAGGGCACCTCTATGATGAGCAACGCTGTTCTGTTCAGCGAGCTTGCGCCGAATCTGCCGAGCGCTGTTGCGGTCCATACGGAAGAGGAGAACGGCTTCGGCGCGGCGTATGAGTCGGTGGAGAAATTTCCGGCATACGACTATGTGACGATGTGCGACGGCATTACGAACCAAAAGCTGATCGATTATCACACGGAAGAGGCGAGTGTGACGCCAAAGCGCATCGGCTATATGGACGAGGCGGGAAATTATGTAAAAGGAGAGACGCGAAACTACCTGACCGTGCCTTATGTTGTGGAGGGAACGCCCTTTTCCTATACGATGGAGCTGTCGGACTATGACGAGGCCAATCTGCAGGAGGATATGAGATTTCTGGAGGAGAGAGAATCCCAGCTTCGCAGAAAAGCAGGAAGCAGGGCTTTTGCCGCCATGCAGAATAAACAGAGTGAAGAGATACTGCAGCCGGAGCAGAAGGTACGGCAGACGGAGGATATTGCGATTTTTGCAGATAGCGCGCTGGGGGAGTATCTTGCCGCCAGTATGCTGGCCGGCGCCGGAGTGATAGATTTATCGGCGTTCCCGGAGGCGAAAGACACATCGGTGGTCGAAGATATATTTATGGAGGCGTATTACCAGAATCCGATGATCCTGGGCGTGAGCGGTTATCAGATCGACCGCAGAAAGATGCTGGCGTATGTGACTTATGATGATGACAGTGCGGTACAGGTCCGAAAACAGAGAGAGATACAGGAAAAAATAGAAAAGATCATCGGTCAGATCGCAACTCCCGGCATGACGGACAGGGAGATCGAGATCGCGATCAATCAGTATTTGTGCGATTCCATCACATACGATGAGGATGCGCTCATCAATGCGCAGGAGAATGGCTTTGCCTATGTGGATGCAGAATTTAAAGATTCCTTCACGGCATACGGCGCATTGGTAAACGGCAGATGTGTGTGCAGCGGATATGCGGCGGCATTTAAACTGCTGTCAGAGGCGGCGGGGCTGGAGAGCATCGTCGTCACGGGCATTCTGGATGGCGGTTTGTCGCACGTAAAGTGAAGGTGGACGGTAACTGGCACATCGTAGACGCCACAAACAACGATATGGATCACATTCCCAATGCGCTGCTGAACCTTCCGGATTTTGCCGGTGAGCGCATTCTGGTGGAAGATAAGGCATATATGACGGATAGGCATATCGCCCGGTATCGGAGCGATGACGAGAGCTGCGAGTATTACCACGTTATGAAGCGTTTCTTTCCGGTGGGAGAGGCGGCCGGGCAGCTGGCCGGAGATCTGCAGGCAGACGGGGAGGCGGTGCTGCGGACGGATTACGATCTGAACGATGAACGATTCTACGGGATCACGGACGATGTCTATGAGATCATGGGTGACGATACGGACCTGTACGGATTCTACTGGCTGGGTGTGATCTATTTAAGCACAGAGAGATTTTAGTGTTTGGCCGGAGCGCATATGGGGGATCGTATATTCAAGGGCATACCGGAAGGCTGCCCGCTTATCATGGCGGAATAAAAGAGCCGGACGATTTTTTCGTCCGGCTCTTCTCTGTGTGTGGGGGGGGGTTTAGGAAAATGAGATTACTTTATTTCGATCTTCTTAACTTCCTCTTTGGCGGCAAGCTCCTTCTTCGGGAACCTGACTTCCAGAATACCGTTGTTGTATGAAGCGTCAATATCGCCCGCCTCGATGTCGTTTACCCGGAAGCTTCTGGAGTATGAGCTGTAGTAACGCTCCTTGCGGATATATTTCTGCTTGTCTTCTTCGTTTTTCTCCTCCTTATGGGAAGCGGAAATCGTGAGCAGATCGTCTTTCAAGTCGATGTTGATATCGGATTTATCGAATCCGGGCAGCTCCGCTTGCAGCAGATAGTTGTCGCCCTGGTCGATCACGTCTGTCTTAAAGGCGTCGAAGGTGGCAAGTTCATTGTTGCCCCAGAAATTTTTGAAAGCGTTGTCAAACATCTCATCGAAAGAATCATCAAAAAACATAGGGCTGTAGGTACGGTTGTTAAATAATGCAGGTCTTAACATAATAATCACTCCTTTTATATTCTATGCTATCAGTATGACCGAATTGAGAAATTCAATTCATCGCCGGTAGTCATCTCTTTATTTATATTTGTTATATATCAAGTATAACAGGGAGTCAATTATGAAATTATTAAGAGTGATAATAGAAGTGTAAAGGATTTCTAAATAAAAAATAAATCAGAGAGCGCCCGCGGTCACGGCAATTCGATTCGGTACTGCGCCTCATGCGTATCCGCAATGTACAGAGCGCCGTCCAGGACATAGTATGTCTGCGGTTCGCTGAAATCTTCCGGTACAAAACTGCCAATTTTTTCCCATGCTACCGAGGCGTCGGTGTGTCTGTACAGAGCGTAAGCGCTCGCGTCTGTAGCCGGGTCTGAGTATTCTAAGAGAGCGTATAAGGTATGGCCGTCCTCAGTTACCGGAAGCACATACCCGTACCGGTAATGTCCGTTATCTGCCGTGACCGGATTCCACTGTCCGCCGCCATCGGTTGTCTCAAACAGATAACCGTTGCTGCGCATCTGCGTCCCGATATAGATATGCTCCGTGGACAGTGCGGACATGCTGGTCGGATAACCGTCTATGAGCGAGCTGATATCCTTTTCTTCATAGGTGGTCCACCTGTCCTTTGTGATATACAGATGCTTCATCATGATCCCGGCAGCGGGAGAACTGCAGTACAGCAGACAGCCGCAGTTGTCATCCGTCATGCTGAGGAACAGTGTGTATTCGTCTTCTGACAAGGGTATTTCGGTCAGTGTATCACCGCTGTTTTCGTCTGAAACTGCGATATGACCTTCCTGGAAGGATGCTGTTAATCCATAGGGATCTTTCGGTTGTACGACATCGGCAGCCGTGGCGGTGAGTATGGTATTGCCTCTCTCGTCAACGGCAGAGCCACAGCCGTTAAGCAGGAGTAAGATACAGAGGAAAAGTGTCAGATAGGAATATCTCATAATGTATTCTCCGGATTTAAATTTGCTTTCGGCAGGTGTTTCTTCTGTGCCTCCGCTTACGATTATGATAGCATATCGCTTTGTGCTTGTCACGCCAATTACAAGTATTGGCATTCCCGATGATTCGTGATAAGATGGTACAAAAGTAGTTTGATAATAATATACAGTTATAATAAGTAGTAGAAAATTGTAAATGGAGACAAAAATGACGAATGACAAAGATTTTCTTACCTATAATCAGCAAATGAGAAAATTGCGTGACAGTAAAAATATAAATTGCCATGACTCTAAGCATAAGCAGATTTTAGTTCGCGCAGGTTATTTTAACATTATAAACGGTTATAAAAATCCGTTTATTTGCGGGACAGATAAAAATGGAGCTCATGTGTATTTGCCGAATACCAGCATTGAGCAGTTGTATGAAGTAAAGAAATTTGATGATTCGCTGCGGCTCTTTTTACTAAAGTATATTACAAAAGTCGAAGAAGAAGTGCGTACATTAACAGGATATAAATTTGATCAATGTAATGACAACGGAAAAATCACATGGTATGACACCAATGCCTATTCTCCTGCCAAACCGTTGCAGGAAAAAATGCGGGCGATTTCATCGGCATATAGTGAGTTAAGCAAGAGCCAATTGGATTATGTAAAATTCTATATGAAAAATCATTCTCAAATTCCGACATGGATTATGATAAAAGTGGTTAATTTCTCCACGTTTATTTATGTTTTGGAGTGCAGCAAAAAAAATGTCACACATTCTCTTTGCGAATTATATGATATACTGGATCAGAATAAATTGCCAAATATTAAGCTGCTGATTGGCAGTTTACATTGGTTGCGTAAGGTAAGAAATTCATGCGCGCATAATGAACGAGTATATTGCATACATCAATCCTCTGATTCTGATAGACAGAATACGGGGCGAATCATGGAAAATTATATTAATGCCATGCGGCCGTCTTATTCTCGTGATACGGATAAAAGAATCTTTGATTTGCTTGTTTATTTTAAGTATTATCTGCCTGAGAACGAGTATGCAGCAATGATAACGGAACTGCAGGGTATGTTTGAACAGCTGCAGCAAGGCATTATTCCCCAGGCATTTGACTATGTCAGAGGGCAGATGGGTGTCAAAAACCTGGAGGATTTGAAGGTATTACGCGATCTTCCCAAAGCGCCTGTAAAGTATAATAAATTTGATGCGCTTGGCCGCTGAAGCAGTGCGTCTTCATGGCGTTTTTAAAATTGCGAAAAAGAGGTTGTATAACTTAAAGTGTTATGGTAATATACTATACAGAGAGAGCCGTATTGATTACGGTTAAAAAACACTTGTATGCAAGTTGTGTACAGGTGTTTTTTGTATTGTAGTTTTATTGATTTCTCATATCACTTCATCTGCGGCGCCTGATGCGCGCCCGCCAGTTTCTTTTTCGCGCGCCTGGATAGGCGTACTGCCAGAAACAGTACAGCGGCGCCCACAGCGGCTATTACAACGGCGATCCAGGGAAAAGAGCGGGCGGCAACAATGCAGAATGATTCTTCCGGTCCCGTCATTTCCACCTGTATGTACTGCCCTCTTGTCTTACCGTCCAGTTTCGTCCAGCCGTCGTCTATAAAGCCGTACACTTGTACATCGTTTTCATAAGGGTTGAGAAGTCTGATCGCAAATGTTTCTTTCGCATCAATATCTCCGTTTTCCAGCGTTACATCATAGATCACATGGTCGCGGCCCTGCGCTTCGTCGGGCGGTATGCGGTCGCTTACGGTTACGTTTAAGACCGTATCCTGTGTGAATGCTTCTTCTACCAGCGCATAGGGTTTCTGCCAGATCGCAGAAAGGTTTTCCTCCGCCGGGTCTTCTTTTTCGGAGCTTTCCACAACGGTAACGATATCTTCATAATTACCTTCGATCAAAAGGTTTCCGGTCATAACCTGGTCGGAGAGATCGGGCCATACGCCGTAACACCCCTCTTTCTCCGGAATCTTCGGATAGTTGAGGACGGACAGGCTTTCGCCGAAAGGTACTTCCTGCGTGCCCAGATAGGTGTCTTCCACGCGGTAGGTTACTGTCAGATGCCAGAATCGGGCGGGAAGGAATTTGGTGGTCAGCAGTTCCTGATAGGTTACGGGTTGTGCAATGCCGGCATAGCTGATGTTGTCGATGCCGAACAGGTCGTCATCCACATAATAATTCGCCGAAACACAGTCATCGTTCAGCGATGCAACCTCGCCGGCGATCGCGCCTTTTTGACCAATGGATGCCTCCACGGATACAATGGCGCGGCAGTCTTTTATGGTGCTGCCGTAGCCTGCGATACCGCCGATATCTTTACCGCCGGAGACGGAACAGAGGGAATAGCACTGGTTGATCTGCGTCAGCGACTCTCCGGCGATGCCGCCCACATAGCCGCCTTCGGTGCTTTCCGCGCTGCCGTAGCTTTCACAGCCGGTAGCAATGCCGTGTTCCATATATCCCACGATACCGCCCGCGCCGTCTTTTTTGGCGGTGATATAACCGTTGTTGACACCGTGGGCAATAATGCATTTGGTGATAAAACGTCTGCCCACCTGATAATCGATGTTGCCTGCGGCGTTGTCCTCCGGATCTTCCTCGTCCACGGACATGGAGCCGGCGATGCCGCCGATATTGATATCGCCCTTGATGATGCCGTTATTAGTGCAGGAATCAACCCGGCCGGTCATAACGGAATCGATCTCGTCTTCATCCACTTCCTCATACAGTTCTTCCACGCTCAGGTCGGAGGCATTGGTCAGATGGTCGGCCAGCAGGTTAAAGACCACGTTGAGCTGGTCGTTTACCGCCCGCAGGTCTTCATTGACCTGATCCGAATACTGGTAGGCGCTGCTGCTTAAGCTCTTTAAGCTATCGGAGATTCCCAGAAGCTGATAGTGCAGCATCTCGCGGTCGTTGTCAAATTCCGCGCCCAGGGTTGCAAACTGCAGGTCGGACTGGGCGCTGACATATCCGACGATGCCGCGTATGCTGCCGTAGGCGCGGCGCAAGGCCGCGAGCATGTTCTGTACCTGTCCGGTGGCCTGTGAGATGCTTTCTCTGGCGGCGTCCACCGCATCCTGCATGTACGGGTCAAGGATATTATAGACACTGCCCAGCTCACTTAATACGGTGGCGGAGGAAGACAACATCAGCTGCATATCCGGGGTCGAATCATTGATAAGCTCCTCTATTTTTGTTCTGTCGTCCGGATTTGAGGGATCCAAATTTTTGATTTCCTGCATGGTATTGTTGATCCGCTCGGAGCAGTCCCGCAGTTCCTGCATGGACGCTTTGATATTATCGACAGAGGTATCTAACGCAGACTGTTGGGTCTGCCGGTTAAAAACAATGTTCACCGCTATGGGTGACGTTATGCTATCGGTGGAAAACTGATATTGGGTGTCCGATACCTGCGTAACCGCCAAAAGACTGCCGCTGCCGGCATTGTCCGCCGCGGTAACGCCGCCTATCGTGTATCCGGTATCCGGCGTTATGGACAGCGTAGCGGTGGAAGAAGCGCTGTCCACTGTACAGGAAGCGTTTCCGCTGGGGTTGGAGGACAGTTTCACCGATACGGAGGCCGAACCGGGTGTCGAATAGGTAAATGCGGCATTCACATTTACATTGGCTTCGGGCATCGTGAAAGTGTACTTTGTTGCGGTACTGGTGGGAGCGCCTGCATTGCCGGGATCGGCGGTTATCTCCACCGACGTAGAGCCGTCCGCCGTAACAACCTGCAGACTGCCATCGGCAAGCTGGTAGGAACCGTTCTCCGCATCCGAATCCGGAGTGACAGTTATCGTAACCGTTTCACCGGCAGCAGGCCACAGCGGTTCGGCGGCAATCTGTCCGCCTACGGTGGAGAGCAGGGTGATTCTGTTGTAGTCGGTTCCGTTATAGGCGTTAGAGTTTAAAGCTTCGGAATAATCCAGACTCTGCATGAGCTGTCCCACCGTATCATTCAGCCGGGCAAAGGAATCCCCGCAGTCCGCCATATCATCCAAGATCTCGGGAAGCACATCTATAATATGCTCCATGCGCTGCGTCACCGCCTGCGCCTGTTCTATATTATCGTCTACAAAATCCGTCAGGTCACCGGCTACGGCGTCGCCGGATGTCAGCGCACCGTCTCCGTACATGCTCAGATTGTCCAGATCCGTTTTGATAGCGCTTTTGCCGCTCTGCATATCATCGATGGTCTTATCGATCAGGTCATGCAGTTTATTGACGGCGTTCCGCAGGGACGCGGCTTCGTCCACTTCAATGTCCGGCTCCATCTGGCCGGCGATGCCGCCCACGTCTTTTCTGCCGTATATTGTGCCGTTGTTGGTACACAGCATTACGGTGCCCGACTGTCTTCCCACGATGCCGCCGATGTTGTAACCGGTATGCTCGTATCCGACCCTGCCGCTATTATTGCAGCGTTCGATCAGGCCGTTCGAATAACCGGCGATACCGCCGGTATCCACGCCGCTGTACAGCTCCACGCCGTCATCCGTTGCCTGTATGTTGAAGAAAAGGCCGGTGCCCATTTCATCGTCCTCCTGCACCCAGGAGGAGTTATCGTTGATTCCCGCTTCATTATTGCAGGAAGTAATGATACCGTGGTTGATTCCTGCGATACCGCCGGTGGAATAATATCCCATGATATGACCGCTTGAAGTGCATTTGGTGATGCTGCCGCCGGCCTCGTTGCTTCCCGCGATACCGCCTACGGTGTTTTGCCCGTTCACAATACCGCTGAAGCGGCAGTTTTTGATCGTACCGTAGTTGACGCCGCAGATGCTGCCGATGCATTCTTTTTCATTGACAGCCTGAATATTGCCCTTCAGCGTCAGGTCCTGTACCATGCCGCCCTCACGGATATAACGGAAAAGGCCGACGATATATCCCTGATCGACGGGCCGGAATCCCTGTATAGTGTGGCCGTTGCCGTCAAATACTCCGGCAAAGACCGGAACCATGTCAAAGGACGTTCCCGTCAGGTCAATATCCTGTTCCAGTATTACGGTTTTGTTGGCAGACCAGGAATCTTGATAGCATTTATGTGCGAAGTTCAGGAATTCATCGGCTGTATTTATGTAGATATATTCCGTTACGGCGTCAGCGTCTGTCGCGGCATCAGCATCTGTTCCGGCGTCAGTGTCTGCTATGGCGTCAGTGTCTGCCGCGGATGTATCAGCGGCTGCTGCCGTATCCGGTGCAGCCAGGACCAAAACCGGGGGAATTGTATGTATGATCAATACAGCTGCCAGCGCTAATGACAGTAAATTAGTTTTCTTCATCGTCCGGCGCCTCCTTTTTCTGTTCGTCTTCCAGCATCAATGTTTTCAGATCAGCGCCGTCATCGTCCTTAGGCTCGAGTTTTCCCATATTGACTAACAGGTTGGCGTCGCCGCGGATAAATCCGTGCATTTCACCTATGACCGTACCGTTGATCTGACCTTGTACCAGGCCGTCCACACGCATCAGACCGGAGACTCTTTCAAGCTTTAACGGGATCGACACCGCGAAAGATGTCTTATCAATGATATGCTCGCCCAGAAGCAGTATCTGAGGCAGTACAAACATGACAATGATGATGGAGAGGATCGTGCCCCGTCCAAGACACTGTCCAATGCCGCAGATCGCTCCGTCCGAGGACATCATGCCGATGAAGATGCCCGCTAACGCCAGCATGGATCCGGATGTAACGATCGTCGGAAAAGCGAAGTTCATCGTCTCGATGATCGCCTCTTTCTTTGGCATTTTATCCTTCAGCTCCATAAATCTGCCGGAGATAACGATCGCATAGTCGATGTTAGCGCCCATCTGGATAGAGCTGACGATCAGGTAACTCATGAAAAACAGGTTTTTGTTCTGTATCGCCGGGAAGGAAAAATTGATCCATATGGCGCCCTGTATGATCAGGATCAGCAGCACCGGCATACCCGCCGACATAAAGGTGAACAGCAGCACCACCAGAACCGCCAGAATGGAGACTACGTTGACCACCGTATTATCCGTCTGGAAGGTTTTATACAGGTCGTACTGGCTGGTGGCCTCGCCGGGGATCAGGATCGTGCCTTCATAGTATTTGTTGGCTATTTCATGCATTTTATCAAGGAAAGCAAAGGTCTCGTCACCCTCCTCCGGCAGATTCAGATAGATCAGCATACGGCTGTATTCTTCGCCCTGTAACTGGTCAAGGGCGATCTGCATCTGCGTGTGCGCGTCTGTCAGCGTATCCATCAGATCATCGTCCAGCGTCACATATCCCTCGTTCACCTCATCGTACAGGAACATGATCATGTCGATCAGCGGCACGCTGTAGGAAGAGAGGCCATTGACGATCTTGGCGTAATTCTCATCGTTGACGGCGTAGGTCATATAGAGCAGCTCCGCCACTTCGTAATCCAGCTCCAGCAGCTCGGAGAAATCCCTTGCCGTCAGCTTATCCGTCAGCATATAACCGTCCAGTGCTTCGGTGTTAGACAGCCCCAGCGTGCTCTTGACCTCCGGGTGCGATTCCAGCTCCGTCAGCAGCGCTTTTTCTTTCTCGTAATTGCCGGCGGGCACGATGAGCGCGACCATGTTGGTAGGGCCGAAGCTTTCCTCGATCAGCTCATCCACCACCATCGCCTCACTCTGTACCGGCGTTTCCAGCATGGAATATCCGTACACATACGGACATTTCGAGGATACGATATAGGCCGCAACGATCAGCACCAGAAAGAGGGGCGGCATGATAAAGCGCGTTTTGTATGCGAATTTTCCCACAAAGGGGATCTTGGGGATAAAGCTTTTGTGATAGGTTTTATCCATTGCTTTGCCAAACAGCATGATCAGTCCCGGCATCAGCAGGAATACCGCCAGCAGACTTAACAGGATAGCGCGGATCAGACATAACGCCATGTCGCTGCCGATGCCGAACTGCATGAACATCATGGCGATCAGACCGCCGATGGTCGTTAAGGAGCTGGAAGAGATCTCGGGGATCGCTTTGCTTAGCGCCACAATATCCGCTTCCCTGATCGGAAGCGACTGGTGTTCTTCCTTATATCTGTTACAGAATATGACCGCATAGTCGATGGAAAGGGCAAGCTGTAAGACGATTGTTACCGAGTTGGATACAAAAGAGATCGTACCCATCAGGAAGTTGGTGCCCTTGGTGATCAATGCCGCAGCGATAAAGGTAAGCAGCAGCACCGGCACCTCCGCCCAGGTCTGTGAAGTCAGCAGAAGTACTGTGACCACCACGATAGCGACAAGCACGCTGATGACCTGCATCTCGCTGGCGATCTGCTCGGCGGAAGCGTCGCCCATGTCCGTTGAGACATAGAGATCGTAGCCGGAGAGCATTTCTTTGACTGTGTCGAGAGCCTCCAGCGCTCTCTCGTCGGTCTCTTCGTATCCGAAGGTGATATCGTACAGAGCGGAGAAATTATTATAATGCTCCGAAGAGTTGTCGAAGGTCAGCATGATAACGGAATCCAGAGCCTTGATCTCATCCGCGATCTCCTGCGCCTTGTCATAGGGGATATTGATGACCATGACCTTGGCCGTGCCGTATGTAATGAACTGTTCTTCCATGCGGTCCAGTCCCTGGCGCGTCTCGGTGGAGTCCGGCAGGTAGGCGGACATGGCATTTTCCACCTTGACCCAGTTCATGGATACGACCGAGAAGATCAGCGCTATGCCGAATAATAGAAAGAACAGATTGCGCCGGTCTACGATAAAAGTCGCCACCTTGACCATAAATCCGGCATTTTCCTGATTGTTTTCCACGGGATTCACTCCTTTATCCGCCGTGTGCGGCGTTGTTTTCCGTCAGCTATTATAATACGGGGAAAAATCCCGTACAATAAACACATTTTGCACAAATGTATAATTTTGAACAAAATATTGATTTGTGTTGAAGATTGTGATTAAAATATATATGATCGGCAATGTAATAAACATTATATGCAGAGAGGAAAGAAGAAAATGCAGCACAAAGCTGAATACCGCAGTTCCGTGCGGTCCAAAAAGATGATTAGGGACGCTTTTACAGAGCTGCTGCAGACCACGGCGGCGGACAAGATCACCGTGACAGATATCGCGCAGAAGGCAGGACTGAACCGGGGCACGTTCTATGCGCACTATGAAGATATCAATGCGCTGGTGCAGAGCATCGAGGACGACATTACGGACAACCTGTACCGGCTGTTTGATGACGGCTCCTATCCCCGGCTGTTGAAGGATCCTCTGCCTATGTTTCTGAAGATATCGGATTACCTGGAAGAAAATAAAGAACTGATCACGGCGCTGATGGGGTCGCATATGACCAATCCCTTTATCGAGCATCTGCCCGGACTGATCGCAAGACATCTGGCGTCCTCGGACGATATTGACGAGAAAGTCAGGGGCAGCGCGTCTTTTCAAGAACGCTGCTATTTCTATGCGGGCGGCGCGGGCAGCTTGTATATGGCGTGGTTTAGGGGAATGGTGGGCGGATGCCTGCGCGATGTGGCGTACAGGCTGGCCGAGATCGTGAAGCATGGGTATTAGGAGACGAAAACAGGCGCGGAAGAAACCTCTCCGCGCCTGTTTGCCTCTCTTATGAAACTTGCTCTTCCGGCTTAGCCGAAGTATCTCTTTAACAGACCCTCGAATGCCTTGCCGTGTCTTGCCTCGTCACGCGCCATCTCATGAACGGTATCATGGATCGCATCCAGATTAGCGGCTTTTGCACGTTTGGCAAGGTCGAACTTACCTGCGGTAGCGCCGTTCTCAGCCTCCACTCTCATCTCCAGATTCTTCTTGGTGGAATCTGTTACGACTTCACCCAAAAGCTCTGCAAACTTAGCGGCGTGCTCAGCCTCTTCCCAAGCAGCCTTCTCCCAGTACAGACCGATTTCCGGATAGCCCTCTCTGTGAGCGACTCTCGCCATCGCAAGGTACATACCTACCTCAGTACACTCGCCGTTGAAGTTGGCGCGAAGATCAGCCAGGATATCTTCGCTGACACCCTTTGCAACGCCTACGACATGCTCAGCGGCCCATTCCCGCTCGCCGCCCTGAGCCGTGAATTTCTCGGCGGGCGCGTTGCATACCGGACATTTCTCCGGTGCAGAATCTCCCTCGTGAACGTAACCGCATACCTGACATACATACTTCATAATGATATTCTCCTTTTCTATAAAATAATATTATATAATTATATATTTGTAAGACTGCATCCGATGACCGGAAGCGTCTTAACAGTCGATCAGTAAATCACTACGGGCAGCAGGCCCGACTATATTTAAGGCACTTTTCACATATGCCGTAAAAATAGGTGACATGTCCCTGTATTTCCCCGTCGTATTCAATGTTTGCATTTCCCAATATATCACCGATGCCGTCTGCCTTTACATCCGATACGCCGCCGCACTGCGTACAGATAACATGATAGTGATCAGATGTATCCGCGTCATAGTGATCGATACCATCTCCCAGCCGAAGCCGCCTTATCTCACCGAGCTCCGATAACAGTGAAAGATTGCGGTATACGGTGCCAAGGCTGATATTCGGATATTTCTGCCGGACATTCATGTAAACAACGTCGGCGGTCGGATGGTCCTTGCGGGTCATTAAAAAATCTTTGATAAGTTGTCTTTGTCTGCTGTATTTGATCGCCATAATATTCCTAAATCAATAATGATTACTATTTTTATTAAATATAACAGAAGGAGAAGTATAAGTCAATACAAAATAAAAATTATTCCGTACGCCACAGCCGGTATATAGTTTTAATAGTTTTTTTATAAGATTATCAAACATGTTTTATTTTTCTTTCGTGAAAATGTGCTATACTAGACGCAGATTTAACAATCTGCGTCAGAAGAATTGCGAAGCAATTCTTCCCTGAATGGGCGCAGATTCAGTATTGCCTGTGGCGGTACGGGGAGGATGGCAAGTGAAGTTTAAGACGAGACTTCTGGTTACATCGATTGCGATCGTGCTTGTTCCTTTTTTGCTGACGAGTATTGCCTTTATTGTTGTCGGGAGTCATGTGGAGGATGCAGAGACTGATCCCGGACTACTGGATAGGAAAAATCTTGTCTTCGCTTACACGATAGAGAATTACAGCAAGATGACGGAGAATGTTCTGAAAAAGGTCAAGGATCAGATCGGCGTGAATCCGTCCAGGCTGGAAAGCAAAGAATATCTGGATGAGATCAGCGGCGAGCTCAATGACAGATTTTCCTATATTATTGTGAGAAAAGGCGACGGCGTCTATTATACGGATAACGATATGGCGGCGCAGAAAATATTCGATATGCTGCCGGAATACGGAAACGAGCTGCCGGATTCGGAGACGGGTCTGTACTATAACGATATGAAAAAGCTTGTCAAGCAGCTTGATTTCCGGTTTGGGGACGGAAGCGACGGCAGTTTTTTTATCGTGACGAGCGTTAGGACGCTTATTTCCAGAAATGCACTTCGGGAAATGGTATTTGCGCTGGTTCTGATCCTGTGCCTGACGAGTATCGTGCTGACATGGTGGATCCAAAAAGGGATCTTTACGCCGATCAACCAGCTTAACACCGCGATGCAGAATATTGCCGAAGGAAATTTGGAATATATGCTGACAACGGAGGAAAAGGGCGAGATCGGTGAGCTGTACCGCAACTACGAGGACATGCGGCTTCGCCTTAAAGAATCCACGGACGAGAAATTAGAGCATGAACAGAAAAACAAAGAGCTGGTAAGCAATATTTCCCATGATCTCAAGACCCCGATCACATCGATCAAGGGCTATGTGGAAGGGATCATGGACGGCGTCGCGGATACGCCGGAGAAAATGAATAAATACATTAAGACCATTTACGATAAGGCGAACGATATGGACAGGCTCATCAACGAACTGACCACATATTCCGGCATAGACAATAACCGGATCCCTTATACGTTTCGCCGTATCAATGTGGCGGATTACTTCAGGGACTGTGTGGAGGAAGTGGGGCTTGACCTGGAGTCCAGGCATATCGAATTAAACTATGATGCGCTGGTGGAGCCTGACACACAGATCATCGCCGATCCCGAGCAGCTTAAGCGCGTTATCAATAATATCATCAGCAACAGTGTAAAATATATAAATAAGGAAAAAGGCGTGATCGACATCCGGATACTGGACGAGCTGGATTCCATAAGAGTCGAGATAGAAGATAACGGCATGGGGATCGCGGCAAAAGACCTGCCGAATATCTTCGAGAGGTTTTACCGGACGGACGCATCCCGCAATTCTTCCAAGGGAGGAAGCGGCATAGGACTGTCCATTGTCAAGAAGATCATAGAGGATCACGGCGGGTACATCTGGGCGACAAGCAAAGAAAACGAAGGAACGTGTATGCACTTTGTTATCCGTAAGTATCAGCCGCCGGAAGAATAACAGACACAGCATGAAGCAGATAATACAGAGCAGTTTTATATATATAAAGGAGGAATTATCATGAGCAGAATTCTAATCATAGAAGATGAGGAAGCCATTGCCGATCTGGAGAAGGACTATCTGGAGCTGAGCGATTTCGAGGTAGAGATAGAGAACACTGGAGATAAGGGGTTACAGACTGCGCTTGCCAAAGAGTTTGACCTTATCATTCTCGACCTTATGCTTCCGGGAGTGGACGGTTTCGAGGTATGTAAGAAGATCCGTGAGAAAAAGAATGTGCCGATCATCATGGTATCCGCCAAGAAAGATGACATTGACAAGATCAGGGGATTGGGTTTGGGCGCAGACGATTATATGACGAAGCCCTTCAGTCCGTCCGAGCTTGTAGCGAGAGTCAAGGCGCATATGGCGCGTTATGACAGACTGGTGGGAAGCAATCAGAAAGCCAACGATATCATAGAGATAAGAGGGCTCAAGATCGACAAGACGGCAAGAAGAGTCTACGTGGACGGAGAGGAAAAGATCTTTACCACCAAGGAGTTTGACCTGCTGACGTTCCTTGCTGAGAATCCGAATCATGTATATTCCAAGGAAGAACTGTTCCGGGAGATATGGGATATGGACTCCATCGGCGACATCGCAACAGTTACCGTACACATCAAGAAGATTCGGGAAAAGATCGAGTATGACAGCGCCAAGCCGCAGTATATAGAGACGATATGGGGCGTTGGATACAGATTTAAGATATAGCGCCCACAACAGAAAAACAAGCGACGCGAAGCGGCATTTGTTTTTCAGTGGGCGCTAACGAGCGGTCTGTCTGCGGAGCAGACGATAAGGCGCTG
>CANQNN010000013.1 GCA_947625205.1 uncultured Lachnospiraceae bacterium | reverse complement strand
ACATACGGAAAAAGCGTAATTTTCGGGTAATACCCGATAATACCCAACTACCTAACAGTATTCCCGACGATGAAGTCACTGGACAAATAAAGTTAGTATTTTCAAGGGTTTCAGAGAGCGGAAGCCGAAATTTGCGACCAGTTTACGACCAAACAAAGAGGATATGTTAAAAAATGCGGCAGAGGATAACAAAATCCTTTGTCGCATTTATCTTTTAATAATATTAGAAAATTTAACCAAACTCACATTATCCATCTCATTTGCCTTATCAATACAACTTTTTGTAAAGCCTGATTTTGAGAACAGATAGTAATGTTTTGTTTTATAATTAAATAGTTCGCTTCGTTTTACAAGAGTTTCCAAAACGCCAAGGTCAACCTTTTCATTTGTCCATTTACATTCTGCAAACAGGGCTGTGTTTTTATCCTGTTCGCCCATAATATCAATCTCGACCTGGGCTTTTTCATGAGGATCATTGCCCCACCAGCGACCAAGAGATTTAAATTCGATCGGACAGTTGCCGGAAAAAAGCAGTTTCCAAAGATACTGTTTACAGATCTCTTCAAAAACTTTGCCCATATAATCTGAAATCTGAGGTTCAATGCGTTTATAAACCAAATCGGCAGCACCACGGACGATAATCGAATTATTATCAAGCACAAAACGATACCAGAAACGGAACATATTATCCGCAATGGAATAAATTGATTTTCTGGAAGCTTTTTCTCCGTAAGGTGTTTCTTTTTGAACGATGCCGAGGTTTATAAGGTTCTTAATATAATTCGTACAAACATTTGTATCTTCGCCGACTTTACTTGAAATCTCGGACATTCTTGACGAACCCGTTGCAATCGCTGTAATAATTGCCGTGTATATTGCAGGTTCACGGACTTCCTGTTTTAAAAGGTTTGTCGGTTCCTCATAAAGAAATGACATTGGATTAAGATACGTGTTTTTTATGTTATCCTCTATGCTTAACTTATCACTCATCTGTAAAAGATATTGAGGTGTGCCGCCCACAACACCGTAAATAATCGCTTTGTCTTCATCAGACAGGTTTTTGAAATAAGCACAGGTTTCTTCAAAGTCGAAAGGTAACAGCTTAATTTGAGCCGTTCTTCTACCATAGAGAGGCGCTTTATACGCAAGTACATGGTCTTCCATATACGACATAGAAGAACCGCATAGAATAAGCATCAGTTTTGATATATCTTTATATTTATCGATCAAGAGCTGTAATGTTGATGCAAGGCTTTTTGATGAACGAGCTACATAAGGATATTCATCGATTGCAAGGATGATTCTTTCTTTTTCGGCAAGCTTAAACACATATTCAAGTGCAGCTTGGAAAGAAAGAAAAGAGCTTTCAGCTTCAAAACCACTTGCAAACTCCATTATGCTTTTTGAAAAGTTTTCAAGATTCTGCTTTTCGTTACTTTCAACGCCCATAAAATATATGGCTCTTTTATCCCAAATAAACTGATTTATAAGCGCAGTTTTACCAACACGGCGTCTGCCATAGATAACCGTAAATTCAAATTTATTCGATTCATATAGATTGTCAAGAGTATTAAGCTCACGCTCTCTGCCTATAAACAATTACATGACCTCCATTTAGCTTGTTTATATTATAGCACGCAAAACTAATTAGTCAATCATAAATGAGTAATTTATACTTGACTAATATAAATAGGCTGTTATCTATGGGTGGAATATCACAATAGAATCCTTCTCACATATCAATGAACGTAGCACGTTTGCCTGCCATAAAACAATCAATCATCATACGGACACCACGAACAAAACTTATTTAATACCTCGCTTCAATTTTGCTCATAGTTTCAAGAGCTTTTATATTGTTCATCAATCCAACCCATTTCATCTGATTCGTTGCTTTTATTTCCTCTGTGATGCCTTGTTTTTGCAATGTCATGCCTCCAACGGGCGGTATCGGGTACGGCATTGACAGGCTGGTGATGCTGCTTACGAATTCGCCGGCGATTCGGAATGTGCTGCTGTGCTCGACTCTTAAATCTTTGTAGAGTTCGATCAGAAAAAGCGCCGGCACAAACCACGCCGGAAAATTATACAGAAACTGGTGTCCGTCCGTAAAGGGCGAAATGAAAAGCGTCCGAAACGACAGGCCCTCCCCGAAGGAAAAGCCCGCCAGATGCAATATCTGCGTCATGATCCCGTAAAACAGGTTCCACAGGAAATAAGGCACAAGCAATGTAAGAAATTTCCGACGGATATAGCGGAGAATATTTTCCTCCGCCTCGTCCCGGTAAAAATATCCCGACACAAACAAAAAAATAAACACGTGAAACGAATAATAAGGAAACAGACCACCGAGATCAAACGCATTAAATCCCAAATGCCCCGCTACAACGAAAATAATTCCCAACGCAGACAAACTGATATTCCAGAGTGATTTGCCTTCAATGCTCCAAAGCGTAAGTTCATAGGATTATATACAAAAGCTTTGTCTGGAACAACTTTGTAAGAATCACCTTCTTTTGTTATGAGGTAATCTCTTATATATCGGTCTGTTTTGGGTGTTACTCCATCCTCAATAGTAAGACTGTATAAAGGGAAAGAATTTATATCTGATGTTCTCAAATCAACAGTTTCACAGTATTCTCTAAATTCAGAAAGTTTCCATTCGGGATAATCCGTCCCGTCCTCACGCTTAAATCTCAATTTTGGTACTAACATAGCGCACCTCACAATCCGAGCAATTTCAAGGTTTCGTTCACCTTGTCCACCGCCGCCTGTTTCTTTGCCGTTATCTCTGCAAGTGATCAATGTGTTGGCACGCAAGGCGCTGGGACTCCTGCATCTGAAAAACGAATGGCTGATCTTTGGCGTGTGTATGATTCTGGGGATGATCACGGTACAGCTGGCGATCGGAGGCCATGTCTGGGGACTTTACAAGTTCCCGGGCAGAATTTTATTCATGATGCCGGGGTTTCAGATGGGCAGGATCTACCGGGAGAAACTGGAGAGATACGATACGCTTACAGACGGGATTTATTTTCTGATCGTTATATCGATGCAGGTGCTGCTCTCCGTTGCCTGCGCCGGGCTGGCGTTCAGCGCGGTGTGGGTGACAGGATTTGCGAACGGCCCTGTTGTGCCTTATCTTACGGTGATAACGGGTATTGCCTTCTGGCTTCGAATAGCGCGGCTTATCAGCGCGTTGCCTTCTCTTTCCAATGTCTTTGTTTTCACAGGGCGACATACCTATGCGGTCATGATGCATCATGTGGCGATCTTTACGCTGCTTAACGGACTGTTTTATCTGTGCGGGCAATTTACGGGGCTGTGCAGCGCTTTTGACAGAGAGCTTTATATGAGCGATATCGGCTATGTGTATCCGGTGGGCGGCACGGAGGTAGGTAAATGGCTCTATCTGGCAGCCGGTATTGTGGTGCCGCTGTTGATTGACAGGGTATGTAAAAAAATTTATAATGTAACCTGATCGATTCAATGGGAGTCTGGTTGGAATCTATGACAAAAATATTCCCGGTCGCACCGGTCCTATTTGATAAAAAAACAGGGTATTGGTTCAGAGGCATTGCCATCATCATGGTGATTCTGTCCCACTATGCCGAGTGGTGGTCGTGGTTTACTCCGCTTACGGGTAAAGCGGAGGAGTTTCGGCTGGCGCTCACCGGGCTGGGCGTGTTCGGGGTCAATATATTTTTCTTTTTCTCGGGGTATGGACTGACCAAAGCAGCGGGAGATGACCGGATCGGCGTGCAGTTTATTGTGCGCCGTATACAGTCGGTCTATCTTCCGTATTTTGTTATTGTTGGGAGTATTCAGATGTTATCCGGCGGATTCGGACCGCTTGCGGGAGAAGAGGCGGCGGGGAAGATCCTGCGCTTTTTGTCCGGATATGAATACTGGTTTATGGCGGTGCTTTTTTTGTTCTACATTGGATTTATCATACTATGGGCCGCCTTTACGAATCGGCATCTGCGGGTCGTTCTTTTCTGGCTCTATGCGGCCGTTATCATCAATATGCTGTTTAACAGGCAGATGCAGTCGTTCTGGTATGTGTCCAATCTGGCGTTCCCGTTAGGTATAACGGTGGCAGCGTACGAGTCGGATATCTGCAGGATCCGGATGCGCCGCGCGATCTATAATACAGTCCGGATACTGTTTATCCCGCTTGCTCTCGTGTTTGTGGTCTGGCATGAGTCTTATATGGACAAGTCGGGTATGACGCCGGAGCAGATACTTTGGCTGCAGATGCTGGTCACGGTAGTATGGACGCTGCAGCTCGCCTGTATCGCCTCTCTTATACCGTGGCACGCCCCTGTGCTGGCCGGACTTGGCCGGGATTCTCTGTACCTGTATCTGGTACACACTTATATTTTCATGCGTTGTGTGAACGGCCTGGGCTGCAGTATACCGATGCGGTTTGCCGCTGCCTTTGCGGTTACGGTGATTGTCGCGGCGCTGTGCCGCATGGCAGTGGCCGGACTGACGAAGCTGCCGGCCTTTGTATACAGGCATGCGGGAAATAAGGGCGGATGATGTGTGCGGGCGCAGAAGCCCGGTGTAAAAATCAAAGAGTGGGGAATGTTATACGTATGATACAAGTTCTGGTAAACTGGCTCTATATTATAATAACGACCTATTTGACAGGCAATGCCTGTATGCGCCTTCTGGAGCGCCTGTTCAGAAAAGACCGGGGAGCGTGGCACAGAACGCCTTTCTATGACCTGTTTGCGGGTATTATGTGCACCACCTGCTATGCGCAGGTATACAGTCTGTTTGGAGGGGTCGGGCTTGGCGCGGGTATGTGTCTGCTTGTATTCTGTGCGGTATACGCCCTGCTGTATGGCAGAGACATAGCAGGCGGACTCGGTTCGTATCTGCATAGGATCAGGAATGAACTGCCGTCTCCTGTCTTTAAAGGACTTATATGTATATTGGCGCTGGGAGCCGCCGCATATGCGCTGGCAGGCTCGGGTGCGCCCAGACTGATTGATACGGACTGGTATCATGCGCAGACGATTCGGTGGATCGAGGAGTACGGCTGTGTAAAAGGAGTGGCAAATCTTTTCTATGCGCTGGGTTTTAACAGCGCGCAGCACTATTTTGATGCGCTGTACAGTATGAAGCCGTTTCTGGGTGTCTCGATGCATGCCACGGGCGGGTATTTCGGCTTGCTGCTTCTGGCGCACGGACTTGTCAGACTGGCGGGCTTTAAGGCGCACAGACGCCACATAGCGGATGCGCTGGCGCTTGCCGAGGTAGTCTACACGGTCATTGTGACGGCGTTTTACGCGGATCCCTATACCGATACGCTCCCTAACTGCCTTGTGTTTTTTATACTTACCGAGTGGATCATTCTTCTGGAAGAGGAGGAAAAAGAGGTATTTCCCTATGCCTTTTTGTGTATTTTTGGCGTATTTGCAACGGTGGTAAAGACTTCGGTCGTGATGGTGGTACTGCTTGCCATTCAGCCCGCAGTGAGCCTGATACGAGGCAGAAAGTGGGGACTTATCGCCGGTTATATTCTGACAGGGATTCTTGTTACGATCCCCTTTTTCATAACGAATGTGCGGGTGTCAGGATATCTCGTCTATCTGGCGAGCGGTGTAGATCTGTTTAACGTACCGTGGAAGATAGATGCCGGGGTGGTGAAATACTCTGTGGACAGCATGATCCATGACGCCAGAGGGGTGAGCCTGACTATGGATGAAGCGCTGCACAGCGGGTTGTCATGGGTGCCGGGATGGTTTAAGAGCGATTCTGTAAGTCACAGGATACTATATCTGGCGGTCTGCCTCATGCTTGTGTCTGATATAGTGGAAACGGTTATTTCTGTGATAAGAAAAAAGTCTGTGGCGTACACGATACTTTTGCCACGGCTGGTAGTGTTTACCGGACTGGTCTACTGGTTCTTTACGATACCGCAGGTGAAATACTGCTGGGTTTTTCTGCTGTTTCCGCTGGTGGTCGTACCGGCAGTACGGCTGGAGAAGTGGAAAGCTTCAGGCAGGACCGGAAGAATGGCAGCGGTGCTGACGGGGGCAGCAGGCGGCGCTGTGCTTGTGATGTTTGCGGGATTCTACAGCCTGAGGACGCTCGGATATATCCGGGATGCCGTACCGCAGATGCTTGTAAAGCAGGCGGATTACGAACGGCACACGCTGGAGCCTGTAGAGATAGGCGGACACACTTTCTATGTATGCGGAGATGACGGCGATATCGTGAGCGGATATTATGCTTTTCCTTATATCAATGAGGAGAGCGCTCTGAACGGTCTTAACGTTGGAGCAAGTCTGCGGGACGGATTTACGGTGAACATTTCCGGCTCTTTTTGACCCGATACAGATCTAAAGCAATCAGCCCCCGGCGCAGGCGTAAGCATGGACCGGAGGCTGTTTTATGTTTGTCATGCCGTCAGGCATACATATATCCGCATTATTCCTATCCCTTTACGCTCCCTAGCGCCACGCCCTGTACGATGTACCGGGACAGGATCAGGTACACGATGATGACCGGGAAGATGGAGAAGGCGATCATCACATACACCTGTCCCATATCGAATTTCAGCCAGTCCGCAGCACGCAGCTGGGCAATCAGGATCGGCAGCGTCTTTTTCTTGTCTTCGTGTAAGATCAGCGCCGGTGTGAAGTAATTGTTCCAGTTGCTTACAAAGGTAAAGATGGCCTGTACCGCGATCGCCGGTTTCATAAGCGGAAGCACGATCATGTTAAATGTGTGAAACTCGCCGGAGCCGTCTATCCTGGCCGCCTCGATCAATGACAGCGGCAGGGAGCTTTCCATGTACTGCTTCATATAGAAGAAGGTCACCGGAGCCGCCACCGCAGGGATGATCAGCGGGATGAATGAATCCTCCAGCTTCATACGGTCTACCAGCCTGATGAAACCGAGCGCCGTTACCTGCGTGGGTATCATCATGATCATCAGGATAAAAGGATAGATGAATTTCTTCAGGGCAAAGTCATAAGCGTGGATCGCGTAGGCTGTCATGGTCGAGAAATAGACGCACAGCACTGCGCTCAGCCCCGATATGATAAGACTGTTGAACAGTCCGTTCCACACCGGCAGCGTGCCGTGAACGAGATTCTTCCAGTTAGTCATGAGATTGCCGCTGGGAAGCGGGGTAAATCCCGACTGTAGTTCTCCGTTTGATCTGGTCGCGTTGATAAACAGTACGTAAAACCAGAACAGACAGAGAAATGAAATGATAATGAGTACGGTATAGGCTATGATGCGTCTGGTATGGATACCCAGACCTTTTTTCAGCTCATTGTGGTCGCTTATCATTGCGTTCACCCCTTTCTCTTGTCATTGCCTGTCACCTTAAAGATCACAAGGCTCAAAGCGGCTGTTATGATGAAAAGCAGTACGGATAAGGCGCCGGCCATTCCGTAATTCTTGCTGAACAGATGTTTATTTAAGAACATGATCAGCGTCATGGTGGAACGCATAGGGTCGCCGGTTCCGTTGGTCAGTATCTGCGGCACATCGAATAACTGCAGACCGCCGATCAGCGAGGTGATCATCACGTAGATCAGGATCGGTTTAAGGAGCGGCAGTGTGATCCTGAAGAAAACCTGTGTGGAGGTGGCGCCGTCCACCTCGGACGCTTCAAACAGTGAAGTGTCGATCCCCATCATGCCGGCCATCAGGAGGATCGTTGTGTTGCCGAACCACATCAGGCAGTTCATGAACGCGATCAAGCCTCTGGCGCTTCCGGCGTTGGACAGGAATTTATAAGGCTCGCTGATGAAACCGATCTGCATCAGCAGCGAATTGATCGGGCCTCCGTCTGAAAACAGGGTAAAGAACAGCATGGAAAAAGCGGACGCCATGATCAGGTTGGGAAGATAGATCACGGTCTTAAAAAAACGCTGTCCCTTCAGATGAAGGCGCGTGTCGGAAAACCATGCGCCGAGGAGCAGGGAGAGAATGATCTGCGGCACGAAGCACAAGATCCAGAGAACCAGCGTATTTTTGGTATAGACCCATATGTCTCCCTGAACGAACAGTGATTTATAATTATCAAGCCCCACGAAATTTGGACCGACTTGGGTAAGACCCGACATATAATTTTCAAAAAAACTGTTGTAGATCGTTGTAAACATGGGAATCAACTGAAATACAACATAGACGGTGATAAAGGGCAGCAGGAAAATATAGCCCCATTTGTTATAGCGAACGGCTTTTGATTTTCTTCTCATATATTTTGCAACCTTTCTGATAGAAAAATGTCCATGCCTGCAGAGTTACCTGACAGGCATGGACGGGATTCTTACGAACCGTTGTAAGCAAACTGCCGTATGTCAGCCGCTATGGATCAATATGTCAGCTCAGGATATTTCTCAACAACCGATTTATAGAACAGATCCAGAGCTTCCTCTTTGGTGGCATTACCCTCGAAGTAGTTCTTCATGGCGTGCTGGAATTCTTCGTTACAACCCTGGTCATAAGAGGAAAGGTTGCTTAAGTCAAGACCTGCGACACCGTTGATATACATCTGCAGAGGATTCTGGCCGCCGAGGATCTTGCTCGTATATTCGTGCTCCTCGGTCTCGCCCTCTCTTTGAACCTTCTTCTCGCCGCTTGCAAGGGCGTCCATAACAGTGCTGTTGTTTACAAAATCATCATCCTTGACTACGATATCCGTCATGATATCGTCATCGGTCGTCATCTTTAACATGATGTCTTTGATCAGCCCTGCATTGTCTGTGCCGGTTGCAGCGCAGATCCATGTACCGCCCCAGAAGAAGCCCTGCGGACCTTCTGTAGCGCCCCAGCCGCCGTTATAGCCTATGCTGCCTTCCGTGTCGGCCGCCATAGAGAAGTTGACGAGCCATGCGGGACCGAAGTATGCGAATACTTTGCCCTCCGGGTAGAAGCCCTTGCTCCAGTCGTCGCTCCACAGGTCATGAGTGCCTGTTGCGCCGGCGTCCACCAGCTCCTTGGAGTCGTCTACCCATTTCATGATGTTGTCATCGATGTTGATCACACCGTCCGTAACCCATTTGCTGCTTACGTTGTTGGAATATACGCGGTAGCTGTCGTTCACGGATGACATGATGGAGTATCCGGCGTCCTTAAGCGTAGCCGCCGTCTCGTTGAAGGTGTCCCAATCCTTTACATAGTTCTGGATCTCGGCGGGATCGTCCGTGCCGAATACTTCCTTCGCCACATCGCGGCTGTAGAACATAACGCCGGGGCATCCCTGCCAGGACAGACCTTTGAGTACGCCGTTGGAGTCGGTGACAACGTCCTTGGTATACTGATACTGCTTGGACAGGTCCGCGTCCGTGATACCCAGATCCGCAACGGGCATGGTGTAATCGGTGTCAACGTACTTAAGCGCATAGTCAGCTTCGATCAGGAACATATCGATCTTGTCATCGGCAGCGGCGTCAGCCTGCTTTAATAGGGTGGCGTCCAGATTGTTCTGGTAAGCGTTGTCGTCGTTAGGTGTGATGTTCCAGACTACGGATACATCGCCGATCGTACCGTGGGTGGCGTCCACTTCTGTGTAATCCGGATAGTGGTCCGTGATACGGGTCTTGAATTCCTCGTTCCAGCAGTAGATGTTGAGTACCTTGCCCTCATCGGCAGCAGGAGCATCCGCTGTATCGTCTGCGGCAGCATCGGCGGATGTATCGTCTGCGGCAGCGTCAGCCGCGGGCTCCGGTGTCTGCGTGTCGTCCGCTGCAGCATCAGTCTGGGCCGTGCTAGTATCAGCGGGTGTTGTGGCATTGTTTCCGCATCCGGCTATGATACCGGAGATCATGGCAGCGGAAAGCAATACGCTGAGTAGTTTTTTCTTCATTGCTTAATTCCTCCCTTTAAAAAAGAGAGATACCGAACCGTTGACGATAAAAGGAAAATACAAAGAAGCCGTACCTAAAACGTACGGTTATGAATGTCCTCCAGCTTAAGAGCCAGGTCGGACTGTTTGTTGGGGTACAGATGGGAATATGTCTGAAGGGTGGTCTCTATTTTCTCATGTCCTAACCGCTCTGCGATCAGGAGCGGCGAATAGCCCAGTTCGATCAGGAGACTTGCATGAGAGTGCCGCAGATCGTGGATCCGTATTTCCCTGACTCCGGACCGGATACATCCGTTTTTTAATTGCCTGGCAAGATAGTATTTACTGATTGGAAAAAGCCTTTCGCCGTCCGGAAAACCGCCGTAATATAAGCTCTGGTCTGCGATATATTTTCCGATCTCATCGCGCAGAAATCCCGGCAGCGTGACCGTTCTGACGCTTTTGGAGGTTTTGGGCGTCAGCATAAGATCCTCTCCGTGCAGCCGGCAATAGTTGCGTGTGATATGCATCAGCCCTTTTTCAAGATCGAAGCTTTCTGCCGACAGGGCCAGCAGCTCACCGGAGCGGAGCCCTGTCCAGAACAGGATCTCAAACAGGACGCGGTCGAGTGAATCCGGCGCAAAACAGGAGAGAAAGCGCTGGAACTCATCGACCGTCCAGAACGCCATCACCGGTGACTTCTTCCGCCCCATGCTGCCGCAGAGGGCGGCCGGGTTGGAGGGCAGGCCATAATACCGCATACCGTAGTTAAAAACTGCCGAAAGCTGTACATAGATAGACCGTAAATAGGTGTCGGAATAGGGCTTTCCAACACTGCTGCGGTAGGATAGCAGTTCGTTCTGCCAGGCTCGCACGGCACACACCTTGATCTCGTTGGCACGTATGGTTTTGAAATAGGGAAGAATCTTTGTCTCGATCAGATATTTTTTCTCATAATAAGAGGTGGGTTTGCAACGCTCCCGGCAGTCGGACAGATAGAGGGCGGACAGCGCTTCAAAGGTCATATCGCAGCGGCCTTCCCGCTGTAAGAGAAATGCGGCTTCATATTGTCTTGCTTCCTTTTTGGTGGAAAAGCCTTCCTTTTTCTTTCGTTTCCTTTTGCCGGTCCAGTCGGTGTAGTAGAAACTGCAGTACCAGCTGTCACGCGTTTTGCTTTTGTATACTGGCATAAAAAACACATCCTTTCTTTTTTGCCCTATTATACAAAAAAGAAAGGATGTGAAAAAGTACGTTTCCGGTACGAAGCGGCAGTCAGGACCGCCGCCTGTCCGGTATCGCTTCTCAGCCCATAGTTACGACAACATCATAGTGGGTTTTGCCCTTCTCATAAGGCACCACGCAGCCGGAGAGCGTCTGGCCGTCTACGGTAATGGATTTAACGCCTTTCTCTACATTGCCGGGGTTCACAACCTTGATGCTGTAGGTTCCCTCACGGAATTTTCTGGTCAGTTCAAAATCACCGAAGCCCTTCGGCACACAGGGATCGATGCTTAAGCCCTTGTGGGTCGGATATACGCCTAAAATATGCTGCGATACATTGACGAAGGTCCATGCCGCCGTACCGGTTAGCCAGCTGTTCTTGGCTTCGCCGGGGGTAGTGGCGTCGGCGCCGGCTACCATCTGCGAATATACGTAGGGCTCCGTCCTGTGGATCTCGCTGAACTCCTCCACATAGGAAGGACAGGTCTTGCGGTAGATCTCGAAGGCTCTGTCGCCGCGGCCAATCACGGTCTCCGCGATGGATACCCACGGGTTGTTGTGACAGAAGATACCGGCATTTTCCTTATAGCCCGGCGGATAGGAAGAAATCTCGCCCAGCTCCAGGTGGTATCTGGTGTAGGCAGGCTGTAGGATCATGACGCCGTACTCGGTATCCAGCTTCTCCTTAACGGAATCAAGCGCTTTCTCGGCGAGGCCCTCTTTGACGCCGATACCTGCCAGAGAGCAGAAGCCGTTGGACTCGATGAAGATCTGACCCTCTTCGCATTCTTTGGAACCGATCTTCTTGCCGTAGGCGTCATAAGCGCGGACAAACCAGTCGCCGTCCCAGCCGTCCTTTAATACCGCATCGTACATCTTCTGTACTTCCGCACGGGCGTAATCCGCTTCCGCCTGATCGCCCATCAGCTCGCATAACTGTGCATACTCCTCGCCGTACTTGACAAACATGCCAGCGATAAATACGGACTCAGCGACAGGTCCCTCGGATGGACCGAATGTCTGGAAGGACTCGCCGGGATGCTCGGAGAAGCAGTTTAAGTTCAGACAGTCATTCCAGTCCGCACGTCCGATCAGCGGCAGGTTGTGGGGACCCTTATGATTTACGATATAGTCAAAGGAGCGTTTTAGGTGTGTCATAAGGGGCTTTGCCACGGTCATGTCGTTGTTGAAGGGAACCATCTCTGTCAGGATGGAAGTATCGCCGCTCTCACGAACATACGCGGAGGTGCCTGCGATCAGCCACAGCGGATCATCGTTGAAACCGCTTCCGATGTCGGCGTTGCCTCTCTTGGTCAGGGGCTGGTACTGATGGTACGCACTGCCGTCCTCAAACTGTGTGGACGCGATATCAATGATACGCTGTCTCGCACGGTCGGGGATCAGATGTACGAAGCCCAGAAGGTCCTGACAGGAATCCCGAAAGCCCATGCCTCTGCCGATACCGGACTCATAATAGGAAGCGGAACGGGACATGTTAAACGTGACCATACATTGATACTGGTTCCAGATATTGACCATGCGGTCAACTTTTTCGTTGGAGGACTTCACGGTATATTTGGATAACAGTCCGTTCCAGTATGTATTCAGTTCTGCGAACGCCTTCTCCACATCCGCGTCTGTCTGGTATTTCGCCAGCATTGCGTTGGCAGGCTTCTTATTGATGATGCCGGGCGCCTCCCACTTATCGTCCTCGGGATTCTCAATGTAGCCTAAAACGAAAACGTAAGATTTGGTCTCACCCGGATTCAGCGTCACATTGATCTGGTGGGAAGCGATCGGGGACCAGCCGTGGGCGATGGAGTTCGTCGCCTGGCCTTTCTCTACCACTTCCGGATCAGCCGCATAGCGGTATGCGCCCAGGAAGGCATCGCGGCTCGTGTCGAATCCGTCTACCTTCGTATTGACAGAGTAGATCGCATAATGATTTCTTCTTTCCCTGTACTCGGTCTTGTGATAGATGGTGGAACCGATCACCTCTACTTCCCCGGTGCTATAATTACGCTGGAAGTTACGGGAATCATCGTCCGCGTTCCACAGACACCATTCCACATAGGAGAAAACGGAAAGCGTCTTTACGGAATTGCCTTTGTTGGTCAGCTTTAACTGGCTGATTTCACAGTTGTCGTTCATGGGAACAAAAGTGAGTACGGATGCTTCCACATCGTTTTTGGCCCCGGTGAAACGGCTGTAACCGATACCGTGGCGGCATTCATAGCTGTCTAGGTCCGTCTGCGTGGGTTTCCAGCCCGGATTCCATACGGTGCTGCCGTCTTTAATATAGAAGTATTTGCCGTTGATGTCGTTGGGAACGTCGTTGTAACGGTAACGGGTCATGCGCAGCAGCTTGGCGTCCTTGTAGAAAGTGTAGCCGCCGCAGGTATTCGAGATCAGAGAAAAAAACTCGTTACAGCCTAAGTAGTTGATCCACGGCAGAGGCGTTCTGGGTGTGGTGATGACGTATTCGCGGTGTTCGTCATCGAAATAGCCGAATTTCATAATGGTGTTCTCCTTTTCTGTAATAAAGCCGTACTATTTAATAAGGCAATTATACAAAATATACCGTTCAAATGCAATCATAATTTCAGGGGGACGAAAACGTTTAATGATTCCGAAATAAATTTGTGAACAATTTGTAAATAAATTTGTACGAAACAGTAAAAATCAGGCATCATAATATGTAGAAAATAGACAAAAGTATAAATGTTGAACAAAAAAAACCAAAAATCTATTGCACAATTATCAATTTTGATGTAGTATGTTTATACGAAAACGATTAAGTACGAGTGGGTGGATACAACTTCAATATTGAGGGATTGAGGGGAGCTGCAGTCACTATGGTATCAATGAAAGATGTATCGGTGGCCTGTGGTGTATCCATAGCCACAGTCAGTAAGGCACTAAACGGTCATAAGGATATCGGGGAAGAGACCAGGGCGCACATCATACAGGTTGCGAAGCAGCTGGGGTACTCTCCGAACTCTGCGGCGAGAACGCTTAAGACCAACAGGACATATAACATCGGGGTTCTGTTTTCCCCCAACGATATGAGCGGTCTTACGCACGATTTTTTTACATATGTGCTGAACGCTTTTAAAGCGACGATCGAGCAGCAGGGATATGACCTTACTTTTATCAACAATGTAAGACAGGGCGTACAGAGGATGTCTTTCCTCGAGCATTGCAGGTATCGGAATTTTGACGGAGTCGCAATCATTTGCGCCGATTTTTTTGACGCTGCAGTGGAGGAGCTTGTCAAGAGCGATATTCCGGTGGTCACTGTTGACCATGTCTTTAATGACAGGGTGGCGGTGGTCTCCGACAATGTAAAGGGTATGCACGATCTGCTTACATATATCTATGAGCAGGGCCACAGACGGATCGCTTACATCCACGGATCGCATTCCGGGTCCGGCGTCACCAAGAGCCGGCTTTCGAGCTTCTACCGGACGGCGGAGGAGCTGGGACTTAAGATACCGGACGAATACGTTCTGGAAGGGGATTACAGAGACACTGCGCTGGCGTATAAGATGACGGAAAAACTTCTGGATCTTCGGGAGCCGCCCACCTGTATCTGCTATGCCGATGATTTTTCTGCTTTTGGCGGGATGAACGCCATCAAGGACAGGGGGCTCAAGATCCCTGATGATATCTCGGTGGCGGGATACGACGGCATCAGCATAGGACGGCATCTTGAACCGCAGCTTACCACGCTCGCACAGGATACCGGCAGAATGGGAAGGACGGCGGCGGAGAAGCTGATCAGTCTGGTTGAGAGACCCCGGAGCGCCATCATTGAAATGGTGGTGGTGGAAGGAAAGGTATTTAAGGGAAGATCGGTCGGCAAGATCGGATAAGATTGGGCATTTACGAAAGCTGTGCTTTCGATGAAATAAATGCAGAAACCATTTAATCTTTTAAAGGGAGGAATTAAAGAGATTCCTCAGACGACCGTGACAGCCGTATTTTAACAGTTATAGAAAAGCCCGCGACGGTATGAGGGGCTATAAGCTATAAAAATAAAAAAGGAGCGTGGCAAAATGAAAGGTTTTTTTCAAAACACATGGAAGCATAGGGCGCATGTGATCATGGCATTACCGGTATTCCTGATCCTGTTCTTTATCATGTACGTCCCTATGGCCGGTCTGGTAATGGCGTTTAAGAACTTCGACTTCTCGAAGGGCATCTGGGGCAGCCCGTGGTGCGGACTTGACAACTTTAAGTTCCTGATAGCAAGTAAGAGCACTTTCTTTAACATGACCAAGAATACGATCATGTACTACATTATCTTTACGGCGGTGGGAACTTTCTTAAACGTTGTATTGGCGATCGCAATCGATCAGTTCGTATTCAAGAAGATGGCCAAGGTGATGCAGACGATCATGATCATCCCCGTGTTCATTTCCTATGCGGCGGTACAGTTCATCGTCTATGCGTTCATCTCTACCGATACCGGTATCCTGAACAACACGTTCGGCATGACGACCCGTTTCTACTCCACGGCATCGTTATGGCCCCTGATCCTGACTATCGTTAAGATCTGGAACAGCGTAGGCTACGGCTCCGTTCTGTATATGTCGGTGTTAGCGGGTATCGACACCGAGCTGTATGAAGCGGCGCAGATCGACGGCGCAAACAAGTGGAAACAGATCTGGCACATCACGCTGCCGGCGCTGATCCCGATGATCACAGTTATGTTGCTTCTTTCCGTAGGTAACATCATGAGGTCCGATACGGGTCTGTTCTATCAGGTAACAAGAAACAGCGGCATCCTGTATTCAACCACGCAGGTTATCGACTCCTATGTGCTGAATGCGATCTTTAAGAGTTCAAACTTCGGCTTTACTGCGGCGACCAGCTTCTTCCAGTCTGTTGTAGGACTGCTTCTGATGCTGTTTGCCAATGGCATGGTCCGCAAGATCGCACCGGAAAACGCACTGTTCTAGCCGGGAGCCGCACAGCGGTCATCTCAGGCTGGTTCCGATAGGAATTTACCTTGTTGGGAGGGTTTTAAAATATGAGTAAGAAAAAAGGCAATGCGGCGGATCTTCTGCCGTCTAAGAAAGAGAAAAAAGGACTTGGCCAGTATATCTTAGGCTTCTTCCTTCTGCTATACACCCTGTTCTGCGGACTGCCGATCCTGCTGGTATTTATCGCGGCGTTTACGGATGAGAAAGCGATCACACAGAACGGTTTCAGCTTCTTCCCGGAGAAGTGGTCTATGGTGGGTGTTAATTCCGTACTCCGCTACGGCAAACAGTTACTGACGTCCTACGGCGTGACGATCTTCGTCACCGTATTCGGAACATTCCTCGGTCTGCTCGTCATGAGTATGTTCGCTTATGCGATCAGTCGGCCGGAATTTAAGCTGGCGAAGTTTTTATCCGTGTTCCTGCTGATTCCGATGCTGTTCAACGGCGGTCAGTTATCAGGCTACATTATTTTTACATCCTACTATCATCTGAAGGACAGCTTATGGCTTCTGATCTTACCGCTATGCGTGACGACCATGAATGTCATCATCCTGAGGACATATATTGTCAACAGTATTCCCGGCGAGCTGATGGAGGCGGCCAAGATCGACGGCGCGGGCGAGTACCGCACATTCTTCCAGATCACGCTTCCGCTTCTGAAGCCTTCGTTGGCGGCGGTAGGCTTCATGATGGCTACCGCATATTGGAATGACTGGCAGAACGCATTGCTGTACATCACTACCGACAGCAAGAAGCCGCTGCAGTTATTGCTGGTAAATATTCAGAAGAGTATTGAGTTCCTGCTGAATAACTCCAACGTTCCCGCATCCGCGAGAGCGGCGATGGGCGGCAACATTCCGCAGTATTCGTCCACGATGGCGACCGTGCTTGTGGTCATCGGACCGATCATGGTAGTGTATCCGTTCTTCCAGAAATATTTTGTTAAAGGTCTTACGGTAGGTTCCGTAAAGGGCTGATATACTTACAGCCTCAACTTACAGTTTCATAATTTTGGTTTCGATCCAATGCAATAGTGCGGCGGATTAGAAATAAATCACAACAAGGGAGGATTTTTAAGATGAAAATCAAAAAACTCTTGGCTCTTGTTCTGGCAGGCGCTATGACCGCAACCATGCTTGTAGGCTGCGGTGGCGGCGACGCTGCTACAACAACAGAGCCCGCTGCTGACACGGCAACAGACGCAGCAGCAGACACGTCAACTGACGATGCTGCACCGGCTGACGACGCAGCAGCAGACACAGCAACAGATGCAGCGGCTTCAGGCGATGCCGTAACCATCAACCTGACAAGAGCATCCTTCAACGTAGCAACTCCTGATTCCGCACAGGTTCAGAAGGTACAGGATGCGATCAACGACTACATCAAGGATAAGATCAATGTTCAGATCGTTCTGACAGATATCGGTTCCGGTGAGTACGCTGATAAGGCTAACCTTGCACTGGCTAACAACGAGATCAACCTTCTCTGGACGGCTTCCTGGCAGGGTACAGTAGGAACAAACGACCTGTATGCTAACAATGCAGCATACGATATCACGGATCTTCTTCCGGGCACACCTCTGTACGAGTCTATGGACGAGGGACAGTGGGAAGCTACCAAGTATGATGGCAGAAACTACTTTGTTCCGGTATATAAGGACAACGTAGAAGGCTATGATTTCATGGCTCGTAAGGATCTGGTTGACAAGTACGGCTGGGATCTGTCTTCCGTTAAGACGCTGAAGGATCTTGAGCCCATGTTGGAGGACTGCAAGTCCGAAGGTCTGAAGTATCCTTATCTGTCCCAGAAGACCGCGATGTTCTACAGATGGTACATCGACAAATTCGATTTCTTCACAGCTGACTCTACCTCTAACTGGGTAGCTGTTGACAGAGATACGGACAGCGTTGTTGAAACGATCCTCACCGACGAGTACAAAGAGTTCTGTACCCTGATGGGTGAGTGGGGTGAGAAAGGTTACATCTCCGAGGATGAAGTAACCAAGACAACCACAGATACCACAACCCAGACACAGGATTGGGGTATTTCATGGTGGACAGATATCCCGGTTAACGATGAGGCTAACTCTCGTTACGGTCAGGATGTCGTTATGACACCTGCTACCCAGAGATGGGCACACTCCACATCCGCTCTTGGTTCCTGCTATGCAATCACAGCTAACAGCACACCGGAGCAGGCACAGGCTTGTATCGACTTCCTTGGTCTTCTTTACACAGACTCCAAGCTGGCTGATATCTACACTTTCGGTATCGAGGGCGAGGACTTCAACTACGATGCAAACGGCCATGTAGAGCAGACAGACGCAGGCAAGTACAACCACTCCATGTGGGAGTCCGCTTCCGCTACGATCGTTACACCTCTGTACAACGAGCCTGATAACAAGGCAGACCTGTACATCGACTTCAACGGCGGTGCAAACGTATCCTGCGCAGCAGGTTTCCGTTTCAACAAAGAGCCTGTAGCGGCACAGTTCAGCGCATGCCAGGCAGTATTTGAAGAGTACGGCTTCCCGCTTGAGAACGGCGGTATTCCGGCTGCTGATGTAGAGTCTACGATCGATGCTTACTACGCAGCTCTGAATGAGGCTGGTTTCCAGGATGTTTACAATGAGTTCGTATCTCAGTACGACGCTTGGAAGGCTTCTAAATAATTGATTTTTAAAGTCCCTCCTGCTATGATGGCAGGGGGGATTTTTTATTTCGTTTCGTATTGTGCAGCGGCGGCTGCGCATGGTATTGTATAGGATAAGGAGGGGTGTCTGATGGAGCATACAAAGATCCTGGCGGTTGTTGGTAAAGGCGGCGTAGGTAAAACATCCATTGCCGCGGTCATGGTCAAATTGCTGGTGCGGAAATATCCGGATAAGAAGATCCTGGCGATCGATGCGGATCCGGCGGTGGGGCTGTCCACGGCGCTGGGCGTTACCGTCACCATGACCATTGACGATATCCGCAAGAAGATCATTGCGGCCGTGGAGGATAACGACACAAGGAGCGTCACGGAGCTGTTAGGCGAGGCGAAATACCATATATTTGATGCGATGGTGGAGACGGACGGGTTTTCCTTTATTGCGGTGGGCCGACCGGAGAGCGCGGGATGTTACTGTAAGATCAACTCCTATCTGAAGGAAGTGATCGCGCTTCTGGCGGATAATTTCGATTACATCGTGATAGACGGAGAGGCCGGAATAGAGCAGGTCAACCGCCGCGTCATGGAGAAAGTGACGCATCTGATACTTGTCACAGACGCCAGCCGCAAGGGGACACAGGTTATCCGGACGATCAGGGAAGTGGCTGACAGGCTTGTGATGTATGAAAAAGCAGGCGTTATCATCAACCGCATACCGGATGAGTCCGTCAGACAATATATAGATGTGGGCGATCTTGCGGTGCTTTCCTGTATCGGAACGGACAGTCAGTTGTCAACCTTTGATATTACCGGACAGAACGTTTTCTATCTGCCGGAGGATTCGGCGATGGTGCGCGGAGTTGCCGAGGCGCTTGAAAGACTGGAGGGGGCTTGCTAAGTGAAAAACCTCGCTAAGTGCTGGCGGCTTTACGGGATTGGTATGCGTACAGATTGCATATACCAACGCAGACGCGCTTGCGCTCCGTTTCAGCCGTAGCGGTACTAAGCTCGAGAGTTGCTAAGCAACTCTTTACCTCGCTAAGTGCTGGCGGCTTTACGGGATTGGTATGCGTACAGATTGCATATACCAATGCAGACGCGCTTGCGCTCCGTTTCAGCCGTAACGGTACTAAGCTCGAGAGTTGCTAAGCAACTTTTTACCTCGCTAAGTACCGACGGCTTCAAAGGGTCTGCTTGTGGTATATGCAATCTGTACGCATATGCAGAAGCAAAGAAGAAGCAAAGAAGAAGTAAAGAAGAAGTGTAGAGGAAATAAAGCAGAAGTGAGAGAGCAGAAGTAAAAGGGCAGGAGTAAAAGAGGAGATTGGAGATTGAAGGATTTAGCACATATTTATGAGTTGGAGAATCTGCTTCACGATACATATAACGAGCCGTCGCGCCGGGCGAAGGAGAACGGGCAGTATGCCATTGGAAGTGTGTGCGCAATGATTCCGGAACCGCTTTTGAATCTGGATAATTGCTTTTCGGTGAGATTAAGAGCTCCGGGAACGGGTTCGATGGAGATGGGCACATATTATATGACAAGCATTATGTGCGAGTGCGCGAGAGCGCTCCTGGAACGTGCGCTTGAAGGCGGCTACGGTTATCTGGACTGTATCCTTGCGCCGGACGCCTGTGCGCAGATGAACCGGTGCGTGGAGAATATCGATAAGCTGAAGCTGTGCGATAACGAACATTTTTTTGTGACTTATTCGGATGTGCCGATGAAGTCCGATGAGACGGCGCTCAGACATTACGTGCGCCAGATGCGGCAGTATGTGCTGGAACCGTTGGCTGATCGGCTTGGGGTGGATATATCCGATGCGGCGCTGGCGCGCGCGGTGGAGAAGCAGAACCGCATCAACAGCCTGATCATGGAGATCGGGGCGTACCGTAAGGAAGACAGACCGCGCATCACGGGATATGAGTTCGCAGTGTTATGTCTGTCCACGTTCGTCTGCCCGAAGGAATATATGATCTCGATCCTCTCCGATACGCTGGAGGAGCTTAAAAAGCGCGAACCCGATGAACGCAGCGCCTATCGGGCCAGAGTGGTCATGGTGGGATCAGAAATCGACGACCCTGCTCTTATACGGCTGGTGGAGGAAGCGGGCGCTTATGTGGCGGCTGACTGCTATTGTCTCGGTTCGTTTCCGGAACGGACTATGATCAATCTGACTGATGACGGGGATGTGCTGACGCAGATCTGCCGCCATTATATGGAACAGGGACAGTGCCCGCGGTTTATGAATACAGACAAGATCAGGCAGCGGCATCAGTATGTGGATGCGCTGGCGCGTGAGTACCGTGCGGACGGCATTATCTATGAACAGATCAAATTCTGTGATTACTGGGGCTATGAGAGGGCCTATGCGGGCAAGGTCATGCGGAATGATTACGGTTATCCCGTGCTGTCGGTGGACAGACCGTATGCGTCGGGCAGCTCAGGGCAGTTGCGGACGCGCGTGCAGGCTTTTGTAGAGAGTATAGAGATCAAGAAAGGATCCCGCTAGGCGGCGGCTTTAAGAGACTTGCGTCCGTACAGATCACATATACCAACGCAGCCGCGCTTGCGCTCCGTTTCAGCCGTAACGGTACTAAGCTCGAGAGTTGCTAAGCAACTCTTTACCTCGCTAAGTACCGACGGCTTCAAAGGGTCTGCTTATAGTATATGTGATTCGTACGGATACGAAGCCGCAAAGACGGAGCAAGGTGGTAACGGATCTGTACGGATACGCAGCCGCAAAGACAGAGCAAGGCGGTAACAGATCTGTACGGATAACAGACTGTTAAGAAAGGATCATCATTATGGGAAAATCTATGGGGAGCGAACCACTCGGAAAACTCTACAACGGCAGGAAAGCAAAGCGGCGCAGGGAGTGGCGCGGGCTTAAAGATACATGGTATGATTATGTGCACTGGCTGGGCATCTGGGGTACTTTGATCGGGTTTGTGCTCCGTCCCGCTAACCTGAAAGCCTTTTTCCGCTATCGGTGGATGGTCAACTATCTGGCGGTGCCGGACTTTTTTGACCGTCATACGGAGGGAATGCGCGGGACGCAGCTTCGTGTGGCGAGAGTTGCGCTGGAGCTGGTGGTGCGCGATATGTGCAAGAGCATGAGTGTTATGTTCCGCGCCGATCCGGCCTGCGGTAACGATAAGAAGCTGAATGAAAAGCTGGTTGTCTTTGACGAAAATATGATGAGCCAGATCATGAACGGATTTCCCAATTTGAAATGGGTGTCCGTGGAAGTGCCAGCAGTCTACACATGCGCCATGATGGCGCAGGACGGCGTGCTCTATTATCTGGACGCGGCGCAGGAGTACGGCATACCAAACGACGTGTGCCCCATGCCGGCGGCAGAGCTTGGCGTTGCGCTCAAGGGGGATTATCCCAGGATCGGCAGGTGCGCGGTGCAGTGCAATACTACCTGCGACGGCAGCCTGATGGGAAACGGCATCATGGCATCCTGCATGGATATTCCCACATTTCAGCTTGCCGTGCCGATCAGGCATGATGAGGACAGCGTGCAGCAGTACGCGGCGGAGGAGATACTGAACGCCATTGCTTTTATAGAGGAACAGACAGGCGAGACATTCGACTGGAATGCTTTCTTTGAGACAATGAAACGTTTTAACAAAGAGACGGAACAGCTTCTTGAGTGGTATGATATCTCCAGAACGCCTTATCCGCAGATCACGGGCAACAGCCTGTCGCTGTACCGGTATGCGGTGTATATGGCGGCGGGAGGCCGGGTGGATGATTTCTTAAAGACGGATCATAAGCTGACGAAGCTTGCCATGAAGGGATACGGGAGGAAAGAACTGATGGCGAAGCAGGTGCGTCACCGCGCCATTACATGGGGTGTTCAGTCGGCGTATTATACTGCTTTCGGCATCTGGCTGCAGAATTGTTGGGGCATCGTTCCTCTGGTGGATATGCTCACCCTTTGCTCCACCAGAATGATCGATACGGAGGATAAAGATAAGGCGGTCTATGATCTGGCTTATCTGTATGAGAAGATGATCATGCGCAGCCGTTCCAACGGCGGTTATGAAGTGGGTGTGGCGGATTTGTGGCGCTTCTGTGAGAGCTTTCACGTGGACATGGTGATCATGTACGCCCATATGGGGTGTAAATCTATGTCGGGCTACCACGGCTTGTTTGAGGAAGAGGCCAGAGCGCACGGCATACATCTGGTGTGGGCCACCCACGGGCTGATGGATGCGCGCACTGCATCCCGTAAGGATATGCGCACGGAGGTAAACCGTTATATGCGTACGGTGCTGCGGGAGGAGCCGCTGGATGCAAGTCTTGAGGATATCGATGACGAGCTTGCGTGGTAGATGCGCGGGGCGCAGATATGGCGCGGGCTTATGCAGTGTTTGACATGGAGGGAAGGAGCGGAAATAACAATGAGATATTTTGGCGGATGCGATGCCGGAAGTACCTATACAAAATGCGTGATACTGGACGAGGACGGGAAGATTGCCGCAAGCGTTACGATGAAAAGCAGGATCAACCCTGTCTTAAGCGCCCAGGCGGCTCTTGACGATGCAGTGACACAAGTGTCAGATTTAAAAAATGCATCAGAACTTGCATATCTGGTCGGCACGGGGTACGGGCGTAACAAAGTTCCCTTTGCGGATGAAAACATATCGGAGATCAGCTGTCACGCTATGGGCGTGCATGTGGCGGATCCTTCCGTGAAGGCGGTCATAGATATCGGAGGTCAGGATGTGAAGGGGATCGCCATTGACACGGACGGGACGGTGCTTGATTTTGCCATGAATGATAAGTGCGCCGCGGGTACGGGAAGGTTTTTTGAGACGATGGCGAATGCTTTCGAGATGTCTCTGCCCGAATTTTCCCGGCTGTCGCTTACGGCTAAGAACGTGATCCCCATCACTGCCCAGTGTACCGTGTTTGCCGAGAGCGAGGTCATCTCTCTGGTGGGCGAGGGTAAACCGATGGAGGAGATCGCGGCGGGTATCGAGATGTCTGTGGCGAAGCGGTGTTTTGTCATGGCTAAGAAAGCCGGCGCGACGGACAGCGTGGCGCTCACAGGCGGGTGCGCGAAGAATGACGGCTTAAAAGATGCCATTGAAAAAGTTTTAAAGATCAGGGTCATTGACCTTGCGATCGATCCGCAGCTGATGGGCGCGCTGGGCGCAGCCGAGTTTGCAAGGCAGAAAGGAATGGGCGCGTGATGGGAAAGGTGTTGTTGATCATTTTCGGCATATTGGCGGCGCTGTTTCTGTTAAGCCTCATCATATATTTCTTTAATCTGGACATGAAGCTTGCAGCGGCGATGACGCCCCTCATGAACAGATTTTACGACAGGAAAGACGCGAGACGGAAGCAAAGAGCGGAAAGCGCGAAAAGCGCAGCAGGTAAGGAGAAAAGGGATGACTCTGTACGATGACCTGATTGCCCGCTGCGGGCATATGTTCCGTGATTTGCCGTGTAAGCGCTATCCTTATGACGGAGCAGCTCTGTGGGAACAGGAAACGCAGCAGAGCATCCTATTTAGGAAAGATACCGCATACGAGCTGGGCGGCGGCAGTCTCGGCGCATACAGCGCGGTGGCTTTTACCTCGGATGAGTCCGTTGCGGATGAAGTCATAGTCTGCGGACCTGATCTGCCGCAGATCAAGGCGGATACGTCTTATGCCGTGTTCACGACTCTGCGTGTGGACGATGGCGCATGGGCGGACAGCGAGCAGGCGTACCGTGTGCTCCGGCGTCTTGACTATACCAGATACCATATCTATCCCCGGGGATACATGACAAGGATATCGCCTTCCGCGCACAGAGAACCGGTGCGGATAGGCAGAGAGGCGCTGCGCCTCGGTCTTGATTTTGAACAGGTCGGGCGGTGCTATATTGCGGCTTATCATGCGCATCCGGAGGTATTGTCGGCACGCATTGTCTATATTACCGACCCGCGGTTTTCCTATGAGGCGTTTGGCGAAGCGGCACGCAGGATAGACGCCGTCACGGAATCACTCAATGAAATCTTCAGCAATCTTATCATGGACTGTGCATCGTGTCGGTTAAAGCCTCTGTGCGATGAAGTGGAAGGACTTCGTAAGCTTCATTTTGAGACGGTAAGATAGCGATTCAGGCGGCTTTTTGCGAATGGTCAGACCCTTGATGCAAGGCAGCGAAATGTAGTAAATATTATAAATCTGGTAAATATGTATAAAAAGCGGAAACTATTTTTGGCGAAATAGTTTCTTGCCATACTATAAGCGTCATGATAGAATTAAGGAAACTTAAAATTAAAAATAAGTTTCCTGTTTTTATATACGGGAGGATACCGATGGATGTAAGGAATGAGAATATACGGGAAGAGATCCTGAAAGGCACGCTGCGGATCTTTAATGATAAGGGTCTGAAATTTACGATGGACGATATCGCCCGGTCGCTTAAGATCAGTAAGAAGACGCTCTACAAAGTGTTTGCGGATAAAGAAGAACTGTTTCTTGCGATGGTGGATTATATGTTTGACAAGATCAAGGAGAGCGAGCAGGCGGTGGTCGAAGACGGGAGTCTGAGCACGGTCGAGAAGATACATAGGATACTGGGTGTGCTTCCGGAAGGGTATAAAGATGTGGATCTTAAGCAGCTTTATCTTTTAAGGGACAAATATCCCAAAATATACAAGCAGGTGGAGCGGCGGCTGGAGACCGGCTGGGAGACAACGATCGGGCTGATCGAGCAGGGGATCGCGGAGGGCTGTATTCAGCCGGTCAGGATCCCTATTCTCAAGATGATGCTGGAAGCGTCCGTGGAGCAGTTTTTTCAAAGGGACATATTGATACGGAATCAAATATCCTATCAGGATGCACTGGATGAAGTGGTGGAGATTCTGATGGAGGGTATCCGGGTGCACGGCTGACAGACGGGCCGGGCGCATAGCCGGTGCAGGGGACCGTATCATGAAGGAACAGATGAATCAATATAAAGGAGGAGAAGGTATATGATCGAGAGATCGAAAGTGATCTTCGGCAACCCGATGCCGGAGTCAGTTTACCGTAAAGCGGTGCAGTCTAAGAAAAAATATGCGGCAAAATTCGGGGATGACTCGGCGGCAGACTATCCTGTCACCGTAAAGAAGAATGAGCATATCGGCGATCTGCTGGGGGTCATGGATGTGCGTCTGGGCGAGGATGGCAGCGCGCCGCAGGATGGGGAAGCCTTTGATATGGACAAGGGTATCATCGTCGGCAATATCCGCATGGGATTCGGACATTACAGGATCTCGATGGCAATTGCATCGGCGGCAAAGTCTATGGGGTACGTTCCGTACTGGATGGATTTAAATTCCTACCGGCATACGACCTGTACGAAAGTCATAAGCGCACAGAACGATCTGTATTCGCTGGGTTCCCGGCTTTCCGGCAAGAGCAGACTGTTCAACAAGCTCGTCTGGGAACCGATGAATTACGAGGGATTCCGCAAGCTGAGCTACAATGCATCCGATCAGAAGAACGCGGAGCTCATGGCGGCGGTTTACCGGAATGTGCCGAAGGATATTCCGGTAGTGGCGACCCATGTGTGGCCCGCGCAGGCGGCTATCCATGCGGGAATGAAGCATGTGGTCAACGCGATACCGGACAACTGGCCGATGGCGCTGCATCTGGCGGAAGGCAGTCTTCACACGGTCCAGACGCATTTCGCTTATCAGGGCTACCGCATTTTAAACGGTATGAAAGGAAAGGCGGTATTAGAGCCGATGCCGGATTCGGATCTGGTATATACAGGACATTACATCGATCATGAATTGGTGAGCAATATCGAGAACGACTGCGCACGCAGGATCAGAAGACAGGAGGAGGGCAAACCGTTCCGGTTCCTTCTGACGATCGGCGGCGCGGGCGCACAGAAAGAGATCTTTGCAGCCATTATCAAATATCTGCTGCCCTATATCCGTAAGAATAAGGCGGCGCTCTATGTCAATGTGGGAGATTACCGCAATGTGTGGGAGGAGCTGGAGCAGGAGATCCCGGGACTTCGCGATGTATCGGAAGAGCATTTCAACGTGTGGGAAGAAACACAGGCATTTGCGGAAAACGCGCTCACGCAGGACGTAAACGGCGTTCACGCTTTCTGGCATGAAAATATATTTGAGGCGGTCTACTGTACCAATCTGCTGATGAGAAGCTGCGATGTGCTTGTGACCAAGCCTAGCGAACTGGCATTTTATCCGGTGCCGAAGCTGTTCATCAAGCGTGTGGGCGGACATGAGCAGTGGGGCGCCATCCACTCGGCGGATAGCGGGGACGGCACGCTGGAGTGCAGGGATATTCCGCACACCCTTCAGATGATCAGGATGTTTATCGGGGAAGGAAGCCTGCTTCGCGGCATGTGCGGGAATATTGTAAAGAATAAAGCGGCGGGCATGTACGATGGCGCATACAAAGTGGTAGAACTTGCCATGAGAGGAGGAAAATCTTATGAAGCTGAGTTTTAAGGAAAAAGCATCCTACGGACTGGGTGCGGTGGGAAAAGACATGGTTTACATGCTATCCGCAAGCTATATCCTGTATTATTATCAGGATATCCTGGGTGTGAGCGCGGTGGCGATGGGGATCATTCTGATGGCGGCGCGTGTGTTTGATGCGTTTAACGACCCGGTCATGGGCGTGCTGGTGGCTAAGACCCGGACCAGATGGGGCAAATTCCGGCCGTGGCTCTTGATCGGAACGATCACCAATGCGGTGATTCTGTTTGTCATGTTCTCGGCTCCGCCGGCGCTTAACGGCGGAGGACTGGTTGCATATGCAGCGATCACATACATCCTATGGGGCGTCACCTATACGATGATGGATATTCCGTACTGGTCCATGATCCCGGCATTCACGGAAGGCGGTAAAGAGCGTGAAGGACTCACCACGCTGGCGCGTTCCTGTGCGGGCGTCGGTTCGGCTCTCATTACCATTATCACGATGATCTGTGTAAAGAACATCGGACAGGGCGACGAGCGTCTCGGCTTCCAGAGGTTTGCCCTGATCATTGCGGCGCTGTTTGTCGTCTTTATCGTGATCACCTGTATCAACATCAAGGAGAAATCCACGGTCGATGTGGAAGCGCCGTCCGTAGGACAGATGTTCCGGGCGCTCGTTCAGAATGACCAGACAATGATCGTGGTCGTTGCCATCGTGCTGATCAACTGTTCCTTGTACATTACCTCCAATCTGCTGATCTATTTCTTTAAGTACGATTTCGGGGGAGAGACATGGGAAAACGGATATACTCTGTTCAACACGTTCGGCGGCGGTATCCAGATCCTGTCCATGATGCTGTTCTATCCGCTGCTGCGTAAGTTTATCAACTCCCTGCAGGTGTTCTATGTGAGTTTTGCGATGGCGATCACGGGCTATGCGGTGCTGTTTGCGCTTATGTGTCTTGGATGGACGAATATCTTTCTTCTGTTTATTCCGGCGTTCTTTGTATTTGCCGCATTCGGTATGCTGACGGTCTTAACCACGGTATTTCTTGCCAATACGGTAGACTACGGCGAGCTGAAGAACAACAGAAGAGATGAGAGCGTGATCTTCTCCATGCAGACTTTTGTGGTGAAGCTTGCGTCAGGCGTTGCAGTCCTGATCGCGTCCGTCTGTCTGTCGGTCTGCAGGCTGAGCAATGACACGTCGGCAGCAGTCACGGCACAGGCGTCGGAATCTTCTGTTTTTATTCTGCGCATGACAATGACGGTCATTCCGATCGCGGGACTTCTGCTGGCGGTATGCCTGTTCCGCAAGAAATATATGCTCACGGAACAGAAGGTGGAGGAAATTGCGGCGCAGATCAAACAGAAAGGATTAGACAATGATTCACAAATATGACCGGTGTTTTGTGCTGGAGACAGGCAATACGACATACTGTTTCCGCATTATGAAGACGGGGCATTTGGAGCACCTGTACTATGGAAGAAAGATCACGGTAACGAGCGACGAGGATGCGGAGGCGTTGGTCGAGCGCCATGCATTTGCGCCGGGCAACACCAGCGTCTATAACAGTGAGAATATGAATTTTTCACTGGAGGACATCAGACTGGAGATGTCCTCATACGGCAAGGGCGATATCCGGGAGCCTTTTATCGAAGTGATCCATGCGGACGGCAGCCTTACGTCTGATTTCCTGTTTGAAAAAGCCGATATAAGTATGGGAAAGGAAGCGTACAGAACGCTTCCCGGCTCTTATGACGGGGAGGCGGAGGTAGAGCATCTGTGCGTTACGCTTAGAGACCGTCAGTATATGCTTGCGCTGGAGCTGCACTATTATGTGTATGAGGACTGCGACGTGATCACAAGAAGCGCGAGGCTCATCAATGAGAGCGGCGAAGAGATCAGACTTAACAGGCTCATGAGCATGCAGCTTGATCTGGATACGGCAGGATATGTTTTTACAACCTTTACCGGCGCGTGGGCGCGGGAGATGCATAAAAATGATACGCGTGTCATAAGCGGAAAGCTCGTGAATGCGTCCTATACAGGCACGTCATCTAACCGCGCCAATCCGTTTGTCATGCTGAGCAGAGCGGAGACTTCCGAGGATGCGGGAGAATGCTACGGGTTTAATCTGATCTACAGCGGCAATCACTATGAAGCCGTTGAAGTCAGCGGATACGGCAAGACGAGGGTGGTTGCGGGGATCAATCCGCAGTCCTTCTGTTTTACGGTCGGTCCGGGTGAAGATTTCGAGGCGCCCGAAGCGGTGCTTACCTATTCCGACAGGGGCTGTAACGGCATGAGCCATAACATGCACCGGTTCGTGCGGGAGCATATCGTGCGCGGCGGCTGGAAGCACAGGGAACGGCCGGTACTGCTCAACAGCTGGGAGGCGGCGTATTTTGATATCAATGAGAACAAACTCCTGAAGCTTGCCAGGGCAGCTAAGAGCGTGGGCGTGGAGCTGTTCGTCATGGACGACGGATGGTTCGGGACAAGGGACGATGATACGCAGTCGCTGGGCGACTGGGAAGTCAACCGTAAGAAACTGCCCGGCGGCCTGGAGGGGCTGGCGCGCAGGATAAAAGAGCTGGGCATGGATTTCGGCATCTGGGTGGAGCCTGAGATGGTGAATGTAAATAGCAGGCTGTACCGGGCGCATCCTGACTGGACGCTGTCCATACCGGACAGACCTCACTCGGAGGGGCGCAGCCAGCGAATACTCGATCTGACAAGAACGGAAGTACAGGACTATATCATAGAGGCCATGAGCAAAGTGTTTTCCACGGAGGGCATTTCTTATGTCAAGTGGGATATGAACCGGAATTTTACCGATTATTATTCTGCGGCGCTTCCGGCAGACAGGCAGGGCGAGGTGGCGCACCGGTATGTGATGGGGCTGTACCGCTGTATGAAGGAGCTGACAGATCGTTTCCCGCATATTCTGTTTGAAGGATGCGCGGCCGGAGGCAACCGTTTCGATCTGGGGATCCTGTGCTATTTCCCGCAGATCTGGGCGAGTGACGACACAGATGCGCTGTGCCGCGCGCAGATCCAGACAGGCTACAGTTACGGCTATCCGATGTCCGTCGTAAGCGCCCACGTATCCTCCTGCCCGAATCACCAGACGCTCAGGACCACGCCTCTGGAGACACGCTTTAATGTGGCGTGCTTCGGCATATGCGGTTATGAGTGCAATTTCTGCGATATGAAAAAAGAAGAACTGGACGCGGTCAGGGAACAGATCGTATTATATAAGAAATGGCGCAGCGTGCTCCAGACGGGTACTTTTTACCGAGGCAGAACCTTTGCGGACAGTGTGGACGGCAATGTGACCGAGTGGACATGTGTGTCCGCAGACCGGAAGAAGGCTGTGGGATTTCTGATGCAGAAGCTGGTGACTCCCAACACGCAGTATGAGTGCTACAGGGCGAAAGGCCTTGACCCGGACAGAAAATATCACTTTTATAACCGCACGCTGAAATACGATGTGCGGGAATTCGGCGATCTGGTCAACACGGTATCTCCGATCCATATCAGACAGGATTCGCTGGTGCACAGGACGGTGGCCAGATTTGTCAAGATGGACGGGGAGAAGGAGGATGTGCGCGCTTATGGCGACACGTTGATGTACGGCGGCGTCAGATTGAAGCAGGCTTTTGCGGCGACAGGCTACAACAGTGAAGTAAGGCATTTTCCGGATTTCGCATCGAGAATATACTTAATGGAAGAAGAACAGTAAGGAGAGAGGACATGAAGCTGGGAGCATTGGAAGCGGGCGGCACCAAGATGGTGTGCGCCATAGGGGACGAGACGGGCAGGATATATGAGCAGACGTCAATACGCACACGCAGCCCGGAAGAAACGATACCGGAGCTGACCGCCTACTACAGAGAGCGCGGTGTGGACGCGCTGGGAATAGGATGCTTCGGACCCATTGATCTGGATAAGTCTTCTCCGAGATACGGTTATATCACCTCCACGCCTAAACTGGCGTGGAGGGATTTTGACATGGTGGGAAGCTTTGCGAACGCGCTGGGCTGTCCCATCGGCTTTGACACGGATGTAAACGCCTCGGTGCTTGGCGAAGTCACCTTTGGACAGGCAAAAGGAGCGGACTGCGTGATCTATCTCACCGTCGGTACGGGAGTGGGCGGCGGCATTTATATAGAAGGAAAGCTCCTTCACGGTATGCTGCACCCGGAGGCCGGACATGTCCTGATCCGGAAAAGAGCCGATGACGCTTACAGAGGCAAATGCCCATATCATGACAATTGCCTGGAGGGTCTGGCGTCCGGGCCCGCCATTGAAGAAAGATGGGGCGACCGGGCGGTAAACCTTGCGGACAGGCCGGAAGTATGGGACATGGAGGCGGATTATATCGCACAGGCGCTTACCGGCTATATCCTGACCCTGTCGCCGCAGATGATCATTCTGGGCGGCGGCGTTATGCATCAGACGCAGCTTTTCCCGTTGATCCGTGACAAAGTCACACAGCTGCTGGGCGGATATATTCAGGCAAAGCAGCTGGAAGATATGGAGCGCTATATCGTCCCAGCAAGTCTCGGAGACGACCAGGGGATCATGGGATGCCTTGAGCTGGCGGCAAGAGCGTATGCCGGTTCAAAAAAATAAAAAATGAGATCAGCCCTAAAGTCTTTTGCAAAACATCCGATACAAATAGTGTAAAGATTTATTTGCGAAAGGAGAGTCTCTTATGCGTATCGAAGCTTACACGCAAGTGCAGAAGTTATATAATGCGAAAAAGCCGGCTAAAGTGCAGGATAAAGCGAAGACGGCTGCTTCTGACAAGATACAGATTTCCAGTATCGGTAAGGATATTCAGACCGCCAAGAGCGCGATCGCGGCGGCGGATGATATCAGAGAAGAATTGACGGCTCCCATCAAAGCGGCTATTGCGAACGGCACCTATCAGGTGAGCGGCGAAAGCTTTGCGGAGAAGTTGATGCAGAAGTATGAAGAAATCGAAAGTCTGTAGGCACAGTGAAGGAGAGAATTTGACGTGGCAAGTTTGATGGAAGTACTGATCGACGTTTTAGAAAAAGAGAACAGTGAGTACGAACAGCTTCATAACTTGTCTTTAAAGAAAACTCCCGTCATTGTGTCTGAGGACTTAGAGGAATTAGCTAAAATCACGGATGAAGAGCAGATCATAGTAAGCCGGATCAACCGTCTGGATGACCAGAGGACCGAAGCTATTAATGATATTGCGAATGTGCTTAACAAGGATGTTAATAATTTAAAAATCGTTGATTTGATCAAAATGTTGGCGGCAAGGCCGGAAGAACAGGCAAAACTGGCAACTGTTCATGACAGACTGCAGGAAAATGTACGGAACGTGAAGCGGGTCAATGAGCAGAACCGTGAATTACTCCAGCAGGCGCTGGAAATGGTGCAGTTTCGCATGAACGTTCTTCAGTCGATGAACAAAGCCCCCGAGACGGCTAATTACAACCGGGGCGCATACAATACCGGCGATGTGATCGGTACGGGAAACAAAGCCTTTGACGCCAGGCAGTAATTGTTGGGGACGGTAGAGCTATGTCGTTAATGGGCAGTTTTTGGGTAGGCGTATCAGGCTTACAGACTTCAAATAATGCGCTGAACACAACGGCGCACAACATGTCTAATCTGGATACCACCGGATATACCAGGCAGCAGGTGTCCCAGGGCACAAGGTCGTATACGACGACTTACAAGGGAAGACCTAACTGGCAGCAGGTCGGTCGTGGTGTCAATTATACCCTCACAAGACAGGAAAGAGATATTTTTTTGGACAAAAACTATCGCCGTGAATCGGGACGGAGTGCTTTTTATGATGTCTCGGCGGGCGCTCTGGAGGAAATAGAGTATATTCTGGGCGAGGCGCAGGGAGGCGGTTCGATCGAGAACAATGAGTTTTCGAGATCGCTGACTAATCTGTGGGAATCCATTCAGGAATTGAGCAAGGATCCCACGAGCGCAGTAAACCAGAATCTGTTCGTGACCCGTTCTTATGAATTTCTCACGAAGGCTTCGGCTGTTTACAACAGTCTGGGGCAGTATCAGGACAATTTAAATAAATCCATTATCAGTGATGTAAACAAGATCAACAGCTACGCGGAGCAGATAGAAGATCTGAATGAGCGTATCGTGGCGATCGAGGCCGGCGCAGAGCATGCCAATGATCTTCGCGACCGGCGCAATTATCTTCTGGATGAACTGGCAACGCTTGCCAATATTTCATTCAGCGAAGACGTGACGGGCTATGTGAACGTAAGACTTGAGGATGTGGATCTGGTCAAGGGCGGGCTGGTCAATAAGGTCGAGCTTTACACCGATCCCGCAACAGGTTTCTACACTCCGTACTGGTCGATGCTTGCCAATTATACATATGATAAGGATGGCAACAAGGTCGTTACAGAGAAAAGTATCGCGGCGGCACAGGTCTTTGACTTGACCCGGACGGTTTCTTCGGATCTGAATACCGATATCGGCTCCCTCAAGAGTATGCTTCTTGCCAGAGGAGACCACAGAGCCACTTATCAGGATATAAAGAATATCAATACGGACGGCGAGTACGAGGAGGGCTGGTATGATAAGCATATCTCCCAGTCGGTCATTATGAACGTAGAGGCTGAATTTGACCAGCTGATCAACGCCGTTGTTACCAAGATCAACGATGTCATCAAATGGGACGCCGAGACTGCGGACCCCAATAACGAGACCGGATATCTGCGGGATGAGAACGGAGAACCCTATCAGCTGTTTGTCAGGATCAACGAGAATGATCCGTGGACGACTTCCAATCTGAACATCAACCAGAAGCTCCGTCAGAATCCTTCGCTCCTGAAATTCAGGAAAGACGAACATTCTGAGGATATCCCGGCGATGGAGAGGCTTAAGGAAGCATTCGAGGAAACGATATACACGCTCAATCCAAATGTACAGACGCCGCTGTCTTTTACGGATTATTACAAGAATCTGATAGGGCAGGTTGCAAACAGCGGATCGGTCATGAGAGGCGTGCAGGTGACGCAGACGGTAGCGACCGACTCTATCCTCAACGCAAGAGAGCAGGTGGTCGGCGTTTCCTCGGACGAGGAACTCACCAACATGATCCGGTATCAGAATGCATACAACGCATCGAGCCGGTACATCAATGTGATCAGCGAGATGCTTGACCACATACTGTCGGTGCTTGGCCGGTAGGACGATAGGGCCGCGACAGGGTCGGCGGAAAGATGGAAGGAGTGAATTGATATGCCATCTACATTTTTTGGTTTGGAAATTGCATCATCGGGTCTGAGGGCTGCCAATGCGGCGCTCAACACGACGGCAAACAATATCAGCAATACCAACACGGAGGGCTACAGCCGCCAGCAGGTAAAGCAGGAGGCGATGAATCCGCTGCGGGTATTCGCCACATACGGCTGCGCGGGCGCGGGCGTCAATACGCTGGCGATCGAGCGGGTCCGCGATCAGTTCTATGACATGAAATACCGTCAGAACGAAACCAAGCTGGGCGAGTTTGATACAAAAGCATATTACTGCAAGATGATAGAGGATTATCTGGAGGATGACGGCAAGACCGGTTTTACATCTATTTTCGATCAGATGGCGATCGCGCTTCAGAGTCTGGCGAACGATCCCAACAACGATTCGGTCAAGAGATCCTTTATATCTTCCGCCAAGAGTCTGACGGATTACTTCAATAATATGTACGGGGATCTGCAGGACCTGCAGGCGGACGTAAACGATGAGATCAAGATCCGCGTGGATCATATCAACTCCATCGCGCAGGATATCGCAACGGTCAACAAGCAGATCAATACGATCGAGATGACAGGCGCGACGGCCAATGAACTGCGGGATAAGAGAGACGCGCTGGTAGATGAGCTGTCTGCGGTCGTGGACGTTAAGACAGAGGAGTCGCCGATCTATGACCAGTGGGGCAACGACACGGGCGCGACCAGATATATTGTGAGAATAGCCGGCGGACAGACGCTGGTTGACATGAACGATTACAACCAGCTTGTGTGCGTGGCGCGCAGCGCTGATGAGAGGGTCAATCAGACAGATATAGACGGTTTGTACGATATCCGCTGGACCAATGGCAACGATTTCGGATTATACAATGAGTCGATGGGCGGCGAGCTCAAGGGTCTGATCCAGATGCGTGACGGCAATAACGGAGAGTACTACAGCGGTACTGCCACCCGTATCAATTACCGCGGCAGCACTACAGAGGTGACGATCAGCGCCACGGAACCGTATCTGCAGAGTATGATACAGTGTAAACTGCCGGACGGCGGAGGCGTTATCAACATAGGTGACCAGCTCTACTATTTCACCGACTGGACATACGATGGCGACGGTCAGTATACCTTTACCATAGACAACCGGAAAAGCGATCAGGCGCTCACGGCAGTCAAGACCGGAAGACGCGCAACGATCGGCCAGGATGTAAATTATCAGGGTGTTCCCTACTATATGACACAGATGAATGAATGGATCAGGGATTTCGTTCACAAGGTCAACGATATTTTTACCGAAGGACTCGACGGCGACGGCGAGGATGCGGGAATCCTCTTTACGGGCGGCTATCCGGACAACAGCGGACAGTACAGAGAGGATGAGCTGAATGATTCAAGACATAACGGTAAAGGATATTATTATCTTACGGCGGGCAATATCACGATCACGGATGAGCTGATGAAGAATGCGAGACGGCTCGGCACGAGAGAGAATGTGGATGACGATACTACAGACGGTACGGAGCAGGACGGCGTTGAGCAGAACAATCAAGTGCGCAAAGTGATCTCCATGATAAACGATATCAACCAGTTCAGCTTCCGGGGAAGAAATGCAAGCGGCTTCCTGGAGTGCGTGCTGTCCGATGCGATGCTGAATGCCAGCAATGCAGATACTTTTTACGCAACTTATATAAGCCTTGAGAGCAACATAGACAATCAGAGGCTGTCTATCTCCGGCGTAGACGAGGACGAGGAAGCCGTCAGCCTGATCAAGTACGAGAATTCCTACACGCTGGCGTCCAAGATGATCTCGGTACTGACAGAGGTATATGACAGACTGATCCTGGAGACCGGAGTATAATTAAGAGAGGATGATGAGCTATGAGAATCACAAACAAGATCATGCGAAACAATTCGCTGTACAACCTCAATCAGAATAAGATCCTGGAAGATAAGCTGACCAATCAGATGACTACCCAGAGTAAGATCGCAAGACCCTCGGACGATCCGGTGACGGCGATCAGGGCGCTGCGTCTTCGAAGCAACGTGACCTATGTGACACAGTATTATGAGAAGAATGCTGCGGATGCGGATAACTGGCTGACGGTGACGGCGGATGCGCTCAACACGCTCGGGACCATATTGAAGGATCTGTATGAGCAGGCGGGAAGCGCGGCGAACAAGGATCTGACTTCGGACGATCTGAATATTATCCTGACACAGATGGAGTCCCTGACGAAAGAGTTCTATTCCAGCGGCAATGTGGATTATGCAGGACGTTATGTTTTCTCCGGCTACAGGACGGACACGCCGATCACTTTTACATCGGAGGATGAAAAAAGGATGCTGGAGGAGGCTACATCCTATCATATTAACGAGAAGCTTGGCTTTGACGACATCGATTCCTTTAATTATACGAATTTTAGTACTCTGGATACGGATAATGATAAGGGCGGCGATGGTGTTGTAGGTGGCCAAAGTTATGAGCAGGACATTACCCATACGCAGATGTACCGTATGCGGCTGTCCTATGATAATCTGGACGCAAAGGGCGCGGACGGCGCTTCCAAGCTGACATTGACGGACGGCATGGGCAATCCGCTTACCCCTGCGCCGGTCATTACGGAGTATGCCGATGCCGATACGGCATACAGGGCTATTGCGGACGGCACCGATACGGGTATCGCCTATATTCCTTCCACGGGTGAGTTGGTATTCAGCAAAGAATATTATGAGGCGAATTTCAAAGAGGGACAGACGTTCCGGGTTTCTTATGATAAATCCTCCTGGGTTGAGGGCGATATCAATCCCGCACATTATTTCGAGTGTACAGAGACAAAGAATCTGGGAGACGGAAAGACCAAGACGACTGTCTATAACAGCGAAGCCAATACGCTCCCCCAGGATATCTATTACGATGTGGGATTTAACCAGAAGATACAGGTGAACACCACTACCGATGAAGTGTTCAGCCATGACGTGAAGAGAGATATAGACGACTTCCAGCGCTGCCTGAACCAGCTTAAGGGTATTGAGACTCAGATCAGCGATATCGAAGAGAAACGGGCCGGATTTCCGGAAGACAGCGATGAGTATAAGAACTGGACCAAAAAGCTGGAGGCGGCGAAGAAAGCGGAAAGCTATATTCGTGACGACATCCACACCCAGTTCGAGAACCAGATCACGAGATACCAGAAGTATATGGATGATAACAATATCGCTATCACCAACAACGCGTCACGGGGAAGCAGGCTGGATCTGATCTCTGAGCGCCTGATGGGTCAGCAGGAGACATTCAAGGAGCTTCAGACAGATAACGAAGGCATCGACGTAACGCAGGTGGCAACGGAACTGTCCAGTTCCGAGCTCACTTATGAGGCGGCGCTTATGGCGACAAGCAAGATCATGCAGACAAATCTGATGAACTATATCTAAAGAAGAGAAAGGCGGTACAGATATGGAGATCACCACAAAAGTATTTGGCACAATTATGATCGATGATGATAAGATCATACATTTCCCGAAGGGCATCATCGGTTTTCCGGATCTGACGGACTTTACGCTGGTACATGACGAGGAGAAAGGGACGGATTCTATTCATTGGCTGCAGTCTCTGCAAGAACCTGCGTTTGCCATGCCGGTCATGGATCCGCTGATCGTCTGTCCGGACTATAATCCGGAGGTAGACGATGAGCTCCTTAAAGTGATCGGTGAGATCGTGCCCGATGAACTGCTCGTACTGGTTACTGTTACTGTTCCCAAGGATCTTACAAAGATGTCCGTGAATCTTAAGGGGCCTCTTGTCATCAATGCGGCGCAGAAGAAGGCGGTTCAGATCATTGTTGAGGATGAAGGGTATCCGGTGAAGTTCCCGATCTATGATATATTAAATAATAAGAAAGCAGGTGAGTAGATGTTAGCTTTATCCAGAAAAAAGAATGAAGCGCTCGTGATCAACAATAACGTTGAAGTCACGGTGTTAGAGATCAAAGGCGAACAGGTTAAGCTGGGCATCAGCGCACCGAGAGAAGTACCTGTATATCGCAAGGAAGTGTATGTTCAGATCCAGGATGCCAACAAGGAGGCAGTCAATGTGGACGGTATGGAAGCATTGAAGGGGCTGCTGGGTTAAAAGGACTAAAAGGACTCATACAAAATAAAAGGACTGTTTTGCCGCAGATGTGGGCGTGCAGTCCTTTTTCTTATTATTTTGCAAGATCGTTCAGGACTTTTATCATCTGTGCGATCCTTCTTTCATACGTGTGGTGCTGTGCGGTTTTCTCGTAGCCGTTTATTGCGATCTCCACGCGCTCGTTCTCGTGCGTCAAATAGTATTGTATTTTCTCGTCCAGCTCCGATGCGGATTCATAAGTCTCCAGATCCTTTCCGATTTCAAAATATCCGGGGATCTCCGACTGATAGTTTGTGATAAGGAAACCGCCGCAGCCGAGGACATCCCAGACGCGAAGGGAAAGCCCCGTCTCGATCGGGCGCATTGTCATATTCAGATTGACCTTGCTGGATTGAAAGATCTTCGGCATCTCGGTCAGCGTGTCTGCACCGCCGCGCACATCCACGCCCGCCTGTCTCAGTATGGAAGGGTTGCTGCGCGTGTAGAGAACGACCTGAAAATGCTCCGCCAGATGAAGCAGCGTTCTAATGCGTTCTACAGAGGCAAGCTTCATGCCGATATACTGATGCGCCACAAGATAGCGGTCAGTGTCCGCGTAAGTATCGCCGCCCCTGTAGAAATCGGGATCTGCATCGGCGATCTCCCGTATAACGCGGTCATCCAGAACATCGTAAATAAAATTGTAACCGTACACCTTAAGCTGCGCTTCGATCAGTCCGTCCACGAAGCCCTGCGTGTAAGCGCTCAGACATGCGGTGGGCGATGTGGACCCGTCCGCCGGATCGCCTGCCCGTACAGGCTGCTCCGACGTCCCTGCGGTTTTGCAGCGCCCGGTACGCGGCAGCCTGTCAAACCTGCATTTCTCGGTATAAAGCGATCCGACGAAGCTCACATCAGCGCCGTATTTCACATAATCCTCCTCTGTCATGTTCAGTATCACGTCCTCCCACCGCTTTACATTGGTGCCAAGAGGCAGATAGAAGATATGTTCCGGGTTTACAGGAGCAAAGAAGTCATACTGCGCCCTGTCGAACAGAAAAACTCTGTTCCATTCGTTTTTCAGCGCATTGGAAAAAAGCTCCGGCACGGGAGAATCCACGCTCCAGCAGACGTAGGGCACCTTGAAGCGATTGCACGTATAGGAGATCGCCGGGTAGAAATTGACGCTGAACACAAAAGCGATGGGATGTTCCGTCAGCCATTTGGTTATGAGAAAGGCGCACTGCTTCGGCGTGACGTGCTTATCCGTCATCTCCGCCTCTTCCGTGTGGACCGTAATGCCGAAATCGGTAAAAACCTGTATGATATCGGGCTCGCATATGCTGTTGTAGCGGTAGAGTAAGATCTCCATAGTATTTTCACCCACGTGGGAGTATATTTTTCGTCCAAAAATCTTGGAAAGACAATATAAAGATAGTATAATAAAAAAAGTGAGTAAAGTAAAGCGAGGAAAGAATCGGATGCGGATATTGTACATAGGGAGTAAACTGCAGCATTGTCCGGGCATTGTAATGGCGCTTGACAGAATGGGATATGAGATCGCTATATACCAGGTAAAAGTGGAAGATATGACCGACGATGACATAGAGAGACTGGAAAGCTTCCTGAAGAAAAATAAAGTAGACATTGTGCTGTCCAATCTGTTTTCCCGGGAGGCCGCCGGCGCTACCGGACATGCCGGCGTCAAGTATGTGGTATGGAATATGGATTCTCCCGCTTATGCTTCGTGGTATGAGGAGGCGGACAGCGACCACTGTTATCTGTTTTATTTTGACTATAAGGAATACGAACTGAAAAAGCATCAGGGCCACAGCAATGTATACCACCAGCCGCTGGGTGGAGATATCGCATGGGGAGACCGGATAACCGTTACGGATGAAGAGGCAGAAGCATATGGCTGCGATATGTCTTTTGTGGGCAGTATGTATACCAAAAATCTGTACGATTCGATCATTACGGAATTCCCGGCTGCCTATCAGGATATTTTTACAGGCTTGATCGAGCAGGCAGCTTTTGTGTGGGACGGACAGGACAGGCTGGCGATGCCCTCAGACCTTGTAAACGAAGTATGGAAACGATGCCCGGGTATATTCGATGAACCCTACCGTATGTCAGCGGGGTATTTCCTGCAGACTTTTCTGATGGGAAGAAAGCTTACTAATGTGGAGCGGACCCTGCTTGTGGAGATGCTGTCTGAGCGATACGATATTCATTTATATACACGGAGTACGGAAAAAGTGCCTGAAGGTGTCAGAAGCTTCCCGGAGGTGGATGCCGGTGTCGAGGCATTGAAGGTCTTCCGCTCCAGCAGGATCAATCTGAACATCACGCTGCGCAGTATCTTAAGCGGTGTGCCGGCGAGGGTGTTCGATGTGATGAGCGTGGGCGGTTTCATGCTGTCCAACTGGCAGGAGGAGATCCCGGAGCTGTTCGTGGAGGATAAGGAGATCGTGACATACAGGACGCCGGAGGAGTTGGTCGATAAAGCGGATCACTATTTGAAGCATGAGGATGAGCGGGCGCGGATCGCTCTCAATGGCTATCAGAAAATAAAGCGGTGCTACACTTACGAACACCAGCTTAAGAAAATATTGGATACAGTGCGATCCGGGTCATGATTTGCGGATGGAGGGTACAGGAATGAAGGTTCTGTTTGTGGCAAGTGAGCAGCAACAGATGAGCGGGCTTATTTTTGCACTGGCGCGCATGGGCCATGAAGTTGAAATGTATGAAAAGCCTATGGAAGAAATAGAGAACAATGCGGAAGAGGAAGAGGCGGTAGAATTATATCTAAAGAAGCTGCGGCCCGATTTTATTCTATCCAATGTCTTTACCAAGGAAGTAGCACGGGCGGCAAAGCGTCTGGAGATCAAGTATGCTACCTGGTGTATGGATTCTCCCAGCTATCCGGCCTGGGTGCCGGAGGCGGATTACGATAACTGCTACATTTTTTATTTTGATTACAGGGAATATGAATTAAAGAAAAAAATGGGGCAGAGCAACGCTTATCATCTTCCGCTGGCGACGGATACGACATGGAGCGGACAGCTGGTGATCACGGATGAAGAGATCAGACAATACGGCTGCGATATGTCCTTCGTGGGAAGCATGTATACCAATAATCTGTATGATCATGCGATAGAAAGCCTGTCGATGCCGGTGCGCGATGGCATTACCGACATCATGGAGCGGGCGGCGTTTGTGTGGGACGGTCAGAACAGACTGCACGTTTCGGAAGAACTGCTTGAAGCGATGCGCGTAGACTGTCCGAGTATCTTTCGGTTTCCCTGCATCATGCCGGACGATTATTTCTTTCAGACTACCTATATTGCACGGAAGATGACTAATGTGGAGCGAACGCTTTTGATGGAGCTTCTGGCGCAGCATTTTGACATCCGTGTGTATACGTGGGAAACGGAAAAGCTTCCGGCGGGCGTAAAGAGATTCCCGGGAGTATCCGCTATGGACGGCGCCCTGAAGGTCTTTTACTCCAGCAGGATCAACCTCAATATTACTCTGCGCAGTATTTTGAGCGGTGTGCCAGAGAGGATATTTGCGGTGATGGGCGTGGGCGGTTTCGTACTGTCTAACTGGCAGGGGGAGATACCGGAGTTGTTCGTGGAGGACAAGGAGATCGTGACCTATAAGACGCCGGAAGAGCTTGTAGACAAGGCAGATTATTATCTGAAGCACGAAGATAAGCGGATACGGATAGCGGTGAACGGATACCGCAAGGTGAAGGAATGCTATACCTGGGAGAAGCAGCTTGAGAAAATTATTGCGGTTTTATTTCCGAAGCACTAAACATATTTAATTTTTTTCCGATATATATAGCAAAGATTACGCGGAGATTCTCTGCCCGTATGCGGCGATCCGGGATGGATACGCTATCCTGAGGGGTGAGACCGATGCGTTATCATAAGGCGATTCTACTAATATATAAAATCACACGGAGGTGAACGGCGATGGCAATTGAACCATTAAGCAGTGCTATGACTTATCAGGCACAGACGGTTGTAAAACCGCAGGCAGTAACACCAGTGAACACGGAAGTTCCTGAAGATGGACAGACAGTGAATGTTGACGAGACGACCGCAGCTGTGGCACAGGCTCAGCCGCAGGATGAGAAGAGCAGCAGCGATGGCAGTACGAGTCAGCAGCAGCAGGCAGCTAAGAATTCACAGGCAACTCCCGATCAGCTTAAGAAGATGATCGAAGAGATGAACAAGAAGATCAACAACAGCAATGAAGTGGCTATGTTCGGTATCCATGAGGAGACTAACCATATCATGATCAAGATAATGGATAAGGATACGAAGGAAGTCATCAAGGAATTTCCGCCGGAGAAAACGCTTGATATGATAGCAAAGCTCTGGGAGATGGCAGGCATCCTTGTGGATGAAAAACGTTAGGTTATATAACAGGAGGTAACAGATATGCCAATTAGGATCACAGGTATGTATTCCGGGCTGGATACAGAAGCTATCATCAGCGAACTGGTTTCGGCGCAGAGCGTCAAGAAGAGCAAATACGTCAAGGACCAGACTAAGTTAAGCTGGAAGATGGATGCGTGGAAGGCTCTGAATACCAAGATCTATAATTTCTATACGAATACGCTTGACAATATGCGTTTTCAGGCTTCTTACATGAAGAAGACGACTAAGGTATCGGATCCCAATGCACTCAGCGTTACGCCGGGCAGCAACGCGGCCAACGGCGTACAGAACGTTATGGTCAGACAGCTTGCCCAGGGCGGCAGACTGACGGGCCGTGACCTGAGTGAAGACTTGGAGAATGTGAAATCGTCCACCAAGCTGAGCGAGCTCGGTATCTCGGGCGATGCCAGCTTTGACGTGACGGTCGGCGGTAAGAAGACCAGTATCAAGATAAACGGCGACATGAAGATCAGCGATCTGGTCAAAAAGCTGCAGGACGCAGGGCTTAACGCCAGCTTTGACGATGAAAATCACAGGTTCTTCATCAGCTCCAAGGATACGGGCGCGGCGGCAGATTTCTCGATCACGGCCAACAATGAAGCGGGCTTGAACGCTCTGGAAGCAATCGGTCTGCTGTCCAAAGAGGATCTGCAGAGCGATGAATACAAGAAGTGGGCGAGCTATAAGTCGGATACGGACGCCTATCAGAAAGTGATCGATGAAGAGGTCGCGAAGCGTGCGGCTGCTCTGAAGGCGGCAAATGAGAGCCTTGAGGAACAGAATGAATCCCTGAAGGAAGAGCTCGATAAGCTGAAGGAAGACTCGAATTACAAGGCGGTAAAGGACGCGGAGCCTGACAAGAGCGCGGCGTCTCTGTACGATGAGCTGTACGGTCAGGAACAGGAGAAGGATGGTGTCATGCAGCGCGAGGGCGGATTGCAGGCCGATCTGGATGCTGCCAAGTCGAAGCTCGAGGAGGCGCAGAAGGCGTTGCAGGAAGCCAATGCGGAGGGCTCGGACAAGAGCGAGGAAGAGAAGGCAGAGCTGCAGCGGCAGGTGGAAGACGCGCAGAGCGGCGTGGATGAGGCACAGGCCAAGTTCAACGAGAAGAACAGCCAATACAAGGCCGTCAAGGCGGCGGAGGATAAGCAGGCGCAGATCGACGCCAACCAAGCGACCATAGACAAGAACCGGAAGTATTATACCGTGTCATCGGGAGTCGATGAGAACGGCGAATCGACCGAGACGGTAACCGGAACAACGGATCTGGAAAATCAGGTCAAGGGTGAGTTCGATACGAAGGTGGAGCTTGCTGACAAGATCGTCAATTCTCATGATTATGACGACAGGAAGTCAGCGATCAGGATCAAGGGACAGGATGCCATCATCGAGGTGGACGGTGCGACCTTTACTTCGTCTGACAATAATTTCAATATCAACGGTCTGTCGATCGACGTCTATGCGACCACAGATAAGGCAGTAACGCTTACCACCGGCGATGACGTAGAGGGCGTGTACGATATGGTGAAGAACTTCTTTACCGAGTACAACAAGCTGATCATCGAGATGGATACGCTCTATAATGCGGATTCCGCGAAGGGCTACGATCCCCTTACTTCAGAGGAAAAGGCCGAGATGGCTGACTCTGAGATCGAGGAGTGGGAGAAGAAGATCAAGGATTCGCTGCTGCGTAGGGATGGCACACTTGGCGATGTGACCGAGGCCATGAAGAATGCGCTGCTCCAGGGCGCTACAGTAAACGGCAAGACGATGTATCTGTCCGATTTCGGCATCAATACGCTGGGCTATTGGAATGCCGGCGACAATGAGAAGGGCGCTTACCATATCGATGGCGATCCCGACGACGCCAATACAAAGAAGGAAGCGGATACGCTCCACAAGATGTTATCCGAGGATCCTGACACAGTGATGAATTTCTTCTCGGGACTGGCCAATAATCTGTATAATACGCTGTCGGATAAGATGAAGGCTGTCAAAGATACCAGCAGCGCTTTCACCGTATACAACGACAAGACGATGCAGAAGGAGTATGACAACTATAAAGAGAAGATCGCCAAAGAGGAAGATAAGCTCAACGCATTGATGGATAAGTGGTACTCGAAGTTCTCACAGATGGAGACAGCTATGGCGAAATTACAGTCCAAGAGCGGCGCATTGGGGAATATGCTCGGCGGCAGCTGATCGGACGGTTGAACCGGCAGGACGGTAATGATAGGCGCATCAGTAAGTACGCTCAAGGAGGAACAAACTTATGCCTGTACAGAATCCTTATGAACAGTATCAGATCAACAAGATCATGACAGCTTCACCGGCGGAGATAACGCTGATGCTGTACGAAGGGGCCATTAAATTCTGTAATATCGCTATTATGGCGATCGACCAGAAGGATATGGAGAAGGCGCATACGAATATTATGAAGACGCAGCGCATCATCGAGGAATTCCGCAACACGCTGGATCGCAAGTACGCAGTGGCGGAAGATTTCGACAGGATCTATGTCTATGTGTTGAAACGGCTGTTTGAAGCGAATGTCAACAAGGACAAAGAGATCCTGGAAGAAGTGAACACGCATATGCGCAGTCTTCGGGATACCTGGAAGGAAGTCATGAAGCGCTGCAATAAGGCATAGAGAGGTATGAGTATGGAACAGAGCGGAGCGCAGATCTTGCTGCAGAGCCTGGAAAAGAAGAACAGTCTGCTCGACAAAATGATCGCGCAGAACGGCGTTCAGGAAGAGCTCTTGAAACAGGAGGAGTTCGACATGGATGCTTTTGATGCGGCGATCGATAAACAGAGCAGCTATGTGGAACAGCTGGAGCGTCTGGATCAGGGGTTTGAGTCCGTGTACGACAGATTCCGCGAGGAGCTGATCGGCAACAAGGAACGGTATCGGGAAGAGATCCGCCGTATGCAAGAGCAGATCCAGCAGATCACCGACAAAGTCGTGACGGTCAATGCGGGAAATATGCGCAATAAGATGCTGGCGGAAAACCAGTTTAAGAAGAAGCGTCAGGCGATCGGACAGGGCGCGTCCAAGAACAGGGCGGCGAGAAACTATTATAACAATATGAATAACTTAAACTATGTGTCGCCGCAGTTCTATGACAATAAGAAATAGTCGTTACAGATATTTGACATCGGATATATGTCAGAGGTAACATGTGTCATAACTGATACCACCGTATATACGGTGGTATCAGTGTTTCAGGAGGTTTATGATCAGTGCGGATCAGGGATACGTGTTTTGTCCGGCATAAACACTCCCAAACAGAGGATTCATATGATGGAAACGGATAACAGCATGATAGCGAAGGAACGGGAAGCTTACAGCGCTTTTCGCGCAGGACTTAATGAGGCGGCAGACGGGGCGGAAACGCTGGATGCTCTGCTGCAGCTGGAGGATATACTGTATGATATTATAGAAGAGGAATTTCAGATCAATTATATGCTGGATCAATTTTTAAAGAAACAGGGGGAAGGTTCATGAATATTATGATATCCATCAACCGCGAATTTATTCCCTGTGCCTGCGTTATGCTGATGTCTTTGAAAGAGCATCATGAAGATACGGAATTGTCGGTCTATGTGCTTCACCATGAACTGACACAGCAGGATCTCCTGGAAATGGATCAGGTGATTGGATCGGATGGCATTGCACTGATACCGGTCTATATTCCGGAAGGAACGGTCGGGGATTTTCGTATGGGAAAATGGCCGGAGGAGGCCGCATACCGCCTTTTGGCGACGGATCTGTTCGCCAGAGATATGGACCGCATCCTGCATCTGGATACGGATATGCTGATCACGGGAAGCCTGCTTGACTTTTATAACACTTCCTTTGACGGCAATTACCTTGTGGCTTGCGAAGATTTTATGTCAAAAGAGCAGAGAAAGAAAAAATGCAGGGATTTTGCAAAAGACGAGGACGCCCTGTTCTTTAATTCGGGGGTGCTTCTTTTTAACCTGTCAAAACTCGCGGAGGACGGTTTTTATTATGCGGTCTATGCAGATATCCTGCAAAAGTATCCGGCGATCAGGATAGAATTTCCGGACCAGGATATGCTCAATCTTCTCTTTGGCGGAAAGACTAAGTATATGGACAGGATCCGTTATAATTATGCGCCGTATTATTACAGGATCTATGACGGAGAACGCTATTACGATACGCGGGAACAGTTAATAAGCAACTGTAATGTACTGCATATGATATGGATGTCTAAGCCGTGGGAGAGTCCGGTCAGGATGGAGGCCAATGAGCTCTGGTGGGAATATGCAGGGCGCACGCCGTATTATGAGGCAATGAAGAGGCGTCATGTGCAGAATATGCTGGAGCAGGAGCGTAAAATGAATGATATGCTCCGGGATAAAGCAGACCGTATCACGGCAGAGCCGTCAGATGGACAGCTCATAGATAGCGCCTCCGGCGCGCAATTGTTAGATGAAATGTGCAGACGGGAGCAGCGGTTTGCGGACATGTTAATAAAAAAATAAAAAAAATTTGAAATACCCCTAAAGTAAATCGGATGTCATCCGATATATATTACAAGTAAAGTAAAACAAATTTACTTACGCAACAGTAACGGAACCGAAGGCAGCGTACGAGCCGGAGGAGCCGTTACAAACAAAAACTAGCAGCATGGAAGCTGCATTAAATTCAAGGAGGAATATATTATGGTAGTACAACACAACATTACAGCAATGAACTCTAACAGAATGCTTGGTCTTACGACCAGCGCTCAGGCTAAGTCTACTGAGAGGTTATCTTCCGGTTACAAGATCAACCGTGCAGCAGATGATGCGGCAGGTCTGGCGATTTCCGAGAAGATGAGAAGACAGATCAGAGGTCTTACACAGGCATCCGCTAACGCACAGGACGGTATCTCCTGCGTACAGACAGCAGAAGGTGCACTGAACGAAGTACATGATATGTTACAGCGTATCAATGAGCTGGCAGTTAAGGGTGAGACGGCTACTCTGACATCTACAGACCGTTCTTACATCCAGACCGAGGTTCAGCAGCTGATGTCCGAGATCGACCGTGTACGTAGCACGACCACATTCAATGAGCAGAACCTGCTGGATGGTTCCTTCACCAGCAAAGCTCTTCAGGTTGGCGCAGAGGCAGGTCAGCACATCGGAATTACGATCCAGAATATGAGCATGGATGGTTTGGCAAGTCTTGTTACTCAGAACCAGGCAGCTAAGCAGTTCAGCGATAACAACGGAAAGACAACGATCGTGCTCAGCGAGAAGATCGATAAGATCATGGATAAGTTCTACAAGAGCTTCAACAAGGATCAGATCACCACTGTTGCTGAAGAGAATGACTTCGCAAGCCTGAATGCATTCGTTAAGGCTGCTTTACAGGAAGTTTCCAAACAGCGTTCCGATCTCGGTGCTGTTCAGAACAGACTGGTGCACACCATCAACAACCTGGATAACATTGTTGAGAACACAACGAGTGCAGAAGCTGAGATTCGTGATACCGATATCGCTACAGAGATGGTTAGATACGCTAACAACAACATCCTGCAGCAGGCTGGTACATCGATGCTGTCTCAGGCTAACCAGACCAACCAGTTGGCATTGTCCTTACTTGGCTAATCAATGGTTCGGTAATGATGAACATTGCGTAACAACTACCAGAGAGCCACTCCGTATGGAGTGGCTCTTTTTTAGCTGCATATTCATATAAGGACAAATTTTTTTCTAAAAAAGGTTAGTGACAAACAATATATTCTATGATATAGTAACTAAAAAGCATATGTTTCGATTCTAAAATTCATTTTTCATTCTGTTTCTCAGGGATTTTCAGCGAAATCTTGCTTTTGTTTTCAAACAGAAATAAGAATAAAATCAGAAGGTTTCGCCAGGGAGATCCGGTATACCTTCTGGGAGGAGGTATCATGGGAAAGGCAGACATTACATTGAAGGAGTATTTATCGGATACACGGCGTTATGCAGATCTTTTAAACGGTGCACTGTTTGGAGGGAAGGAGATCATATCTGGCGAGGAACTGTCGGATATGACGGCTGCATTAAGTAAGTCAGACCGGGAGACTGTGATGGAACGGAGCAGTGACCTGGCTATGAAGCAGGATCAGGACGGATGCATTTATGCAGTTTGGCTTGTGGAAAATCAGAATTATTTCGACCGCAGTATGCCGGTTCGCGTCATGGTACAGGAGGCACTTGCTTATGACAAACAGCGGAAGCAAATGATGCGGAAGAACAAAAGACACCGACAGCATATGCAGAAAGAGGAATTTCTGTCGGGTCTTACGGAAGAAGACTGGTTTGTCCCGGTAGTTACACTGGTGGTATATTGGGGCGAGAAGCCGTGGAACGGAGCAAAGAGCCTTCATGATGTCATGGATTTTGGTAACAAAGCAGAATTAGAACGGGAAATCAGAAGGCTGGTGCCAGAGTATCCGCTGCACTTTTTGGATCTGTCAAAACTACGGCATTTTGAGGGCTTTCAAAGCGAACTACGTATCCTGTTTGAATTATATGTCAGGAAAAATGATAAAGCGGCTTTCTTACAATATCTCAAGACAGAGGATGCGTGCCGCCGACTGGATTCGGAAACCTGTCTGGCGCTGTGTCTGCTGACGGGCGCCAAAGAATTGGAAGATTATTATTTGGGCAGAGAGGGTGCAGGAGAAAAAGCATTTTGGAAAAAGACAATTGCTCAGGAAGCAAAAAAGGAGGAAATTGATATGTGTAAAGCGATTACGGAACTGATAGAGGATGGAAGAATGGAAGGAGAAAAATCCGGGCGATTGCATCTCTTATGTGATCTGGTGCAGGAAGGCGTATTGTCTGTGAAGGATGCCGCCCGGAAAGCGTCGATGACAGAGACAGATTTTCAAGGTATGCTGGAGCAGAAATTACTGTGTAAATCGTAAGGCAGATACGGTCAGTCTGTTTCGGTCAGTTCTTTGATCCTGTCAAGTGCCATGTGAAAATCTCCGCATTTCCGGTAATGCATGAGAGCAGCCTCCTTATCGCCCATCATTTCATTGATCAAACCGATGTTGTAAGAGGGGATGAAGGTGTTAGCGCCGGCTACGTGCGCGGTTTCACAGGAAAGCGCTTTGACGAATTCTAACAGCGCCTGCATATACTGGCCGTTTCGCAGATAGATCAGTCCCATCAGATCAAGGAAATCCGCAGATACCGCGAATGCATCGTAGACGCCGGATAGGCCCATTGCTTCTTCGGCACGGTTTAGATGAAGCAGCGCATAGCCGTAACCGATCACCATCATCTGCACATATTCTGCAGACGGGTCTACATCATAGGAGAGCCCTTTTCCGTAATACAGGCATGCGTTCCCGTCATCATGGATCATATTGTAAGCCTGGCCGATCTGAAAATAAGTGTAGGGATTATTGGGCTTTGTTTCCAGATCTTTTTTCAGAAGCGTGATATTGCGCATAGCCTTGTCATAGAGCGCTTCTTCGCTGCCGTTGTAGCCGGAATGATCTACGGTCAGAGGAATCTGGTAAGTAGTGGTGTCGTAACGGATAGCATTGTCTACGCTGGTTATCGGTCGCACCTGCTCGTGAATGATCCCTTCGTAATGATAATATCTGCGGGAGAACAGCCGTTCCACATAATCGGTATAGACACTGTCCGTGCCGTTCATCTGATAATGATTCTGCCTGGAGAGAAGCCCCACAGCGCGAGGATGTTCCTGCATCAGTTTAAGGGTGGCGTCCATATCGAATGCAGTCAGGTATTCATCGCAGTCGATGACCAGGATCATATCGTGGGTCGCCTGTTTAATAGAATAGTTTCTGGCGGCGGAAAAATCATTGCACCAGGTATAATCCAGAACTTTATCTGCGTATGCGGATGCGATCTCTTTCGTCCGGTCCGTGGAACCGGTATCGACTACAATGATCTCCCAGTCGTAGGCGCGTAACGGTTTTAAACATTTCCCGATGGTTGCCTCTTCATTTTTGGCAATAATGCATACCGAAATCGGTGTCATGACATTCCTCCCAAGCGTTTAAGTGCGTCAGTGGACGCCGTAGCAGCGGTCGAGCGCGTCAAGCAGCGAATCCACGCAGTTTTTCCATGTATAGCAGTCTGCGGTTTTGGCATAAGCTTTTTCAATCAGCTCTTCCGCCAGTGCAGGTTGATCCAGCCAGTACTGCGCGATCTCGGGAAGCTTCTCCAGATGTTCCAGATCGAACAGCGCGATATCCCGGCCATTTTCAAAATGTTCTTCTATCCATGTGCTGGGATCGGTCAGGCAGACGGAGCGGCAAAGCATCGTATTAAAGATGCGGTCATGGGTGCCATCCTTAAACCACGGCATGATATTCAGGTTGATCCGGGCGTCTCTCATGTAGTCAAAGGTTGCGGCCAGGCCGATCCGGTCACTGAGGATGTGCAGGTTTCCTGATGCGGCGGACGGGTGATCCTCCCAGCCCCTTCCCAACACGTATACAGGAAGCCCGGCGTCAACTAACACCTGTATTGCCTTGCCGCGGTAATACATGCGAACCATCCAGTCGATAGGGGTCATATTGCGCATGATGGTCTTGACAGCGTCGTCACTCAATGACATATGGCTGGTATCGAGCACATCGAGTACGGAACGGATCAGCGGTTTATCCGTATGGGCGATCAGGTCTTCGCCGATCTGCATATAGATCCCATACATGGGGGAATCTTTGGGGAACAGGGCTTCCAGCTGCGGCATCATGCTATCAGGTTCATAGTAGGTGCCGGAGAAAAGAATATCATATTTCCTGTCAGCATAGGAAATGACAGGAGTGTCACGTTTTGGGAGTGTCCCGGCATGCGCCAGAAATTCAATGTGTTCCACATTGGGAAAGTATCTTTGGACATAGGCCACATGCTCTCTGTCGGGACAAAACTGTATGTACCGTTTGGGATGTTTCTCCATAGTAGGATGCAGCCGCAATGGGTGATCCATCAGAATGTGAAGTGTGACGGCTCCTAATGTGTCCCAAAGATTAATAAAAGTGTCATTGTGAATGCCTGCCCGGTTAAAGCATAGAACAGCGTCTACCTTCTGCGAACAGAACGTCATGAATCCGTCCATGGAATGGTCGGGTCTGGTGAGGTTCAGCAGATCCAGAATGAACGTCTCATGACCGCGGCTTTCCAGTTCTTTAGCTATTTCGTCCGTAAAATAATTAAAGGACTCTGTTGATTCATAAAAAAGGACAAATCTCATTTTAATTTTCTCCTGTTATTGATTTATAGTGTCGGATCAGTTCATCCAAATCGGTGCTGTGTGCAAGCAGACCTGGCCGGCCGCTTTTTTCATCTTCCAGACACTGATGGATGATCCGCAGTATGACCGCCAGATCCTGGCCAAAGTCGGAACCGGGCAGCATGACGTCCGGCCTGGTTTTCATAGTGTTCAGAAATAACTCGTGCGCTTTTTCTATTTCATGCTTTCGGAACAATTCGGATAGTTGCGCTTTCAGGGCGAGAGTCTCCGCTTTTTCCTGTGTGAAACCAATGGGCGCTTCGCAGTAAGTCAGGCCGCGGTAACGAATCCATACATACACGAGCTGTTCCGACAGGAAACCGTAGACTCTTGCGTGGTAGGCATCGTATGTACTGACGTCAATTTGTTTCTCCGCAACGGCAAAAATAGAAAACAGCCATTGGGCGTAATCGTCAAACAGCGCTTTAGACGTAACAAAAAGATTGCCGCAGTACAGCTTATGGCTGTTTAAAACATCTTCAAAGATAGCGGCACACTCAGGATACAGGGCGGCGATCGCTTCGCCTACAGCGTTTAGATCCCGCAGGTTGTGCGCTTCGGCGTATGTATCGCGATAACATTTTTCAGAGGATACAGGCTGCGAGATGATCACATTATATTGTTCCAGAAGCGGCATATAGTCCGTTTTGGACATGATATGCCCTTTCCCGTTCAGGAAATACCTGCGGTAATGGCACAGGCCGGCATATTCGGTGCTGCGCACGTTTTTCCATATCCAGTAGAGGCCTGTCAGCTCGCCGTACAGGTAATTCAATGCGGAAATGTTGTCTCCGGTGTCATCGCCCTGATATCCCAGATCGTTTTTACCCGCACGCCCCACTTGCAGCGGATGATAGATGGGGTCCCCCGGCACATCGAAAGGAACGTGCGTACAGACATAGATCTGCAGTACACCCTTGCTGTATTTGGCGGCAACGGCGTTACAGACAGCGCACAGATCCGCTTCATTGACCGGCAGATCGAGCAGCTGCAGTAGGATCTGGTTTAATTCGGTCACGTAATCTTTAATATACGGATTCGCATGATAGTCCGGGATCCTTTTTAAAGTTTCTTCCTTTAATTTCAGGAAAAACTCGTAAGGGATATGCGTCAGCCGCAGGCAGATCATTTTCATGGCAGCAAGATAGCACAAGGTAAGGAACTGGTATTCCAGTTCTTTGCGGTAATCCGTCAGAAAACCGCGGTCTGCGCACTCCGCCCACATCATCTGATCTACCGTCAGGATATCGAAATGGTGGGAGGCATCGGGGGCAAGCACGGTGGAGTGAGGATTGACGTAGTAATGATAGAGCCGCTCTTCGAGCAGATATATCTTCACAGCGTAGAAGTAGAGCAGCGTGGCAAAAAAATGATCCTCATAAGCAAGCCCTTCCGGAAAGAAAATATGGTTATCCAGCAGGAAGTTGCGCGTAAAAAGCTTATCCCATACACCGTATCCGATGGAACCGCATACCAGAAAGGTCCTGCGCTTCTCTAAAGAATCGATCTCAAACATCCGGTCGTCTTCCCCGGTTAGCTTTGGAGCGATCGATTGACCGGGAAGCGCGGTATCCCGCCAGTTTCGGCACATGACGATGTCGCAGCCGTGCTCGGACATTTTGGCATACAGCTTTTCATACATATCCGGCTCCACCCAGTCATCAGAGTCCACATACCCGATATAGGGAGCGGATGCATATTGCAGGCCGATATTCCGGGCTCTGCCCTGGCGTCCGTTCTCATCGCAGTGAATGATCATCACAGAGTCGGGGCAGGAGGCTTCTATGGCAGTGAGTTTATCCCATGTACCGTCCGTGGAGCAGTCGTCCACCAAGATGAGTTCCAGCCTGTCAATGCCGATCGTCTGACGGCGCAGGGAATCAAAACAGCGGTCAATATATTTTTCCACATTGTAGCACGGAATGATAATGCTGATCAGCTTGTCCATAGGAAGCTCCCTTCTGTCATGTGTCGGATGCTTTCGTTATAATAAACGCAGCAGCTCTTCGGCGCTGTGCGACCAGGTATGACCGGCTGCCGCCGCTCTGTAGCCGCTGTCCGCGATGCGTTGCATACGGTCCGAATCTTCTAGCAGATCCTTTACTATTTGCGGAAGCCTATTTAACTCCTGCAGAGAATAAAATACCAGATCTTCACCGTCGGTAAACTGTTCCCGCAGGTAGATGCTGTCATCGGTCAGGCAGACCGCGCCCTGCAGCATGGCGTTGAAGATACGTTCGCTGCAGCCGTCCCTAAACCAAGTTAACTGGTTCAACACGATCTTACTGTCTTCCATCAGGCGAAGACTGTCTTCAAAGGGTATCATTTCGGCACGAAGATCAAATAAAGGATGTCCGTACAGCGGAGAATCTTTCCAGCCGCCGCCGTATACGGTCACACGGATGCCGGCATCCACAAGGGCCTGTATGCTCTTCATTCGACAGATGGAAGCGAGATTGATATTGGAGACGCGATAGCGGGCTACCATATATCTGATCTCAGCGTCAGACACATCGGATTTGATGCTCCGCAGGCAGTCTTCGACAGCTTGCTCAAAGGGCATATTTATATGCCGGAACGAATATTCGGTCAGCAGCTCATCGAAGCGGTCAGCAATATAGTCGGATATATATTTGAAGCTGCCTACGAACAGAACATCGATGGAGCGTTCTTTGACAGGGGTATGGGGTTCGCCGGGATGCAGCTCTTCGCCGCCGGCGGGAATAAAAAAAGCATTTCGTACAGTGGGGCAAAAGCGTTTGATATATTTCAAGTGGGTCCTGTCCTCACAGATCGCGATCCCGTTGACAGGGCTTTTATCAAGCGCATCATGGTAACACATGGGGTGATCGAACAGCAGATCAAAACAGGGGACATTCCAAAGGTCCCATATGCATTCGCCCTTATCTGTGTGCATAGTGTAACCGTAGTTGTTGAAAGTCAGCACGGCATCGATCCCCTGTGTGTGAAAAGAAAGGAGTTTTTCCGTGGCAGCATTGAATTCTTCCTGAACGGTGGTATCAGGAAATACGAAGGTATCGAAGCCCATATTTTGAAATGCGCGCTGATACTGCTCCATGATATATTGCAGGATATAGTTATCGCTGCCAAATAACACGATGCGTTTCTTGAACTGCGCATCTGCAGCTGAAGGCTTTGCCGCAGGGGATTCTGTATCTTTTACCGGGTCTGCCGTCATGCGTGACAGCCGTTCGATCCCCTCTATGGCAGGCGGATAGTCCCCGCATTCCCGATAGTAGGCGAGCGCGTTATCATTGTCGCCGACTTTTTCACAGATCAGGGCGATATGGTAATAGGCGAGAAAGCTGTTGGCACCGTTGAATTTGCAGGTATCATAGGTGGTCGCTTTATAGAACTGTTCGATCGCCTGGGGATACCTTTCGTTGGCCATATAGATGCGTCCCATCAGATAGACGAAATCCGCATTGACGGCAAAGGTATCATAGATCTGTTCAAATCCCAGGGCGGCTTCTTTCTGCCCTGTGAGAAGCAGGGCGTTGCCATAGGAGACCACCATCGCCTGCACATAGGCGAGAGAAGGATCCACATCGAAATAGAGCCCCTTGCCATAGTATTCACAGGCGGATGCATAGTCCTGAACGATCTCGTATCCCTTGCCGAGCTGATAGTAGACATAGGGATTCTCCGGTTCCTGTTCCAGCTGCTTATGGAGCAGGGTCAGGTTGCGCTGCCCCTTGGCGATGCGCTGCTCCTCGGTCATATCATAACCGCTGTGCTCTATGGTGGTGTGCAGAAGCAGACAAGGGAGATCCGTTCCACGGATGGGTGTCAGTTGTTCGTGAATAATGCCGGTATAGTGATAGAGCTTCCTGTTAAAAAAGCGCTCTGTATGATCGGTATTGTTTAAGACATACTGGCCATCCCGTGTGACCAGATTTTCGCGGGATATGGCACCCACGCTGTCCGGATGATGTTTGCGGAAATAATTTAATTCTTCTACATTGATCGTCTTGATCCACTCGTCGCAGTCCATCATGAAGATCCAGTTGTTGGAAGCTTCCTGCAGGGAATAATTGCGGGCGGCGGAGAAGTCGTCGCACCAGGCATAATCCAGCACTTTATCCGCATACTGCGATGCGATCTCTTTGGTGCGGTCGGTAGAGCCCGTGTCCACCACGATGATCTCAAAACCGTAAGGCTTTAGGGATGCAAGGCATTTTTCGATGCGGGCTTCTTCGTTTTTGGCTATGATACAAACAGATATTGGGTGCAAAAATTTCGTTTCCATGTTAATATAGTATCATAAACTGCCGAAGAAATCTATGGGGAGATTACAATGAACAAGGAAGAGCTGCGCGCCAGGATCAATGAATTGCTTGCGGATCATGAATATGACAGGATCGATGAAACGCTTTTTCTCAATATGGAACTATTGAAAGGCGACAATGATCTGGCTGCAGTTCATTTCCTGCTTAAGATATATAAAGAAGAGAAGGCGTCCGGCAAGGAGACGGTCCTGGATAAAACGGGTTCGGTGGAGGCGCTGTTAGAGCGGTATACGATCCTGAAATTTTACCTGCACCGGATCGAATTTGGTTTGATGGATGCCAATCTGTCTGATTTTTATGCTTTCACGGTCAATAACCGGGTAACCCCGCAGGAAATGCTTATTGTAATGAAATATTGCGTTGCGCCTGAACATCTGGATAAAGTTCAGCAGACGATCAAAAAAATGTGATCGTACATATGGGCGTGAAAGGAAGGAAACAGGAGTAATATGGATCAGAATGAAAAAGTCAGCGTGATCATTCCTACATACAACAGGGATGCCTATCTGGTGGATGCCATATGCAGCGTGCTGAATCAGACATATCAAAATTTTGAACTTATTATTGTTGACGACGGTTCTACGGATCATACCAGACAAATCGTAGATGGATTTGAGGATGCGAGGATAAGATATTTGTATCAGAATAACGGCGGCGCATCCCGGGCAAGAAATACCGGTATCCGGGCGGCACAAAGCGAGTATATCGCCTTTCTGGACAGTGATGATGAGTGGATGCCTCAGAAGCTGGAGAAACAAATGGAGCTAATGCGGCGTTCACCGGACGGCGTCGGGCTTGTTTACTGCAGAATGAAAGTGATGTTTGATACCGGACTATCCGGTATCTTTCCTTCAGAGGAGCTAAACAGCGCCGAGCTTTCGGGTGACGGGCAGAAAATGCTGCTAAAGCTGCTTCCCATGAATCTGATAGGGACACCGTCTGTTTTGGTGCGCAAAAGGTGCCTGGACGATGTGGGAGTTTTTGACGAAAGCCTAAGCTGTCTTGAGGACTGGGAGTTTGTCCTGAGAGTTGCACAGAAGTGGGACATTGGATTCGTGGAGACGCCGTTGGTATTGGTGCATCCGTCGGAGGGAAGCGTGTCATCTAATTCTGAGGGGTATCTTGAAACACGCTGTTTTATGGTCCGTAAATATCGGGAACAATTGATCGAGGGCGATCTTTTGGACAGAACGATGACGGAAATATTACTTGTGGCTAAAGAGGACGGGTATTATGAAGAAGCCCAAAGATTATTGTCTGAGGCATTGGGATTGCGGGGATAGTGATAATGGATGAAAAACTGATCTGTTTTATTATGTGTAGCAACGATCCTTTATATGCAGGCGAATGTATGTATTATATCGATCATTTGCGTATACCGGACGGATATCGGATCGAAGTGCTTACAATAGAAGATGCCCGTTCCATGACATCGGGATATAATGAGGGGATGCAATATTCTCCGGCTAAATATAAAGTGTATCTGCATCAGGATACTTTTATTATCGATCCTGATTTTATCCGGAATTGCCTTCGCATTTTTCAGAGTGATCCCCAGATCGGCATGATTGGAAATGTTGGAGCTGTTAAACTTCCATCGTCCGGTATTATGTGGAAAGCTCAAAGATGCGGCCGGATGTATGGCGGCAATATATGGGAAATGTCGCAGACATCTTTTGATCATGAAATAGAAGGCGATTATGCGCAGGTGGAGGCGATCGATGGTTTCCTGATGGTGACGCAGTATGATATTCCCTGGCGGGAGGATCTTTTTGACAAGTGGGATTTTTATGACTGTTCACAGAGCATGGAATTCATCAGGAGGGGATATAAGGTAGTGGTGCCCCGTATGGACCAGCCCTGGTGCCTGCATGATTGCGGTATGATCAACAGCGTGAATTATGAGCAGGAAAGAGAGAAATTCGTGAGGGAATATCTGCAGCCGCTTGTCAGTGTTATCATACCGACTTATAACAGGAAACATACCATCAAACGCTGCATTGACAGTGTGCTGTCCCAGACGTATCCGAATTATGAGATCATTATTGTGGATGACTGTTCCACGGACGGTACGATGGAGTTTGTACAGGCGGAATACGGACAGATCACGGATAGAAATATCGTTTATGTCAGAAACGATAGGAATCTTGGCGCTGCGGCATCCAGGAATGTTGGAGTCTCTTATGCCGGAGGAGAGTATATTGCGTTTCACGACAGCGATGATGAATGGTATGAGGATAAGCTGGAAAAACAGATGGGGCATTTCGTTGGCTGCGACGATCGCGTAGGCGCTGTTTACAGTATGTTTTTTGTCAATGGCAGTTTCAAGTATGTGTATCCGCATAAAAGAATGGCGTGGTCGAGCAAATCCGGTTATATTTTTCATACGCTGCTGTTGCAGCCGCTGATCGGGATGATCACTCTGGTAGTCCGTAAAAGTGTATTTCTGGAGGTGGGCGGTTTTTGCGAACAGCTTCGGTCATTGGAAGACTATGAACTGTCGATACGGATCGCTCAAAAATATGATATCGATCTGGTGGATGAGATCCTGGCGGTCGCCTATGAATCGGAAAACAGCGTAGGCAAACGAAATCGTGATAAGATCGCTGCACAGTGTTATATTATGGATGCTTTCCGTGATCATCTGGGGATGGCTCTGTTAAAGAAAAAGAAATTCGACGCAGTTTGGGACGAGGCGGTTACATATGGCTGTGAAGAATTTTATTGTGAGTGTATCATAAATCTTTTTACAGATGAAGATTATCGGGCGTATGCGAAAGAAAAATGGGATCTCTTACATCCATCAAGTGATCCGGAGATAATTGAAACAAATGATATTACCGGAGTTCATGAATGTACGGGATGCATGGCATGCCAAAGTGTATGTCCCGTAGATGCCATTTCGCAAGAGGTATCTGATGAAGGGTTCCCGATCCCTGTGATCGATCAGGATAAGTGCACAAGATGCGGACGTTGTAAGGCAGTATGTCCTGTGTGCAATGAGACAGACGGTACGTTGCCTCCTGCGACGTGCTATGCGGCCATGGGCGATAGAGAAGTGCGCCAAAAGAGTTCGTCTGGCGGTATTTTCAAGCTTTTGGCAGACAGCGTATTGGACAACGGCGGTTATGTGTGCGGTGCAGTGTGGGATGACACATGGGGGGGGGTGCATCACATCGTCTCCAACAGGGAAGAAGATGTAGAACGAATGATGTCCTCCAAATATGTACAGAGCAGTATTGGTGACCGCGTATACCCTCGAATCAGAGAGCTCTTGGAAGAGGGCAGAGAAGTGTTGTTTACAGGCTGCGCGTGTCAGGCGGCAGGCTTAAAGAGATATCTGGGCAGGGAATATGAAAACTTTCTGGTCGCGGATGTAGTTTGTCATGGAGTGCCGTCTCCGCAGATACTGAATGAATATTTGGGAGATAAAAGTAAAATAGCCGCAGTATCGTTTCGCAAAAAATCAGTATTTGGCTGGAGCACCGGCATCTATGTGAAGGATGTGGATGGCGGGGAATACATAGGCGGACCCGATGACGATCCTTATATATACGGGTTCCTTAGAAACTGGACATTGCGTTCTGCTTGTTACAGCTGCCGGTTTAAGAACAAAAAATACAGTGATATCACATTAGGGGACTTTTGGGGCATTCAGACGCTCTGCGATATGGATGATGGCATGGGGACATCCATGGTGACTCTCAATAGTGTAAAAGGGGCATCGGCGTTAAGAAAGATCATGCCGAAGCTGCAAAAAATATCCGCTTTTAACATTGAAGATGCCAGGAGGCATAATCCGTGTATCAGTGAGCCGGTAAAACGGTCCAAATTTCGGGATATTTTCTTTGAACAATGGAAAATGCGCGGCAATAGGTCGATTGCGCAGATCATAAAGAGCGCAAAGGAGCAGATCCATTTTGATATTGCCTTGGTGTGTATGTGGTCGATCAATTATGGAAATGCGTTGACAAATTATGCATTGTATGAGTATTTGAGCAGATTGGGGCTGCATGTGATCATGCTGGATAATTTTTGCCCCCTGACACCGGCAGAGCAATTTCAGGTATTCGCCAAACAGCGATATATACTTAGCTCCGATTATTTTCACCAGAGTGATTATAAGACGTTGGACGAGTGTTGCGATACTTATATGGTGGGATCTGATCAGGTATGGAATTATTGCTTGTCGAAGTGTTATCAATGTGAGCAATATTTCCTGTTGGGTTTTGCAGGAGAACAAAAACGAAGGATCGCCTATGCATCATCATTTGGGACGGCGTCTGGAGCCCCGCCGCAGGAAGTTGGACAAAAGTTACTTTCAGGATATCAGGCAATATCCGTTCGGGAAGAATTTGGCGTGGCACTTTGCCGGGAACATTATGGAGTGGAGGCATCGTGGGTCGTAGATCCCGTGTTTTTGCTGGAACAGGCAGACTACGATGAAATGCTGTGCGATACGCCAGTGCAGGAGACGGAACCGTATATCGCCGCCTATCTGCTGAATCCGAACAAGAAGAAGAGAGATTTGTGCCTGCAGCTGCAGAAGGCATTGGGTGGCATTAAAATGATCTATATAGTGGATGCGAATCTGCGAGAACAAGATCATTGCCTGCGTGTGTTGGAATATGACAATATCAAATCGGGATTGAGTCCGGAGAAGTGGCTTTCCTATTTGCGTAATGCTTCCTATATTGTTACCGACTCATTTCATGGCACCTGTTTTTCCCTGATATTTCACAAAAGATTTACAGCGGTTATCAACAGGCAGTCGGAAAGATTTCAGACATTCAGACAGTTTCCGGAGATTGCAGACAGGATCGTGCAAGAAGACGATATGTGGGATATAGAGGCAATGACAGGCAGTGTGGATTATACCGATGTCGATGCAAAATTATCTGCGTGGATAACTGATTCCCGGAGATTTCTTAACGATAGTATTTTTACGGAGAAAAAAGTGCAAGTATGAAACTGCTCCTGTATTCATGGAAAGCGAATAATGAGAAGATCTTCGCAGAAAAACTGAGCATTTTTAAGTTTGAGGTTGTTTGGTATGATAAACCCTGCAGACATTATACCCGCGATCTGGAACTGGCTGCGGATATGATACCTTTCATTCACCAAAACGGTATAGAGGCAGTTATATCTTTTAACTATTTTCCCATAATATCCATGATCTGTGATACCTGTAAGATCCCCTATTACGCATGGGTCTACGACTGTCCGCATTTTACGCTGTATGCAAAACACATTATGCTGCCCTGTAATCATATCGGTATTTTTGACCGGGATATGGTGAAACGGCTTCGGGAACATGGCGTGCAGACGGTATATCATGTGCCGCTTTCTGTAGATACGGCGTATTTCGCGGATATGATCCGTAAGACGCCGAAGCGGCTGAAAGATCCCTATTGCAGCGACATATCCTTCGTGGGGTCGCTGTATACGGACGAGCATAATTATTATGATCTTCTCTTGACCGATCGGGAAAGAGATGTTGCGGATGAATGGATCCGCAGATAGAGCTTCTGTTATGACAGGGATCTACTTCGCGAAGCAGTCGCAGCAGGTGAACTTCCGCTGGAACAGATACACAAGCGAATGGAAGAAAACGGATCGATGCTGGGAGAAGATTATTTCGCGGATCCATCGGAGATCCTGCTGGCTTCTGTCCTGGAGAAAAAGGTAACTGTAGAAGAACGGCGGATCCTGCTGCATCAGATCGCAGAGCGCTTCGGGACGCAGTATCGCTTCGCTTTGTATTCGGCTTCAGACCTTGCAGGGTATCCGCTGCTGCAGAAGTACCATAAAGGGGGCGTGGATTATCACATGCAGATGCCTCTTGTGTTTGCGCAAAGCAGGATCAATCTGAACATTTCACTTCGGTCGATCCATTCGGGGATCCCGCTCCGGGTACTGGATATCATGGCATGCGGCGGTTTTGTACTGACCAACAGGCAGCCGGAGATAGATGAGTTTTTCAAGGAAAATGCGGAGTATGTCTGCTATGACAGCGCAGAAGAATGCATGGATAAGATCGATCATTATTTACGGTATGAAGATAAACGCAAATGTATCGCACAGGCCGGGCAGAAAGCTGTGAGAGAAAGGTTTGGGTATCGGCAAGGACTGACCGGGCTGTTTGAGCTAAAAGAGGACGAGTACCTGTGAATTTTCGGGGTGGGGAGACCAGCTATGAAAAGAGTGAGTGTAGTAGTTCCGTGTTTCAATTCGGCATCGTATCTGCATCATTGTATGGACCATTTGATCGGACAGACGATAGGAATAGAAAATATAGAGATCATACTGGTAGATGATGCTTCTACGGATGACGGTGCAACATGGCAAGCGATCATGCAGTATGAAAACCGATATCCGGACAGCATTATTGCGGTCAGGCTGGAGGAGAATCTCAGACAGGGCGGCGCGAGGAATGTCGGTATTTCCTACGCAAGCGGTGAGTATCTTCTGTTTTGCGATTCCGATGACTGGCTGAGAGTGGAAGCGCTGGAGCTGCTGTACAATGTGATAACACATGAGAACGCCGATGTGGTCGAGTTTTGCAATCAAGATGTGACTACCTATGATGAAATTGATACGCCGCTTGCATGCGGCAACAGAAGCCGTGAGATCCTGGTGCGGACTGACGGGGAACGGCGTAAGTACATACTTACCTCTACGGATGAATTGACCTTTGGGTGTTGGAATAAAATATATTCCATGCAGCTTATACGGGAACATCAGATCAAATTTGCAGAGCATCTGATCTACGAGGAACCTTCGTTTGTCCTGCCTGTCAGACTGTATGCAGTGAAACATGTTTTTTTGGATGCAGTGCTGCATTATTACTATCAAAATCCAGAGGGAACTATGAAGGGAAGCTGGAACGGGCGTCAGCTGGATAATGCCAATGTGTGGGTCCGGCTGTTTGAAGATCTTAAGGCGAGAGGATTTGTGGATAAATTCCCTTTGGAATTGGAATATATGTTTTGGAGCTGGGGGATCGAACTGACTATTAAGATGGCTGCCATTAAAAAACTATATGGGGGACACACACCCGAGTTGTCTTTCCTGAAAAATATAGCGGTGAAATACTGCCCCAATATACGCAGCAATCCGCTGTTGGGGCATTATGATCCCAAAGAGACGGAGGAAGCGATCATACATCATATTATGGATCTGGAATTGACGCCGGAGAACGCGACAGAACTGGATCGTTTGATAATGCAGTGCCTTACGGGAAAATGCTAACGGGGTATAATACAAGATAATGAAAACAGAGAAGGATATGAAGAAGATCAGTGTAGTGGTTCCGTGCTTTAATGCGGCGGCCTGTCTGCATCATTGCGTGGATCATCTGATCGGACAGACGATAGGAATAGAAAATATAGAGATCATACTGGTAGACGATGCTTCTACGGATGACGGTGCAACATGGCAAGCGATCATGCAGTATGAAAACCGATATCCGGACAGCATTATTGCGGTCAGGCTGGAGGAGAATCTCAGACAGGGCGGCGCGAGGAATGTCGGTATTTCCTACGCAAGCGGTGAGTATCTTCTGTTTTGCGATTCCGATGACTGGCTGAGAGTGGAAGCGCTGGAGCTGCTGTACAATGTGATAACACATGAGAACGCCGATGTGGTCGAGTTTTGCAATCAAGATGTGACTACCTATGATGAAATTGATACGCCGCTTGCATGCGGCAACAGAAGCCGTGAGATCCTGGTGCGGACTGACGGGGAACGGCGTAAGTACATACTTACCTCTACGGATGAATTGACCTTTGGGTGTTGGAATAAAATATATTCCACGCAGCTTATACGGGAACATCAGATCAAATTTGCAGAGCATTTGATCTGTGAGGAACCTTCGTTTGTCCTGCCTGTCAGACTGTACGCAGTGAAACATGTTTTTTTGGATGCAGTGCTGCATTATTGTTTTCAGAACCCGGAAGGAACTACAAAGGGAAGCTGGAATGGACATCAAATGGATAATCTTCATGTCTGGGTCCTATTATTTGAAGATCTTAAGGCGAGAGGATTTATCGACAGGTTTCCATCGGAGTTGGAGTATTTGTTCTGGAGATGGGGGATCGAATTGACTATTCGGATGGCTGTAGCAAGGGGGATCCTGATGGGCGCAGCTGAACTGTCCCTCTTGAAAGAAACGGCAATGAAATACTGCCCCAATATACGCACTAATACGTATTTGAGATGTTTTACATATAGAATAACAGAGATATGCGCCAAATTGCTGGATATGGAATTTACACAGGACAATGTTTATGACTTCAATCAGCATATGGTAAAGTATATTATGGATATGTGAACCGGAAATATGTCGTTCCGCACCGGCAAATAACAGTAAGCTTACACTGCCACCTGATTCTTCCCGTTTTCTTTAGCCCGGTACAGCGCTGCGTCCGCCTGCTCAAATAATGCGCTGGCGTTTGTATATTCTTTATCGCAGACGGCGGCGCCGATACTGAGCGTGAAATGCCGTATGCCTTCCGGAGTTTCAAAATCATATGACTCGAAGGCGGAGCGTATTTTCTCCGCAACGATGACGGGATCGGCATCCGGTATGATCATGGTAAATTCCTCGCCGCCGTATCTGGCGCTGAATCCGCCTTTCTTTTCATGAAGCAGGAAGAGTCTGGCGACCTGTTTAATGACTTCATCGCCGAAAGCGTGTCCGTAGGTGTCGTTGACTTTCTTGAAATTATCAATGTCTGCAACGATAATGGAAAAGACAGTTCCTCTTTGATCATATCCGTCCAGATAACAGGTAAGTTCCTCATAAAAGCTTTCGTGGTTATACAGGTGCGTCAGAGAATCTCTTCTGGACCGTTCTTCATTTAGAAGGACAGACTCGTTGACGCGCGCTAAAAGGATATAGGTCGCCCATGTTCCGCCTACGAAGACAAGGGTGTCTGTGATGGGTGAAAAAGGTGTGGAAGGAAGAATATAAGGGCTGTTTGGCGTGAAATAAAAGGCGTTTGCAACATATACCAGGATCACGAGAAAAGCCTGCAGCAAAGTCATTGCTTTGTCCCTGTATAGCGGTGTCAATACCATAGGAAGCAGCAGCATGGCAGGAAGCATACTGACGCTTGTGTGAACGCAGACGGTAATGCCTGCAAAGGCGGTGGTCAGGATGATCGTATACAGGGAAACGGTTCTTCTGTTGTGGGAGGGAATAAGTTTTGTGAAGACGCATCGTACCGCCAATAAAACAAGACCCTCCAGTCCGCTCGGAATCAGGATAAAATGAAGAAAATACACACTGCGGCCAAGCTCTGCCGAAGGTTTGAATGTCAAAAAGAGCAGCAGCTCCACAACAAGCGTGATCAGCCAGATCTGGCGGAAAATTTTAAAGATGGCCTGATTCCATTCGCGCCATTGGTTGTCGCTTAAGGTGCGGGAACTCGCCGTGGTTTGAAACAGATTCATCGAAAATCTCCTTTACTCAAACATCTCCCTGACCCTGTGCCGGAACGTGTGCCCGGCGGCCACTTTATCATGTCCGTTTGCGGCGATGGCGCACCGCTCATCTTCATGGGTCAGATAATAGTCGGTTTTATCTATCAGATCCTCCTTGCTCTCGTAGTAGACGAAATCTTCGCCCGGCACGAAATAATCGAGAAAATCCGCCTGAAAATTAGTCAACAGAAAGCCGCCGCTTCCCATGATGTCAAAGGCGCGCAGCGGGATGCCGCTTTTGATGCTGCGCAGAGAGATGTTGAGATTGATCCTGCTGCGGCGAAATATTAACGGCATCTCGCTATAATAATCTGCAAGTCCGTGGTTTGTGAGGTTGGGCAGCGTGTAATTTTGGTTGGGCGTAAACAGATCAAAGGAGAAACGTTCTGTTACAGCCCGGATCAGTTCTTGACGCTCCAGACCCGTTATCTTGCGGTTGATCACATACTGCGCATACAGATATTCTTTGGATTCCACCCCGTCAGGATTCGGATCCATCGGAAGCGCTTTGTATAAGTCGTCCATAATGGGAGAGAGTGACTCCTGTATAAAATTATAACCTTGTATTTTCATCTGCGCCGACATGATAGCGTCCAGATAACCTCTGGTATAGTCTGACAGATCGGTCATACGGTCAAAGAAGTTGTGCTCTTCCGTATAGAGGGAGCCGATGAAAGAAACGTCGTACAGAAAAGCAGCGGAGCCGGTCATTTTATCCAGCCTTGCGGTATTGGCAGCCATCGGCATGTAGCGCACAGTGCTGATACCCGCCTTATGAAATTCCATATAGAGTTCTTTGTCAAAAATATAGATCGTGTTGCACGGATTGATGACGGTATAGGAATAGAGCAGCACGTAAGGGCTGTCATAGATCCAGGAAATGTAACGGACGTCCTCTTTCTTGCAAACGTTGGAGATGACGGGAAAATAATTAAAGGAAAAGACAGCGTCCGGTGTTTCCTTATGCAGAGCGGCTGTCAGATCCTTTTCAAGCTCCGCATCGCGCCGGGCATCTTTGTTGGAGAAAGGAAAGCATGCGAACGTATGTCCCTCTGCGCGGAGGGCATCTTTCATATCTTCGTTTCCGAAGCTTTGCCATTCGATAAATAATATTTTCATGGGTTCCCCTTGTCGTTTATGAAAGCTGCAGCGTGTTTCATGATCTTATCAAAGGTTTCTTCGCTTAAGTCATGCTCGATCTTACAGGCGTCCTCCGCGGCCACTTTCTCATTTACGCCGAGCGATACAAAGAAGCTGGTCAGAACCTTGTGCCTGTTATAGATGCTGGATGCGATCTCGCGGCCGGACGGTGTGAGTGTGATAAATCCGTCATGATCTACCTGTATATAACCGTTTTCGCGCAGTTTCTTCATAGCTACGCTGATGCTGGGTTTGGTGTAGTTCATCTCCGTGGCAATGTCAATGGAACGGACCTGTCCCAGCCGTTCATTCAAAATAAGTATAGTTTCCAGGTAATCTTCAGCAGACTCGTGTATTTCCATTGTGCCCTCCGATCTGAAAAGATTCTATGATAATATCTGCAGCCTTTTTAACGCCGGTTCATATGCGCCGCATTTGCGGTATGCTGTTTTGGCCTCTTCTGTATGCCCGGTACATTCGTAGATGACGCCAATATTGTAGTTGGCTTTATAACTGTTGACTCCGTCTACTGCGAACTCTTCCATTGTGGTAGCTTTTGTAAATTCCTGTATCGCCTGGTCGAACGATCCGTTGTTCATATAGATCAGTCCCATAAGGAATACAAAATCGGCTCTCACGGCAAAGACGTCATATACGCCGAGAAGGTTCAAGGCATCCTGATACCGCTTGAGATCCAGCAATGTATAGCCGTAGGATTCCACCATAGTCTGCACGTAATCCAGCGACGGATCTACATCCATAGAAAGCCCCAGATCCAGATAGTAAAAGGCTTTTTCATAATCGCGTATCTTGCGGTAGCTCTGTCCTAACTGATAATAGATATAAGGGTCCGCACCGTCGGTGTGCAATACTTTTTCCAGAAGGATAATATTGCGTTTGGACTTCTCGCGCATTTCTTCTTCGGTTCCGTCGTATCCCACATGGATCGCCCTGACGGGAGCGCGGTATGCATATTTTGGCATAGCCGGATCAATAGGGACGATCTGTTCATGGACGGTGCCCTCGAAATGATAGTAGCGCCTGTTGGCAAAACGGCATACCCACACATCTTCGTAAGACACCTGACCGTTTTCCGTGAAGCGGTTCCGGGTAAGGATTCGTCCGGCGGCCTTAGGTTGCGACTGCATACAGGCAGCCAGAGCATCCATATCTATGGATTCTATATAATCATCGCAATCAATAGAAAGTATCCAGTCATGGGAGGCTTTGCTCCATGCATAGTTTCTGGCGGCGGAGAAATCATTGCACCAGTCAAAATGAAAAATACGGTCAGTATATTGGCTCGCAAGTTCTACGGTTCGGTCTGTCGAGCCGGTGTCCACGATCACGATCTCAAACCCGTAAGGAGCAAGGCACCTGCAGCATTCCTCTATGTGTTTTTCCTCGTTTTTGGCTATCATGCAGACGGATATGGGTTGCATGGCATTCCTCGTTTCTGCTTATGCTGAATCTGTATCGGTTTATGATGCGGATCTGTATCGGTTTATGATGCGGATCTGTATCAGTTTATGATGCGGACAGCTCCTTCAGCCGTCTGACTGCCGGCGCATAATCGCCGCATTTCTTATAATATGTACAGGCGTCTTCCCGCCGCCCCATATATTCATAGATCGATGCTATATTATAGTTGGCGCGGTAGCTGTTGACGCCCTTTCGGGAACAGTTCGTAAGGGTTGTCGCCTTCTCAAATTCCGAGATCGCCTTATCGTAGATGCCCTTTTTCATATAGATCACGCCCATCAGGTAAATAAAGTCCGCGCTGTGGGACAGCTGTTCGTATTTATCCTGAAGCGACATGGCAAGATCGTAATTCGCCAGTTCGATCAGGCAGTAGCCGTATGTCTCTATCATGCTCTGCACAAAAGCGGATCTGACATCAACGTTAAGCTCCAGCCCTTTTTGAAAATACTGTGCGGCTTTATGCAGGTCGTTTAAAGAGATATAGTTCTGTCCGAGCTGAAAATAGATGTATGGGCTCGGGCCCTTAAGCTCAAGGTCATGCAGCAGCATTTCCAGATTGCGGGTGGCGCGCATGCGCTTGTCCGACTCGGACACATAACCCTCGTGGTAAAAAGTCAGGGGTATCTGGAAAGAATCGGGTTCTCCGCCGTCCAGCGAACGCACCCGCTCGTGAATGTTACCTTCATAGTGGCAGTAGCGGCGGTTAAACAGCCTGCCGATGCGTTCTGACATGACGGAACGGACTCCCTGGACGCTGTATGGATTGTTGCGCACGATCATGCCGACGCTGCGGCTGTTTTGGTCAAGCGATTCTTCCAGCTGCAGCAGATTGACATTTTCCAGATACTCATCGCAGTCGATGATCAGCACCCAGTCGTTTGTTGCCTGTTCGATGGAAAAATTTCTCGCGGCGGAAAAATCGTCACACCAGGCAAAGTGATAAACCTTGTCGGCGTATCGCTGGGCGATCTCTACGGTCCTGTCCACAGAACCGGTGTCCACCACGATCACTTCAAATTTGCAGGGCTTAAGTCTTTTTAAACATTCCTCTATATGGTTATCCTCGTTTTTTGCGATCATGCACACCGAAATTGGAAGCATCTTGATACCTCTTGTATGATTTGTCCGCGGGCCTGCGATTCAAAACCGATCCCGTGGGAATTTGCTTTTGTGCTGTGTTTTTTCACACTTATTATATTATCATTTTCTGTTGTGGACGACAATAATATATTTTTTTCGTTAGTAAATAAAACCGCCGCAAATCAGTACTATAGTACTAGACTTTTTATACAAAAAGAATAGGAAAAAAACTGGCAATATGACAGTTTTGACGATATATCGTTAAAAAGACCGGTTTGTGGTTACTTTTCCCGAAAGTTTATGTTATACTGCTGACTAAGCAATAGAAATTCAGCAATATGCACAAAAGGAGGGCTAATATGACAAAGGCAGAAATTCTAAAAGCAGAGATCCTGAAACAGTACAAGAGTGTCAGACAGTTTGCGATTGAGATGGAAATTCCATATTCGACCTTAGTCACTGCTTTGGACAGAGGCATCGAGGGTATGGCATATGGCACTGTGATCCGTATGTGTGACAGACTGAATCTGAATCCGGTTGATTTCACACCGCTTAACCAGAAGAGCGTGCTTGGCAGCAGGATCATGGAGAATCGTGTGATGCAGTATTATATCAGACTCAACAAGACGGGGCGCAAGAAAGCGCTGGAGTTGATGGAGGATTATGCGCAGCTGGATAAGTATAAGGCAGTTGAGGAAGTGTGATGCAATACGATTATCTGATAGTAGGCGCGGGGCTGTTCGGAGCGGTTTTTGCCCATGAGATGAAGCGGCGGGGCAGAAGTGTTCTGGTGATCGATAAGAGACAGCACATTGCCGGAAACATTTACACGGAGTCTGTGATGGATATCAATGTGCACAAGTACGGCGCACATATTTTCCATACCTCAGACAAGAAGATATGGGACTATGTAAATGAGTTCGCAGATTTTAATCACTACATAAATTCACCGATTGCATATTATAAGGGAGAGGTTTACAATCTCCCTTTTAATATGAATACATTCAGTAAAATGTGGGGTGTAGTGACGCCGGATGAGGCGAGGGCGAAGATAACGGAGCAGATCGGGAAGCTCCATATCACGGAGCCCCAGAATCTTGAGGAACAGGCGCTGTCTCTTGTGGGCACAGATGTGTATGAGAAGCTGGTCAAGGGTTATACCGAAAAACAGTGGGGCAGAGATTGCAAAGACCTGCCTGCGTTTATTATCCGCAGGCTTCCGCTTAGATTTACCTACGATAACAATTATTTTAACGACCGCTATCAGGGGATCCCGGTCGGCGGATATACCGCTATGGTGGATAAGATGCTTAAGGGAATTGAGGTCCGCCTCGGTATTTCCTATCAGGAATTTGCGCACGAACGGGAGAGCGGAAACGGTGTGGAGGCTGTCGATGCAGAAGGGAACACTTACCGAAGGGTCGTCTATACCGGTATGCCCGATGAGTATTTTGATTACAGGTTAGGGCATCTGGAGTACCGGTCTTTGCGGTTCGAGACGCATAAGATGCCGGAGTGTGACAATTATCAGGGCAATGCCGTGGTGAATTATACCGCGAGGGAAGTGCCCTATACGCGGATCATCGAACATAAGCATTTTGAGTTCGGCCAGCAGAAAGGAACCGTGATCACCAGGGAGTATCCGATGGAGTGGCATGAGGGCGACGAACCGTATTATCCTGTCAACAATGAGCGGAATAATGAGCTGTTCCGGCAGTATCAGGAATTGGCGAAGACCAGGCCGCACATTATTTTCGGCGGCAGGCTGGGGCAGTACAAATATTACGATATGGATAAGGTGATCGCTGCGGCGTTTCAGGCTGTGGAAGCAGAAGACAAGGAGTAAACCATCGGCGGCAGCCGGAACAGAACGGCGGAACAAACGGCAAAAAGATTAGGGCGCAGTATTGACAAAGAGCGGTACTGCGCTTATAATATGAAAATATAATTTGAATATCAAAGTATTAGATATTCAAATGATTATGCATTGAATCATCAAAACGGTCAGCCGGCTAAATGATTCCGATGACAGGAGGGAAAACACAGATCATGAACTGGGATGATGCGGTCAAGGAACTGGACAACAGAAGGCAGAAAGCCCTGATGGGCGGAGGCCAGAACAGAATAGATAAGCAGCATGCAAGCGGCAAGATGACGGCGCGCGAGAGGATCGAGGTGCTGTTGGACCCGGACACCTTTGTGGAAGTGGACGGCTTTATAGAGTCGCGTATCGATGACTTCGATCTGGATAAGAGGAGGTTCCCCGGAGACGGCGTTGTGACGGGATACGGGGAGATCGACGGACGCCAGGTATTTGTGGCCAGTGAGGACTTTACGGTGATCGGCGGTACGCTCGGTGAGTATCATTCTTTTAAGATCTGCCGTATTCAGGATATGGCGATGGAGATGAAAGCGCCTCTGATCTGTATCAATGACAGCGGCGGCGCCAGAATAGAGGAAGGTATCTCTTCCTTAAGCGGCTACAGCGGCATGTTTCTCCGGCATACCAGGGCTTCCGGCGTGATCCCGCAGATCGCGGTCATATTGGGGCCCTGCTCGGGCGGCGCCTGTTATGCGCCTGCCATCTGCGATTTTATTTTTATGGTAAGGGACACATCCAAGATGTTTATCACGGGGCCGAATGTGGTCAAAACCGTCATCAACGAAGAAGTGTCGGCGGAAGAGCTGGGCGGCGCCGAGATACACGCCAGAAAGAGCGGCGTATCCCATTTTACATACGATACGGAAAAAGAGTGCCTGATGGGGGTGCGGAAGCTGTTGTCTTATCTGCCGGGCAACTGGATGGAGAAACCGCCCACTATTAATAATCAGGAGAGAGAGAGCATCCTTCCACGCGTTGGCAAGATGTTTGGTAGGGTCGGGAATAGCAAGGTGGCTGTATCCCAGAAAATAAAAGCAGAAAAGATCAGGGATATCGTGCCGGATAATTCCCGCCATGCTTATGATGTGCTGGAAGTGATAGACTGTATTGTTGACGAGGGCAGTTTCTTTGAGGTGCAGAAGGAATTTGCCGCCAACGCGGTCGTAGGTTTCTGCAGAATGGAGGGTAAGGTGGTCGGCATCGTGGCAAACCAGCCAAACGCTCTGGGCGGTTCTCTGGATTACCATGCATCCGATAAGATCGCACGTTTTATCCGGTTCTGCGACTGCTTCAATATTCCGCTCATCACACTGATAGATGTACCCGCATTTCTGCCCGGTACGGCACAGGAGCATAACGGGATCATACGTCACGGCGCAAAGATACTTTACGCATATTCGGAAGCGACGGTCCCCAAGATATCACTGATCATGCGTAAGGCGTACGGCGGCGCATACATTGCGATGAATTCGAAGGAAATGGGGGCGGATATTGTCTTTGCGTGGCCGATTGCGGAGATCGCTGTCATGGGCGCCGAGGGCGCGGTCAATATTGCGTTCAAGCGTAAGATCAAGGAGGCGGAAGATCCGGAAGCCATGCGTGCACAGTGCAAGGCCGAGTATGAAAACCGGTTCCTGAATCCCTATGTAGCGGCGGCAAGGGGATATGTCAATGAGGTGATCAAACCGGAGGAGACAAGAGAGGCGCTTGTGAGGGCGCTTCGCGGCCTGAAGAATAAGCAGGTGGAACCGCTTAAGAAAAAGCACGGGAATATCCCGCTGTAGCTGTTCGTCAGCAGTAACTGTTAAACATCATGCCGCTGTATGCGCTAGTGATATACGGGCTTGCAAAGTTCTTGCCCGGATTCTTGTATGCTACGATGATATTGTTCACATAGTTCATCGGATTTAACGATACCTGATTGGACTTGCGGAGAACGGCGTTGGTAAAGCTCTTAAGGGGAGAGAAGGCATCCGCCGCATCGTCACCCATTGCAGTCTTTTTCAACGTCTCAGTATCTATCTCCAGCGTGCCGTCCAGATTCAGGTTAAGTCCCACGGAAGTAAGCTCGTGGGCAAATACCCTTGCAACGCTGCTCATTTCATTGAACAGCCGGTTACTCTTGGGCTGGTTGTCGGTGTATTCCGAAACCGCACGGAGGAATGAATTGAAACCACCGACAAGCGTGTTGATATTCTCTGTAAGCGACTCCACATCCGTCTTTAAACCGATCGAGGCTGTCTCACCCTCCTCGCTGCTTACGCCGGTCAGTTCGATATCATATATGCGGTCCAGCGTAAATCGGTTGGTGGCAGAAGAGTACTCTTCGCCGTTCACGGCGTAGGAAGCGTTGCCGGGCATTGTAGCGACATGATCCAATCCGAAATAATCGACCGTACCGGCCGTCTTACTTGTTCTGTGGTCGGATATCCTGTATATATAAGAATCGTTTCCCTTCAATCCCGTGGCGTTGGATTCCAGTCTCAGATAAGAGGTGTTCTGTTCCCCGGGAACAACCTGCGCTTTCATGCCGATATTGGCATTCGTGATCAGCCGGGCAAGTCTGTCCTCCACATCCCGGTTCGTCTCTCCGGGCTTGATGCTGAATTGGAATTCATAGTTCAGCCCGTCAATGCCGATATCGAAAGAATAAGTATCGGGCGCCAGAGCGACAGGTTCATCGTCCGGAAGATATTTGCCGGTATTGACCTGCTGCGTGGCGAGACGGTTTACTTCTATATCATAAGAAGGAAGCTCCTCATTTTCTTTGAATGTGCCGATAAAATCAGCTCGGGCAATATTCTCATTACTGGAATAAGCCACTTTCTTGTTAAGAAGCTCCGCTTCGTCCAGTCCGCCCAGAGATGCAATGGTGTTGCGGAGTTCTCTGGCATTCTCTTTCATGCTGATAGCAAATCTCTGAGAATCCTTGCTCGTATCGAGAATATACAGAGGGGCGTCTTTATTCATTTTGACAATGGAATTATATACGCTGCGCAGCTCGCTCTTCTTATGAGAATCATAAGGCGTACTGGACTTCGGCGCATAAGTAGTCATGTAGAAGTTATAGACATTCGTCAGATTATAAATGCTGTTATTAGACATTGTTCCCCTCCTTTCCTCCGTGAATGCTCCGGAATGATCCGGATCCCGACGCCTCCTGAAGCTGTCCGTAGCCTGCAGGCATACCGGGTGGGTATTCTCTATCCAATAGACCATATATACCGATAATTAGTTAAGTCTATTGTATCACCATACCCTTATAAATTGCAATAGTATCTTGATATTTTTTTACATATTATAATAGGAAGTAACATAAACCGGCGCTGGTCCGGCCTGTCTACAGGATGCGCTTCGGGTCATTGCGCATTCTATAAAACTATTATCGTGATAACATGTGGAAAAGTTTATATGAAAAAATATTTATTTTCAGGTGAATTGCAAGAATTATTTTAAAAATCATCAAAGTGCACAATAAAAAGCCTGATCTTAGAGCTGATCCGCTCCG
>CANQNN010000012.1 GCA_947625205.1 uncultured Lachnospiraceae bacterium | reverse complement strand
ATGTTAGTGGACTTGGCGCAAGCCCCTGAAACCCTTGATTTTACTGGCTTTCTTTAATCGAGTTGACGCATTGTCGGAAACAGCAGCACATCCCGGATCGCCGGCGAGTTCGTAAGCAGCATCACCAGCCTGTCAATGCCGTACCCGATACCGCCCGTCGGAGGCATACCGATCTCCAGTGCGTTCATAAAATCCTCGTCCGTTGTGTTGGCTTCCTCATCGCCCGCGGCAAGCGCCTCCTCCTGCGCCTTGAAACGCTCCCTCTGATCGATCGGATCGTTCAGCTCAGAATAAGCGTTGCACATTTCGCGCCCTGTGATAAACAGTTCAAAACGTTCCACGCACTCCGGCTTGTCCGGTTTTTTCTTCGTGAGAGGCGAGATCTCGATCGGGTGATCCATGATAAAGGTAGGCTGCACCAGATGTTCCTCTACATATTCTTCAAAGAAAAGATTCAGGATATCGCCCTTCTTATGACGTTCCTCATAATGGATCTCTCTTTCGTCCGCCAGTTTTTTTGCCTCTTCGGTATCTTTCACTGTGTCAAAATCCACGCCCGCATATTTCTTTACGGCTTCCGTCATCGTCATTCTCGCAAAGGGACTGCCGAGATCGATCATCACATCGCCATACGGAACGGTAGTCGTTCCGCATACTTCCTGCGCCACATACCGGAACATATTTTCCGTCAGTTCCATCATGCCATTATAATCGGTATATGCCTGATAGAGCTCCATCAGGGTAAATTCCGGGTTATGCCTCGCGTCCAGACCTTCGTTTCTGAACACGCGCCCGATCTCGTAAACTCTTTCCATCCCGCCCACGATCAGTCTTTTTAAGTACAGCTCCAGTGATATACGAAGCTTTACGTCTTCATCCAGCGCATTGTAATGGGTCTCAAAAGGTCTTGCCGCCGCACCGCCCGCATTGGATACAAGTATAGGCGTCTCTACCTCCAGAAAGCCTTGTCCGTCCAGATAGCGTCTGATGGAGCTGATGATCTTAGAGCGCATCACGAAAGTCTTCTTCACTTCTTCGTTCATGATAAGGTCGGTGTATCTCTGACGGTAACGAATGTCAGTATTCACCAGGCCGTGGTATTTTTCAGGTAGGATCTGAAGGCTTTTTGACAAGAGTGTCACTTTCGACGCATGAATGGATATCTCGCCCGTCTTCGTTGTAAAGACTTCTCCTTCGATGCCTACGATATCCCCTACGTCATATTTCTTGAAATCCGCGTAGGATTCTTCGCCGATACTGTCTCTCGCCACATAGGACTGAATATTTCCCTGCAAATCCTGAACATTGCAGAAGGATGCCTTGCCCATAATGCGCTTTGACATGATACGCCCCGCAACGGAAACGCTTTTGCCTTCCAGCTCACCGTAACGGTCTTTGATCTCCTGACTGTGATGTGTCACGTTATACTTGGTGATCTGAAAAGGGTCTTTCCCTGCTTCCTGCAAAGCGGCAAGCTTTTCGCGTCTTACCTTCAGAAGCTGGTTAATGTCCTGCGCCTGCTGCCCATTTTCCTGATTCTGTACTTCTGCCATGCCATTACCTACACCTTTCCCATTAATTCGATCTCTGAATTTCCAGTACCTTATACTGAATAACGCCCGCCTGTGTCTCCACATCTACGACGTCGTCTACCTTAGCGCCGATCAGAGCCTTCCCCACGGGAGATTCATTAGATATCTTTCCCTTCAGGCTGTTTGCCTCAGTAGACCCTACGATCTTATACTCTAATTCTTCCTTAAGCTCAAGATCAAGAATTCTGACCTGGCAGCCGACGTTGATCTTATCCAGATCTACTTCGTCTTCTACGACTACTTCCGCATTTTTGAGGATTTTTTCGAGTTCCTCAATTCTTGCCTCGATGTCGCGCTGTTCGTCTTTTGCCGCATCGTATTCGGCGTTCTCGGACAAGTCGCCCTGCTCGCGCGCCTCCTTGATCTTCTGCGCTACTTCCTTACGTTTCACAACTTTCAGGTCGTGCAGTTCATCTTCATATTTTCTCAAGCCCTCATACGTTAATATATTTTTTTTCTCATGCATGGTAATGATTCTCCCTTTCCACGTTAATTAACTAATCTATCATAACTATTTTTCACCATAGTGTCAAGATATTTCAACGGTGAAACGTATGGAATATTGGGCGTCTTCCGACCAAGCAGCCGGGCCTTATCCCCTGCCGACACCGCATCCACATAAACCGCTCTGTCGTCCGGCATGATCTTAGGATATCTGTACTGTGCACAATAGTCTATGATCGCGCCTCTGCACCTGTGTTTTCTGCATCTTTTCCCATTTTCCGTATCGGCGTACGCCTCAAGCTGCGGTACAAGTCCGTAACCGTAATAATAATCGTTCAGATAGTCTTCCAGTGCCGCCCAGATATCTATCTGCGCAATATCTTCATAGAAAATGATCAACTTATTTATTCTGGTCAAATAGGGCTGCAGTAGCTCTCTTGTCATATCCATCTGCCGCTGCACATCGGCCGGCTCTCCCAGCATCACTACCGCTTCACCGCAATCTATGACCGCATCGGACGCATATTGCTCCATCAGCTGCTTTAATAACAGCTGTACGGTGCTGCTCCGCGGCTGCCAACGCTCACTATAAGCCGCCGCCAGCATGGATACGACCTGCGGATGTACGATCACATCCGCCAGCCCGTCCGCGCAGCGCACCGCCTTCTCCATCGTCTCCGACAGCGTCTGCGGCTTCCACGGTCTGTTACGGCGGTAATAAGGCGGGACAGCACACCCCGCCACACTAAATTCATCTCCGACGTCTCCCAGCGTGCGCACATCAAGCGAAACGCTCCGCGACCAAAATCCCTTGACTGCATTCAGATTTCCCGGCAAGCCGTTTTTCTCCGATACCGGATAAAAATAAATAATCGTCTGCTGCTCCATAGATTAATATATGCATATAGTATACAGGCCATGCGGAAAATATGATGCAGCGCGTATGACCGGCACGGACTGGGAGATATGTTCACATATTTTGTATCATGGCCTCCAGCTCTTCAAAGCTTTCCACCATGTTTACATTCTGTCTGAGCCTTGCAGAATTGGGAATGCCCGCCGTGTACCACGCCACATGTTTGCGCATCTCACGAACCCCCGTATACTCACCCTTATATTCCAGCTGCAGACGCGCATGGCGCAGCATCATCTCCCTGCGCTCTCCGGCTGTCGGTTTCGGCAGTACAGTACCGTCTTTAAGATACGCTGCGATCTGCTTAAACAGCCACGGGTTGCCTCTTGCGGCGCGGCCGACCATAACGCCGTCGCATCCTGTCTGTTCAATCATCCTGGCCGCGCTTTCACCGTCCACGATATCCCCGTTTCCGATCACGGGAATGGACACGTTTTCTTTTACCCGGGCTATGATCTCCCAGTCAGCCTTTCCCGTATAGTACTGTTCCCTTGTCCTGCCGTGTACGGCTACGGCGGCCGCGCCCGCGTCCTCGGCGATCTTAGCTATCTCTACGGCATTGATATGCGCTTCGTCAAATCCTTTACGGATCTTGACCGTAACGGGTTTCGTAATGGCACGGGCTACCGCCGATATGATCTTTCCGGCCAGCCCGGGCTGCAGCATCAGCGCCGAACCCTCTCCGTTATTTACCACTTTCGGCACAGGGCATCCCATATTGATATCAAGTATATCAAAAGGTTTATCCTCAATACGTTTGGCCATCTCGCTTAATATCTTCGGATCAGACCCGAATAACTGCAGCGATACCCGCCCTTCACCGGGGTGGATCTCCAGCAAGGCTTCTGTATTTTTATTGTTATACAGGATCGCCTTGGCGCTCACCATCTCCATTCCGCACATTCCCGCGCCCTGTTCACTGCACAGCAAACGAAAAGGCAGGTCTGTTACGCCTGCCATGGGAGCTAATATGATATTGTTGTTGAGCGTCACGTCCCCGATCATAAGGGGATGCAGCAATTCTCTCATCCGTTTTACTCCGTTCGTATTTTTACAGCTTATTCTTTATTTCTATTTTTATTTCTATCTTACGGTTTCGCTGTTCCTTCTCTGCTTCCCGCCAAGCTTCTCACGCCTCCTTATGCTGCATGCAGCTCGTCATATGCTTTCCTTACGGCGATTGCAAGCTGATCGGCACAGGATGTAGGCTTACGTCCGCAGATATTGCCCCGCAGATATTCCTCGATCTTCTGAACCGTCCAGCCGTCCACCAGCTTGGCGATCGCTTTCAGATTGCCGTTGCAGCCGCCCATAAAGCTGATATTGGTGATCACATCGTCATTGATATCAAAACTGATCACCTGTGCACAAACCACTTCTGTCTTATAATCGTAACGCATCAGAGTACCTCCTTTAAATTTCTTCAAGCACCGACTTATCGTGCAGAATAAACACTCTGTAATACAACTGCAGGGACTCCAGCAGCTCCTGTCTGTTTCTGCGTATCTCACCGACCAGAAGCCCGCTGCCGATCTCATCATAGAGCAGATCGTCCTCTCCGGCATTCGTCTCAAACGAAACGCTCCCGTCCTCTTCAAAGACGATCGTAAATATTCCGCCCACTTCTTCCGTAAAAAGCACGCAGATGATGTGAAGCTCCTCCTTGATCGATTCCGGTATCGCCGCAAATTTCTCGTTGAAATAATATTTCTGCTCATAGGCATTGGCGCCGCACAGCACTATTCTTTTATCATTACTGCCTGTCCCGTTCTCCATCACACATACCCATACAGTCCGCGCACCGACACTTCACCAGCATACACCCGGACTGTCTCTCCGTTTTCCTTTATCACAATCAGTTCGCCGCTGTCATCGATTCCCTGCGACACACCCGTATACTCTCCTGCCGGGTCCAACACCCTGACCTCTCCGCCAACTCCCTGCAGGCGCTTCTGGTAATCCTCCTTAATCCCGGACAGATCAAGCGTCTTAAGAAAAATTTCGTAGTTTGCTTCAAACCGGTTTAAAATTTCATTCAAAAGCTCTGCCCGATTGAACAGCCGCCCGGTCTCTATCCTGAGAGAAGTCGCCTTATCCCGTATGTCTTCAGCAAACTCCTCCGGGCTTGCGTTATTGACGTTGATACCCGCCCCGATAACGATATACTGTATCTCGTCCATTTCCGGCGTCATCGTCATTTCTGTCAGCATCCCGCATATTTTCCTGCCGCTCACCACAATATCATTGGGCCATTTGATCGTCGCTGCTACTCCCGCCATCTTTTCAACCGCCTGCGCCACGCTGAGCGCCATCACAAGCGTGATCATGGAGGCTTTATCCGCTGCAAATACCGGACGGAGCAGCAATGTAAAGGCAAGCGCAGTCCCCGGCAGCGTCTGCCATCCTCTGCCTCTGCGACCTTTACCCGCATTCTGAACGTCTGCCACCACAACGGTCCCGTGGGGCGTCCCTTCTTCTCCAAGGCGCTTTGCATCGTTATTAGTGGAGCCCGTGACATCATAATAACAGATTTTTTCCCCCGCCCATTCGGTAGTCAATCTGCTGGCGATCTCGCTCTCCGACAAAATATCGTCCGGACTTTTCAGGAGGCGATAGCCCTTATGAGGAACGGATTCGATCAGATAGCCATCCTCTTTAAGCTGATTCATCACCTTCCATACCGCCGTCCTTGTGACGCCAAACTTGTCGCAAAGCTGCTGGCCCGACACATAATCTGTGCTGTTTCTTAATAATGACAAAATATCCGCTCTGTCGGTCTTCATCTTACGGTCCGTACTCTCCCATGTTCGTCTACAGCCTGTATTCTCCCAAAGTCACAGCCATGACCGCTTTGATAGTGTGCATACGGTTTTCCGCCTCATCAAACACGATGGACTGCATAGATTCAAACACCTCGTCCGTCACTTCCATCTCATTGATACCATACTTCTTACTGATCTGTGCGCCGATATCTGTCCGCAAGTCATGAAATGCAGGCAGGCAATGCATAAATACGGCTTTGTCCCCCGCATACTCCATCACTTTGCGGTTCACCTGATAGGGCATCAGGTCATGCAGCCTGTCGTTCCACACCTCCTCCGGTTCACCCATAGAAACCCAGACATCCGTATAGATCACATCCGCGCCGCCTGCGCCTGCCGCCACATCCTCTGTCAGCGTAATGCTGCCGCCGTTTTCGGCTGCGATCTTTCTGCAGGTATGTACCAGTTCCTCCGCCGGAAAATATTTCTTCGTTGTGCACGCCGTAAAATGCATCCCCATCTTGGCGCACGCCACCATAAGCGAATTGCCCATGTTGTAACGGGCGTCCCCCATATAGGTGAGTTTAATACCCTTAAGGTATCCGAAACGCTCTCTGATCGTCAGCAGATCCGCCAGCATCTGTGTGGGATGAAACTCATTGGTCAGGCCGTTCCAAACAGGCACACCCGCATACTTTGCCAGCTCGTCCACGATCTCCTGGCCGAAGCCGCGGTATTCGATTCCCTCAAACATGCGCCCCAGCACCCGCGCCGTATCCGCTATGCTCTCTTTCTTGCCGATCTGCGACCCGGCCGGATCCAGATAGGTTGTCCCCATACCCAGATCATGCGCCGCCACTTCAAACGAACAGCGGGTCCTCGTACTCGTTTTTTCAAAGATCAGCGCCACATTTTTCCCACGGTGGATATCCGTAGGAATCCCTTTCTTTTTCTTCTCCTTCAAATCCGCTGCCACATCCAGCATGTATGTGATCTCTTCCGGCGTAAAATCCAGAAGCTTTAAAAAATGACGTCCCGTTAAGTCCATATCCGTTATGTGTGACCGTTCACACTACCTCCTGTCCATATAAAACCAATTCTCTAATGCCAGTACCGTAAATCACTAAAAGGGACGGCTCCGCAGAACCGCCCCACAACTGTCAAAACTGTCTATTTCCACACTTCTTTCAGAGAAGCCGCAAGCCCTGCCACTCCCTGAATCTCCGATGGAATAATGATCTTAGTTGCCTGACCGTCGGCGGCTTTTTCAAATGCCTCAAGGCTCTTGATCCTAAGCACCGCTTCATCTGCCCCCGCCTCGCGGATCATTCTGATACCGTCCGCTGTAGCCTGTTGAACTTTGAGAATCGCTTCCGCCTCACCTTCCGCCTCACGGATCATCTTCTCTTTCTGCGCTTCCGCACGAAGGATCGCGGACTGCTTCTCAGCCTCCGCCTCAAGGATCGCGGACTCTTTGTTACCTTCCGCTACCAGAACGGTGGACTTCTTCTCACCTTCTGCACGGAGGATCGCTTCACGTCTCTCACGTTCCGCTTTCATCTGTTTCTCCATAGCGTCCTGAATGGCTGCCGGAGGAATAATATTCTTAAGCTCTACACGGTTTACTTTAATACCCCAGGGGTCCGTTGCGATATCCAGGGACGCTCTCATCTTGGTATTGATGACCTCTCTGGAAGTGAGCGTCTGGTCAAGCTCCATCTCGCCGATAATGTTACGAAGCGTTGTAGCCGTCAGGTTCTCGATCGCCATGATCGGATTCTCCACACCGTACGCAAACAGCTTGGGATCCGTGATCTGGAAGAATACGACTGTGTCGATCCTCATAGTTACGTTATCTTTGGTGATAACCGGCTGCGGTGCAAAATCCACGACCTGCTCTTTTAGGATCACCCTTTTTGCCACCTTATCAATAAAAGGCACCTTGATGTGGAGTCCCACGGACCACGTCTGCTGATATGCCCCCAGTCTCTCCACAACATAGGCATGCGCCTGCGGAACGATCTTAATGCAGGACAGCGCTATGATCACGATCAAAATCAAAACAACAACCAATGCAATAATTCCACCCATTTTTATACCTCTTTTCTTTCTTCCACAACCAGCTTGACGCCGTTGATCGCAAGCACGGTAGTGACTGTACCGACCGGCAGCGTCACACCGTCTGTTTTCGTTCTCGCCGACCACTCCATGCCGCCCACATTGACCTGTCCGATCCCCTGCAGATTGTCGATCTCACTGATCACGATCGCCTGACGGCCCACCAGACTCTCCGCATTGGTCCTGACTCTGTCCTTGTTAAAATATTTGACAGCCAGCGGTCTCGTAAAAAACAACAGCAAAACAGACACCACAAGAAAAATAATGATCTGCAGAACAGGAGGCGCATCAAAAAGCGATGCGACTGTTGCCACGAGAGCTCCGCCTGCAAACCAGACCGTTGTAAGTCCCATAGTGAGAAGTTCTATAACTACTAACGTGACAAGAGCAACCAGCCAAAACACAGTCATGTTTATACCGGTCATAAATCCTCACTCCTTTTCCGGTCATTTAAGTCTGTGCGCACGGCACACAGAATATGACTCTGCACAGGATATACATATAACATATATGTAGCTGCTTCACATGTCGTTCCACAGCTACATAAAAGCTATATTATATTTTACTATATCGCGCCACGGCTGACAAGTGAAATTATTACCAGAACACCTGATTGTCGATCAGGATACCGTCATGATTTCCCGCCCGTCTGAAGTGGGTCGCATCGCCCACATTCGTCTCGCCGTTAATGGCCGCCTGTGCCGCCTCGTAGCATCCTGCCGCGAAATTACCGCTCGTATATACCCGCGCCACCTTACCGTTCAATGCAGGCGTGAACTGTCCTGATGCAAAGATAACGCCGGAGATCGTATTCGGATAAGCGCCGCTTCTGACACGGTTCATAACAACCGCGCCAACCGCCAGTTTACCGTTGTACGTCTCACTGCCCGCTTCACAGTGGATCAGGGCCGCAAGAAGCCTTAAATCATCGCCGCCGACAATGACTGCGCCCTGGTTGGCAGTCAGCTTCGCCCGGCGTTCTTCCTCTTCTCTCTGTCTGATGGCTGCCAGCGTCTCACCCGCATCAATGTGAAAATCTACATCCACAAATTCTGTGGAGACATAGCCCGTCTCATCCTTATAATCAACGCTGATCCAGTCGTCGTCAACAAACTCAATGATGTCAAGCTCGTCGTCGGCCGTCAGAAGTCCGATCACATCGGCATCCCTGCCCGGTGCGCTGCGCACGCGAAGCGTCTCCGTTTGTATCGTGACGATCAGGTTTCCGACATCGTTAGCCATCGCTTCCGCCTCATCGCCGAAAAGTAGATACGCATCGCTTGCCCATCCGATCAGATCCCCGCTCTTTAATCTGGTCCAACCGTCCTTACGTTCCAATATTCTTCCGCCGCAGTCCTTGTACAACACCCCGACCTTATCGGAATCTTCGCTTGCCTCCGCCCTGACATTCATGGCTTGCTGCACATTGACCATCACAAGATCGGACTCCTCCTCCGACTGTTCGTGTGACCGGTTCATCGATTTAGTCAGCTCGGCAACCGCCTCTGCGCCGCTATTCCCCGCCGACGGATCAATGATCTGCGCAATGCCGGCGCTAAAAGAGACCGTACTCTCCTTTGGTTCGACCGCCTCTGCGTCCAGGCAAAATATCCCCGATAAGACCAGACAAAGAATCAGGCTTGCAACCAATACAGCTGTGCCTCTGCTTTTAAGCATAGACAAACCCTCCGTCTTTATCTCCGATCATATTTTTAACCCACTTCATAATATAAATATTACAAAATTGTTAAATCTAAGTTTGGATAATTTTAGCAAAACACCTATTCTTTGTCAAGTTTATGCAGCCTGTCCCATTTTTATGCCCACATTTTAACTGTTTTTACAGTTTGTCCGACTGCTCCACAGTCGCTAAGAGCGCGTCCATGACTGCGCCGCGCATCCCTCTTTCTTCCAGCACACGGACTCCCTGTATGGTCGTACCGCCGGGAGAGCACACCATATCTTTCAGATAAGCGGGATGGTCGCCGCTTTCCAGCACCAGCTTTGCCGAGCCGTATACGGCCTGGGCGGCAAATTCATATGCCTGTTTTCTGGGCATCCCCGCCGCGACCGCCGCATCCGCCATCGCTTCAATAAACATGAACACATATGCCGGGGAACTGCCGCTTACGGCGCCGACCGCGTTCATGAGATGCTCCGGTACAAGATGCGCCTTGCCGAAGCTCTCCATCAGCTTGAGACTGTAGTATATTTCTTCCTGACTGACCCTGTCATTGACGCAGACTCCCGTACATCCTTCTCCCACTAACGCGGGTGTATTCGGCATGCATCGAACCAGCTTGATCGTTTTGGCAAAAGCGTTCTCGATCCACTTGATCGTCTTGCCCGCCGCAATGCTGATGATCAGTGTATCAGACGGCACATGATCACGTATTTCTTCAATAACCTCCTGCATGTACTGGGGCTTGACGGCAAGCACCAGCACATCGGACGCCTCTGCGACCGCCGCGTTCGAGTCCATTATCTCTATTCCGTAGGCGGAGCGTACCGCTTCCTTCGTCGCCCTGCTCTTAGCGTTTCCAATGATGTCCGCAGGCGCAACGATCTGATTTCCCAGCATACCGCCGATCATCGCCTTCGCCATATTTCCCAGTCCGATAAAACCTGTTTTCATATCGTTCCTCCATTTCTTCTTTGCTGCCTGTACGCCTCATACATGAGGATAGAGGACGCCACTGCCGCATTCAGGGATTCCACTTTTCCTTCCATCGGGATCCTGATTCGTTTGTCCGCGTGACAGGCCGTTTCTTCCTTCAGGCCGTTTGCCTCGTTTCCAATCATAAAAGCTGTCCCGCAGCGGTAGTCGCATGCATCGTAATCGTCTTTACCCTCCAGATGCGCCGCATAGACATTTATATTATGTTTTCTCAGAATATCCGCCGTCCCGCACAGATCGTCCGTATAGATAAAGGGGATCCTGTAAACGGAACCCATCGTGGAACGTATCGTCTTAGGGTTATAAATATCCACGGTCCGACCGCTCATGATAATACCGGTAACTCCCGCGCCCTCACCTGCGCGGAAAATCGTTCCCAAATTGCCCGGGTCCTGCAGATCCTCCAGCATCATAAACATCGCTCCGTCATTCCTGTCCGCAGCCGCGAGAAGATCCTCCAACCGATAGTGAAACTGCCGGATAAGGCACAGGATTCCCTGGGGAGTCTTCGTATCGCACATTCTGTCGAACACATCATCCGCCACAATCTCTACAGGCAGTCTACCAAGCTTGTCCTGATACATATTTTGCAGCGCAGCCTGCGCTCTCTCTGCTATATATATCCCGCTTATCCGCTCCTCGGGCGCTTCCAGAAACATCTTAACGCCCTCCGCCACAAAGAGATCCTGTGTGTTGCGCGCCTTTGCCTTCTGATTCAGTTGTATGACTTTCCTGACAGTTCTGTTGTTGTAGCCTGTTATCATGCGTCTCTTCCCTGTACATTATGAATGACAATGCGCCCGTATGCCGTTCGACCGGTAAGCCTGCAGGTATCCGGGACGCAAATAATTCCCCGCAAGCAGTCATTTGCGGGGAATTATCACAGCCTCTCCAATCAAAGTGCGAGTATCCTCGCCACCTCATACTCGTATTCGTTAATGCCTTTCTGCATGTTAAGAGCCTCCTCAATATCGAAATCAAGGAACTCTCCATGCTGATAGCCAACCACCCTGTTAGATTTGCCTTCACACATGATATCCGCCGCATATGCCCCCATAACGGAAGCGTAATAGCGGTCTTTACAGGTCGGTGAACCGCCTCGCTGCATATAACCTAAGATGGTTGCCCTCGTCTCCATGCCGGTAGCCGCCTCAATACGCCTTGCCATAGAAGTCGAATGCCCGATCCCCTCGGCATTGATGATGATATGATGGGTCTTGCCGCGTTTTCTGCTGGCAATGATATTATTGATGATCTCCTGCTCATTATAATCGTATTTTTCGGGGAGAAGAATATCTTCGGCGCCGTTGGCAATACCGCACCAAAGCGCAATATAGCCTGCATTCCTTCCCATTACTTCAATGATACTGCACCGTTCATGGGATGAGGAAGTATCCCTGATCTTATCTATTGCCTGCATCGCGGTATTGACCGCCGTATCAAACCCTATGGTATATTCCGTACATGCGATATCGAGATCGATCGTTCCGGGAATTCCTATGGTATTGATGCCGTGTCTGGCGAGCGCCTGTGCGCCGCGGTACGAGCCGTCGCCACCTATGACGATCAGACCGTCGATCCCATGTTTACGGCATACATCTGCGCCCTTCTTCTGTCCTTCTTCTGTCTTAAACTCCGGGCATCTGGCAGTACCTAGGATCGTTCCGCCCTGCTGGATCGTATCGGACACCGACCATCTCTGCATATCTATGATCTCTTCATTCAAAAGGCCCCGATAGCCTTTCTTGATTCCCTTAACGGTTACGCCGTTTGCTAACGCTTTCCTGACAACCGCACGGATAGCTGCATTCATGCCGGGGGCATCGCCGCCGCTTGTCAGAACGCCTATCGTTTTGATCTGTTTTGCCATATCAGCCTTCATCCCCTTCTGTGCTGTTTTCTATCTGTATTCTACTCTAATCAGATACGCATTTCAATATTTTTTCACGAATTAGACTACCCTGATGTTATCTGCTCCGTACAGTCTTGAAAGATCCTCGACCAGTTTTTCGTCCGCGCACACGTTCCGGTTGGCGGGCAGCGTACGCTTTGATTTCGGATTCTCCACATAGATGATCACGCTGTCTTTACCCTCCGAGAACCGCAGCGCATCGTCCAGTTCTTCTTTATGACTCTCATACGCCTCTTTCGTGGCAAACTTGATCCACAGTTTTCTCGGTATATCTTCAAACGGCGTGATCTGCTCGCAGATCAGTTTGCCGTCCTTCTCCTCCTCCACCGTGACGCGTCCCTTGACAAAAACCTTGCTGTCTTCCGCCACCTGGCTGCCATACCGCTCATACTGTGAAGGAAAAACGATCACCTCAACGGTTCCGACCAGATCCTCGATCTGCAGAAAAGCCATCACTTTTTCATTCTTGGTATATTTGATCTTCTTATCGACCACCATGCCGCCTACCGTCGCAGTTTTTCCATCGGCAACAACCGTTTTGCCCGTCTCTTCGTCAAGCGCAAAATCCGCAGTCGTATTGGTGATATTCCTGCGCCACATTTCCTGATATTCTTCCAGCGGATGTCCGCTGATATAGATCCCCAGCACTTCCTTTTCAAAAGCCAGCTTCATTTCCTTGGAATACTCGCCCACATCGGGAAGTCTGATGTCAAAATCTTCTTTCTGTTCCCCGGACACGATGTCGAAAAGGGAAAGCTGGCCCGCCATATTGTTCTTCTTATCATGCTGCACCGTGTCCATGATCCGGGTATACACGCTCATAAACTGTTTCCGCGTACCGCCCAGACTGTCCATAGCTCCCGCCTTGATAAAATGCTCGACAGCCCGTTTATTGATCTCTTTATCCGACATGCGGGTGATAAAATCCTGCAGGTTCGTATACGGGCCTCTGGCGTTACGCTCATTTACCACATCTTCGATAACGGGTCTGCCCACGCTCTTGATTGCCGTCAGCGCATATCTGATCTGATTGCCGGATACGGAAAAGCCGCTTTCGCCTTCGTTAATGTCAGGCGGCAGAATTTCTATTCCCATACTCCTACATGTCATAATATACTCCGATACCTTATGCGGATTATCGATGACCGACGTCATAAGCGCCGCCATAAACTCTACCGGATAATAATATTTCAAGTACGCCGTCTGGTACGCCACCACCGCATAACATGCCGCATGGGACTTGTTAAAGGCATATTTTGCAAAATCCATCATCGTGTCATAAATATGACTTGCAACGTCCGCGCTGATCCCTTTTGACACACAGCCGGGAACCCCCTCGTCCGGATTGCCGTAGATAAAGTTCCTGCGCTCCTGCTCCATCACGTACTGTTTCTTCTTACTCATGGCGCGCCTTACCAGATCGCTTCGTCCCATCGTGTAACCGCCCAGCTCCTGCACGATCTGCATAACCTGCTCCTGATAGACAATACATCCGTAAGTCGGCGCCAGAATAGGCTCCAGCTGCGGACATGCATAATCAACCGACGCCGCATCGTTCTTACCTCTGATATACTGGGGAATAAAATCCATCGGTCCCGGACGGTACAACGAGATCCCCGCTATGATATCCTCAAAATTCTGCGGCTTTAATTCCTTCATGAAGCTCTTCATACCGCCGCTCTCAAGCTGAAACACACCGTCCGTTTTACCGCTCCCGAGCGAGGCGAAGACGGCCGGATCGTCAAACGGCAGGGAATCGATATCCACGTGGATCCCTCTGGTACGCTCCACCAGGCGCGCCGCATTCTGAATGACGGTAAGCGTGCGAAGCCCCAGAAAATCCATCTTAAGAAGTCCCAGCTCCTCGATCGTGGTCATTGTAAACTGTGTGGTAATGGAACCGTCAGATCCTCTGGACAGCGGCACGAACTTATCCGCCGCGTCGGGACAGATGACCACGCCCGCCGCATGCATGGACGTATGTCTCGGAAGACCTTCCAGACGCTTGCTCATGTCAATGAGCGTCCGCATCTGCTCATCTTCCTGATACATTTTGCGCAGCTCCGGATTCATCTCAAGCGCTCTGTCGATGGTAATATTTAACTCGTTGGGAATCATCTTTGCGATGGAGTCCACATAGGAATAAGGCAGATCCATCACGCGCCCCACATCCCGAATCACACCCTTGGCCGCCAGCGTACCGAAAGTCACGATCTGTACGACCCGGTCGCTGCCGTACTTGTGATTGACGTAATCGATCACTTCCTGCCTTCTCTCAAAGCAGAAATCCACATCGATATCCGGCATGGAAACACGCTCCGGATTGAGAAAGCGCTCAAACAAAAGGTTGTATTTGATGGGATCGATATTGGTGATCTTAAGGCAATAGGAGACAATGCTTCCTGCCGCAGACCCACGTCCCGGACCCACAGCAATATCGTTTTCGCGGCAGTAATTGATATAATCCCACACGATCAAAAAATAGTCTACAAATCCCATGTTCCGGATAATCTCCAGTTCATGGTTCAGCCTCTTCTGCAGTGTGCCGTCGTCTTCGGGATATCTCTGCGCCATGCCATCCTGACACAGCTTGTTCAAATAAGTCCACGAATCATATCCCTCAGGCACTTCATAGTGCGGCACTTTATATTTACCGAACTCTATCTCCACATGACATCTGTCCGCAATGCGCTGTGTGTTCTCCACTGCCTCCCACGCGTAGGGAAACAGTCCCTTCATCTCCTCTTCGCTCTTCACATAGTACTGACCGCCCTCATAGCGCATACGATCCTCGTCCGCCAGTTTTTTGCCGGTCTGCAGACAGAGCAGTATGTCGTGGGGCTGCGCGTCTTCCGCGTATGTGTAATGTACGTCATTGGTCACCACAAGCGGAATGTCCAGCTCCTTACTCATATTAAGAAGCGTTGCGTTTACCATCTGCTGCTCCGGTATGCCGTGATCCTGCAGCTCCAGGAAAAAATTACCCTTGCCGAAGCAGTTCTCATATTTCTTGGCTACCTTCTTCGCCTCATCCACAAGCCCTTTCTGAATATAGCGCTGGACCTCGCCCGCCAGACAGGCGGACAGCGCGATGATACCCTCGTGATACTGCGTCAGCACTTCCATGTCCACGCGGGGTCTGTAATAATATCCCTCCGTAAATCCGCAGCTGACGATCTTCATGAGGTTGGCGTAGCCCGTATTGTTCTCCGCAAGAAGCACAAGGTGATAATACCTGTCCTCCCCGCCCGTCAACTCCCTGTCGAAACGGGAGCCGGGCGCCACATAGACTTCGCATCCTATAATGGGATTGATCCCCGCAGCCGTTGCCTCCTTGTAGAAGTCAATGACGCCGTACATAACGCCGTGGTCCGTGATGGCGGCGCTGTTCATGCCAAGTTCCTTGACGCGCTTAACATACTCTTTTATTTTATTGGAACCGTCCAAAAGACTGTACTCCGTGTGGACGTGTAAATGTGCAAATGCCATGCGCAACCTCTTTTCCTGAATTTCTTTTTATAAATATTTTACCATATTTTTCTCTTTACGGTTACTGGGGTGCAAAAAAATAATCGCCCGAAACGATCCGGTACTTCATTTTGCCCCGCGCCTGATCGACACCGAGATATTCCACGCCTTCCGCATCCTGCACGGCCCTGCCGCTCTCCTGATATACCGCTCCCTCCTCCGGTATGGGAAGCTCCAGCTCGGCCGTCGTATTGGCGGGAATGCTCACTGCAAAAGAATAGCCGTTATTCTCCTGTTGCCATTCCACTTTGATATTGCCGTAAACGCTCTCATATCTGCCCGCAGCATATGTAAGGGCGGCATCAGGCTCCGGGCAGAGCAGAATATGATGATAAGCGGGATCGTTCTCATCACTCCTGATCCCCAGTATGCCCGTATAGATCCAGCTTACGGGAGCGCCGTATGCATTGTGGTTCATGGAACCGGCTATGCTGTATGTACCGTCTTCATTTTCCCTGTATACATTCAAACTCTCATAATTGGTCGTAGCGCCCTGTCTGACCAGAGCCAGAAGAGACGGCCCGCTCTCCTGAAGCAGATACGCATAAGCTGTCCCCGTCAGTCCGGCGTCGTCGAGTGCGGGCAATATACAGGCGATCCCTGAATAACCGGTTTTGATATGATAATCGCTGTACTGTGCCAGCAGATCAAGCCTCTCTGCCGCTGCAGCTTTCGTATCCTCCGTAAAAAGATCAAATGCAAGTCCCAGCGCATAGGATGTCTGTGTATCGCAGACGGTTATTCCCTGCCCCGTCACAAAAGCGTTCTGCCACGCGGTTTTATAATTCTCATATATCTGCCTGTAGCGCTGTTCGTCCTCCGTCCTGCCAAGCACCGCCGCCATCCGTGAAAGCAGATCGGCGCTGTGAGCGCACCACGCCGTATCGGACAGCTCCGCCGGCGTATCCTCAAAGGAAAGATGATCACCGTAGCTTTCATGATAACGGATAAAACCGTCGCTGGTCTTCACCAGGTAATCCATCCACCTGCACAATGCTTCATAATTCTCTGTGATAATATTCCTGCTGCCGTATTGCGTATACAGATTCCACGTAATGACTACCGCCGCATCTCCCCAGCAGTTATTTCCTATACCTCCCAAATTGGCGGGCGCGATATCCGTAAAGGCTCCCTCCGGTGTTTGTAAGGCTCTCAGTTCCTCCAAATATTTTCTGTAAAAAGCATAAGTATTCATATTATAGGACGCTGCCAGCGAGATGATCTGCGCATCGCCGGCCCATCCGTGACGTTCGTCGCGCTGGGCGCAGTCCGTAGGGTTATCTATAAAATTGCTTCTCTGGCTCCACACCGTATTTTGAAAATACCCGTTCAGCAGTTCATTGGAGCACTCGAAACTGCCCGTCTGCTCCAGGTCGGAGGAAAGCACGATCCCGGTTATATCTTCCGGCACCACAGGTTCATCCAGGCCTGTGATCTGCAAATACCGAAATCCGTGATAAGTATAAGAAGGCTCAAAATATTCACCCTCCGCATCGCCTTTCATCACATAATAATCCGTAGCTTCCGCAGTCAGCAGATTCTCTGTCCAGACGGTTCCCGTCAGATCATCCTTATTGCACATCGAATCCGTGTTCAGCGTCTCGCCGTACCGTAAGGTCAGGACCTGTCCCCGCTCTCCCCGGACCTTTATCCTCACAGTGCCCGCAAAATTCTGACCAAAATCATATACATACACATTCTTCTCCGGTTCGGAAACAGATACCGGAGTTAATTCCTCCACACATTGAATAGGTTCGTTCTCCTTGCCCTTAAGCGGCAATGTTAAATACTGCTCCTCAACCTTGCCTGTTTCCGCATGGACCCAGTTTTCCAGAGAAAGTCCCGGCATGCCGAAGCGGTCCTGCTCCAGCGTGGCGTCATAAAATTCACCGTGGTAAATATCGTCCTCAAGAACCGGACTACGCGCCGTACACCAAAAGTCTTCATCCGTCACGATCGTTTCCACACTGCCGTCCCGGTAATGAACCTCCAGCATACCCATCAGTGCAGTTTGATCATTTTGTACTGTTCCTATCTCCGGATATCCTGCCGCTCTCCCATGCCAGCCATGCAGCAGCGTGACGCCCAGCGCGTTATCGGCTCCGCTCTTAAGAAACGGCGTCACATCATATGTCATATAGGTAAGTTCGCCGCGATACCCCTCTTTTCCGGGTGCAAAATAATCCTCCGAAGCCTTCTGCCCGTTGCAGATCAGTTCAAAACTGCCAAGAGCCGTCATATAGACTCTGGCGCTTTCAACCGCCTTATCCTCCAATGCAAATTCCCTGTAAAAAAGCGGTGCTGCATCTCCCATATAATCAGGATACGCAGTCAGCATAAGACCGCTTCCGATCTTGAGACACCCGTTTTCCACCGGCACATAATAAGGCGAAAACACCGTATCATCATCCTCAAAATCATCCTGATACAGAATGCCGCCGGTGCGGTCCGTCACCAACAGATTGTCAAGGTAAGCGTAGCTGCTGCCTCTGCTCATATAATAACCAACGGCCGCCACCGGCACATTCCCGATCTCAAAGGTCCCCACCCCGGTTCCGTTTACCGCGACCGTCATGCGACCATGTCTGACCTGCAGCTGCACCGCAAATGTATCATCGCCATCGCGCTTGCAACCCGTAATGTCCGTCTCCTCCCGGTCATCAGAAGAGAGGATCCTGCCACCGCTCATTGTCAGAAACGCAAATGCGGCGTGCTCCTCATCATTATGGATGCGGCATAAATACATATCCCCGTATCTGCCTTCCCGGGCGCCGAACACAAAACTTGCCTCCGCACCTGTAACAGTCATATCATAGTTTATGGTATAGTCCGGTTCCGTGTCGGTTGCCGTTTCGTGCTCCGCCTCCGGCACAGTGATCCATGCGGCATCCTGCATTCCTTCTCCCATAAGCCCCGTTTCAAAATAGGCTGTCTCCACAGATACGGAAGACCGGTCATTTTCATCCCAGACCGTTACCTGCCAATAGTATCTGGTTTTGGGCGTAAGATTTTTATCGCCGCTATAAGCAATATCGACCGATTCCGAGCCGCTTACTCTGCCGCTGTCCCAAAAAAACTGCCCCTGTGCAAGCTCCTGTCCGGTTTTGGCGATAACGATCCGGTAAGCGCTCTGACATATTCCCCTTTCCGCTCCTTCCATGCGCCAGCTAAACACCGGCGTCTCCTCATCTATTCCTATTGGATTCTCCAGATAGCACGTCTTTAAATGACTGACAAAAAAAGGCGATTTTTCGTCTCTAAGGACAGCCGCATCTTCTTTTTCAGAAAAATATACTGCCAAAATAATGCACCCGGCCGCCGCAAGCAGGGCGGCTGTCATGGCGCATCTTTTCTTTATCCCGCCGTTCATCCGAATATTATTCTCCGTATTTTCTGTATTCTTTATCTTCGCTGTATTCTGGCCGCAGCCGAACCCACGCTCCTTCTATATACGCCATTCTACCAGAAATACGACTGGCAGTACAGACCAAAAAAGAGACGGCTGAAACCGTCTCCTCCATGAAAGCTGCTTTTACAGATGCAGCTAATGATACTTGCCGAACGTCTTATGCGCCGTGCCTTATATCTGTCATAAATAAAATATATTAAAATCCAATTCTGATCTTGCGCTCCCGTATCATCATACGGATGGCATCCTGGCTGACGCCCGTAGCCTCCGCCGTATCGGTAACCGATGCGTTTGCGTGCGTTTCCACATATCTGCGCACCTTGCCGTAATCATCATATGTCAGATCTCCGCACTTTTCACACACATACTCGCCGCAGCCCTGAAATATCAGTTTTCCTCCGCACACCTCGCACACGCCCTGTCTGCTGTAAGCATCTACCATTCTCTCCAACGCTTTTCCCAGTCTGTCCATTATGTCCCCTCTTTCAACCCTTTCCTAAGTTATTACCTTATCGTAATTACTATACAAACTTATTGCAGCAATTGCAAGACAAAATTCGGCTGCGCAAGCGCGCCTCCTGCGCTTCTGTTTACGGCTCTGCTTATTCGCGCAAAAAGAGACGGCCGAAACCGTCTCTTTCCATAAAACCGTTTTACAGATATTTCTTAAGTGCCTCTGCCTTATCCGTCTTCTCCCACGGAAGATCCAGATCAAGACGGCCGAAATGTCCGTATGCCGCCGTCTGCTTGTAAATCGGGCGACGCAGATCGAGCATCTTAATAATACCCGCCGGACGCAGATCGAAGTTGTTGCGGATGATCTCATCCAGCTTCTCATCGGATACCTTACCTGTTCCGAACGTATCCACCATAACGGAGGTCGGCTGTGCAACGCCGATCGCATAAGACAGCTGAATCTCGCATCTGTCCGCTAGCCCGGCTGCCACAATGTTCTTGGCCACGTAACGCGCCGCATATGCCGCGGAACGATCCACCTTGGTGCAGTCTTTGCCGGAAAATGCGCCGCCGCCGTGACGGGCATATCCGCCGTATGTATCCACGATGATCTTGCGGCCCGTCAGACCCGCGTCACCGTGGGGCCCGCCGATAACAAAGCGTCCCGTAGGATTGATAAAAAATTTGGTGTTTTCATCGATCAGCTCTTTCGGCAGAACGGGATCGAAAACGTACTTTTTGATATCTTCATGAATCTTTTCCTGTGTCACATCAGGATCGTGCTGAGTTGACAACACGACAGCCTCCAGTCTTACCGGCTTGCCGTTCTCGTCATACTCTACGGACACCTGGCTTTTGCCGTCCGGTCTCAAATAAGTCAGCGTACCGTCCTTACGCACCCTTGTAAGCTGCAGTGCCAGCTTATGCGCAAGGGAGATCGGATATGGCATATATTCCGGTGTCTCATTGGTAGCGTAACCGAACATCATACCCTGGTCGCCCGCACCGATCGCTTCGATCTCCTCATCGGACATTTTATTTTCTTTTGCTTCAAGGGCTTTGTCAACGCCCATCGCAATGTCCGCCGACTGCTCGTCGATAGCCACCAGAACCGCGCAGGTATTGCCATCGAAACCGTACTCGGACTTCGTATAGCCGATCTCTTTAACGGTATCGCGCACGATCTTCGGAATATCCACATACGCATTCGTTGTGATCTCTCCCGTCACCAGCGCAAATCCCGTGCAGACCGCCGTCTCGCAGGCCACACGACTCATAGGGTCTTTCTCCATGCACGCATCAAGAATAGCGTCGGAAATGGCATCGCAGACTTTATCGGGATGCCCTTCGGTTACTGATTCTGAAGTAAACAGTCTTTTTTCCATTTTCTTTCTCCTTTTCTTTTTGTTATTCAGCCATATGCTTTTGCCATCGTGCAATGTTCCCAGCATTTTCCACGCACGCGCTCGTGCGCATCCGGCCGTAGGCTTTTTGTACAATAGGAACTACCCGGGAATGCTCCTACTGTATAAAAAAATCCGCTTATCTGATAAGCGGACCTGACAGTCGATAATCAAATCCTCTTATTGTTCGATCTGCCATGCGGCAGCATTTTTCGCTCAGGTTGGCACCTTCCTCGCAGGGGTTGCCGTGGCTTCACAGATCCTATGTATCTCCACCACTCTGAATAAGAGAAAAATCACAATATGGAATTGTCATATCTGTAGATTAACATACACCTATATTCGGCCTGTGTCAACCTACTTTCAGTCTAAACTTCTGTAAATCTCTTTCGGCGGTGATAATCTCGATCTGTGCCCCGAGTCCCTGAAGCTTTAAGTGGAAATCTTCATAGCCGCGCTCGATATATTTAATATCATCCACAACGGTAATACCTTCCGCTGCCAGACCGGCAATCACAAGCGCCGCGCCCGCTCTTAAGTCCGGAGCCGTAATACTTGCCCCGGTATACTGTTTCACACCGTCGATGATCGCCGTATTGCCCTCTACTTTAATATTAGCGCCCATACGGGTAAGTTCATCCACATATTTAAATCTGTTCTCAAAGATGCTTTCCGTCACTATACTTGTCCCCGAGGATAAGCCCAGCGTCACGGTGATCTGCGGCTGCATGTCCGTAGGGAATCCCGGATAGGGAAGCGTCTTGACATGCGTATGGCCGAGGGGTTTCGATGCCACCACACGCACCGCATCGTCCGATTCCTCCACCTCGCAGCCGATCTCAAGCAGTTTTGCGCTGACAGACTCCAAATGCTTCGGGATAACGTTTTTGACTGTCACATCGCCTTTTGTCACCGCAGCGGCAAACATAAACGTTCCCGCCTCGATCTGATCGGGAATGATAACATACTCTGTTCCATGAAGCCTGGACACGCCCTTGATCCTGATAACATCCGTGCCCGCGCCTTTTATATTGGCGCCCATGCTGTTAAGGAAATTGGCAAGATCAACGACATGGGGCTCCTTCGCCGCATTCTCGATCACCGTCTGACCTTCCGCCATAACTGCCGCCATCATCACATTCATGGTGGCTCCGACCGTGACTACGTCCATATAGATATGATTACCCTTAAGTTTGTCCGTCTCCGTAATGATCAGTCCGTGCTCGATCCTGACATTGGCGCCCAGAGCACGAAAGCCTTTGATATGCTGGTCGATCGGGCGAAGACCTATGTTGCAGCCTCCCGGCAATGCAACTTCCGCCTTCTTATATTTACCCAGCAGCGCACCCAGCAGATAATAGGATGCCCTTATTTTCTTAATATAATCGTCCTCAATCACCAGATCGTGAATCTGTGACGCATTGATCTTAACCGTATGCCGGTCAGGGCGGTTGATGATAACGCCCACGCTCTCCATCGCCTGCATCAAAACATTCGTATCTCTGACATCCGGTACGTTTTCTATCACAACGGTTTCATCCGTCATAACGGCCGCCGCAAGTATAGCAAGCGCCGCATTTTTGGCGCCGCCTATCTCCACCTCGCCGACTAACGGATTTCCACCTTTAATCGCATATTGTTCCATATTGATCCCCTGTATAATAAACGAAATATATTCAAGAATACACCCAAAACAGTAATTGCCCGGTACAAGTACAGCTTTACAATATACCGCCTAACAATTAAATAACAGTATACCATATTTTGCATATTTGTAAATGGGTAACTTCATTTGGCCGGGCAAACTTAATTAAGGTACTGAAGCGGGTTCACCTGTGTGCCGTTTATCAATATTTCAAAATGCACGTGCGGTCCCGTACTAACGCCTGTATTACCGCTCAGGGCGATCTTCTGTCCCTGGCTGACGGTCTGACCCTGCGATACCAGTATCTTGCTCAGATGTCCGTACCTGGTCTGCCTGCCGTCGGCGTGATTGATATATACCACATATCCGTATCCGCTTCCCCAGCCTGCCTTTGTGACCGTTCCGGCAGAGGATGCCATAACTGCCGTACCGACCGGCGTTGCCCAGTCAACTCCTTTATGATATGTGCTGGCTCCCCTCGTAGGCGCTTTACGTCTTCCGAATCCGGACGACTGCCGTCCGCCGGAGATCGGCTTAATGTAAGTCGGCGGGATCTTCGTTCCGCGCTCTACGATTTTGGGCACCGCCTCATAAGTGATGTCTTCCTTCAGGATCTCTCTGCTTACTTCCTCGTTATTGCGGTAAGAGACATCCGCCACTACTTTGCGGTGTCCCGCTGAAGGCTCCTGCAGTGTCCTAGTCTGTGTTGTATACCAGTCATCGTTATCCTTGTAAATGACTTCCGCCTCATAATCTTCCTCATAGTATACTTCTTCCGTACGTTCCACAGATAATTCCGGCTCCGGAACGGTAACGATCAGTTCATCGCCTGCGCGGATCATGGAATTCTCATTCTCTATCGTCTCATTCATCGCGATCAGATCGGCTAACGGTATCTCATTCTTCTCTGCGATCTGGGACAAGGTATCTCCCGACACCACCTCATAGATCTGTTCTTTCTCCTGTTCCTTGGTTACTTCCTCTACCGCCTGTTCTAACGGGGTGAGCTCATAGCTCTGAAGATAGGACTCCACCACTTCCACCGTATCGCCAAACGACAGCTGCTTCAGTCCCAGCTCATAATCGGAAAAATCCTTCTCAACATCCGGCTCCACACCGGCAAGCATCCTGTCCAGCTCTTCATTGATCCCCACGCTGGCCATGACTTCCTGCGCCTCTTCCTCCTGCGCTTTTTGCTCTCTGGCAGAATAGATCTGTGTCGTAAGAACATTCAATTCCCTGTTGCCGTCCAAAACCAGGTCCACATAGTATTCCTGTTTGCTGTCATATCTGTTGAGGGACGCCTGCAGCAGCGCAAGGACCTCCTCGGTACTGGCAAGATTGACCGTATATTCATTGATCTTTACCGTATAGGAACGGTTCAGCGTCTCTTTTACGCTCTTGCGAAGCTCCGTCACCATATTGGAAACGATCGTGCTGTTACTGTTCACAGTACCCCACAGGACTTCCGCGCCCTCACAGCTCATCTCGGCATCTGCAAGTACCAGTTCATCGCTGGTGGCCGCCAGTCTTCTACGCGCTGCAATCAGACATGTGTCCGCCCGTTCCGGGCTGTCCGTGACGCCAACCTGCATACCGTTCAGATACACGGTAAAAATATTATCGCCTGTGCTTTCCAGCTTGTGATAAGTCGGAAAAAACAATATAGCGGCAAAGATTGCAAGCATCGCAACCTTAATATATGCAATTTTTATCTTTTTATAATGTCTTGAAATCTTTTTCATAATAAACGTTTACGAACCCATGATTTGTAACAAGAAAACAACATTTTATATTCTATCAGTATTTCCTGAAAAAGTAAAGTGATGTATAATTTTGATATGGACAGGATCATTTTTCACATAGACGTCAACTCCGCATATTTAAGCTGGACTGCACTGGAAAAACTGCATAACGGTTCCGGCGTGGACCTGCGTACAATACCCGCAATTGTCGGCGGCGATATGGCCAGGCGGCACGGCGTTGTTCTTGCCAAATCCATCCCCGCCAAAGCATACGGTATCGTGACTGGCGAACCCATTGTCAATGCCCTGCGCAAATGCCCCGGGCTGACAATAGAACAGCCGGACCATGAGCTGTATCACCGCAGAAGCCAAGAACTCATGGCGCTTCTTGCGGACATCTGCCCCGACATTGAACAGGTCAGCGTGGACGAATGCTACATGGATTACACGCCCATCAGCAGGCGCTATGCCTCCCCGGAAGAAGCCGCCGGCATGATACGCCAAAGCGTCCGGGAGAAGCTGGGATTTACCGTCAACATAGGAATTTCCGACAGGAAAGTGCTGGCTAAGATGGCATCCGATTTCAGGAAACCGGATCTGACCCACACGCTGTATGCAGCCGAAATATCCCAGAAACTTTGGCCGCTCCCCATCTCCTCCCTTTTTATGTGCGGGCATTCCAGCGCAGAGACTCTCCGCAAGCTGGAAATACTGACTATAGGGGATCTGGCAAAATCCGACCCGGCTGTCATTGAGTTTAATCTGAAAAGCCACGGGCGGCTTCTCTGGGAGTACGCCAACGGCATTGACGATTCCATTGTGGAAACGCAGCAGGCGCAGGCCAAAGGAATCGGCAACTCCATTACACTGGACAAAGATGCCGTCACTATGGCGGACGCCAGAAAAATTCTCCTCACTCTGTCAGAATCGGTAGGAAGCCGTCTGCGCGCGGCAGACCGGATGGCGGAAATGATCAGCGTGGAAATCAAATACAGCACTTTCAGGAAAGTGTCTCACCAGACAACGCTTCCCGCGCCCACATGCGGCAGCGATACCATCTATCAAACCGCCTGTCAATTATTCTCGGAACTGTGGGACGGTACGCCCGTCCGTCTTCTGGGAATCCGTTCCTCCAAGCTGCTGCCTCTCTCTGAGCCTGTGCAGATGTCCCTGTTTGACCTTGCGCAAGATAAAGGACAGGGCTGCAGTCAGAAAGAACTGCGCTTGGAACAGGCGCTCGATTCCATCCGGCAGAAATACGGCGCCGGCGCAGTGGTCCGCGGAAGCCTGCTGGACGGTTCCATAAGCAGCCGCCAGACGCACGAACAAAAATAAAAATCTTAGACCGCCGCCGCGACCTAAGATTTTTTATGGTCCTTGTTTTTCTTAACGCTGTAACCGAAACTGCCGATCTCCCTGCCCGTTGTCAGGTATCTTCCGTGGGAGTACACAAGCGGCTTCGCATCATTCAGACAGAACCTGCCGGTCTCATCCATATACCGCTCATCGACATGTACCGCAAGCACTTCGGCAAGAAACATATCGTGGCTTCCCAGCTCCAGCTTTTTCGTCACACGGCATTCCATACTGACCGGGCTTTCCTGTACCATAGGCGCTCGCACATACTGCGCCGGAACCGGCGTCAAATGCATTTCCTTCCATTTATCCACGTCTCTGCCGCTCTTCACGCCGCAGTAATCAGTGGCATAAACAAGCGCCTCCGTAGTCAGATTGATCACAAATTCGCCCGTCTCTTCTATCATATGATAAGAATAGCGCTCCGGTCTGACGGAAATGGATACCATCGGCGGATCGGAACAGACCGTACCTGTCCATGCTACAGTGAACAGATTCGTATTTCCGGCCCGGTCAGCCACACTGACCAGCACTGCCGGAAGCGGATACAGCATATTGCCCGGTTTCCATGTCTGTCTTCCCATTATCATTCTCCGTTCTGTCTACCGTCTATATTATAAGTTTATCCTCTGCCGCTCTTTGCGCAGCGCTTACCCGTTCTTTATATGCCTTACGTCTATACCTTACATCGGGATCGTGATATTCAGCAGATGGATCACGATATCCGCCAGTACGGCGATCAGTGTCATAACGCAGACCGGCAGCACCGCCTTGCCCGTCCTGTTCTGAGCCTGGCTCTTTTTCAGCTCATCCGTCTGCTTGTTCAGCTCGTCCGTCACAGCCGCTTGCACATTGCGATATACCTTCACGTTCTCACGGTGCAGAAACTCATCGGACTGCTTAAACTTCTCCTCCAGGAGCTCTTTTAACTGTTCAAAAGCCTGCGGGTCCCCGTCATTTTTCTCCTGTACTGCCTGTAACGCTTCCAGCCTGGCAAGATACTCCTTTAACGTTTTCTGCACATCCGACAGATTCTCCGCCGTCTTAAGATTCACCTGGCGGATCTCCTGCATCAGTTCATCATAGGTCTGCATCTGATTCTGCAGCCGCTCCATCTTGGCGGCCTCGGCGCTCATGTTTGCCAGAATCATCCCCTGGGCATTCTTTTTCTGTGAAAGTTTATCAATAAAAGTATCCATTATGTTTCCTCCGGTCATCATCCGTCACTCTCTCTACCTTATTTATCGCCCCGACGCCGCCATGACAGATCCGACAATCATGATACTCCGGCGGCTTGTTGACATTTTATCATCTCGACTGACGTCTCGATGAGGATACTCGTCAAACGCCGATTGACGCAAGCGTCATCGGTGCTTTCCTCGTTATTGTATCATCTTTTGAACGTCCTGACAACCACCAAAAGCCGCTTTGTATCCACGCTCCCTCTCCGCAAAAATATACTGGCATAATCGCATATCTTGTCATATAATAGGCGTGCACGACATAAGAGCATGGGCACTCCCTTAACGGAGCTGTATATATCATAACGCTTAAATTCATAACACTTAAATCCAGGTTGGAGGACAAATATAAATCATGAAAAAGAAACTATTCGGATTCATAAAGAAAGAACCGGTTCTGATCGCGGCCGCGCTGTGCATGGCGATCTCCATGTTTATTGTACCGCCTTCCGCCGCTTACGCCGATTATATTGATTATCGCGTTCTCGCTCTGCTATTCTGCCTGATGGCAGTGGTGGCGGGTCTGCAGCAGCACGGTCTGTTCGACAGTCTGGCGCGACATGTACTGACAGGCAGAATGAACCGGCGGGTATTATTTGCCGAATTGATCCTGCTGCCGTTTTTTTCTTCCATGCTGGTGACCAACGATGTAGCTCTGATCACTTTCGTCCCCTTTGCGATCCTGATCCTGGAGCTGACCGGACAGCAGCGGTATATGATCTTCGTCATCGTTATGCAGACGGTAGCCGCCAACCTGGGCAGTATGGCGACCCCTGTCGGAAATCCCCAGAATCTCTACATATATTCCGCATTTCATCTGTCTGCAAACGAGTTTTTCGGGGTAGTTCTGCTGTACACGCTGGCCGCGTTACCGCTTCTTGTTTTGAGCGTGTTTCTCTGTCCCAAAGGCGACCTCTGCGTTGAACTGCCCGAAACGGAAAACAAAGACGACAAACGATATATATGCATGTATCTGATCCTCTTCGCACTATGTCTGCTCTCGGTCTTTCACATACTGCACTACGGGATCCTGCTGGCAATGGTCTGTGCCGCCCTTTTGATTGCAGAGCGTTCATTATTTAAAAAAATAGATTACTGCCTGCTGTTGACATTCGTGTGTTTCTTTGTGTTTGCAGGGAATATAGGTTCTGTCGATACGATCAAGACATTTCTTCAAAATCTTCTGTGTGACCATCCGCTGCTCACATCCATGCTGGCAAGCCAGGTGATTAGCAACGTGCCGGCCGCGGTTCTGCTGTCGGGATTTACACAGGACTGGCGGGCGCTGCTTATCGGTACGGATATCGGTGGCCTGGGAACGCCTATCGCATCGCTGGCAAGCCTTATCTCTTTAAAGCTGTACATGAAATCGGAAAATGCAAACATTGCAAAATACTTAGGATGCTTCATGCTGGTAAACATCATCGGGCTGGCGATCGCATTCATTTTTATCAATTTTGCACAATTTTAACATCTTTTTTGTTTTTTCATTGTAAATATTCACCGTAACTTTACATGGCGTTCATAGTTTGTTCATATTTTATCTGTATACTTTAATCATACGAACAAGCGAATATGTAATGTTTATCATTACACATAGATAAATTTTTTCATAATAGCCCAAGTACCGCAAGGTACTTGGGCACTCCTCATTTTTACGGAGAATTACTTTCCTGTTTTGTTACTTTTTTATTCTGTTACTTCTGCTACTCTTTCAGCCTCTGCTGCTCGATATGCTGAATCTCCTCGTTGAGCGCCATCATCCTTGCATCCAGATCCGACACCATCTGGGCACATTCCACCAGTTCATCCTTGATATGCTCGGGAGCATTGCCCTCAAACTTATAGTGGATCTTATGCTCCAGACTCGCCCAGAAATCCATCGCAACCGTTCTGATCTGTATCTCCACCTTCGTATCCTCAATACGGTCGGACAAATACACCGGCACGCTCACCAGCATATGATAACTTTTGTAGCCGCTGGCTTTTGGATTAACGATATAGTCCTTGACGGAAAGTACCTTAATGTCGCTCTGGTTACTGATCATCTCCGCGATCTGGTAAATATCCGACGTAAAGGAACAAATCACACGAATGCCCGCAATATCGTTCACATAGCGGATCATATTATCAATGGTAGATTCGTAGCCGTGCTTTTTCAGCTTCTTAACGATGCTCTCCGGCGTCTTGATACGTGACTTGATGTGCTCTATCGGATTATACCTATGTACATGCTGAAATTCATCGTTTAATATCTCAAGCTTTGTAGAAATCTGTTTCAAGGCGGAATTATAGATCAGCGTCACTTCTTTCCAGCTGTCAATATCGCCATCCCGGTCCATTCTTGCTTCCATGTAGTCCCCCTAATATATAAATATTTTAGCAGTGCAACGCTCAAGACCTCCGGTTTTTCGCTCGCGGGCATTCGCCCTATGAAAAAGCCGGATAAGAATCTGCCGCATCCCTTACAGGCATGCGCATCTTCTTATCAGTCTTTTTCGCACTGCTCATTACTTTCGCGCTCATTATATTATGTTCTCTAATGCCAACACCGTATATCATTTCAGGAGAATTGCGAAGCAATTCTCTTAGCGCAGAGTGCTGACTCTGCGCTTATTATATCATATCTGCTCCCAAAAATGTGTATTTTATACAAAAAATTCATATATTTTTAATTTTTATTGTATATTTTTCGGAAGAGGGTGCTGCAGACCCACAAAGACAATATATGCAAAAACATCGGAAATGTGCCATAAAAATATTTACTTTTATTCCTGAAATTTGTATAGTAGTCTGTAGGTTTTATAAATGACAGCTAACTTTCCGAAAGAGGAGGCCGATCGCCATGTTTCGTTTATGGGCAAAGGAATTTAAAGATAATCATATGATAAAAGACACTGTCATAGAAGATCCTTCCGACGACACGCGCACGCATAAAGTGTTTCGCGCCATAGACGAGATCTGCTACCGCTTTGATTTAGGCAAACCGATCTGGCTTGATTCTACCATTCAGGAATTCAAACGCCATGACAAAGCGCGCTTTAGACAGGATAATTTTATTGAGCCTGTCGATTTTGACTTCCTTGAGATCCATGTCATTGAAGAAGATTGAATAAGCGTTATCTGTTATTTTCACCCCTTTTTCATATCTTTTAAAAAAATTTTTCCCATATGAATATTTTATTTGACTTTGAGTACTTTAAGTAGTAGTATTGTTATATGTTTTATGTAGTTTTTAAAACTACGTATCGAAATATCATGATTGGGAGAAGGGATTTATCTATGCAAATAACAATTCGTGAACCGGGGAGCGCGATCACACATTTTATCGGCATGCTGATGGCCATAGTAGCCGCCACGCCGCTTCTGGTAAAAGCCGCCGTAAGCTCAGGTCCTGTGGCATGCTTTGCCCTCACAATATTTATCGCCAGCATGGTGGCACTGTACGGAGCCAGCGCCATCTATCACAGCATCAATGTAAGAGACGGGATCCTGAAAGTGTTCCGCAAGCTGGACCATATGATGATCTTCGTGCTGATAGCGGGCTCTTATACCCCCGTATGCCTGATCGTTCTGGATGCCCGAGCCGGCTATACGCTGCTTGCGGCTGTCTGGGGCATCGCTGTGATCGGCATGATCACCAAAGCATGCTGGATCACCTGTCCGAAATGGTTTTCTTCAACTATCTATATCGCTATGGGCTGGGCATGTCTGTCCGTGATCGGCACTTTATGGAATACGCTCCCGCGCAGCGCTTTCGGCTGGCTTCTTGCGGGAGGTATCATCTACACCGTGGGCGGCATTATCTATGCTCTGAAGCTTCCCATTTTTAACGCAAGACATAAGAATTTCGGTTCCCACGAGATTTTCCACCTGTTTGTAATGGGCGGAAGCATCTGCCACTTCATCTTCATGTATCTGTATGTAGCGTAACCTTTGCCGGTTTTGCCAGAAGTAATGCGCCGATCACAATAAGCGCGGTTCCCACCGCGCTGAGCAGGACGCCTTCGGAGACAGACAGGATTTCCTGATACAGCACCGGGAACACCTTCCCAACCGTTTCAGGATAGTATGATACCACGGCGCTGATGGCGTTATTGAGAAAATGCATCATCATGGACGGATAGATGCTGCCTGTTTTATGGACAACATAGCAAAGCGCCAGTCCGAGCAGACCCGTGGGAATAAATTTTACAAGACTCATGTGATACAGCCCGAACAACGCCGCCACGATACAGACCGCCACGGGCGCGCGGTACGCTGCCCGCATGGTCTGAAACAGGAAGCCGCGAAACAGCATTTCCTCACAGATGGCCGGCGCAACCGCGATCACAAGAAAAACAAATCCGAAATCACCCTCCATAACGGAAGAAAACGTAGTGGTCACACGATCCGCACTTGACGGGAACATCCAAACCAGCACATAAGACAACATGATATTGATAAGATACAGGCCCAGTATCATGATAAACGCACCCGCAAATCCGGCCGGCGCCGCAGTACGAAACCCATATGTCTGACATACGTCTTTTTTGGTGTACAGTGCGACTGCAAGCGGCACGAGCAGTATGATGAGCTGTGTCCCGAAAACGCCGCCCAGACCGAACTTAAGCTGCAAGATGCTCCCCGCATACAGGACAAGAACGATCGTCACGGCAGCCACAAACCACGCATCGGATACAGTCGGCACACCGCCTTTTTTCAGATTGGAACGCTTCTCAAACAACTGCAGTCCGCCCTTGGCGTCACCGAACAGGACCGCTTCGCTGTCGTATATTTTACTTAAAAACAGCACTGCCAGCACCGCATAGGCCACATTGCTGACAAGCACCAGCGCGATCACCCCATAGTCTATCTTAAAAGCAAGCATATTTTTGATGAGCAGACAGATATTCGCAACCGGAACCATCGCCATTGTCTGCGTCAGTTCAATATTCGGTATAAAACCGATGTAGCCTGTAAACATCACCACCAGCATTAACGGTGTGATATAGTTGTTCGCTTCTTTATAACTCCTGGCAAAAGCGGTGACACACATCGTAACGGCGCTGATAAAAAGAGAAAAGGCAAACACGGCAAGCACGCCGACCAAAATCGCCGGATAAAATCTTGCCATGTCAAAGGCCGCCGCCCCTTCCGTCTGCAGCTCCATGACCCGATACATATAAAACGCAATGCCGCCCATAGACAGAATGTTGAAAAAGGCAGAGATCATACCGATCACGGCAACCGTAATAAACTTGGAAACAATAAGCTGTCTGTTTGTCACGGGCAGCGTCAAGACCGTTTCCAGCGTACCCCTCTCCCGCTCTCCGGCGGTCGTATCGATCGCGGGATACATCGTTCCCATCAGCAAACTGATCACAAGCATAAACGGAAGCACCGATCCCATAAGACTCCCCAGCGACTGTTCTTTCGTAGCGGTGTCCTGCCGTTTGTAAACGATCGGCTCCAGTATCTCATGCACATTAAGACCCGCTTCTTCTATCTTCGTCTCGGTCAGTTTCTCCCGGTATTCTTCAAAGGCATCCTCCACGATATCGGCCGCGTATGACGAATCGGTCACGGAAGAAATATAATAAACGTCATACTGCATTCTTCCATCCCGCAGACCGCCGCAGATATAGACATCGATCTCCTCGTTCTCAAGAGCCGTCCTGTAATCGTCTATCCGGTCTGCGTCCACGAATGTCAGGGTGTATGAAGCTTCGTCTTCATCCGCATCCGCAGTTCCCGCATCTGCCGTCAAATCCGCAGCTTCGACATCCGCGCCGTCTTCTCCGGCGGCGCTGCTTCTCTCTGCCAATACGTCCGCAAACGCGCCCTCATCCTGCGCATCCACAACGATCCTGTATTCCCGCTCTTCCATGCTCGAAGTGACCATCGACACGACCTGCAACGCACCTATGAAAATGAGCGGATAGAGAATGACCGGCACCACCAGCATCATAATGACCGTCTTCTTATCGCGCAGGACGTCCAGCATTTCTTTCTTGATGAGCGTCCTGATGATCCTAGTATTCATCCGCCATTCCCTCCTTTGCGATCAACTGCGTAAAAACATCCCGCAGATTTTTTTGGCCCAGTTCATGCTTCAATCCTTCCGGGGTTCCCTCGCATATGATTCTGCCCCGGTGTATCATAACGATCCGGTCGCAGAGATATTCCGCTTCCTCCATGTAATGCGTGGAATACAGTACCGTCTTGCCCGCTTCGCGCTCTTTTTTCATAAAATCAATGATCGCCGCGCTGCTTATGATGTCGAGCCCCAGAGTCGGTTCGTCAAAGATATATACCGCCGGGTCGTGGATCAGGCATCGGGAAATGGAAGCCCGCTGGGTCTGGCCCGTGGACAGTTTTTCGATGCGGTTATCGATAAATTCACCCATTGAAAGAATATCGCTGATCTCACCGATCTTCTTTTCCACTGCATCTTTATCCATACCGTACACGGTTCCCAGCATCCTAAGCAGCTCCGCCGCAGAAAATCTGCCGTACAGCTTCGTATTGTTGGACAGGTATCCGATATAGCGCTTCATCTCCGTGTCATCCGTGATCTCCTGATCCTGCGTACGAATGCTCACCGTACCCAGGGTGGGCTTCATCAGCCTGGACATCATACGTAACAGCGTTGTCTTGCCCGCGCCGTTGGGTCCCAGAATGCCGACGATCTCCCCTCCGCCAACCGTCAGGGAAATGCCGTCCACCGCATTGACCGCAACTTTTCTGTTCTTTTTCTCATTCCTGATAAATGTCTTGACCAGACTGTCCGCTGTGATCCTGACATCACTCATTTCAAACTCTCCTTCCGCTCCGCTTTCCACCCGTCGTCGCCGCACAAACGCCTATAGTCTTCACCGGATAAGGCGCCTACTTTTCCTCGTCGTCCTCATCTTCCCGCTCCAGATGCGCCACCCGTTTTTTATAGGCGGCCATGCAGAACATAAGACCCGCAAAACACAGCGCAAAGCATAACAGTCCCGAAAAGATTCCCGCGGCTGCGGCTCCGGCCGCCATTTGATATCTTTTGAATGTGATCGAGAAATTCAGTATGCCTGCGATGAAGCCGGCAAAAAGGCTGATGCCGGCATTGACGCCCGGCGTGGGGGACAGCCTTCTATCCCATATGCCGTTTTTCATACATGCTGCGCCCAGATACGCCGCCAGACACATAAAGACGAGCCACTCGCCCGCCACATACCGCCATTCTACCGTCCCGTATACAAATATCTGCACCATAAGCGCGGCGAACAATCCCCAAAACGCAAGCCAGCAGCCGTTGTGCTCAATCTTAAGCATCTTCTGCTCCTGCATTTCATCCAGCTTATTTTTTGTCTTTTTCTTCATCCTTATCATCCTCCCAAAACAATTCGTCGAGTGTTCTGTCCAGTACGCGGCAGATGGCGCGGCACAGCCTGATGGTCGGATTGTACTCTCCCTTTTCGATAGCGTTCACCGTCTGTCTGGACACTCCCACAGCCTCAGCCAGCTCCTGCTGCGTCATATCCTTGGACGCCCTTGCCGCTTTGATCGCAAGATTTTTTGCCATTCCGTCCTCCTTATCCCTTTACACCGGTTCGGTATCTGAATTGCTATTCGCCCAACCGGTCCTATGCCTGTTTACAGGCTAACACATACTTTACTTTTTGTCAAATATATTTTACATGTCAGGTAGAACCAAAAAAGAGGGTATAGTCTGTTTCTCTATACCCTCTGACTCTATGCATCGCTCTTTCTGCCGCTCGTCCGCCCGCCGTCTAATCCTCATATCCGTTAGGATTATTGCTCTGCCATCTCCAGGAATCGGCGCACATCTCCCTGATACCGTACTGCGCTTCCCAGCCCAGCTCTCTTTTCGCCTTGTCCGCATTGGAATAGCAAGTCGCAATATCGCCCGCTCTGCGCGGTTTGATCACATAGGGAATCTTCACGCCCGTAGCTTCCTCAAAATTCTTCACGATGTCGAGAACGCTGTAGCCTGTGCCTGTTCCCAGATTGTAGATGCACAGCCCCGCTTTCTCCTCGATCTTCTTAAGCGCTTTCACATGACCGACCGCCAGATCCACCACATGGATGTAATCGCGTACGCCCGTTCCGTCCGGCGTATCGTAATCGTTACCGAACACCCCGAGCTCTTTGAGCTTGCCGACGGCCACCTGTGTGATGTACGGCATCAGATTGTTGGGAATGCCGTTGGGATTCTCGCCGATCGTGCCGCTCTTGTGCGCACCGATCGGATTGAAGTACCTGAGCAGGATCACGTTCCACTCCGGATCTGCTTTCTGTATATCGGTCAGGATCTGCTCCAACATGGACTTGGTCCATCCGTAAGGATTGGTGCACTGTCCTTTGGGGCATTCCTCCGTAATCGGTATGACCGCCGGATCGCCGTACACGGTAGCAGACGATGAAAAAATAATATTTTTAACGCCATGCTTACGCATCACATCCACTAACGTCAATGTACCCGCAATATTGTTCTCATAGTACTCCCAAGGCTTCTGCACGGATTCTCCCACCGCCTTAAGACCCGCGAAATGAATACAGGAATCGATCTTCTCCCGGTCAAATATCTCTTCCAACGCATCCCTGTCCAGAATATCCGCTTTATAGAACGTCACCGGCTTTCCCGTGATCTTCTCCACTCTCTGCAGAGACTTCTCGCTGGAATTCACCAGATTGTCCACAACAACAACGTCATACCCTGCATTCTGCAGCTCCACTACTGTGTGGGAACCGATATAGCCTGCGCCACCCGTAACCAAAATTGCCATCCTAGTATACCTACCCTTTCCAAACCGTTTTCAGGGATCGTCATCCCCGTTATCACACTTATTTTACACTACTCCGTTCACAGTACGCAACCGGAATCTACAGCTCAATGCCGTTCTCCATGCAAAGCGCTCTCGCGCTCTCCACGGAATCGATGCCCGTCTTATTTTTGATCGGTGCGAATTCACGGTTTCTGACCACCTCATAGGGCAGACAGGAATCCAGCTGGTGGATCATGTCGAGCACAAGCTGTTCAAACTTATAACCGTTGGGATTCTCCGGCTTCACCGGCATACCGTTCTCATCCAGATACGGGATCTTCTTTTCTACGATATGGAGCGGAAGCTTCTTTGCCGCTATCTCCTCCAGGTCTTTTTCCCGGAACAGATAATTCAGGATAACCCCGAAATTATATGCCGGCTCACCCTTATCGTCCTTCGCGTTCATCAGTTCTTCCGTCATCTCATAATATTCCACGATCGATGGCCTGCCGTCTTCCAGGCACATTGCCCCCACTTTTTCATCCGGCGCGTTTTTCCTGACCACCTTGGCGCCCACGGCGCTGCCGGTCGCAATGACCGCCCCCACAAAGCATGGGTCGGCTATCCGCTGCAGCACGTTATCCACCGCAAAAACATTGAGCCACTCCACGCCGGCGGCCTTAATCTGATCCACTATACCCCACTTCATCATGGACAAAAACCATCCGCCGTTTCCGTTGGGCGATGTGGACATCTTATATTTTTCTTCCATGTACACTTTACCGTTATAGTCGGAAGCCGGCGCCATATCCTGCATGAAAAAAGTAATATATTCGGGATTGTAACCGAAATAATTTTTCTCTTTAAAAAAAGCCGTGGTCGTCTCATGGTTTCTGTCACTTGTCATGATATAAAGCGGGATCCACGTGTCCGCCATCCGCACCACATCCATCAGATTCTCGATGAGGCGCTGGAAGATAAAGACCTCTTTTGTCAGGCCGATATTGTAAACGCCTTTCGGCGCGTCACTGCCAAGCCTCGTCCCCATACCGCCGGCTAACAGCACAGCGCCGACTTTGCCCGCCTTGATAGCGTTCAGTCCGGTCTGCGTATATTCTTCCCGCTTTGCCTCGATCTCAGGAAGTTGCATCACCTTGATCGGCGTGATCTTTCCCCTGGGATTAAGCTCCGCTTTGTGCTCACACTGCTTCAGCACCTCGAAATCGGTCTCTCCGATCTGCTTTAACAATTCTTCCTTCTCGTAACCGCTCAGATCGTCATAATATTTCAGTACATGTAACTGCCCGTATTTCTCCAGTTTTTCATAAGCCTTCTGATATTCCATATCATTCTCCTTCTCACACCGCCAGGGTACTTATTTTTCTTATGCGCCCATTATAGCATCCGGCATTCAAATATGCTATAATTAAAAAAATATTTATTTTAATTAGTTACGGAGGGTTACAATATGGGAGACAACAGGAAACAGTCGCACGGCTCTGTGCCGGTTTACCGACAGCTGCGCACCAAACTGATCGCATCGTTTATGGTGCCGGTGCTGTGCATCATCGTGCTGGGCATCGTGTCATACAGACAGGCTTCAAAAGCGATCATCAACAGCTATGAAGGTTCCGTGCAGGAAACGATGAACATGACCAGTCAGTATATGTCTTTAGCCATCGACAGGGTGCGTTCCGATTATGATCTCTATCTGTCCAACGTCAATCTTTCAAGATATTTCAGCGGGCAGCTGGATGAGCACGATGGTCAGGTCCTGGCGTCTACATACAGCAAAGAGATCACACGGAATGTAAGTAACAATCCGTCCGTCAATAACCTTTATTTTCTCTCCGGCAACCGTCCCTCTATTGCAACGGCTGCGCTTGCCGGTGAAGACGCCTACAGCATTTATACGGCAACGCCGGAGGGCGCCTTGGCAGACGCCGGAGGCTCTGCCTATTTTCTGTTTGGCAATATATCCGATGCCGACACGGCGCTTGGCACGGACAGCAGCCAGTATTCGCTGCGTGTCGCTGAGCGTATGGGCAGCAGCGGCGCTATCATGCTGATCGACTTTACGCAGGATGTCATCACCGATTCCATCTCCCCACTCTACGCGGGCGAAGGAAGCTATGCCGCCCTGATCACGCAGGACGGCACCGAATTTTACTCGGACGGCACATCGGCCAAAAACGGTATCTTCGGCAGTTCAAGCTTCTACGAGAAGGCTGCGAATTCCCAGGAAAGCGGTATGCAATATGTCACCTACAATGGCAAAGCCTACCTTTTCCTCTATTCGCCTATGATCTCCGAATCCGCCATGCTCTGCATGCTGATTCCCGAATCCACCATTCTTGCACAGGCCTCCGGCATTAAGACAGTCGCCGTGATCTTAGTCGTTCTGGCGGTAGTCATTGCGGCGCTGCTGGGTTATTTCTTATCCACGCGCATAAACGGCAGTATATATTATATCTTAAGACAGCTTAAAAAAGTTTCGGACGGGAATCTGACCATTCAGTTGAAATCAAAGAGCAAGGATGAGTTCAAGCTGCTGGCAGAAGGGGTCAACTCCATGACAGACAGCATGAAAACGCTGATCACCAATGTCACCGAGGCGGGCGAAGCGCTGAACCTCGCGGCGGATCAGGTCACCTCATCCTCCCAGACATTTGTGACGGCTGCAGAGGATATTCAGGGCGCCATTTCAGAGATCGAATCCGGTGTTACACTGCTTGACGAAAACTCCGATGACTGCCTTGCGCAGATGGATGCTCTGTCCGGAAAGATCGGGGACGTCACGGACGGCACAAAGGAGATCATCTCGCTCACCCAATCCACCGGCACTTCCATCACGGACGGCATTTCCTCCATGTCCGTCCTGACCGACAGTACGAAGAAAACTTCCGAGATCACCGACAATGTCATCCGGGCGATCCAGTCGCTTTCGGATAAATCGCGTTCCATCGGACAGATCGTGGAAAGCATCAACAGCATTGCAAGAGAGACAAATCTCCTGTCCCTCAACGCCTCCATTGAAGCAGCGAGAGCGGGAGAATCCGGCCGCGGGTTTGCAGTCGTAGCGGAACAGATTCGGCAGCTGGCCGACCAATCGTCGCAGTCAGCCGGTCAGATCCAGGTGATCATAGATGAGATCGCTAAGATGACGGATGCAGTGGTTGATATTGCCAGGGAAGCGGAGTCCACCGTGGAATTTCAGGAAAAGGCAGTATCGCAGACAACGGAATCTTTCCTTACAATGGATAAACAGGTTCACTCTCTGTTAGATTCCATGTCAGGCATCTCCGAGAGCATGCAGAACATGGAGAGCGCGCGCAGCACCACGCTGAATGCGATCGAAAGCATTTCCGCTATCTCAGCGGAGACCTCCGCCGGCTCTTCCAATGTGAATACGACCGTCAGCGCACAGCGCGATGCCATCAGGACGCTTGACGCTGCCGCCGGCACGCTGCAGCAGCGTGCGGCCGAGCTGACTGAACTGTTGCATAAGTTTACGATTTAGACAATATCTGCGCCGACTTTTTTCTCACATGGAAAAATGCCGGTATCAGGAAAATATCAGCAAATATCCACGCGAGAGGATTTGCAAAGCATACTGCCCGAAACCCCATAAACGGGACAAGGGCAAAGCCTGTCAATCCTCTTGCCAGCATCTCAAACGCACCGGCAAACACAGCCAATTTGCTGTACCCCATTCCCTGAATCAGAAAACGGACAATATTGACAAGCGCCAGGAAAAAGAAGAACACTACGTTTGTTCGGATAAAAACGGTAGCGTTTTCCAGGATCGCCGTCTCTCCCGCATCCAGAAACAATAACAGCATACGTCCGCCCACAGTATACACCGCGACTGCGGCTATCACAGAATAGATCAGCCCCAGGAGCGTGCATGCCTTGAGTCCTTCATCCACGCGCTCCAGATTACCGGCGCCCAGATTCTGCCCTCCGTAGGTTGCCATCGTGGAACCCATCGCATCAAAAGGGCACATGATAAACATATTTAACTTACCGCCCGCCGTGACAGCCGCAACAGCGTCGGACCCTATGCCGTTTACCGCGCTCTGCAGTATGACGCTGCCGATCGCCGTGATAGAATATTGAAGTCCCATAGGAATGCCCATGCCGCACAGCTTGCGAACAAAGAAAGCGTCCCATCTGCGCTCCTGTTTACTCATATGGAGGATCGCAAATTTTCTATACATATAGATAAGGCAGCATATCCCCGCTATCGCCTGGGACGCCACGGTAGCCACCGCCGCTCCCGCAACGCCCATCTTAAACACAATGATGCACACAAGATCCAGGAAAATATTCAGCACCGCCGCCATCACCAGGAAGACGACCGGCGTTCTGCTGTCACCGAGCGAGCGCAGGATAGCCGCCGTCATATTGTACAGATAAGTGACCGGTATCCCCAGAAAAATAATGAATATGTATGCATATGATTCGTCTATGATATTGTCAGGTGTCCGCATGACCTGTAATATGCTCCGGCACAGTACAGACACCAGAACGGTCATTACCGCCGCAAATAGGAGCGACAGCCAGACACAGTTTGCCACATATCTGCGCAGATTCTCTTCATGCCGCGCGCCGAATTCCTGTGCCACGGGAATGGCAAACCCGCTGCACACACCCATGCAGAAACCGATGATAAGGAAATTCACGGAGCCGGTGGCCCCCACCGCCGCCAGCGCGTCCACTCCCAGGTAATGCCCTACGATAATAGCGTCAACCATACTATAGAACTGCTGAAATAATAAGCCGAACATAAGCGGCACGGCAAATCCGAGTATCAGCCGCATGGGGCTTCCCTTAGTCATATCTTTTTCCATAACAGACCTCCAGCTTAAATCGATCACTCTAAACGCCAGATATCAAAATAGCACATTTGTATATGATGCGCAATGATAATTTTAACAGCCTGTCCTGAATGGAATAGCGGCGCTTCCAAAAAGTTAATACTGTCCATATGGAACAAATGGTGGTAAATTATAGATATGAGCAAACTACTTCAACTGCACGACAAAGTAAAATATCACAGATACAGGGATGATATCGTGGCAAATGCCGCTCATTACAAAAGATATGTGCGCCTTTTTAACGATCTTCTGGATGCTTTTCAGGAAGAGATCAACGCCGCCAAACAGACGCCGCCTACAGACAGGAACAGCGGCATGAAGATGCTGATTGAAGCCGACAACCGGTGTTTTATGATCGATGCGCGCCATAAATTAAACTGCCTGTCCGAACTGGGAGACACATACTACCGCACCGATTCTTACGCGGCGCAGCAGCAGATCCGTATTCTCATGGCGCAGCTTGAAGGCACATTAAGCAGCATTCACGAATATACCGTATCCGGCAGAATAACCTTTATGCTCCGCTATCCCACCGATGATACGATGGAAGCCGTGCGCCTTGTATGGAGAGGAACCGATTACGCTGCGCAGTGAACGCGCCGCGCATATCCGCCCGAAGCCTCTCCGCTCATACACGGCATATCCTTGAGAGCCGCATGGCCTATAAGAAAATATATTTACAGATAAACAGCACCGCCAGGATATACATGAGCGGTGTTATTTTTTTCGCTTTCCCGCTGAACAGATTGATGACCACGTAGGAGATGACGCCTACCGCGATACCGTCGGATATGCTGAAGAGAAGCGGCATCGTCAGAAGGCACAGGTACGCGGGAACCGCCTCCGTCATGCTGTCGAAATCGATCCGGGTGATCTCCGACAGCATCAGAAAACCGATGAACAGCAGCGCGGGAGCCGTTGCAAAACCGGGAATCGTCGTAAATACCGGCGCAAAAAAGATCGAGATCAAAAACAGGAAACCCGTCACCACGGAAGCCAGCCCTGTTCTACCGCCCGCGGCAACCCCCGAAGAGCTCTCTACAAAAGTCGTCGTTGTAGCCGTCCCCAGAACCGCGCCTGCACCGGTTGCAATCGCATCTGCCAGAAGCGCCTGTTTGATGCGGGGAAGCCTCCCGTTCTCATCCAGCATATCCGCCTTGCTCGCACAACCGATCAGGGTTCCTATGGTATCAAACATATCCACAAACAAAAACGCCAGGATGATAACGACAAAATCAAGCGCTTTTACAGATCCGAAATCACCCATAAAGCACTGTCCGAATGTCAGTCCGACAGCGCCGAGACTGAAGCTGCTCCAGGAAGGGATCAGCGAAGAATACCCCGCCTCCGGAACGACGCTGTACAGGCCGGTAAGCTGACAGATGATACCGAGCACCCATGTGGCAAGAATACCGATCAGGATCGAGCCTTTGACGCCCTTGATATAAAGGACCGCTATGAGAAACGTTCCTATGACCGCAAGAACCGCGCTGATGCCGGCCGTGTGGAAATCCGCCGTGAAATCGATGACCGTCACCAGCGTGGAATCAGAATCTGCCACGATCCCGGCATTCTGCAGTCCGATAAACGCCACATACAGGCCGATGCCAACCGAAATGCCTTTTTTGAGCTGTACAGGGAGCGCGTTGAAGATCGCCTCCCGCACATTGGTCACGGACAATACGATAAAGATAAGCCCCTCCACAAATACCGCAAGAAGCGCGATCTGCCAGGAGTACCCCATCGTGCCGCACACCGTGTAGGCAAAATAGACCGCCAAGCCCAGCCCCGGTGCCAGCGCAAACGGATAATTGGCCAAAAACGCCATCAGAAATGTGCCGATAAAGGAGGCAATGGCGGTCGCCATCAGGACCGCGCCGGCATCCATGCCCGCCGCCGACAGAATCGATGGATTGACCGCAAGTATGTATGCCATCGTCATGAAGGTAGTGATCCCGGCAATGACTTCGGTTTTGACATTTGTGTTGTTTTCTTTCAGTTTAAACCATTTTTCCAGCATAGTGACTCCCCCCATTTCTTCAACCCTGTGCATACCGTGCAAGAAACTGTTTTGTTCTCTCCTCACGGGGATGGTCGATGACCTGCTTCGGATCTCCCTGCTCCACGATCACGCCATCGTCCATGAAGATCAGCCTGTCTGACACGTCTCTGGCAAAAGCCATCTCATGGGTAACTATGATCATCGTTGTCCTCTGCTCGGCAAGTCCTCTGATCACCTTAAGCACCTCACCGGTCAGCTCCGGGTCCAGCGCGGATGTGGGCTCGTCAAAACACAGGATATCCGGTTTCAGAGCAAGGGCTCTGGCAATCGCCACACGCTGCTGCTGCCCGCCGGATAACTGGTGGGGATAGTGCGTCATGCGGTCCGCCAGTCCCATCTGGTCCAGCAGTTCCATTCCGTGCTTTTCTATCTGTTCAAAGATCTCTTTTTTGTTCTGTTTATAATCCTCTCTCTCCTTCGCCAGCAGCTTCTCCGAAAGCGTCACATTCTCAAGCGCCGTGTACTGTGGGAAAAGATTAAAGGACTGGAATACCATGCCGAAATGCAGTCTCTTGGTACGGAGATTCTTCTCCTGTTCTCTTACGGGCGAAGCGGCGTCAAACAGCGTCTCACCCCTGACCACGATAGAACCCCGGTCGGGTCTTTCCAAAAAGTTCAGGCAGCGCAAAAGCGTAGTTTTTCCGGAGCCCGAAGAACCAATGATCGCAAGGGCTTCCCCCTCTTCCAGAGAGAACCCGACATCATTCAGCACCATCGTAGGGCCAAATTTTTTACCGATATTGTTTACATTAAGAATCGCCATATCATCCGTCCCTATCTGAAATAATCCAGCCTGCGCTCTATGTAATTGAACAAAAGAGTCAGGATGCCGACAAACAGCAGATAAAAAACTCCCGTATAGAACAGCGGCCACGTCAGGCCGTTGCTCTTCATGAAAGAATATCCCGCAAAAGTCAGTTCATACGCGGCGATAATACGGGCAAGCGAAGTGTCCTTTACCAGTGTGATGATCTCGTTGGACATCGGCGGCACCACACGCTTCACCATCTGCAGAAGCGTCACCCTGAAAAAAATCTGGCGTCTGGTCATGCCAAGCACCTGCCCGGCTTCGCGCTGACCGGCCGGAACGCCCTCTATGCCTCCCCGGAAGATCACGGAGAAATAGCAGGCGTAGTTAATGGAAAACGCCACCACCGTTGCCGTGATGCGTCCCGCCTCATTGCCGCTCCATATATTATGCCCAAGCCACAGACCCGGCCCATAGAAAATGATGATGAGCTGGAGCATAAGCGGCGTTCCGCGGATGATCCAAACAAGCACCTGCACCAGATAGCGCAGAGGCTTAAATCTGCTCATCGAGCCAAATGCCAGAACCAGGCCTAACGGCAGCGCAAACAAAAGTGTAAATATAAAAATCTGAAACGTTGTCAGCAGGCCGCCGAGCAGCGACCGGGTAACACTCCAAAACATGAATCTTTCTCCTTAGCCCGGCAGGACGGCCACCCCGTAAAACCTGCCGCGACGAACTGTGATGCCTGTATTCCCAGACCGATCCGTTTAATTCGGAACAACAATAACCTGTGCGTTGTTACAATAAGGATTCGTGCACTCCATAGAGGACGTCACCTCGTCTGTCAGTGTCATGCCGTTCCAGACAACATCGATATTTTTGGAATCAAGCTCCATGATCTTGTTGTCCCAGTCGATCTCAACAAACTGTGCTTCCACGCCCAGCTTCTCTGCAACCATACGGGCCATATCGGCATCAAAACCGATCCATTCGCCGTTTTCATCCTTATAGTCCATAGGAGCAAAGTCAGTGATACCTACGATCAGTGTGCCTTTCCCCTGAATGTATTCCACATCACTGTCGGACGCGGATGCCGTAAACTCACATTCCGGCTGCTCTACAAGCGCTTCCTGTACACCGTATGTAGTAGCGGTCTCTTTCATGGAACCGTCCGCATAGCTCTCCGCAAACACAGAATTGATGAAGGAAGCCAGATCGGAACCTTTGCGGCATCCCACGCCGTATTCCTCTGTCGTCAGCTCTGTCGTATACTTCATATCCGGATAGCTTGTGCCTTCGCCGATCATAGCGCCAGCCATCAGAAGATCTATGATCGCTGCATCCGACGTGCCGGAAGCCACTTCCATCAAGGCATCTGCCTGCGACGCCACCACATTTGTCTGAAAACCGTTGTCCTTAGCAGCCGCCTCACCGGCAGAACCTGCCTCTACCGCATAGACCATATCGGTATCCGCTTTGCCTTCATCAGACTGCTGTGCGCTGTTACCGCATCCTGCCAGTACCGTGCCCACTGTCATGGACAGGGCTAACATAAGTGCAAGTTTCTTTTTCATAATGTTCTCCTCCTCTTAACTTTCGCTGTTTTATTATGTCTGCCCGGCTTTTTCTGCCGCCTGTGACAGCCATTTTAAATCTTTTGTATTTTATCACAGCATCAGGCTAAAGTAAATAGGGACAATCTTGCAATCTTGTTCACTACCTTCTCACCATTCTGTTCCATATCCTGTCAGCCGCAAATCCCCATATTCGGGCTTGATACGAAAACCGTCAGCCAGCCCCTCACCTCTCAGTTCCAGCTTTTTGATCATGCTCACATACGGTGCGCACGGGAAAACATCATAACTGCTCTGATCGCCCTCCACCGGATACCAAACCCGGACACCGTCTCCGATTTCCATAGAATCCGTCAGTTTCCATACATAATTGGCCTGCATCCATACCGGAGCGCCGTTGACAGAACCCCAGCTGCTGATATAAACACAGTATGCCGGCACCAATATAGCAGTCAAGAGCCACCTTATTCCGTACTGTCGCGATGCGCTCTGCAGCTTATGATGCTCCAGGACCAGATGGGCAGCCTCGCAGATCAGGATCAGCAAATATGCCATCCCATATCTGAGCAGAGGAGCTGAAAACAGCCACATCAGCAATGACGCCAAACTGTACAGAAACAAAATACCATATCGCACATCGATCCTTTTTCGCTTGACAATATCCCGAAATATCCGAATTATAATACCAATTCCCCCAGCCAGTCCCAAAGCAATGAGCGGAATATTATTTCCTTCCAGCCATATAGGGAACCACTGCTTTATTGACAAATCATATAAGGCGACATTCTTTAAATCCCGCCCCCAAACCATAATCTCCATTGCATCATAGGTACAGACGGAAGCCGGCATTTTCCAATCTACCGGAAAAATATCGATCTGCGGATACGGATATAATAAATAGCCCGATATTATAACGTTTCTTGCCAGCCACGGTAATGCCACCAGAAACCCTGCCGCCAGATTTGCACTCATATATTTCCACTGTTTTTTTCGTATCAACAATACTGCCGGCCATATTGCGAAGAGAATCACAGATGCCACGGATAATTTCACCGTAACCGCCCATATGCCAAGTACGCATAGACAGGTGTACGGCAAAGCATCATCTACTTGTTTTTCTGTATACTCCATCCATTTAATACAAATATAGAAAACCAGCAGCATCGCCAGAATATCTGAACAGGGAGAAGATATGTCAGTTCTGTTGAAAAAAATATAAAACAGCATACCTATCTTCAACAGATCAGACAGCAGCACTTTCCGCCCGCGCATAAGATTGTTACTGCCAATAGCATATACAGACATGAGCATACATACATATCCGTTGACCGTATGCAGCGACTGTCCTGTCAGCCATTTGAAACTAAATAATGCCTGTAATGGCATAAATGCACTATTATAAGCAAATCGATTGTGAAGATTTCCCAATCCCGGAACTACGCCATACTCTTCGATCCACATGATCGACTGAACGTGATAAAGAGAAGTGTCATAATGTGCAGGAGATTTTACCGTCCAAAGCAAGGTTGCCACAATGACAACACAGACCATTATAAGGATCCATTTTTCATCCTTCTTCTCTTTCTCCCCCCCCCTATGGGTTATTCCGACAAATAAACGAAAATCATTTTTCTTTTTCATGCTTACAATGATACCGGGAAACATAAATACCCCCAATACCGTCAATATAAAGCAAGCCATAATACCCACTTTATAAAATAAACTGAAAAATTCAGCATAAACGCCTAAGAACATTAATCCAAACATCAGATAGATATCAAGTGTTCCTAACAGATCGCGCTGTCTGCCATATACGACATTTACGATCCCATATCCGAAAATCCAGGATGCCGCAAAAATAACGCCCCAGCTAAACAATACAGATGCCATGATAACTCCTCCTGTCACATTCTATCCAAATCTCCCCAATACCGATACAGCATTTCTCCCAAACGTTCCAATAACGTCAATGAAGTCATTATACTATTAAACAGACTGTTTTTCCAGTTAAACCTAATTTTGTGCAGCCCGCTATTGTATTGGACAGAAAGTGTGAGTAAAATATAATTATCCCAAAGAGCAGCAGGAAAGAAAGGCAGCACAGAATGGAAGATAAAAACAGACACAGTAAAGAAAATATAAGAATCACCCTGCAGATGGCATGGCCCTCCATCATAGAGTCATTCTTCGTGGCCTTTGCCGGACTGATCGACTCGCTGATGGTCAGCTCCATCGGCTCCTATGCGGTGGCTGCCGTGGGTCTGACGACCCAACCTAAATTCATGGGACTGGCATTATTCTTTGCCCTGAATGTAGCGATCTCCGCCCTGGTGGCAAGAAGACGTGGAGAAGAAAAACAGGATGCGGCGAACCGGATCCTGATCACATCCGTCCTCTTTATTATTATATCTTCCGTCATCTTAAGCGCCGTTTTTGTCGTTTTCGCGGATCCCATTATCGATCTGTGCGGCTCTACAGCGGAGACGCACGACAGCGCGGTCGCATATTTCCGCATTATCATGGGCGGTATGATCTTTAACTGTATCCAAATGGGAATCAATTCCGCACAGCGCGGCGCCGGAAACACAAAGATCACCATGCGGACTAACGTGACTTCCAACACAGTCAACATCATCTTCAATTATCTGCTGATCGGCGGACATTTCGGTTTTCCCGCCCTCGGTATACGCGGCGCCGCCATCGCAACGGTCTTAGGCACCGTGGTCGCTTCCGTGATGAGCGTGCTCTCCGTCCTAAAGCCCGACGGGTTTATCAGCATCCCTTATATCATCAAAAACAGAATATTCCCCGCCATGCAGAGTTTTATCAACCTGGTCAGGGTAGGCTACAGCGTCTTCTTTGAGCAGCTCCTGATGCGCGTCGGCTTCATGCTGACGGCGATCATGGCAGCCAGACAGGGGACAGACGCTATGGCGGCGCATCAGGTCGGCATGAATATCATGGGCTTATCCTTCTCCTTCGGCGACGGTCTGCAAGCGGCTGCCGTAGCGTTGATCGGCCGGAGCCTCGGCGCAGGCGACGAAAAACTTGCCAAGGAATACGGCTCCATCTGCCGGATGTTCGGCGGTATTATCTCCGTGTGCCTTGCCGTGCTCTACTTTATCGGTGCAAGGCCGCTTATGAGCCTTTTCTTTGAGGAGGAGCATATTATTGCCATCGGCGTTAATATTATGCTGGTCATCATCCTGGTCGTTGTCTTCCAGATCGCCCAGGTCGTATACATGGGCTGTCTGCGAGGGGCCGGCGATACTTTTTATACCGCTGTGGCGTCAACCGTCAGCGTAACCTTCATCCGTACCGCAGGCTCCTATCTTGGCGGTTATGTACTTGGTCTCGGCATCATCGGCATCTGGATGGGCGTGCTGGCCGATCAGGTATCGCGTTTCCTGTTTGCCTCGATCCGTTTTAAACAGGGAAAATGGACGCAGATCAAAATCTGACCGGCGCTCTGATGCGTAAACCACCGTGCATTGAACATAAAAAAGGAGTATACCACAACGTGATATACTCCTTTTTTCTAATCGGTCACGGAACCTGCTGCCGCTTATTCAGCTGAAGTCTCCTCCGTGTACTGTACACCCAGTTCAGAGATCGTGCCGTCAGCCAGCATTGCCTCTATGGAAGCATTGACCTTGTCGAGCAGCTCTGTATTTCCCTTCTGGACAGCGATCGCATATTCTTCGGACTCAAATGCATCGGGGTCCTCCACGATCTTAAGTCCTTCATTATCGTCCACATACTTCTGTGCCGTAGCAGAGTCGATGACTACTACATCGCACTTGCCGTTGACAAGCTCCATAACGGCTTCCGTACCTTTCTTGAAAGCTTCATAATCATAGCCCATCTCCTGAACACATACCTCGCCGGTATAACCCTGTACGACGCAGATCTTCTTATCTGCCATGTCCGCTGCCTTCGCTATGTCGGAGTCTTCTTTTACGATCATAACCTGAGTTGCCGTATAGTAGGGCGTAGAGAAATCAACCGCCTCAAGTCTCTCATCCGTAACGGTCATACCTGCGATAACCGCATCGATCTGGCCGTTCTGCAGTGCGATCAGCAGAGAATCAAACTCCATGTTCTCAATGGCAGCTGTCATGCCGTTATCCTCTGCGATCTTTTTGGCTATCGCCATATCGATACCGTCATACTGATCGATCACACCGTTTGCAGACACAAACTCAAAAGGCGGGAACTCCGCGTTCGTACCGAATGTCAACGTGCCGCCCTCCGCGGTATCTGCCTGTGTATCTGCCGCCGCGTCTGTCTCCGTATCAACAGCCTGTGTGGTGTCCTGACCTTCCGTTGCCGCAGCATCGCTGCCGCATGCCGTAAGCACGGATGTCAGCATGATCGCTGACAATAAGAGTGCCAATAATTTTGTTGCCTTTTTCATAATGATCTCCTCCTAATATAAATAGTATATAATGTTTCGGGAACCGCCTTTACAGCATCTGCCTGTATGACTGTTCCCATATATCTGAAACCGCTCATGTGCCGACATAAGCAGCCGGATACCGTATAACAGTATATTCAAAGAAATAGTGTAGATCGTTCCGGACAAATCACGCCGTGCCGCTACAGCACCTTGCTTAAAAACAATTTCGTCCTCTCGTTCTGCGGATTGTTAAACACCTGGTCCGGCGTACCGCTCTCCATGACTTTGCCCTGGTCGATAAAAAGCACTCTGCTCGCCACCTCTCTCGCAAAGCCCATCTCGTGCGTGACGATCACCATTGTCATACCGGATTTCGCCAGATCCTTCATAACATCAAGAACCTCGCCTACCATCTCGGGATCGAGCGCCGAGGTAGGTTCGTCGAACAGCATGATCTCAGGATTCATCGCCAGCGCCCTTGCGATCGCCACACGCTGTTTCTGTCCGCCGGACAGCTGCGCCGGATAAGCGTCTGCTTTCTCAGACAGATTGACGCGTTCCAACAGCTCCTGCCCTCTCTTAACCGCTTCTTCTCTGGTCATTTTCTTAAGAAGAACTGGCGCCAGCGTGATATTATCCATGATGGTCAGATGCGGAAACAGATTAAACTGCTGAAATACCATCCCCATCTTCTGTCTTACTCTATTCACATTGACCTTCGGCGCGTTGATCTGCTCATCGTCCACATAGATCTCACCGTCGGTCGCCTTTTCCAACAGATTCAGACATCTTAGAAATGTGCTCTTACCCGAACCGGAGGGCCCTATGATAACTACGACCTCGCCCTGCTCGATATGCTCGTCTATTCCGTCCAAAACCGTCAGGCCGCCGAATTTTTTATGTAAGTTCTTTACCTTGATCATAAGGTTTACAACCCCCTATCTGATATCGGATTTCCGCAGGCGCTTCTCTACCTGGCGCAGCGCCAGTGTCAGCAGCTTGATCAGCACATAATAGATGACAGCCGTTCCAAGAAGCGGCATAAAAGGCTTAAACGTGGCGCTCTTGATGAAATCGCCCGCCTTCTGAATATCCATCAGACCTACATAGCCAACGATCGCCGTCTCTTTGATAAGAACGATAAATTCATTGCACAACGCGGGAAAAATATTTTTCACCGCCTGCGGGATAACGATTCGGATCATCGTCTGGGATGCGCTCAGCCCAAGCGATCTTCCCGCCTCGGTCTGCCCGTGGTCAACGGACAGAATGCCCGCCCTGATGATCTCAGACACATAGGCGCCGGAGTTAATGCCAAACGCTATGGAGGCTATGATCCACTTATCCAGCCTCACCGATGCAAAAATGACAAAGTAGATGAGCATCAGCTGCGTCACAGAAGGCGTGCCTCTGATTATATCCGTATAAATACCGCCAAAAATCTTTAACGGTTTATATCTGGACAGATTGCACAAAGCAATCAGAATGCCGATCAGAATACCGATAATGATCGCCAGAAGCGATACCTTAATGGTAACGCCGATACCGTCCAGCAGCAGCTTGTAACGATCCTCCCTGATGAATGAACTGTAGAAATCGCCGCAAAAATCAGCCCACCATACCTGCAAGCCTGTCATATATCATGCTCCTCTTCTTCTGAATATACGAAGTAACCGCAATTCTTTCCTACATAAAATTAGGGTCAAAGCAGTGCATTCTCTGCATATCCGCGCACATCTTTGTACCCTTGCTGCATTATATCACAAACATTTAAAATTGAAAAGCATTTGCATCATTTTTGCATCATTTGCCGATAAAATATTGTCATTTCCGCACAGGCATGACATACTAATAATATAGTTTATGGGTATATCCCGGAACGGAGGATATTATGAAAAAATCACTGATCACAACAACCTGCTGCGCGCTTGTCTTATGTACCGCGCTTCTCATAAGCGCATGCGGATCGGACAGCGCCCCGTCGTCCGACACCGGAACGGTCGAACCGGTGGATCCTGACAGCGGAGAGAATTCTGACAGCGCTTCCGACGGTCGATCCGAAGACGGCATTATCATCAGCGCAGAAAGCTCTCCTGTTTCGATCACAATGGAGACTCCTGCTAAAACCGAGCTGACTGACGAAAACGGCACCCTGTATTTCACGTCCGAGCATTCCTACCCCGTTGTCTCTATCGAGGGAAACGATGCGGCTGCCGATAAAATCAACGCTGATATTCTGGCCGAAATGGAAAAAGTTTATGCCGCGGACGAAACAACGGCAGACGACGCGCTGGAATGGCTGGATTCCGTTATCGCGGACGGCAGCTCCGTGGAGGATTTCTTCCGCGCCTACAGCACCAGTACATCCTACAGCCCGCAGCGTTCCGATGAAAACGTCATATCTTTTACTATATACAGCTACGTGGATATGGGCGGCGCACACGGCGATTACAATATCAGCGGAGTAACCTATGATACGCATACCGGCGAAAAGCTTTCCTTTTCGGAATTAAGCGACGATCCCGGAGCATTCCGCGACACTACCTTGGCCTACAATCAAGCCCTGGCACAGACCGATGCCTACAGCGAGCGCATGTTTACCACGGACGACATTACCAACGGCACACTGGAAAACGTACTGTATGCGGAAGGGGTCTGGTATCTGTCCAGAACCGGTCTTGTCTTTATCAGCAATCCTTACGCACTCGGGCCCTACGCTTCCGGAGCGTTTGAATTCATCATTCCATATAAAGATCTGGCAGACATGGGATTCAAAGAAAGTTACGGCTATGACGGCAGAACGGTTATACCGCTTCTTGAGAAACAGGAGTTGTCTGTTGACTTGAACGGTGACGGCACGGAAGACACAATATCCGTTTATAATGAATACACCTACGATAATGAAACCTCCAGGACTATTAACCACTTAACAGTCAACGGCACAGATTTCGCAGATACCGTGGCACAGGCTCTGCAGGAGGAGGTTTGGGCGGACATTGCCCTGTACGACTTGGACACCGGTGATGAATACCTGGACATTGCGCTTCTCGTAAACTACCCCGAGGGCGATATATATCCACCCTACAGCTTTTTCTTCCGCTATGAAAAAGACGGCTCGCTCTCCTATCTCGGCCGTATCAAAGGCTATGCAACCGACTCATCCGTCTCTTTTACGGAACTAATGCCCTAGCTACCGGTCAGACGGCGTCTTAAACAGACAGGACGAAGCTTCTATGGCGACATCCGATACTTTCTGTTCCTTGAGAAAGCGGATGTCGTCTTCTGTTACCTGCCCCATGTTACGGTTGCATACAGCCTCATTGAGTCTCGTAAAATAACGCATCAGTGCATCAAAATCTCGAATCCTGTCAAGCACGCTTGTCCCATAGGCATCCCGCTCCAACCCGCACACCGCGATCACCTGCATGGACAGCTTCAGTTCCCCCGTTATATCCGACGCCTCCATCAGCACATCGGGACGCTTCTCCAGCACGCTTAAGAAATACGATTTGGCGCCCGCGATATCCCCACCCGCAAAATACGCCGCCAGTTTCTCCTTCATCTGGCGCGTCTCGTACTTCTCCGTCGTCATGCCTACCTTGCACTCATATACCTTAAGTCCCTTTGCCTTCACCCACACATACAGAAGAAACTCCGATATAAAACCAAAGACCCGCTTATGATAATCATCGTATCCGCTGGGGTCGATCTTCTTCTCAACCTCGTCAAAAATGGAAAACAGCCACTGCGCATACTCATCGTACAGCGCCTTATCCGTCACCATCATGTTACCGAAATAAGTACCGTTGCCGTGCACCAGACGTTCAAAAGTATCATAGTATCCGGGATACATCCACCTGATCACCTCACCCGTGGCGTCCAGATCAGATATATTGTAGTCTCCCGCGTAGCCGTCATAATAAGAAAAGTTAAGCTTTAACCGCTTAGACGTAATGATATCATAATCCTTTAAAACAGACAGGTAGTCCTTCTCATTAAATATCCGCCCCTCTTCGGTACAGAAATACCGCCTGTAATGACAGACGCCCACATAATCCGTAGTACGCACATTCTTCCATACCCAGTACACGCCCGTCAGCTCACCGTAATAGCAATTCTTATCCGAAATATTATCACCCGTATTATCTCCTGCGTAACCGCAATCCTCCGCACATGCGCGCCCCACCTGCAGCGGCATATAGACCGGATCCTGCGGCGCCGGAAACTTTTTGTGGGTCATCGTAAAGATCGTCACTCCCATAGCCGGTTTTCTCTCCCTGTATATTCACAGCGCTTAGAATCTTTCAGATGTTCTTATCATATAAGCCGCAAACCGGGCTGTCAATAAATTGTCCCATATTATAGATCCAAATTATTTTAGGATTTTACTTGACAATAATCACTCGCACGGCAGCACGAATCCCCACTGCTTTCTGATCCCGTCCAGTATATTCATCAGGCGCATCGTTTCGCTGTGCGGCATCTCGGCGCACTCAGTCTGTCCGTTCCTGACCGCTCTGGCACAGGCAAGCACTTCGTACTCATATCCGTTGATCTGCGCCGGCGCCGGATACTCAGCGGTCAGTTCCTTTCTCTCATTAAAAACGCGAATGACTTCCGGATTGTTTATCTCATACAACTCAATAAAACCTTTCGTGCCGTAAACAACGCCTCTGTTGCGCATACATGCGAGCATATTGCTGTGAAGCACGGCAAACTTATCTCCTTCAAAGGTTAAGGTAACGCCATTCATATAATCCACGCCCAGAGGGGACATGACCGCATCAGCCTGTATCTTTGCCACGGGCGTCTTAAATATCTGCAGGGCAAAATTGATCGGATACACGCCCAGATCAAGCAGGGCGCCGCCGGCCAGCGCCGGATTCCACATGCGTTCCACATGACTTAAGGGCGCGCCAAAATCTGCGGTAACAGCCTGCACTTCTCCGATCGTACCCCCGGCGATCAGATCGTCCAGCATCTTCCGCGAAGGCATATATCTGGGCCAGAAAGCCTCCGCTAGAAGAAGTCCCTTCTTTCCGGCAAGGTCTATCAAGTCCTGCGCCTGAGACGCATTCACGGTAAACGCTTTTTCCAGAAGGACATTTTTCCCATGCTCTAAGCATAACCGGGCATGAGGATAATGATGCGAGTGCGGAGACGCCACATAGACAAGCTCCACCTCCGGGTCTTCCGCCAGCTCTTCATAAGAGCCGTACGCCTTCTTAAAGCCCCATTTGCGGGCAAACGCTTCCGCCTTATCGTAACTTCTCGAAGCCACGGCGTAACACTCCACCTCCTCAAGCTTCGTCACCGCTGCCGCCATGCTGCCTGCAATATTGCCCGTTGCCAGAATTGCGAATTTAATCTTTTCCATGACTTTTTACCCTCCTCAATAACTTATGTTTGACCCTCATCTGCCGAAGCTCCCGTACGTCAGCTTTCGTTTGTTTCACTTCCGGGTCCGGCCGCGAATCTTCTTCGCCCGATCCGCTCCACAAGCGCCACCGCCGCTATACTGATGCAAATACCGTCTATCATGCCAAAGAGCACATCGCTCGGATAGTGCACGCCTACATACAGACGCGACAGCGATATCAGCACGGCTAACAGAATTGCCGGAATGCCGTACTGTTTCGGGAGCCGCATAAACATGACCCCTGCCGCCGCAAAAGAGCTTCCCGCATGCCCTGACGGGAACGAATACTCTCCCGGCTTCGGCACAAGATAAGTGAGCCCGTCTATCACCTCGTAAGGCCGTATTCTGGCGACCAGATTCTTAAGAACGATATTGTTGACAAGAAGCGTGCCGAGAAGCGCTGCCGCCGCCATACAGCCGGTCCTGCGCGTCTTAGGAAATATCAGCATCAAAAGCGTCAGCAATATCCAGACCGCTCCGCCGTTTCCCAGCGCCGTGACCGCCCTGACAAGAGGCGTCAGGGCCGGATGCCTGATATACTCCTGAATAAACAGCAGAATACTACTGTCCAGATCCATGAACCATTCCCACATAATATGTTATCTCCTATCACAAACATATTATAAAAAAATAATGCTTTTTTCAATAGATAGTGCTATATTATACAAGAGATACTTCGGAATGGAGAGACAAGTATGCTTAAGGATAAAAAATCCGCCAGACAGGGATTAAAGATCATTATTGTAGGCTGCGGCAAAGTCGGTCAAACGCTTGTGGCACAGCTGAGCCGGGAAGGACACGATATCACCCTGATAGATACCAACGCGCAGAAGATCCAGGAGCTGACCAACCTGTACGACGTCATGGGGATCGTTGGAAACGGCGCCAGTTACAGCGTCCAGATAGAGGCCGGCATCGAGGACACCGATCTGATCATCGCGGTGACTGATTCCGATGAATTAAATCTTCTGTGCTGCACCGTGGCCAAGCGTGTCGGCGGCTGCTCAGCCATCGCCAGAGTCCGCACCCCCGATTACAGTAAAGAATCAGGGTACTTGCGCGACAAGCTGGGTCTCGCCATGATCATCAATCCCGAACTGGAAGCAGCCCGCGAGGTTGCCCGCATCCTGTATCTTCCCACCGCGCTTGAAGTGAGCACCTTCGCACACGGACAGGCGGAAATGATTAAATTCAAAGTGCCGGACGGCAATCTTTTGGACGGTATGACGATCATGGAACTGGGCAGGACACTCGGCAAAAGTATCGCCGACAATGTCCTGATCTGTGCCGTGGAGCGTGAGCGCGACATCCATATCCCCTCCGGTACCTTCCGCATACAAAAAGGTGACCTGGTCTCTTTCGTGGCGTCGAGGACTGTCGCCAAAGCTTTTTTAGAGAAAATAGGCTTTAAGACCCACGCCGTAAAAAACACGATGATCATAGGCGGTGGAAAATCCGCATATTACCTCGCGTCACTGCTCCTGCATATGGGCATTTCCGTAAAGATCATCGAGTCCAGCCAGAAAAGGTGTGAGGAACTGAGTATTCTGCTGCCGAAAGCTATTATTATAAACGGCGACGGTACCAATGAGGAACTTCTCAAAGAAGAAGGAATAGAATACACAGAGTCTTTTGTTCCCCTGACGGGGATCGATGAGGAAAACATCATGCTGACGCTCCATGCCAAGAACGTTTCACAGGCCAAAGTCGTCACAAAGATCAACCGTATCACATTTAACGATGTGATAGACGGTCTGGATCTGGGCAGCGTGATCTATCCGAAATATATCACCTCGGAGGCCATCATAGCTTATGTCCGTGCGAAGAAGGACTCGATGAACAGCAATATTGAGACGCTTTACCATATGTTTGATTCCCGCGTGGAGGCGATAGAATTTCGTGTGGAAAACGAATCCAGGGTTACAAATACCCCTCTTATGAATCTGAACCTGAAAAAAGGGCTGCTGATCTCATTTATTCACCGAAACGGCTCCATTATCATTCCCAGCGGCCAGGATTCCATTCAGGTGGGCGATACCGTCATGATCGTCACAACGCACACGGGCTTTAACTCGATTCAGGATATCCTGAATTGACGGGAATTCAACCGGCATCCTCTACAAAGGCATTCAGGCTGCGGCGAAACGAAAAATACGTACCGTGAAAGGACATGGTCATACATATGAACAGTTCAATCATCCGTTTTATCCTGGGAAATGTTTTAAAGACGGAAGCCGCACTGCTGCTGCTTCCATGCCTGGTCGCACTCATCTATACCGAGCCTGAGGGCGTATGGTATCTGCTTGTGGCGGCGGTATGTTTTGTCCTCGGATCTCTCATGACAAAAAGAAAACCGGCAAACAACGTTTTCTATCTGAAGGAAGGCTGCATCGCCACCTCCTTAAGCTGGATATTTTTAAGCTTCTTCGGCTGTCTGCCGTTCTGTCTCACAGGGGAGATCCCTTCCTTTACCGATGCACTGTTTGAGACGATCTCCGGTTTTACCACCACCGGCGCAAGCATATTAAGCGATGTGGAAGCGCTCGCGCACTGTTCCCTGTTCTGGCGCAGTTTTACACACTGGGTCGGCGGCATGGGCGTACTCGTGTTCCTGCTTGCGGTCATTCCGCTAAGCGGCGGTTCCAACATTAACCTGATGCGGGCGGAAAGCCCCGGCCCCTCTGTCGGCAAACTCGTTCCCAAGGTAAAAACTACCGCACGTTTTCTCTATCTGATCTATCTGGGTATGACAGTCATCGAGACGATCCTTCTGCTCATCGGAAAAATGACTTTGTTTGAAGCCATGTGCACCAGCTTTGGCACTGCCGGAACGGGCGGTTTCGGTATTAAGAACACCAGCATAGCCGGATACTCTTTCTATATTCAATGGGTCGTAACTATCTTCATGATCCTCTTCGGCATCAATTTTAACGCTTACTACCTGATCCTCTTCGGCAAAATCAAAAGCGCCCTCAAAATGGAAGAGATCAGATATTATCTGCTGATCATACTTGCCTCAGTCGCGATCATCTTTTTAAACATTCTCGGATTGTGCGCCAACGCTTTTGAAGCGCTGACTCAGTCCGCTTTTCAGGTTGCTTCCATCATGACGACCACCGGATTTTCCACGACCGATTTTAACACGTGGGACGCCTCCTGTAAGATCGTTCTCGTACTCCTGATGTTCGTAGGCGCCTGCGCCGGAAGTACCGGCGGCGGCATCAAGGTGTCCCGGCTGGTGATACTTTTTAAAACCGTGAGAAAAGAATTTACATCTTATATTCATCCTAAGAGCATCAAAAAAATAAAAATGGACGATAAGCCCGTGGAACATGAAGTTATACGTACCGTCAACGTATACATCATCACATTCATTGTTCTTTTCGTCCTCTCGGTATTGCTGATCTCTTTTGACGACACCGATCTTGTGACCGGCTTCACGGCTGTTGCCGCCACCATCAACAATATCGGTCCCGGTCTGGAAATGGTAGGCCCTACGCAGAATTTCGGTTTCTTCTCGCCCTTTGCCAAATACGTGCTGATGTTTGACATGCTTGCCGGCAGGCTGGAGCTGTTTCCTCTGCTTCTGCTGTTCCATCCGTCGGTCTGGAAGGATCTGTTTGCATACAAGAAAAGCGTGCGCAGCTTCAGAAAAGGCCGGAATCAGATCTATTGACGGCCTATCACGCTCCACGCTTCCACCAGTCTTTCCAGTGAATATCCTGCGTTTGCCGGGCTGGTGGACGGCAAGGGATACGCCATGATCCCATTCTCGGGATAAATATATCTCCGGTACAGTTCATACGCCTTGGAACCGTTGGCATAGATCGTATGTATTTGCGCCCGTGTCAGAATACAGCTCAAATCGTTGGGCTTCACATCACGTATGCTCGCGTCCGACGAGCCTTCGATCTCACAGCTTGCGATCACATCCCACAGCGCTATATGATGCGACAGCAGCATCTCTTTTTTCTGCACAACGCTTTCCGGCACCGCACAGCCGAGCACCTGCGCCAGAACACGCCAAAACCTGTTCTGTTTGTGTCCGTAAAAAAACTGCTGTTCCCGCGACTTCACAGAAGGAAAGCTTCCCAGTATCAGTACTTCGGAATCCCTGTCATAGACAGGCGCAATGTTATGTATCATATTTTCTCCTTTATTAAATGCCATAAGCAGCTGCAAACAACATATCGTTGTGGTGCCCCGGCGTCCACCACTTTAATGCGTAATTATGTATATACAATTTTTCGTTGTGACATAATACTCTAAACAACATTTTTGTTTTTAAGGGGTATGCCGGAATGAAAGAATTACGCGAATTGATACGGGATCTGCGCGAAGACCATGACCTAAAGCAGAAAGATGTCGCAAAGCATCTGGGTATCTCACAGCAGACTTATTCCAACTATGAGAACGGTCATCGGGAAATACCTACATGGGCGGTAGTATCTTTATCAAAGCTCTATAAAGTCAGTACCGATTACCTGCTGGGCGCCGACACGGGCTACCTCGGCAGCACCAACCTTAAGAATCCTTATCTGGAAAATATCACGATGCACGATATTGTGTACGATATCCAGAAGTTCAAACGCGAAGAGCGCCGGGATCTTATCAAATATATCCAGTATCTAAAAAGCTCCGGCAAACAGTAACAGATCATACCGGATACCCAAAAAACTCTATCGCATTGAATTTCTCCCAGTCCTTACAAATCCCTGCGGAGATCTTCGCAAGATCTTCCGCACACTTACGGTACTTCTCTACATATCCGTTTCCGTCAACTTTAAGCATATGCACGGGCACAAGCTTGTCTTTCCTGCGGATGTGGGCGCACACCTTGTGATGGCCGCTTACGATGTAGTAAAAATGACCGACCTCGACCACCTCAACCGCCGTACCGTCATCCTCCCTGCACAGCGCGTCCACGCGGGACGCATCGATATCGCTCATGCTGCATGTCGGGAACAGTCTTAAAGGTGAAAAATAAACCGTCTGCACACCGTCGTCATTTCTCGCCTTATCAAGAATGATTCCGGCAAGCTCTTCCGGTGTGATCGCCGAAGAGTCAATAATCAGATCATAATTATCAAAATCCGTAGTATTGACCGCATACATCTCCGCAAACCGTGTATCCTCAAGCTGTTTTCTCTTTAACAGACTCTTCACGGCTTCCCCGACGCTGCCGTACTGCTCCTCCTGTCCTCTGCCGGCGTTCATGACGCGCTTCGCCGCCACATAGGAGTCCACTGTGACATACACCTTAAAAGATTTGTCTACAAAATGCCACGCCATTCTTGAGTCAAACACAAGATCTTTGCCAGCATTTTCACGGGATATCTCAATCGTCTTATCATCGATCATCTTGTCATATTCATTATTGATATCGTTTGTCATCAACTGATTCAGTTCCAGCGTCGTGATACCCTTCTCCTTGGCGATCTCCCTCTGGATGCTGCCTGTCGAATAATAAGTAAAACCGTGCTCATTAGTCAGAAGTTTAGCCACCGTGGATTTGCCGCTTCCAAGTTCGCCCGTAATTGTGATATACATAGTGTGCCCTCCTCTGTGCATTAAGCCGTTTATTTTTCCAATATACATATTGCGCTTATTGTATCATATTGTCACTGTTTTTTCCATAATAAATGCGGACATCGTTGAAAATGGCCGGCAAATAAGATACAATACTCGCATGAAAACGAATTGTAACTCATCCCAAAACGGTATCTGTTATATAGTGGGCGCGGGCGATGACCACGGACTTGATTTCACGCCGTCACCGGAGGATTTTGTGATCGCTGCGGACGCGGGTATTCTCTGTCTGGAAAAGTACGGCATCACGGCTGACCTTGCAATAGGCGATTTCGATTCACTGGGCGCTCCTCCCATTCATCCCAATATCAAGAGGCTGAATCCCTTCAAAGATGAAACGGATCTGTATTCCGCCATCTGCGAAGGCATCAACGCCGGCTACTCCCAATACCATATTTACGGCGGAACGGGCGGACGCACCGACCACACCATAGCCAATCTACAACTGCTGGCATATCTGTCCCAAAATAAGATGCGCGGATATCTGTTTGGAAAAGACAGCATCATCACCGCCATAACAAATGACCGGATCGCCTTCAGGCCCATCCGGTCAGGTTATGTATCCGTATTTTCTTATACTGAGAAGTGCGAGGGCGTGTATCTGAGCGGTCTGAAATATGAACTCGAAAACGCCGTTATGACGAACACCTTTCCTCTCGGAGTCAGCAATGAATTTATCGGATCGGAAAGCAGTATATCCGTCGCGGACGGCACACTGCTGATCGTGTTCCCAAAGAGCGCTATGGAATGGATAGCCGGGTAAAGCTTTGCATCCTCCCAGCATTACCAGCCGTGTATGCGCAGCTTAGCAATCAGTCCCTCATCCGCCGGCAGCCAGTCCACACTGTCCAGTGCGTCTCTCGTCAGCCACTTGGCCGCCTCGTGTTCCTTTAACACCAGCTCGCCCGACCTGACCGTACACAGATAGCAGTGCATGGTCAGATGAAAATCGGGATAATCATACTCTACCGTATCAAACAACTCTCCCACATTGATCTCAGTATCCAGCTCTTCTCTGATCTCCCGCTTAAGCGCCTGCTCCGGCGTCTCTCCAGCCTCCATCTTGCCGCCGGGAAATTCCCATCCATCCTTGAATTCTCCGTATCCGCGCTGGGTGGCAAATATCCGGTCATGATCGGTGATGATGGCGGCAACGACTTCGATATGTTTTCTTGGTGTTTGCATAATACGAATCCCTTCTTGGCTCCAAGTAATAAGTCACTTCCCAATACGGATCTTTTATCTGTTATCGATACTATTTTGAACGCTACTGTCCTTATTTCTTCTCACTGCCAAGCGCCTTATAAACCACCGACGCCAATTCCGCTTCCCGCGATCGCAATATCGGCTTTACGACATCTATTGTCGAACTTAAGCTTATTATATACAAACAACTGTAAAATGGCAAACACATTTACCGCATAATGCCTGCGCAATCTGTTTGACAACCTATACCGCCTATGCTATGTTTAGGATATCATACAAATGTTTGACAGAAGGGAGTATAGTATGGGGTATTTTAGCAATTTTAAACTGGGAGTCTACTGCACGGCGCAGACTCTCTCCCGCCTGACGCCGGAGCGTCTTGGTGAAGAATGGGCGTATCTGGAAAAGTATGTGGGCGTTGACAAAGTCTATCTGGAGACTTACCGCGGCGATACTACTGTGGAACGGGAACAGATGGAAAAGATGATCGGCTTTTTTAAACAGCACGGTGTGGAGATCGCCGGCGGCATCACCACCGTAACCCCCGATCTTTCTGAAGAGGACCGGAAGCGCCAGCGGCTTTTCCACACCTTCTGCTATTCCAATCCCGCTATGCGGGAACATTTGAAAAAGATCGTTGAGTATACCGCCGGACTCTTCGATGAATTTATTCTGGACGATTTCTTCTTTACTTCCTGCCGCTGCGAAGACTGCATTCGCGAGAAGGGCGACAGGACATGGGAAGCTTTTCGCGCCGCCAAGATGGAGGAAGTCTCCAAAAATCTGATTCTGGAGCCTGCGCGAAAGATCAATCCCCGCATCCGCGTTACGATCAAATATCCGAACTGGCGGGAATCCTACCATGAGACAGGCTATTATCCCATGCGGCAGCGGGAAATGTTCGATTATATCTACACCGGAACAGAGACCCGAAACACCGCCCACACGGATCAGCATCTGCCGCATTACCTGAGTTACTCGCTGATGCGCTACATGGAAAACGCAGCGCCGGGCAGAAACCGGGGCGGCTGGTTTGACACTTACAACTGCTGGCCCATCGACTGCTATCTGGAGCAAGGGTATCTTACGGCATTCTCGCGTCCGCAGGAGATCACGCTGTTCCAGTGGGGCGATCTATTTGAAAATAAACTGGTAACGCCTCTGGGAGTCCAATTAACGAAGATCGACAGGATCCTCTGTCGGGCGGGAAGACCCGTGGGCGTTCCGCTGTATCTTCCCTTTGCCTCCTGCGGCGAAAACCATCTGGAGGACCATCTGGGGATGATCGGTATCCCCTTAGAGCCTATGCCGGAGTTTCCACAGGATGCGGAAACGATTCTTCTGACCAAAGCTTCGGCGAAAGACGAAACCGTCCTGGATAAACTGGAGCGGCACCTTCTGTCCGGCAAAACAGCGGTCGTTACCACCGGCTTCGTAGCCGAAGTATCTCCGAATCAATGGGAACGCTTTTCCACCGCGCGCTTCAGCGGCAGAAAGCTCCCCGCCAACAGATACCAGGTGACGGATGACCCCGCGGGCTATTACCGCGTAAACTTTACCACCGCCTTCCCCGAGCTGCAGTTTGGCAACAATGCGTCCTGGTCTTACGTGAACGCAGGCGCCGGAGACTATCACAGCTCCCTGCTTCTGGAAGATACCTACGGTCCGGGCAAGCTGTATACGCTGGCGGTGCCCGATCTGTTCTCGGCGCTGTCAGATCTTCCCGTGCCGGTAACAGATGTGTTCCGTCGCGTCCTGTCCGCGAATAATATGTTCATCAGCGGCAGAAACGTTTCTCTTTTCCTGTACGACAACAATACCTTTATTCTGTATTGTTACGCCAGGGAAGGAAGCTGCCCCGAGACAGTGACCCTTCACCTTCTGAAAGAAGCGTCCGCCGTCAGAACGCTCGATGGGAAGCATACCGTTTCCCTCTGCGCCGGTGTCTGCCGCCGTCTGGAACAGACAGAACAGGAATGGACCGGGCAGGTTTTGATCCGGCCGGGAGAATTCCTGGCATTCGAGATCGTATAGCGATGAGTGTAAAAAACAGAAAAGGGAAATAACATCATGATAAATATAAACGGAAAATGGGCGCTTGTGACCGGCGCTGCCAGAGGAATCGGAAAGTTGTCCGCAGAATGCCTCGCCCGGCACGGCTGCAACATCATCGTGCAGAGCCGTACGAAACAGGCTAGTGAACAAACAGCAAAAACACTGGAAACATTCGGCGTAAAAACATTTGCGACAGCTGCGGAATTTACAGATACCGCTTCCGTAGATAGAATGCTGCATGCCATTGACGATGCGGGCATCGATGTGGACATCGTTCTCAATAACGCCGGAATGCAGGTGGCGTACCGGACACAATATTATGAAACGCCCGTGGACGATTACGAGAAAAGCTTTCTGATCAATACCATCGCGCCGATGATGATCTGTTATCATTTTCTTCCGCGGATGGAGCAAAAAGGATTCGGCCGGATCGTAAACACCACCAGCGGCATCCGCCTGGAGCCCGAACAGGCAGGCTATTCCGCCAGCAAGGCCGCTCTCGATAAAGTAACCATAGATATTGGTTCCAAGCTGCAAGGCAGCAATGTAATGATCAATCTCACGGACCCCGGCTGGTGTCGGACCGATCTGGGCGGTCCCCATGCTCCGAACGCGCCGGAAAGCGCACTTCCGGGCGTTGTGGTAGGCGCATTTGCGGACGACAGACGATCCGGCCTCTTCTTCAATGCCGGTCTTTTCTACGGTATGACGCTGGAAGAGGCAGTCATCAAAGCCGAGAGCATGGAAAGTCCGTATTAAACCGCTGGGAAAGGGTAGGGTAAGCAAGGAGAACTATATAAAACCGAAGAAAAATCATCACTAAAACTCACTCAGTTTTTTCCCTTCCTGTGTCTTCCACTCCGTCTTCCCATTGGATGAACGTCCGAGAATGACCGATGAAGCGGCAGACGGTGCACTGAACTCATAGTTCTTAGAGAACATCCCCTCCGCAATAACACCATCAGTTTCCAGTTTCTTCCGCAAGTCATAATAAGACTTTGCGCCGGATTCAAAGGAATTGGCCAGATGCTCCGAAACCTTTGAGCCTTTGACGACCGTAAATCCGCCCGGGCTGATGAATCCCTTGCCGTTTGAATTTCCGCTTTTACAAAATAAATATTCTGTACTGTCTGTAGCCACCGGAACAGGTTCCAGAATCTTGTACCCCATAGCGTTAATGAGAACTTTTATGTTATCAATAAATTCTTCCATGCTGGCAATCTGAGATTCCTTGATCACCGTATTTTTATATGTATTCTTTGTAAGCAGCTTGTAACGGGCGCACTCCGTGGCGATCTCAACCAGCCGGTTCTCCAGATAGCGGATCAGCGCCTTGTTCAAATCGCGCCCGACAAAAATGACCGCCGTATTCCAATAGAATTTTTCTTTTCCGCTCTTGTAATCATGAATATGTTGCATCAAACGGTCCTTAATATTTTCCGCCTCACCAACATAGACAGAATCCGTTCCGTCATCTTCCTGACAAAGCAAAAAATAAACTCCCGGTTCACACACATCTTCCCTCTGACACAGAGCTACTTCCGTACGGGGCACTTTAATGCCCTTACCGTTCCAGTTGGAAAGCTCTGCGGTAATAATACCGTCTGCCGTACCATTCGCCCAAAATAACTCAATCGTCTTTCCAAATACCATGCTCATCACATCCTTCTTTTTCTACTGTTCAAACCGCCGCTCCCTGTTTTACCATAAATTATCCGCGTATCGTCTTCGTCTGTCAACATGATTCTTTTTAAGATCTCTATGTACTCGCTATTGTAACCGCTCTGTCCCTCAAATATCTTTTTCCATTCTGTCAGCGTTTATTGGCGCTTTTCCACATGCGTTCAAAGAAAGGGAATTTTGAAACATTTTGTTCCTATTTTACAACTTCCTGCCCCAATTGAACGGTTACAAACTTTATCGTCTCTTTACACATTTCATCACTTTTATAATGATGAATATAGTCTGGCTTTCTTCATGCCTGCTTTGAAACGAAATGCACAATTCCCTGCCGCGGTTCAAGAATATATGGTATCAACTCCAAAGGATATACCTTAACGCCTTTCTTTAATTCCTCCAGCGGAACCCAGCAGAAATCCAGATCGATCCTTTCATGCTCCAACTCATCATATCCATGAAAAACTCCGTCTAACGGAATACTATCCTCTGCCAAATGCACATAATAATATAAACATATCTGGTGACACGGCCTTGTGCCGCACGAAAAATAAATCTCCCCGATCGCCAGCAGATCATCTATCGCTATCTTAGCGTGAAGCTCTTCTTCGAATTCCCTCTTAAGAGTTTCCGCGCTTGTTTCCATCGCTGCGACATGTCCGCCAATAATAGAATAGTCATCATTCTTCGGACGCTGTAATAAGATTTTTCCATTGTGGATCAGTATGCCGCCAACTCTGTATGAAAATATAAAATCGTCGTTTTTAAACAAAATATCCACTTCATTGCCTCCATGTATTACTTTGAAACATATTTGTGAAAGTCCGATTACACTTGAAATTAGGTACATATCAAAACGCCGCACTGTGAGATATAGAAAGCTTTCTGATCAAGGCATGCGATAACACGGCAGCACCAAGCGGCACTACAACACCCACCAGTGTATACGCTATCCACAAATAATCCACGTTCAATACCGGAAATGACGCCAAATAATACGGCGGTAGACCACATAACTTAATATATACAAAAGATACTATCTTAAAGGCGAGAAAATGCCACAACATAATATGCAGTGAATTTCTTCCCACATAGGCGACCCATTCCGTATGATTACCCCTCATAAATATTTTTGATATACTAAATATCAAAATTTCTCCTAAAACCCCATTTGTAACGTAAAACCACGGCATATGTACAGTGAATGCGGAAATTTTTTCGTGCGCCATGACATAATAACTTACCAAAAGTCCGCCAAACGATAATACTGCCCAAAAAACATTCGGTTTGATTAATTTATTCAAGTCTGATTTTTGTAAAAATACCCCTATTACGAAAAAAATATAATAATGGCACGTTTCTTCTACACCTGTTACAATATGAATACTATTATAATTCAAATAACAACCAATAGCCATTATAATGATAGCAGTTATAAATATAAAACAATGCCGGAATCGTTTAAGCTTTCTTGCAATAAAATCAGTTAAAACATAGATAATCGATACTTCAAAAAGCGCCCGTAAAAACCATAAAGTCCCTGCGAGTTGTTCTCCATCGGCAAATCCCAAAGTTATAACAGTGTGATAAATAAAATCATTCATTGAATATGTGCTGATTTTACCATAATCGGCGTTGAGTAGAGAATTACGCCCCCCCCCTAAAAAGCCAACGTTATTGGTATAAATATTGAGTTTACAAAATAAATTATGCAGGCACAGCAAAAACATATTAAATGATACATACGGAATGTATAGGCCTTTTATTTTTTTAGCGATACAACAACATACCGTTTTTATATTCTCAGAATGATGTTCATGATAGCAATATCCTGAACATAGGAAAAATACTGACATATGAAACAATCCTATATATTGTACATGACTAAAATTTGTATGCCCCAGTACAACTAAAAATATGGCAATTCCTTTCATATAATCAATCGTCTTATTTCTGTTTTCATTATATTCAGAATCCAGTTTTACCATAATTACCCTTTATCCTCCGCCAAGTTTTTGAAACCAACTATCTGTCACCTTCCGCGTTGATATACCTATTTTTATTATACAGTATTTGTACCCGTTTCCCAACCATAATTTTCAGGGGTCACTGATGCAACTCAGATGCTAAAAAACATTTTATTTTGTCCTATTAATGTTATATAGGTTTAAAAAGTATTAAAGATACTATAAGTCATCGCAACTTTCTCAGTCACTATAGTAAGTGAATTGATATTCTTGAGAAATATAGCATAAATGTTCAAAATATCAATACACTTGATCTATTAATCGAAGAGGCTCAAAAAGCCCAAATTCAATGTGATTATTTACTGCCTCTAAAAAACCGCTAAAAATACTTGGTGCAATAATCTTTCCAATCATTGTTTATGTTGCCAAAAAATCGGTAACGCAGCATCTATAGGAGAATCAATTATAATGGCAGCTCAAATAATTATAATTGTTTTACTTATTTTTTCACTTGGACCGATTATAAAAGATTTTTTATATAGCGATTATAACAAATATAGTGAACTAATTTATGATTTAAAAGAGAGATCAAACTTTTTTATACAAAAGAAGATTCTTTATCTTCAAATTAGAGAATACATAAAATAATTTTCATAATTATCGTCATTTAATTGCCACTCAACAAAACAAGAGCCAATAAACACCGTAAATTTGGAATTTATTAGCTCTTGTACGTTACTCCAACTCTTTTCAGGGTACAGAGTATGCCTTGTTTTTCTATTGTTTTGTTTGCGGAAAGCGTACCATTTGTTGCGGTTTTGCTGTTCTTTTATGTAGTTACAAGACTAGTGTACCCAAATTGTACCCACAGCATATCTTTCACAAAAAATTGTGACATGTCGCAACTTTTTAGGAAGACATCTTTCATGCTCCATAATTAGCTGCACAGTGCATAGCCGATTTACATATTTCTTTGCATATGTTTACCCAATATCGCACAGCACTCGGCAAAAGCAAGTTGCTGATACTGAGCATCTATATCCTCTGCACTTTTAAGAAAATCATCTAACTTCTTTGCACAGTCAGACACTTTCCATATTTGCTGATAATGGTACTGCTGCTGCATTTGCTGTAGCTGTGCCTGTATCTGCTGCTGGTTAAAAATATTGTATATTTGATTTTGATTAAACATTTTGGCACCTCTTTCATAACAAAAATTTCTACTTCTTTAACATCCGCTTTCATCATAACCGCATCATAACCATTCTGGTCATGATGCGGTTATGAACTCAGTTATGAATAATATTTTTGATTTTTACTTCTTGGCTTATCCGGCAATGTCATTTTTAATCTGCCGTCTTTTACCAATACATCTAAATATTTTCTTCTAAAGCTTGTTCGACTAGCAAATTCAAATTGTTCCATAATTTCCGGTACAGATTTTGCCTCTTTACAAAAATCTAAAATCATCTTGACCACATCATAACCATTTTGGTCATGATGATTATCATCTTTTAACAATTTCAAATATTTATCACACGCCCTGCAAAGCACCATAACTCCCGACTTGCTTATATTATATTCCGGCAGCGGACCATCATATCTGGCACAGGCTTCTTTGATCTTATCAAATCCACGTCCCCAGGCTTCGATCATTCCGCTCATGAAAAAGACATTTGCCAGTTTGGGATTATAGGGTTTTGAGGAATGTTTCATAAACAGCTTGTCCGTTGAATCCAAACCTTCCGGCATCTCCCCATCATTCCAGATATAGATCTTATCCTCATACACGCTGATCTGAATCGGATTACAAGCACTGTAATCCTTATGAACGATGGCATTCAGCAGGATCTCCCGAAAAGCATCCTGATGAAACATAAACTGCTCCACCCGTTGGATTCCCTCATAGGTGATCAGTGCTTTCATGTATTTCGTATATACCAGATCAACCGTCTTGTTTTTCGGTTCTGCCTGAAATAATACAATAGGACGGATATATTTCCCATCCTCTACCTGAGCAGCTTCATTTTCGAGTTTTTGCCTTAGTCCGATTGCACTAAGGAAGACATCTTCTTGGGTTTTTCTATTATAAACAATAACCGGAAGTTTGATCATATCTTCCTTTTTCAGCTGCTTAGCATCAATAAATGAAATAATATTGCTCCCTTCTTTTGGTGTAGCCGTTAATTCCAGTACAAAGGAAGGATTAAAATTTTGCAGCATCTCAATACTCAAATTAGAAGTGGCATGATGGCTCTCATCCACAATAATCACCGGATTTAATTTGCGTATGACCTGTATCAGCGCTGTTTCATCAGTATTTTCAAGTAATGTTCCCTTGTCCGCTTTGAATCCGGCAAACTCAGCCAAATATCCATTTTCCTGATACGCTTTCCTGCCTTCTTTTTTGCCTGTCCGAAATGAGTCGTAGCTTAATACAAATATAGACAAATGTTCTCTGACACTTATCGGATTAAAATTCTGCCCTGTCAACAGTTGATCTTTGGTATATACCTCGACACTACTGCCAAAATCTGCATTTATTTTCATCCGATATGGGTGATTGCTATCCTGCAGGGCATTGACCGTCTGCTGCAAAATCGCATCTGACGGAACGAGCCATGCAACCGCCATGGGATGAATATGGGGCATGGAATCAAAAATGATTTTTATGGAACTTGCCGCTATAAATGTCTTGCCGCCTCCGGTCGGAACTTTCATGCAAACATGAGGAACACCTGCCAAAACGGTATGATAAGGCTGCATTCCCTCCATTCCCACCGAAACACCCTTTTCTTCCCATAATGTATTATAAGCCTGTTTAATGCTTTGCTTTTCAGTCAGCAGATCCAAAAAATGTTTCAGATCACCTAACACATTTTTCTGATACCCTTTTAATTCCATCTGTTTATCTCCTACAATTTGGCTATATCTCTGGGAATTTTCTTAAAAGTAATGTTGTATTTTTTTAACAATTCATCGGACAATGCACACATATCCGCATAAATCACATATTCATCAGCTTTTGTTTTAATCGTTGTCAAAAAATCTCTATCCAATGTAGTTAGCATTTCTTTTTCATAATAAAAGTAGTAAGCAACATCATTATATGTAGATAAATAATAGGCATTATCTTCCGAAGCACTATTTTCCTCATATCTGGTTTTCGTTTCCATATACCAGATATAGTCACGAATTTTCTCCACATCTGCATTGGGATTCAGATCACCGTTTTCAAGGAGAAGCCTCTCTCCTAATTCATAAAAACTGAAATCTCCCCCTGTGCCTTCTACTTTCTTACTTTCTTTACCATATCCGTCAATTACCCTGCGTACACGTTCTGCCGTAATACTTTCCGCATAATTCATCATTTCAATCAAGATAAACTTGCGGTTACCGCCATCCGCTTTGTTCATATTAAGAACAGTATGGGCAGTGGTTCCTGAACCGGCAAAGGAATCAAGAATAACGCTATTTTCATCAGTCGCAATCCGTAACACTTTTTCAATAAGACGACAGGGTTTCGGTGTATCAAAAGTTGCTTTACCTTCAAAAATTGTTTTTAAAATTTTAGTGGCTTCATCTGTATGCCCAACTTCTTCATATTGCCACAAATTTGTAGGTACTCGCCCTGAATCTGCCTTTATATACGTTTTTCTCCTTAAACCGCCTTTCCCATTATTTGTAAAATAAAAATATGGCCATACATCCTGACTGATAACTTCCACCGCATGTTTTTGGGCAGTTTTAAGTGATTCGTCTAGCACAATTGCCAGTACGCCTTTTCTTATTTTTTCTATATCAACTCCACAAATTTCAGCTCTTTTTTGTTCATCATGCAAATCAACAAGTTTATAGTTTGCCCATACTTTCATATTTTCAAGCATTTGATTTTGGTCAAATGCCCAATGTCGTCCGCTAGTAGGATACATATACTCGCCAGAAAAAGGATTTTGGATTGCATACACCATGCCAAAATGAGTATTTGCTCCTGGTGCTGTTAATGAACTGCTTGTCCAAGGAATTGTATCCTTATCCGGCGTTTTATAGATAGAATTCATTTTTTCAGTACGTGGCAGCTTATTGGGTTGCCATTCCTGGATTTTACTATATACAAGAATATGCTCAACTTCATTAACAATACCTTTAGAATCATTTCGTGTTGAGTAAGTTCGTTGCCACGAGATATTAGCAACAAAACAATTATGTCCAAATATATCATCACATATAGATTTTAAATTATATAATTCGTTGTCATCAATGCTAATAAAAATTGCACCGTCATCTGAAAGCAACTTTTGTAACAGCCTAAGCCTAGGATACATCATGCAGAGCCATTTATCATGTCTGGATAAATCTTCGCCCTCTTTTCCCACCACCTCGCCAAATTGGCTAATCCTTTGGTAGACTACATGAAAGGAAAAATAGATAAATGCTTTTTAGATATAAGTAAAAAATTAAGTAATTTACTATTTGAAACAGTTTCTTTATCAGCAGGTTTAGCCGATACACCCAAATTGCTAAATTTGAATATACAAGAAATTGGTAGCAAACTGGAAAATATATCATTTCCTGCTTTCATTTTTTTAGATGAATTTGATACAACAAATAATTTGTTAAAAGAAATTTTAAAAGACCTTTTTTCATCAAATTATTTTAACAAAGAATGGACTTTAATTGTTCTCAATTTAATAGATTGGTTAAGGATACATACTAATATTGTTTCTCCAAGAGATTACGAAAAATTTTTGAACAAAACAAAAGATTCTTTCTCCGAAAAATACAGTGTTATACCTGCCCACCCAGTAAACTCAACCAATCCACCCAATTCACATATTGTACTTGAAGTTTTATATAAAGAAAATGAATCGAACAACTATACAGATCCGCATTATGGTAAAGTTATAAATACCTTTGAGTATCCTAACCTACCAAACATTTTTGAGGAAATATATTATTTTAATTCTAATCGCATAGAGTATTTAAGTAATCATGTATATAATTTTATTCTGCTATATCTGATTGATAAGTATCATCGCACATCTTCCTCAGTGCTTCAAGCGAAAAATAGTATAACTCATTTGATTGACTTTCAAATTCTTGCTTAAGCCAGTCTATCACTTCCTGAGTTATTAATGATCCTGGCGCTTTTGTTAATTGTTCTAATAGTCTTTTAATTGTTATGTCCGTTATTAAATGTGTCTCATAGGAATAATACTTAAGCACTAATAAATTATCTTTTACAGGAAGATTATCTAAATATTGTCTTACATCCCTATCTATTATACCCATAACATATTTCTTTAGTCTATTGTCATTTTGAATTAAATGAGCAACTTCCTCCATTGCATTACATACTTGCTCACACCCTTCTGAATAACCTTCTATTGTTTCGATAGCTTGCACTCCAACCGATATTCCCTTTAATGTTGCAATATTATCATAAAACTTTATATCATCTTGTCCCTCTACCAAAATAACAGGTTGCTTACACATAAACGCTGCAATCACTGTTTCCTCTAAATCGTTTTTCATATCCTTACCTCAGTTCAACCAAATAATTAGAATTCGCCTTTGCAACTGATGGGCTATGTGATGCTACTATAATTTCTGCATTCGGAGCCAATTCACTTAATAAAGGTAATAATTTACGTTGCCAAAGTATATTAAGTGAAATTTCGGGCTCATCAACCATAAATAAATGCCTTCTATTACCTTCTATTACAAAAATCGTTAATAGAACCAAAAGATGTCTTTCACCACTTGACAAAGCTTCAATTTTGTGAGTTTCTTCAGAAGAATGAAATCGCACAACCACTCCTTCTTCTGTAATTTGTAGATACTTTTCCGGACCAATATATTCATTAAAAATCTCTTCTAGCCTATTTACTGCTTGTATATATTCTGACTCCTTGTTTAATTCATTTGACATATTAACAATAAGTTTTTTTAATAATGGACTTTCTCCATTCTCCAAAACGGTTCCCTGTGCATCGACAGCCTTTAATATTTCAACAATTCGTTCACTAAGAGTATTGGTCGAGCCTGATGTTAATGCCAAAATCAATCTGTCTTTGTTTTCTAATAACAATTTATGATAGTCCACTTCTGTAATATCTATATCGTCTAACGAGTCGCAAGCATCTGCCAACGTATCAAATAATGCTTTTTGAACTTTATCATTAGATATCATTTTAGCTCTCCTATATCGCTCAACTAATAATTCTTCAATAACATCCATTGAAACAGAATCTATATCTAAAACCGGAGACGACAAATCTAAGCTGCTTTTAATCTTTCTTCCTCTTCTTCTCCTTTGATTCATATCTAAATTTCGACTTAACATATGGCAAAACACCATTAAATCATTACTGCTATCAAACTTCTCCCTATACCTAGTCCTGAGTATACTGTCATAAATCTCTTCTTCTGATATATGTGAAATATTCGTAATTCCTCTATTAACACCAAACAAAATACTTGACATTCCAACTAATGCTGATTTGCGATATTGACTCCAATCATAGTATGTTGAAATCTGTTCCATTATATTATCATCTTCATCCTTTATTTTTTCTATTCGTTCTTTTTTCTCGACAATAACCTTCTGCTCCACACCGTTAATCAAATATGTCATTGACATACACAATACTTTTTCTTGGCTGAACACACTATCATTTTGAGACAAAAAAGCATTAAGCAGTCTCAAAATTGTTGTTTTTCCGCATCCATTTTCTCCATAAATAACAGAAATATTATAATCTGAAAAGCAAATATTTAATATATTATTTAGCGAATAGTCTCGTTTCACTTCCACTGATTTCAATTTAATATTCAAAGTCTTTTCCACGTCTGAATTTAATAAATCAACTAGCATTTTATCCTCCAAAATTTCATAATTTCTAAAATGTTGGCAACAAGCTATATCCCCTTATTTGATAATAGTTATAATATATCCATAACAAATGTTTTCATGAATTGCTTTCTGCAGTTCATTATGCTTCCCTGCTGAAAATTTAAAATCCGCCCCATTGATCCTCACTGGCATCATTGTCATTTTCTTTTTAGAAGCATAAATATCTATCAACTTATCATGGTACATAAGGAAACGATTCAACGATTTCTGCCATTCTATAGACTGTAATGTTTTCAACATTTTCAGTGTTTCTTCCGTAAGACGGTATCTATAGTTCGGGCTGTTCGTTGCCTTTCCATTATCCTCTACCAATGCAGCAGTACGGAATCTATGTAACGCCTGCTTACGAAATGTTTCCCGGCTGTTCTCTGCATAAGTAGTTCCATAAAAGGTATTAGAAAACTGAATGATGTCATGAATACGAATCCACCCGTTACTGGCTTCTTTCCACGACATATGCGGTTTCATATCTGCCATTGCCAGCAGTACATAACAACATATATCCGCCTGCTGTGCTTTTGGCATACCCACCATCTTTAAAAATTCTCGTGCTTCTTCAACTTTACCCACAGTATCCCTCCAAAATCAAATTACAGTTTCTTTCCGACAAATCTTTTGATTTCATTAACTTCCTCCCCATTTCCTGTATACTCTCCATATCTGGAACAGGCATCGAATTTACTTCTGTAGAGTTTACCTGTGTTGAGCCATTTAAAATCCGATAATACTCATCATATAATGTAGAGTTAAAAAGCACATACAAACCATATACTAAGCACTCCGACATCTCGCCCAAAATTCCGTCAATAAAATTGATTTTATTCTGCGTACTAATTTTCGTATACTGTGGATAATTCTTCGCCAAATAAATTCCACATTGTAATCTTCGTGGTTCTTCCTTTGCCGTAAATCTTTTTACAAACAAATAATTCTTATTATCTTGCATAAGCCCACGCTGGTCTGTCACCACATATTCATGCTCCTTCTGAATAGGAAACTGCACCTTACCTTGTTTTATGTGCTGTGAATAAAATAACGGGATTGCCCCTTCCTCTTCCTCATCACGAAGAATATCGCGGTTTCTGAAATCTACAGTTAATCCCGTTTTCATTTTTACACCAATTTCAGGCAATGTCTGATTAAACTTATGTAGCCGTTTTAATACCTTAACTTCCTCATCATCTGTTACCAAATATACATAGTAATCCTCGCCAGAAACAACAAGATCATATGGTACGGTCAAGAAAGTTAATTCATCAAAATCTTTGTTTGACTTAGATGACGTAATTTTCACCTGTGCCGGATTTACATGGGTTTTCCGAACTTTTATAATAATGGTCTCCTGCAATACATCTTCTTTGTCAAAAACTTTATTCCGACTTACAAATAAGTGAATATGTTCCAATTTCCCTTCTGTCAGAAAATACTGTCTAAACCGTTTGAAATATGCTCCTGATGTCCATGAGCGAGGAATAATATAAACCATTTCCCCATCATCTTTCAAATTAAAAAGTCCCATAGCCGCAAAAATAAAATACATATTAGGTGCACCATAACAAACTTCCGGCATAGCTGTCGCTTCTGGCGCATCTTTCGGTATTTTCATATAAGGCGGATTCCCAATTACATAATCATACTTCATCGGATTAGGATTCCCACCTATCATATAATTAAAATCCAAATATTGACTTGTAATATAATTCTCTGTCTGGATATTATACCTAATTATTTTACTTGAATGAGTTTTGCAATACTCCAAATTATCCTTTAAAAGCCCCAAAACATTATCGTCATTCTCGTAACAAGTCAATTCTATTTCTTTTACTATGTCAAACTGCTCTGCCCATTCGACAAAAGCACATGACAATATGCCAGAACCCGCCCCGGCATCCAAAACCGTTACACTCTGTTTATTAATCGGAGCGTCATACAAATTTGCCATAAACTTTGCAGTTTCCATACTTGTAAAAAACTGCCCATATTTTTTTCTCTCTTTCTTTGGCATACTATCTATATATAAATTCGTGAGTTCAATAATCTTTTCCAGCATTTTATCTCACCCCATATCCATCTATGTGTACCAATTATACTCTATATCTGCTCTATTTTCAATAACTTTTCAGAACAAACGTTCTTTTCTTTCAAATAGCCACTCCTATACTATACTGTATTTTCCATAAAAAATCTATCCGAACATCTCTCATTCATTCTTAATTTTCACTAAAATCTTTAAATTCTGATAGCAAACCCCACCAGCCAGTCAAGAGTAAACTGAACGGCTACGCCGCTCTTGACTGGCTGGCGAGGATTCGCCTCATGGCAGCTAAGAGGGCTTTAAGCAGCCCTCCGCCTGTCAGCGGGCTTCCCGATTGTGTTTTCTCCTTGCAGCCCGTTTCTGCTCGGCTTCTATCTGTTCCTGTTGCTTCGCCCGGTCAATCACAGCGTTTACCTGTTCAGAGCCGATCACAGCCCTTATACGCCCAAAATCTGCAGCCACCATCCGCAGCTCCCGGTTTTCCTCTAAGATTTCTTCCAGCCTGTTCGTCAGCCGCTCGTTTCCGCTCCGTTCCCTGCTATACGCCGCTTGCAGCTTTGTAAATTTATTTGAAATATCCAGATACGCCGAATAAACAGAGCGCATGACTTGTACGATTTTCTTTACCAGCGGCTTTGCTTTCTTCTCCCGATACGACTTCGCCGATTCCATAACCGCCACTTCTGGAAGCATCTGCTCTGGGTCTGTGGAAAAATCTGCCGCCAGTTTCTCCATGTTCTTTACCATAGGAGCAAGTTCATTCATGCGCTTCTGGTATTTATCCGCCTGTTTCTGCGCTTTCTCTGTTTCCTGCCGGGATTCCTGCAAATCTTCCTGCAATTCCTCTTTCTTCGCTTCCAGTTCTGCGACTTCCTTTGCCCGCTCCTTTTTCTCAAAATCCAGGACGGACAAGTGCTTTTCATGCGTACCTTTCTTCTCCCATTCAATCCCATGCTCCAGCATGACAGCGGCAAGCTGTTCTTTCTCATAAGCCGCCCACTGATTCAGCTCCGTTTCCCGCCTTGTGCCGCCTTTGAATCCGAGAGCAGAGAGCGCCTGTTTTAATGATACCCTTGTGTCAAGCCCCCGCTTGCTTCCTGTCGTATACGGCACAAAATCTATGTGCAGGTGGGGCGTTGCCTCGTCCATGTGAAGATAGGCGCTGAATACTCTCAACGTAGGATTCCGCCGCTGGAAATCCTGCATATATTTGTCCAGCACCTTTGCCGCAAGCTGCCCGTTCTCCGTTTTCGCTCCCATGTTGTCCTTATCCCCAATTTGCAGGATAATCTCATGGAATGGTTTTTCCTGCTTGCCGGAACGAATTTTCTCATAATAATCATCAATCCGGCGGTCACTTCTGGTCTGCTTCTCATTGTAACGGGCGAGCGCTTCATCAAACAATTCGTGATACACTTCCTTAACATTTTCATTGCAGTATTCCACATTCAGATAGCTCCGCTCAGGGTCAGTGTTCTTTGCATGGAATTTTCTGCTGTTATGGTTGACAGAGCCTTTTCCTGTCATAAAGCTGATTGTCCTCTCCAAAAAATATCCTTTCTCCCTACTTGGGTAATCAGCGCCGGATACGGCGCAAGTTTTGTTACTTTTTCCAAAAGTAACGCAAAAGCACTTTTGACAGCCGTTCCGTCCATCAAAAGCTGCCTTTGCGCCCTGCCGGGGGCAAGCTGTCCTTTGGACAGCATACCGTCCTACGGACGGGGCGGCTGTTCTCGCCGCCTTGCTTCCGCCGCCATAGCTTTTCGGATAGCCGAGAGTACGTTTTCCACCGTACATTCCTCCCACCCGCACAACCATACCAGCGTCCGCATTTCTGCCGCAGTCAATTCTACCTCTCCAAAGATTTCATTGAATGCGGCAATCCCCCGGGCTTCGCTTTCGTAAAAAAATTCGTTCACATTCCGTGTTCCCCATTCCGGCTGAATAATCATCGAATCACACCTTTCTCGTTGTCTGCTATTCACAGGAGCGTGACACGCTCCTGTCGGTTGTCATCAAGAGAAAACTACCAGCGGAAGCTGTCCGGCACTCCACGTTTTTCCAGATACTCCTGTCTGGCTTTTTCCCGTTCTTCCTGTGTGGGCGCAGTCTTATATTTCGCATATAATTCATGGTACACCAGCGAATCCAATTTTTGTTCCAGCCCCTGCCGGATTTCATTCAGACAATTATCATCTTCAAGCAGATGATAGCGGAGCAAAAATACAAACATCTCATAAGAAATCATTACATTTTTCATGGAATCTCCTTTCAAAATGACGGTAATGACGATTATGACGGTATTTTTGTTACCGGCCTATATATGAAAATATCGTCATTACCGTCATAATCGTCACTTAACCTCTGGAAGTAATTCTAACAAAAAGATTCTTTTATCACTTGTTCTCTGCTGCGGGTCATATCTAATGCCGTATTCCTCTTGCAGCCGTCCTTTACAACAATTTAATTTTCTTGATAACGTATTCGGTTTCAATCCAAGCTCTGGTAATATCGCAAGCAGTTCAGAAGAAGTACCGCTCCACTCTGGCGTTTCCGGAGTAAGCAATCCAGCCACCGCTTCCAATATTGGGTCGGACGGTTGTTTCCACAGTTCCGTTTCCGCTTTTTTGAATTTCCATACACAGCGCTCCCGGTCAAACTCTATGGTCAGCTCCTGATCCGGCTGGTCACGTCCCACTATATCCATAACCGCCTCATTGTCAGTGCGCTTCTTCTTGTGCATGATGAACGCTCCATCTGCCGCTCC
>CANQNN010000011.1 GCA_947625205.1 uncultured Lachnospiraceae bacterium | reverse complement strand
AAAGGCAGTAAACTTATTTTAGGCACATCTCAGGTGCAGTCTGTCTCTCATTTTCCTACAGTAAATTTACGCTATCAAAAAAATCAGAAAACATGGATTTTTGAAATTTTTCATAGTAGAATAATGAAAAGACAGTAACAGCGCGGCGCTTTTGAGCCGCCGGAAGGAAAGACCGCAGACTGTGTAAGAAGGAGGCTTCCATGAGCGAAAATCAAAAACCGGAAAGAAATGACGACGAGCTTGACGGGCTTGCAAGACCGGACAGGCATTCTCCTATAAATATCCACGTTATCCTTCTCGCTGCCATCGTGCTGATCATTGCATTTACCGCATACAAGCTGTACAGCTGGAACAAAGGCGTGCCGTCCGACTACGATCCCAACGTGCAGACGACCGATTTTGACATCGAGGCGATGGACAGCATCATCCCGCTTGCCCCCGACAAGCTGGAAGGGCATGAGGACGACGGCGTGACCACGATCCTGTGCCTCGGGGACGATCCTTTTTCTCTGGATCAGGGCGAAGGCGGCCTGGCGGAGCAGATCGCGGCCAAAACCGGCGCGACCGTCTACAACGGTTCCTTTACCGGGACTACCATGGCGATGAAAAATCCGTCCTATCAGGACTGGTATTATCTGGACGCGTTCTCGTTCCCCTGCGTGGCGCAGAGCCTCGCGTCAGGCGATTTCGACACGATGCGGCGGGCGGCAGGATACAGCTACGACGAGGCATTCGCCCGCACGACGGAAATGCTCGCTTCACTGGATATGCGCAGCGTGGATATCCTCTGTGTCATGTATGACGGCAGCGACTACATCAACGGACGTCCCTGCGACGACCCCAACGCGCCTTACGACGTCATCACATACACGGGCGCGCTCCGCGCCGGCGTCAAGGCGATCCAGGATACCTACCCGTATATCCGTATCGTTGTGATGTCACACACGTTCTGCCACACCATCAACGAGGAAGGCCACTTCGAGAACGGGGACCGTGTGGATCTGGGCAACGGAACGCTGAGCCACTATCTGCAGAAAGAACTGGACGCGACGATGGACTGCGGCGTCTCGCTCATCGATAACTTTTACGGCTCGATCAACGAGGACAATTATCTGAATTATATGACGGACTATATCCACTTCAACGACGCCGGGCGGGAACTCCTCGCAGATCGGTTCGTGCAGTGCATCTTCCCCGACCTGTCCTCCGGCCGATAAAATATGACACAATCGTCAGTATTCCTTTGAGAACAACTCGTCAAAATCAAAAGCATCTATCACGGCGCGCAGCCGAACGAGCGCGCCGTCCATTTCGTCCGCGCTCTTTATCTCACAGGCGCCGTCCGCAAAGCACTCCGTCATATAGCGGTTGATATCCTTGTGATAATGCGTATAATCCGCGTAATTGTTGAGGTCTGTCACGATCCATTCCTGATCCGGGAAAAAGAAGATCCGCACATTGTCGTAGGCAAACAGCGTGTCGGCAATATACGCATATTCCGCCAATGTCGCTTCCAGATGATTCTCCTGTATCGCATCATTCCAGTACAGAATACTGTAGGGCGGGAAAAAAATATAAAATGTCGTGTCCGGATTGCTCTCAATGTACGGACACAGGTTGGCTCTGAGATTCTGCTCCGTACGCGGGATATACGCGTCCGCCGGTGTTTCCTGCGCCACGGCGGCGGGCGGCTCATAGTTGTGCATGACCCATTGGATATTGTAGTACTCGTCCGTCCACCAGCTCTGATAGACGGTCGCCAGATCCGTTTTGTCCGGATCTGCAAGCGGTCTGAGGATATAGTTCAGCACCACGTCTTTGTTAAACAGATACTGCACGTCATTGAGATGATCTTCATCGTACAGATACGCCGGGATCGGGTATTTCGTCTCGTCCACACCGCCTGTGTAGGTCGCCACGTCCACGCCCAGAAACACCGCGTCCACCCGATGTCCGCTGTCAAATATGATATCCATGATGTTTGCCTGATCCTTGGGATATGCGCCGCTGTAACACAGCTTGACCGCATCGAGGCCCAGCTTTTCCGCAAACCAGCGCGTGTCGAAATTGACGGTCATGGAGGATCCGAGGATCACGCTGTCATATTCCATGTGCCTGGCCATACCCGGATTCTGGGACAACTGGTTATCCACCAGATAGGGAAATCCCTCCAGCGGCGCATGATACTGAAAAAACGGATCCACAAAAATCACCAGCGCCGCTGTCAAAAGGAGCGATATGCAGATTGCCGCTGCCACAGTGATAATCCACTTCTTGTATTTGTTCATATATGATCCAGCTCCTTGCCCCATTCTCAGAAATTAAAGTACAGGAACGTGCTGACCTTTGAAAAGGTGAGGACGCACCACACTGCCAGCGCCGCAAACACTACGGCCGAGCCTGTCCCGTATCGCACACGCTCCATGCGCTGCGCCGCATTCCGGCCCGCCATCGACAGATAAATGCCGGCGCCAAGCATGACCCAGAGCAAAATATAGCGGCTACACGCCATGTTGTCGAGATGCAGCACCTTGATGACATACCAGAACTCATCTAACTGAAAACATGCCGCCAGATCCATAGAGAGCTTCTGCACAGGTCCCTTGACCGCGGTCATCAGCATCCGCCCTGCCTGTGCGATATCCTCCGCACGGAAATAGACCCACGCCACGCTCACATACGCAAAGAGAAGGAGCCGCGACGCCCACGTCAGGCCCGCGCTGTACACACGCAAGGCAATGCCGCTTCCTTGCATGCGCGCCGCTGCTTTTCCTCCGCCAAGCCGCGGCCTGACACTCCTTGACCAGAATCGTGTCAGCACATACAGTATCCCGTGCAGGGCGCCCCAGACAAGATAATTCCAGCCCGCGCCGTGCCACAGGCCGCTGAGCAAAAATACGATCATCAGGTTCAGATACATCCTCCCCGTGCCGACGCGATTGCCGCCCAGCGGGATATAGACATATTTCGTGAAGAAACGGTTCAGCGTGATATGCCATCTCTTCCAAAAATCTACGATGTTTACCGCCTTGTATGGCGAGTCAAAATTGACGGGAAGCTCTATTCCCAGCATTTTGCCGATCCCGCGCGCCATATCACAGTACCCGCTGAAATCAAAGTACAGCTGCAGGGAGTAACTCACAATGACGAGAACTGCGTCCATACGCCCGAGTATCGCAATATTCGTGTAACCGAAATCCACGGCCGCGCCAAACGTATCCGCAAGCAGCACTTTCTTGGCCAGTCCGAGGATAAACAGCCCCAGCCCCTCCGCGATCCGTTCCCACCTGACAGGTCTTTGCCCGATCCGTGCAAACTGCGGGAGCATCTCGCCGTGATTGACGATCGGCCCCGCGATCAGCTGCGGAAAGAAAGAGACAAAAAGCGTATAATCGACAAGCGGACAATCCCGCACTTCCCCGCGGTAAGTATCGACCACGAAAGAGATCTGCTGAAACGTGAAAAAGCTGATCCCCAAGGGCAGCAGGACATGCCGAAGCGCCACGGAAGCGCCGAATGCGGCATTGACCGTCTCGGCAAAGAAATCATAGTATTTAAAATAGAACAGCACGCCGAGATCGACCGCCACCGCGAGTATCATGACCGCCTTATGCGGTCTGCGGGACAGTATCCTGTGAAACAGATAATTCACGCCGATGCTGCACATCATGATGAGCAGATAGGCAGGGTTAAAATAGCCGTAGAACCAGAAAGACATGAAGATCAGGAACAGCTTGTCCTGCACCGCCCTGCCCTGCCCCCTGTGATTCGACGGAAGGTAGAAGCCCAGCAGACATATAGGAAGAAAAAGAAACACAAAAATATAGGAATTAAAAAGCATATCGTCACTCCGTCTGCGTGTCCCGATAGATCAGGTATCCGCCCACCTGTCCGTACAGGTCATAGCCATGCTCTGTCAGCGGCTCGTCGATCTGTCTGTCCTCTTTCAGCACGATATAGGCGCAGGGATACTCCCTCGCCAGTTCCGTGAAGGTGTCCGCCTCGATCACCTCCGCCTTCTCCATCGCCTCGTACATGGCATGGTGATAATCCCATCTGGCGATCAGCATTTCCCTGCCGTACGGAAGTTCTATATTCGTACTGTACTGCCGCACAAAATAGATCAGATCCGCCGGCACAAGCACTGTGATGCGCCCTGTCTCCGGTTCGATCATATCCACGATGTCGATGACCTCCTGCGGAAGGTGATATGCATTTTCCGCTTTCGTGATGTGCTCGCTGTCATATACATAATCGCCGCAGGCAATAATGGCGGCGCAGATGACCGCCAGCCCGATCCTGCGATGTCTGCCGCACAGCTTCAACAGACCGTAGGCGCTCACCATGCTCATCTGCAGAAGCCACAGCAGCCTGTAATACGTCTCCGAATCCTCCAGAAGCCGCACAAACACTTTGCGGAACAGCGGGCAGAAAAACAGGAACAGGAGCAGTGTCGGCGCGTAGACGAAGATCGCCCGCCTCCGCCTGTCCTTCTCTGCCAGCCACAGGTACAACAGCGCAAAGAGATAGATACCGGCCAGATAGCCGTTCTCATGAAAGCCCATATAGTTTTGAAAGATCACGACGCTCTCAAGAAAAATACCCCACATAGACCTCTCCCGTCACCACAGATAGCTGTACGCCATCACCACATAAATCGCCATATAGACCACGTTCGGAATACATGCGGCCCCCATTTTCAGGAGCACCTTGAGATCCCGCTGCACGACCGCGAGGGCAAGCGCCGCCACCGCCGTCAGGATACTGATCAGAAATACCGCGATAGAACTGCATATACCCGCCGTCATATTGACGCAGACAAACACGATCCACACACCGGCTCCCGTGCGTCCTTCCCGCTCCCTGCCACCGTATATCTGCAGAAAGATCCAAAACAGCGCCGGGATCACCAAACTGCCCGCCACCGCTTTTCCCTGCCATGTCCTTGTCAGGAAAAAAGTCTCGTTGGTGTATATGGATACATTTCCGAACATCTGAAACAATGCCATGATGATCATAAAGATCGGCAGATCCTCTCCCGAAAAGCTCCCGCCGTTTTCATCCGCCCTGCGGCAGAAGAGCAGTCTGCCGATCTCATAGTACACAAGATAACTCAGCGGGATCAGCACCAAAGGCATGATCAGATGCGAAACGATCGTCGCATGGATACCGCTCCTGTCGGCGATATAAGCGATCCACATCGGGAAGACCGCCAGCGCATGCCTGACATCGAGATCCGTAGGCCGCCCCGTGTAGGGCAGGATACGGTACATGACGTCCGCCTGTTGCGCGATCAGCGACTCCACCACATAATACGCATCGTCTCCGTCAAAGGAGGCGTATGCCGCAGCCTTATAGAGCTGAAAACCGAGCAGACCGAAAAAAAGCAGCCACTCGCTCCGTTCGGCCCACGACATCGCGCGGACCGGAGCGAATATCCCGCCGTCCGCACGGACAGGCGCTCTTCGGCGCCGAATTGCAAGCAGCACGCCGGCCATGGCACACAGGATACTGCCCGCCGCAAAACCGACAGACGCCGCCCTGAAATTAGCGTAACGCACAAAAATGACTGCCGGAAGCGCCGCCGCCTCGAACAGCGCCCACATGACAAAGAAACCGGACAGCAATACAAGACCCGGCCCGGCGGCTTTCTTATCCGTTATAAAATGAGCCGGTAGCAGACCGATGCAGAACGGTATGACCACGAGCCAGAACAGTAAACTTATCATGAGGACTCCTTCGGTCACGGGCACTGCGGCCCGCGCCTAACAAACATCAATACTATAGCACATATGACGCCATTTTTCAAAGTTTTTCATATTTCCGTGTACATCCTTTCCCAAACATGATAAACTAATAGATATGTATGCCGTACATTTTTACTGACAGTGACGGCTTTACGGCCAAACGATAACAGAACCGATGGAGTTTTCTATGAAGAAAGTATATGTGATCGGCGCAGGCCCCGCGGGCCTGACCGCCGCATACGAATTGTTGAGACAGAGCAGTGACTACGAGGTGATCGTTTTAGAGGAAAGCGATGCCATGGGCGGTATCTCCAAGACGGTCAACTACAAGGGCAACCGCATGGATATGGGCGGACACCGCTTTTTCTCCAAGGTGCCGGAAGTAAATGAATGGTGGGACAAGATGCTGCCCCGTCAGGGCGCTCCCGCCTATGACGATATCAAGCTGTCGAGGAACGTGGAGCTTGCGCCAAACGGCCCGGATCCGGAGAAGGAAGACAGGGTCATGCTGAAGCGCGGCCGCGTATCCCGCATCTATTATGACCAGAAATTTTTCGATTATCCTATCAGCCTGAAGTGGGAGACCTTTGCCAACATGGGGCTGGCCACGGATATCGTCGCGGTGTTCAGTTACCTTGCCTCCGTCGTACACAAGCGCGAGGAGAAGTCGCTGGAGGATTTCTATATCAACCGCTTCGGCCGGAAACTGTACTCCATGTTCTTTGAGCGTTACACGGAGAATCTGTGGGGCCGCCATCCGAGTGAGATTGATCCGAGCTGGGGCGCCCAGCGCGCCAAGGGGCTGTCCGTCTTTGCCATCATCAAGGACATGTTCGGCAAACTGCTGCCGGGCAGGAATGACCGCCATGTGGAGACCTCCCTGATCGAATCCTTCAGCTACCCGAAGCTCGGGCCGGGACAGCTCTGGGACGTGACCGCCGAAGAGATCGAGAAGATGGGCGGTACGATACTGCGGAACTGCAAGGTGACCAATCTGCACAAGGACGCGCAGGATCATATCACCTCGCTCACATACGAGAATCAGGGCAGCCGGATCACCGTGGAGGGCGATATCTTTATCTCCTCCATGCCCGTGAAGGATCTGGTCGGCGGCATGAACGATGTGCCAAAGCACGAGGCCGCCATCGCAGCCGGTCTTCCCTACCGCGATTACAGGACGCTCGGCGTCCTGCTCCGCAAGCTGAATCTGAAGAATAAGACAAAGATAAAGACCATCGGCAATATCGTGCCGGACAACTGGATCTATGTCCACGACCGCACGGTACAGATCGGCCGTTTCCAGATCTACAACAACTGGTCGCCCTACATGGTGGCGGATCTGGAGCACACGGTATGGGTCGGCTTGGAATACTTCTGCAGCGAAGGGGACGATCTGTGGAATATGCCCGAAGACCGATTCTCCGCTTTCGGCATCTCGGAAATGATCAAGATGGGACTGATTGACAGCGAGGCGGATGTGCTCGACACCCATGCGGAATCCGTCAGGAAAGCATATCCCGCCTACTTTGACACTTACAGCGAGATGGATACCCTGACCGCATATCTGAAGAGCATCGACAATCTCTACTGTGTGGGCCGCAACGGGCAGCACCGCTACAACAACATCGACCACTCCATGATGACCTCCTTCGAGACGGTCAAGAATATCGTGAACGGTATCGAGAACAAGGATAACATCTGGAACGTCAACACCGAGAAAGAATACCACGAGACAAAGTCTTAAAAAGGCTTCCCAAAACGGGAAGCCTCTCTCGTTCTTTATTCCATGTCCGTATCGCCGCGCAGCGCCGCCAGCATGGCTGCTTCTATATACTGCATCCCTTCCGGCTTAAGATGCACGCCGTCTACCGTCAAGGCCGGCAGATTGTCTGTGACGATCCCGCAGTTGTACAGATCCACCACCTGCATGCCCTTATTTTCGGCGATCAGCCGGATCCGCTCCGAATAGTCCGCCGCCGTCAGGCCAAGGCTGTTCGTGAAGGGCACGAAGGGCTGCGCTTCTGTTTTGCCCCAGTCGCCTACCTGCGTCAGCGTACAGCAGTAGATCTGTGCAGCCGGATAGTCGCTTGACAGCTTGTCCAGCATCATGCTGTAGGCGTCGCCGAAGGTTTTGACCTCACCCTCCTCCACCATCATCGTCCCGTCATTCTCGCCCAGCGGAACGGCATCCAGCAGATCGTTGGTTCCCATGTAGACAATGATGATATCCGGCATCCGCCCGTGCGTATCGGTCATGAAGGAAAGCCGAAGGCTGCTGCAGCCGACCTGTATATCCTCCGCCGTGGAATCTCCGGCACAGGTGCTCCCCGAACTGGAATTGTTCGTACACAGCTCCATACCCGTATCGTCCAACAGCATGATCCACCAGGTCAGCGTGACATCCTCCAAAATACCTTTGATGGGGTAATAGGTATTAAAGCCGTAGGGCTGCCAGCCCGAATAAGTCGAGAGACTGTCACCCACAATGGATAAGCCCAGCCCTCGCAGGGCATCGTCCTGCGCCGGCGCCTGTTCCGTGTCCCCCGGTACATCGGCTGCGGTATCTGTCTGCGTCTCCTCTGCAGCAGTCTCTTCGGACGCCTCCGCTTCGGCATCGGCAGCGGTTTGCTCCGCGCCGGTATCCGCCGCAACATCTTCTCTGCCGCTTCCGCCGCCGCAGCCGGTCAGACATGATGCCAGCAAAATATATGTCAGTATCCTGCACAGTCTCTTTTTTCTCATGTACCCGCCCTCATCTGTACCTTGCTTTACTTTTTAAATACGGACTGCCTGGCGCCGTGCAGCTTATCGTGATGCTTTAAGACATCGTCCACGGCGTCCATGCGCAGCCCCGCGTCAATGAAATCGCAGTAACGGCAGAACGGGTAGTTCTGTCTGCCGTCCCGGATCGCCTGTCTGAGTTCCCGGTAGGGCTGACTGTTCCAGCCGTCTTTCACGGACACTTCATGCAGGTCTGCCAGATCGGTCACCTCGAAATTATCGCAGCAGCAGATGCCCAGCTTGCCGTTTGGCATGATCCACATATCCGTGTACGGCATCAGGCACGTTTCCCGGATCGGCTTCTTTGCGCCCTGTTTATTCGGCGCGCTGCCGGCGCGGTTCGTGAGCACTTCTTTCAGGTATCTTATCTGAATGAGGATATCCACGTCCTTGAACTCTTCCGGATGCGCCTTCACATAATCGTAGATCTCCTTGATATTATCATGCAGCTTCATATCCATGCAGTAGTTGTTGATGATAAGCTGATCCACATACGGCACGATCGCTTTCGTCTTGTCGATATCAAGGAGCAGCCCGTTGGTGGACATGAACAGAAAGGCGTCCGGAAGCTGTTTTCTCGCATATCGGTGAAATTCCACGATACGCTTGTCCAGCCACGGCTCGTTGTTGCCGTACAGTGTCAGATGCCCCCTGTAATTCCATGTGCGGAGCTGGTCGATGACGGAATAGTACAGATCGTCGTCCATTTTCATATAAGGGCGCTTCTCCGCATGAATGTTGGCGGTACAGAACTCGCACGTGCTGTTGCAGCGGTTCACCGTCTCCAGATTGACGACGAGCGGATGCGGCGGCTCGTCCTGCGCCATAAAGTATTCGATATAGTTTTTCTGCAGCCTTCTCCTTGTTACAAACTGCAGCTTCAGATAGCTCTCGCTGGACAGCTTCGGCAGATATTTTCTGGCGTTCCAGCCGAGCACGCCCGCAAAGTTGTGTACTCTGATCGGCATGATCCCTCTCCTTTTTCTCTGTTTGATCCGATACGGATCTCCATCTCTGTCATCTGTCTTGGATATCCCGCGTATCCTATTGCCCGTCTGTCCCGCCATCCGCGCGGTATACATAGATCGTGACGCTTTCGTCCGCCGCCGTGTAGCTTCCCACAAGGCCGAGCTGTTTGTCCGCCGCATTGTCAAGCGCTATCCGCGAGAAGATGTACCGGCCGCCCAAGCCCCGGAACGCCTCCGTGTCGATATAGATGTCCCGGTCCGTGGCGTACACCGTCTTCGTGGCGCTGACGATGCTCAGATCCGTGCCGGAGTACAGATATGCCCGCGCGCCCCAGTCGTCATAATAGATCCGCGTCTCTTCCACCCGTTCCAGCGCCGGCGCGATGATCTTTCGGAAATCTTCCTTATACTGCTGCGGATAGAAGCCCAGATAGCCGTCCAGCGTCGCTATCCCGTTGTACTCCAAAACGGCCGGATGCAGCCCGTAGGCCGCGGACCACTCTCCCGCGTAGCCGATATCTTCCTTGATCTCCCGAAAAAGCGCCTGTGCATAGAACTGTTCGTAATCCAGCTCGTCCACTTCCGTGCCGCGTATATGCTCATAAAGTCTGTTTCGGCAGGTGGCATACAAGTCATTGTACCGATTCGGTGTCAGAATCACGACAAGCACGGCAATACAGACGATCAGATCGGCGATCCGCATCTGCCATCCCCCTTTGTCGTACAGCCGGGTCAGTACAAGGAAAAGCGCCGCGTACCACAGAAACGGGTTGAAAAAGACCGTCCTGTTGAACTGCCAGCCTTGAAGCGGCGGCACGAGCGTCTCCACAAACGACCTAAGCGGCCCGCAGTCATACAGGCCGTACACCACGCTGTTAAACACCAAAAACAGCATGACAAGATTAAAAGGATCATGAAATATCCCGCGCCAGCTTCTCTTCCACAGGTACCGGCCGTTCTGCACCAAAAAATACAACACGCACACGGGCAGTACCACCTTGCCGTGTACGCCGTCCGCATGAAAGATACCTTCGCGCCAGACCGTAACGATCTCCCGCAGGATCTCCGCCGCGCTGAGACTCGGATTCACCATGGTGGAGCGGATCGTCACCTCATCGCTAAACAGCATCTGCCCGAACAGGCGGTACTCACACACAGCGTAACCCAGCGCAAGGACCGCCGTGCCAAGCCAAAGACGCCACGCGGGCTTTCTGTCACGTATAGACAGCCACACCGCAGCGATCACAAGGTATCCCAGAATAAAAATGCCGTGATAGGAGAAGTAGGAGACCAGCGGATAAGCGAACAGCGCTGCATACCACCAGTACCACCCTTTCCCCTCCCGGCGGTATATCTTGACAAGCAGATACACACACAGCGGTATCGAGGCAAAAGCAAAGCCAAACGCGGGGAACACCCATAAGATGCCGTACGCAAAGCCTGACATATATACGATCGGACGATACAATATATACCGATCCGGATACAGCTCTTTCGCGAGCAGCCGGAAAGACAGCATACCGATCAGGATCTTGCCCAGGATACCCAAGACATAGGCCGTGTAAGTCGGGAAGATCATATACAACACACTGTAGAGCGAAAGCTCCGACGGCAGATCGTCCCTGCTGATACCGCCCAAAAACGGCGCTTCCACCCCATGACGCCAAAATGTCCCGGTGTTCTGCAGCATTCTAAACTGCGCGAGAAAAAGATCCATATTGTCATGTACGCCGATATAGCTTTTCTCGCCGTAGCCGAAGAGCACCGCCGCCGTCAGCGCAAGAAAGCCGGCGATCGGGAATACGAACCAGTATCTTGTCAGCCAGACAAACCACCTTTGCTCTGCCAAACGCTTCATTTGTCCTGTCCTTCCCCTGCCGCCGAGCCTTTTCTGCGGAATACGAACAGCTTCTGCCCGAAGAAATTCATCACGATAAAGATCCCCATGCCGAGGACCATTGCCACATTGTCAACGATCACCTTGGACTGCGAGGCGAGCGCGAGGCGCACGAGCGGCTTGGCCACACCGAAAGCCACAAGATAGCACACAATGATGTTGACGGCGAAACGCCACGGCAGCCACCTGTCCTTATGCTCCACTTTGAAGGTCAGTTTTCCGTTGGCATGATAAGAGAACACGCTGCCGACGAAATAAGATATCCCGCTGGAAAGCCAGTAATTCATGTGGATCAGATTGTACAATACCTCCATGATCACCAGACCCATCAGCGTATTTGCCACGCCCACGATACCGAAGTGGATCACTTCCATGATAAAATCTTTATAGGTCACATACAATTCTTTTATTTTCTTCATCATTCACCGTATAATTCCAGCCACTTGGGCCGTTCCATTGAGACCACGCTGTTTTTGCCGTAAAACTGCGCCGTTACCGTGTTCGTCCAGGCTTCCTTGTCCTCGGTCACAGGCATGTGCATCAGCGGCCCCTGTATGTCGTTGATACCCGGAACGACCACATCCGTCGTATCCGCGTCCTCCATCAGCCGCGTCTGCAGCTTCATCTGTTCCCTGTAATCGGCCGCCTGTCCGCTTGTGATATATTCCAAGCACACATAAGATGTGCTCCTCTTGATGCTGCTCCGCCAGACAAGCACCGAAAGAGCGCAAAATACAATGCCCGCGATCACTATCCCTCTCAGCAGCCCCGCCGGTATCCTATCCCACAGCCCGTGCGCCGTCGTCACCTGCGCCAGAATGAGCAGTATACCGGCCGCCGTGAGCAAAAACACCTGATAGTTGGTATTCGGAACACCTCCCGAAACGTCCACGCCCGCATAGATGGCAGGCGCCTGCATAGCGCTGTAGAGACAAAACAGCATAAGGGCGAGCAGCACCGGATGCCGGAAGGAGGCTCCTTTCTCCCGTGTGCGGCATGCAGCCACCAAAACGCCGAAGAGAAAAAGCAGTCCCACCAAGATCAGCGGCCTGTCCTTTGCGTAGCCGCCGATATCCTGCAGTCCGCACACAAAGGATCGCCCGATCGTTTGCAGCGCCGCAAGGGCGGAAAATCCGAAATCTTCTCCGGCACGGACTTTATTGCCCGGCGCGGCGAAACTCACGGCCAGTCCGATCAGCTCCAGCCCGATCGGAATCCCCAGAAGGAAGACCCGCCTGTCCTTCTGCAGAAGCCACGCCGCCGCCCCGATATAAACTGCCGAGATCAGCACAAGGAGGGCCGCCTGATAGTTGGCGCCGCCGAGCAGCGCCATAAAAGGGATGATACCCCCCCCCAGAATTTTCTTCTTATACGTCGTACAGTACCGCATAAGCCACGCCGCCGTCACCTGACACATGGCAAACGGAATCATGTAATGCGCGCAGCCGTTGAACCAGAAGATGGCGGATTTCGGCCGCGGAATAAATTCTATGCCGATCATCAGAAAGCAGATCGTAATGAAACGATAACTCCACTTGCCAAAACCCATGTATCTGCACAGGACCTGCCTGAACAGGTAAAACGTGCTGCCGATCCAGAGCGCCAGCATCAGGACCGCCACGATCACATATGCGCCGTCGTGAAACACCTCCGGCTGCAGGGAGAAAAGCGCTATGCTGAACCAGGTCCCCTGCCAGCCTACATAAAACTGCTTTACGGTGCGCCACACCGCCTTTCCCACCTCTATCAGAGAATGGGTGGAAAGCCATGCGGCCCGCGTGTAAACACCGTATCCGTAATCGTCCCCCGACGCTCTGTTCACAAAAGTAAGATACAGGATCGGGAGCAGCAGAACGACGGACAACAGTATACTTGCCCAAGTAAGATATTTGCATTTCTTCTCCATTTTATCTCCCATCGGCTCTGCGGCAGACGGCCCTGCCGGTATCGCCTTGTCAAAACCCCGCGGGTCATATATAATAGTATAAGCCGTGACAAGGATCTGTCCGCGGCACACCCTTCATCAAAAAGGAGTACTGTATATTGACACTGAAAGTTCACCACATCGGATATCTCGTCAAAAAAACGGAGGCGGCAATCCTCTCTTTTCAGGCTCTCGGCTACCGCGTCACACGGGAAACGGTATACGACGATATCCGCAAAGTCAACATCTGCTTTCTCGAAAAAGACAATTACCGCATAGAACTGGTGTCTCCGGCATCGGAAGACTCCGTCGTCAGCGGACTGCTCAAAAAATACAAGAACTGTCCCTATCACATCTGCTATGAGACAAGCAGCTTTGACGAGGACTATCAGACCCTGCTCGCCAACGGCTTTCTCTCCATCGATACGCCCACTCCCGCGCCCGCTCTGCGGGACAGGAATGTGGTATTTCTGACGAGCGCGTCTATGGGAATGATCGAGCTGCTGGATGTCAGCCAAGACAGCCGATGATAATATCCGCCATCTCTCCCACGTTCTTCATGGATACCACCTGGCCCATGTTGAACTTCATGCCGAATTCCTGCTCCACGGCCGCCAGCAGATTGATGTGCTCCAGAGAATCCCAATCCTCGATATCATCCGCCGTAGTTGCATCTGTCACCGTAATACTCTCGTCGTCAAACACGTCGCGGAACACCTCGTTCAGCTTTACAAACACTTCTTCCCTGCTCATCCGAATCTCTCCCTTCTTCGTACTACTATATAGGTTTTTACACGATTTGGCAACCTATGCATGCACGGCGATCACCGTATTTTTATTCTCATAGTCGTCCGGGATATCGAAACGCCAGAGTGTGCCGCCGTCTTCTGCCTGTTTGATCTTGGCAAAGCCCATCGTTCCGTAGAAATCTTTTACCATGGCATTCTTGGCGGTGGGATAATAATAACCGAATATCGTCCCGATCCCGCATCCGCGACACGCTGCCACCACAGAATCCATCATGGCATACTCCATATCCCGCTTCAGCACACGGCAGCTCATCAGCCACAGTTCCAGATGAAGCGCCTTTTCGGCATCGTCCTTCCTGCCGATCACGACAGACACCACCCCGTTGTCGCCGAACTTGTCCTCCAATTTGCCGTATCTGGTGATATACGCCTCATTTGCCGCAAACGCCTCGATATCGCTCTGCGTATAACGCTTTGTGGTCAGATTGAACTGGTTGCTCTTGTTGGTGAGCTGTGCGATCCGCGCCATATAGATCGGCTCAAACGGGCGTATCGTTCCGCGCATCTCAAGCGAACGCAGATATTCCCGGTAGTCCCCAAAGCTGCGCTGCTGCCGCTGCCGCTCCATATTTGCCTTGTACATCTCGCTGCGCTTCCGGTCATCCTCCGACAGGTTCGTCACCTCAAAAAAGCCGGCGTGATCCAGCACTCTGATATACTGCTCCGGCGTCCCGATCCTTGGCACGGCCACGCCGGGCATCTGCACGCCTACGATATCCTGCTCCGCCGGATTGTCGTCCACGAACACAAGGCTTTCCGGCAGGATATTCAGTTCCTCGGCAATGGCGGCGATATTGCGGCTCTTCGGCTCCCAATTTGCCTTGATTAGGATAAAATCCTCGGGGCGCAGGATCCCGTCCGGGTGATTCAAACCGGCAACCGCATTGTCATACTCGTTTTTGGAGTTGATGTTGAGCATGACGCCGATATCCTTCTGCGCTTTGATATAACTCTGAAATTCGGCGTAGACCTGCCCCATGGAAGTCTCCTGCCCGATCTCCAGATTCTCCACGCCGTCATCTCCCACGATGCCGCCCCACAGGGTGTTATCCAGATCCAGCACAAGCGCTTTCTTGTTTTTCCCGAATATGGCTTTCATGATATTGGACAGATTGTAAGCGAGATCCGGGATCGCCTGCATACACACGGCATACTTGTACATATGCCAGTAGAACGGATCCGCCCACTTATCCAGACCATAGGCGGCAGACATATAATGGATATCATTGATATAGAAATCGTCATGCTCTCTCGCATAGCGGTAAAACTTCTCGTTCAGCCTGTTCAGAAAGCTGATGCGTCCCTGCGGGAGCACCGCCTCCCGATTGCCCATGATCCTGTAGAAGGGATATTCAAAATTATTCTGGATCACGGGGCAGCGGTACTTGTCCGCGATCTTATCCCACATCACGGCAAAATGCTCATACTGCTCCGCCAGCATAGCTTCGATTCGCTCCTCGTCCATGCCCGGCGCAGGATACTCTGCAATATTGCGGTTGGACGTGTGGATATAGATCAGATCCGGCTGAAACCGTGACAACAGCGGGTTGTCAAACATGACGTCCTGCCAATACTGCGCATATTCGGACTCATAGAATTCCGGCTGTATGCCTTGGTTCAGCAAAAACAGCTCCAACACCCTGACAATGTCATGCGTCGTGCTGCCTCCCAAAACCGCTATCTTTTTGTGCAGAAACTCGGTCCCGTTCTCCAGAAGCCGGCGTTTGATCTGCTTGGATCTTTTGAGGATATATTCGCTGTCAAAGGGATATTCCAATTCTTTCATAAAAGTCTCCTGTCCCACTGATTGTATCACAATCGTCCCCTCACGGCAACAAAAAGGGCTTACCGCAACCGGTAAGCCCGTTCGGGTCATGCTCTGTATTCTTCTGTGGCAACCCTACTCCTCGGGGTAGAAATCCTTGAGGATCAGGTTCGATAAGCAGCTGGCATACTGCCGTCTGCCCGCCTCGGTCAGGTGTATCCCGTCTTCCAGATAACTGTCGGCGGTATATGCATTAATACCGCTGTCCGCCATCGCGTCAAAAAAGAGGACGTCTTCTCCATCCTTTCTGTGCTGCTCCGCGATATATCGGGCGCCTTCATAGAATTCCGACAGTGTGCCATACCCGTAATCCGTCGTATAGGAATCTCCCAAAAAGGTGCTGCCGCTGAAAAACTGACAGTAATGGGGGCCTATGACAATGACCTTGGCGTTCGGATAGTTGGATACCAGCTTCGATATCGCGCTGTCCAACGCGCCGTTATAGGTGTGCAGGTCGTCAAGATCCAGAACCTCGCCTTCCGCCAGATATTTGGTGCGCGGGATCTTGGCGCACAGGAAATCGTTGATGCCGTACTCTATCACAAAATAGTCTGTCTTGGAGAAATCGCATTCCCGCAAAAGACGCGCAGTCTTATAATTGTCAAACAGCGACACGTCAACATTCCCGATCATGGCGTTGACCACACCCAGCAGCCCGAGAGAACTCCAGCTGTCATACGCGTACGACTCATCATAAGGAACGGCCGCCGTCGTGCCGCCTATGGCCAGATTGTACACCATCGCGTTGCACTCGGTCCCTATCAGAGACGCCACGCCCGCATAATCCCGATCACTGTCCAGAATGCTGTCGCCCATGAAGACGATCTGCATATCGTACTGCTTCTCATCGTCTCCGGAAGCGCTGTCGTTCTCGGACAGAGAATCGGCTGACACGGAATCGCCCGTACTGACCAGCGTCTTCTCCGTACCGGCCGGTGTACCGCCGCTCTGCTCCTCACCCGCCTTCTCGGCGGATCCGGCGCCTACGCTCGGCTCTCCCTTCAGATCGTTCCACTCCGTTTGAAGTTCCTGAACAGCCTTGTTATTCGCCTGTTCCAGCTCCAGTCTCTCCTTCTCCATCCTGATCCGCGCCTGTCCGTAGATGATCTCTATAATAGCCAGAATGCAGAAACCGATCAGTACGGCAAGGAGCAGACCGTTATTGCTGAACTTTCCCCTTTTTCCGGACTTATTACTGCCTTCCATCTTTCACCCTGCCTTTCCCGCTGCCTACAACGGTATGTATGATCCATGAGATCTTCATCATGCTCATCTGCTGCAGTCAGAATACCACTTTTTGAACGCTTTGAACAGAACCCTCATGATATCTTAAAAAATATTCCGGAAATCTTAAGAATTCCGTTCCGTTTCCGTCTGTGCAAACCTCTATTACAGTATATCGGATAGAACGGAAAATATACGCAGACATTCGCAAAAGCGGACGGCGGGATCATTCCACATGGTTGACTCTCCTCGTCACCAGCGTCAGGCGGTACTCGAAATCCCTTCTGTTTTTCAACGCCATATTGGACAGGATCAGCCCTGCAAACAACGACTGGACGGCGGCCAGTCCGATAAAGCCGCAAACAAATAAGGTCGGAAAGCGGAGCACCAGCCCCGTCTCAATATACGCGATCAGGATCGGTATGAACAGCGCGACCGCGATGACCGCGAGCACGGCCGAGCAGATCCCGAAGAACTGCATCGGCTTATAGTCTCTGTACAGCTTCACGATCGTATGGAGCACTTTGAAGCCGTCGGAGAACGTGTTGAGCTTGGACTCGCTTCCCTCCGGCCTGTCGCGGTAGTCCACGACCACGTTCTCGATCTGCAGATGATTGTAGACCGCGTGGATCGTCATCTCCGTCTCTATCTCAAAACCGGTGGACAGTATCGGAAATGTCTTGACGAAACCGTAGCTGAAAGCGCGGTATCCTGTCATGATATCCTTGATATCGCAGTCAAACAGCCGATTGATACTGCCGCGCACAACAGTGTTGCCGAAATTGTGAAAGGGCCGCTTGTTTTCCGTAAAATAAGTGGAAGACAGACGGTCGCCCACCACCATGTCCGCGTTGTGAGCCAGCACCTTGTCCGCCATCTCACGGGCGTACTCCATCGGATAAGTGTCGTCGCCGTCCACCATGATATAGCACTCCGCTTCGATCTCGCGGAACATACGCCGGATCACATTTCCCTTGCCCTGCATATACTCATAGCGCACGACGGCGCCGGCTTCTCTTGCAAACTCTACCGTGCGGTCTTTGGAGTTATTGTCATACACATAGACCACAGCGTCCGGCAGCGCCGCCCTCGCATCCTGCACCACCTTGGCGATCGTTTTCTCTTCGTTATAACACGGGATCAAAACGGCTATCTTGTCCATTGTCTCGCACACCTCTCAGATATATTGTTACCGACATCAGTATTCTACCACATAACGGCGGCTTTTACTAGAATCCCTGATAAATAAATTCGCCCGCGCTGTACCCCGGCCCGTAGCATCCGAAAAGGATCACCGCAAACAGCAGCGCATACCATATGGCCCACCGCAGCGGCAGCGGCATGACCGCGATCCGGTCCCGCAGCGGTCCCTTTCTCTGAGACAGCGACACAGCCCACAGGATCAGCAGGGAAACCGCTAAGATCACAAGCTCCGTCCACTGAAGCCCCAGTGTCAAAAGCGAGCCGTCCCACAGCACGGAGGGATTCCACACCGATACCGCCTGTCCGAGCATCGCGAAAGCGTCGCTGAGCGACGCGGCACGGAAGAACAGATCGCCGATGCACACAAGGAAAAAAGTCCTGCCTATGCGCACCGCATTCACAAGGCTTCCCTTGGCATTGATGCGGCATTTCTCCATAAGACGGGTACACGGCGCTTCCAGAAGCTCCTCCGCCACGATATAGAACCAGTGCAGCAGCCCGGAGCCGATGACAAATTTCCAGTCGCCCCCATGCCAGATACCCACCGTCAGCCATAACAGGAACATCGCCGCAAAAGTCGCGTACTGCTTTCCTTTCTTTTTGCCGAAGCTTTCCCGCCATGACCGATTCAGTCCGGTGAAAAATTTCGTCCTGAGCAGCGGGTAGAACACATATTCTTTCATCCACACGCCCAGCGTGATATGCCACCTGCGCCAGTACTCCGAGATGCTCTTCGCAAAGAAAGGCGTCTGAAAATTTTCCGGCAAAATGATGCCGAAACTCTCCGACATACCGAGCACGATATCCATGCAGCCCGAAAAGTCCGTGTAGAGCTGGAAAGCGTAGCATGCCGTGGCGATCCAGATAAATGCACCCGGATGATCCCCATAACTCTCATAGACTGTATCTACCAGCACACCCAGCCGCTCCGCAATCACCAGCTTCTTAAAAAAGCCCCACGCCATGCGCTGCAGTCCCCGCGTCACCCGGCGATAGTCAAAGGGATGCGGCTCAAAAAACTGTCCGCCATGCTCTCTGTATTTCAGAATCGGCCCTGATATGATCGTCGGAAAATAAAGACCGTAGAGCATCAGCTTGAGATAATTGCGCTGCGGCTCCGCGATGCCGTAATACACATCGACCACATATCCCAGCAGCGAGAACGTATAGAACGACACGCCAAGCGGGACCAGAAAATCCACGCTCTCGATGAGCGTCCGGGAACTTCCGAACAGCCGGGCGATGCCGTCGATCGTATAAATGCCGAAATTCACATACTTTAACACCACCAGAATGCCGACATTGACAAGGATCGTCAGGAGCAGCGCAGCCCGCCGCCGTCTGACATGCTCGGCCGGCGTCGCGGCCAGCAGCCGGATCCCCGCATAGCATGCCGTCACCGAAGCGACCGGATACAGGATCAGCACAGCATTCCCGGTACTCAGGTAATACAGCACGCTGCACACAAGCAGCAGCTCCCACTGCAGCTTCCCGGGGATCAGATAGTACAATATGAATATGACCGCAAAAAAACACAAAAAATAAAAAGATGTAATTCCCATGCGCTTATTATACCATAATCATAGATGCTGTAAACCATGGCAACCCAAGGAGAATTGCGAAGCAATTCTCTGGACGCAGATTGCCGAATCTGCGTCTATTATATCATGAAGACGTCTTAAAAAAAACCGTTTCGCAACAGTATTTACAATTTGCATATCGGCGGAAAATAGAGTAAAATTGCTATAGCAATTTTACCGGGAGGCTCTTTATGCTGTTCAACTCCGTTTCTTTTGGGTTTTTTATCATAGTGGTATTCATACTGTACCGTTGTGTTCCCCACAGATACAGATGGTGTTTTCTGCTCGCGGCAAGCTATCTGTTCTATATGAATCTGCATATCGGATACGGCATCCTGCTTTTGGCGACCACTGTCCTGACCTACGCGCTGGCTCTCCGCCTCGAGAAAGCGCAGAGCGTCACGGCCAAGCGCCGCTGTCTTCTCTGCGGCATCCTTCCCCTTGTGCTCATTCTGCTTTTCTATAAGACCGCAGATCCCGTGATAGAACGGCTCGATCTGCTGATCGACGCCGGACGTCTGCACATACAGCCTATCACGCGCAGGATCCTGCTGCCCGCCGGCATCTCCTTCTATTTCTTTCAGTCCATGGGATACCTGATAGACGTTTACCGCGGCAAGATACGGGCGGAACGCCACTTCGGCATCTACGCCCTTTTCGTTTCCTTCTTTCCGCAGCTTCTGGCCGGCCCGATCGGCCGCGCCGACAGTCTGCTGCCGCAATACCGGGCAGAACGCCCTTTCAACTATAAAGATGTGACATACGGGCTCAAGCTGATGACATGGGGCTATTTCAAGAAGCTGGTGATCGCCGATGTCCTCGCCGGCATCGTCAACGATGTCTACGACAACGCCCGCATCTATGTGGGCCTTGTCTTTATCGTCGTCACGATCCTGTTCGCCATCGAGATCTATTGCGATTTCTCAGGCTACTCGGATATTGCCGTCGGCTGTGCCAAGCTGTTCGGGATCGATCTGATGACCAATTTCAAAAGCCCCTACTTCTCCTTTTCGATCAAGGAGTTCTGGAGCCGCTGGCACATTTCGCTCTCCACATGGTTCCGAGACTATGTCTATATCCCGCTCGGCGGCAACAGGGTGCCGAAATGGCGTCACTGCCTGAATCTGATGATCACATTTCTGGTGAGCGGGTTCTGGCACGGAAGCAGCCTGACCTACATCGTCTGGGGCGGTCTGCACGGTCTGCTGCAGATTGCGGAGTCGCTGCTGTTCCCAAAGACACGGCACGGCGTCTCCGTCAAACGCCGCCGGCATTTATGGCAGCTTCCCGTCACTTTTCTCCTGCTGTGCTTCACATGGATCTTTTTCCGTGCAAACAGCATACAGGATGCCTTCTGGATCATATCCAGATTGTTCTGGGATGCCGCCAGACCGCTCAACTATCTGCAGACCTGCATCACGTGCCTCGGCGTCTCCCGCATCGCCATGCTCGGCATATGCCTGTCCATCGCCGTGCTTGCAGTCTATGATTATGTCTCTCTGAAAACCGATGCGATAGAGGCGCTCTCACGGCAGAAATTTTTCGTCCGGTGGCCCGTGTATGTGCTCTTTCTCGTTGTGATCGCACTGTTTGCGCCCAAGGGCGTTGCGACCGAATTCATCTATTTTCAATTTTAGCGGAAAGGCAGTGATATGATGACAAAAAGCTATGATGTGGTACGTTTTCTATTAAAATGCATCCTGATCCCCGCCGCGGCCTTCCTCGTGATCCTCAGCCTGAACAGGCCCTACGAAAATATCAACGATGAGAACTATCAGGATCTTTTGAAATTCTCGACACTCGAGACATATTACTCCTCGGTGCAGATCGGAAATCTGGGAAGCTCCCACGGCGCATACGATTTTAACTACGAACACCTTGCGGAGCGCGGGTATAGCTGTTTCAACTTCGCCAACACAAGCCAGACCTATAATTATGATTACGCGGTGCTGAAAGAGTTCGGGCATTATCTGACCGCAGACAGCGTCCTCTTCATTCCCGTGTCCTATTTTTCCTTCAACAACGAAGTCACAAACAGCAGGGAGGCACAGGCGATGAGTATCCGCTACTACCGTCTCCTGTCGCCCGAAAATATCCCGGACTACGATCCCTATGTGGATCTGGTCACGCACAAGCTGCCGATCTTGTCTGCTGGAGAAGATATCATGAAACTGTTCCCGTCCCTGAACACGGCGCTGACCGCCCATGCCGCAGACGACGGCATAGATGAAGCAGAGTTTGCCCGCCGCGCAAAGGATCGTTACAGCAGACATTTTGACAACAAAGAAGAATATTTCCTTCCGGAGAGGATCGAAGAATTATACGATATTATTGCTTACTGTCAGAAACGCGGGGTCACGCCCGTCCTGATCACGACGCCGTTCTCCAAACCTTATCTGGATCTGGTGTCCCCGGAGTTCTTGGAACGATTTCAGGAAACAACAGCGAAGATCGCAAATGACACAGGCGTCAGATATTACGATTACGCCAAAGATGAGCGGTTTTATGCGGACTTGTCCCTCTTCTCAGACGCGGACCATCTCACCGACGAGGGGGCGCTGTTTTTCACGGATATCCTGTGGAACGAAGTGATCGAACTGCAAAGATTTCACTGACCAAAGCGGAAAAGCGGCGGCACATCAGCCCCGCGCTGTCAACTCTTTCATACGTCCCACAGCCTCCAGCTCCGTGTGCCTGTCACGCTTCAGATAGAAATCCTTTGCCGCTTCCCTGCCAATCTCCTCCGAAACTTCCTCCGGAGTCGTCTGCCCCGGGTGGAACAGGATCTCCAGCACGCGGCCGTCACGCTCCGCTTTCGCCGCTATTTTCGGATATAAGCGCGCGATCCTTGCATGATCCATACGACCGCTCATCACAAGCCCCCACAGATACATCTGCTCCAGACCGTGCGCCTTTGCGTAGCGGTCCGCCCGGTGGGAATAGATAGACAGCAGACGATTCTTGATAAAATTAATCGGCCGGTAAGTCCTCCACAACGAGACTTCCGAAAGAAAAGCCCCCAGCATTTCCTTGGCATTGCGAATGTACTCCACCGTATAGCCGTCTTCCGCGATCACTTCGGTCAGCGCCTCCCACACAACGGGAATCATGTGTACATGCTGGTGCGAATCTATCCTGAGGCCGCGCTGTGCGTGCGGGATATGATGTTCTTTCGCAATATCCTCGGCCCGGCCGATAGCAGTCTGGGCCGCCGCGATCTGCGCTCTGATCTCCCTCTTCAGCTGCTGCTTCGCCGCGCGCCGCTTCCATGGCAGATAGGACAGCAGAAAAACGCCGCCCCATGAATGTCCCATCAGACCGCCGCCGTCTTTGACAAGCAGCGGTACGGCCGATGCCCCCGCCAGACTGCGCCCTTCCACAAGATCCAGATGTACCGACAGCTTCGGCAAAAACGGCAGAGTCGGAACCGCAGCATACAGCAGCTCCATACATGTCTGAAAGCAAGACATATTCGGCAAGACACTGATGCTGTCAAGCTGTCCCTTTTTCATACAGTCCAGTATATCTTCTGATGTGTGTGTTGTCAGGGCATAATCGTCCGCATGAACGTCCGTTGCAAGCATCGTCACTTATCCTCCCGCGCCTCTTCCTTCCAGACAAACGTGTCAATAATATAGCGGGGTCTGTGCTTCGTCTCCATATAGATCTTCCCGACATATTCTCCGATAACGCCAAGCGAAAGCAGCGTGACGCCGCCGATCAGCAGGGAGACGATCATGGTCGTCGTATAGCCGGGCACATTATTGCCTCTCGCCCAATCCACCAGACTTAAGACGCTCATGACAAAGCTGAACACAAAAACGAGAAAACCGAGCGCGCCGATCAGCCTGAGCGGCCTGACGCTCATAGAGGTGATGCCGTCCATCGCGAGCGTCATCATTTTGCTCAGCGTATACTTGGAGTGCCCCGCCTCTCTTGCTTTCACGTCAAAATACACCACGTCCGACGGGAAACCCATGGTCGGGATCAGCCCGCGAAGGAACAGATTGGTCTCCTGATACTCCGCCAGCGCATCGAGCGCCTTTTTGGACATCAGCCGATAATCCGCATGGTTAGTGAGCACTTTGCTGCCCAACAGGTGCATCAGATTGTAATACAGCGTCGCCGTGCCTTTCTTAAAAATGCCGTCGGAATGCCTGTCGTTGCGCACCCCGTACACCACCTCACAGCCGGCCATATAGCATTCCAGGAATCGATCAAGCGCCTCGATATCCTGCTGCAAGTCCGCATCGATCGTCACTACCGCGTCCGCATACTGTCTGGCCGTCATCATGCCCGCCAGGATCGCGCTCTGATGTCCGTAATTTCCCGCAAGACTCACCACCGAGAACAGCGCGTCCTGCGACGCGATCCTGTGCAGGAGTGTCAGCGTGCCGTCCTTACTGCCGTCATTGACAAACATGACCTTGCTCCCGAAAGCGATCTTTCCTTCCTGCGACAGACGCCGCAGCTTCCCTCCCAGCACGCTCGCCGACTTCTCGATGACTTCCTCCTCATTATAGCAGGGCACTACCAGATACAGCACCGGTATCGTCCGCTCTCTTGATCCCTCTTCACGCATACTCCATCGTACCTCTCTATTTCATAATGTAAAAACGGCTGCCTTCGGCCCTACACCTTATAATACTCCCGATACCACGCAGCAAACTTTCCGAGTCCTTCCGCGATCGTCGTATCCGGCTTAAAATCATAATCCCGCATCAGCTCCGTCACATCCGCGTATGTCTGATACACGTCGCCCGGCTGCATCGGCAGGAACTCTTTCACCGCTTTCCTGCCAAGACACCGCTCCAGCGTCTCGATATAGTCCATCAGCTTTTCCGGCCGATTGTTGCCGATATTGTACAGCTTATAGCTTACCCCCTTCTCATTCTGCACAGGCGGATTACAGAGGATATTCTCCACGCCGTACACGATATCGTCAATATAGGTAAAATCCCTGTACATATCGCCGTTGTTGTAGATCTGGATCGGTTCGCCCGCCATGATCTTTTGTGTGAATTTGAAATACGCCATGTCCGGTCTGCCGAAGGGGCCGTATACGGTAAAAAACCGAAGCCCCGTCACCGGGATCTTATACAGCTTGCTGTACGCATGCGCCATGAGTTCGTTGGACTTCTTGGTCGCGGCATAAAGGCTCACCGGTTCGTCCACCTTATCCTCCGTGGAGAACGGGATCTTCTCATTGCCTCCGTAGACGGAGCTGGAGGACGCATAGACCAGATGCTCGACCGGAAAGTGCCGGCAGCCTTCCAAGATATTGAAAAACCCGATGATATTGGACTGTATATAGGCATCCGGATTGTCTATGCTGTAACGCACTCCGGCCTGTGCCCCGAGATGGACCACGATCTGCGGCGCATATTCCCGAAAAAGCGCGAATACGCTCTCCTTATCGGCCAGATCGCCTTTCACAAACGTATAATTGCCGTACTTTCTCAGTATTGCCAGCCTGTCCTCTTTGAGCCGCACATCATAGTAATCGTTCAAATTGTCAAAACCGATGACCTTTGCCCCTTTTGCCAACAGGCTCTTGGACAGGTGAAAACCGATAAATCCCGCCCCGCCCGTCACAAGATAGGTCTTGTCAACATGCAATGGATTCATATCTCCTCCGCTTTCTAACGGCCGATGCTGTAATACTCGATGCCCGCTGCCCGCATTTTGGCGGGATCATAAAGATTCCGGCCGTCATATACAAGCGGTATCTGCATCTTTTCTTGATAAATTTCCGGTGCGATCCTGCGGATCTCGTCCCATTCCGTAAAAATAAAACAGATATTGGCTTCAAGAAGCGCTGCGGCCGGATCGTCTGCATACTGTATCGTGCCCCTGCCGCACCGGCCCTCCGGATATTTTTTCTTAAAATTATTGACCGCGACAGGGTCATAGGCGCAAATGTCCGCGCCGCTCTCCAACAGCAGCTTGACATTGTCCAATGAGGGCGCTTCCCGCAGATCGTCAGTGCCCGCCTTAAAAGCGAGTCCCAGCACCGCCACCTTCAGATTCTGGAAAGTGATCATGCGGTTGCTCGCCTTGCGAAACAGCCTCGTCTTCTGCTCTTCATTTACCGCCACCGCCGCTTCCACGGTGCGCAGCGTATAACCGTTCTGTTGCGCCAGATATTTCAGTGCCTTCGTATCTTTCGGGAAACAGCTCCCGCCGTATCCCACACCGGCATTCAGAAATCTTGCGCCGATCCGCGCATCATAACTCATGCCCTCCGCCACGGCGCCTATATCCGCGCCCACCAGTTCGCAGAGATTCGCAATATCATTCATATAGGAGATCTTCAATGCAAGGAAATCGTTGCAGGCATATTTGATCATCTCGGCCGAGCGCCTGTTGACGGACACGATCGGCAAACCGAAAGGCTCATAGATCTTCTTGAGCGTCTCTTCCGCCTCCTTGCTCTCCGTGCCGATAATGATCCTTGCGGCATGCAGCGTATCATGCACCGCGGAGCCCTGCGCCAGAAATTCGGGATTGGAGGCGACCTCGATCTTCACGTCCCGCTTCAGGAAATCCCTGATAAACTGCTCCACCTTATCGTTCGTACCGACCGGAACCGTGGATTTGACTACCACCAGACAATCCCGCTCCACGGATTCCGCGATCTGTCTGGACACCGTGGCGATATAACTCAGATCGGCGGAGCCGTCAGGCTGCTCAGGCGTTCCCACGCCGATAAAAATAGCCTCGGCGTCCCGGTATGCGCTTCGATGATCAGTCGTGTAATGCAGACGGCCGGTGGCGTTGTTTTTCCGCATCAGCTCTTCCAAGCCGGCCTCGTAGATAGGCGATATCCCTGCTTCCATCAGCTTCACCTTCTGCGCGTCCACATCCACGCAGGTGACGTCATGTCCCTTCTCCGCGAAACAGACGCCGGCCACAAGCCCGACGTACCCCGTTCCCGCAACTGCTATTTTCATGATCTATCCTCCATTCACTTCTGCCGGCATCGTATCAATATAACTCTCTACCTACCAATCGGTTCGGTCTGCGCCAGATCTGCATCCATATTCCTAGCCCATGATTACGCCGCGCTTTTCCCTCGTCAAATAAGCCATAGGCAGCAAACGGACACAGCAGTGTTCTTGTACATATAAGTTCCTTAGACCGCACATTTAAAGTACGAATCCATGATTATTATATCAAATCTCATACATAATTGCGATAGGAATTTCAAGAGGAGGCCCGTTCACGTGAAAACCTGTCATGTTTTCCAAACTGCCGCAGCACCCGGAACGTTCTTTTCACCGTGACAGCGAGCGGATACGGCACACCGTTTTTTCGCAATGCGCGATACCCTTCTTTGAAAGAAACGAGATAGTTGCGAAGTCCTGCATTGCTTGTCCCGCCGTAGAACATCGCAATCAGCACCTCCGGCACATACGCAAGCCGATTATTTTCGTCTTTGAGAAAACGAACCATAAATTCATAATCGGCAGCGCATCGGTAATCGGTATCATAACAGCCATACCGCTCATATATTTCCCGCTTCAAAAAAAGAGTCGGATGTCCCGGCATCCAGCCCTGCACAAGTCTTCCCTCGCCCATATGCCAACTCCTGACGATACGTGTACCGTCCACGTAAACCAGATCAGCATGCGCTCCGACACAGCCGTCACCGCACTGTTCGATTGCGCGAACCAGTTTCGTAATCGCATCCGATTTACACAATCGGTCGTTACAGACCGCCACAATATCGCCGCTACACATAGACAATGCCTTGTTCATGGCATCATAAAGCCCATTGTCAGGTTCAGATATCCAACGGACAACGATACTGCCGTCAGCTTGTCCGGTATGTCTGCGCGCAAACTTGCGAATCAGTTCTGCCGTTCCGTCCTTGGACACGCCGTCTACGATCACGACTTCTATATTCCCGTAATCCTGCTCCTCAATACTCGCCAGCGTAGCCGGAAGGTATTTGCACGCATTATAAGTTGTCACAAGTAAAGATACTTTCTGCATATTGTAAACTCCGGAATCACTGTGACTGTTTCAGCTTCTTCTACACCCTGTAGGCTTCTGCTACTACTTTCCCAAAAATTCGCCGATCTGCTTTTCCATGATCCGTGCCATATCCTGACCATTTCGATAGGCGGCGGTCCACTCCACGATCTTTTCTACCGCTTCCTCAACTGTCCAGACCGGTTTCCAACCAAAAACGGTTTTTAATTTGGAACAGTCCAATTTAAGAAAATTCGCTTCATGCGGACCTCCATCATATTTATTCTTCCACGTGATCTGCCGGTTCATCGCACTATTCCACTTTTCACAAAACATCGTGACCAACTCACCCGTGGCGTAACAGTCCGACTCCTCCGGCCCTACATTATAGCTTCCCTCATATTTACATTCTTGATACTGGCGCGCTGCCAACATCAGATAAACGGAGATCGGTTCGAGCACATGCTGATACGGCCTTGTAGAATAAGGATTGCGGACAACGATCTCTCCGTCGTTCAACGCCGCTCTGACACAGTCGGGAATGATTCTGTCTGCGGCAAAGTCTCCGCCTCCGATCACATTACCCGCCCGGACAGTAGAAAGCATCACAGATGCCTTTCCACTATTCCGTGGATTATCGCTGAAAAAAGAGTTCCGATAACTGCTCGTTACCAATTCTGAACAAGACTTTGAATTCGAATAGGGATCATAACCGTTTAATTCCTCATTTTCGCGATATCCCCAAGCCCACTCTCGATTCCTATATACTTTGTCCGTTGTCACATTCACCACAGATCGGACACAAGGATGCGTCCTGACGCACTCCAATACATTGACGGTTCCCATCACATTAACCTCGTACGTATAGACCGGAGCACGATAGGATTCTCTCACGATCGGCTGCGCTGCCATATGGATAACAATCTCCGGCTGCGTTTCATCGAACACTGCCGTCAGATGCGGCAGATCCCGCACGTCTCCTATGACTGAACGGATCTTGTCTCCAATACTGCTGATCTCATACACATTTGGATTGGTTAACGGCTCCAACGCATATCCGGTCACCTGCGCGCCAAAACGATGCAGCAGCATACACATCCATGTGCCTTTAAAACCGGTATGTCCCGTCACCAGTACCTTTTTCCCTCGATAAAATTCAAGTCCGAAATCAAAATCGCCCATCCGTTCTCCTATCCGACCGCCCGGCACAGCATCTTCGCCATATAGTCGATCATCTCATCTGTCATGCCGGGATACACACCGACCCAAAACGTATCGCGCATGATGCGATCCGTATTGCGTAACCCGCCCACAATCCTGTATCCTTCCCCGCGCGCGCGCAGCCCGTCGAAGCAGGGATGTTTGACAAGATTTCCCGCAAAGAGCATTCTGGTCTGTATACCGTGTTCCTCCAGATAGGGTACTATATGATTGCGCTCCGCATTTTCCCTGCAGGTAATCACATATCCAAACCAGCTGGGCCGCGAATCCCTGCAGGCCTCCGGCAGGATAATCTTGTCCGACACGCCGGCCGCCGACAGCTTCTCCTGAAGTCTGTCGAAATTGTGGCGCCTGCGCTCCACAAAAGAAGGGAATTTCTCCAGCTGTGCGCAGCCGATGGCTGCCTGCATATCCGTCGCCTTCAGATTATATCCGAAATGAGAATATACATACTTATGGTCATACCCCAACGGCAGCTCTCCGTACTGCTGATCAAACCTGTGTCCGCACAGGTTATCGCGCCCTGACGGGCAGACGCAGTCGCGTCCCCAATCCCGGAACGAACGGATACATTTATGTAAAAGCGGATTGTCCGTGTAGACCGCACCGCCTTCCCCCATCGTCATATGATGCGGAGGATAGAAACTCGATGTGCCGATATCGCCCACCGTACCTGTCAGCTTGGTCTTCCCGTCTATCTGATATTCCGAGCCCAGTGCGTCACAGTTATCTTCCACCAGCCAGAGACCGTGCCGCTTACAGAAATCGCTCACTGCCTTAAGGTCAAAAGGATTGCCGAGCGTATGCGCGATCATAACGGCCTTGGTCCGTTCAGACAAAGCAGCCTCCAGCTGTGCTGCGTCAATATTATACTGCGGGATCGTCACATCCACAAAGACCGGAACCGCTCCATACTGAATGATCGGCGCAACCGTCGTCGGGAATCCCGCCGCTACCGTGATCACCTCATCACCTCTTGCGATCGCCCGATCGCCGAGCAGCGGCGAGGTCAACGCCATAAACGCGAGCAGATTGGCAGAAGAGCCGGAATTGACAAGAGAGCAGTAACGAATGCCGAGATAGGCAGCCAGTTTCTTCTCAAACTCTTCCGTATACCTTCCCGATGTCAGCCAGAACTCCAACGCGCTGTCCACCAGATTGACCATCTCCGCGCTGTCGTAAACTCGGGATGCATAGGGAATCCTCTGCCCCTCCCGAAACGGCTTTTTGACATTGTGGTAAGTATCGCAGTACTCTCTCACCAGATCCAGTATCTCTTCTCTTGCCTGTTCCTGTGTTTTGTTTGCAAACATATCCATACCTCGCTCATTTTGTATTGGCAGTGCCGCCATCCGGCTATTCCGGTCTTCTTTTCATCAGGTAAAATTTAACACTATCCACACTGTTTTGATAAGTATATATCTTGGCGATATAATATTTTGTCCTGAGATACTCAGATACTTCCGGCCATCTCGACATCGTACTGCTGGTCGTCATAAGGGTATCTTCCCGCTCCAGATCCGTGTACAGTGCCGCTACGCGGTCTCCGTATACATCGCCAATCTCTCCCCAGCCACTTGTATGGCTTCGGTTATTCCACCCCAACACACTGTACAGTTCGGGAATGTCTATGCCAAACGCATAGGTATCCGGCTCTACCTCCCGCGCTATCCGGTCGCGCAGTTCCAGGAAATCCTTCTTGTAGGAATTTAAGCCTGCATAAGCATTGGAAGCCAACGAGTTCTCGATCTGCAATACTTCCCCTGCTATAAGCGCAATCAGTATCATGGAAGCCATAGTTTCTACAAATTTATTCAAATCTCCGGCACCGTCACCCTGCATCAGCAGTTCGGAACAGCCCCCGATGCATATAACGGCTTCAAAGAAACAAATAAACATATTGCCATAAGCCGGCCTATTCATAAAATAAGTCATCAGACCAAGTCCCGTGATCGCGGCTAACAGGTACGCGGACTCCTCCGGCGTAAGACCTGTTCCATAGAACGCTCTGAGAACCATGCATGTAAACATACCGAGGAAAAGTAAAACCACTCCCATCCACGGCCAGATCCCTGATTCTAAAGGCAACATCAAACCATCGCGATAGCTATTTACAAAAAGCGGAAAGAAAAAAGTATCCCATGTGACCCATTGGCCCGCGACGATCAGATTGTAAAGACTAACTATGCATAAAGCCGCCGCCACGCTGGTCATCATCAGCAACATTTCCAACAAACCGTTCAAAAGCAGCTTAACATCTTTGGATGCATACAGGATGTATTGCAAAGTCAGAAATGATACATAAGCAATCAGGCAGACAACGCCGCTCTCCTTATTCCATACGAGCGAAAAAGTTAAAATCATATAAGTGACCAATTTCATGCAAACTTTGCGGTATCTGCTTTTGCTGCTCCATTTCCGATGCCTGTCTGTAAAGATCACCCAAGCTATAAGAAGCAACGGGCACAAAGTTCTCAGCGGATACTCCTGCCAATAATTTGAAGTGCTGAAAACGGCCTGATATGGCAACACCGAAACGCACAGTACCCGGACAGCCTTGTTCTTTATCACATTGTGTATCACATATATGGCAAACATGGTCGTTAGAGACGTAAATAATCCCATGAGTCTTGCGAAATCAAAATATTCTCCCATACCCAGTATTTTCATGGGAATCGCAAGAATGATCGCATAGTTGCCATAAATACTGTTACTCATCTCATTATATGGGATCCCATGCAGCACATTATATACGGAATTAAAAATAGCGCTGCCGTGATAATAATCTGTTGTCAGATATTCCGGATAATAATTCAAATAACCGCATAAGACGATGATTACGGCATAATACAACAGAAGTATCTTTGTCGCCTGTCCATGATCAATGCTCATATGGGCCGTTACAATTTTATATAAAGCGGTAAGGCCAAGCACAATGGCAAACACCAGCAGCCCGGGATATCGATGCCATATATAATTACCCGCCTTTCCGGCCAGCACATTCACTTCCTGTTCCCAAGTAATATAATGAAAAATCAATACGCCAAGACACGCGGCAGCGCATAGGATATCGACCAAATAAAACTTATCAAATACAGCCGCATGAAACAAAATATAAAAAAGTCCGAAAAATATCACAAAGGAGACACAGGTAAGCATATACTGTACAAGATTGTGTTCTCCCGTTATTCCCCGCCAAAAATCGCTTTCATGCACACAATTGAAAAAGGCAATCGAAATGCCCCCCCCCTATAATACATGATATGAAAATCTTTTTACTATTCACGATCATGCCTCCTTCATCGTGATATCTCTATTCACTGCCATATTTTCCATGGCGCTTGTCCGCTGCTCCACAATTCTTCCAAATATGCTTTGTCGCGCATCATATCCATCGGCGACCAAAATCCCTCATGTTTATATGCTGTCATTTCGTCCGCGGCAGCTATTGTCTCAAACGGTCCTGCCTCCAACATCTCACTGCCATCGCCAAGATAATCAAAGACCCGCCTGTTCATAACCATAAAACCGGCATTCACCCAAGCCGAATCAGCTCTTGCTTTCTCCTTAAATCCCTTCACACGATCTTCCCGATCGATCTTGAGTGCGCCAAACCGGCCTAATGGCTGAGTTGTGGTTATCGTCACCGTCTTGCCTTTCTGATGATGGAAATCCAATAATGCCGGAATATTGACATTTGAAACTCCATCTCCATATGTCAGAAAGAACTCTTCATCATCACCTATATAATCCCTGATCTTTAATATGCGTCCTGCCGTCAATGTGTGGAGCCCTGTGTTGACTAAGGTGACCCTCCACGGCTCTGCATGGCTTTTATGCACTGTCACGCTATGATCCGCCAGTGAGAACGTACTGTCCGCTTGATACGCAGCGTAGTGGATGAAATATTCTTTGATCATCTGTCCCTTGTATCCGCAGCAGATAACAAAGTCGTGATAGTCATAGTAAGAATACAGCTTCATGATATGCCAAAGGATCGGCATACCGCCGATCTCTATCATGGGTTTCGGTTTTAAAACTGATTCCTCGCTGATGCGTGTGCCTTTCCCGCCGGCCAAAATGACTACTTTCATACCGCTTCTCTCCTCTTTAAACCGTCACTTTCTTAGCCCACGGAGCGATGCCCGCATTCCACAGAGTCTCTGCATCGACCAGATCCCGCTTTGTCTCTATCGCCGCCCAGTATCCGTCATGCCGATATGTAGACAGTTGCTGCTGCGCAGAGAGCTTTGCGAAGAGCTGTTTTTCCAAATCATAATTGCCGACCAGATGGGTAAAAATCTTTTTATTGAAAACGAAACAGTTGCCGTTCACCCAAGCCACGTCATTGGACACCTGTGGCGGCCGATCGTAACAGAGTTTACCGGTATCATCCAACGGAAGCAACTGATTTCTTCCTGTCGGCTTTGCCATGACTACTGTGGCAAGTGTTTTCTGTAACATATGCACATTGATCAATTCCCGTATATCTATGTCTGTCAAGCAATCCCCGTAGGTAACAATAAAGTTCTCTTCATCAATGTATTTTTCTATCATTCCCACTCGCTGCCCGGTAGCGGAAAACAGTCCTGTGTCCACCACAGTGACCTTCCAGTCTTCCGTCTTCTTATTATGCACTTCGACAGTATTCGTGCGCAGATCGACCGTGATGTCAGAGGCATAGATATAGTAATCCATAAAATACTCTTTGATCATATCCACGCGATATCCGCCACAGACAATAAACTCATTTAATCCATACTGTGAAAAATATTTCATGATATGCCAAAGCAGAGGCTTCCCGCCTATATCCACCATAGGTTTAGGAATTCCCTCTGCCTCGTTGCTGATCGAACTTTGCATACCGCCTGCCAAAATGACTACTTTCATTCTTCCCTCCTGAATATCTGCTGCACGCGCAGACCATTCAATACAGATAATATACTATTTTATTTTATTTTTGTCATTAAGAATTTCGCCAGTAGTTTTATCGATCAAAGATACTCTCTGTAACAAATTCTATATCCATCGTCCCTTTTGTGGATACTTTAAAATCCTGAAACATATCCATGATCTCCTCATTCAGCATATCCCATTGATTATCCGGATTCAACGTAGGGAGCGACTGATCCGCATAACTTTCATTATACTTATGTTTAAATCCGTCAAATCCTGCCAATGCAACATGCCCCACTTGAAGTTTGTCCAACAAGCGCAACAAATCAATGACTGCATTGTCAAAATACGTCCACCCCCGCTTCACCACGCGATTGAAATTGACAATCACTTCATTATCGTCCGGCTTGGTCTTAATACTGGACAGCAGGATTTTTTTAGTCTCCCGAAACTGATCGGGATATACTTCCTTGGCATAATTATAGCGTACCACACCGATCATAAACAAGTAGTCAAATTCATACAAGGGATTGATTGCGTTGACTCCAATGACAATCGGCTTATGCTCTGCAATATATTGCTTCACCCGATCTGTCTGCGTCTGTCCGCTCTTGCCGGGCGCAATCAGAAGAATCGGACGTCCCTCCATCTCCCGCGACAACACCTCCAACGTCTGTTCGTCGTCCACAATCCTGTTCTGGTTCTCTATATATTTTTCCTCCAGTAGATCATAATCGTAATGAGTTCGCTCTTCCGGCGTCAAAGACTCGATAATATTGCGCATATCTTGCGCATTTGTGCGATGATTTTTCTGCAGATACGCAATATTATTCACATGGCAGCCATACATCCCCGCGATAAAATACGGCGTGGAGTATCCCCAAGTATAATTTTCCTGAAAATAACCCATATACATATCAATGGCATCCATGATCTGATTCATGTCGTAATTATGGTGCGCTGTCCTGTTCAAATAATTGGCGACCAATTCCGTCGTCGCATTGCCCGCACCGCGTCCCATGCCGCACAGGCTTGCGTCCACAATACACCTTCGTGCCGAATCCTGTAACAATTCCACAAAATGCATCGTCAAGGCGAACGACAACTGCTGATTATTGTGGGAATGAAAACCCAGCCGAATCTTCGGGTCAAGCTCCCTGTCCAAAATTCCCACGATCCGCTCCAGATCTTCCTGATACATTGCGCCAAATGTATCTACAATCGACAAAGCGACCGGCGAAGCAGCGTTGGCTTCCGTCGCCAATGCATGAAGCTCCTCGTCACTGTAAGCCAGCGTATTCGCCGCCTGATAGTAGACCCGGTACCCTTTCCCGGCAATCTTGCGTCCAACTTCGATTCCTTCCTTATGCCTGTTACACGGAAACACCACCCGAATCGCATCCAACGTTCTGCCGTCATATGCCGGCAGTGCGTCCACATTGTACCGGTCCCAATCGATCATGGCGACATAGGAGGCGCGTCCCCTATTCTGCGGCAGATATCTCTCCAAATCTGCCGGCACATGATAAAAAGAAGTTCCTTCTTGATGCTCCGTATCTTTCAGCCAACCGCACTCAATCACCTCAATATTGGCATCCCGCATTTTCTTGATGATACCCGTAATCGCCGGTGTACCAAAATGAGCGTTTACGATATAGGCGCCGTCCCGCAACGTACAATCCAATAATTCTATTTTTCTGTCCATATCTGATCTTACCCTTCTCTTTCTGAAATGAGTTCGCATATCCTCTCAATGCTCTCCACAGACAAAGTATCATAGAGCGGCAGTACCAGCACCTCGTCAGAGAGCTTCCGCGCAGTATCCAGTGCCACTCTCTTGTATTGATTCTTAAAACATGCCTGATCAGATGTCAACGGATAAAAATATTTCCGCGTATAGATACCATATTGCTTCAGTTCCTCATACAGAGCATCTCTCGTCATACGGCATCCTTCTTCTATCAAAATCGGCAGATAGGCATAGTTGCCGTCTGCATCCTGAGTAGGCGTAAAAAATCGTATGCCCTTCCGCGATAACCTCTCCCGGTACAGATCATATCGCTTCTTACGTTCAGCGATAGCTTCCCCTATATGCTTCAGATTACACAAACCCATAATGGCTGCGAATTCGTTCATTTTGGCATTCGCGCCGACACTGCTGACAATCTCCTCATTCTGTATGCCAAAGTTCTTCAGATAATATAACTTATCATACAATCTTCGTTCGGCAAAAGATACCGCGCCGCCCTCTATAGTATTGAACACCTTAGTGGCATGAAAACTGAATATTGAAGCATCGCCGTAGCTACCGATGCCTCTCCCTTTATACTTCACGCCAAAAGCATGGGCAGCATCATAGATTACCCGTAGATCATATTTATCCGCTATTTTCTGTATCCCTTCGATATTACATACATTACCGTATACGTGTACCGGCAGGATTGCAACTGTCTTCTCCGTAATCAGATCCTCGATCCGCGTCTCGTCTATCGTTCCATCCGTCGATTTGACATCACAGAATACAGGCTGTAAGCGATTGCGAACAATCGCATGCGTCGTAGATATGAAAGTAAACGGAGTCGTGATTACCTCCGAACCCTCCGGAAAATCAAAAGCCTGAAGAGCCAATTCCAACGCCATATGACCGTTGACCATTAGCGACAATCCCGAAACGCCCAGATATTCCTTCAATTCTTTCTCTAACTGCTGATGATACTGTCCCATATTCGTCAGCCAATGTGTATCCCACAGCGGTTTAATCGCCTCTATATATTCTTCGTATGGCGGCATCGACGAACGAGTCACCAATATCCTATCGTCCATGAATATGATCCCCCCCCCATTTTCAATGTCTGTAATTTTTCAGTGCATACGGATTACCATAGTTAACAACATTATATTTTTTTAATATGTCAAGAATAACTTCTTCATTGACAGGCTGGATCGCCAACAGAAAACCCGGGTGGGCATATAACTTTATCGCTTCACTCAGATAAAATACTCTTTCACCTTCCACTTGCTCCGGTTTCGTCTGCCCGTCCGTCACAACAAACCCTTCAAAGTCTATTCCGGCCTCTTTCAACCGGTTCTTGCAGACTATCGCAAGTTTACTGGCTCCATAAATAAATAGATGATCTGTCGCATCTTCCAGATCCAAGATACAACGTTTCACATGATCCACAGACAGGCAGTCGTAACATGCTGCTATCTTATCCATATCCAAGCCAGCCGCAGCTGCCTTTGCCAGTCCTTCTTTATATTCTATCGACAGACAAAACCCAAGATAATCCGAGATGATCTTATCGGCTAAAATGTGATCGAATTTCTGTTCCGTATAGTCGTTAAATTTTTCAAAGAAAATAATCGTGCCGACTGTATAATCATTATAAAAAGCCACATCTTCCTTAATACGGCTCATATAAGAATCGGAAACCGCAGTGCGGTATACAGTCATAGGCTTTTCAAAATAATATACGCTTCCCCGATCGGCATAATACTGGCGCAATGGGTAATCAAAAGGGCCGCATTCGTAGAAAAAATCCGGCATATCCTTGAGAAATTCCGTTCTGAATACGAATGAAGCGGTTGCCGGGAAGCTAGATCCAAGCCCTGCCTTGATCTGTTCTTCCTGCGAATATGTACCTTCCACAGGGAATGTATTCATCGGCTTCACTTCCCCGGTGCCAGTATTCAGCACTAATGCATTAGACATGCACATGGAATGTTCCGGATGCGTTTCCAAAAAATCGATCTGCTTCTGCAGTTTACCATCATCCGTCCAATAATCATCGCCTTCGCATAACGCAAAATACTTTCCTTTGATTTTTTCGTTAAAGATCATCTTTTTAAAATGATATAGATTCTTAGACCATTGATTCTCTTTTTCATATACTGCTTTGATTATATTCGGATAGCGATCTTCATACTCCTTGATGATCATTGCGGTGCGATCTGTGGACGCGTCATCATGGATAAGGATTTCCATTGTAAAATCTGCCTTCTGAGCCAACACGCTTTCTAATGCTTCGCGTATATATCTTTCATGATTATATGCCAACATGACTACTGACACCATGATCTTATCATCCATCCGTTCATTCCTCCTTACGGTACAGTGTGGCAAAGGCATTTCTATCCTCAGCCAGCCGCTTTCTATAGAATTCTATGGTTCTTGTGATACCTTCTTCAAAAGACACCAACGGCCTCCATCCGGTGTCTGTCTGCAGCCGGCTGATATCCGCCTCCAGATGCATGATCTGAGAGTCTCCGTAAGGCAGAGCTCCAAACTCCGCTTTCTCCATGTTGCCCAATTTCTCACACAAAACGATAAGATACTCTTTAAGCGGCTTCGCATCACCGCTTCCGATCGGATAGCACACACCGTCTGTTCCTTTCCGGGCAATCAAAAACAATGCGTTTGCGATGTCATCCATATACACAAAATCCCATATCTGCTCCCCTTTGGAGAACACGGGACTGCGCCCGTTCAGGCTATTGACGATCGTGGAAATCAGGACGGAATATACATTGTCATAATATCCGTATCCGCTCAGGATCCTGGGCCACATATGGCGCATACCATATTTTCGGCATATCACCCGAGATGCGTGACACGCGCACAGCTTCATGACGCCATATGCGCTCTCCGGAATGCACAGAGTATCCGGCCTCAGCGCCTCCATGTGACGCCCATATTCTGCCTGGCTTCCGCTCCCCAAAAAAGTATGACAGCCAAAGCGGTGCGCTAACTCGGCCGCATCGCATGTATATGCCACATTCTCATTCTGCATCTTAAGGTCTTCTCTATCCGTCTTAAAGGTATTGGCCCAGCCAAGATGAAAGAACACATCATAATCCTGCGCATCCGGCATATAGCTGCTAAGTTCCTGCAGGGAACAGCAGTCCTGCCGTAGCAACTTATGCGCAGGAAGCCACTTCGATCTGTCCGACTCCTTCCGATATAAGAATAGGACCTCCACATTCTCTTCCAAGAGTTTCCGGATGAGCGCCCTGCCCACCGGTCCGCTGCCGCCTGTCACCACGGCCTTTTTCATCTCAAACTCCATCGCACGACCCTTCCTTATCTCTTCTTCACCCCGTGCCATGTCTGCCGCCGCTCTGCTTCTCATCTTCTCTGCCTCTAGTCAGATCTTCAGGCAGAGAGCTGCCCACCTCTATAGACCGTTCAGGTAACACCGCATACAGAACTGTCTCACCGGCGCCACAGGTATGATGCCGCAGATATAGCTGATAGTCCGGTTGGAGTTGCCACAGATACCTTGCAATGTTGAAGATATCTGACATCTTATGATAGACACAAACTGCCAATAGAGGGCTGCACTTTCTAATCAAATTCTCACCGCCCTGCAGAGCAGCCAGCTCCGCTCCCTCAATATCCATTTTAATATAACTAACATCCTCTTGAATTTCTGCATCTAACGTTGTAACCTCGATCATATAGTCATGATCTTCCTTTGTAGCTATCTTAGAGGAACTCCCCGCATCTTTGAAATACATCTGCTCCACGGCATTGCCCACCCCCTTCTCAATCAATTCGATAGGTTGCGGACACTGTCGAATCGCGTCTTTTAGCTGGCGAATACAGTCTATATTGGGCTCAAAACAGATAATTTTGTGGAAATGCCCGCCCGTCACCTGTACGATATCCTTCAGGGTATCGCCATTATTCGAGCCACACTCCACGATCGTCTCATGATCATTCAGACGGATCACATCCGCCGGAAAATATTGATCCGGCACATAACTGTGAATAAAATACCACAAATCAGCCGTCAACCATCCCCGCACCACATCCAGAAGCGTCTGTTGTGAGCGCTCATCAGCCAACTTGTTATATATGTTCTCCAATTCCTCCAAGTGATTCAGCAGATAGGATCGATACCGCTCCGTATTTTCCATAGGATCCTGCAAAAACTGCCCTACATCAAAAGTCCAGATTGAAACATCGCCAACCTGTTCCCTAATCTCTCTTTCAATTGCTGCCATACAGCTTGGGGCTGTGATAACAAATCGGGACTTGTTTAAATCTAAATGCTCAAGAACATAAGCGCAGGTAACTACCGGAATACCCCCCCCCACTAAGCGCTTCTATGTCCGGTGCATTCCTGTCTACAATATAATCGGGGGTTCTGCCATGCTGCTCAAAATATTTCAAGTAGAACCGTACATGAGCTCCATTTCCCCAGAAAATCACAATATCATCATCACAAAGCTCTTCCCAAAATTCCACCACTTGATTTTTTGCCTGTCTAATAAAATCTTCCCATTCTTTCATATCACATGTCATCCCTTCCAATCTGCCGCTCTGTGTCCCGTCTCGCTTTATCCTGCCCTCACTTACACCGGCTGCACACTCCGTCATCCTGCTGGATCTCATTAATAATGGCATCCAGACAAAGGATCTCACCGGTATAGCCCTGATGACGCAAAAATTCCTCCATCTCGCCGTGCCGCGGCACTAAGGTAACTAACAACGGCTCCCTTGTTCTGACCAGATCTTCATGCAGCGGCTTGCGCACCTCGTAGCCGTTCCACTCTTCCAGCCGTGTATTTCTGTCATAAATATACGGTATCTCTACTGCCTCGTCGCGCAGCAGCTTGACCAGCGCCTCCGCGATGTCGGTGATGGCATAGAGAATGACTCTCGGATAGCCGTGGGCGATGAGATAATCCGACAGCTTCCTGCCCATATCTCCCTCCCCAAGGAACAGATTCCGCATCACGCGGTAATTTGCCTTGGCCGGCAGTTCCCCGCGGTTACTCAGGTGATCGCCCGTCCAAATAAAGACCCGCGGATCCTTGAAAATCGGATGCTGCATTATCTCCAGATACTCCCGGTGATAAGGATGCAGCGGATTACGGATGTCAAAGAACCATTCGTAATTCTCGTCCATCGCTTTCTCCGGAAGAAATCTCCTGATCCTGACCTGATCCGCTCCAAACTCGTTCAGGCAACGATCAACAAACTCCGGCAGTGTCCTGAAGTTCCGCTCCTGCATGACTAAGCCAAGCTGCAGAAAGTTAATAATGCCTTTTTCACGCAATGTTTTCACAAAATGAAGGTTTTCTATGATCTGTGTAATTTTTAATTTTGTACCGGAAAGATATTGGTATGCCGCTTCATCAAAGCTATGTACGGTAATGGCTACGTTAAAGTCGCTGTCTCCTATGTTCTTGATCTTCTCCCAATTGCTTCTGTTGAAAAGGGAACCATTGGTTTCAAGAAAAAACTGAGCGCCCTCTATCTCAGTTGGCTTCCACTCCGCAACCAATTTCATTATGCTGTCACTGACAAAAAATTCTCCCAACCCATTGGCTGAAAAGCGTTTTACATAAGGCAGTGCCGTGCGTATTTCGTTTTCTATTTTCTCCTGCGCTGCCGGATCTAGCTTGTCATTACATTTTGAAATACAGCACGTGCATGCATAATTACAGCGCCTATCATATGCAAGACTGATTTCTTCGGGATAATCCGGAATTTTATCAATCTCTATCAGTTGACTCTCTAACGTATTGTTTGCCATATATGGACAGTTCTCTTCATTACAGAAATCATAAGTCCCATCAATGAGCGTCTGGCGAAACTTTCTGGCCGCCTCATTATTATATAATTCTTTCATGGTATTGTCCCGCAGGTTGCCCAACAGGTAATAGCCCGCCCAACCACAAACCCTCACGGTACCAATACCGTCGATCACTTGCACATACAATGCCTGCCTACAAATTTTCATATTTTTTCCTCCATTTTGATTTTAGGTATGGCAGGAGGTATCTTCGTAGGCAGTCTTTACGATCTAACTAATCAGGGCTTGTTTGTGACGTGTCCTGCACAAACAACAGATTGATCGATACGCGCAGTACTGCATGCTCCGTCTTCCTGCAATATCTCATTGATAATGGCATCCAGACAAAGGATCTCACCGGTATAGCCCTGATGACGCAGAAACTCCTCCATCTCGCCGTGCCGCGGCACTAAGGTAACTAACAACGGCTCCCTTGTTCTGACCAGATCTTCATGCAGCGGCTTGCGCACCTCGTAGCCGTTCCACTCTTCCAGCCGTGTATTTCTGTCATAAATATACGGTATCTCTACTGCCTCGTCGCGCAGCAGCTTGACCAGCGCCTCCGCGATGTCGGTGATGGCATAGAGAATGACTCTCGGATAGCCGTGGGCGATGAGATAATCCGACAGCTTCCTGCCCATATCTCCCTCCCCAAGGAACAGATTCCGCATCACGCGGTAATTTGCCTTGGCCGGCAGTTCCCCGCGGTTACTCAGGTGATCGCCCGTCCAAATAAAGACCCGCGGATCCTTGAAAATCGGATGCTGCATTATCTCCAGATACTCCCGGTGATAAGGATGCAGCGGATTACGGATGTCAAAGAACCATTCGTAATTCTCGTCCATCGCTTTCTCCGGAAGAAATCTCCTGATCCTGACCTGATCCGCTCCAAACTCGTTCAGGCAACGATCAACAAACTCCGGCAGCGTCCTGAAGTTCCGCTCCTGCATAACTGTGGCAATCTCAAAGAAATTTATGATGCCCTCTTCGCGCAGACTCTTGACAAACCGCAGATTCTCTATGATCTGGTCTATCTTTAATTTCGTGCCCGAAAGCCACTGATAGGCTGCTTCATCAAAGCTATGTACGGTAATGGCTACGCTAAAGTCACTGTCCCCTACGTTCTTGATCTTCTCCCAATTTTGTCTGTTGAACAGGGAACCATTGGTTTCAAGCGAAAACTGTGCGCCCTCTATCACATTCGGATTCCACTCAGCAACCAGTTTCATCATGTTGTTACTCACAAAAAATTCACCTAAGCCGTTAGCAGTGAGATATTTAACATGAGGAATGACCTTGCGCAGCTCGCTCTCTATCTTGCGCTGCACTTCAGGATCCGTCCTGTCATTACACTTACTCACACAACAAGTACATGAGTAATTGCAATGGTTATCATAAGCCAATGCGAGTTCACGCGGATATTCAGGAATCTCATCAACCTCCACCATATGCTCTTCCAAGGTATGATTGGCCATGTAGGGACAATTCTCCTCATTACAGAAATCATAAGTTCCATCAATGAGTGTCTGGCGGAATTTTCTGGCTGCCTCATTGTTATATAGTTCTTCCATGGTATTGTCCCGTAGGTTGCCCAACAGGTAGTAGCCTGCCCAACTGCAAACCCTCACGGTGCCGATACCGTCGATCACTTGCACATACAAACCTCTATGACATATCTTCATATCCATTCTCCTTTTTGTTTCGTATAATGAATCTATCTACACCCGGTACTATGCCCGGAAAGTGTCCTCTGTTGACGAGATCGCCTATCCTGTGGATCCCGCTCAGTCTATTGCCGCATACATGACTGTCTCCCACATATGAGAATTGTAATGGCGGATATAGAACTTATAATCCGGCACAAGCCCTAAAATATAAGCCGGAAGCTCGATCACATCACGGGGCTGATGATAGATACAGACCGCCAGTCTTGGATGACTGTTCAGGATGGTCTCTCTGGCTCCCTGCAGAGCCCGCAGTTCACTGCCCTCCACATCCAGCTTGATATAGGTGGCATACCTGTCACTCAGTATCTGATCAATACCCCCCCCCTGAACGCGTACCCTGCCACCTGCGCGCACGGCGGAAGCAGAACCGGCATCATCGTCGAAATACAACGTTTCTTCCCGATCCCAAGCGGCCTGATTGACGATCTCTACATGATCCAAATGATGCGTGCGTGCTTTCTCTTGTATCACATCGCACATTTCCCGTGTCGGTTCGATCTCTCTGAGCCGCCGATAGCTCCCGTGACACCAGTCTGTAAAATCCAGCATTGTCTCTCCATCAAAGGCTCCGGCGTCCACGAAGACCTCCTCCTCCACCGGCTGAAAGACGTCAAAGTATTGTCTGCCACGCATCCACTGCAGCATGCGGCTGCGAGGACGAAAAATATTCTTTTCCGGGAAAGACAAGTCCACAAGCTGCCGATACATCTGATCTGCCCACTCATAAGAGCCGATAATTACCAGATAATCCCGATATGCATCCGCCACCTCTTTCACAGACAACACCTTCTTGCCCTTGACGGTCTCTCCGCTGTGGTTGTTGTCGCAATAACAGTCTATCTTATAGCCCATTCGTTCCAACAAGGTATGGATGCGCGTTCCGCCGTAGGCACAGCCGAAGATAATGATACCGCTGAAACCGCCCTCAGCCGTCCGGTCACGCAGTTCCTCCGAAATATGCCAGTCATCATACAGCGTATCCAGCACATCAAAGTAGGCTTTCTGATCCCCATTTGCGGCATAATCCAACCTTGCCTGAAACAAAATGCGGGACTCCTCATCCTGCAACCTGTTCTCAATTTCTTTCCGTCCGTATTTCACACTACACCTCCTGTGTTTATTATTTATACGATTGCATGGAGTACGCTTCCGGTCAGATCCGCTGCGTAATGCCTAACCGATATCCGATATTCGGGCATGATCTGCTTTATCAATAACGGTATAGAGTATATATCCACACAATTATGATAGATACATATCGCCAATTTGGGCTTATATTGCCTGATTCCCTCGGCCGCACCCTGTATCATCTTATATTCATAGCTCTCAATGTCCGCCTTCAGAAAAGAATACGGTTCGTGCAGAAAATCATCCAACGCGACCGTATAGGTACCGTCTTCGCTTTTGCCAGCCGTATCTATGATCTTGCTCCCCTGTCCGTCATTCTCCCCATACCGCTGAAAGCTCACTGCCGTACGTGCATCCGAAACAGGATACGGATACAGCGCAAACTGTGAACGGGTAAGCTGCCATTTAGCGCATTCACATTCCACGGTCTTCTCCAGACGGCCATAATTCACCGCATCCGGCTCAAAAGCGATCACTTTGCGAAAGACACCGTTTCTATGCCTGATAAATTCCGATACGATATCTCCGACCCACGCTCCACAGTCTACAAACACATCGTCCGGACATTCCCCTTGCAGATAGTCCATAGCAAAATATTCGTCTTCGGACTGTATCGTTTCCTGCGGCTGTATCCCTGTAACCCGCCACCGTATCAGCTCCGCATAGACATCCTTTGACTTCTGATCGCACAGCATGTCATAGCACGCCATAACCTGCGCAGCATGAGATTTTAGGATGACTTCATCTAGCAGATAACATTCCAAGCCGAGCTCTCTGCACTCTTTCCGAACCTGCGCGATAACGTCTGCGCGTATGGTACAGATCAGCACACATAGCCCCCCCCCTCGCGGTTGTCGGCGCCATCACCGGCTTTCCATGAAAGGTATAATGCATCCGGGCAGCTTTTCTGTCAATATATCCCTCAAAAGTAAAACCTTCCGGTTCCAGCCGCCTCAAGCCCTCCTGATATAACTGTGCGGTATCCCCGGCGCCCCATATCCACACTGATTTTCCCGTGATATCCGGCACATTTTCACGCAACAGCGTCTCCAATTCCGATCTGTTCATTGCCACTCCTCCCAACACTGTTTCCCCCGATACGCAGAACCGCAATGGTGTCTCATTGCCGCTCATACACCGGAATCAACATATTTTCACGCAACTCTTCCTCAGGCAGCATAGGATTCATATATTCCAACGGAAGAGATTCCATCTGCCCGTCTGATCTCTTATAGGACACCTGCTTCGGCAAGGCGCTCAATTCAATAGGCACGATTACTTCGCAGATTACAGGGCCCGGATACTCCAATGCCGTCTTCACTTTATCCTGTAAGTCTTCATTGCCGTTTATCCTGACGGTCTTGAGACGGTATGCCGCCGCCACATCGGAGATCGGCGACAATGTCAGGTGCGACTCTTCATTGCATGCCACATAATGTCCGCCGAAAATATTGGTCTGCGTGGCATATATCTGCGCATACCCCTGATTATTCAATACAAATATCTTGATGGGCAGATTCAACCGCCGTATCGTCTCCAGCTCCTGTATATTCATCTGAAATCCACCATCGCCACAAACGCAGACCGTCCGCCGCCCGTTGCCCGCCAAACATGCGCCGATGGTAGCCGGTACGCCAAAACCCATGGACGCCAGCCCTTTCGTCGAAAAAACCCGCTGCCCCTTCTTGACGCGGAACACCTGCATAGACACATCGATACAAGTGCCCGAACTCCCGGAAACATAAATATCATCCGGCTGCATCTGTTCCGTTATGGTATCTAACAGCGCATAGGTATTGACTAACCTCTCCTGCTGCCAATGCGCTTTTTGTACGATCGGATATTTTTGTTTCATCTTTCGGGCATACGCAATCCATTTAGTATGATCCTTATTTTGGATCCTGTCTTTGTGCGCCAGCAGCAATTCCATAAATTCTCCTGCATCGGCACATATCGGAATGTGCGGTCTGACATTGGTCTTGTGCAGTTCGTTTTCATCAATATCCACCATGACCCTGACGGCTTTTCTCGCAAAGCCGTCAAAATTATACCCTGTCTGCAGCAAATTCAGGCGTGCGCCGACAGAGAGATAAAAATCGGAATTCTGCTGGATAAAATTAGCATAGCGTTGTCCCATTCCGCCCGGCCTTCCGAAGAAAAGCGGATGCGTCTCTTCTATCAGGTCAATACCGTTCCATGTCGTCAGCACCGGAATACCCAGTACGTCCACCAATCGCCTAAATATGTCCTGTGCCTCCGCGAGCCGTATCCCATTGCCGACCAAAATCACCGGCCTCTCAGCCTGATTGAAGCACTCTATGACCTCCAACACCTGCTTCTCCAAGCGTTCCCGCTGTGCCTGAGCATCTATGGCGCTTATCTTGTCAGGTTCCCAGCCGGCCAACTCATCCGGATCGATATCCATAGCCTGAATATCTAACGGAATATCCAGCCATACCGGGCCTTTGCGTCCGGAGACGGCTTCATATACCGCCTTGTCCAAATGATACCTGATCTGTCTGGCTTCTGTCACCATGACAGCATACTTTGTGATAGGTTTTACAATAGAGACGATATCCAATTCTTGCATACCCTGCTGACGTATGCCCTGACCGCGTATCTGATCTGCCAGCTTAACCTGCCCGGAAATCACGATCATGGGCGTAGATTCTACGTAAGCCGCTGCCACTCCCGTAATGGCGTTCGTCCCGCCCGGTCCTGTTGTCACCATCAAAAGACCCGGCTGATTCGTCACACGGGCATAGGCCTCCGCTGCAATAGCGCATGCCTGTTCATGCAGACAGGTCACATACTCGATTTTCTTACTATTGCCCAGTGAATCATTCAAGTGCATCGCACCCCCACCGGGAAGCATAAACATGTGTTTGATATTCAGTTGTTCCAAATAATAAATGACATAGTCTGATAGTTTCATACGCCCAACATTCTCTTACATAATATCTTTTTCTAGTTTATGCCGGGGAAAACATATCCCTTTTGATAATCTGCCCCGATAATCCTAACTTTCCGTTCTTCCACGACTATTCTGTCTTCATTTAGAAGTGCCATGAGCTTTTGTATCATTTCTATCTGAAGATCCAAAACTACGTCATAATCTCCGCCACTCTCCTCAAAAGCTCGCACAGGTATCACACTCTGCATGATGATCGGTCCTCCGTCTACCGTCTCATCAATAAAATGAACTGTGTTCCCAAGCAAAAATACCGTTCCTGACTCAACAGCCTTATCTATCGCGTTCACCCCCGGAAACATCGGAAGCAGAGAAGAATGAAAATTAAGCATTCTATGGCGGTACTTTTCAATCAAGTCACCTGTCAAAATATGACAGCCAAAGCAAAAACAGTAATCAATCTTGCCGCTTTCAAAGCTTTCAAGCATCAGGTTGGATAATTCCATGTTCTTTTCTTTATTGCTGCTGCCTGTAAGTTCTTTATAATCAAAAGTGCAGTGTCTGATCCCGCTGCGCTGTATGATCTCCTCCGTCTCATCAGGCAAAACGTTATCCGAAACCACCAATGCAATCTGCCTTTTTTCTTCTTCGGTAGCCTGCGCAAGAAATTTGCGCAGCCGGCCGCCTTTGCCCGACATATAAAACGCAAACCTCATTCCGCTTCTTCCTTTCCGCGCTTATACACATATGCCGTGTATTCATACAATCCATAATCATTTCTGATGATAAAATCACGCGTTATATTTTGGGTAAGGAAACGGCTGAGCACATTTAAAGGCAGATGAAACAAATCATCCCTCTCCCAGTCCACATCCTTCGACATAACATTAAAAGCAATCCCATAATTACATTTTTCATATACTTTAGTTACCAATTTTTGAAAGTAATCGAGCATTTCGTCATAGCCCCATGCTAATTTTTCCGTAAAAACCCCGTTCATGACAATATAATCATATTGAGGAAGCGAGGTTTCGGCTTCTTCATTCATTAGATCACAATGAAAAAACGGAACGCCCGGAAACTTTTGTCTGCATTGATTCACGAAGGTCTCAGAGGCATCAAGTCCGGCATAATCAATATTCATCCGATGATCCAAGATATACTGGTCTAAATGTCCGAGACCGCACCCGAAATCCAACAGGGAATACTTTTCCTTCTTCCTATACGGATCAAATCGAGCTATATCTAACATTACCTTGTATCGTGTCTGTGCATCCGCTTCTTTGGGCCAGTCAACACCTTTATTATTATCGCCGTACTTTCTAAAACAGTCTTCATAATGCTCTACAATATCTATATATGACATCTTATCATTCCTCCCGATTAATCGCTGTGCAAATCATATTCATCCAGAAAGATCTTGATCGTATCCACATTATTGCGGAACAGTACATCAATGATCGATAAATTCCTTTGAAATTCCGGCCGACCCTGACTGTAACTGATGCTGTCGCCCCGCGTATCCAGAAAATATAATTTCATATTATTTCTCTCAAACGCAGCCGGCATATACAATTTCCTGCCGCCGCACGGATTAACATACACATCAGTTTGCAGTTGCCGGCATATTTCAATGATTCTGTCCTGCCCGTGGAGATCGTTATCTTTAGGGATCTCCGATGAAATATAAAGTTCCGTCTGTATATCAAGATAATTCATGATCACAGTCAGGCTGTTGTATACGTATTGCGTGACATCTTGCTGTTCACAATTAACAATCTGTCTGATCAGCGGCATTACATCATGGTATTGAGGCGCTTTTTTATAAGCATCTTCTATCATGCGCAGGAATCTGTCTTTCTCTACCCTGTCAAATGCAAACGCCGTATCTTTGATCAATCTGTTCTGTGAAGCTTTCTGAACCGGAATCGTAAAGCGATGCTCCTGTCCGTTGACCAATATGCTGTTACGGTTAATATAACCTCTTGTAATGTAATTCACATCATCTAACAATACGAACTGATCCACTGCATGAATCAACTGCCAATAGCCTATATACGGGAGGAAATATGGCTGCATAATTGCCGTCTTCATAGGCAACTTCCTCCTGATTTTCTCAGGCTGTCACCATACAGTCCGGCCATATGCAAGAATACGATATTTCCCGCTGTTAAACCCTTACGTTTGTTATCTCCCCCCCCCTCGGAGAATCCGCGGTCATCGTCTGCTTGTCCATATCCAGTTTGACATATATCTTATCACCGTGTTCGTCTATAAAATATGCATTGTAATAGCCGTCAAAAGTCATCGCCCGCAAAAAATCTATCACCTCTCTATAAGTTGCTGCTTTATCCATATCGATCAAACAGAGCTGTTTAAAATCCTGCTTGTAGTTGATGTTGCCCTCTGCTTCCGGCATGCTTTTTCTATAATTTCCCTCAATCAATTCTTCTAAATGGAGCGCAAGCAATTCACATTCCTTTTTATATATTTTCTGATACACGCTGCCGGAAGTATCAGCCGCTTCTATCTCGATGCGTTCTCTATAAATAATCGGACCATGATCCATCTGTGTATCCATCTCATGGATCGTAACTCCTACAGGTTTCTTATTGATGATACTGAATACCTGTGGATACCACCCGCGGTTGTACGGATTATAACCCGGATGTATATTAATACATCGGTATCTTTGCACCATATCCGCAGGAAAAATCTGTTTGCTGTGCAGCGATATGAACAGATCGTATTGCCGCAAAAACAAATCGCTTTCTTCCTTTAGATTGATGACAGCCAGTTCATCATTCCAACGGGGCGGGATATCTTTTATCTCCTTTTCTGAAGTAAAAAAGGCAAACTTATATTTACTTGTCAAAACTTGTTTTTCTATAATCTTTCTGAATGCCTGATAAAGAGCTTCGTTATCCGAGATTACACAAACTTGTTTCATTACTATAGTCTCCTTTGGCAGCTTTTATTCGCCATCGGGCGGGATTTCCTCAACATTAAGTTTCTCACTCAATATAGCCTCGGGAGTTTTACTTACCCTCCGCAAAATCACACCGATATATTCTCCAACGATTCCCAGAAAAAATAATTGTACGGATCCGATGAAAAACATCCCTATAAGGATTGGCGCCATTCCGGCCTGAAAATGATACCAAAACAGCAACTTGGCAATCAAGTAAACAAGCCCGGCCGCAAAACTTATCACTGACATCAAAAATCCCGCAACCGTCATCAACCTCAACGGTGCCGTAGATGTCGCTATCATAGAAGTGATCGCAAAGGTCAAATATCGCCACACATTATAACTGGATTTACCGCTCCGGCGCTTTTGCTGTTGATATTGAATCAGCTTGACCTCATATCCAGCATCTGCCACTATAAACCTAAAATCAACATCATAATCATATTTTTTTAATTCTTCATAAACTTCTTTATCAAAACACAGTATGCCGGACATATTCTCATACTGGGGCGTGTCCGACAGTTCATTGATCAGCTTGTAGAATATGCAGCGGCATGCATATTTTAATCTGCTTTCCTTAGAACTTGTTTTTTGACCGCAGACCACTTTGTATCCCTGCTCCCAATATTTGAGAAATTCCGGTATCAGTTCAGGCGGCTCCTGAAAATCACAGGCAATGGCTATGAACACATCTCCTTCCGCATATTTGCCGCAGCCTGTACTTGCTCTTCTATCCGTTCCATAATTTCTGTTGTTCATCAATACTTTGATATGTTTATCCTGCGCCGCCAGTGAACGCAATATCTCTTTCGTACCGTCCGTAGAACAATTGTCCGTAAAAAGGATTTCATAATCGTACGGAAGTTCCTGCATAATCTTTGTCAATGTGTCTGCCATCGGCTTAACATTGCCGACTTCATTATAACACGGCACGGTAACACACACTTTTTTCTTGCTATCAACTGCCAACTTTGTCCCCCCCCCATCACCGTATCAGTTTACACGTATAGCGGTTTGATATACAACTCTGCTCGATATCTTATCGTAACCCTCATTGATGGTGCTTTCATAAAACTTATAATTCAGGCCATCCGGATACCGTGGCACTTCCACCTCCGCTGCGCCACTCGCCCGCGCCTGCGCGATACTTGTGCGCCAGATATCCGCTGTCCGATGCACCGATGCGATCTGCTGCCAGTTAATGCCCGCAAGGATTAGGACTGCCGCCACACTCAATCCTGCCATCGCATTCCAAATATACGGATCGTATCTGCCCGTAAGCGCCGTAATATTCTGCTGTGTTGCAGAATACAGTTCTCCTAAGATTCTGATAACGCCGATGATCAGCATCGCATTAGCTGCTAGCATACCGTATACGGCAACTCTTGCAACCAACCCCCATGTGACCGCAGACATGGCAAAACCGAGCGGCCATTCCAGATTATTGCATACTGCGCCGAAAATATCTTTCCATGTGAGAATCCTTTTTTTCAGCAATACTGCGATTCCTATGACCAAGATCGGCACAGCAACGACAGGTACGATCCACAATCTATACGCGATATATATATGAATATAAAAGCTGTTGGTCATACGCTCCAGCAATGGGATAGTTTGTAATGCTGCTTCATGGCTTTGACTCGCACGATGAAAATTACCCGGTGCAAAAAAACATATCCCAAAACCAACCAGATATCCTGCATATAAGAACAGCCAACGCAAGAGCTTAGTCGGATGATCCCGCAATATAAACCGCGCTAACTGCACCAAAAGTACCATGCCGAAAATCACTCCGTATGCCTCATGGGAAAGTCCCGCCAGAAAGCCTAGAATATTAACGCTTATGATCGATCCGATGCGCGGAACACACATGTGTTCCATAACATATCGGAGCAATGCATACAGACAGAGATACAAAATGACTGATATAACATATATGTTGGTAAATGTCCACATCAATATCCTTGTCATATACGCATAAGAATAACTTGGATTATAAAATAATAATACGGCAATCAACAATAAAAGCAGCGGCATAAGTCTGCCAATCCGAATCTTGTGCTTGCCCCCCCCCTCCGCAACTACGAACACAGTAATTCCAAATAGACACAACTGCAGTGAAGTGATATATATACTATACAACAGCCAATTGATACCGTCAGGGAGCGACAAGCAAGCCAAAACAGGTATCATCGCAAACTTGGCGATAATGCGTCCATCCCATAAAAAATAAGCAGACTTTACCCTATTCCATGTAGCGTTCAGAGAATGATCCAGATTCAATGTACATTCTCCCTGCGCCACCACTTCGTCCAAATAATGATTGTTTGGATCATTGATCGTCAGTCCGCCCACATCATCCCCATAAAGCGGAATATCATAGCGCAGATGAAACAGGAACAATGTCAACATACACACGATGAATACACTGCATAAATTCCTATACCAATACCGTTTCATTCTTTTATCCTACTAGCAGTTTTTTTGTATTGACCTTTTCTCATATACACTGTCAAAATAATCCCATAGCATATACATAATACTACCATTAACACCAAATAGCAAGTGGCAGCTCCAATAGTGCCAAAATGTTTTACAGCTCTTTTCATGCCGACAGCCGCCGCCAACGAAATAACACATTGCGGCCACAGAAGAGACCGCTGACACCGCATGATCGTCAGGACAACGCTTTGATAACCGGAAACTGCGAGAAAAGCGCTGGTCAGAAGAAGGAGCATCAATTCATCTTTATAACCGGACAGATCCGTATCATATAAGAGCGACAGTGCCGGAATCCCTATCAGATAAGCACCGATCATGCATACGGTCGCTATCCCTGCGATAATGAAAAGCTGTCGGATGATTCGTTTCCTGAATTTGAGTATATCTTTCCGTTCCCATTCCACCGCCATCAAAACCAATGTCGGCTGGTACACAAAAGAATTCAGCAATTCAATAGCAAACACAGGCATTGCCACAAAACCGTAACACGCCTGCTCCTCAGCGGTCAGACAGACATCAATGGCATATTTAGGCGCATTGTTCTCATAAAATCCAAGGAACAAAATGGCAAAGAGCGGAAAGACACTCCGCAGCAGTTTTCTAATCTGCATCCAATCGCCCTTCTTAATCACCATTGACCGCCACACATCCAAAACAATATCGCTTGAATATTTTTTGAATACCCGCCACAAAAGTATCAGGAAAAGCCCAATACATATGCCAAGGCAACAGGTTAAAGTAAAGGCCAAATCTTTACTCAAATATAACACAATCGGAAAAGCGAGCAGGATACCGCCCCAGCGTATGCAAAACATCTGCGCACCGATATATAACCGGCCTTTGCGCTGATAGTAACCCCATACTACATCTTCCAAAGATTCCACTGCATAGATCATGCATGTCGCAAAAACAATGACGGTTTTACTGCGGTCATAGCCGAGATGACACGCAGCATATCTCAAATATCCGCACACTACAGCTATCATCAACAGTACCGTCAAGACCCTTGCTTTGAAATAAACGGCGGTCGTAAAGCGATTCTCGGTGTCTGTCACTTGATAATTGCGCACACCGAATTTGCCGATCGTCATCGCCAGATTCCCGACCGCAAAGGCGACCGTCAACAGACCGGCATCCGCCAGTCCCGTCACTCTGGTCACGACCATGGACATCACGACAGCTTCGGCGGCATTGATGAGTCCTGCGGCAGTATTCCATATATAATCCTTTGGAAGGGTCAAGTGATCATTTTCCATAAAAATCCTTATGAGCCGTTATAAATCTTGTATATACGCATCTCGCTGCTGTCATAAATCATATCTGCGTTCGTCTCCGGTATCGATATATCGCTTTCTGCCGCGAAATCAACCAGCAGATATCTCACACCCATATCATAAAACTCTTGCATCTGCTCTGTATCTTCCTCGATAAAAGCATTGACAGCCTCTGTATTCTGCCAAATATATTTCCCGCTAAAACTGCTAATCAAATTCTTGCGGAACGGAGCCAAATCTGCTCTCTGTTCCGGCAAGCTATATAAAAGAATGCCATCCAACTCACCATCCCCATATAGGGAAGTCAGCTGCTCATACTCTTGCTTCCCCAGCATTTTCCCATCTTCGATTTTTCCATCGCTCCGCACAGGCATCTCCTGTCCCGTCATTCTATGCGCAATGTTATATATACCGTCAGATATACTATAGAAAACACCGAATCTGTTACCGTTTCTGTTATAACCCCACAGGAAACCACCCACGCCAATCAGGAGCATCACGGCCGCCACTATATATTTCCAGCTTCCCCATCGTGCAAAAATATCCTTATCATATTTGACGTTACACAAAACGCAGCACCACGCCGGCACAAGCGCCGCCAACGCAAAATATCCCTGTGAATTTCCGGGGATTCTAATGAGCGCATTGACCGAAAGGCCAACAAAAGCCATTCCCAGACAACTCCATTCAAATACGGAGAATCGCTGTCTGCGGCACAATTTCGTAAATACGATTACGGCCAGCGGCCAAAGCACAACCGGTTTCATCAACAATATGTTGACAGCCTCCCTGACCAGCTTTCTGAAACATGCTTCCGGTATAGACATAGACGGATCTGTTCTGATGACCAAATGATATATGGATGCCGAATTGCCATCACCCACATAACCGGCCGTATTACATACAAAGAAATAAATGATTCCAAACACAGACAAGGCTGTTATGCCGAATACAACGGCGCGAAGCGGTTTCCGATTACACAACCAATACAAACATACCACGCCGATCCCGCAAAGCGCAACCGCGCCGTAAGGTCCTTTGCTGCCCGTCAAAACGGCAAGTAACAGAATACATATTGTCCCCCCCCCACCACCATTTACAGCAGATTGTGTGCCCATACTATATTGGTATAGTGCGAGTATGAAAAACAGCATAACACCCAGGCCATAATCCGTTCCAAATGCTGCCAGTGCATAATGACATATATGTTCGACAATCGTAACATTTTCGATTCCCGATGTCAACAATAACGCGCCCATCGCAAGCACAACCGGTCTTTGCTCAGGAATCACGCTTTTTGCAAAGAGATATGCGCCAAAAACCACCATTACGACAGTCACATGGAAATAGGCACCCATACAAAGCATTGCCGGATGGATTCCCGTCCAGATCGCCTGCACCGCCAATTGTATAGAAGAAAAATAATGATAATTGAATATACCTGCATCATAATCTCTCGGATTAAGCGGTGGATACTGCTTGATCAGCGAATGCAGATTGCCGATCCAATACTGAATATCCCTATGATATGTGTAATAATCTGTTCTGCCAAGCAGAGCCGGCGAGAGGCCATTGCCATTATAGGCAATAAACATGAATACCGCATAAACAATAACTCCCACCGTACAGATCTTCATCCCTGCTCCGTCATGTTCACACCCTATTACATCACTTCTTTTCAGCCAAAGGAGAACCATACTCAACGCTGCTGCCGCCACCCCAATGACTTTCACGTAAATCTGTAAACCGAACGGCACAGTGACATAATAAAGAAGGATATTATAAACATATCCCATGACAAACGAGTAACCGATCCATCCGACATCCGATGCTATTTTGATTCGAAGGATAAGGACCATCGCCATCCCCGGTATAACTACAGAAAGCGTCTGATATGAAAAAAGTTTCACATACGCCGAAAATGACCACCCATTCAGCAAGACGCTGACAGCCGAAAATAACATGTTATACAGTAATACCCATGACACAATGCGATATCCCTTGTGCTTTCTTTCCATTGTTTTTGCCTTTCTCATGCTCACAATCTATTTCTTCAAATCTCCACCGTCCTATGTATCCTGTCCGTCATACGTACACAGATTTCTGCTTCGATTATACAAAATGTCTTCTTTGATCAACTCATACGCCTTATCTAAGGCAAGCAGTTTCATCTCGATCCCATTGATCCGATAGGTCTTCACCGCCCCATGCCCGATAAAGAGACATTCCATAGGGTCGAGCGTAACATACACGTTCCGTTCCAGATCCCGCACAAACATGGAATAGGTTCTTTGCTCTTCGTCGCCGTTTTCATCTATATATCCGGCAGTAAAATCTTTATTATAGCGGTAAGGAACGTTACCTTCCCATTCCTCAACATAATGGGCAAACGTAAAACTGTGCTGGTAGCTCACGTCAATGAACAGGTTTTTTGCCGCCATCCTGTGCAGATACGCAAAGGGGGAATCCTTCCCAAAAGCATCCCGATTTTCCATCTCATACAATAGTCCGGCATCTTTCCCCCACACGGCGAAAGAATAGATCGGATGTTTGGTGCGTATGAAATCCCCTCTCTTTAATGCCGTTTTTCCCAAACTGCCTGTCCTGCAGGAAGTCGTATGATAGTCAAATGTTATTCCTTGGCAGAACCCCCAATTAAATGTCGGTAGCAGAAGTGTGCCTTCCGATCCCACAATCTCCTGAAGGCTGTCCAGAAATATATTTAAGTCTGTCTCATCTCCGTGTTCCAGACACTGATAGAGGATATGTCTCATGTCGGATGAAACCAAAAGCGTATCGCCGCGATCAATGTCGATCTGCTTCGCGATATCTTGGAAGCGAATATATGCATCAGTATCATCAATCTGCATTTTCTCATCCCATCCTGTTCTGTTTCGTCAATATTCCGTCCTGACCACTACATTCCACGCACCAACTTAACAATCAGCTCCGGAAACACCTTATCTCTGTCCTTAATATGATAAGACAAATTATGAGCCGCCTTGGTGTATAACTTTAACTCTTTCAAAGTCACCGCCTTTTTATGGGCAGCAATATCGGCAAACGCCTGCCTACACTCCTGCACAGTCCGCACATGATAGGACAGAGGCGACGCATTCTTGTAGGAGTAGCCAAACAATATCGCCGGTACACCATAAAACTGGCACTCCCAGCATGCCGTCCCGGTCAACGATGCCACCGCAACGGCATTTTTGATCAGCTCATACGTGGAACACTCCATCTTGATCATACGCACATTGGGAAGCCGCAGCATATCCTGATAATAAGACATCCCTCCAAAAAAAGAAAGCTGTGCCGGATGTGCCTTGACATATACCTTCACATCATCCGGTATACTTCTGCAAAGTATCTGCAATGGGAAAATCTGATCCGTATATGCCCCGCCGCCCAATGGGTTGGAAGTTGCCTCCGGTTGATAGTGCAGCGCAAAATAGACATATTTTTCACCCGGCTGCGGCATTCCGGATACGCTCTCATAATACGCATTGACACGTTTGGTCTCTTTCCAGTATGGTTTCGCATATCGCCATAATTGATAAGTCGGCGCAATGACGCTGAGGAGCTTGGGGATCCGCATAAACGACGCGCCGAGGAATTTCGCGCCAACGCCGTACTTTTCATATTCCTTGCCGAGAATTCCGCGCCAGACACGGATCAGATTCGTCTCCCCGTATCGAGCCCGAAAAGTGATCTTGAGCTTATTGCCTTTCATGTATGTAGGCTTCATTTTTGTCGGATCCAGAGAAACCCATTTTTCAAATTCTTCTTTGGTGTTTTCCTCCAGTTCAATTTCGTCCGCCGTTGCGTCCTTATACTGTACTTTCAGCCGTTCATATTCCGCACGGATTTCTTCGTCGGTGCGCATATAATCCGTAAGCGCAAAATCCCGATTCGGAATCAGAGACGCAAATGCCATCAAGACAGGAATATCCTTCATTTTGCACAGATGATAAATAATCGCATCATATCCCTCATGCGGTATCCTTGTGAAAAAAACATGCGTGATCTGTTTTTGCTCCAACATACTATTCCAAAAGAACAAATTACGCATATAAATCTGATAATGATTCTCCCAGGTATTACTGATCCTGTGGGCCCAACCCTGCTCATGTCGCCTCTGCTGGTTCAGTATTTCTATCACATAAGGATTCATATATGCAAAAACGGTGTCATCCAACGGTGTGTCCGCAGCCGCGTTCATCTGCTCATCCGTAAATCTTCCCTGTACGATATCTTCACGCAGATAACAGACGCCAAGTCTTTGAAAAAGCGGCAATTCCTCCCGATCATTTACGATCATATAAAGGTTGTCCACTCTGATCTCCGTCAACACCTTCTCTACCATCTCTATTGTGAGCGACTTCCACATTACACTTGTAAGAAAAAGGTTTACCATCATCTCTCTCCTATATCATCTCCCATGTGAGCACCGTATCTTCCGCAGCGTCACACTGCATGGTTTTCCCTAATATAATATCCGTATATCGGGGGGAAATGCCGGTTCCCGGTCTTTTTGCCATCACATCCTGTTGCGTAATCACCTCGCCCTTTTTCATGTCCCTTGTCAGAATCAGGGACCTTCTGGCCTCTCTTCTGGAAATCCTTTCGCAGGGAAGGACTTCCTTCTTTTCCTGCCCGCTTATCTGTGTAATCAGCTCAAAATTACGAATTGCCTTAGCAAAATCCTGCGGATCACCCGCATGATAGTGATCATTGCCCCGAAGCGTTTTGTCCAACGTAAAGTGCTTCTCTATAACTTGCGCCCCATACAGATAAGCTGTCGTCAGAATAGTCATGGTCTCATCCGGCAGAGTATGATCGCTATAGCCTATTTTGAGATCCGGAAATATTTTCTTCAGCGTCTTAATGATATTAAGGTTCGCGTCTTCTTTTTTACACGGATAGGACAAAACACAATGAAGCAGACAAATATCCCGACACCCCGCATCCTGCAGAACGCGCACCGCTTCCTCTACTTCCGACAGATAGGACGCACCGACAGACAGGTATACCGGTTTCCCTTTTCCGGCAATATACCGCAGAAACGGATGATTGGTAAGATCTGAAGAAGATATTTTAAATATGTCCACCATATCTGTCAGATAATCTGCCGAAGCATAATCAAACGGCGTAGACATAAAGTCAATGCCGATCTGTCTGCTGTATTGACACAACTCGCCGTATTCCTTTGCATTAAAGCTATCGAACTTCCGAAACAATTCATACTGCGTCTTCGTCGGTTCCTCAGTGGTATCCCAGTAAGCAGGTGACTGTTTTGATACAATCGTATCTGCCTTGTATGATTGAAACTTTACCGCATCTACGCCTGTCTGCTTTGCCTCGAAGATATATTTCTTGGCCGCTTCTAACGGTGTGATTCCTAATTCTCTTGCCGTATCGTAATAGTTTACACCGATTTCTGCAATCACATAAGGTCTGTTCATGATTCACGTTTTCCTTTCCGACACGCAGTCTTCTATGTTCGGCCGAATTACTTGTACTGCCCGCTACCGGCTAACAGACCATGTTCAGTCAATGTCTGTATCATATCGATCAGTTTAACAGCCGGATAATCTATGATATTGCTGATATCTATTAAATCGTTGCACCCGTCAGCGTACAGAATAAAGTCCTGCAGTTTGCGCACCTCGTCATACACTCCTTTTCTGCTGACTTGGGGATAAAGTCCGCGCCTTCCCAATTGGGGCTCGCACAGGCATTTGACCCGATAACGATCATTATATTCCAATATTCTGATACATTCTTCCATAACATCAAAAGCGCCCTGAAGCCCTTGTGCAGAGATCAGATTTAAGTCATCTCCCGATGTGTGATATTCTGGATAGTCATAGAATTTCGTCCTTGAAAAAGTACAAAGTGGTATATCCACTCCCGGGAAGCAATACTGTCGTTCGTCCGACCCTCTTTCCAGATAAGAACACTCTTTAAAACCATTGCCGCGATAGCGCAGCACATTCATCAATACCTTGTCGGCAAGCGTATCCGCATATCTGGAATGCACGATCGTATACTGCATATCATCACCAACACAGGTTAAATTGAATCCTGCAATAATCCGTTCCTGCATCTTTTGTAAATTTCTGCTCAAATATGTAATCGAACCGATCGTTTCCGGTATCAAGATCAGCCGATAGCTGTATCGCCTGTCAGACATACTGCGAATATAATCTGCCAAGGCAGTCAATACACATGGACCGGAACACTCATTATTAGCCATAGACGGATGACAGACATAAGAGGAAAAAAATATTTCTTTATCCGGCTCTTTTGTTCCAGGAATGATGATCTCTCCATATGTCAGACTGCCTTGGGGATCTAACGTACTTTTGATAACCGCATGATACTTTCCCTCGGGAAGTCCGTCAAGCATTGTCTGAGACATACAGAAGCCTGACCTTTTGGTGTAATAAGATGTGACATAAGGGATCAGATCCGGCTGTTCGGGCAGGGTATGGATGTATTGCTTTAGTCCCGCCAGATCCAACCACGCATCCATCGGCAGGGAATATCCTACAACATAGAGATTATTATCTTCGAAATCAATGATCCTATGTCCGTCTTCAGTCTCGATATACGCCTCGGTAATATTCCATTCATCGGGAATCGTCCAGTCAAACACCTGTGTACCGCAAGATACTTCATATATCTGTAAATCTTCACAATATTCCTGCAGGATCTTCAGTGTCTTCCTGACACCGTCTCCCGTAATGCTTCTGCAGATTGGAAAAATTCTCACAGCAAGATCCATCATATCCTGACCATTCATCATTGCCCTCTCCTACAAATTTCCTATTTGTCATTCTCCAGAATGATATTCTTCACACGCCTAATGCCGTCAGACAGATTCAAGCGCTCCATGTTTTCTCTCATCTGCGCCCTGATCTGTGGTGTGTGGATCAGCCATAAAAGTGTCTCCCGCAACGTATTTTCCTGAACTTCATTTCCGTTTCCGAGATTGATAAAACCATTTTTCATATAGCCGAACTCATGCGTTTTCTCCCGCTCATTCTGGGCAAGAATAACCGTTGGCACCTTCATGGTCGCAAGTTCATACATCGTTCTGCCCTGTGAGGAGATTGCAATATCCGCTTTGGCCATATAGTTGGAAATGAGCTGTACATCCTTGATTACCCGGATTTCCTGTTTACACTTTGACACGGCATCCATGAATTCCGCATCCCTGTCAAATCCAAGTCCTAGAACAAACTGATATACAATGGATAGTTCCACCGGCATGGATTGGATCACATGCAAAACTTTTTCCGTATATCGCCCCGGATCGGTACCGCCAAAAACTATCAGTACCTGTCTGACTTCCGATGAAAAAGCCTTTGACTTCGTGATCAAGAATTCATCTCTCAGGCAATAGTATCTGTGACCCCAAAAATATTTTGCATCCAAAGTCTGTTTTTCGTAAAGCGCATTGATCACGGCATCCGCCAGGCGCCCACCCTCGCCCATATCTTCGATATTGACCGTCCGTTTTGTATAGGGAGTGACAAGCCGCATATATTCATTTGTCGTATCCAACATATCATTGATTAGGATATCAGGCCTTTCACGTTTCAACAGTGCAGCAAATTCTTCGTCATTCCGTACCACTTCATACTGTATAAAACGTTGATCCAGTTTCTGCATCCCTAATTTCGACTTGTCCGATACGACTATGCTGACATCGTGCTCTGTCAGGCTGTCAAAAAGAAGTATACTGCGATAAATATGTCCCAGCCCGATCTGCGGATATCCATCTGTCCTGATAACGATCTTTTTACATTTGAGACGCATCTCACAAATCGTCCAGTCCGCATAATCGTCAATATCCACCGACTCCTGATCCGGCACTTCAAATAAATATATATTGCTGCCTAATCTGGTATTTTCTTTGACAAACTTTCGTTTTGTAATGACAAACGCGCCCGTCTCCATCAAATGTTTCGGCAGATACTGACGGTTAAGCCGTTTCTCGTAGAGCGGATAATACGCCCCGTCTTTTTCTCCCCACGATAGATGCGGTCTGTTAACGGCACTAATGATCGTATCTACGTCCATATCAAAAAACGCTCGCAACGCCCCATCAAGCGTTTCGCCCCGCAAAAGCGGTGAAGTCGGCTGCATAGTGATCACCACATCTACACTGCCGTGTTCCTTTTCATAACAGTCCACTGCGTGGTAAATAACGGGATCCAACGTCACATCATCCCCTGCCAGATGGGCAGGTCTGCGAATGACCTTAGCCCCATACATAACAGAGATATCTGCAATTGCGTCGTCATCTGTACTGACAAGTACATCTGATATCCACTCGGCACGCAAACCGTTCATAATGGCATAAGCTATCAACGGGTGCCCGTTCATCAGTCTTATATTTTTTCTTGGTATCCCTTTGGAGCCTCCTCTTGCAGGGATCACTGCAATAATCCTCATCTCATATACCCTATTTTCTATATTTTTCTATTTTCCCATTTTATAATAGCAAAAATGTATAAACATTATTTCAGAATGGCTATTTTCATTGTCTGATAAGCATGTTCCAGAGTGTTACTGTCCTTGACCTTTCCATCTATCAACTCCATAAAATACGCCATTTCTCTCAGATACATCTCATTCCTTTCCTCATGGAAAGATTCGGTCATGACGCCGTCTGTATATATGCTGCCGTTCAGGATATCAAACAGATACTCTTCTTCGGAAGTCCATACCCGCAGATACCGTTTTGGCTGTCTGCCAAAATAATCGAGATGCAGTTCCAAAAGCTTGTCCGAATAACGGGCTATATAGACCGCCAGATCTTCGCTCGTGATCTCGAGGTCAGAATATTTCCCCGACAGCGAAAACACTTCTTCCGGCTGTCCGAACAGATCCGCCAGATAATCCCACTCATGGATCAGATCGATCCGCACGCCGCCGCCTTCTTCCTTTTTAGCGGAATAGGTCTGTCTGTAGTCCACTCCCTCCCGCCAATCCGGCAGATAAGAGGACGATACTGCCTGTGCGCTGACTACCCTTCTGTTCCGCAAAATCTCTTTGGCTCTCATCAATACCCTGCTGTAGCGCAAAGGACACGCGACATAATACTGATTACCCGACGGCAGTTCCATATCCTCAAGCCGATAATCCGTGCGGTCAAATACCGGCTTTTCCACAAAAAAGCAGCGTGAATGATTTTTCAACCCACATATAGTGTCATAATGCCGAAACGTCGGATTACAGATAAAAACAGCATCGTAATCAGGATCGAGTTCGCAGGAAGAAAACGCCTCCCGTCGTACGATACCGGTCAGTTCCGACGGCAGCGCGCCCCGCGCCCCGCTGCGCAGTACATGAAGGTTCAGCTCCTCCCCGCTATCCTGACAGAGATCATGCAGATTTTTCATATGTCGTCTTCCAATAGAGCCGCTTCCTACAAAACACACTTTCATAACGGTTCTCCTACAGATCGAGCAGATCGGCATATTGTTTGTTAAACTTTGCGTCCGTATTGACAAAATATCGAAAAATCACTTCCATCAATTCCAGATCCCCTTCATGATCGATGTCAAGAATGCCGGTATCTTTCATGACCCACACCACCGCATTCCTATCATGCATCGTACCCGTCATCAAATGCGATCTTCTATAAGCATAGATCGAAGCGTTCATATCATAACACACGGGTGTCTGTTGCCTCGCCACTGCCCTACTTGCCAGCACAGGTGCATAAAATCCGTTTTCCTTTTGACAGACGATATTAAAATACGGAGATCGCCTAGCCTCAGTCACACTGTATGCAATATCCGCCCTATCTTCCCGCAGCAGTGCATCCAGTGTCCCTACAATATCTTCCCAAGTCCGTATCGGAGACGTCAGGTCAAGATCCAACACCACATCATACATCAGCCCCGTCATCTTCTCACTCTTTAGCAGCGTATCCTTGATGACATCAAATTTTGATACGGTATCGCCCGCCAACGTATCAGCCCTTTCGATCATGAGATAGGCTTCGCCGGTATTGTCCATCTGCCGGAGCAGTTCACGGCTGTCCGTATTTAACGCAAGCCGTATCTCTTCCGTCTGCGCCGGTTTATGCCTGAGAAAATTCCTATAAGCTGCTAACGTATAATACAGCAAAGGATTTCCGCAAAAATCCCTGACATTTTTACTTTTTACCCCCTTGGAACCCGCTCGGGCGCATACAGTTACAAGTACGTTCATGCCATTATCCTCTCATCTTACCCTTTCTCTATTCGGTCGATCCATGCAAGGATCTTTTCATCGTCCACCATCGTGTACAAAGGTTTCGCGCCTTGCAGCGTCTCAAAGAAAGCTCGTATTTCGTTCATATAGGCATATTCATTTACAAACTCACTGTACCCCGGCTCATTGTGATATTTTCCAACAGGTATCTCCTCCATGCGAGCATTGTGAATATCCAACTTTCTGAGTGTCTGCGGCGTCCCTTCCCATTCAATATACAGATCTTCGTTGTAGACTTCAAGCCGACGCACTGCTTTTCTGCACACCACATCCACAATAAAAGTGCCTACATTACCGTTTGTGTGAGCAATCTGTACCATATACTGATCGCAATAATCGATGTCAAGATCCGTCAAATGTGCGGACATCACTTGAATATCCTCTATTTCGCCAAACGCTCTGCACATCCACGGAAGCTCGATTGCCAGTATTTCTCTGCAGCCATTTGTCTTTCTTTTCCCAACGAAAAAATCCTTGTATGTCTCCCACGGATGCCAGTCCGGCAAATATTGCCCCACATGATAAACATAACTCACCTTATGGCCGTCAGCAGCCACCAACTCCGTAATGCTGCGCATCTCATCACGATAGATGGGCGTAGACGAGAGAAATAATGTCAGCCCTTTCTGTTTTGCCAATGCCATATTCTCTCTGTATCCGTCCGCGACCAGATTGATCTCCGTAAAAACATGATAGCCTTTCTCCAGAGATCTGTGGATCAGATCTGCATGTGACAGAGGCGATGTACACACAAACACGCAGTCCGGTTTGTGATGTTCCGCCGCCGCTTCCATCGACAGGAAACACTCGATACCAAACTGCCTTGCCGCATCATTCTGCCTCTCTTCTGCACTGTCGATCCCAATCAACACAGTGCCCGGATACATTTGTCGTATCAGACGTATCCGCCTTTTGCCCATTGACCCAAGACCTATTATCCAAATCGTCATCTTGTCTGATCTCCACTCCGCCATTACGCATATGTTCCGTAAGCTGCCGCTATATATTATAAATATCGCTCTTATAGGAATCCAGATGATCCCGCAGCCATGCGATCGTTTCGGCAATACCCTGTTCAAACGTATACTTTGGACTCCACCCCGTAAGCCGCTTGAGTTTTTCATTACTTCCCAGCAGCCTGTTTACCTCACTTTTTTCCGGCCTGAGGCGATCCTCATCGCAGATGATCTTTGCTTCCGGATTGATCTGTGCGATAATCTCCTGCGCCAGTGCGCCGATAGAAATCTCCCTCCCTGTCGCTATGTTGATCTCCTCACCAACGGTGCTGTCGGATTCCGCGATCGCAATAAATCCGTCTGCCGTATCCTTTACATAGTTAAAATCCCGCGTCGGTGTCAACGCCCCAAGTTTGATTTCGGTCTGTCCCGCCAAAAGCTGTGTGATAATCGTCGGAATCACCGCCCGCGCAGATTGGCGCGGTCCATAGGTATTAAACGGCCTCACAATGGAGACCGGGAGATCAAAACTCCTGTAAAAACTCTCAGCCAGCCGATCGGCCCCTATCTTAGTGGCAGAGTAAGGCGACTGCCCCTGAAAGGGATGCTGCTCGTCAATAGGAACATACTGCGCCGTGCCGTATACTTCGGACGTTGATGTGACCATGACCCTTTCCGTTTCCAGAGACCGGGCCGTCTGCAGGACGTTCAGCGTGCCCTTGATGTTCGTATCCACATAGGAATCCGGTGAATGATAACTGAACGGAATCGCAATCAGCGCTGCAAGATGAAAAACACCGTCTACTCCCTTCATAGCTTCTTTGACACCGTTCGGATCCCGGATATCTCCACTGAATATCTCAATTTCTTTCAGTTTTTCTTTCGGAAAGGTGTCCAACCACCCCCATGTGTTGAAAGAATTATACAGGACAAAGGCCTTGACATCATATCCCTTTTCCAATAAACTCTCCGCCAGATGACTTCCAATAAATCCGTCTGCGCCGGTCACCAATACTTTTTTCACGTTTTATATCTCCCATCGTATGTCGTAAAACTTTTTTTTCATGTCAATTCCCACCTGCAGGAATTCTTTAATCGTGCAAACTATCATATCCGATGTTCCGGCTTTTTCATAAGGATTGCTGATATCATCAAGGCTATCCCTAAATTCTGCAGACAGCGCCGTCGTCAGTGCTGTATTGATCTCGGCTGCGCTGCTGCCACAGTGAATGACCGATTCTGCACTGAGTCTTCCTCTCTGCCTGTCTCCGACATCCACCGTAGGGATTCCAAAGGACGGTACTTCCGCAATTCCACTGGAAGAATTGCCTATAACTGCCGCGCAGTACTGTAAAGCACTAAGATACCGGACTTGTCCGAGGGAAGCATATGCCTTGCACCGCTCGCCGTTCTTTGCCGCATATTCATCAATCATTTGATTGATGATCCTACCGTCCGTATCCGCATTCGCCTTGGTAAAAATCACCGACAACTCTCGGTGGGCATCAATGACCGACAAAATATTTTTAAACTGCTCCGCGGCTGTATATGTCTCCAACGTCACCGGATGGTATGTGATCATGAGCGTCTTGTCCGTAAATCGGAATCCCATAGATTCTTCTAACTCGTCTTGCTTTAACAGCTTAATGTTCTTGACGTTTTCGACGCCTAAAGAGCCCACATTGTATACGGTATCCGGTTGTTCCCCAAGCTGTATGACTCTTCTTCGATATTCTTCCGTTGCCGTAAAGTGTATCTGGCTCATTTTGGTTATCGAATGTCTGATTGCCTCGTCCATCGCGCCTTCGGTTTTCTCCCCACCATGTATGTGCGCAATCGGAACCCTTGCCGTCATAGCCGCGGAAGCCGCCGCCAGCATCTCATAGCGGTCTCCCAAGATCACTGCAATATCCGGTCTGTGGCTTGCAAAATAATCGGCAAATCCAATCAATGCTACTCCCATAGACTTTGTAATCCCAACGGGCGTATCGGAACTGAGCAGCATTTCTATCTTCGCATCGATAGGATAGCCGTCCCCCTCGATTTCTCGATATGTCCAACCAAATTCACCTGACAGATGCATTCCCGTCACAACCAGTCGAAGTTCCAGTTCTTCACTATGGTACACTTTGTCGATAACCGGTTTTAATAAACCATATTCCGCTCTTGTCCCTGTAATGATGCACACTTTTTTCATAATTCGATCAACTCGTCTGTTCTAAAATCCCTTATTGCGCTTTGCCCGATCACTTCATTCCACCTCATTGGCGAGATCCCGTTTCCCGGTCTCTTCGCAGCAATGTTCGCTTCCGTAAAGGTTTCTCCCTGCCTGATCGGTCTGGCTGCCACGATGCTCTTACGTGCAATGTCCAGATTCTCTTTTTCCGAAGCCGTTATCCTTTTTATTCCATCCCCCATAGCCATTTCTATATTGCGTATCGCTTTGACCATGCTTTTCAGTTCATCGGGTTCGAGACTGGCCTTGTGATCAGGCCCTTCCATGTCTCTGTCAAGTGTAAAATGTTTTTCAATAACAGTTGCGCCAAGAGCCGCGGCCGCGATCGGTATCTCGATCCCCAAGGTATGATCGGAATAGCCTGCAGGCACTTGGAACAGTTCTTCCAATTTGTGCATCGCCCGCAGATTGACATCTTCCATAGGCGTCGGATATTGTGTATTGCAGTGTAAGAGTGAGATATCCGTCGTGCCAAACTGCCGCAATACCTCCATCGCCCTGCCGATCTCTTCCAGCTCGCTCATACCCGTGGACATGATCACCTTCCTGCCAAATTGTGCGATCGTCTTCAATAGCGGATAATTGGTGATTTCTCCGGAAGGGATCTTATATATCGTCAGTCCCAGTTCATTCAAAAAACGGGCGCTGTCTATGTCAAAAGCCGTAGACATAAAGAGTATCCCTTTTTCCTCACAATATGTCTTTAATTCACGAAAATCATCAAAACTCAGTTCCAGCTTTTTGATCATAGCGAGTTGGCTTCCAGCTTCTCCAACCGTTTCTTTCTGATAATTGGCTTTCTCCGCATGGGCAGAAATACACTTTTCGCCGATAAAAGTCTGAAACTTCACGGCATCTGCGCCGCTTGCAGCCGCCGCATCGACCAGTTGTCTGGCAATGCCGATATCGCCGTTATGATTAACGCCCGCTTCCGCGATGATAAAGATTTTTTCCATTGTACTTCCTTCCAAATCAAGAAATTTCTTTAAACATAATTTTTGCCTTGCCCGTAACAGCTAATGTTCCGTCTTGTTTCATAACATCTGTTCGCAAACATATAATATCATTTCTTTCTATAATTTCCTCTATTTCAACAGTAATAGTGATCTCATCGTTAAAATAAACCGGTTTTTTGTAATCCATATCCTGCGACAAATATATACTGCCTTCGCCCGGAAGATTCATTCCGAGAACTGCCGAGATGTATGACCCAATCAGCATACCATGGCATACTCTTCTTCCAAACATGGATCTTGAAGCAACCTGCTCATCTACATGCAATCCGTTATAATCTCCGCTTAACTTCGCATATTTCTCAACATCTTCTTGCGTTATCTTCTTTTTAACGGATACTTTTTGACCCACAAAAAATCTATTGTTTAATTTCTTTTTCTGTTCTTCATATTGTTTTTCAAGTTCAAGAACCTTCTTATTTCTACTTCGTATTACTTTACATGGCACACCCGCATTAATAGTCCATGCATCTATCGACCTATTGATTAAACTCATGGCCCCTACAGATACGCCTTCCCCAATCACAACATCCGGTAATATAACACAAGATGCCCCGATAATCGAATGTTTTCCTATTTTGATCCTTCCGGATTTGATGTTTTTATATTGATTCGGGATCGTGGGATTAGTCAATGATTCACCGCTATAATCATCGCTTTGAGTATAAAGCGAACATCGTTGGGAAAGTCCCGAAAAATCTTCCATAATAATACCGCTTCCCCCGCTCAAATGGCAAAAAGCACCTATATGTATATTATTGCCTAAAACAATCCTGCCAATCAATATGCAAAAATCGTCAATCCTGACATTATTACCTATTTCCATTTGATCTGCCTGATAAATACTACATCTATTACTTATCAAAACATTATCGCCCACTTTGGCAAACCCGATGTCCAACAATTCCTGCTTTGTATAGAATCCTTTACATACGTTTTCCATTTCGCCCATTATCCGTCTCCGTTTAAATAAATGTATTGCTTTTTGCAACTTGAGTCATCAGTGAAACCCTCATTTATATTCGTCGTTTATAATGGCACGAATGATTCGCAATATAATAAAAGCAGATAAACTTATATTCTTTTACTCCCCCCCCCTGAAATCTTTTGCACCGTATTCCTGCTAAACATATGTTTTCCCTCCAAATCTTGCCGCAAGACTTCTCCTGCGCCGATAATACAGCCATCACCGACGTTTCTGCCCTGAATCACGGTAGCGTTCGCTCCGATAAAAGCCGCTCTGCCGACTCTGACATTCCCGCACAAGACTGCACCTACCGCTATATGTGAAAAACCGCCAACCGCACAGTCATGTTCCACGATCGCGCCGCTGTTGACGATACACATTTCGCCCACTGTAGTGCTTGCATTGATCACTGCGTTTTTCCCGACGAAACATCCCTCGCCTATAACGGCATCCGCCGCCACCGCCGCCGCAGGATCGATGATCGACGGAAGCGTATAACCTATTGTTTTCAACAGCCGGTAGAGGCGCAGCCGCAGATCTCCTTTTCCCATATAACCCACCGAGACAAAAGCATTCGCGACCCCTTCATCGTAGTATCTCTGCAAGACCTCGTCCGTCCCGAGACAGCGATACCCCCGATATCCGCTGTCGGCTGCCGGATCCGTATAACCGACGATCTCATATTGCCCCGATGCTTCCATACAATCTATAACGCTTTTGGCATGACCGCCAAAACCGACCAGAATAATCTGTTCCATCATATCTCGCCTTAATGGGAATCCTTCCGCATTCTCGTCTGCATCTGTTCTAACGCTTCCAACTGCCCCATATCCATCCACGCGTTTTCCTCAATAATATATGTTCCGACTTTCCTGTGCTCTGCCATGCATTTCTGTACCACATCCGTAATGTGAATAAAGGTATTCTCGGGTATGTAGTCCAGAAACTCCGGCTCGACAAGATAGAGCCCTGTATTGGTCAAAAATTCATATTCCGGCTTCTCCTTAAGACTAATGATCTCATTTTGCTCGTTGACTTCCACCGTTCCGTAAGGAATCACCGTCCGTTTTCTCGCACATACCAGAGAGATAATATTTCCGCGCTCTCTGTGATATCGATAGATATCGGCATAATCTGCCTCCACGACAATATCACAGTTCGTCACAAAAAAAGTGCCCTGATATTTGCCCTGAAGAAGTTTCAGCCCGCCGGCTGTCCCCCAAAACTCCGGTTCTTCCACAAAACTGATATCATGCGCTATCTCATTATCCTGAAAATAAGACTTAATAAGATTCTTTTTATAATTGACAATCATATCAAAATGGCGGCAGTCATACTCTTCAAACTTAGTCATGATGTGTTCCGTGATCGTCACATTGCCCACCGGTATAAGCGGCTTAGGGAGGATCTGCGTATAAGGCTGCAATCTTGTCCCTTTACCGCCTGCCATGATAACGACCGGCATATGCAGGGGCTGTACATGAACTACTGGCTTTTTGAGAAATTCGATCTGTACAAGGCGCATGTCAGCCGTAACGATAGGCAGAGCATTGATCCCGTGGTTTTCCATAATGGAGCGGCTCTGTTTAATGTCATCATACGTATACAGATAGATCGGCTTATAATTGGCAATATGGCTGACCGGCATTTCGAGATCGCCGTTTATCAGCATATATCTTCTGATATCGCCGTCTGAAACAGATGCTTGCAGTATCCCGTCCCTGCACACGAACAGATTGCTTCCGGATCGTGCATCTACGATCCGCATCGCCTCTCTTATTGTAGTATTTTCCGATATGATATATTGCTTCATCTCCATTGGCCGCACCACTTCTGTCGGAAACAGCATACATCAAGCATCGTTCTGCTTCCAAATAGGATCTTTTAACTCCCATTGACCCATTTCATTTTTGGTAAAAAGATCCGGATTATAGAAGCTATCCACAATCTTCCAAAATTCCGATTCACTGTATCCGCAAAAATTACAGAAATCTCTTACGCTGAGCGAATCCAAATGGGCATCTCTCGCTTTCACTATCTGTATGGCCTCTTCTCTGGTCGCAAGTCCATAGCGAATAAATCTAGCCATATAGTCTGTTGCTGAACCGTGCCCAAACTTAGGATATTTCATCCATGAATGTACCAGATATGCTCTGGAATCAACCTGATCAAAGTTCTCCGCATGATGAGACCTGTCCCACTCATGCGATAAGTCGTGAAATCCACGGCTTTTAGCAAAGTTATAATTATAATAACTATTCCATGGCACAAAATAACTCATATAGAAAGGATCCAATTTATCCAATTCCGATGCAGCGGGCGCTTTGGTCAATTCAATTTCATCTTCTTCTACACCGTAAGCCAATAATTCTTCCATTGCAATATCACCGGCTACGCCATTCAATATCTGATCCTTTGCAGAGTAGGTCTCCTCCCCATATGCTCCGCCATACTCATAGCTTACATTCTCTCCATAACAGAGCAGCGGAGTATTGAACTTCAATGCCATATGCAACGGATAGGTATAGATAAGCCTGTCAATATACCATGTCGGCTTTCCGTATTTTTCAAAGCAAGCTCGCATCAGTTTCTTTTGCGCGCTTATGTTAGGTTTGCAGCTGATGATCGTACACTTAAATTCTTCGCTCAGATTCTGCAGGTTATGCCTTCCCGCTTCCGTCATAGGAAAATTATCTTCCACGCTGAAGAGAATAGGATGCATCCCCATTACTTCTTTCAACATATGTACCTGATAATGGCTGTCTTTGCCCCCGGATACTGCAACTGCGCAATCATACCCCCCCCCATTCATACCTCGGTATTTATCGCATAGCTGTTCAAATTCCCTGAAACGAGCCTCCCAGTCAACATTCTTTCTATTCTCATAATTGATACAGGCGCTGCACACGCCTTCGCTGTTGAAAGTAATTCCCGGTCTTGTATCCGGCATTACGCATTTTGTACAATATCGCATTGTCCTGCCCTCCTGTTTCAAATCTGATTGGATGAATGCTGTCATACTATAATATCATAATACATTCTTTGCAAGATATCAACTTGCTCCGTCTGCATTTTTGTATGATGTATCGCCGCTGTATCGTTCCAGCAGATGATCCAGTTCCCGCCTGATATTGTTTTCTGCATCTTCCTGCCAAAACTGTATCGGAAAAACTTTTTCCTCTTTGCCTGCTGCCTCGATAATCAGTTGATATAATTCCTGTGCCGTGTCAAAACACTTGGCAACCCCTGATTTACACAATGCAATCAGCTCCGCATCCGCTTTTTCCCGCAAAATAAATGTTTCGAGTCCGAAATAAAATCCCTCATAAGTCGCTGTCGAACCGTATCCTCCCACCTGAAATGACGATTCAGCAAACAGTTCGTAGAGATTATACTTATTGCTGTCTGCAACCATGATCCCCGATCTTGCAAGTTCAACATAGCGTTCCCGCCAGTCTACAAACTCTCCCGGATGAAGCTTATATATAATCTTATATTGCTCTTTATCCAACAGCTTATTCAAATCTACGGCAATCTTGGAAAGCAGCAGTCCTATCGGTCCCTGAGAAATGAAAATAATCTTTTTCATTTTTCCTTTCGTAACTTTCGATTTGGCTTTAGCGGCTTCCCGTTCCAGATAAGGGAAACCCACCGCCTTAAGATTGCTTTCCGGGATCGGATACCGTGCCGACTTGATCCAGTAATCGGAAAAGGCGAAAAAATATTTAGGAAATTGTTCTATATCGACCATTTCAGGATAATTATATGCCGTGTGTTCCATCCCCGTATATCCATGCTGCAATTCTACGCTCGGAATTTGCCTCTCTTTTGTCAATTCATTGACCGTCATACAATCCAGATTGTATCCGCATATTTCCAAAACCAGCTTGGGGCGATACCTATTCAGGATTTTTGTATATTCCCGCTTTTTTACCTTATACACATAATATCCGCACAGCATCATATCTACAATGCGTGAAATATCATAATCAATTCCCTCTATTTCACACAATTCGCGGATCGGCACTCGCACGTTTTCTTCTATTTGTTTTCTTATTTGTCGCATCTTAGACGCCGCAAATTTCTGATGCCAGACATAAGATGCCATAGCTTTGATTTCTATATAATCGGTATAGACCAGCCGTCTTGTCATGACTGGCCGGAAATGCTGCTGATTATAAGGTCGTTCCAAAACGATACTGTTCGGATACGCTGCGGCGACCCAGTCCGTAAACACGCTTTCATAATGTGAACCCATCCATTTTCTACGCTCGTCATTCAATATCAGGATATCACATTTTCGTTTGAAACCATTTCCGTACAGCAGTGCATTCTTGATCATGTTCAAACGAGTAGCCATCTGTCTTTTTCTTGAAAATTTCGGTTTCGTATGCGCAATCCCATATCCGGCTGAGACATGTAATTCTTCCAATAACGGCTGGCGGAAAAAGGTCCAGTAAGCAAACCCATCTATATTCTTCGCAAGCATATCATATTTAGTTTCTATCGCCAACAAATGATCCAAGTTCATAGAAATGCCTCTCCACTATTCTTCAAAAACTTCTCTTTTATCACGCAATACCGCCTTGCCGCCGCAAACCTCATAAATAGTATCACAGTTCTTTATCGTAGTCAGTCTATGCGCAATAATGATTAAAGTCTTCTGTCCCTGAAAACGATCTACCGCTTCCATTACCGCTTTTTCCGTCTCTGTATCCAGGGCGGAAGTGGCCTCATCCAAAACCAGAATTGCCGGGTTATAATACAGTGCCCTTGCAATCGCAATCCGCTGACGCTGTCCGCCCGAAAAGCGAACGCCTCGCTCGCCAACCATTGTCTCCAACTGATTGGGCAGATTCTGCACAAATTCTTTCAACTGCGCCTGCTCCAGCGCGCTCCAGACCAACTGATCCTCTATTTTGCTATCTTCTATACCAAAAGCCACATTGCGCCTGATAGTATCATCCAAGATATATACAGACTGCGGAATATATCCTATCAAGCGGCACCATTCTTCCTGCATTGTCTGTATATCGCATCCTCTATACCTTACGCTGCCTTGCTGTGGGTGGTACAATCCCATGATAATATCCGCAAGCGTTGTCTTGCCGGCGCCGGAATGCCCGATCAGTGCAACAGACTCTCCTTCCTGTATATTCAAATCAAGTGACACTAACGTAGGGCTCTCACTGTTACGATACTGCCATGTCACATTCTCCACCGTCAGATATCCCGCCGTCTCCGAACAGTGCTGCTGCAAGCTCTGTCCGGCACCGGCCGGCCTTGAAGCCAGTTCGTTTTCATACTGCTCCACTTCCTTCAGGTTCTTATACACGGAGTCCAAAGAAACACTGTAATAGATAAATGTATTATAGCCGCTGCTGATCCTGCCAAGCGACGGAAGAATCCGAAAGGCCGCCACAACAAAAGAGGCTAATTGCGGAATATACTCTTCCACATTACCTGCGCCCATATTGCGAAGCGCAACTGCCAGAATCAGCCCGACCACGCAGACCGCTTCGATGATATAGGCAGGCGTCTCACTGGCAACTGCCTGCCATATTGTGCTTTTCTGCCTTTCTACCGTAGCCCTCTCATAGGCATCCGTAAAATATTGCTGTCGGTGAGTAACAATGATCTCTTTGATTCCCTGAAATGCTTGAATACCGTATTGATTGACTTTGGCGCCGCTGCTCCTAAATGCCTTTCCCAACCTGCTCATAGGTTTCTGGAATACAAGCACCAATCCCCCAAAACACAGCAAGGCCAGCATAACCATGACCAATGCCATTGCGAAATCCGTAATCAATACATACATGCTGATCACCAATATGGTGATCACTTCCGCAATCACACGACAGATACTGTATAACATTTGATAGACTGCGGAAATATCGCCCCCAATCCCCTGGAGCAGTTCTCCTGTATTCACAGCAGTAAAAAAGGTATAGTCGCGTTTCATGTAAGACTGCATTAACCGGACGCTTAATTCTCTCTGTATCTTTGCTGAAAAATTGGCCCTTACATAGGAGAGAAGGGATAGGTATAGATTTTTGATCAGATAGATGAAAATAATGACAATACCCACTAATAAAACGATATATTCTGACGTTTGGATATGCAGTCCATCATAAATGCCCCGGATCCATTGTTTTTCCAACATTTCCTCCTGATTCATGATTGCCTGCACAAAAGGAACAATAACAGAAACCCCAAGCATTTCAAATACAGCGCCAAGTATTGTCATCGCAAAAACCAAGACAGCGGATCGTTTCTGTTTTGAAGTTAAGATATAACTAAACTTGCTATAGATTGCCTTTACATTCTTCCATTTTTCCATCATATCAATTTTGAAAATTTATCTCCTTTTATGCATTCTCAGCAATCGTACGTTCCGTCTCTGCGCATGATCTCCGAATTCCATCTATTTATCTTCATCAATATCCCTATCCTCCCTACAAAGCAGTTTCTTATCCAAACCTTGCTCATATTCTCTGCCACAGATCGTACACTGTAATTCTGCATTCAATACCTGCCCGCATTTACAAACATATCCGATTGCTTTAGCCGGATTACCCACTACCAATTCATAATCTTTGACATCTCTTGTAACCACACTGCCAGCTCCTACAAAAGCATATCGCCCGATACTGTGTCCGCATATGATTGTGGCATTCGCGCCAATCGTCGCCCCTTTGTGAACAATTGTTTTTTTTATTTGATCTTTTTTCTCGATAAAGCTGCGAGGATTGTTGACATTCGTAAAAACACAATTCGGCCCCAAAAAGACATCATCTTCACATTCCACACCCTGATACAGCGATATATTGTTTTTGACTTTGACATGATTTCCTAGTTTGACACCACTTTCAATAAATACATTCTGGCCAATATTACAGTTTTCGCCTATCTCAACGTCGTCCATAATATTACAAAATTGCCATATTCTCGTATCGTCACCAACGCGAACACGATCGCCAATCAAGCTGGTTTCATGCACATAATAACGCCCCATCATGCCACCTCCCGATACTTGCCCGCCTCTCCTTATAGCATGGCATGGCAGCCAATATGTCTTCTCCACTCCGATAAAGCCATACATCCCAATTTCCCGAACCGCAGACAGCATCCAACCACCATGGTTTGGAATAAATAGGGACGTATATTTTTTCGCAAGATCTAAAGTAGTTTGTCTTATCTTCTATCATGCTACAAATCGCTCTCCCACATGTATATGATTGCTAATTCTGACTCGCCGCGGCAGAAACCGCCTCAATAATCCTTTCCTGATCCTCTTTCGTCAGATATGCCGAGAACGGCAACGAAAATGTCCGCTGCGCATAATCGATCGTATGCGCAAACGTTTCTTCACCCATAAAACACCCTTCAAATACCTTCATCTGATGCAGCGGCACGGGATAATAGACCAACGACGGAATGCCGTTCTCCTTCAATACCCGTATAATATCGTCCCGCTGCTTATTATCCTTAGCCAACAGCGCATACTGTGCATAGGAAGAAACCATACCATCCATAATATAGGGTGTTTGAAATTTCCCGTCAAAAGCCTGATCGTATCTTGCCGCTATGGTCTGACGGGCTGCTATCTCCTCATCCAATACTTTCAGCTTTGGCAGCATGATCGCCGCCTGTATCGTGTCCAGTCTGGCGTTCAGACCGATCCGCTGATTATCGTATTTGCTCTTTCCTTTGCCATGTACACGGATAGACCGCAGCAAGCGGTCCATATCGTCATCATTGGTGAATACAGCACCGCCGTCGCCGTAACAGCCCAACGGTTTCGACGGAAAAAACGATGTTGCCGCTATATCTCCCAGTGCCCCACACTTAACGCCCTGCACGGACGCGCCCATACCCTGCGCCGCATCTTCGATCAAAAGCAGGTGGTATTCATCGGCAATTTTTCTGATCTTATCATAGTCAGCGGGATTGCCGATAAAATCAACGGCTACAATCGCCTTAGGCGTGAATCTTCCTTCCGCCAACACAGCCTTGATCTGCTGTTCCAAACTATCTGCCGCGATATTATAAGTTCTCGGATCGATATCACAGAAAATCGGTTCTGCCCCCAACATACAGGCCGGTTCGACTGAAGCCACAAATGTCATATCCGGACAGAATACGGCATCTCCGTGCCCGATACCATAAGCCATATAGATCAACTGCAAAGCGGCTGTTCCGTCGGAGCAGCCGACAACATGCTTCACCCCGACATAAGAAGCCAGCTTTTCCTCAAACTCCTGTTCCTTTTCCCCGAGAATAAAATGCGTGTCGGCCAACACACTGGCTATGTTTTCGTCTATCTCTGTTTTTAATGCGGCGTACTGCGCCTTCAAATCAATAAATTCCATTGCCAAATCTTCCCTTGAAATCAACGGTTGCGCACTTTTTTAACGGCAGTTTCACACTTTGTCCCGTGGCCGCTGACTGATAGATCGCCAATACCAGTTCCAAAGCTCTCCTGCCGGCCTCTCCATCCACATAAGGCGGACGGTTATTTTGAATGGCATCGATCACATCCGCATACAGCTTGCTATGCCCGAACCCGTATACATTAGGCGGCAACTCATGGCACTCTTTCTTCACTTCATTAGGATCGTCCAAATAATCGGAAAATCTCCATTCCTCTATGATATTGACTGCCTCGCCGCCGGCTTTCACTGTCCCCTTCTCCCCGAATAAATAAAGAGTCTCTTCCAGATTCTTCGGAAAAATATCGGTTGTTCCCTCGATAATGCCATATGCACCATTTGTAAACTTAATCAGGGCAATTCCCAGATCCTCCGCCTGAATATATTCATGCTTCAAACGATCGGTAAAGCCTACCACCTCGTCGATCTCGTCTCCCATCATCCAGCGCAGCAGATCAATATCATGAATACACTGATTCATCAGCGCTCCTCCATCCTGTTCCCAAGTACCGCGCCATTTCGCCCGTGCATAGTATTCATAATCTCTCGCCCAGCGTATATGCGCCGTTCCATACAGCAGACGTCCAAAGCGTTCCTTCTCTACCGCCTCGCGTATCTTCTGAATAGACTTATTGAAGCGGTTTTGATGACAGGCACATACCTTGACACCCTTCTCTTTTGCACGCATAATAACGGCATCGGCATCTTCCAGAGACAGGGCGATCGGCTTCTCAATAATGACGTTACAGCCCGCATCGATACAGTCCAACGCGATTGCTGCGTGTTTTCCGCTTTCCGTAGCTATCGCCACCAGTTCCGGTGCTTCCCGCTCAAGCATTTCCCGATAATCCGTATACTGCGGAATATCCTTAGGCAGATCAAATTTTAATATTTTATCCTTACTGTTCTTAGGCTCAATATCACATAATGCCACGATATCTAAATGATTGTTTTGCGCTGCCACAACGTGGTTCGGTGATATGCGTCCGCAGCCGATCAATGCGTATTTCATACTTTATCCCCTTATTCTGTCATAATCTCATTGATAAATTTATTATATTGTTCCATATATTCTGCCTGATTGCTTCGATACTCTCTGTCATTCTGCTTATGCACGGCGCAAGAGGAAATCACGTTCGTAAGATTCTGAAGATCTCCTGGCTGATAAAAACAGATCTTATCCCGTAGTTCTTCCCCAAACTGCATCTGCTTAAGGTTTTCTGTCTGCCCCGGAATGATCACACCGATTCCCGCAAAAAGTCCCTCATAAATTGTTCTTCCAATACAAAATTGGGCATCCCCGCGTATGATATAGTCGCTGATCCTATATATCGGAGCAGTATCCTGCAGTTCGCCGCAAAAAATAATACGGCAATCATGACGGGCCATTTCCCTGCATTCACGTCCATATGCATGATTATTATTTCCCGCGATCAAAAGCCTACTGTTCGGATCATTTTGCCCCATAAATGCACGAAGTACAAACTTAGAACCTTTATTGTCGCCCACCTGACCAAGCATGGAAAAAATCACATTCTGCCCGGATAATCCATATTCGTTTAAACAGGCCTCCGGCGCTATATTCCGCACATGTGTCATATCAAACGGATTGTTCAGGGTCAGTGACTTGTGTCGACCGATGTAATGCTCCAGCGGCATTTTTGTCGCTTCATCAATATAAATGAGCCCTGCCGTCTGCTTCAATGCCCTAATCAGCCCATGCAGGAGGTGATAGCGTGGATTGATAATTTCACGTACATGCATGATATATCTGGCATTTTTGTCAACAACTGGAAACAATACCAGTGAATTGAGATGTACATAATCATATTTCCCGGCTGATATCAGTTTCTTTCGCTTACCGGATCCCAGCCATGCCATGATATTATTGACAATATGTGAAATTTCGCTAACCATGCTGACTCTGTCATAATATTGACAGCGATAGCGCGGCAGCCATACCTCATGTATTTGTTGCAAATGCTGTCCAAGATCTTTCTTCAGACTCACACTGTCAATCTTTCTGGTAAAACTCCTGCAGATCATCAAGTCATAATCATAATCCAGATTTTTTAACAGCCCCATAATACTTCGGTTCGAGCCATATATGAAGGAACTTTCATGAATAACAAACAATGCTTTCACTGATTATCTCTCCGTGCTCGGAAATCTTCTTGATTATATAACATTTTTATATAATCCGCAACTAACCGCCAACTGAATCTGTCATTCAAACTTCACCTTGTATATCTGTATCCAATGACCCGCGCAAATCAAGCGCCATGCCAGATAATCTCCGCGTTTTATGCCATGCGCATTCTTATCGAACCACTCCATAACACGTTTTTGGTTCACGACGGGCTTTAATTGCTCACAGGCCTGCAAAACTTCTGCCCGATATTTTTCGAAATTGTTGTTAATCCACTTATCTTCCGGCGTCACAAAGCCCAATTTACTGACTCTATGCCTGATTTTATCCGGCAAAATGCCTGTCAGTCCGTCTCGCATCACAGCCTTTGTCATTCCGTTGCGAACCTTATAGGAGATGGGCATGGAATAGATGCACTCCGCAAGTCTGTAATCCAAAAAAGGCACACGGGATTCTATGGAAAATGCCATGGAATTTCTGTCTTCATAATGGAGCAGTGCCGCCATACTACACTGCATGCGATCCAATGAATACTGCCGCGGATTTCCGACATCATATCTCTTCCGTCTCTGAAGCGTCTCTTCTATCATTTTTTCCGGAAAAGGCAAGTCTTTACAGCCATATTTCAATTTACGCCTGACATATTTTTTCAGACCATCCGGCACAAAAGCAGAGACAACGGCATTGGCTATAACATCAAACGCAGATACATATTTTTCTGACACACGGCGGCTTTTACAATAGGCATGAAGTTCTCTGGCAAAGGTCAGCAATCGAAAATGCCTTAAGAAATGGGCCAACGCCACACTGTAAAAATCCGTATATCCTGCCAGCTGTTCGTCTGCTCCCTGACCATCCAGCATAACGGTCAGGCCCTGTTCTCCTGCACACCGAAAAACATTCCACTGTGCAAACATAGATGTGGATCCAAACGGTTCATCCATATGCCAGATAATTTCATCCAAATGTGCAAAGAGTTCTTCCTCTTTCGGAAATATTTTGTGTGCATCGACTCGTGTGTGTCTCACCACTTCATCGATATACTCCTGTTCATCATACTCTTTATCATCACAGCAGGCAGAGATCGTATGCTGTTTTATTTCCTTGCCTCCGGATTTAAGGATAGTGTCAGCCATACAGACGATCGCCGAACTATCCAAGCCGCCTGACAGACAATACCCTATTGGCACATCTGCCCTCAACCGCAATTTTACCGACTTTTCAAACAACTTGTGAAACTCACGGCAAGCCGCTTTATAACTCTGTTTGCCAAACACTGTTTCGCCAAGATCATAGTATTTTTTCCGTATACATACGCCGTTTTGCATATCTACAATCAAATTATAACCGCCCCTTAATTGGCGGATATCGCGAAACATTGTTTCTTCCGTATGATCTAAATCTCCCATAATCAGAAAATCCAGCAATCGCTGCCGATTCACATACATATCTTTTTGCGCCATTAACACGATCTGTTTGATTTCCGAAGCAAAGATCAGCTTTTTTTCTTCCTGATAATAATAAAACGGTTTGATGCCAAATCGGTCTCTTGAACAGAACAAAATCTTCTTCTGTTCATCAAAAACAGCAAATGCCCACATACCATTCATCTGTTTGACACAGTTTTCTCCATAGCAGTCGTACATAGCGGCCAGCACTTCCGTGTCTGTTTTAGTAGCAAAGACATATCCCTTCTTTTGCAGTTGCTCCCGCAATTCCACATAATTATATATCTCTCCGTTATATACCAAATGATATCTGTTTCGATAGCGGAAAGGCTGATGTCCCTCATCGCTTAAATCGATAATCGCCAGCCGTCTGTGCCCCAGTGCAATACCCTCTCCGTAAAATGTCCCCCTGTCGTCCGGCCCTCGATACGCAACGACATCAACCATCCGCTCAAACAGTTCATGATCAATCGCATTGTCATAATCGTACACGCCACATATTCCACACATAAGTCTTCTCTCCGCTCTGCCAACGTCTACTGTACATATTCGGCTATAAATGCACGATATCGTTCCGCACTGTTGCGCGCAAAGATGTCTTCCGGTGCAATTTTCATTTCTACATCCGCGCAGTTATTCTGTAATAATCGTACAACTTCTCTCTGATCCGAAAACCATATGCCAATTCTCCGATCAAAAGACGCGCTATGTACGCTCTTCCAGATGAATACTTTTTTACCCATGGCTGCCGCCTCATACAGCACAGTGCTGTCATCCCCTATAACGAATTTCGTCCTCTTGAGAAAATCATAGATATTTTCCTTGATATAAACCCGAATTTGCTCATTCTCCATTTTTCTCAGGACATCATATTGTGGTTTTTTCGTCGGATGAACTTTAATATACAGCTTCGCCTCCGGTAATTCCTGATGGATGTAAGAAATCAACCCCATATACCGATCCAAATCGGACGGCAGAATTAAAACACTGTTTCTATCCTCAATATTTTCTTCTTCCCTGCTTTCTGCATGAAAGTTACGATTAAAATTTGCGCTTCCCAACACTTCCAATTGGACAGGCATTCTGACCAAATCTTTCCAGAATGTGCCAAACAGCATCATGAAATCCGGCATATACTCTTTATATATGGTACTGTGGCAGACAGTAGGCGCATAATTATATGCGAAATGTGCCCTGCTGATCAGTCCGTGTTGTATTTCTGCAGACGGTATGCCTAGATCCCGCAAAACTTTAAGTTTGCATGCCATATGTGAACCGTCGCATCCCTGCGCAACAAATACAATTTTGGGCATGATACGCTGAAAAACCAACTTATAATAGCCATATATGAGCCGCATATTTTTAGCATATCTTTCCGTTTCCGTCCGTATGGTCTGCCAACATTGTGCTTTAACCGCAAACGGAAGCTCTTTTTTTAAATAGGCGAGAAAACGATGAACCGTCTCCCGATCCTGTTTTCCCAAAGGCGCGATTTTCTCATGAAAAGCACACAATATCTCGATAAAATCAGCATCATATGTCTCGTACTTTTTGGGATAAAAATGGTGAAATAAAGGAGCGCTCTCTATAATCGCTGTATTGTCATACAATCCGACAAAATCGTCATAAATACGGTTATAATAAACCCCCTCCTGATCCTGTATATTACCTATTACATGATATAAATACAAAATATCTTTATGCCCACAGCCAAAAAGAGGATTTCGGTGCAACCTGAAAAACTGCGACCATTTGTAACTGCGCAGCCTCCCCCGCGTCATCCCCTGCGCTGTCATGTCAAGCAACCCGGTATCGTTCCCATATACACTCTTATAAACAGCATTCCACACGGCGTTTCTGACAAAAGGCCAAATCAGCATATTTTTATAGCTGTAAAAATATGATAGCACTTTCCCTTCATTTTCAAACTGCAGAAATTTCTCAAGCAATTCCGGCTCTGTCACGGAATGATGATCCTTAGCCATTTCCAATATCCTTTTCATCGTTTTTCAATTTTCAGAAAGACCCGATCTACTTTCTATTCTTTTCGCGCATACACAAAATAATGTGAATTTCTCCGGTTCATATTATCTCTGTAATAATCTCTTTTTTCAAGATTGTATATGGTAAATCCATGGTCGGAAAACAGATCCCGCAATGTTTTTTCGTCACAAAACCAATAATTGATACCCGAAAGACTCCCACTGTCTTCCAGACAATAGAAGTCCTTTTCCAGTTTTATCCCTTTCCCGTACATACTATCATCCACGGCGCGGAAATCGGCGAACACTACCCCCCCCCGCCTGAGAATTCTATGCATTTCACTCCAGAATCTATCGCGTTCTTCTCTGTTAAAATAAAACAAACCGCCCAGAGAGACAAAGCAGTCAATCACACCATCATCTACAGGAATATCTGTTTTGTCATTAAGGATATAACGAATCTTATTATATTTACGCTCTTCCGCTACTTCCCGGGTCATATTCAAACATTTCTCATTATAATCCACAGCATAAATCTCAAACCCCATATCCATCATTACCGTTTCGTTTCTTCCGCTGCCGCATCCGAAATCCATCAGGCGCACTCCCGAACCGTCCTCAAAAGTCCGTTTCAGGAAGCGGATCACATTTTCATCCGGATACCGCAACCCATGCTGTTTCCTATCGGCTGCCCATAATTCTTTCTGTTTATTATTGTCTCTGCTATATTCTGTCATCAGCCCTGCTCCCCCTCTATATAAGACACCATCTGATCCAGCGAATCAAAATGTTCTTCACTGACATCCGCAACATCCAGCTGTATGCCGAAGACTGTTTCTATTTGTGCCAAAAGCGCTAGGATATCAAACGAATCCAGTATTTCTTCGGTGAGCAGCCCTTTCGTCGTATCATAATCGATATCCGGCCTGATCCCCTGCAATATCGTTTGCAATCTTTCTCTCATATCCATCCTCCTCTGATACTGAATCTGCATCAGCCTTTTATCTATCTTTCCTCTTTCGTTATGTTGCAGACTTTCTACTCTGTAATATTTGGTGGGTACCTTATATTTGGGAAGTCGTTCCAATAATTTTTTCATGATTTCCGCGGGTTGCAGATCAGCTTCATAAAATAGAATCAACTCGTTCTTTTCACTCAAAAAACAACAGGCGCAGTTTCCCATGCCCATATCCTGAAATGTGTGGTCAATCTCTCCCAGTTCGATTCTATGCCCCATAAACTTAACCTGATCGTCCCTGCGCCCGGCGAAGTACAGCATACCCTTCTCCAATCGAGCCAAATCGCCTGTGCGATACACGATATCTCTGTAATCGGCATGCAAAGGATTCTGAACAAATCTGTCATCTGTTTCGTCTTTTTGTTTGTAATATCCGAGCGCAATAAAATCGCCGCGCACATAAATTTCTCCTATATCTCCTTCTTGGATCCTATGGTTTTCATCATTTAAAACCATGACTTCCGCATTATCAAATGTCTCTCCCAATGGAATCCTGTTCGGCAAATCATCCCCTTGCATCACGTAATACATACAGTTACCAGCCACCTCGCTAGGCGCATAAAGATTCACATAAATTGTTTTCGGGAAATAAGCCAGCCATTGATTTATATCTGAAACTTCCGGCGTTTCACCCGAAAAAAAGACTGCCCGCAACCGCGGCAAATCTCCGGCCCGCTCCAAGCAGCCGCTTTGTGCAACCATCCGAATAGCCGCAAAGGCCCATATCAATACCGTAACCTGATGCGATGCCAGAAAATCCATCAACCTTGCCGGCATCAGAAAACATTTCTTCGGTATAATCGCCATCGGCAGACCAAAACATGCAGACAGATAAATATCCTTGGCCGCAACATCATAATCAAACTCTGCCTGATTCCCCAATACATCCTGTGCGGACAGTGGAAAGACCCTGCCAAAACTTTCCACAAACGCCTTGACGGATCCGTGCGATTTTACGACTCCTTTGGGCATTCCTGTTGTCCCTGAAGTAAAAACCATATAAGCCGGATCCGAATCCAATATCCGGCTATCATACATGGCCGCCACATCCGACCGCTTTACCAGTTCAGCATACACATTACAATATATCCCGCATTCGGCACATATATCTGCAATTTCCTGATTCTGCCCGCACAACAGGACACCCAACGGCTGTATGCGTTCCAATATTGCCGCAAAAGACTGTTTTTCATTTTTATAGTTCAAAGCGACATAAAAGTTACCGCTCAGTATAATTCCCCAAAACAATTCTATGCATCTGCTGTCTCTCTCACTGACCACAATCACCGGCTGATTCTTAACGCCGAACTGACGAAGTTGTGCGGCGATGGCCAAAGCACTTTTCTCCAGCTGCCGCCAGCTGCATGTCCGCACTTCATCCAGCACGGCAAGCCCATCCGGATTCTTTGATGCGGCTCTTTCCAAATATTCTCCCAATCCACTCATGCCTCAGCATTCTCCCTCTCTTCGTTAGGTCTGTCCTGATCAGCATCCCCTTTGAAAAAGAATACCTTTCTCACCACGGAATCATCGTTAAAATAATGATAATCTACCAAAACATTTTTCTGCACAAAAGGCTCATAATACAGAGGCAGGATCACCCCATCTTCCGTGTCTGTTTTCAGCGACAGGCCAGCAGCTGTTAAGACAGCATCATCCATACCATATTCATAAAAAGACAGGTATTCTGCATCATATTGCACCAATAATTTGGCAAAGGCGCTTTCTGCCCCTTGCAATGCGGACTCCTGCCCTATAAAATCTACCACCATAATGCATCGCGCAGCATCGTGACAGCAAAGTCTATAAAACAAAAAAGCGTTCTCACCCCGTTCATTTTGCAAACTTCCGCAATGATATTGATACATCGGATGACGAAAATAACGATTAATATAATACCGTGTGGATTTATATGGCAACAGATATTGCGCATAATCCCGTTCATGATTTGAAAAACTCTGTTCGTCTGTTTCCAGAAAAGCCGGGCCGTCTGCCCTGACCGGTATTTGACAGCAGGACGTCAGGTTTTTAATGAGACAAAACTCCTTCTTTTCGTTGTTGATCATATAATAATGCTTTAAAACGCCCATCTCCTCTCCCAGCTTTGCGTTGATGGATTTTGAATAAGCAGACAGACCTATCCCACCCGCATAGGGGGCTGGAGCATATTGATACATATAAAATTTCATCGCCAATCCCAAGCCTTTTGTGGCGACATCCTCCCGCACTTTCCAGATTGCTCCCCACCTCATCGGCGTCGCAATCTCAGCATCAAACAGATCCGTAGGTATGAATCCCATAATACCATGGATCTCTCCATCCTCTCTGCAGACAGCCAGAATAAAATTATACCGTTCATAACGTTCATCCAGATACTGCCAGTCCAACAACCGTTTATTCTTAGATAGAATATGTCCTTTTTTCCAATACCGGTCAAGAAATGCCATCAATACGTCGGCCTCTTCCTTTCTGCAAAAACGTATCTCATACCGCTTTTCATACATTGCAGCAACCTGTGCAAGTCGTCTGTTATCCATATCTTCTCCTACTGGCATAAAAAATTTTCGTTTTTGGGCGGCAAATCATTGCAATCAAATCTCGGCAGCAGATAGGGATTATCTTTCGTAAGATTTGCCGTTCTGACTTCTTCCGTAAAACCCGCCTTACATCCTTTCTGCCTAATATAACTCAGCACTTCCGCATTATAGCTCTGATAAGGATAACTCATCACCCAACAGTCGGAATCCAATACGCCTTCCCGGCTCAAAATCTGTAATCCTCTGGAAATATCCTCCTGCATCTGTTTCTTCGTCAAATCTCCCAGCCAGTAATGATCATAGCCATGCAATCCGAAGTACATCCCATGACGCCGCATCACGCGGATCTGTTCCGGTGTCAAATATAATTCCTGTGACATCTGTGCTTCCGTCACGCCTACATATCGTTCAAACAAATCGCTCGTAATGCTCTTTCTTACATTTTCCGGCAGTACAGTTTGTAAAATGCGTTTCATAAAACTTATTTTCTCTGTATCATAACGATTTAAACCGCTATACTTCTGCCACAGGATTGCATTGTCCGGATACTCCCCCCCCCTCGCGCGATAAAAATCCAGCCGTTCAAATACATCCTTTAACAGCGCATCCTCATCTGCAGCAGCCAGAATAAGATGCAGTTTATTTACATCCAAAAGTTCATGAGTGACAAGCGTTTTCGCAGGAATAAAAAAAGTCCCCTGTATACCTGCTTCCTCCAAAATCGGGAATGCATAAGTATAACAATCAATATACCCATCATCAAATGTAAGAAGCACTGCTCTATCCGGCAGTTCAGTGTGTCCGTCAATGGCATCCAAAACTTGTTCCATTGTAACAAATTGAAATTGTTCTTTCAAAAACGCTATCTGGCGGCGAAACAAATTAATATCCATCGCCTTCATCTTCGGATATCTGCTGTATGCCAAATCTCGCACATAATGATACATTACACAATAAAGCATATCCTGCTCCTCCTAAGTCGACCAATACCATGAAACATAAGATAGTATAGTTTTATTATATCATAATTCAGGTGCTTGTCCATAATGACCCCGACAGTAATGATGAAGTAAACGAATTGTCAGTTGACATGAAAAAGATTGTTCCTAAAGAAAGATGATCTTAGACCTGTTTTCTTGATCATACAACTGCTATTCTCTTTTTACAAGTTAAAGATTCCCGATCTGCTCCCGGATCGCGAGGATCTTGCGCACTGTGGAGCCCTCTGCTATGCTGCCATGCAGCACTTCCGCATATTTCATGGCTTCCCTCTGTGACGCTGTATA
>CANQNN010000010.1 GCA_947625205.1 uncultured Lachnospiraceae bacterium | reverse complement strand
TTGCCGATTATACCACTAAAATATTCTTGATAAAAGCGCAAATCAATGATAAAATATCCTGTACATGCAACAAATAGTTCCGGAGGTAGCCTAATGAGCAAATTAGCGATTGTTTTGTTGATTATTGCTGCAATTCTGATCCTTGTCGTAGTCGCACTTTATTTTCTTGGAAAAAAGGCGCAGAAAAAGCAGAGTGAACAGCAGGCACAGATCGATGCCGTAAAACAGACGTTCTCCATGCTGATCATAGATAAAAAGCGGATGAAACTGCGGGATGCGGGACTTCCGCAAGCCATTATAGACCAGACTCCGAAATGGCTGCGCGGTTCCAAGCTTCCCATCGTTAAGGCGAAGGTCGGTCCCCAGGTAATGTCTTTGATCTGCGATGAGAAGATTTTCGATGCTGTACCGGTCAAAAAAGAAGTAAAAGCAGCGGTGAGCGGTATTTATATTACGGAAGTGAAAGGTTTGCACGGCAAACCGATCGTTACCGAGCAGAAGAAAAAGAGCAAATTTAAGCAGTTAATCGAACGGGCGCAGGAAAAGGCAGGCGCAAAGCCTGTCAAATAACCAAGTGCGCGACAGAACCGATCGCGCATAACCCGTCCGGATAAACAGCAGATCAGTAAAAGGCGGCAGTCCTTAAATATTCAGTTTAAGGAAAAGCCGCCTTGTTGTTTGAATTTTTCTTTGGAGAGAATATCGATCCTGATATGACAGTCTGACAGGTATTCATAATTGACATCCAGCGAATAATCCACATCCACCACAATATTATCTTCCTGTTCGCTTATCTTTACTTTCCTGGTATCGATTCCGATCAGTATCTGGCCGAACGGCGTACTGTAATTTGTCAGGTTCTTTTTATTCTCCTGAAAAACCATATGCATGTTGATCAGCCCGTGACGTGACAGCTCCAGCACATTATCTCCAAACTTTAACCTGTTCCTGGTGGGCTGTTCAAATCCTTCCGTGATCTCTTCATAGACCACATAATGTTTGCCGTTTCTCTTATAGTAACTGCCGGCCGTCACCGTCTCGATCTTATCGGCGTCTTCCTCCCGCTGGTCAAACTGCAGCCCCTGAAGCGTAAGCAATACTTCCTGCGTCATATGTATATCCTTCCTGCTTTCCTGTGATTCCAATGATGCTCTGCGTCTAGCTGCCGCCGTTCCGGCCGTTTTTAGTACTCGTCTATGGCGATCACTTTGGCAGACAGTATCCCGTAGGTCAGGATCGAATTGGCGAACTTCTGAAATTTATCTGCCGCATCGCTCACAAAAAACCTGTACAGCTCCGTTCCGAGTCCCGGTCTGTGATCACTCTCCAACCCGCTGTCATGTAAAAGCTGTTTTAGTTCCCGTGCCGTCTCGTACGCCGGATTGACCAGCGTCACGCTCTCACCCATAGTTCTTCCGATCGTGGAGCGTATCATCGGATAATGCGTACATCCTAAGATCAGCGTATCAATCCCGACATCGATCAACTCCGCCAGATACCGTTCCGCTATCTCGTCAGTCACGGGATCCTCCCACAATCCTTCTTCCACCAGCGGCACAAAAAGGGGACACGCCTTACTAAGCACCGTGACATTCTTATCGTTCTCATTTATGTATCTGCTATATATTCCGCTGCTCACAGTCGCCTCTGTGGCGATCACCCCGATCTTGCCGTTTCTGGTCGCTTCGATCGCCGCCCTGGCTCCCGGCTTGACCACGCCGATGATCGGTATGTCCACCTCGTTTTCCAGTTCGTCAAGAGCGTATGCGCTGGCGGTATTACAAGCCACCACGATCGCTTTGACGTCCTGCGTCTGGAGGAAACGGACGATCTGCCTGGAATATTTTGTCACCGTATCCCTGGATTTACTGCCGTAAGGCACCCGCGCCGTATCGCCAAAATATACGATCCGCTCATTGGGAAGCTGCCTCATGATCTCTCTTGCCACAGTCAGTCCACCCACTCCCGAATCAAAGACGCCGACAGGTCTGTTACACAATTCTTCACGCTCACTCATACTATACTGTTTCCTGCTCTTTTTCTTTCCATCTTGTTCCGTATTGCTGCTTTGCTATTTTATTTTCTGCGCCAGCCATTCCAAAAGCCTGCTCTTTATTACGATCTCCCCGGGCTTTGCCCGCAGGATATCGGCGCTGCCGTCATATGCTTCTTCACGTTCAGCTTCGCCGTCCGCCCCGGAATCGTCCCGTCTGTTTTCATTCTCCGCTTCGTCCGCCAGTTCTTCCGAGGCGGTCACTTTCTCATATGTGCCGTCGGTAAAACACAGCTCCGGATACAGGATGCCCCACCATGCAAGCGCAAGCACGCCTGTCATCAGTGTGCGGAGGCGGAGACCATAATATCCGTCACGGCAGATTTGCCGTATCATTTTCCCCGTCGTCCTTACCGGCGCTGCTATCTTTTCTATAACGTCCCGCATTCCATACATCACACTACACTCCTTAATGTCCCATGCCCTGTGATCCGGCATGTCTTTTCCTGTTAAGAAGTGTAACCGTAATTTGGTTCTGTATACTTATCCTTCCAGGATTCTTTTTTCATCCCCCGGTTTTGTGTTCTTTCTCAGACCTGGTCTTCTTCGCCGCCGACTGCTGCTGTTCCAGACATATCTGCCTGATGATCGAATTTTCCTGGTTGTCAATATGAAGCCTGGCGGTTTCTGCCGCCTTCTTTTTATCCCGTCTGACAATGCTCTCATATATGATTCTATGCTCGTTCACCAGGCTGTCATGCCGGTTTTCATCTTTAATATATTCAAAACGATACCGGTACATCTGCTCGGACAGGTTATTGATCAGCTGTATCAGTCTTTGATTTCCTGTCGCCTGCACTATAATATCGTGAAACGCCACATCAGCCCTGGCAATAACGGTTGCGTCCCTGGTCGTTGTCGCACGCTCAAACGCATCACAGGCCTCCTTAAGCAGCACTTCTTCTTCCTCTGTGATCCGGTCACAGGCAAGCTCCACACACAGAGCATCCAGCGCGCGCCGCACTTCCAGCACGTCCTTTAGGCTCTTCTCCGTGATCTGCGCCACCTCCGCACCGCGGCGCGGGATCATGATCACCAGGCCCTCCAGCTCCAGCTTACGGATCGCCTCCCTGATCGGTGTCCTGCTGACGCCCAGCCGATTGGCAAGATGGATCTCCATGAGACGTTCACCGGGTTTCAGTTCTCCCGTAAGGATTGCTTTGCGCAGCGTGTTAAACACCACGTCCCGCAAGGGAAGAAATTCATCCATTGACATGTTAAAGTTATCTCCCATACAAACCTTACCTTTCTCTTGAAAATTTATCCTTACTGCATAATATCCTGCTTAAAAGCCGTCACATAGATCTGTCGGGCAAGTCCTCTTTGTTCTGTGGCGCGCGCCGCCTGCTCCGCGCTCTCTCTGTCGGTGAAGATGCCGAACACAGACGGACCGCTGCCGCTCATCAGCGCGTTCTTAGCCCCCATCCTGCAAAACAGTTCTTTGATCTCCTGGATAACCGGATATTCCCTGACTGTGACCGTCTCAAGTACATTGCCAAGTCTGGACGCAATACCGTTAAGACTGCCTTCATAAAGCGCCCGCACCATGCCGTCAATATCGGGATGGGCGTCCAGCTCGCTAACGCGAAGATGACCGTACACAAATGCCGTCGATACGTTTATGTCCGGTTTCGCCACTACCAGAAGACAATCCGGCGGCGGCGGTAACGGAGTCAGGATCTCGCCGATCCCCTGTGACAGCATCGTACCGCCCACAAGACAGTACGGAATATCTGCCCCGAGCTTCAAGCCCAGTGTCTGCAGTTCCTGTACGGAATATCCCATGTCAAACAGCTCGTTGACGCCCCGCATAGCTGCAGCCGCATCACTGCTTCCTCCCGCCATGCCTGCGGCAACGGGAATCCGCTTGGTCAGCACGATCCTGACCCCCGCCTCTATGCCCTTTTCTTCCAAAAGGAGCCTGGCCGCTTTGCAGATTAGATTACTGCCGTCTGTGGGAATATCCATGCAGTCTGTCCGGATAAGGATACCCGGATCCGCCGTCTTCTCGATAATAAGATCATCGCAGATATCCACCGTCTGCATGATCATCTTCAGCTCATGATAACCGTCTTCTCTCCGGCGCAGAACGTCCAGCCCAATATTGATTTTTGCATATGCTTTCTGGATGACCCGTTCCATGAACGCCTCCGAAAATTTTTATATATACCAGCCCATCTGCGGACTAAATGTTTTGAATTGTACTTTGTATACAATCAGGAATTGTACTTAATTATATACAATCCCTATGGTTTCGTCAACCGGGGCGGTACTCTTTCTTAATAAAAACCTATGTTTCTCTTAATTAAAAGCAAGCGCACCCATAATATCCTCCACCAGCCATGCATCTTCGGTATCCGCAGCGGCTTCCCGTATCCGTGCAATCACTTCCTCATAACCGGAATACAATTTTCTGCAGCCTCGCGCATCTTTACCGCCGGAATCGTCAGCCAGAAACACTTCCTGCATGATCTTCTTATAAATATCCGATACATTCCAGTCCGACCACTCATCACAGTATCTGCCCCGGTATGTATAGCGCAGTTTTGCCTCTTTCCCTTTGGAATCGATGCCGAATACGATGCGAAACATCGCGATCATAAAGAGGCTCCGCCGTTTGATCCTGACATTAATATTTTCACACAGCTCATCGATCTCCTCACGTACCGGCAGCGCGTTCTTCGGGTAAAGCTCCTTCGTCTTACGCTGTATCTCAAACTGCTTTTGGTGGGATGTGCAAAGAGGCACCGCCTCATAATTGCTGTCCACATAGTCCCACAGAAAGAAAGTGTTGACGTATTGTATGAAATTGCTCTCTCTTGTCCCGTCATCAGTGCCGAACAGGTGATTGCCGTCCCAGTCGTGCCTTAGATTGTCGAGCGACAGATCAAAGTAATCCTTCAGACACGGATGCGTCCCCCGGTAGCCGTTATATCTGGCAGGCACAAGCGCCATGTTGCCCACCGTATGCACCAGCGCGGCAAACTCTGTCACACTGTCGCTTCCGACATGGTTTTTGTCGTTCTCGACCAGCTCTTTGATCCGTCCCGCCCTGTCGCGCTGTCTGCCGTTTTCTCCGTCGCGGAACATCACAGTATTCTTAAAATTATTCCATTTATATATGTCGCTGTGGTTTAAGATCAGATAAGCGCTGAACGTTATCCAGAAGGAATTCATGGTGTCCGGGCCCATGCTCACGCCGCCTCCGTAGCAGGATGGACCGAACTGCCTGATCGTTGCGAAACGGAATTCTACGTCTTTTACCTCGCACAAATCCTCCCATTTCCACAGCGTCCTATATATTTCCCGCGCAAACCATGAATAATAACCCTGTCTTAAATAATTCTTTCTGATCGTGCCGTCACAGTCATAATCGCAGAACTTCGGTAATCCTTTGTAATTGAGTATATTGATAAGCGCCGTATTACCGTTTAACGGCCTCATTTCAGCAATGCGGTTTCTGTAAAATTCCTCGTCATTTCTGCGCGATGCCCTGTCGCTGTCGATCAGCCTCTCCAGATTTGCGCACCAGAGCGCCTCGTCAAACTGTTCTTTGATATCGAATAATTCCTTTCCGTCATCTTCCGATTTGATATAGTCCCGCAAGCTGTCGTACTTCGGTGTCTGTCGTTGTATCATTCGGTCTCTCCGTTTCTTTTTATCTGTTCCCGTATTTTACATTTTAATATATTTTTTTATTCTTTCCCAGTCCCATTCCTATTTTGTCACGAGCATGGCTGTTTTTGTAATAAATTATATAAAAAATTTTAAAAAAACTCCTAATTTTTCCAAAGATATGGTACGATATAATAAGCAGATGTGGAGAGTTATCCCCATATTGTAACCGTAAACATAAAATAACACATTCCAAGGAGGGATACCAATGAGCGTAAACGGAGTTACAGGTGCTGCAAATACTTACGAAGCCTACACGGTAAACCAGAACGTTTCCACAAAAGCGGCTGAAGAAGATACCACGAAGACTAACTCTTCCGAAGATAAGAACGATAAGGGCGTTATCTATGAGGCTTCACAGAAATCAGATACCGCAGCAGCCCAGAAGACCTACACACAGAACACTAACTTAGTCAATAAGCTGAAAGCAGATGCTGAGGCTCATGCACAGCAGTTACAGAATATTGTACAGCAGCTGATGGGCAAACAGGGACAGACTTACAATACCGCAAACGGTATTTGGTCGTTCCTGGCAGGCGGCAACTTTACCGTGGACGCTGCTACGCAGGCGCAGGCACAGAAAGATATTGCAGAGGATGGTTACTGGGGTGTTGAGCAGACATCCGACAGAATCATTGACTTCGCAACCGCGCTTACAGGCGGCGATCCGGACAAGATCGAGGAGATGCGCGAAGCATTCAAAAAGGGCTACAAAGCGGCGGAAGATACATGGGGCGGTCAACTGCCTGATATCTCCCAGAGGACCTATGATGCTGTAATGCAAAAGTTTGACAAGCTGGCTGAGGAGGCCGGACTTACAACGTCAAACTAGTCTGTATTATCATATTATCCTACTTAGCTAAAAGAAGCCGGGGCATACGCTCCGGCTTCCTTTATATCTATCCTGCCGTCAGGGACCTACGCAGACAAAATTACCGTGCGTCTAATCATCCAGCGCTGCGAACATGACATTCCTTATTTTTCTGGTGTACGCCGTTGTGCCGGAATCAACCTTCTGATGCATGATCAGCAGGGTCAGTCCATGTGCCGGATCGTTCATCATATAAGTGCCAAGCCAGCCGTCCCATCCGTACTCGCCTGTGCTGCCCATTCCTACGGCCGCACCGGGATCGGTCATGATACGCATCAGATTGCCGTAAGTATAACCTGCCAGCGATTCCCACGTCTCCACGCCCTTCTGCTGCGCGGGCGTAACGTGCGCCGTTGTCATGAAATCCACCGTCCGGGGTGAAAGAATGCGCGCCCCGCCGTATTCACCGCGGTTCATCAGCATCCGGGCAAAACGCGCGTAATCGTCTATCGTGGAGCAGAGTCCCGCACCGCCCGACTCAAACGCAGGCGGCAATTCCATCTTATTCTGTATGGCGAGATTATATCCTGTCTCTTCGACCAGTCCATGCTCCCCGTCCCGATACACTTTAGCCAGTCGGCTCTGCTTGTCCCCCGGTACATAGAACGCCGTATCCCGCATTCCCAGCGGTTCAAAAATACGTTCCGCAAGGAACTCCCCGAAACGCTTTCCCGATACCGTCTCTACGACCGCGCCGAGTATATCCGCCGAAAAGCCGTACTGCCATGTGGTCCCCGGCATAAAGGCAAGCGGCAGTTTACCGGCCCTGTTGGCGATCTCCACGGTTGTCAGGGCTTCCTTCGTGAACATTCTGCTCTTTACTTCCTCAATCAGCCGCTCGCTCCTGATCTCTGCGGGATTACCCTCTCCCGGATATGCCACTCCCGAAGTCATATTGAGCAGGTGCTGTACTGTCACAGGCTGCTTTACAGGCACGATAACGCCCCGGTCTATCACATACTGGTTCCGGAAACCGGGCAGGTATTCGGATATCGGGTCGAGCAGATCCAGCTTTCCCTCCTCCAGCAAGATCATTACCGCCGCCGACGTGACAGGCTTGGACATGGAATACAACCGGTGTATCGTATCTCGCGTCATTTTAAGCTCTGCCATGATATCCCGATAGCCGGCTTCATAATAGCACTGTTCTTCGCCCTGCTGTATTACCAGACAGCTTACGCCGGACACATACGCCTTGTCCGTCATCTCCTGCAATATTTCCTGTATCCGTCTTAATTTATTCCGATTCATGGGCACACCTCCGTAATCATATCCGCACTTAAGTACAGCTTGTGTTCTGCACGATCTTATTTTAACACATGTCTGCCGTACAGGGAATCTCCCGGCTGCCTTTTCATAACTTTTTGTGCTGCCTTTTCATATTTTTTGCATATTGAAACGTTTAAACCGGTCTGCTATAGTATATTTAAAACTGCAGATGCTGCAGCCTTCAAATATTATAAGGGAAAGGACGCGCCGTATGAAAATAACTGATAAAAAGCAATATCTTGCACAGATCGATGAAGTGATCGCCAGAGGACCCTACAAGGACGACTGGGCGTCCCTCACAGACTTTGAGATGCCCCGCTGGTTCGAGAAAGCGAAGTTCGGTATTTTTATCCACTGGGGACTCTACAGCGTACCCGCTTTCAACAACGAATGGTACTCAAGAAACATGTATGTGCAAGGTTCTCCCGAATATCAGCACCATATCAAAACATACGGCCCACATAAAGATTTCGGCTATAAAGATTTTATCCCGCTTTTTACGGCGGATAAATTCGATCCCGGCTACTGGGCGGATACCTTCGCCGCAGCCGGTGCAAAGTATGTTGTCCCGGTGGCAGAGCACCATGACGGTTTCCAGATGTATGAAAGCAGCTTCTCCGCATATAATGCCGCACAGATGGGCCCTAAACGGGATATCATCGGCGAATTAAAGGCCGCATTTGAAAAGAAAGGGCTGGTATTCTGCACGTCCACGCACCGGGCGGAGCATCACTGGTTTATGGGCGTTGGCAAAGAATTTGAAAGCGACATCAAAGAGCCTCTGCACTGTGGCGATTTTTACTGGCCATCGGAAAAGCAGCAGCCCGATTTTCAGGATCTTCATGCAAAACCGCATCCCAGTAAAGAATTTCTTGAGGACTGGCTGTGCCGTACCTGCGAGATCATCGACCGCTATCAGCCGGCGATCCTCTACTTCGACTGGTGGATCCAGCATGAAGCTTACAAACCCTTTCTGCGCAAGATCGCCGCTTACTACTATAACCGCGGCGCCCAGCTGGGATTTCCAGCCGCCATCTGTTACAAGCACGATGCGATGGCGTTCGGCAGCGCTATCGTCGATGTAGAGCGGGGCAAATTCGCAGATTGCAAACCTTACCACTGGCAGACGGACACGGCAGTCGCGCGCAACTCCTGGTGCCATACCACTTCGCTGGCTTACAAGAGCAGCCGGGAACTGATCTGCTATCTGATAGACGTGGTCAGCAAGAACGGCAATCTGCTTCTCAATGTAGGTCCCAAAGCGGACGGTTCCTTTGCCGGCGAGGACCTTGCGATCCTTAAAGATATGGGCGACTGGCTTCGAATAAACGGGGAGGCAATATATGACAGCAAACCCTGGCGGTATTCCGGCGAAGGCCCCACCGCCGAAGTCGAGGGACAGTTCAGCGATGGCGCCGCTACGTCCTACACGAGCGAAGACTTCCGGTTTACGGCAGGGCACGGTTGCATCTATGCTTTCTGTTTAAATTATCCGGAAGACGGACACATAGTGATCCGTTCTCTCTCCGAGTCGAAGGATGCCAACAAACCCGCTTTTCACGGTATTATTAAAAACGTCACGCTGCCCGGCTTTGGCACAACGCCTGAGTGGTCGTGCGATACGGAAGGGCTTCACATCACCGCACACGGCGTACACAGCGATATGCCGGTAATGATCAAGGTAGCTGTAGAATAATTTATTCCGTAAGATCGTCCTATATCTGCGGCTCACCATACAGTACGCCCCGGCTTCCGGTGCCGATATAGAAACGTCCGTACACCCTGCTGTCTCCGTCTATACTGTTGATCTCGCCGTACATCTGGTTATCCGCATTCAGACGGACATATGTTTGCCCATCGTCCACAGAGCGGTAAAACCCGTAAGCTCCTCCGATGACCGCGGCCGTATAGACTGCTTTATTCTCTGCCGCATAATCTCCGCCCGGACGTCCTATGCCGAGTCCCACACGATAGAAGATGTCCCCGGGCGCACTCAGTCTTAAGGTATGCACACTGTCGCTGAACTTATCATAGTGAAGCTTCCAGAGGCCACCCTCCTTTAACGCCATATAGAATATGCCCTGTCTGCCGCACTCTCCCCGCACCTCCACCTTGCTGGCGCAGTCGATGAGCGCCAGGTTCTCATCGGGAAAATCCTGCGGAAGCCGCCGCTGTGTATAAGTGAGTCCGCCGTCGACACTCACATAGAATTCCGCATGCTCTCCAAACCCGTAGAAAAGGCTGCTGTCCATCCGGTCAGAGAAAACCTTCATACCGCCTTCCGTTACAGGATCCCCCTGTAAGTCCGTGACCCGGACCTGCCGGAAGGAACGGCCCCCGTCCTTGCTCACCACGACCATATCCACCGGAAGCCGTATTCCTTCCGCTACCGACCAGACGATCGTACTTTCATCCGGGGACAGCGCTACCCATCCGCTGTTCACATTGGGCTGCTCAATGGCGCGCAGCGCTGCGTCCAGCTTCGAAGTAATTCCGAAAGGCATAGGCAGCCTCTCAAATGTCTTACACTGATCTTTCGACAGGATCAGCCCGCCTTTGGTCTTGCCTTTCCAGTTGCCTCTCGGCGTGACCACCACGCAATTCGGATTGGCATCGGAATAGTCCGCATTGATACAGGTGATATACCGGTTGCCCTCCGCATCGTCAAACGAATTATCACAGGGCGAATCAAGCCTGCGAAATGCAAAGCCGCCCAGATCGCCCAGTATATCAATAAGCTGCACATCACCCGACGGCGGACTGTACACATTCAAATGCACCGTCTCCTCCAGACCGTCGCACCAGTCACTGAAGATGACCTTTTCTCCCGTCAGATTTACGGTGCGGAACACGCCCGTTCCCGTATTAAACCACGCTTCATTCTCATCAAAGGGATTGATCTTCATATCACTCAGCCAGTGGATAATAGAATGCCCGCCGTTGTAACAAGGCTTCATGTAAGAGGTCCTGAACGCCAGCTCCCCCACTTCCAGATCATACAGTATTTCCTCCCAGGTCTGCCCATAATCAAAAGAGCGGTATACGCTGTCACCGTCCTCTTTACTGATGGTGGAGCACACAAGAAGCCCCGGTACAGTCGCTGCGGCGTCGATACCGCCAAATCCGTGTTCCAGCAGCATGTCGGTCGGACGGCCGGCTACCCCTTGCGGTATCGGCGTGATATCCTCTCCCTGGCCGAACCGGATACCGCCGCTCTGCCGCTGTCCGTCCCGATACAGACTGTCTCCGGACTCGTCCTCATCTCTCTGCGCGGATGAGCCAGTCTTCCCATACATGACCGGATAGCGCACTATACGCCCGCCAATCACACTGCCCCCATCGCAGCTGTATCCATTTTCCAGCACATACGCATTTCTTCCCATCACGGAGAAGGTAACGTACAGATACCGGTCGTCCATAGCGTAACGCTGTGCAACCAGTCCCGCCAGTTTTACGCCCTCTATTTCGTTATCCTCCGGCTGCCATAGTTTCTCAAACATTGTGCCGCCGTCATAGGACACATACAGGCTGTGTCCCCTTAAATGCTCGCTGCGCCTGCCTGTCACGCCCGCGCTGCCGATAAACAAGGCGCTGCCATCATCGCTCATCCCCGCAAAGGTCAGATATTCTTCCGGGCACGCGGTACATTTATTCCAGTGCGCGCCCCGGTCCTGACTGACCCACAAACCCTCCTGCTGGCTCGCATAGTACAGCCTGTTGCTGTCCTTCCTGTCTACCACCAGCCTGTCCGCCGTACCCCGCCCGTTCAGATTGCCATGAATCAGGATCGGAAAATCATGACAGACAAAATGCGCTCCGTAATCATCCGACACAATGATCCTGCCCGCGCCCGCTTTATTGATGCCGCACGCAATATAGAGTCTTTCCGGATATCTGTCATCAAGCGCTACCGCGATCGGAAATGTTTCACTGATATCGTCCATCGACACATGGTCCATCAGGCTGACCCATCTTTCCCTGCTCCTGTCAAAACGGTAAACACCGCCGATATCCGTTCTGATATAGAACACATCTTTCGCCTTCCTGTGGAAGATAAAGCCTGTGACATAACCGCCGCCCGGTATCGGCAAATTCCTGTATCTGTAATGTTCAAACTGCATATTTTCTGCACACTCCCCTCTGTTTTCCGACATTATTTACGCATAACCCGTTCAAAATACCGTCTGCTTCTTTTCCTTCCCTTTTAGGAATCTCATCTTAAAATATACTTTATTTTTTAATACTTTTATAATAGTATAGAAATTGGAAATTGCATACAGTTATTTTTATCTTTGTAAAGACATACATCATTAAAGTAAATGGAGGAACAGTATGAAATTTAACAACGGTTGCTGGCTTTTAAAAGAAGGTGTGGCTCGTTTTTCTCCCCAGGAAGTCTTCGAGGCGCAGATTACAGATACAGAGGTGAGAATCTGCGCGCCGGCGCATAAAATCATAGAGCGCGGCGATATGCTGGGCGGCGCCAATCTCACGCTGCGCATCACATCTCCCACGCCGGACGTGATCCGTGTACAGACCGATCACTATATGGGCGCTCTCCGGAAAGGGCCTTCGTTTGACCTGAATCTGGACACCCCTGTGAAATTGCAGGTAGAGGATACGGAAGATACGCTGACTGTAACAAGCGGTTCCCTCTCTCTGGAGATCGGTAAGAAAAACTGGCATATGCGTTATCTGCAAAATGGCAGGATGATAACCCAGAGTGCGGACAGAGATCTCGCCATGATCAAGACAAACTGGACAGGCGACTGCTATGACCTGGATGGAGACTTACACGATACTTATATGCGCCAGCAGCTTTCCATCGGCGTAGGCGAGCTGCTCTACGGCACCGGCGAACGTTTCACGCCTTTTGTCAAGAACGGTCAGACTGTTGAGATATACAATGAGGACGGCGGTACAAGTACTGAGCAGTCCTATAAGAATATTCCTTTTTATATTTCCAACAGAGGTTACGGTGTTCTGGTCAATCACCCTGAGCGCGTTTCTTTTGAATTTGCAACGGAGAATGTAACGAAAGCTGCTTTCTGTGTGAAGGGCGGTCATCTGGACTACTTCTTCTTCAGCGGTCCCACGATGAAGGAGGTTCTGACGCGCTATACTGACCTGACGGGCAAGCCATCTCTTCCGGCCCCCTGGACTTTCGGTCTATGGCTTTCCACGTCTTTTACGACCGACTACGACGAAGCTACCGTCATGAGCTTTATCGACGGTATGTTAAACCGCGGCATTCCGCTGCGCACCTTCCATTTTGACTGTTTCTGGATGAAAGGCTTCCACTGGACCGACTTTGTCTGGGATGCAGACGTCTTCCCCGACCCTGCCGGGCTTCTGTCCCGTATCAAAGCCAAGGGGCTCAATATCTGCGTCTGGATCAATCCGTATATCGGTCAAGAATCTGTTCTATTTGCGGAAGGCATGGAAAAAGGTTACTTTATCAGGCGTCCTAACGGCGACGTATGGCAGTGGGATATGTGGCAGCCCGGCATGGCTCTTGTAGACTTCACTAATCCCGATGCCTGTAAATGGTATCAGGACGGGCTTCGCCGCCTTCTTAAAATGGGTGTTGACTGTTTCAAAACAGACTTTGGCGAGCGTATTCCCGTCAACTGTGTATACTATGACGGTTCTGATCCGGAGAAGATGCACAACTATTACACATACCTTTATAACAAAACGGTTTACGATCTGCTGGAAGAAGAACGCGGCAAAGGTGAAGCGGTGCTGTTTGCGCGCTCCGCTACTGTGGGAGGTCAGAAATTCCCCGTGCACTGGGGCGGCGACTGCTGGTCCGACTATGAATCTATGGAAGAGAGTCTGCGCGGCGGTCTTTCCCTGCTGATGTCAGGCTTCGGCTTTTGGGCGCACGACATCGGCGGATTCGAGAACACCTCCACGGCCGACGTCTACAAGAGATGGGTTGCTTTCGGCCTGCTGTCCTCCCACAGCAGACTACACGGAAGCAGTTCTTACCGTGTACCGTGGGTATATGACGAAGAAGCGGTTGATGTGGTACGTACCTTCACCCGTTTAAAAGCCTCCCTGATGCCTTATCTGTACAAGACATCCGTTGAAACATCACATTCGGGCGTACCTACGATGCGCAGTATGGTGCTGGAGTTTACCGATGACCGGAACTGCGGTTATCTCGACAAGCAGTATATGTTAGGAGACAATCTGCTGGTTGCCCCTATTTTTAACGATGAAAACATCGGTTCTTTCTATCTTCCCAAAGGCGTCTGGACGGATTTCTTCACCAAAGAAGTGATACAGGGCGGCGTATGGATCGAGAAAAAATATGACTATCTGCACCTGCCTCTGATGGTCCGCGAGAATTCTATCGTGGCGATGGGCGCCCATGACGACAGACCGGACTATGACTATGCAGACAACGTACAGCTGAATGTATATGCTCCGGTTGACGGTCAAACAATCAGTACCGTTGTCTACGGCATGGACCAGAATGCAGAGCTTCATGTATCTGTCGTAAAGGAAGGCGACCGCATTACGATTCAGGCAGATGGCACCGGCAAGCCTTACACGGTACGCCTCGTCAATATTACAGCAAAAGCCGCAGACGGCGCTTCCCTTCAGATCGACGGAAACGACACGGTTTTGACTCCGTCCGCAGCAAAAATGGAAGTATCATTATAGAAAAATCCCGCTACAGGGCGTCTATAACGCCCTGTACGCCTTTTTCTTCATAAATCCTCTTATAATACGACACTTCATCGCGGATCAGTTCATCGATCACACGCATCCCCAGAAGCTCCACCGGCGCCTTGTCATCGGTCATGATGTAGTTCCCCGCCTCGTATGCGGTCATATTGTCGGATACCTGCGCCATCATCGACGCCAGATCCTCATCCGCGATCTTCTCCCGGTTTGACGCAAGATTCAGAAGCATCTGCGGATTATCCGAGGCAAACAATTCCCGGTTCGTGGAGCCCTTTACATCCACCGTGCAGACCTCATCAAACACACTGCTTATCGTGTCGGCAAGATACTGGTTGATGCTGCCTTCGCTGCTGCCGCGCATATTCATATTGACAACCATCACACCGCCATCGTTTAAATGTTCTTTAACCAATGTAAAAAACTCCACGGAAGACATCTGAAACGGAATCGTAATATCCTGGTAGGCGTCCACCATGATCACATCGTATTTACTGTCTATCGCATTCAGATAGGCCCGCCCGTCATAAGTCGTCACTTTTACATCCCGGGGCAGTTCAAAATACTCTCTTGCAAGCGCCGTTATCTTCTCATCGATCTCTACGCCCTCTATTTCCATATCTCCATAATAATTACGGCACTGATGCGCATAGGTCCCCGTTCCCATTCCGAGGATCAGCACGCTACAGTCGCCCGGCTTGTCCCGGCCGGTCATTAACGGCGCCGCCATCGCATAGTCATAATACATACCCGTCAGCCCGTCTTCCTTCATCAGCATAGACTGCACACCGAACAGGACGTTCGTTGACAGGATGACGCTCCTGCTGTTTTCTTTTACCTGGAGATAATTATAGACTGACTCACCCTCGTAGGTTAAATCCTGTTCCCAGAAAGCAAAGCTGTCGGACCTGCCTGCCGCACAGCAGAGGATAAAAAGAATGACCGCCGCGGCGCTCCTGACCGTCCCTCTTTTTCCACTGATAAAATACACCACAGACAGCGCCAGCAGTATACCCGCAAAGATCAGAAAAGTAACGGAAGTGCCGACTGCCGGTATGGAGATAAAGGTCGGCACAAACGTACCGATAATGCTTCCGACAGTATTGAAAGCGCCCAGCGTCCCCACAATTCTGCCGCTGTCATCAAGACTGTCCACTGAATATTTTGCGAGAGACGGCGTCACGGTTCCCAATAAAAAAAGCGGAAATACAAAAATGACCATGCACGCGGCAAAAGCCGCCCATATCAGGAAATTGGTGCTGACCGTGAAGATCAGTAACGCAGATATCCCTAGAACAATATATTTGCCCGCTACCGGAATAGCCGCGATCCAGATTGCCGCGATCAGTATCCTTCCGTACAGCTTGTCGGGATCCGGATTCTTATCCGCGCTTTTTCCGCCATATATATTGCCGAGCGCCATAGCGATCATGATCGTGCCGATGATGATCGTCCACACGATCTGCGAAGAACTGAAATAAGGCGCCAGAAGTCTGCTGGCGCCCAGTTCCACTGCCATTACTGACATACCCGCGAAAAACTCCGTCAGGTATAAAAATATCTTATTCTTTAAAACCGGTGTCTTATCCATTTGAAAATTCCTCATTATGTTCCTCATTTTTACCTGATGCTACAGGTAAACCGTCAGCTACAGTATAGTATATATAAAATTCCGCCGTTTTACAATCCGTATATGATCACCTTATATACTTCCCTTTACCACCAGTATCTTATCCCCGGCGCTGATCTCCTCGGTCGCCAGCTCATTTACTTCCATAAGCTGTGCGATCGGCACATAATAACGCTTGCCGATATCCCAGAGCGTGTCGCCCTGACCGGCGATATAGATGACCATTCCCGGCAATTCGCTGAGTTTATTGATATCCAGTTCTTCCACCTTGATATCCGTGATCAGACTGCTCTTCTGTACCGAAAAAACGATCACCTTAAACTGCAGCGCGGCTTTCACATCCAGCTCACCGCTATCCAGCATTGTCACTGTAAGCTGCTCCACGCTGTTATGCAATCTAAATATACTGGTGGGTGTAATGTTATCCGCCTCCACAACATACTGGAAGGGAATCTCATTCTTCGTGGAGCAGATCGACTTGGAGCCGTTGCCGCACAGGTACAGGGTAGTCACGGTCAATGTTCCGGTGATGGCGATGCCGTTCTCAACAACGCTCTGTTCCGCCACTTGGATATCGCCCTCGGAATGTATCAGCTGATACACCGGCATCTCCGTATTTTGTATTTTTACATGTTCCGCAATTTTACATTTGCTGCTGCCGCTTAAAAGAAGGCTCTTAAGCTGCACCTGCGTAGTCAGCGCTTCAATTTCTTTATCTACGCCGTAAATATCCGAAAGCACCTCCATATTCTCCTCTTCATACAGATGAATATCCAGGTCGAGCACCGGTTCTATGCAGAAGACTCTCTCTTCGCCGTCAAAATCCTGCCGCACCTCCACATTGCACTGCCCCAGGCTGTAGCTGATGTCGGGAATCATGTTCTCCCGGCAGCCGTGACATTCAATGATACCGCTGAAGGGTACGGTATTCTCATACCAGAGCGTCCTGTCACTGTCGCCCTCGCCTTCATACAGGAAGAAAGCCTTCATCTCGCCCTGAATCGATATTTTTTCCTCCAGCGCCTTAAACTCTACATGGTCAAACGTAATGTGATGCCATATCGTCTGAAATACATTGGGCAGATTACCCGACAGTTCCATCTCTTCTTTCAGGCGGAAAATGTCTTTCTTCTGCAATACAAGCTGCACTACGGGAAAAACTCTCTTTCGATATTCCACGGGTTCATCATGATAGATGTCCACTGCCGTATCCTGCTCAACGTGTTCCTCCATTTCCAGTTCAAAGCACACTACTGCCTGCACGCTGAGTTTTCTGGAATTGATGAGTCCCGCCGTCAGATCTTCGATCGTACAGTCTGTCAGTATGGTATCGCCGTTACTTACGCCGTCCATATTGACCTTTTCCTCGAAGGGAATGACTGCTTCCATACTGGCACAGGTTCCCTCCATATCTGTCAGATACAGTATGGAAACGACCAGCCGCCCTCTCAGATTAACCGCATTCTCGCCTGCCCGTATCTCCTCCATGATAATTTCGCCTTTGCTGTTTAACAAATAGCTGGCGTCGGGTTTGTTATCTGAAATATTCACGTCTTCTTCCAATACTGTCTGCGTACTGGCTCTGCTGCTGATCCGGTCCATATGTATCTTCTTTTTTACTAATTCCACAAAAATAAACCTCCATGCGTATACTTAGTATAAGTGTATGCCGCACAAAGGTTGTATATGAGTCTTATTTTCCGTCATTCAACGACTGCGCCCGTCAGATCCGCCACGTTTTCTACGCCGTAGCGCATCATATATGCTTCTATGCCCTCCACGATCTCCGCAGTCGCATAGGGATTGGCAAAATTCATGGCGCCCACCGCCACGGCGCTTGCCCCGGCAAGCAGAAACTCTACGGCGTCCTCCGCATTGGCGATGCCGCCCATACCAATAATGGGGATCTTCACTGCATGCGCCGCCTGGTATACCATGCGGACCGCCACCGGTTTGATCGCCGGTCCGGAAAGCCCTCCCGTCTTATTCGCCAGTGCAAACCTACGTCTGTGAATATCGATCTTCATACCTGTGATCGTATTGATGAGAGACAGCGCGTCTGCGCCCGCAGCTTCCGCCGCCTTTGCCATCTCCGTAATGTCCGTGACATTCGGGCTAAGCTTCATAATAACCGGCTGCTTCGCCCTGTTCTTGATCCGCGAAGTAATATCATACAAACAGCCTGCTTCCTGGCCGAAAGCAATGGCGCCCTCCTTGACATTCGGACAGGACACATTGATCTCCAGCATATCCACGGGCTGATCCGAGAGCCGCTCCACCACTTCCAGATAATCGTCCACCGTCTTACCGCAGACATTAACGATGATCCTCGTATCATACTGTCTAAGAAAAGGGATATCTCGCTCCACAAAAACATCAATGCCCGGATTCTGAAGTCCTATAGCATTGAGCATGCCTCCGTAAGTCTCCGCCACACGTGGCGTCGGATTGCCCGGCCACGGCACATTAGCAACGCCCTTGGTCACAACCGCACCCAGACGGTTTAAATCCACGAAATCACTGTATTCCATTCCCGAACCGAACGTACCTGACGCCGTCATAACGGGATTCTTAAACGTAACTCCTGCAATCGTCACTTTCGTATTCATCAGATATCCACCTCTCCCGCATCAAATACCGGGCCCTCGGTACAGATGCGCGCATTATTCACATGGGAATGTGCATCCACATTTTTCGTCCTGCACACGCAGCCCAGACAGGCGCCCACGCCGCAGGCCATCCGCTCCTCCAGGGAAATATATGCCTCTATCCCCTGCTGTTGCGCATACTGCTTTATGGCACGCAGCATCGGCATTGGACCGCAGGCCATGATGACATCCGCCGAAAGCTCATGAACACGCAGCGCGTCCATCACATTGCCCCGTACGCCCACGCTGCCGTCCTCCGTGGCGATATACACCTCGCCGTACCGCGCCATATCATCCTGCAGAAAAAGATCCCGGTCGCGATAGCCTAACAGGATATGCTTGTCCGCGTCCAGCTCTTTAGCCAGTTCAAGCATAGGCGGTATACCGATGCCGCCACCCATAATCACAACCCTTCTGCCCGTCACGCGCTCTATGGGGAACCCATTACCGAGTACTCCCAGCACATCCGCCGTATCCCCGCTTCCATACGATGCAAATTCCGCCGTCCCCTTTCCGGCGATACGGTATACAAGCCGCAGTCTGCCCGCCTTCCGGTCCACCTCGCATATGCTGATTGGTCTGGGCAGCAATGTGGAAGCATCGTGCGGATACACCGCCACGAACTGCCCCGCCCCGGCGTCCTGCGCCAGCTCTGTTTCCAGCCACATATCGTAAATCTGGTCCGCGATCTGTTTCTGCGATACGACAACTGCTTTTACTTTTTTCCTGCGAACATTCTGACTGCCCATTCTGACTGCCCTCTTTCCTTCTGTAACATTATCTGCTTATGTGCTTTATATCCGCCTTATCCTGTTATGCCGGCGCCGTCTGGCTGAATATCTGTCAGTTATCGCCACCGTCATACACGATCCTACCGCCGCAGATCGTATAGCTGATCACGCCGGGCATTTTTTCACCGATAAACGGCGAGTTGGCAGATTTAGATGCAAAATCCTTCACCGTCCACTCTTTACGGGGATCAAACACCACCAGGTCGGCCGGACCGCCCTCAGACACGTAACCGGCGTCCAGACGGTACAGCTTCGCCGGCGATGTACTCATCTTATACATTAACTGCGCCATCGTCAGATAACCCTTGTTCACCAGTTCACGTATGCCGAGAGACAGCGATGTCTCCAACCCGATAATGCCGCTTGGCGCTTCTGTCAGGGGTTTGGCTTTCTCCCCGGCGCTGTGGGGCGCATGGTCTGTTGCGATCATATCGATCGTGCCGTCCTTAAGTCCTTCTATAATGGCAAGACGATCGGCTTCTTCACGAAGCGGCGGATTCATCTTTGCCAGTGATCCGTGCGCGATGACTGCATCCTCAGTCAGCGTAAAATGATGCGGCGCAGCCTCCGCATAGATGTGGCTGCTTTTTTTCTTCGCCTTCCGCACCAGTTCCACAGCCTCCCTGGTGCTGATATGCTGAATGGACAGGTCGGCTTCCTCCTCCACGGCAATACGCAGATCTCTCTCTACCATAGATATTTCCGCCTCTCTGGGAGAGCCGCCTATCCCGTAATGCGCTGATGCTTTTCCGGCATTGATGCCGTTATTCCGGATCAGTTCAGGATTCTCTTCATGCAGGCTGACAGGCCGGCCGCACGCCGCAGCGCGCCGCAGCGCTTCCCGGAGGAGACCGTCATCCGTCAGTGGGATCCCGTCATCCGTAAAACCCACAGCGCCCATTCTGCCAAGTGTCTCCATATCGGTCAACTGCCTGCCCTGAAGGCCCACCGTGACATTCGCACAGGTATATACATGAATATCCGTCTCTTTACCCTTATCGATCACATAGGCAAGCGTCTCTACATTATCTACCGCCGGGCATGTGTTTGCCATCAGCACCACCGATGTAAATCCTCCCCTGGCGGCAGCTTTCGCGCCGGTATAAATATCTTCCTTATAGGTAAAGCCGGGGTCCCTGAAATGTACATGCACATCCACTAATCCCGGGGCAACGATCTGTCCGTGTAAGTCGAGATCCTTCGCATCCCCGCTGCCTGCAGACGCCGCATCATGTCTGTTTTCCGTTTGATCCTGCCCGGCGGCATATCCACCCCGCGGCATAATGCGTGCGACCTTTCCGTCCTCTATCAGAATGTCTCTGTAACCTTCCGTGCCCGATGCCGGATCGATCAAATAACCGTTTCTAAGTAACATATTTTCCCGTCCTGTAAGTTGTGGCAACAGATTATTGTCAATTACAATATTATCACAAATGCATCCGTACGCCAATTCTTTTGTCTGCAGAAAACAGCCGGCTTATGTCAGCCGGTTTCGGGGCAGGCGTAAGCGATCTTAATCAAACACCACGGGTTTGTCAATAAATTCCGTCTTAATGACTATGTACGGATAACTGGCCACGGGATTGCCCTTTTCCTCCGGTGACGGCCCGATTAGATTCGTATCCACATAAACCGCGTTGGACGTCTCATACAGATCATTCAGCGCTATACTGTATCCGCCTGTTTGCTGCGTGCCGTACCCAATGCAGATATAGAGAAATCCCTGATCCTCAAATGTTATCTTAAACGCATTTTCTTTTTTTTCTTCAATCATGTCTAATAGTTCTTCCGGCAGATTCTCCTCCGGAATGACCGTACATTCCAGATCCTTTATCTTCTTCATCGTATCCTGTTTTTCACCGCATGCGTACACAGCCGCGCACATCAGGCAGACCAGGCAGATACTTACGATCCTTTTGCGCCACTCATATAATCTGTTCATAAACCGACCTCTTGCTAATTGATTGCTTATTACCTAATTTATTATGAAAAAGTGTAGTCTATTCCTATTGATTATTATGTTGGCAGCCTATATACTAAAGAGGAGTATCAACAAAAATGTAATAGGATGGTTATGATATGATACGTGTTACTCTGGTTGCGATATTCGTAGTGGTGTTTCTGATCGTGAGCCTGCCGATCCAGTTTGTGGAGTTTATTATCGGCCGGTTTAATCCGGGCGTCAAGGACCGTAGCTCGCTGGCGATCGTCAACTGGGCGTTCCGGGTCGTTCTTTTTCTATCCGGCGTTTCCGTGACCGTGATCGGTGAAGAGAATGTTCCGAAAGACGAGGCTGTTTTGTATATTGGAAATCACAGAAGTTATTTCGACATCATTATGACCTACGTGCGCGTGCCGAGACCCACCGGATATATGGCCAAGGTGGGAATGCTGCACGTTCCGTCTCTGAGCACATGGATGAAATATCTGCACTGCATCTTCCTGGACAGAAGTGATATCAAAGCCGGTATGCAGTCGATCCTGGCCGCTATAGAGAAAATAAAATCGGGCATATCGATCTGTATCTTCCCCGAGGGTACACGCAACCGGACAGACGAACCGCTGCTGGAATTTCATAACGGCAGCTTTAAGATCGCCGAGAAGACCGGCTGTCCCATTGTACCCATGAGCATTAACAATGCCGGTGCGATCTGGGAGAATCATCTGCCTAAGATCAAAAAGGCGCATGTAGTGATCGAGTATGCAAAACCTATCTATGTAAGGGATCTGGATAGAGAACAGAAGCGGAGCGTAAGCTCGGATGTGCGTAGGATCATCACAGAAAATTACATAAAAAACCAGGAGCTGGTATGATTACTTGCGCTTCTTTGTTTATCCGGTATGATTGCCCGCCAGATTCAATTCTTCCATAATGGAACTCATCATCAGTACAAGCTCCGCATTCAGCTCAACCTGATTCATGATTCCCTGATTCTCATCAATGTCCGCATAGTTACGGCTTCCGGCTTCGTTTAGATAGCTGATCGACTGCAGATTGCGGCCTAGCAGATAATGCAGCTGGTTCTGAAGTACCGTCGCATATTCATGATTGGTAATGATATGGTCCACCACCGCCAGACGTGTTATCTCTCTAAGCAGTTCTTCCCTTCCGCCATTCTGCTCATCCACACACACGAGAAATTTGGAATTCTTGGAAGCATAAGAGATCCGCTCTCCCTCCAGCATCAGGACCTTGATCAGATCGGCGCACAGATTCGTATCAACCTTCTGCCTGGTGGAAAGATAAGTCACGCATCCCCAGAATACATAGTTGTCCTGCATATCCTCTACCGGATTCTGCTGCAGATAGTTCTTGACCGCATTATGGTATCCGTAGCTTCCCGTAGCCCGGTAAAGCTCCGTGGACGCATAGAAATATTCCTCCGGCGACACGTCCCCCAGATATTGCCCCGCATAGCGGTATGCCCTGTCCGCCGCCTGCAAGCACCGGGTCGCAAACGCTCTGTCATAATTCTGATATAGATAACTGAACTTCGCCATTGTCGCTGCAAACTGAATCGTTGCATCCATCGTGACCGGATCAATATAGAGCAGATAACCCAGCGTCATACTGTCGGCGCTGCTGACCGAAGAATACACCGCGCCGCTTCTGGAATCCTGCATTTTAAGGAGCCAGTCTATCTCATACTTCACTTCGTCCAGAATATCCGGAATATCGTTTCCGCTCTCGGGGATTCCCGTATCATCGTCAAACACATCCCCAAAAAGCTCGTATGCCAGTAACAGGTGATTTACTGTACTGCATCCTATCGTGACGCTTCGTGTTGCGTCTTCGTCCACGTGCCATCCGCCCGATACGTCCATCTTGACAGACGCCTCTTCTTTCATCTGTGCCTCTCTGGTATGGCAGGCATTATGCGCTGCATTCCCCGCCAATTCTGAAGACAGTGTCAGTCCGCAGCGATTATAATAGTACTGCTTAAGCGCCACATCATACAATTCTCTGTACGGATTCTGTGCGATCCTGAACGTGTAGGATCGTCCGATGACCGATGCCGATATGTAGTATGTGCCATATATCCTGAACGGTGTAAAATCTCCGTAGCTGACGTAAACGCCGTTCTCCCCGTCATACCCTTTCTGCTCTATTTGGCCGGTGTATACGCTCTCTCCGGTATCCGCATCTATGATCGTAAAAGTATCGGGAAGAGATTCGCCGCAGAAAACGGCTATCTTGCTACCGTCTGCCGGATAGCCCAGCTGATCCACCAGGATGCTAGGCAGACTCTCCGGCACCTCATAATCAAACTCCGGCGCCAGGCCGAGTGTAGTAAAAGAATTTTCATCATCGTTCTCCGGCGGATCACCGAAGGAATATTCCGGTGCAAAGGCGCACCCTGTAAGCAGAGCGGCAATAAGCAATATAGAAATGATTTTTTTACTGTGTATTTTTTTCATGCAGTGCATAACTCTCTTCGGAAAATAAAGTATACTTACTTGAATATCTTAACACAAAAGTCCGCATTCTTCATCATAATATACAATATTTCCTTCAATGATCGTACAGAGCGTTCTTGTAAAGACCTCCATCGGGTTACCGTTAAAGATCGCAACGTTTCCGTCTTTTCCCACGGCAAGGCTTCCCATACGGTCATCGACGCCGCATATTTTGGCGGCATTGATAGTGATGGACCTAAATCCGTCCTCCATAGACATACCTTCCTTGACAGCCAGGCCGGCGCAGATCGGCAGGAACTGGATCCTGGATACCGGATGATCCGTTGTAACAGCGGTAAGGATTCCGTTTTCGCTTAACTGCCCCACGGTTTTAAATGCCATATTGCGCACCTCTATCTTATTGCGGCTTGCCATATCCGGCCCCACGATCGCAGGAAATCCCGCTTCCTTAAGCTCTTCTATAATAAGATGTCCCTCGCTGCAGTGATCGAGCGTCATTTTAAGCCCAAATTCTTTTGCGATACGCACTGCTGTGAGAATATCGTCCGCCCTGTGCGCATGCGCCTTTAACGGGATCTCTCCCCTGAGTACGGGCAGCCAGCACTCATACCTAAAATCCGGTTCTTCACCGGGGTTTTCACGTCGCTTCCTCTCATATGCCTTCGCTTTCATGAGCTCCTCTCTGAGCTTTGCCGCAATAGACATACGGGTAACGGGAGAAACATTCTGTCCTGAATAATTGACTTTCGGATTTTCCCCGAACGCAACCTTCATCGCGGCCGGCGCCTTGACTATCATCTGGTCGATACATCTGCCGTGTGTTTTGACAAACGCAAATTGACCGCCCACCACATTAGAGCTTCCCGGTCCGATCATAGCCGCTGTTATGCCCGCCTTTAACGCATCGTGAAAGGCATCGTCCATTGGATTGATAGCATCGACGGCGCGCAGATAAGGCGTGACGGGGTCGACCGTCTCGTTACAGTCGTCCCCCTCCATCCCTTTCTTTTCCTCCGTGATCCCCATATGGCAATGAGCCTCGATAATGCCGGGCATAACAAGATTTCCTTTGGCATCGATCACCTGTGTGCCGTCGCCGGATAAAAGCGCGCCGGCATCACATTCGCTCATGTCTCCTATCGCCGTGATCTTTCCTTCCTCGATCCGGATATACCCGTCCTCATAATTTCTGTCTTCCATCGTTTTAATATTGCCATGTGTGATAACTAGCATATTTATCTCCATTCTGTCTGCGGCTGCGTATTCTGTGCAGCCGCACCGTTACAGCCCGTTTGCATCTGCTCATTACTGCAGCTGGCTCATAGGGTTGACCGGCTCGCCGTCCTTAGTCAGCTTAAAATATACGTTTGTTCCTTCCAGGCTGTAATACTTCGTCGGTGACGCCACGGTGCCGATGATGTCGCCCACACTCACATAACTTCCTTCGGACACTGTGATATTTTCAAGCTGTCCGTATGTCAGCTCGTAACCGTTACCCAGATCCATAACCACATTGTTTCCGATCACGCGGTCGTATCCCACAGAATTTACCCGTCCGGCTGCTGCCGCTGTGATTTCTGCGCCCTGTGAAGCCGCTATGACAATGGCGGGATTATATTTGTACTGCTGCAGCGTCGGAAAATAGATAGTCTTGTCCATACTGTAATTGATCAGCACATCTCCCACGATCGGCCATACCAGCCCGTCTTCCTCATGAAAATCGAGGACCGGCTGTACCGTTGTCGAAATTGCCTCCTCTGCTGTCGGCTCTCCGGCTGCCCGAGCGGTGTCTACCGTCTCGTCAAACATACCTTCCTGTTCTTCCCCGGTCTGTACCGCGGTATCCTTTTTGGTATTCTTTTTTGTATCTTTTGAAGTATCCTCCTGCGGCGTCTGGTCCGTTTCCCCGCCGTTCTCACTCCCGGACTTTTGCTCTGCCGATTCTGCGTTTGCACCATCGGTTTCTTCCGCTGTCTGTCCAGCGGCGAAGCTGCCGTTGGTATTCTCTACATTCTGGGAATTGGCTTCCTGAAAGGCGGGATCATAATCAAGGTCATCTGTTCCCACCTCCGCAAACAGGGTATCCAGTTCATCACCGGACAACATGTTTTCAGCCGTCATATCCGCTCCCTGTTCGATCGCTTCAAAATCTACCACATAATCTTCCCGCTCCGCCGTGTTGCTTCTCTTCACGAAAACGCCTGTCACCGTCAGTACTGTCAGCACAAGTACGGATGTCGCCAGCATAATGATTCTCTCTTTTCTAACACCATTTCTATTTCTTCTTCCCATGAAATCCTGCCTCCTACTGTTCATTGTTTGGTTCATAAGCTTTTTGTACAAGTTTACATGGTGTTAGTCTTACCCATTTTTGACAGGTTATTCAATTTTTGCTAACCTGGTCCCGAAAAAAAATTGTTGCAGGATCTGATCGTAAGTGCTTCCGTTTAACGCCATACAGCCAGCCGCATACTGGCTCATACCGAAACCGTGTCCCACGCCTGTAACGTTAAAAATAATCTGGGTCTGCGTCTGTTCGATCTCAAAGGACGCCGACGGCAGTGAAAACAGATAACGAAACGTCTCACCGTCTATATCGACCGTTTTCTCCCCGTTTCGTTCAAACGATACATTCGTCACATACTGCGAATCATCATAGGTCAGGTTCATACCCTCCCACAGCTGCTCTGCCGAATATTCACCGTCTATATACGTCTGTATTTCATGTATGAAATTTGTTTTGGATACAGTCACCCGGCTTTCAAAGTCCTGTGCCGTCTTGTCCTGCTCACACGGTACACTCTTTAAATAGGGCAGTTTGCGGGTCCCCCATACCTGTGACGCATCTCTTGTCTGTCCATTGCTGATTTTAAAATAGGACGCCTGGATCGGTTCGCCCTGATAGCACAGATACAGTCCCGCCGTATCTTTCACTGCCTGCCTGTACGGCGTAAGCTTCTGCAATTCCTCCTCGCCTGCCCGATACCATTTATCAAGACCGTCACCTGATACGCGCAGCGTCCCTGTTCCGTCTTCCTTCATGATCTTTACGATCTCTGTCCGTAAGAGCACCGCCTGTGCCTTTATTGCCTCAGGTTCACAGGCTTCCGGCATCACTGATTCCAGTTTATAGGCGATGTACTCTTCCAACGGTATTTCCCACAGCCCCCACTCCATCTGTGCCTGCACATAATGCGCCGGGCTGTTGGCATCCTCCTTATATTTACTTTGCAGCGCTTCTTTTTCAACGCCCGCGTGACCCCACAGGCAGGCACACACATACGGCAATAAAAAAACAAACAAAAGAAAGCCTCCGGCATCTCTTTTGTTTGTTCCTTTTAAGACGATTCTATTTTCTTTCATGAAACACCCCGCATAAAATATACTATGCGGGTGTTTCATGTGATATTCCCGCACGCATCTGTTATCTTGCAAGATCGAGATGCTGCACGGTGGACACGTTCCCGTTCTCATACAGGAATATGCCCGTGTTTCTGACCATAGCATTATTATGGTTATCCTGTGCGGAATTAAGGGCGAACTCCGTGGACACGTTGCCAAGCCCTATGGCTCCCACACCCAGGTCAGACAGGTGGTACAGGACGTCTTTTCCCGTATCGTCCTTAACCCATATGAGAAGTTTATTCCATATGTCGTCCGCCTCATCGATCCATCCGTTGCCGTCCGAATCATATTCGGCCAGATCCGCAAAACCGTTTCCGGATTTCGTGCCGAAAAGCTCGCCGCCGTCGTTGACCTTCCCGTCCCCGTTCAGGTCAAGCGCCAGATAACCGCTGCCGGATTTTAATGTAGATATTTCTTCCTCCTCGCCGTCCTGGTCCAGATCAAAGAAGAACTTCTGATCCGAGACTTCCGCGATATCCGTATCCAGATTGATCACAAGCGGATCACAGTATGTCAGTCTTTCGGTGGCATAAGTTTCCTCATAATACTCTTCAAACCGTCGGCTCATGGTAAGATCAAGATTAAATGACAGCTCTCTTCCGTCCGCCGTTTTTACCGTTCCGGTCGTTGAGAATGTCGTATTCTCCTGCTCCATATGATAATACCGATTAGTGAGTATTCCCGCCTGATAAACTGTTTTGCCGGACCCCATACCGCTTCCCGGATTCACACTCTGCGTATCCCACATTCCGGTTTCAAACGGCTGGCCGCGGAAAGAAAATAAAAGCTCCATCAAAAACTGGATGCACCTCTGCCTGATGGTGTACAGTACGTCTTCCGGCGTTCTTCCCGCCGTGATCCTTCCCGGATTGGACACGTTTCTAAAGTGCGCTGTGATATCTTCCAGGCTGGCGTCATATTCGGCGTTTTCAATATCCCCGTCACTCTCTTCACTCTGCTCCGCCTGCTCTGTATTCCCGCCTGCGTTTATCAGATCCCCGAAAAGACTCTCGAGACTTTCATTCGGACCGCCCGCCCGCCGTACCTTGGAAGCGCTCACCGATTTTCCCGTCACAGAAGCATAGCTTCTGGTCGATTCCATCGCCACTGCTGCGGAATCTATTCTCACGTTTTCCTCCTTCTTGTACAAACCCTGTCTACGCCCGTCTGTGCCACCGACTACACCCTCCATGATGCATGGCAAATAGAAAGGACGGCATCCTCAAAGTAAATCCTTTTCCCTTGAAAACACCGTCCGTGGTCTGTACGCATTCAGATTCAAAAGACAGCCGTCCGGCCAAGATCAGCCATCCCTTGTATCCTATATATCGACCGTTATGCAGATTTAGTTTAGCCTACTCTGTTATAATTGATGAGACAGCCTTTTAAAATGATCTGCCGCTCTTCGTCCGTCAATTCACCCAGACGAAGTTCAAATTCCGTAAGTTTATCTTCTTCCACGGATACTTTGTACGCCTTGATCACATCCGCCTTATCCCCGACCGCCTTTCTGATTCCGGGGAAAAACAGATAATCCAGATTCCTAAACGGCAGCTCGCCCGCCGGGATCAGGAATGGCAGCATACCCCAGTTGATCAGATTGGAACGGTAACGCTTGGTAGCATACTCATTTGCGATATTCGCCCAGCCGCCCAGAACCTTCTGGCAGCTTGCCGCCTGCTCTCTCGCGGAGCCGTCGCCCGGCTTCACCGCAAAGATCGTAGAACCAAAGCCTGTATTTACATGAGATACGTCTGCAAAAGTCTTCCTGATCACACTCATCACCGGCTTTACATCCGGATGAGCCTGACACGGATGCTCTCCTTGCATCCTCGCCTTCTCAGCTTTTTGAATATCCTTTGCGCGTCCCACATACTCAGGGTCTTTCCTGGACAAAGTAAACTCTGCAAGGCCTAAGGGATTGGAACGATAGGATGAAGTCTCTCCGGAAGGAATCAATTCATCCGTTGTGGTAACGGGATCATGTATCTCTGACACCACACGCAGCACCAGGTTCTCCGGCAGTTCCCCCATAGCAGGCCAGTCCTTGATATTGGGACCGAACTGAATCTCCACGCTCTCATCGGCCACGCCTTTAGAGTCAAACACGCGGTTCTTATATATGCTCGCATCAAAGTGATATTTGTACCTGCCGATCTCACCGTCAAATTCCGTAGCAGGCGTAAGCACACCTTTGTTGGCTGCTGTAGCCGCGATAGAGCGGGCATCCATAAGCGCCACAGAGGAAATCTGCCCGTTCTGCAGCTTGGAACCTTCCCTGTTGGGGAAGTTTCTTGTCGAGTGACGGATACTGAACGCATTGTTCGCCGGCGTGTCGCCCGCACCGAAGCAGGGACCGCAAAAGGCTGTCTTCATGACCGCGCCGGTTTCCAGAATAGTCGCCGCGCAGCCGTTTTTGATCAGTTCCATATATACAGGCATGGAGGCGGGATATACACTTAATGTAAATCCATCGGATCCTATAGAGGAGCCTTTCAGAATATCCGCCGCCGCGCATATATTTTCAAATCCGCCGCCCGCGCAGCCCGCTATGATTCCCTGATCTACCTGGAACCTGCCACCTGCGATCTTATCCTGTAAGGAATAAGGGACCGCACCGTCCAGACTAACCTTCGCGCGTTCCTCCACATCGTGGATCACATCCTTCAGATTCGCATTCACTTCATCAATGGTATATGTATTGCTTGGATGGAACGGCATAGCGATCATCGGCCTGATCTTTGACAGATCTACTTCGATCATTCCGTCATAATAAGCCACTTCGCCCGGTTTCAGCTCTTTATACTCTTCCGTCCTGCCGTGAATATCATAAAATTCTTTGATCCGGTCATCCGTCTGCCAGATAGAGGACAGACAGGTGGTCTCCGTAGTCATAACGTCTATGCCGATACGGAAGTCCGCGCTTAAGGACGCTACGCCGGGACCCACAAATTCCATAACCTTGTTCTTGACATATCCGTTGTCAAACACCGCCCCGATAATGGCAAGCGCAACGTCCTGGGGGCCTACTCCTTTTATGGGAGCGCCTGTCAGATACACGCCCACGACCCCCGGCATATTGATATCGTACGTCTGGGATAAAAGCTGTTTTACAAGCTCGGGGCCGCCCTCTCCCATCGCCATTGTACCAAGCGCACCGTAGCGGGTATGGGAATCAGAGCCAAGAATCATCTTACCGCCGCCAGCCAGCATCTCGCGGGCATACTGATGAATGACCGCCTGATGGGGAGGCACATACACGCCGCCGTACCTCTTCGCACAAGTCAGCCCAAACATATGGTCATCTTCATTGATCGTACCGCCTACCGCACATAGGGAATTATGGCAGTTGGTCAGCACATAGGGGATGGGAAATTTCTTAAGTCCCGAAGCCCTGGCGGTCTGAATGATACCTACAAATGTGATATCATGGGAGGTCAGTTTATCAAATCTGATCTTCAGCTTCTCCATATTCCCCGACGTATTGTGATCGCGCAGAATACCGTATGCCATCGTATTCTGTGCCGCCGCGTTCCTGGACACATCCCGCCCCGTCTTATTTTTGATCTGTGCCGCCGCGTCCGCAGTGTCGGGAATGATCTGTGTCCCGTTTACAAGATACGCGCCGCCTTCCAATAATTTAATCATCATATTTATCTCCTTGCTGGTACAGTTTTACTTCCTGACCAAATTTTATTATATAAGATATCCGGTCTGCGTGCAATGTATATCTGCCTAAACCTTCTCTGCAGTCATTACCCCGTACCGTTCTCCTGATCCTCAGATACCGCTCAGCCAGCCGCCTAAATATCGTTCTGCCAGCTCCACCGTGCCGGCGGCAAAATCGTCTTCCGAAAACTGCGCCCCGCCTGAACCGCGCCGGCTTGTTACCCACGCCAGCAGCTGCAGCCGTCTCATCATGATAAAGGTCGGGATCATACGCCTGTCCTCTTCGCCCGGTTCTAGTATCCTGCCGTAGCCCTTAAGCCACTCGGCAATCAGCAACTGCACAATGTCCAGCGTCTCTATGAAGCTGAGCGATGCGGCAAGATCCTGCCAAAACCACCCATACCCGCAATCATCAAAGTCAATGATCCTGAGCCGGTCACCGTCCGTCAGGAGATTGGAAGCACGCAGGTCGGCATGAATCAGCCCATATTTGCTCTTATCCATTCCATACGCTTTCAAGTTATTACATACCATCCTGTCCGCCGCTGAAAGGATGTCATACATCTGCCGGGTCAGCCGCGGGATCTCACGCCAGTCTCCCCATATGGCGCGCTTCCCCAGCATCGTTTCATAAGTCCAGTGAAAGCGCTGTATATTTCCCGATCCGTTCCATCCCTGAACCTGTCTGTGCAGCACTGCCGTCACCTCGCCTAACTTCTCAAACCAAGGCAGCTGCTCCTCCGGCGTATAAGTGTCCAGAAGTCTTCCTGTCTGATACCGGAACACTACGCCGTTATATATAAGTCCGTCTTCCGCATCCACGCTCTGCACATATCCGCCGTCACCGTCCGCAACCGGTACGGGCAGCTTTAAGCTGCGCGATGATGTGTCCCGGCTAAGCGCAGACAGCCATTCGATCTCCGCCTGCAGTTCGTCCTTTGTGTGATAACCGGGCCGGCAAAGACGTAAAACCGCGCGCTTATGCCTGGCAGGATCCCGGACCAGATAAGTCCGGTTTTCGGAAAACTGCAGCAGCTCCAGAAAGCAGCCTGTTCCAAGTGCGCCTTCATAACACTTTAGTATCCGATCCGCCAGCCTTAAACATCCTGCTTTATCCTCAAATAATATAGTGTGCCCCTTATCCATGCCTCTTCTCCGTGGTCCGGCGCAGGCTTACGCGGCGTACGCTTTACCTGCGCACAAACTATAAAAAGGCTGCTGCCCATTGGACAACAGCCTCGCCATCAATTATTTGCCCGTCAATTTCTTCTCGCTTACAACCGGCGTCTTAGGGATCACAACCTTATCCAGCTTCCAAATCTCATCCACATATTCCTGAATGGTTCTGTCGGAGGTGAACTTGCCAGAGCATGCCACGTTTAAGATCGCGCTTTTCGCCCAGCCGCTCTCGTTTCTGTACGCCTCTTCCACCCGCTGCTGCGCTTCCGCGTATGCCTTAAAATCCTTCAGAATAAAGTACGTATCCGCTTTCGCGGTGCTCTGTGTATTCAGAAGCGAGTTGTAAAGCGGTCTGAACAGATCGGGATCGTTAGGCGCATACGTGCCGTTGATGAGCTGCATCAGGACCTTTCTCACATCGGGATCGTTGTTAAAAATCTCAGTCGGATCGTAACCTCCATAGTTCTCATAACGGATGACTTCATCCGAGCTTAAACCGAAGATAAACGCATTTTCCGCCCCTACTTCTTCCACGATCTCTACATTCGCACCGTCCATCGTTCCGATCGTCAGCGCACCGTTTAACATGAACTTCATGTTACCCGTGCCGGACGCCTCTTTACTCGCCGTGGAGATCTGCTCCGATACGTCCGCCGCCGCAAAGATGATCTCCGCATTGGACACACGGTAGTTCTCGATAAACACTACCTTGATCTTACCGTTGATCGCCGGATCGTTATTGATCACATCCGCCACGGAATTGATCAGCTTGATGGTCAGCTTGGCATTCATATAACCCGCTGCTGCTTTTGCGCCGAAGATAAATGTTCTCGGGAAGAAATCTATATTCGGATGTTCTTTTAATTCATTGTACAGATACATAACGTGCAGTATATTCAAAAGCTGACGCTTGTATTCATGAAGCCTCTTGACCTGCACATCAAAAATGGAGCGGGGATCTACCTCAATACTGTTATGCTCAAGAATATATCTGGCAAGCCGGACTTTATTCTGGTACTTGATGTTCATGAACTCCTGCTGTGCCTTCTCATCATCCGCATAGATCTTCAGCTTATTGATCTTAGGCAGATCGGTGATCCAGTCGCTTCCCACATGGGCCGTTACCCAGTCGGCCAGAAGCGGATTCGCATGGAGCAGGAAACGTCTCTGGGTGATACCGTTCGTCTTGTTATTGAACTTTTCGGGCATCATTTCATAGAAGTCCTTCAGCTCCTGGTTCTTTAAGATCTCTGTATGTAATCTCGCCACGCCGTTTACGGAATAGCCCGCTGCAATGGCAAGATGCGCCATCTTCACCTGACCGTCGTAAATGATCGCCATCTTACGTACTTTATCCTGGTTGCCCGGATATCTCTGCTCGATCTGCGCCACAAATCTGCGGTTGATCTCCTCCACGATCTGATACACTCTGGGAAGCAGTCTGGAGAAAAGCTCAATGGGCCACTTTTCAAGCGCCTCCGACATGATCGTATGATTGGTGTACGCGCATGTCTTAGTCGTAACCTCCCACGCTTCATCCCATGTCAGATAATACTCATCCATCAGAATACGCATCAGTTCAGCAACGGCAACTGTGGGATGCGTATCGTTGAGCTGGAACGTAACTTTCTCATGAAATTTTCTGATGTCGTCATGCTTACGCATATATTTGGCTACCGCTTCCTGCACGGACGCCGAAATAAAGAAATACTGTTGTTTTAAACGAAGCTCTTTGCCGGCATAATGATTATCGTTAGGGTAAAGCACCTCGACGATATTTCTTGCCAGATTCTCCTGTTCAACGGCTCTCTGATAATCCCCTTTATCAAAAGAATCAAGCTGGAAGCACTCTACGGGTTCCGCATCCCAGATACGGAGCGTATTGACAATGCCGTTGCCGTAACCTACTACCGGCAAGTCATAGGGGATCGCACGGACCGCCTGATATCCTTCCTGTCTGAAATTGCTTCTGCCGTTCTCATCCACATAGACGTTAACGTAACCGCCAAATCTGACTTCTTTCGCATATTCGGGTCTTCTGAGTTCAAAAGGATTACCGTCCTTAAGCCAGTTATCCGGCACTTCCACCTGATAACCGTTCTTGATCTCCTGCTTGAACATACCGTAACGGTAACGGATACCGCAGCCGTATGCGGCGTATCCCAGCGTTGCCAGGGAATCCAGGAAGCATGCCGCAAGACGGCCCAGACCGCCGTTGCCAAGTGCTGCATCCGGCTCCTGATCTTCCACGATATTGATATCAAGCCCCAGCTCCTCAAGAGCCTCCTTCACTGCCTTATACGCCTGCAGATTGATAATGTTATTGCCAAGAGCACGTCCCATCAGGAATTCCATAGAAAGATAATACACCATCTTGGAATCCTGCTTGTCAAACTCCTTCTGTGTCGTCATCCACTGGTCAACAACCGCGTCTTTGATCGCATAGGATACTGCCTGAAAGATCTGCTGGTCCGTCGCTTCTTCCAGGGTCTTACGGTAAAGTGTCTTTACATTATATAAAACACTTCTTTTAAAAAGTTCTGTATCAAATGTTGTCGTTGCAGCCTTTTTTGCCATGCATGTGCCTCCTCGTTCGCTTTTTACGCCGCCGGCTTTATACCAAAACCGAAAAACACCATATCATATTTCACTCTATTATATATGGTATTCGTATATTTGGCTATAAGCAAAGTGCTTAAATTGTTAGTAAAAAAAGTCTCTTTTTGTATTTTTCTCATCAAATTGCTTGAAACGGCCTCATCCCGCGTCAGGCATTCTTTACACACGTTCAACGCCGATAGTGACTTTCTCCCCGTTGACATTCCACTCTTTCAGGACGGAAAGAGTCTCACCCGTCACGATGGCATCTGCCAGAACCTTTCCGGAGATCACTGCCGCATTTTTCTGCGCGATCTGCGCGATCTTATCGTTACCGTTCACAGTGACTCTAATGTGATCCATCACTTCAAAATCAGCATCCTTACGCATCGTCTGAATCTTGCTGATCACCTCATATACGAATCCCTCCTCGATCAGTTCCGCCGACAGATTCGTGTCAAGCACAACGGTCACGCCGTTATCCGCCTCCGATACATACCCTTCCTTCTGCGCCGTCTCGATGAGAAGATCCTCCTCGGACAGAGAGATCTGCGCACCGTCCACGGTAAATACAAGGGCGCCCCTGGCGCGCAGCTCATCCATTGCGGCATTGCCGTCTGCGGACGATAAATATTCCCTGATACCGTTCAGCTGTTTGCCGTATTTAGGACCTACCGTCTTAAGCTGCGGCTTGAAGCTGTAACTCGTGAACTCTCTGACATCGTCTGTAAAAGTAATGTTCTTCACATTCAACTCATCTCTGACGATCTCCTGATAAAAATCATCAAGTGTGTTTTCCGCCTTCACAAACATCATTCCGACAGGCTGACGGTTCTTGATATTGGCCGCATTACGCGCCGCGCGTCCCATAACAACGATCTTCAATACCTCTTCCATATCCGCTTCCAGCTTCTTGTCGATCATCCCCTCGTCTGCGGTCGGGAAATCGCACAGATGGATACTTTCCGGTGCATCCTTGTCAATGCTCTTTACGAGATTCAGATAGATCTCCTCCGTCATGAACGGGATCATCGGCGCCGCGCATTTACAGATCGTCACCAGTGCGGTATAGAGCGTCATATATGCATTGATCTTATCCTGCTCCATGCCTTTGGCCCAGAAACGTTCACGGCTTCTCCTGACATACCAGTTGCTCATCTCGTCCACGAACTCATCCAGCGCGCGCGCCGCCTCCGGTATCCTGTACTTGTCAAGATGACCGTCTACCTCCCCGACGACCGTGTTGAGCCTGGACAGGAGCCACTTATCCATAACCGGAAGCTTGTCATATTCCAGACTGTACTTCGTTGCATCGAAGTTATCAATGTTTGCATACAGCACAAAGAACGCATAAGTATTCCACAGCGTTCCAAGGAATTTACGCTGTCCCTCCTGGACCGCCTTGCCATGAAAACGGTTGGGCAGCCACGGTGCGGAATTGATATAGAAATACCAGCGGATCGCATCTGCGCCATAAGTTTCAAGCGCTTCAAAGGGATCCACCGCATTGCCTTTGGATTTACTCATTTTCTGACCGTTTTCATCCTGTACCAGACCGAGCACGATAACATTCTCGTAAGGAGACTTGTTAAACAAAAGCGTGGATTCCGCCATCAGAGAATAGAACCAGCCTCTTGTCTGATCCACCGCCTCAGAGATAAACTGTGCCGGGAACTGCGATTCAAACAGCTCCTTATTTTCAAAAGGATAATGGTGCTGCGCGAAAGGCATCGCACCTGAGTCAAACCAGCAGTCTATCACCTCGGGAACACGTTTCATGGTCCTGCCGCACTTCGGACAGGGGATCGTGATCCCATCGATATACGGTCTGTGCAGCTCTACCGTCTCCGCTTCGGGATTGCCCGACAGCGTCCTAAGCTCCTCTCTGGAGCCGATGGATTCCATGTGGCCGCACTCCGCGCACTCCCATACATTCAAGGGCGTACCCCAGTAACGGTTACGGGAGATGCCCCAGTCCTGAATATTCTCCAGCCAGTTGCCGAAGCGTCCCTCTCCGATGGATTCCGGGATCCAGTTGACCGTCCTGTTGTTGCGCACCAGATCGTCCCGCACCGCCGTCATCCTGATAAACCATGACTCTCTTGCATAGTAGATCAGCGGCGTATCACAGCGCCAGCAGAACGGATAGTCATGCTCGAACTTGGGCGCATCAAATAATTTTCCTTCTTTATCCAGATCCTTTAAGATCTCCGGGTCAGCTTTCTTGACGAACAATCCCGCATACGGCGTCTGCTGCGTCATATTGCCCTTTTCATCCACAAACTGTACGAGCGGCAGATCATATTTGCGTCCCACCTGCGCATCGTCCTCACCGAAGGCCGGAGCAATGTGCACGATTCCCGTACCGTCCGTCATCGTAACATAATCATCGCATGTCACATAATGCGCCTTCTTATGCTGTCTGTCCGCCTCCACACCCGCACAGGCGAAAAGAGGCTCATACTCCTTGTACTCCAGGTCCGTCCCTTTATAGGTCTCCAGAACTTCATAAGCCGGCTTACCGTCCTGCGACAGTCCGCCAAGCACCGTATCCAGAAGAGCCTGCGCCATATAATAGGTATAACCGTCCGCCGCTTTTACCCTGGCATAAGTCTCACCCGGATTCACGCAAAGCGCAACATTGGATGGCAGCGTCCACGGCGTGGTCGTCCATGCGAGGAAATAAGCATCCTCACCCACAACCTTAAAGCGCACGACAGCGGAACGTTCCTTTACGCTCTTGTATCCCTGCGCCACCTCATGAGAAGATAACGGCGTCCCACACCGCGGGCAGTAGGGAACGATCTTGAATCCCTTGTACAAAAGGCCCTTATCCCAGATCTGTTTGAGCGCCCACCATTCAGATTCGATAAAATTGTCATGATACGTTACATAGGGATCGTCCATGTCCGCCCAGAAACCGACCGTCTCTGAGAAATTCTCCCACATACCCTTATATTTCCAGACAGACTCCTTACACTTATTGATAAAAGGGTCTAACCCGTACTCTTCGATCTGCTCCTTGCCGTCCAGCCCAAGCATCTTCTCCACTTCCAGTTCTACCGGGAGTCCGTGGGTATCCCATCCTGCCTTACGCGGCACCATGTATCCCTTCATCGTGCGGTATCTGGGAATCATATCCTTGATAACGCGGGTCAGCACATGGCCGATGTGCGGCTTCCCGTTGGCAGTCGGAGGGCCGTCATAAAAAGTATAAGTCGGGCCGTCCTTACGGCTGTCCACACTCTTTTTGAAAATATTGTTTTCTTTCCAAAAGCTACAGATTTCTTTCTCTCTGTCAACAAAATTCAGGTTTGTGTCAACTTTTTGATACATGATGTTCTCCTTTCCCGTGAGCTACCGTGTGCTCTGCGTATAAAAAAGACCCCGTCCGTAATAGGACGAGGTCAAAGCGCTCGATTACCACCCGTTACGACATACAGATCACTTATCTTTATCTTCATGACCGATATGGTTCCCGGTAACGGCGGAATGCCGTCAGTTCCTACTTATCTGCCTCCGTCGTCCCAATATCCCGCCGGAAAGCAAATGTTCAGTCTGAAACTCGGAAGTGATCTTCCCCGATCTTCTACTCGCACCGGTCTTCCACCCGCACCGGCTCGCTGTGCCTTTTGACAAATCGGCTACTGTCTTCTTCAACGTCTGTATTTATTGTGCCGCGGCCGCATCCTCCACCCGCTGGCATTGTTGTAAGATACGCTATATTATAGTGTGGAAAAAAGACAGTTGTCAAGAGGTTAAACGACTGTTTTTTCTGCATTCGTATCCTGCAGCCCGGACTGATCCGCCTCCGTTTTATTCATACCGGATTTCTTTTCCCATTCTGCATCGTCCATCCAGTCATTGGAAATATCCCACTCGTCGTCCTCTATCCAGTCGTTCTCCGCGTGATCATCCTCATAAGCATCAGCCTTATCCTCGCTTTCCGGCTCCTCCCAGTCCGCGTCCTCTATCCAGTCATCCTCTGCAGCGTCCGCCTCGAGGCTCTCCCCTTCAACGCTTTGCGCTTCCAAGTCCGTCTCTATACCCTCCGCTTCCTGGCTTTCCTCTTCCGCATCTTCTATATCTTCCGCATCCTCTGTGTCCTCTGTATCTTCCGTATCCTCTTCATCCTCCCCGGTCTCTTCACGCTTCTTTCTCCAATACAGATAACCGCCTGTTCCAAGCGCCGCCAGAGCGGCCGCGACAACAAAGCCGATGGCAACCTGCCGCAGCGGGAAAGCGGATTTCCCTTCAGCGGACACGGCTCCGTTCATAGGCGAATCACTCACGATGATAACGTAGTGCGATGCATGTTCCATCGAAAAACGTGCATATCCGTTTTCATCGATGAGGCTGGCGCAGATAAACTCTAATTCCCCGGTCTCAGAATCATAATAGAACAGATTCGCATAGCGGCCGCAGTCTTTCGGGTCAAGCGCGATCTCCAGTTCCGCCCCAAAGCCAAACTGCCCGTCGTGCGCCAAATCAAATTCCAGATATTCATTATCACCGGCGATCCGGCTCAGTATTTCCCTAGAAACCACTCCGTCCGAAAACGTTACTCCCATATCGGTATCTATAAAGCGGTCTGTTTTCGTCGTCGCGTTTATATACCATTTCACGCGGTCATTCATCGTAAGAATAAAATCAATATTCTGCTCTTTTCCCATCTGGAGCATTTCTTCCGTCAGTACAGAGTCGTCTTCCATATTTATGGATACTGCCGGTCTGTCATATACCGGCTGAGCCGAATCCGGGGACGCCTCATCCCGATCCTTCGCCCCGGCGCCGTTGTCTGTATCATCCATACGGTCTGACCGCGCTGTGTTATCCGGAGCGTTGCCGCTCTCAGGCCGGCCACTGCTCCGGCTGCCGACATTACGGCCTGGCTGCGCCGTACTGCCGGTCTGTGCGCCAGGGTCAGTCTGCGTGGCGGCGTTTGTCTGTGCCGTATTGCTCGTCTGTGCGCCGGAGTCTGGCTGCGCGGCAGTGTTTGTCTGTGCCGTACTGCTCGTCTGTGCGCCAGGGTCTGACTGCGTGGCGGCATTTGTCTGTGCCGTACTGCTCGTCTGTGCACTGGGGTCTGGCTGCGTGGCGGCGTTTGTCTGTGCCGTATTGCTCGTCTGTGCGCCGGAGTCTGGCTGTGTGGCGGCGTTTGTCTGTGCCGTACTGCCGGTGCGGCTGCCTGTATTACCGGTATCGCCTGTATTTTGTGTACTGCCGCCATTACCTGTATTACCGTTGTCCGGATTCGTACCAGTCGTATCCGGTGTCGTGTCAGCCGTATCCTTTTTCGGAGTCTGCGCACCTGGAGCCGCTGGTTCTTCTTCAATACCAGGACCGTTGCCGTCCGGCATAGTGGAATTGCCCGGTGTAGCCGTTGTATTGGAATTGCCTGGCGTTGTGCCCTGGGCAGAATGATCACCGTCTGCTCCGCCGGCGCCATTACTGCTGTCATCGGAACTGCCGCCGGCGCTGCCGGAACCGGAGCCATTGCCGGTATCGCTGCCCGCGCTGGAACCCCCGCTGCCGCTACCGCTGCCCGAACCGGAGCCTCCGCTACCGCTACCGCTGCCCGAACCGGAGCCCCCGCTACCGCCGCCACTGCTGCCGCTGATATCAGGTAAAGGACCGTCCGGCTCATCAGGATCCTCCAATCCCGCCTTATCATCTATTACCTGCACGATAACCGGAATATGAAGCACATCAAAATAATTCTTATCTTCCGGAAAATATGACAAATAAAATGTCTGCTCTCCCGCCTTATCCAATACCGTTTCCGCGTCGCTTTCCCACACAAAACCGGCGGGCAGAGCAATGCTTCCCAGTTTGCTTCCGATCTTAGCTTTCAGATCCTTCGGTACGCTGTATCCCGTGACTGCCTGGGATACCTTGATGCCGATCTGTCTTGTCACGGTCAGATATTTGGCCGTATCATCAGGCGTATATACCGCCGGATAAGAGGCGGTTCCTGCCTGCAGAAGCTTATCTGCGTCTGACCAGCTCCATCCCGCCGGAAGACTGATATCCGCCAGCTTCAATCCCGGCTTATAAACCACCGTAGAGAGGACGGGCGTATCCACGACCGGTTCCGCCTTTACTACTTTTACGGTACAGGACGCGCTTGTCGCACCGCTCCTTGCGCATGTAATGGTTGCCGTACCCGGCAGAAGCGCCCGCACGATCCCCTGTGCATCCACCGTTGCAACCTTGGGGTCATTGCTGGTAAAAGTCATTTCTGCAAGGCTGTCCACCCTGGAGCTGTTGACATAGGGAACCAGCTTTACCGTTTTATCCACCGCCAGATTGTCAATCGAGGTTTGGTTTAAAGTTATGGTATCCGTTGAATCGGGTTTCGAGCATGCAGATGCGGGCATACCGCTGTATACCGGGATCTTAAACACAAAACTGTGATTAAGAGAGTTCGTGTCCGTGTATGCCTTCTTAATAGAGGCGGCCTCGGATTCAGGCGCCATAACATTCTGCATATACTGATGATTGTATGTATTGTTGGAGGATACGTTGAATTTCTGCAGATACAGCGTATCCTGTCCTCTCAGGATATAACTCTGGCCAATGACCGAGGCGCCGCCTTGTAACGACTTATATCTGGTATCCCATCCCCTGTTCTTTGCTTCGGTTAGACCTCTGTTGATCAGTTCGGTATCTTTACCGTATGCTCCCACATTAAAATAATTATAATATCCCTTTAAGGTTCCGCCCATGCCGCCGTAGGTTCCCGAAATCAGCGGCGAGGTTCCTTTTCCCTGTTCCTGCAGCACTCTAGAAGCCAAATGGAACGGGCTTACCTTCAACTGCGCACCGATCTCGGTAAATGCCTGCGCATAAGTCATATCCTCGTCCGGAATACTACCTTTCATAAAAGAATTGGCCAAAAGTCCCTGCACGGCGCTTTCCGTGTGGTAAGACGCATTGTATGTCAATTGCTCAAACTGAAATACGGAAGTTTCCGTCAGGAAGTTCCGCGGGTCCATATAATAACGGAGGATCCCTCTGGAGGCATAGCTCCATCCTGTCTGCGCCGCCGGTCCATTCTGCCACGACCCGGGCTTGGAGCTGCTGATCCAGTTCTTGTCCCCGAGCTCATTTGCAACCGCCGTATCGAAGTCCAGCCCCGTCTCCATCTTAACAAAAGTCCAGTTCGGATACTTATTTTTGAGCGCAAGAAGCGCATTCTGATAGGACGCCGGAAACTGATTGATATCGGGATAAGACGATAACGTCTTAACTGCCATCATCCTTATTCTCGCCGGCGCCGCTGCCGGTTCCTTCACATTCTCATCCGCCCATTCGGTAAAATCTTCATCCGATGTTACCAAAAAACGCTTCTCAATATAACCTTCATACTGTTTATCCTGCTGATAAAACAGCGCCTTATACCATGCATTCCCCGCCGAATCCAGATCTACGCCCTCGATCTGCACGGACTGTCCGCTTGCCACCGTGGCTACAGTGCCGGCATCTGCCGCCGGGGCATCCTTGACATCGTATGTATCACACAGATAAACAACCGCAAGAATACTTTTCTTTGCCGTGATCTCCTGTAACTTGGCCTGTGCCGTCTCCAGATCATCTATCTGCTTCAAGACATCTTCCGCATCGATCTCTACCGTAATCGTCGGAATTTCTATGTTTTTGTCAGCGGCTTCCCTGAGCGCGTAGGCAGTCTCATCCCACCTGGGACTAAAGACATACGTTTCTTTGCCTTCGCTCGACCACTGGGCTGTATAATCCGTCTCGCATTCCCATACCACATCCAGAAGCGTCACATCCGAATCGCCCTCCAGCATTACCGTAAGCGTTTCAGGGAAAACGCCCTCCAGCTTATCAAGCGGCGGTTTCTCTTTGTAAACGATATGAGATTCTTCCTCTGTCAGTGCGGCAATATCCTCAATATATTTTATTTCTGCCGCCTCGCCCGACGCTATGCCGACCATCGGCTGGCTGCACAATATGCTTGCCGCCGTCAGCCCTGCCAGCAATTTTATCCCGATGTTTCTAAACCGTTTGCTTTTCATTTGTATCTAAATCCTTTCGAATCGGTTCTGCTCTTAATTTACCCGATATTTAATCATCATAGATTTACCATAATTTCACATTATGTCAACATAACTATACTATATATTATTTCGTTATGTCAACTCATTAAAATATAGAATATTTTCATCTTGCAAATTGATTTTTATTCTATTATCATATATGCAGATACAGGAGATACGTTTATAGTTTAAATAAACAGGGGGATATTTATGCTTCACATCATTACGGACTCTGCGAGCGATCTGCCCGCGGCCTATATAGAACAGCACAATCTGCATGTCATACCGACGCCGGTGGTAATAGACGATGTGGACTACTTTGACGGCGCAACGATCCACACCGGAGAATTTTATAACATACTGGATGACATTAAACGCAATGTCACAACTTATCACATTAATCCCGCCATGTTTACGGAAGCATTTCTTCCGTATGCACAGGCAGGCGACAGCGTGATATACCTGTGTTTTTCCACGGGTATAGCCGGCACTTTTAATGCAGCCAACATCGCTCTTTCTAACCTGCGGGAAGATTATCCGGACTTCGATCTGACCATCATTGATTCCAAATGTGCGTCCGCCGGGTTCGGTCTGCTGGTATATAAGCTGGTGACTATGTGGGAAAAGGGAGCGTCAAAAGAAGAACTGATCGAGGCTGCAGACTATTATATATATCACATTAAGCATGTCTTTACAGTACAGACGCTCGCATATCTGATCAAGGGCGGCCGGCTCACCAAACTGAAGGGTACTCTGGCGGAAACGCTGGATATGAAGCCCGTCCTGATCGTCAATGACATCGGTGCTCTGTCCGTTATCAAGACCGTCCGCGGCCGCAAAAAATCGCTGCGTTATCTCATAGAATATGCCAAAGAGACCGGGTATCATCTGGAAAATCAGACGATAGCGCTCTGTCATGGCGAAGACCGGGAGTCTCTGGATTTTGTAAACAAACTTGTACAGACAACATTCCATCCGAAGGAAACCCTTATCTCTGTTGTGGGCTGCGCCATCGGCGCCCATACCGGACGCGGCATTGTGGGATTCTGCTTCTTTGACGCAGACGACGGCAAATACGCAAAATATTTTACCAAAGAATAAGTATTATACCAGAGAATGAATATTATATATCACTGCGTCACATCCCAGTTCTGCACGTCGTTAAAAAACCCGTACGCGCACGGTTCAACGCCTTTCACACGCTTATTTACCGCGCCCTGTCCGCTGGTAACATAGATGGAAAACATTGGCACATCCTGCTGCATCTTTCTGTCAATGCCGGAATAGAGATCTCTGAGCCGTGCTATATCATCCGTTTGCTGCATCGCTTCCAGATCTGCCGCAATCTCTTCATCGTAATAGCCCGTCCAGCTTCCCTCACCGCTTAAAAGCCATTCTATATCCGGATAAGGATCAACTGGCGTATAAGAATACTGTACCGCCATGATGTCATAATCGGCCGTTCCCGCCACCTCCATAAGCGTAGCGAGATCAACTTCTATGATCTGCGCATTGATTCCTACCTCAGACCATTGCTGCACAATAGCCCTCACACCGCTCGCAAACGTGTGATCGTCCGAATTCACATAGAACCTGAGTATCCTGGCACTGTCCCAGCCGGCATCCTCCAAAAGCGCCCGCGCTTTTTCCGGATCATACTCTACGGGCTGCAGAGATTCATCATAATATGGGCTTGCGGAAGTCAGAAATCCGTCCGAGACTTCACCGTGTCCTTTGAGAAGACGATCCACAAGCTGCTGCCTGTCAATAGCATAAAGCATCGCCTGGCGCACTCTCGCATCCGGTATATTGGCAGTCTGAATAAACGCAGACTGCGTCGTTACAGGAACGCCGTATGTAACCTTTACATTATCAAGCCTCTCTATGCTCTCATAATCCTCCTGCGGGATCGTAGTCAGGGTATGATGTGTGATATCGACCGCGCCAGACTGCAGGCCGGAATATATCTGACTGCCGTCCATGATCTCAATGTTCAGCCTGTCAATTTTAGGCGCACCCTTCCAGTAGTTGACATTTGCCGTATAAGAAATATAATGCTCCGGGTCATATTCTGTCAGGAAATAGGGTCCGCTGATGACATCGGGCCGGTTAAACCAGTCATTGCTTATCAGCTCATCTTCTGCAAACTTCTCTATGACATGTTTTGGCAAAACATGGAGATATCTTCCGTAAGCGTCCTGAAAAGTCAATAGCGTCATGGGATACTTACAGGTAAACTGTACCGTCTTGTCGTCCAGCACTTCAAGACCTTCCATTGATACAGCCCCTTCGTTCACAAAGCCGGTCTCATCATCCGTGCCTTCAAATGCCTGCAGCGACAGTGTAGTATTGCCTACAACGGGGCTGGCATAGCGCAGCACCGAATACTCTACATCGTACGCGGTAACCGGCGTTCCGTCCGACCACACTGCATCGTCATCAATGTGCACAACAAAATGTATCTTATCCTCCGTGGTAATGGAATCAGCCAGCATACCTTGAAAATTCATATCCTGATCCAGCTCCACCAGCGGAAGAAAAACCAGGTCTATCGCATACTTGCCTATCTCCGTCTGATCGATCATAAATGGATTGACACTGCCCAGACTATCGGTCACGCCTACATTGATGATCTTCTCTCCTTCTGAGATATCCGCTTCCGGCATTCCGCCATGCAGTATCGCACTCCCGTCCGCATTGCTCTCCTCACCGGCTGAAACGCCGCACGCAGTCGCCACGCCGACCAAAGAAAACGCCAGCAAAAAACAAGCAAATCTCTTTGCTATCATTTGTATATACTCTCCTCTATTAAAACTTCCGCCCTTAGTATAGCATAATCCGATCCGGGAAAGCAATCTGCGTTCCGTATCTGATGCAAAAACGCTCCGTATCTGATGCAAAAACGGCGGGGTCAGCATCACCGCCCCACCGTCATATTACTGTTCCATCTGTCTCCCCAGAAAACCTGCCGCGGACTGGATCAGCTTCTGCTCCACCTCGCCCATTTTCGATTTATGATCCGTCTCGAGAAGAAGCACCGACCCGATCACATCACCCTCACAGATGATCGGACTGATAGCTTCATGGTGTATATCATCATCTTCATTACCTACCTGGATAAAATTCCTGTCACCCTTGGCGGCAACTACGCTTTCACGGTGATTGATCTTTTCTTCCAGCTCTCTACTGATAGACTTTCCCAGCATATTTTTCATACCGCCGGCTACCGCAATAAACTGATCCCTGTCCGAGATCAGCGCAACATGACCGGAAACCTGCGCCATGCTTTCCGCATACTGCTTCGCAAACGTTCCCATTTCTCCAATCGGCGAATATTTTTTGAGTATGATCTCCCCTTCTCTGTCGGTAAAAATCTCAAGCGGGTCGGATTCCCTTATCCGCAACGTTCTGCGGATCTCTTTCGGAATAACGATTCGTCCCAGATCATCTATCCGTCTCACAATACCTGTTGCTTTCATATCATATAACCTCCATCTGCTATCGTAACTGGACAGTTACGTTAATTTATCATTTTTCATTATGCTTTTACTATTATTTGTAAAGCAGGAAATTATATGCATATAAAAACTGAATTTAACCGACGGATTTTCTTTCTATTTCTTAACGCCTTTTGCGCCCGACATATCCGCATTCTGCAGAATATTACTGTCAAAAGAGGTAAGCATACTCTTCTCCTCTCTCTCCCTCTTGAGCGCAAGCTTCACCATATCGTCAAGCAGCTCCGAATACGGTTTGCCCAGCGCCTCCCACAGATAGAACGCAAGAGACCCCGGAATAGGGTTGATCTCATTAACATAGACCTGATCCGTGTCCCTGTCGATCATAAAATCGATCCGGGACACGCCATTACAGTTGAGCGTCTGAAAAGTCTTCACCGCCATCTGTCTTATCTCTTCCCGTTTTTCACTTGTCAGATCAGCCGGCAGTTCTCTTCTGGCGGTACGCATACCCTCGGAACCGCCTTTCCCGCCCGCAACATATTTATCCTCATAGCTTAAAATCTCATCGCTTGATATCGGTTCCTCGCACTCCGATGCCTGCGCCTGATCATAGTCGCCTAAAACCGCACAATTGATCTCGCGCAGGTTTGTAATGGCATGCTCTACCAGAACCCTCGCGCCGAACGTAAACGCATACTCTAATGCTTCGCCCAATTCGGCTCTGTCTCTGGCGATCCTGATCCCCACACTGGAACCCAGATTTACAGGTTTAACGATCACAGGGTAAACGTTCTTTGCCTCCACTTTGGCATACGCGGCATTTTCATCCCGTTCATACTCCCTGACATTCAGCATGACGCAATCCAAAACAGGGATATCATTATCTTTAAGCACGGTCTTCATCACGTACTTATCCATCGTAACCGCAGAGGCAGCCACATCGCATCCCACAAGAGGAATATCATAATGGCGCAGGAAGCCCTGCAGCGATCCGTCCTCCACATTCGCGCCGTGCACCACCGGAAATGCTACATCGATCTGCGCCACCGTGGAATTCCCTATCTTTTTGACCGGATAGCGAATAAGCTTCAGCTGTTTTTGATCATACATAAAGAAAACCCTTATGCTCTTCTTTAACAGCGCCGGGATATCTTTGTAATTGGAGATCTCGCCTACAGCCTCCCCCGTATAAAACTCATTGTCCTTAGTAATATAGATCGGCACCGGTTCATATTTATCCCGGTCAAACGAACGGTACGCCTGCAGTCCCGATATCACAGATACCTCATGCTCAACACTCTTGCCGCCAAAAAATACACCTACTCTGATTTTCATGATGATCGTCCTCTATCTAATATTTTATAGTTCAGTCTATGCGTAATTGTCCGGCAGATCGTTCTCGATCAGCACTACCTTCTGTTTTTCGCCGGGAATCGCATTCACCATCTGAAAAGCCTCCTGCAATGTATCCACCACAATCATTCTGCCGGCTGGAAATCCCGCTTCCGCAAGCCCGTCCTGAATCGGCTTCGTCTGCTCCTTACCGATCAGCACCGCATAATCACATTTGTCAGCCGCGTAGATACCTGCTTCCTTGTTCTCGGCGTACTGCCGTTCCCCCAGCTCCACCATGCCCGGCGTCATGAGAATACGCAGTTCTTTGAACATCGCCAGCGTATCCAGCGCCGCCATAAAGCCGCTCTTGTTAGAATTGTATGCATCGTCCAGCACGATGCGGTCGCCCTGCCGGATAAGCTGCAGCCTGTGCGGCACGCTCTCCAACTGCCTGACGGGATAGCGCAGCTTCTCCATAGGGATTCCCAGTGTGTGAGCCACAGCTATCGCACCGGCAATATTCTGCACATTATGATTGCCCACCAAACGGGTATGGAAATCGTACTCCTCCCCGTTTTCATCCTTCATTTTAAATGCGGAGCCTTCCGGAGACACTGTAATATCATACGCCCTGTAATCAATATCATCTCCCGATATGCCGTAGGTCACAACACTTTTACCGGTCTTATGAGACCGGATATACTCATTGTCATAATTCAGGAACACTTTACCGTCCGCCGGTATCGCATCCGCCAGTTCAAATTTGGTGGATATGATATTGTCGATCGTATGAAAACTTTGCAAATGCTGCGGGCCGATGGAAGTGATAACTCCGTACCCGGGATGGACCAGATCACAGATTTCCTTAATATCGCCCACTTCCCTGGCGCCCATCTCGCAGACAAAAACTTCATGGAAGGGCTTCATCTGCTCTCTTATGGTTCTGACAACTCCAAGAGTCGTATTATAATTTCCCGGTGTATGAAGCACATTGTAACGTACCGACAGAAGCGTGCTCAGAAAATACTTTACGCTGGTTTTGCCGTAGCTTCCGGTAACGCCGATAATCTTCAGATCCGGCATCTGACGCAGAATACGCGCCGCATCGTTAATATAATACCGGTCGATCCCCTGTTCAATGGGTCTGTTGAGCAGATTCGCAAACAGAATCAGAAACGGCTGCAGAATAAACAACAGCAGAAGCGCCGCGCCGCATACACGGACCTTGTATTCGCCTGTAAAAAGGGAAAGCGCAAACACCAGCACATATATCACCGCCGTCGTAATAAGCAGACGGTCTACCCTCCTGGTAAACACAAGCGGTTTTTTGGCCGGATGAGGCTTGTTGACAAATACAGTCATGATATTCATGACACAGGCAAATATGACACAGCCTGTATTGCCTGTCAGCAGGAACGGTAAGGAAACGATCGCATAGAGACTCCTGCCCAGCAGTCTTCCCACATTACTGTGCACCCGCATCCACTCCCTGTACTCTTCCGGCTTATAGGAGTTCTGCTGAAACATGTGCACTATATAAAGTTCATACAGGACAGCACCCACCGCATAGGTAACAGCCCATACCAGCATCAACGCATATATCATAAATGATCTTCCCGTCATCCAAAAAAAGTTTCCAGCGCAGCGTTCACCTTACCCGCCTGCTCTGCAAAAGAAAAGTGCCCCGCTCCCTCGCATACGACAAGACCGGCATCCCCAATCAGTTCTTCCATTCTCCTGGCATCGGATATAGGCGTCGCCGTATCCGCGTCTCCCCAAATAAGCAGGGTAGGACACTTCACCAGATGTATCAGGGGTTCCAGATCCTCATTCACGACCCTGACCAAAGTTGCCCGCATGGTGGGAGTGGCGCTGTTATAATCCGCAGAGCCGCGCCTTCGCCGCATATTATCCACCGCATCTGGATAGAGAAAGCGTAACACCCTGGTACTCATGACTGCGCGCCCGATCTTATAGCATCGCAGGCTCGCCTTCTGCCAGAAACTCTTCTTAGGCAAAATTCCCGCGCTGTCTATCAAAACAGCCTTCTCTATCGTAAACGGAAGGTCCTCCCTGGCATTCATCTTGAAAAAAACTCTTCCGCCGAAGGAATGCACCACAACGCTGAACTTCATAAGCTCAAAGGACGCTATAAACTTCAGCACAAAGTCTGCATAGTCGTCAACGCACCACGGTTCAGGCGGTTCAGGCGTCTTGCCGAACCCCGGCATATCAAGGGCGATCACCCTGTGTGCGCGGGAGAGCACATCTATAATACCCGCATACAGCGTAATACTGGCTCCCCAGCCATGCAAAAGCAGAATAACATCCCCTTCGCCCTCGTCTATATAATTAACCGCTATCGAATCAATCTTTTTAACCACAGTCCCACCATATTACTGAATAAAAATCAGGCAATTACTATCATATACCTATGCCCGTGTTTTGGCAATTATGTTTCTACACATACGGCGCCAAACGGCTGTTTTACTTTCTCCGGACTCACTCGCTGTACTTCATCATGCCCTCAACCAGTTCCGGATACAGGAATGAGCACTCCCGCCTCTGGAAAATACCGAAGTTCTCTCCCGTTCCCGAAAAAGAATTATTATCCCACAGACAGCAGGTGATGTTTCTGGCCCGCGCCGCTGCAATATAATAAGATATAAAATCTATTCTCGCCTGAATATTGCCGCCTTTGTCCCTTGCCCCGAACTCATCAATGACCACGCCGGTGCCGTTCTTTACATATTGCTCAAACAACGTATCCATCAGATTGTTGATCTCGGATGTGCTCGCCGGACTGTTCATACTCCACTGGTCAGTGCTGCCGCTCTCACCGGGCGCCTGCAGGGCAAAATTATACGGCGTATACGCATGCACCTCCACAAGAATCTTATTAACGTTTCCTTCCGCATCCTTCGGCAGTTCAAAATATTCATTGGTAGCGCCCTGCAGCGATGCGTCGTATCCCGGCACAAGCAGATACCTCTCTGCATTGTAACCGCCCGAAGCGCGCACCGTATCCACAAACACCTGATTATATTCATTGATATACTTGACCGCGTCCACACATTCCTGGCTGTTAAAATCAAGCCACCATTCATAGCTGGTACCTGTCAGGCGCGGCTCATTCAGCGATTCCATGATCAGATGCTCATCGTAATCCGCAAACCTCTGTGCCAACTGCGTCCATATCGCTCTGATATATGTCTTGGACTGCTCCGCATACTCCTGTGACGGATACATATATTTGGTAGAATTATCATGGTGGATATTGAGGATAACATACATGTCATTGTCCATCGCATAATCTACTACTTCCTGAACACGGTCCAGCCATGCTTCGCTAATGGTATAATTCCCGTCATCCGATACATGGTTATGCCATGACACCGGAATACGCAGCGTTTCAAATCCGGCAGCCTTGACCGCATCGATCATCTCCTTTGTCGTCTCGACCCCACACCAATAGGATTCATAGGACATTTCATCCGCCATGTTCTCATCGGTATACGCATCAAAGGTATTGCCCAGAACCCAGCCGACCTTCATATTCTCAACAAAATCAATAGCAGAGGTGTCTGCGCCTTCATCCGGCAAACGCTTTTCAATATTGACCTCCGGCACAGTGGCAGTCTGCGCGGCATCCTCTTCATCCTCCACGCCGGTATCCTCTGTCTGCGCTTCCTCCGGCTGTACGTCAGTCTGCTCGCCTGCATCCTGAACGACTTCACCCTTTTCCTTCACATCCAGTGTATCGTCAGCCGCCGTCTCCTGTCCGGCCGGCTCGCTCCCTGTTCCGGCGCCGGCTGCGCCGTCACTCTCTGCGCCGCACCCCGTTTCGACAACCAGCATAGTCCCTATCAGACATAAAGCCAGAATCCTCTTTTTCATAATTTACCCCTTTCTGTAAAACATTATGTCATTATTTTACTTTATAAAGGGTATCAACCGCAATATATTAATCGGATTTTCTTGATTTAGGTATCATACCGTGCCGTTATCCCGCCACATAATCCAGATAATCCGCCTCTGTTGCAAACAGCCTGTATTCTCCGTTCACAAATCCCATGTAACCGCTCTCCACTGCATAACCTTTCATATCCTTATCTCCTTTCAGCATATCGAACTTCTGTTCTGGTATAAGGATACAAAAAACAGAGTCCGATATTCCGGACTCTGAAATATTTTATACATTCTAAAGTTTTTCTTCCGTCTTCTGTGCGTCTGCCGGCTCCGTCCCCGCCTCCTGTGCTTCCTCTCCGGTTGTCCGGGGATGGGCCACAATAGATTTCATTTTCCACTTGCCCTGAAAATACCTGGCAACGCACACAAGAGCCGTCGTGACCCATGTTGCACCCGTAGTGATCCAGATACTCCAGTAGCCCAGCACGGGAATACGGATAAAGATCTGCGAGTACATGATACGGCAGGCAACCTCCGTAAAGCCGTTTATCATGGAGAATCCCGTATCGCCGCATCCGTTCAGAAGAGATCTGGGCACATAGATCATACCAAGCCCGAAATAACAAAGACTGGTTATCCGGAGCGCCCTGTATCCGATATCGATAACATCCTGTTCTTTTACAAAAATACCCACAATATTTTCTCCGAACAAATATGCCACCGGTATCAGCACAACGCTGAATATCAGCGCAATAAGAGTGCACTGTGCGAATCCTTTTCTGACACGCTCCGGACGGCCTGCGCCGATATTCTGTCCCGAATATGTCGTGAGCGCGGCGCCCAGCGAACCAAAGGGCTGCTGTACGATCTGCTCGATACGGTTCGTAATGGTATACGCCGCCATAACCGTGTCGCCGAAAGTATTTACCACGCCCTGCAGCACCATGCACGAGATCGCTATCATGGAGTTTTGCAGTGCTAACGGCACACCGAGCTGAAACGACTTGACAATGATCGGTACATGCGGTTTCAGTTCTTCCCTGCCCAACCGAAAATACGGCACCTTGTGATAAGCATAGACAAGACATGTGACCGCCGATACCGCCTGTGAGATAACCGTTGCGAGCGCCACACCGAACACGCCCATGCCAAACGCCAGGACAAAGGTCAGATCCAGTATCACATTGACGATACTGGACACGATCAGAAAATACAGCGGCGTTCTGGAGTCCCCCAGCGCCCGCAGAATGGCGGCTATGCCATTGTACAGGGCGATTGCGGCTATACCGGTACATGTTGTCCTCATATATGTAATCGAATCGCCTATGATATTATCCGGCGTTGCAAGAAGCCTTAAAAGCCCCGGCGCCACAAAAATTCCGAGTATACTGACCACCAGCGACGCCGTCACAAGCACATAGAACGAATTGGCGATGGTGCTTCGCACATTCTTCTCATCTTTTGCGCCGAAATACTGCGCAACGATAATGCCGATACCGATGGCAAGACCGGAGCTGAGCGAAAAGAACAGAAAGTTCATGGAACCGCAGCTGCCCACCGCCGCCAGCGCATTTTTACCCACAAAATTACCCACGACAACGGAATCAACCATGTTGTACAACTGTTGAAAAAGGTTTCCTATAAGAAGCGGCAGCGCAAATTTTAATATGTGCTTTGCCGGGCTGCCCGTTGTCATATCCGTTATATTTCCTGTGTTCATTACATTTCCCTCCGGCGCATCCGCCGTTTTTACATATTTCACAGTAGATTATATACACACATCTTACAATATACTAACTAGAGTTTGTCGTGAACTTATTATTTTTTGTCATAGAAATCCGCGCAGCGCAGGACATATTTCTCATATTTTGTTGTTTATTCTTGATTTCTCTCTTTAATTTCGTTAATCTGATATATGACAGGCATAATAGGAAGAATATTTCGGACGGTACAGAGACCATAAGATGCGGGAGATACCAATGGAACAGCATAACACTTATGAAAACATACATTTTTCCAATATGATAAACGTCATTGAGGCGGAATCCTTTCCGCGCACCTTTCCGCTCCACTGGCATAAATATGTAGAAATCGCGGCGCTTGCGGAAGACGCGGCAGTAAACACGCCGCCTTCTATCCGCATCGGCCATGCGCTGTATCAGTTAGATCCGGGCGACATCCTTCTGATCTGGCCCGGTGAAGTGCATGAAACCGTTGAAAACAGGGACGGAAGACTGACCGGCATACAGTTTCCTGCCACTATGCTGAGCGAGCTGCCGGATTTTGCGCCGTTCTTCAATATCTTCCGCACCTTCCACCACATCCGGCAGGCGCAGACGCCCGGTCTGGCGCAGCAGATGCTCTCGCACATTCGGCAGATGCTCTCCGTACAGGATGGTCACGGCACCTTTGCCGGTGTTGAAACGGTGATATGTCTGTATGAAATGTTTATGGACTTTGGACTATACATTAAGAACTCGCTCTTAAGCGGCAAAGAACTTCATCCGCCGGGAAGCAGCAGTACGATAGAGAAGATCAGCGCGGCGTGCAGTTATATCGTAGACCACTGCGACCAGGAGATCACTCTGGAATCCGTCGCCGGCCTTGCGGGGTTCAGCGAATGGTACTTCTCACGCATTTTCAAACAGATAACTAACTATAACTTTGTGGAATATGTGACTCTGCAGAGAATCAAGCGCGCGCAGCTAATGCTGTCCGACTCTGACACGCCGATCACGGAGATCTCATATCAGGCCGGTTTTAAAAGCATTTCCACATTTAACCGGGTTTTCAGACAGTACCGGGGCTGTTCACCAAGTGAATACCGCAAATACTATCTGAAATAACCGCCGTGCTTACACACCGCAGGCTTCGCTGTCACCGTAACCGCTTCTGTGCTGTCTGATACTTCCGATGATGCGTTTAAGCTCCTGCACGACAATATCCATCTCTTCTTTCGTGTTCTCCTCACCCAGCGTCATACGCAGCGCACCGCGCGCAAGCTCCGGCGGCTGCCCCAGCGCCAGCAGTACGTGGGACGGATCGAGCGCTCCGGTCGTACATGCAGAACCTCCGGACGCACAGATCCCCTTCATATCCAGCATGATAAGAACAGTCTCCCCTTCTATCGACTCGAAACTGATATTGACATTGCCCGGCAGACGTTTTACGGGATGTCCGTTGAGCCTCGCGCCCGGAATCTCCTGTATGATACGGTCTGTCAGATAATCTCTCAGCTCCGTCTCCTTTGCAGTTTTTTCCTCCATGATCCGGTACGCGCGTTTTACCGCCGTCTCCATGCCGACTATCCCCGCCACGTTCTCCGTTCCGGCGCGCCTGCCTCTCTCCTGCTGCCCTCCGTGAATAAAAGAACGTATCTTAGCCTTCTTACCGATATAGAGAAAGCCCACCCCTTTAGGTCCGTTAAATTTGTGTCCGCTGGCGGACAACAGATCGATATGGCACTCCTTCACATCGACCGGGAGCTGGCCGTATACCTGCACCGCATCGGTATGAAACAGGATACCGTGCCTGTCCGCGATCTCACCGATCTCTTTCACCGGCTGTATTGTGCCGATCTCATTATTTGCGTACATGATGCTGATCAGTATCGTGTCCGGCCGGATCGCTTTCGTAAGCTGTTCCACATCTACTATCCCATTTTCATCCACATCCAGATAAGTGACCGAAGCGCCAAGCTTTTCCAAATATTCGCACGTATTAAGAACGGCATGATGCTCTATTCTGGATGTGATGATATGCCTGCCCCGGTCCGCATATGCTTCATAAACCGCTTTAAGCGCCCAATTATCCGATTCCGAACCGCCCGCCGTAAAGTAAATTTCATTGGGCTGTGCATTAAGCGTTTCCGCAATTGTTTCTTTTGCCTGTATGATCGCTTTTTTACTTCTGGTCCCCAGTCTGTAGATACTTCCTGCGTTCCCGTAATATTCCGTAAAATACGGCAGCATGGCTTCCACCACTTCCGGCGCAGTCCTCGTGGTTGCCGCATTGTCAAGATAGATCATGCCGGGTACTCCTTTCAAGCAGCAGTTCTTCCATATTTTTCAGAGCCGTCTCGGTCAGGGACAGCAGTGTCTCCTCGTCCATCTCTATCACGCCGCATTTCCTGTAGCGGAGACAAAACGCGGGCACGCCCTTCGGGTCGAAAGTCATCTTACCCCCGTATAATTTAAGCAGGTGCGGAATATTTTCCACCCTGACCGGTGCATCCGTGCGCATCAAGAACCTGACCGTTCCGTCCTTGCCTTTCACTTCCGGCATATACAGTCTGTGTGCGGCGGAACGGATCAGCGCTATGCGCAGCAGATTTTCGGCAGACTTTGGGATCTCACCGAAACGGTCAAGAAGCTCCTCCCGCATATCATCGCACTCTTTCTCGTTTTCTATGCCGGCTATCCGCTTATAGATATCCAGCTTCTGCACCTCATTGACAATATAGGCGGGCGGGATATAAGCGTCCGCCTCCAGATCGACGCTTGTGTTGAAATCTTCTGTCGCCGGCATTCCTTTTAAGTTCTTAACCGCCTCGTTTAACATCTTGCAGTACAGATCATAACCTACCGCCTGCATATGTCCGTGCTGCCTCGCTCCCAGAAGGTTGCCGGCTCCCCGGATCTCCAGGTCACGCATGGCGATCTTAAACCCGCTCCCCAGATCCGTAAATTCCCTGATCGCCGCCAATCTCTTCTCCGCCACTTCCCTGAGCATCTTATCCCTTTTATACATCAGAAAAGCGTACGCCGTGCGGTTAGACCGCCCTACGCGTCCCCGAAGCTGGTACAGCTGCGACAGTCCCATTTGATCAGAATCATGGACGATCATTGTATTGACATTGGAGATATCAAGTCCTGTCTCAATGATCGTGGTAGACACCAGCACATCTATCTCCCCGTCGATAAAGTCATACATGATGCGTTCCAGTTCGCTCTCTTTCATCTGTCCGTGCGCAAAAGCCACATTCGCTTCCGGCACCAGCTTCTGGACCGCAGCGCTCACATCCGCTATATTATTGACTCTGTTATACACATAGTAAACCTGTCCTTTTCTGGACAGCTCCCTCACTATGGCTTCCCTCACCAGCTCCTCATTGTATTCACAGACAAAAGTCTGGATCGGCTGCCTGTCCCCGGGCGCTTCCTCCAGCACACTCATATCGCGTATCCCGATCAGACTCATATGGAGGGTTCGCGGGATCGGCGTTGCCGTCAGCGTCAGGACATCTACGTTTTCCTTCAGCTTCTTGATCTTCTCTTTATGCGCCACGCCGAAACGCTGCTCCTCATCAATGATCAGCAGTCCCAGATCCTTGTACTGCACATCGGCCGAGAGCACGCGGTGCGTGCCGATCACGATATCCACCATTCCTTTCCGCAGATCCGACACGGTCTTCTTCTGTTCCGCCGCCGTGCGGAACCTGGATAAAAGATCGACCCGGACCGGGAAATCTTTCATTCTCTGTACAAAGGTATTGTAATGCTGCTGCGCGAGAATCGTCGTCGGCACAAGATACACCACCTGTTTACCTTCCTGCACTGCCTTAAACGCCGCGCGAAGCGCGACCTCCGTCTTGCCGTATCCGACGTCGCCACAGATCAGGCGGTCCATGATCTTTCCGCTCTCCATATCCGCTTTGGTCGCCGCGATCGCATTGATCTGATCCTCGGTTTCCTCAAAAGGAAACATTTCCTCAAATTCTTTCTGCCACACGGTATCGGGTCCGTAACGGTAGCCCTGGCTCTGCTGCCTGACCGCATACAGCTCCACCAGATCCTGCGCGACCTCGTCCACCGCCGAGCGCACCTTTGATTTAGTCTTATTCCACTCCTGCGTTCCAAGCTTGTTGAGCTTCGGCTTACTGCCGGAATCGGCGGACGCATATTTCTGAATAACATCGAGTCCTGTCGCAAGAACATACAGGATACCTCCGTCGCGGTAAGATATCTTCATATAGTCTTTGACGATCTTATCCACTTCCACCTTCTCGATACCCTGATAGATACCCAGTCCGTGGCTTTCGTGCACCACATAGTCCCCTACTTTCAGCTCGTTGAAATCATTGATCTTCTGACCCTGATATATTTTTTTATTCTTCTTTTTCTTTTTTTCTGCCCCGAAGATATCACTCTCCGATATGACAATGAACTTAATAAGAGGATACTCAAATCCTTTGAGCACCCTGCCGTAATACGTCATTACCTCACCGGGCTGGACCTCGCGCATCGGGTCCTCACTGTAAAAAGCGCTGATCTCCTGATCTCTTAAATCTTCTGCAAGTCTTCTGGCTCTTGTTCTGGAACCCGAAAGCAGAAGGATACGGTATCCCTGTCTCTTATACCCCTGCAAGTCTCTGACCAGAGCGTCAAAACTGTTATTATAGGAAGAAAGACTCCTCGTCTGTATATCAAATTTCCTGTCCGGTTTAAAATACGGGATCTTCCCGTCCATCACGGACAGCGTCACGATCCTGCCTCTGGAGATCCTGGCCGCAGTCTGTTCGGCGCCGCGCAAAATATCCATCTGCCCCGGCAGAATATATCCCTTCTCCACACGGTGCGTCATACTCTCACGAAATTCAAGCTCCACAGCATCAGCGTGCTCCTTGACCCGCAGAGGCTCCTCTATAAAAAAACAACTCCGGCTCATATCAAAACAGTTTGTAAAATCAGACATCTCCGGATAAAAATATTTCACATAGCTCTCCAGATTTACCGCGCCGCGCGACAGGCCCAGTTCCAGAAGCTGCTCCGCCAGCTCCCCGATCTGCGTCTCAATACGGTGCGCCTCCTCAGCTTTCATATCTTTTCTGAGCTTCGTCGCATGCGTCCTACATTCCGCCTGCATTTTTCTGATGCCTTCACGCAGCTCGTCATCCGACAGAATAAGCTCCGTAGCCGGATAGATCGTGACGGATTCCAGTTTCTCTATGGAGCGCTGGCTTAAGATATCAAAACTGCGAATGGACTCCACATCCTCTCCCCACAATTCGATGCGGTACGGATTCTCCTCCGTCAAGTCAAAAATATCGATGATACCTCCGCGGATGCTGAACTGCCCCGGCGCCTCCACCTGGTAATTTTTCTCGTAGCCCAGCTCCACCAGGCGTACTGCCAGCTCCTGCTCCTCGATATGGCTCTGCCCGTCAATGTGAATAATATGGCGCTTCCAAGCATCTGCCGGAGGCTGCGGCGCCATCAGGGCGTCATAAGTCGTGATGACCGTCACCGGGCCGCCTTCCATCAGTCTGCGGAAGCACTTGATCCGCTCCGTCGTCAGCTGATTGCCATTGACATCCGCCTGAAAAAAAATCAGATCCTTAGCCGGAAAAAGCATAACGTTCCTGTCATAAAATTTGTAGTCCTCATACAGCTCTTTCGCCCGAAGCTCGCTGAAGGTCACAATGATCTTATAGCGAAAGTCCCCGGCAAGTCCGTATATCATATGAAGCTTCTGGGAATCCGCGCAGCCGCTCAACGACACCGTCACAGATTCCCGCTTAAGCATTTTTTTAATTTCCTCAAATTCTCCCAGCTCTTCCAAAGGTGCAAGTAAAGCCCTCACTGTCAACCTCCGCCGTCTTTACAATTTCTGTTCGTTCTTCTTATTAAAAAGGTTCATTGCCGCGTCCGCTCCCTGCGTTATCATGACCTCAACGGCCTGCGCCGCACGGTTTACGCTCTCATCCATGATCTCCCTTTCCTCTCCGGAAAAATGGCCCAGCACATAGTCCACCAGATCATATCCGTCAGGCTTGCATCCGACGCCTATTTTCACACGCTGAAATTCGTCATGTCCAAGGTGCTGGATGATATTCTTAAGTCCGTTGTGACCGCCCGCGCTCCCTCTCTTCCGGATACGGATCTGTCCCACATCAAGACTGACATCGTCCACGATCACGATCAGTTCACTTTTTTCATCTGCTTTATAAAAGTCTATGACTTCTCTGACGCTTTCACCACTCAGATTCATATAGGTCTGCGGTTTGACCAATATGGCCTTGTGAGTTCCGATGATCCCTTTGCCTATAAGCGCCTTATATTTCTTCTCCTCCACGGCGATATGATTCTTACCCGCGATCACATCGATCACATCGAAACCCGTATTGTGTCTTGTATTCTGATATTGTCTGCCCGGATTGCCCAGACCAACGATGATGTACATGATTTGTCCTCTTTATGCTGAAATTATATAAATGCATTATACTTTTTCATTCTATCAACATTTCAGTATTTCCACAAGAATAAAAGTCTGACAAATGCGAAAGAAAAAGGACGCTTTAAGCGTCCCTTTTCTTTCCACAATATGCATCTGTTACTCATCATCAGATTCCAAAAGCGCCTTCGCATAGCTGTCCAGAATAATCGTCTGTATCTTATCACGAGTCTCTGAATTGATCGGATGAGCAATATCCCGGTACTCACCGTCATTTGCCTTCTTGCTGGGCATTGCAATGAAAAGACCTTTTTCACCTTCAATCACTTTAATGTCATGAACCACGAATTCATCGTCCAGGGTAATCGAGACGATTGCTTTCATTTTGCTGTCTTGAGTCATTTTACGCACGCGGACATCAGTAATTCTCATGAAGCTCAGCCTCCTTATCATATGATACCGGACAGAAAACTGCCGGTTTTCACAAGCTTTCCACACAAGTCATACTCATCAAGCCACGTAGCTTGTAATAAACATTTAATTAAAAACCTTCATGCCTCTAACACATCTTGTCATCGGTAATAGCAACCGCCCCTCCATCATACCATTAAATCACGTATCTGTCATTGTGTTCTACCACAATTTCAATTCCATTTTCTCCCTTGTGGTAAGAATTAGCCCGTATCGTTCCCCTGCTCTCTACAATACAATTCTCTATATGCGTGTTATCCCCTATATACACATCGTTAAGAATGATGGAATTCTTAATATAGCAGTTGCTCCCGATAAACGTTTTCTTAAAGATCACCGAATCCTCAACCTTGCCGTTTACAATGCATCCGCTGGAAATCAGACTGTTCCTGACGCTCGCGCCCATATTGTACTTAGCCGGCGGCAGATCGTCCACCTTGGAATAGATATCCGGATACTGTCTGAAGAAATAATTTCTGATCTCAGGATTCAGGAAATCCATATTGGTCTTATAGTAATCATCTACTGATGCTATATTGCTCCAGTATTCTTTGATCTTGTAACCGTATATTCTCTTCATGCTCTTGTAACGGATCAGGATATCCTTTACAAAATCATATCTGTCCTCCTCCGCACACTTCTCGATCATCTCGATCAGCTGACGTCTTCTGACTACATAGATACCGCAGGAGATCGTATTGGATTTAGCTACAACGGGCTTCTCCTCAAACTCTTCAATGCGGCATTCCTCGTTCATCTTGATTGTTCCAAATCTGTCCACATTGACATCGGGAGCCATATCCTTGCAGACTACGGTGATATCAGCCTTCTTCTCGATATGATACTCCAGCACCTTATTGTAATCCAGCTTGTATACACAGTCGCCAGAAGAAATCACCACATACGGTTCGTGGCTGTTCTTTAAAAATGCCAGATTCTGAGCGATCGCATCCGCCGTACCGCGATACCACACGCTGCTCTCTGCCGTCACTGCCGGCGTAAACACGAACAGTCCGCCCTGCTTACGGCCGAAATCCCACCATTTGGACGAGCTGAGGTGCTCGTTTAAGCTGCCTGCATTGTACTGGGTAAATACAGCCACTTTGTTGATATGTGAATTAGACATATTACTCAGCGCGAAATCGATACTGCGGTAGCTGCCCGCTATCGGCATCGCACACACGGCACGTTTCTGTGTAAGTTCCTTAATTCTCCGGTTATTACCACCCGCCAATATAATTCCTATCGCTCTCACTGTTTATCACCTGCCTTAATCAAAGATTTACCGCCCGGAAGATTTCCGTTCACATAATCCTCCGCGCTTGTCACGCCGAAAACAACCGAATTCTTTCCGACGGTAATCCCCTTGGGAATAACGCTCTTCTCTCCAACGGCAACAATGCCATGATTATAAATATGAGGATCGGTCTCATGCTCTATCTCTTCCCCGATGCCGAGCTTAACATCCTCTTCGATCAGAACATTCTCCGCGATGATCGACTTATTTATTTCACAGTTGCCGCAGATCTTCGTCTCATTCATAATGATGGAATCCCGCACGACAGTTCCCGCTCCTATCGTAACGCCGCAGCCGATCACGGAATTATATACCTGTCCGTATATCTCAGAGCCCTCACCGATGATGCTCTTCTCTACAACGCTGTCGGACGACAGGTACTGGGGCGGCAGGATCTCACTTCTGGTATAGATCTTCCAGTATTCCTCATACAGATTAAACTCCGGAACGAGATCGATCAGCTCCATATTGGCTTCCCAGTAAGAATTCAGTGTTCCGACATCCTTCCAGTAACCGTTAAATTCATAGGCATAAAGAGGTGAACCTTGTGCATGGCAATACGGAATGATATGTTTACCGAAATCCAGGCCCGGCTGCTCGGCGTTTGTGAGCAGCGCCTCCTTCAATGTGTTCCAGCTGAAAATATATATACCCATTGAGGCGAGGTTGCTTCTCGGATTCTCGGGCTTTTCTTCAAAGTCAACGATCTTATGGTCTTTATCCGTGATCATGATGCCGAACCGCTTTGCTTCTTCCATAGGAACGGGCATAACCGCGATGGTCACTTCCGCGCCGTTCTGTTTGTGGAAATCAAGCATTACCTCATAATCCATCTTATAAATATGGTCTCCCGAAAGGATCAGAACATATTCGGGATTAAAGCTCTCCATATAATCCAGATTCTGATAGATTGCATTCGCTGTACCCGTATACCACTCACTGTTAGCGCTCTTCTCGTAGGGCGGAAGCACCGTTACGCCGCCGATATTCCTATCCAGATCCCACGGAATACCGATCCCGATATGGGTATTCAGTCTAAGCGGCTGGTACTGTGTCAATACGCCCACGGTGTCCACACCCGAGTTAATACAGTTACTGAGCGGGAAGTCGATGATCCTGTATTTACTGCCAAAGGATACGGCAGGTTTTGCAACCTTCGACGTAAATACACCCAATCTGCTTCCCTGACCGCCAGCCAGAAGCATGGCAATCATTTCTTTTTTGACCATCCTTATCACCTCTTGTTTCTAAAAATTTGTATATGAAATATAAATACAGTCAATAATTAGTTTGTTCTATAATTATATCACAGTCCAACGGGAAAGTGAATATTATTTACAAATTTATTCCGTTTCCATCCTCTTTCTTGTGTTAATAATATACAATATTTTGTTGTTGTTTTCAATATATTTGTTAATATTTAACATATTTTGTATGATATGAAACTATATTTTTTCTGTAGGATGTCACGAAACGCATCTTTCCGGTCTGTTTTCCCGCCTTTTTAAATAAACAGGATTGGTTTTTTCATGCGAAATGAGTATAATACTATTGATTGGTAAAGATGAAAGCAAGGAGACATTATTTATGTACCAAATCAATTTTGACGATCCGATTCATATATATTTTATAGGTATCGGCGGAATCAGCATGAGCGGTCTCGCCGAAATTCTGCTCTCCAAGGGCTTCCGTATATCCGGCTCGGACAGAGCGCCGTCTGCGCTGACTCAACGGCTGGAGGAAAAGGGCGCCGTTATTCACTACGGACAGCGCGAAGATAATCTTACCGCCGACATCGATCTTGTCGTATACACAAGCGCCATACGGAATGATAATCCGGAAATGATCGCAGCCGTTAAGCTCGGCATAGCCAGGCTGACCAGAGGCCAGCTTCTGGGTCAGATCATGAGGAATTATAAAATGCCCATTGCCGTCAGCGGCACTCACGGCAAAACCACAACAACTTCCATGATATCACAGATACTGCTGGACAGCGGCGATGATCCCACGTTGTCTATCGGTGGGATCTATGAGCCTATCGGCGGTAATTTCCGTATCGGCTCGTCCGACCGCTTTGTGACGGAGGCCTGCGAATATACAAACAGCTTCTTGGATTTTTTTCCGAAGATCGGCATTATCTTAAATATAGAAGAAGACCATATGGATTTCTTTCATGACATTGAAGATATCCGCAATTCCTTTCATAAATTTGCCCGTCTGATCCCGGAAGACGGCGCGTTGATCATTAACGGCGATATTGATAATTACAAAGAGATCACCTCAGACCTTTCCTGCAAAGTCATCACTTTCGGAAGCGGCGACGACTGCGATTACCGTCCGGACCGGATCACCTGTGACGCCTTCGGTTGTCCCTCTTTTCATCTTATGCGCAAGGGCCGCAAAGAAGAAGTATTTTCTTTGCAGATCCCCGGAGAACACAATGTATATAACGCCACGGCGGCAATCGCCCTGGCGGATCTGCTGGACATTCCCGTCCGGGTAAGCGCCGGCGCGCTGCAGCATTACAAAAATACAGAGAGACGTTTTGAGTATAAAGGAACATTAAACGGCTTTACGATCATTGACGATTATGCGCATCACCCCAGCGAGATACGGGCGGCCCTCACAGCGGCCAGGAACTATCCTCACAACACTTTGTGGTGCATTTTCCAGCCCCACACCTACACGCGTACAAAGACCTTTATGACCGGATTCGCAGAGGCGCTTTGCCTTGCGGACGAAGTCATTCTGGCCGACATATACGCCGCCAGGGAAACCGATACGCTGGGGATCAGTTCACAGACGCTGCAGGCCGAAATAGAGAAGCTGGGACATAAATGTTACTACTTCCCGTCTTTTGAAGAAATACAAAATTTTGTTCTGACAAATTGCACAAAGGGTGATCTGTTGATAACTATGGGAGCCGGTGACGTAGTAAAAATCGGTGAAAATCTGCTCCAAAAATAATTATTCACAATATCCACAGACAATGTCCGGAAGAATCCCCATTGCTCTGTGGATATTTCTGTGTAAAATTTTTTTGCGGATTTAAGGGAATGCCCGATCACGCGCTTCATGTTATCCACACCGGGCGCACTTTTATCCCTGTTTGTTTTATGGCAGTTTGCCTATTTTATTTTAAAAATCACTATGCTATAATGCACCATGTACTCGCTTGAGTACATATTATGTTCCTTTGTGGATCAGGGGTGGTTTAGTATGAGTAATTTGACGATTTATCAGGATAACTATGTTAATTCTACGGTTATTTCCAACCGTTTTATCGATGAATATATGGATGCGGCCAACGATGCGCAGCTCAAGATCTATTTATACCTGATCCGTATGATGAGCGCCAGACTCTCCACGAGTATTTCCGATATTGCAGACAAGTTTAACTATACCGAGAAGGATGTTATGCGTGCGCTCAAATACTGGGAGAAGCAGAAGCTTCTGACACTGGAGTACGATGAGCACAAAGGCGTCACCGGCATTCATCTGATGGACTTTGCACCGCTTCCGGTCGCTCCGGCAGCCGTACCTGTTCCCACAGTGTCCGTGACGGCCGCGGTGCCGCTGGCATCGGTGGTTCCTATTTTCCCCAGTGATAACGCTTATGTAAAGCCCAACTATACAACGGACGAACTGAAGGCTTTTAAATCAAACGAGGCAACTGCCAGGCTTCTTTTTGTGGCTGAACAGTATTTAAAGAAAACCTTGAGCCCGAATGAGGTCCGCACGATTCTGTTTATCTCGGACAAACTGGAATTTTCCGAAGATCTGATCGACTATCTGATCCAGTACTGTGTGGACCGCGACAAGAAAGACCTCCGGTACATAGAAAAAGTGGCGATCAGCTGGGCGCAGCAGGGAATCACCACCCCCAAACAGGCCGCACGGCTTGCCGGCAAATACGACAAAGCCGTATACGATATCATGAAAGCGCTCGGCAAAAACGGCTCGCCGACCGGGACAGAAGCCGCATACATAAACCGCTGGATGAAAGAATACGGATTCAGCGCCGATGTGATCTATGACGCCTGCGAACGCACCGTACTCGCCACGGATAAACACCGTTTTGAATACGCCGACAGTATTCTAAGCAGCTGGTATAAGGCGGGTGTTCGTCACAAGAGCGATATTCAGCCTCTGGACGAGCGTTACCGCAAAACCAGGTCTCCCAAAACCGGGACAGGCAATAATGCCTTCAACCAGTTTAAGCAGAATACTTATGATTTCGATGTTTTAGAGCAGGAGCTGTTAAGCAACTGAAAGAACAGACAAGGAGTGCTGCTGTGTCACTGACAAATGCACAATATGATACGATCATCCATCAATATGAGATGAAGCAACTGAAAAGCAGACGCGATGCGGAACAAAGGCTGGCATATGTCTATGACCATATACCTTCTTACCGTGAATTGGACGAATCCGTAGCTTCCGTCTGCGTTGCACAGAGCAAAAAAATGCTTGCCGGCGACTCGGACGCCCTGGAGGATCTGCGTGATTCCCTGGCCGAGCTGTCAGGACGCAAAGCACAGCTTCTGGAGGACTTCGGTCTGCCCGCCGATTATCTTGAACCGGTCTACGAATGTCCGGACTGCAAGGATACCGGATATGTCAACGGACAGAAATGCCATTGTTTTAAGCAGGCCATGATCACTCTCCTCTATGAACAGTCCAATATCCGTGAGATGCTCCGTACCGAGAACTTTGACACGCTTTCCTATGAATATTACGAGGGAGAAGACCTGTCGCGTTTTAGGAGCGCAGTGGATACCTGCCGGAAATTTATTCAAAATTTCAATTCTGACTACCATAATCTGTTTTTTTATGGTACAGTGGGTACGGGTAAATCATTTTTATCCGGCTGTGTCGCCAAGGAACTGATCGAGAGCGGTCATTCCGTAATTTACTTTAGCGCGACCGGTCTGTTTGATTTACTGTCGAGGAATTCTTTTGATTACAAGAACAGAGAGGAGCTTCGTGAAGCGTACAGCGAGTTGTATCAGTGCGATCTGCTCATTGTGGATGATCTGGGAACGGAAATGACCAGCCAGTTTGTGACCTCCCAGCTCTTTTCCCTTTTAAATGAGCGGCACATAGCCAAGAAATCAACTGTCATATCCACGAATCTGTCTCTGGAAGAATTGAGAAACCGATATTCCGAGCGTATCTTTTCACGCATATCCAGCAATTATTTACTATGCAAGTTATCCGGACCGGATATCCGCATTTACAAAAAAAGAATGATGAACAGAAAGTGAGGTCTCTCTCATGACCAGACGCGAAGAGAAAAGAAATCTGGAAACCATTCCGGTGGGCTCTCTCGGGATCATTCCGATGGAGGGATGTAAATCTCTTGGAGAAAAAGTCGATTACTATCTCGTTAAATGGAGAACCGAGCGGGAGAGCGAGCACAAGGATTCGCTTGCCTTCTCCGGCTACCAGCGGGACTCTTATATACTTAAAGCGGACGTGCCGCGGTTCGGCTCCGGTGAAGCAAAGGGCGTGATCAAACAGTCCGTCCGCGGTTTTGACCTGTATCTTTTGGTCGATGTGGCAAACTACAGTCTGACATATTCGCTGTGCGGTCATGAGAACCACATGTCGCCCGACGATCACTATCAGGACCTGAAGCGTATCATCGCAGCGGTGGGCGGTAAAGCGAGACGCATCACCGTCATTATGCCCTATCTGTATGAAAGCCGACAGCACAAGCGGACCGCAAGGGAATCTCTTGACTGTGCCCTCGCACTGCAGGAAATGGTAAATATGGGTGTAGACAACATCATTACTTTTGACGCGCACGATCCCCGTGTACAGAACGCAATTCCCCTACACGGTTTTGAGACGATACAGCCTGCCTATCAATTTGTCAAGGGACTTCTCAACCACGTAAAAGGCCTGGAGATAGACGCCGATCATATGATGGTCATCAGTCCGGATGAAGGCGGTATGAGCCGTGCGATCTATATCGCCAACGTGCTTGGTCTTGATATGGGTATGTTTTATAAGAGGCGGGATTATACACAGGTCGTAAACGGAAGAAACCCCATCGTGGCGCATGAGTTCCTAGGTTCCAGCGTAGAGGATAAGGACATGATCATCATTGATGATATGATCTCATCAGGCGATAGCGTGCTTGAAGTTGCATCCGCTTTAAAAGAACGTAAGGCAAACAGGATTTTTGTATTTTCCACCTTCGGTCTGTTTACTGCCGGACTGGATAAATTCGATAAGGCATATGCCGATGGAACGATCACCCGGGTACTGACTACCAACCTGATCTATCAGACGCCGGAATTACTCAGCCGCGAGTGGTACATCGACTGCGACTTAAGCAAATACATCGCTTACATAATCGACACCTTAAACCACGACTCGTCCATCAGCGATCTTTTAAATCCTGTGGAACGTATTCAGTCGAGTGTGGCAAGATACCGCGCAGGGGAACCGGATTAACCGGTTTCCCTTTCTTCTTTTCTTGACAATCTTACCGTTTACCGTATAATAAATTCTGGACAGACTCCCGTGAGTTCGAGACCTTCCTCACGTAAAACAAAACTAAAGGAGACAAATGAATATGAAAAAAAGAAATGTACTATTTCTCACCCAGGCGGCTATGATCGCCGCCATCTATGTTATACTGACTTTTCTCGCCAATGCTTTTGGACTTGCCAACTATGCGGTCCAGGTCCGTTTCTCGGAAGCCCTCACGATTCTGCCTTATTTTACTTCTGCCGCCGTTCCCGGATTGTTTATCGGATGTTTGCTTAGCAATATTCTGACAGGCTGCGCACTGCCCGATATCGTTTTTGGCAGCATTGCGACACTGCTCGGCGCTCTCGGCACTTATACGCTGCGCAGGCAGAAATGGTGCGCGCCGGTGTGTCCAATCATTGCCAACTCTCTCATCATACCTCTTGTCCTGATCTACGGCTACGGTCTTATGATGGAAGGCATGAGCGTCCTGCAATGCTTTGGATACTACTGTCTGACCGTCGGCGCGGGCGAGGTCATCTCCTGCGGTATCCTTGGCATGATTCTTCTCTTTGCCCTTCAGAAATACAGGACGAAGTTATTTCCGGCAGGTTAAGTGTCCGCCATCCTGTGCCATCAGGAATCAATCACCGTTTCTCACATAAGTGATAAAGCGGTTTCCGTTCTCATTAAGCCACTCTGTGGAGTCGTTCATACCCTTTTTATACAGTGTACCCGTCGTTGGGTCCATCACAACGATATTTAACTCGTTGAACCCAACGATCAGTACTGCACTGCCATCATCCAACAGCGCCAGCACAGGAATATCCTGATTGACGTAATATAAGACGGAATCCAGATTGCATCCGGACAGATCCAGTATTGTACACTTCTGCATATGCGAACCCAAAATGGAAAAAACCGATTCTCCGCTGTTCAATAAACGCTGTGTATTTCTGGATACGCCTTCATATTTCAATACGGTGTCGAGGCAGACCGCCAGGGCGCTTCTTACATCGGACATCTGATCCGGCTCAATCGCCATGATCTGATTCCTTGTGCTTCTGGTCACCCTTCTCCAGACATATTCTCCGTTATCGTCCACCACGACCCCCGAAATGCGATACGCGAGTCCGACCGCCTCCCCCGGATCGGCGCTGATGTCCTCGACGCCGTGTTTGCCATACACATAATAATGCGCTTCTCCTGTCGGATCCGGCTCCGGAATGCTTACCGTCCGGTTTCCTTCATAAAGCACTTCCCTGGGTGACAGAAGCTTCAGGCCCTTACTGTCTATTTCATCTTTTACATCGATCTCACATATCGTCTCATAATTTTCCGTAACAACATAACTCAGAACATTAACGCCCGTTTTCACCTGTTCGGTACTCATGATCTGATCGTCTGCCGCAGCCTCGTAGCTTTGGCTTTCCTCATTCCATGTCACCCTGGACAGAGTGATCTGATTATCCTCCATTGAGCTATCGGTCACAAATACGTTATCTTTCTGATAAGTCTTCAACAGTCCTCCGGTATCACTCTGGATCCGAATGCAGTACATGGGAAACGTCATGATACCGGCTCCGTTCACCACGATATCCCTCTGCCGTGTCAAACCATAGATCAAATCTTCCTCCATAAACCCAAGCGCCGAAATATATTCTCCCGGGCCTGCGTTTATCGTAGTCTGCTGCTGTGTACTCAGATTCATAAGCGTCAGACTTGTGCCGGAATACCGGTCGCCGCCGTTCTGCCATACCAGCATTTTATTGGAAGCGGATACCTGGCAGGCGTCCTCCTGCAATCCCGAAACTACAACCTCGCAGGACTTCGATTGCAGGTCAGCAGCATAGACGCTCCCTTCGAGCATAAAATAGAAAACGCCGTTTTTATTGACATACGAAAGCCGCTCAATATCCGCCGCCAGCAATTCGTACGATCTGTCATAGGGTATATAGGCCAATTCTTCCACCGAATTTGCCATACTGTTATAATAATATACTACCGCGCCCACGCTTCCTTCGTGGCGCCCCCTATTCATGTAACCATATACAAGAAACATCACATTACCGGTCTCGTCAACGGAAAGGATACGGATATCATGTTTATCATATGCATTCCGCACATCGCGCATGTCTTCGGTATTGCCGTAAAAACTAAACAGGCGGATCAGCTTGTTGTCCGTCACATTATAGCTGTACAGCTTATCGGATACAGTATACGCAAACACATTGCCACCGTCGCTTTCCATAAGCGTTACCTCATCGCCGGCAATGCCGAGCACGATCTTATCGTTGATCAGCGCATTTGCCTCCTCGTCAAATATCTGGTCCATCTCCCGTTCATAATCCAACAGATATATTCTGTCAGGCGTATACCGGATGCGGTAATACTCGCTGACTCTGTAATAATGAGTCTCTGCTCCCTCCCTGACAAATGCCGGATACTCCATGCAGAAAGAGCCTGTCTGCTCCGTTAATTCCCTGATATAGATTTCCGGTTCGGCCATTACGTTGACAGTCAGATTACCCCATGTGATCTGATCAAAGCTGCTGTGGATCGTAACCTTATGAAAAGTGCTGTTGTCATCTTCAGAGTTGGACTCCAGATATTTCGTCAGTTCCACCGCCGCCTCTTTATCAAAGGTCCTCTCATGAAAATCCTTAATATAATCCAGTTTTTCCCGCACATGCATGGAATCGCTCTGCACAATGCGCGTATAATACCGTATCGGCGTCCCGCCGCCGGGCGTCACCAAAAACACAAGCATATACTCCGTGTCATAATCGATCAGATCCTTCAGCGTGATGCTGAAATCTATCGCCGTATCGGTGCTGGTATATTCCTGGACGGCGGTACTTTCCACAAGACGCGCTCCGTTAATACTTCTCACTTCAAAAGCTATTTCCGAGATATCAGTCCCGTATGTGTCCAGCCTTACATCGATCTTTCTGTCGCTTTCCACCGGCTGCACCGTGTCCCGCAGGTGAGCGCAGTCCATACTCTCCGCATATCCGTGCAGACTATTGACCCTGTGCCCCTGCGCAAACAGAGTGATAACAGGATAGGACGATTGCGCCATTTCAGTTGTCATATCGGTATTTCCCTGATTCATTATCATACTGATCAGCATCAGAGATGCCGCAAATATGATACCGAGAAATATTCCTTTTATGATTGCTTTCTTCATAACGATCTTTCTACAACAAACCTTTCAGAGTCGGACTAATATGTAATAAGTCCGTAATTTCCTCCACTTCCTGCTTCCTGCGCCTGCACGCCTCCTCATCCACGGTATCTTTCTTCACAGCACGTATCAGAAGATTCTTCGGCGTATGCTCCATATCTATAAATTCCAGAATGCTTGTCTCATATCCGGCAGCCTCCAGCAGATTGGCCCGGATAGCGTCAGTGATAAGCGCCGACATTCGCTCTTTAATAATGCCGTATTTCAAAAGCGGCGACAACGCATCACTTTGTATTTGTTTATTCACCTCATGCTGACAGCATGGCACGGACAGGATCACCTTCGCACCCCATTTTACTGCTCGGGCAAGCGCATAATCTGTAGCCGTATCGCATGCATGCAGAGTCACCACCATATCTACCCTGCCTTGTCCTTCATATTCCGCAATATCACCTTTGATAAAACGCAGCTTCTCATAGCCGTATTTCTCACTCAGGCGGTTGCAGTCCGCAATGACATCCTCTTTCAGATCAAGCCCTGTGATCTCCACGTCATACCCGTTCAGGTCATGCAGATAATAGTAGATGGCAAAGGTCAGATATGATTTGCCGCATCCGAAATCTATAATATGCAAAGTTCCTTCTTTTGAGAGTGTGGGCAAAATATCCCTGATAAATTCCAAAAATCGGTTGATCTGTTTAAACTTGTCATAGCGCGGGCGCACAACCGCGCCCTCCTTCGTCTGCACGCCCAGATCCACCAGAAACGGAACCGGGATCCCTTCTTCAAGGATATACTTTTTAACCCTGTTGTGGGGAAGCTGTAATCGCCTGTCCGTTTCCCGTTCCGCTCCGGTATCCTCTGTCCGCTTTGTTTTAAAGAAGAGCTTTCCTTTTTTACTGACCAGAACGATCGCTCTGCACCGCTTATGTTCTATTTCACACTGCCTGAAATCCTGCAGGATCAGCCGTTTTGCTCTGTCAATGACATCCCCACGCTCGCAGTTATCATGAAAAACTTTCGTGCCCTCATAGGATGTCACCTGAAAACAGAGCCCGTTTTTCATCATGACCGGTCTGATCTTTATCTTAAACACACCGCCTTTTGTTCTGGGATTGCTGAGAATGATCTGGTAGAGTCCTTCATTGACAGTGTTTTCCAATAGTTCCGCAAGCTGTTCCTGCATTCTGTACCTCGTTTATAAAACGCTGATTTATCTGCCCCTGCATCTCGTTTCTATTTTAATAAGAATACCGTAAAACCTCAACTAAAATTTTAGGATTCCGTTGTGATTTAAGTGTCGCTTTTTGTATATTTCATAAAAAAGCAGGACCTGAACAAACGCGGCCGTCCGGTCCGGATCAGAATCACCGGCTTTCTCCGATTTTTCTATCTTATCCATAATAGTCCGGGTCAGTCTGTAAAGCTGCCATTTATCCGGATACTCATCATAGATCACGCTGCCCTCGTAATCTATATGATCCAGTGTCTCGGCTATGATCTTCTGGTATTTTTTGGCCTGTGCCGGATACATCTGCTGTAAATATTCCAGGTCACGGGTGACGCTGTCCTCCGGCTGATAGTACAACGGAAGCGGGTATGCCATATAAAACGGCAATATTCTGGATTGATTCATTTGACACCAACCTGTTGCCTTTTATTTTATCGTATGAAAAAGGGGGCGGATTGTGAACCGCCCCCTGCCGCTCTTATTACATATTATTCTCTGACACTCTCTATTCTTGCCACGGCACGCTTTAACGCAAGCTCTGCCCTGGCCAGGTCGGTTCCGGGCGCATTCTCCCGAATCCTCTCTTCAGCGCGGGCTTTCGCTTCCTCGGCGCGTCCCACGTCGATCTCCGAGGGCCATTCGATGATCTCTGCAAGAATAGTAACCTTATCCGGCAAAACCTCCGTGAATCCGGCATGCAGCGCCGCCTCTTTCACTTCGTCCCCTCTGGTGATCGTCAGTATTCCGGGGGCTATGATCATGGTCATCGGGATGTGGTCTTTATAGATACCCACTTCACCCTCCACCGTATTGAACTCCACCATAGACACTTCTTCTTCATAGAAGACTCTGTCCGGTGTAATGATCTTTAACATAAAGTTTCTGTTATCATCAGCCATTTGCTAACTCCCTATTTCTGCATACGTGCAACGACATCGTCAATGCCGCCCGCGTTCAGGAAATAACTCTCCGGAATATCGTCGTGTCTGCCTTCCAGGATTTCTTTGAATCCGCGAATCGTCTCCGAGATCGGTACATATTTACCTTCCAGACCGGTAAACTGCCCTGCCACGAAGAACGGCTGAGACAGGAATCTCTGCACTTTTCTTGCGCGGGATACAACCAGCTTATCCTCCTCGGACAACTCATCCATACCGAGGATCGCAATAATATCCTGCAGTTCTTTGTACCGCTGAAGAATCTCCTGCACGCCTCTCGCCACTTCGTAGTGCTCCTGACCGACTATTCTCGGGTCAAGGATACGCGATGTGGAATCCAGCGGATCAACTGCCGGGTAGATACCAAGCTCCGCGATGGAACGCGACAGTGTAGTCGTTGCATCAAGATGGGCAAATGTCGTTGCCGGCGCGGGGTCGGTCAGGTCGTCCGCCGGTACATATACTGCCTGCACGGAAGTAATGGATCCGTTCTTTGTGGAAGTGATACGTTCCTGCAAAGTACCCATCTCCGTCTGCAGGGTAGGCTGATAACCTACCGCGGACGGCATACGTCCGAGCAGCGCGGACACCTCGGAACCTGCCTGCGTAAAACGGAAAATATTATCAATGAACAGCAATACGTCTTTGCCGCCTTTATCACGGAAGTACTCCGCCATCGTAAGCCCGGTCAGTCCTACTCTCATTCTGGCTCCCGGCGGCTCATTCATCTGTCCGAACACCATCGTTGTCTTATCTATAACGCCCGATTCGGACATCTCATGATACAGATCGTTACCCTCTCTGGTCCGCTCTCCTACGCCGGTAAACACAGAGTAACCGCTGTGCTCCGTCGCAATATTACGGATCAGTTCCTGGATCAGCACGGTCTTGCCTACTCCCGCACCGCCGAACAGACCGATCTTACCGCCCTTTTGATAAGGACAGAGAAGATCAACGACCTTAATGCCTGTCTCCAAAAGCTCCGTAGCCGTAGACTGTTCCTCAAATGCGGGCGCCGGTCTGTGGATCGGTTCATAGTTCACATCCACAGGCGCCGGTTTATTGTCGATCGGCTCGCCCAGAACGTTAAAAATACGCCCCAGTGTATTTTCACCGACCGGAACCGTGATCGGGGCGCCTGTTGCGATCGCATCCATGCCTCTCACGAGTCCGTCGGTAGAACCCATAGCGATACATCTGACGGTATCGTCACCCAGATGCTGTGCCACTTCCACGACAAGCTTGCCGCCGTCTTTGAGCGGAATCCTGACCGCGTCGTTGATCTCCGGCAATTTGTCTGCCGAAAACTTGATATCCAGTACGGCACCGATAATCTGCGTGATCTTTCCAAGATTTTCACTTGCCTTTACTTCTGCCATCTCTTTTTCCTTTCACCCATGTTTATTCATGCGCAGCGCGGTCCCGGCATTACGAGATCGCGTTTGCGCCTGCAATTATTTCTGTTAATTCCTGTGTAATAGATCCCTGGCGTGCTCTGTTGTACATCAGCGACAGATGATCTATCATTTCCTCAGCATTCGTCGTCGCGGAATCCATAGCCTGCATTCTCGCCCCGTTCTCACTGGCGCACGCTTCCACAAGACCGCCGTAGATCAGGCTGGTAACATATTTAGGAATGATCATGTCAAGCGCCTCGTCATCCTCGGGCTCAAAATTCATCATCGCCTTACTGCCTGTCTCCTGTTTCTGTGCCGCGCTTTCCGGTGCTTCAACGGGAAGCAGTTTCAAAAGCGTCGGTTCATGTACTACGGTATTCTTAAACCCGGTATATGCAAGATAGATCTCCCCGATCTCACCTTCCGCAAAGGACTGAAGCAGCCTGCGGCTGATCTCCATAGCATCCACATAAGACGGTTCCTCAATAATATCCGCATTCTCGTATTTAATCGTATACCCGTAACGCTGTAATGTGTCTTTGCCTTTCCTGCCGATCGCATAGATCTCCAGGTCTTCTTTCTTAAAACCGCCTCTGGTGACCAGTTTGACAACGTTGGAATTGTACCCGCCGGCAAGGCCCCTGTTGGAAGTGATCACGATAACAGCTTTCTTATCGGAATCTCCCGTTTTAAGATAAGGATGATTCAGTCCGCCCGCTTTGGCAAGCATTGACGCCACTGTTTCATACATACAGTTAAAATACGCTTTCGACTGCTCTGCACGCTGTTTTGCTCTCTGCAGCTTAACGGTAGAAACAAGTTTCATGGCTTTGGTAATCTGCTGAGTACTCTGTATACTGCCTTTACGCCTTTTAATGTCTCTCATTGAGGCCATAGCGTCACCTTCTTCTTTCTACTCTCTACTTAAACTGCGCCTTAAACTCTTCAACGGCTTTTCTGAGTTTTCCATCCGTCTCTTCGGATATTTCCTTATTCTCCGCAATAGCCGCGGGAATTTCGGGATATTTGGTATCCACAAACTCAAAAAATTCCTTTTCAAATCTCGTAATATCTTCCACCGGAATATCCAGCAGATATTTGTTGGTTGCCACAAAGATAATGATTACCTGGTACTGTACCGGCATCGGCTGATACTGGGGCTGCTTAAGAATCTCCTTGATCCTTTCGCCCTGTGCCAGCTTCTCCTTGGTATCCGCATCCAGCTCTGAACCGAACTGGGAGAAAGCGGCCAGCTCACGATACTGTGCCAGCTCTGTACGGATAGGCGCCGCGATCTTCTTCATCGCCTTGATCTGAGCGGAGCCGCCCACACGGGATACAGACAGACCCGCATTCACCGCCGGTCTGAAGCCGGAGTTAAACATCTCGGTCTCCAGATAGATCTGACCGTCTGTGATGGAGATAACGTTCGTCGGAATATAGGCAGATACATCGCCCGCCTGTGTCTCGATGATCGGCAGCGCCGTCAGGGAACCGCCGCCGTACTCTTCGCTCATTCTCGCCGCACGCTCCAGCAACCTGGAATGCAGATAGAATACATCGCCCGGATACGCCTCACGTCCCGGCGGTCTTCTCAGCAGCAAGGAGAGTGTACGGTATGCAGCCGCATGCTTACTGAGGTCATCATAGATGACCAAAACATCCTCGCCGTTCTCCATCCACTCTTCACCGATCGCGCAGCCGGAATACGGCGCAATATATTGTAACGGCGCCAATTCGCTGGCCGTCGCGGCAACAACCGTGGTGTAAGCCATCGCGCCGTACTCTGTCAGCGTCTTAACAATGGAAGCAACAGTAGACGCTTTCTGCCCTATCGCGACATAGATGCATTTCACGCCCTGTCCCTTCTGGTTTATGATCGTATCGATCGCTATTGCGGTCTTACCGGTCTGTCTGTCACCGATGATAAGCTCACGCTGTCCTCTTCCGATCGGGACCATAGCGTCGATAGCCTTGATACCTGTCTGCAGCGGCGTATCTACGGATTTTCTCGTGATGACACCTGACGCAACTCTCTCAATCTTACGATATTTATCAGTCTGGATCGGACCCTTGCCGTCAATAGGCTGTCCAAGGGCATTTACAACACGGCCGAGCATGGAGTCGCCTACGGGAACCTCTACGACGCGCCCCGTAGTCTTTACGATATCACCTTCGTTGATGCTGTGCTGGCTTCCAAGAAGGACCGCACCCACATTGTCCTCTTCCAGATTAAGTATCATACCGTAAACTTCATCGGGGAACTCCAGAAGCTCTCCCTGCATAGCATTCTCAAGTCCGTGCACACGAGCAATGCCATCGGCAACCTGAATGACCGTACCCACATCGGATACTTCCATATCCGCGGCATATCTCTTAATTTGATCCTTAATGACTGAACTGATCTCTTCTGGTCTTAAATTCATGGATCATACGCACCTTTCTTTATATTTTATACGCACAATATTATGTACCTGCATTATTTTGTGCCCAATCATATCTTAAACAATCATCAGAGCTGAACCTTCAACAATTCTTTCTGCAGCTTGCTCAGTTTAGTCCTGATACTGCTGTCCACCACCCTGTCACCGATACGGATCACCATACCGCCGATCAGAGATTCATCCAGCTCATACCGAATCTCCATCTTCTTATACTCTGTCGTGTCAAGCAGCTTTTGTTCTATCTTTTTGCATTGTTCTTCCCTGAGGGGAACCGCCGTTGTCACCGTTGCGGCGCCGATTCCTTTATACTTTTTGACCCGTGCGGTAAAATATGCAAGAATCGCGTCAATGTCCCTGTAACGGTCCTTGGATATAATAATTGTCAGAAACCCGAGCAGTTCGCCGGATATTCTTCCCTCAAACACGTTTTTGGCAATCTGAATCTTCTCCTCTTTAATGATCTTGGGGTGATTCATCAGTTTACCAAACTCTTCGTTTTCGGAAAGCACTTTCCGCAGCTGCTCGACTTCTTCCAGCAATACATCCGCTTTGTCCTGTTCCACCGCAAGCTCAAACAACGCATCGCCATATGTCTTTGAAATCAGCTTAGCCATGTGCCCTCACCTATTTCTTTCAACGTTTCTTCAATCAGACTATCCTGAACAGTCGTATCAATCGCCGCATTCACGACTTTGCCCGCCATAAGAGACGCAAGCACTACCATCTCGCGCTTCACTTCATCGACTGCCCTGCTCTTCTCAAGCTCGGCTTCCACGCCTGCCCTCTCGATGATCCGGGCCGCCTCTTCCCTGGCATCCGCCACGATCTTGTTCTCGCTGGCAAGCGCTTTCTTGCGCGCTTCGCTCAGGATCGCCTCGGCTTCCTTGTCGATATCCTTAAGTCTGGCCTCATATTCTTCCTTCAATGCCCGCGCATCTTCCATATCGGCCGCCGCGCTGTCCAGCTCATTCCTGATCCGGTTCTGCCTGTTCTGCATCATATTCCTTACAGGATTAAACAGCAGATGCGATGCGATCAGGAACAATGCAAATACGGCAATGATCATGAGTACGGCATCATGTATCAGCTGAAAGTCCAGATCAAAAAGTCTCAGTTCCATCTGTGCAGCCGCAAGTATTGCCCGTGTTGCTAATATGCTCAAACCTTTCTCCTCCTTTCTGAAAACCGCCGGTTGATCTTCTGCAGTGAATTCCGAAGGAATTACCTGTCTGACTCACGGGCACTCCTGCATTTTCTCAGGCCGTACCCGCACAGTCCCGGCAAAGCTCTGCGTCCTATCAGGGAAGCAAAGGTTTAACGAACAGAAGCAGCATGGCGATCAGCAGACCGTACAGACCGGTCGTCTCCGCAACCGCCTGGCCCAGCAGCATAGTAGAGGTGACATCGGATTTAGCTCCGGGATTTCTGCCCACAGCAGCAGCAGCATGACCCGCAGCAATACCCTGGCCGACACCGGGACCGATACCCGCGATAACCGCAAGACCCGCGCCTATCGCAGAACAGCCTAAAATAAAGTTTTCATTAAATTCTCCCATTTTTATTTCCTCCTTTTAGTCTTGTTTGGTATTTAATATAAAAAATGGAAAATGATCAAATATACCGGCCTTGTTATTCCGTTGTACATGCGTCCGTAATGTACGTCATGGTCAGCATACAGAATACATATGTCTGTATTGCGCCGGAAAACAGGTCAAAATACACGTGAAGCGCCGCCGGCCATACGATTGCGAACTTGGCAAGCAGCCCGTACACAAGCGCCATCATAACGGTGCCTGACAACACATTTGCGAACAGACGCAATGACAGCGAAACCGGCACAGCCACCCAGCCGATGATATTGATCGGCGCCCAGAACGGCCACGGATCGCACAGCTCCGCCACAACGCCCTTGACCTTCTTATGCTTAAACTTGTTAAAATGGATCAGCGTAAACGTCATGAGGCCCAGCGCAAGCGTTACGCCATAATCCGCCGTAGGCGGCCTTAGTCCGAACAGCCCCGATATATTGCTGAGCAGGATAAAAATAAAGATGGTGCCCACATAATTACGGAACCTGGGACTAAATCTGCCCATCACTCCGCCGATCATATTGTCCAGCATCTCCACGACCATTTCCGCAATATTCTGAAATGTTCCCGGTACGTCTGACGCATGTTTGACAGCGCGGTTTGCAGCGATGCAGAAACCTATGATCACCAGCATGACAATAAGCACGCACACATGCGTGGTCGTGATCCAAATAGTCTGCCCAAACAGTTCATAGGAAAAAACGCCGTGAACCATGAAATCAATATCGGCAGCTCCTGCCGTCAGAAGAACACCCTGTCCCATGCTATCACCTCCTCATGATATATTTTCTGCCATAAAATCCATCTCTTTACGCGCAGCCGCTATCTTTTCCGCCATTCTCCAGCTTAAGCACCTTCGCACGCATCTTACTCAGCCACGGATTAAGATACGCTGATATCTTCATCCCCATATAACCGCAGAATGCGAAGATCGGATTGGCGAAATCCGTATAAACCAGTATAAGCATGACGGCCACCAGTACCAGATAACGGAGAAGATTATTCGTCCCCACTGTCTTAGCAGCCTGTTTCGCCGCCTGGTCCATCCCTCTGTCTATAGACCACCACATATGGACAGCCCCCGCAATCGCCAACAGCACGCCGATCCAGAGCCCCATACTGTAAGATATATTTTCTGAGAAAAACAAAAGTACCGCCTGAAACACAACGCCGTACAGGAAGATGCCCAGACACAGATCAAACAAAGTAGGATCGATTTTTCTCTTTCTATCCATTTGTCTTCCCTCTTGCCGTCATCTGTGTGCGCTCAGTCTTCTCCCTTTCCTTACCGCTCTGTCCGGACCTGCCGGCACGCCTGCGCGCAGACGCCGGCGTCTCATAGATCTTCTTCGCAAACCGGAACACATTGGTAAATCCCGCCAGGGCGCCCACAAAGAAGAGCGTCACAGCCCAGAAGGACGTTCCCATACGCCGGTCAATAAATATTCCTAAAAAAGTACAAATAAAAATGGGAACAAGCATATTAATACCAAACTGGCTTATCATCATAAGCGCATGGTAAACGTTTCTATTATACTTCACAGCCTATCCCTTCTTCATATTTGTGTATGTAATTGTAACAGTCTGCATTCCGGATACACAGCGTCAAATACAGCCCATGTGAAAATTATACCCATTTCTGGTACTTATGTCCAGTAAAATTGTGAAAAACCGATAAAATGACAAAAATTTGAGCGCAAATCACATTGACTTTTCACCCTGGTCAGTGTAACGTAACGTATATGAAAGATTAATCCAGTTGTCACCTTATTACAGGAGGTACTATGGCAGATCCGATCTTATACCGCAAACGGCTGATTCCGGAAGAATGCGTTCTACTGAAAGACGACCGCATCCTGTACCGCGACGATGACAAGATCATCACGGGATGGAACACCTTAAAACCGCGCAAAGACCTGCATCACGGATTCTCATGCTACTACCTGAAGGATGGCTTCAAGGTCAGCAAATTCTACCGCGAGGACGGCTCTCTGCTCTATTGGTACTGCGATATTGTCTCCTACGAACATCAGGTTGACACCGATACATACATAGTCACGGATCTGCTTGCAGATGTGATCGTCTACCCTGACGGCTTCGTCAAGGTAGTGGACATAGACGAGTTAGTCACAGCGCTGAACGAAAAACTCATATCTGAAGAAACACTTAAGACTTCCCTTTTTCATCTGAACGCACTGCTCACGATCATTTATGCCGGCGACTTTAACAAACTGCAGCAGCCGGTAGAAGAAGTGATCCGCCATCAGTAGAATATATGTCCGCCTATCGTATATCTGGGTGTGATGCCTTCCACCGGCGTTCTGAAGTACACGCAGTTGCCCACGGTCGTGGTTCCTTTCATAACCTCGTCCGCAGCCTGGTAACAGCTTGCCGTCGCCCTGCCCTCGGCCAGCGCCAGCGCCAGGCGTCCGCTTGCCACCGGGGAAAACTGCCCCGACTGGTATATCACTCCCGTCACCGTATCGGGATAGACGGAACTGAGCACTCTGTTAATAACGACGGATCCCACCGCCACCTGGCCAACATAAGGCTCTCCGCCCGCTTCACAGTAGATCAGATTGGCCAGTAGATACCTGTCCCCCTCGGCAAAGCTTACCTCGGATATATCACGCCAACTCGACTGTGCCGCCAGCTGCGCCATACGAATTTCTTCGGCCAGTTTGGCCTTCAGCGCAGTAATGTTAGCCTCCTGCTCCCTGAGCTGCTGCTCATAAGCAAGCGCGGCCGCTTCCGCGTCGGATATCTGTCCGGCAGTGGCGTCTATCGACTGGGACGTCTGGCTGACCAGTCCCGATACACGATTCTGCTCCGCAACCACCTGGACCTTGTATTCATCCAGCTCTTTTTTATCCGCCTCGAGCTGCGCCATATCCTGCTGCAGCTCAGCTTCTTTTGCCTCCATCATCGCCTGGGCAGCCTTATAGTCATCCAACACCTTGCGCTGATATGCGGACAGCTGTTCAATATAATCATTCTTGTTCAGAAAATCAGACAGACTTCCCGCCGAAAAAAATAATTCCAGATACAGATAGTCGCTCTTCTCGTACATGAACTTGATCTGCTTCTTCATCGTCTCATACTGATTATCTTTAAGACGTATCGCTTCCGCCAGCTCAGCCTGCACAAGTTCAATGTTTTTGTTCATCTCATCGATTTCCGCTTCTTTGGCGTCAATCTTTTGTTCCAGATCGCTTAGATTGCTGCTCACCTGGGAAAGCTCTGTATTTAAGTCTGTCAAAGCATTCTGCAGGGAATCCTTCTGCTGATTCAACGCATCCAGATTTTCTTCCGTCTGATCCAGCTGCTCCTGCGTATTCGCTTTATCCCGTTCCGCCTGGTCAAGCTGCTGACGGGTCTCCTCCGTTGCCTGTGCGGTAACGGTCGTAAACCCAAGCAACAGTATAAGCACCATACAGGCAGCGACTTTCAGCTTGCCTCTCATAAACTTCCTCCATGCCCTCACTTGTTATGCTTCCGTTCAGACCGGCTCTCTGCGTATCTGCATTCCTCACACGGCTCTTACTGCTCGATCAGTCCGATCCTTCTCCTATGCTTCTCTTCCCCGGAAAATTCCGTATTCAGAAAAGCATCAACAATGCTGATCCCCAGATTGGGACCCACGATACCGCCGCCCAGGGCGAGCACATTCGCATCATTGTGAAGTCTGGTCATCTGTGCCGTTAAGGTATCCGCGCACAGAGCGCACCGGATGCCCTTAACCTTATTGGCGGTAATCGAAATGCCGATGCCTGTCGTACAGATAACGATCCCCTTCTCGCACTCTCCGCCTGCCACTGCCTCCGCAACGGCATGTCCGTAAACCGGATAATCGCAGGAGCTCTTATCATAACATCCGTAATCTTTGTACGCGATGCCCCGCTCCTTTAAATGTGCGATAACCGCCTCTTTTAAGTCAAATCCGCCGTGATCACTTCCGATTGCTATCATGATCATTCCTCCATTTCTTCACCCATCGATCATTCCTGATACATCCATCATTTCTTTATGCATAAATCTTCTTTTATATATAAACCACTCTATGACCCGCTGCCTTAAGCAGCCGGTTCATGATCGCCTGTCCAATTCCGTCAGTGTCAAAAGACTCCGCATATATTATCTCAACATTTTCATCGTCAAACTCCCTGAGAACACGGTACAATTCCCGTGCCACAGTATCCTCATTGTTTCGGTCTCCCACACTCTTGCAGGAATCGGCGCGGTATTTCTGCACACTCGCGCCGGTTGCTATAACGCCTGTTTTTTTGTGCTGCTGCCGAAACCGGTCAAGTCTGCTGTTAATATATTTTACCACATCTTCCTGCGCCCCGTCCACAATGGTGAGCTCACCTCTGGGAGCGTAGTGTCTGTACTTCATACCCGGCGCTTTGGGAGCCTGTCCGGAGTCATCCCGCATTATCGTGCAATCTTCCTGCACATCGCCCAGCACATCCCGCAGCATCTGAACAGTAACATATCCCGGACGAAGGACCATAGGCGGGTATGAGATAAGATCAATGATCGTGGATTCCAGACCGATCTCCACGTTTCCGCCGTCCAGGATCATCTCGATCCTTCCGTCCATATCCTGTACCACATACTTTGCCACCGTGGGACTCGGTTTGCCGGAAAGATTCGCGCTGGGCGCCGCTACATAACCGCCCGCACGCCGTATGAACTCCCGCGCTGCCGGATGGGACGGCATACGCACCGCCACTGTATCCAGCCCGCCTGTCGTCTCATAAGGAACAATATCCGCCTTCTCAAGAATCATAGTCAGCGGGCCCGGCCAGAACGCTTCAGCCAGTCTTACCGCACTGTCAGGTATATTCCGCACGATCTGAGCAAGCGCCTCCCTATCCGCGATATGTACGATAAGCGGATTGTCCGAGGGTCTGCCCTTCGCCGCATATATCTTCCTGGACGACGCCGGATTCAGGGCATCGCCGCCCAGACCGTAAACCGTCTCCGTGGGGAACGCCACCAGACCGCCCCGGCGTATGATATCGCCCGCAAGGCGAAGCGTCTCTTCTTCCTGTTCGGAAAACGGCAATGCGTCCCCCCGTATTTTCTGAACGATAGTTTCCATAAAGCAACGTTACTCTTTTCTCTGAAAGCAGGCTCTCAGCTGTTCAGATACTGCAATACCGCCAGATGGATCGCCCATGCGACTTTCTCCTGATACAGATCCGACGACAGCTTCTGTGCCTCCTCATAATTGGACAAAAAACCGCACTCCACGATAACGATGGGCGAAGAAGTCTTTTTAAGCAGATAATAACTGTCGTTTGCCTTCGCCTGTCGGGTGTTGTCCGGGTCCACTTCCTGCGCTATGACCCGCTGTATACACTGCGCCAGTTCCTTGCTCTTCTCACTGTTTGCATAATAGAAAACCTGCGCGCCGTGAACATACTCCTCATGATAACTGTTCTGATGGATACTGACCGTCAGCAACGGCTGATGCTCCTCGATCAAGGCGACGCGGTTTTTCATGTCCTGCACCTTCTTGTTGGAAGCATTCTCATCGTAAAGTCCGCTGTCGGAATCCCGCGTCAGAACGACCTCCACATCCTGCATTTCCAGTAATTTCTTCAGCTTCAGCGCTATCCGCAGGTTGATATCCTTCTCAAGACTGCCGTCTATACCCACTTTACCGGGATCAGCTCCGCCGTGGGGCGGAAATTAGTTGCGGTAACATTTCAGGCGATCCTACTGTCTGTTTTGCTATTGCCGTCATGCCTAACACCACCTTTCTGCTTGTATATATTGTCTTTCTCAGCTGCCTATATCCATGATATATAGCGCCATAACAGCATTATCCGTTAAATACCTATGGGACCTGACTTTTGAAAAGAGCTGCCAGCTCATCAGAAAAGTTGTAAGTAATCTCGATTTTATGGTCCTCATACACTTTAATTTCATGCAGTATTTCCACTACAATATCCCTGTCCAGCTTTTCTATGCTGCGAAGTTCAACCAAACGCTTTATCCACGGTGTTTCAAAAATATCTGTATTAGTTTCTAACTCTTGTCTTTCCTCCAGACTCTTAAGCTGCTTTTCCAGCTGTTCCTCTTTCTTTAGATGATCCTGTCGATATGTAACATACTCCTCTTTAGAAATCAGTCCTTCCCGGTAGTCAGCATAAATAGCTTTCTTCAACTTCCTGACCTTTTCCAGTTCCGTGTTCAGCCAGTTCTTCTCATCAACTGTAACACGCTTTGCTGCTCCTATTGCCGCGTAGATCTCTCTGACTACCTCCCGAAGATCATCAACGCTCTGTATGATCGTTTTCAAATCATCAAGGATGATCTTTTCCAAAACCAGATGTGGCATAGGGTGCGGAGTACAATACTGTCTGCCGGAACGTACATAAGTCCCACAATAATAGTTGATGATCCCCTCGCCATGTCCCGGTGTGCCTACTTTCTTAACTAAAGACCTGCCGCAATCTCCACATTTTATAAAGCCTGCAAAAATCGACATATTGGTGTTTAAATCAAGATCACGCGTCCGGCGTTTTAATAAGTCCTGCGCTTTGTTCCATGTATCTTCATCAATAATCGCTTCATGCGTGCCTTTTACAATGATCCAATCATCCTTATCTGTCGCATATTGTTTGCCTCTCATGCGCTGTGTCTTTCTGCCTTGGACCATGTTTCCGACATACATTTCATTCTGCAGTAAACGATTGATCGTTGAATAGGTCCAGTAAGAGGTACTTTCCAGCTTGTGACTGTTTCTGTAATTCTCTCCGTTCATCTTCTTGTATTCAGAAGGACAGACAATTCCCTCTTTATTCAAAGCTGACGCGATGCTACTCTTTCCGAGGCCGCTAATATACATACGGAAAATTCTACGAACGACTCCGGCAGCATATTTATCAATTACCAGCTTGTTTTTATCTGTAGGAGATTTCTTATATCCATAGGATGTGAAAGCTCCGATAAACTCCCCTGCTTTCTGTTTCGCCTTCATGGACGAACGGACTTTCTTTGAAATATCCCTCGCATATTGCTCGTTAAAGATATTCTTTATCGGGAGCAGCATATCATAAGCCTGCTTCATGCTGTCGATATTGTCCGTAATAGATATAAATCGTATATCATGATCTGGAAAGTATCGTTCCAAATACTTCCCCGTGTCGATATAGTCACGTCCAAATCTGGATAGATCTTTCACTATGACGCAGTTAACATTCCCGGCCTCTATGTCCTCTATCATTCTCATAAATGCAGGCCGTTTAAAGTTCGTTCCTGTAAAACCGTCATCAACATAGGTGTCATACAAAACAAAATCGTCTTTGTCCTTTAAATAATCCGCAATAAGCTTTCTTTGATTTCCGATACTGTCACTCTCTGCTTTATCGCCGTCCTCTCTGGATAACCTAATATATTCTGCCACATTGAAAAGTAATTGTTTCTTCATAGTACGTTACCTTTCAACCACTTCCCTTGAATACATTTTACTATGATCAGGGGAATTTTCCAATGTCTTTTTCATACGGCGGCATCCTCCAGCTTACTTCCATACTTTATATGGGACTGAATAATGCGCCTAACAAACTCAGCGACGGAGATCTTCGCTAAAAACTTTCTTTCAACAGTGTAGCTTGCGGATCCTTTTTTTGTAATTTCCAATGTTACTTCCCTCCTGATATAGCTTGTTCATAAATAGCATATTAGATATGGCTTGTCTAATATAACTTTAATATATCTTAAATATGCGAAACGACCTCTATAGGATTGATTTTTTTCATGATTTCATGATATACTAAAAACAATTTTAAGGTATCCCGGAAGATATAGAGAATGGCTGTCAGTTTGATCCATTAAAAAATTTAGGCCAACGATCCGGCGTCTGCCGGTGCTAATACGGGTCTCAGACCCGGCCTATAAATACTAAGCGTGCTGGCTGATGATCAGTCAAAGGAGGGCTTTATGCAAAAAACGATTTGCGAACTTTTCGCAGGGGTCGGTGGATTTCGTTTGGGATTTGATCGACTCGAAACGGGCTGGAGAACTACATGGTTCTCACAATGGGAGCCTGGTGCCAAAACTCAATGGGCACATCAATGTTATGTACAACACTATGGAGACAGTGTCGACATGAACGGAGAGTACCATACAGGCGAAGACATAGGCTCAGTAGATAAGTCGACCATTCCTGACCACTCCCTTTTAGTAGGAGGCTTTCCCTGCCAGGATTACAGTGTAGCTCACACACTTGCTTCCTCTCAAGGGATCGAAGGTAAGAAAGGGGTACTGTGGTGGCAGATCCGGGATGTACTTATAGCAAAAAAAGCTCCTTTCTGCATCTTCGAAAATGTTGATAGACTTTTGAAGTCTCCTGCCAAACAGCGCGGTCGCGATTTTGGTGTTATTTTGGCATGTTTATCTGCACTTGGATATAGTGTAGAATGGCGTATCGTCAACGCCGCCCAGTATGGTGCAGCGCAGCGTAGACGTCGAACATTCATATTTGCTTACCATAAAGACACTATATACCGGGAAAAGATGGCGAATATTTCTGCGCAGGAAATTATTGAGAGCAAGGGCTTGATGGCAAAAGCATTTCCCCTTAAAGAAATGGGACCTATTCTCAAAACATCTATTAGTGATGATATCGTTGATGTCAGTGACAATTTTGCATTTTCGTTTGAAAACGCCGGCTACATGTATCAAGGCATCATATACACTTCCAAAGTCTTAGAAGATGAAGAAAAACCATGTTTATTAGGCGACATCCTTCAGAAAAATGTTGATGAAAAATACTACATACCCGGCGATAAAATGCCAAAGTGGACCTATCTCAAAGGTGCTAAAAAAATCCCCAGAACATCTAGCACCGGCCATAAGTATGTATTTTCTGAAGGACCTATTGCCTTTCCCGACCCGTGGAATAAACCGGGGCGCACAATGTTGACTAACGAATCTACGCTCAGCCGTTCTACACATGTTGTATCAGACTTAGGGACTGGCAGATTAAGGCTCCTTACTCCTGTCGAAGCAGAGCGGCTCCAAGGATTTGATGATGAATGGACAAATACCGGGATGCCTGACCGTATGCGCTATTTCTGCATGGGTAATGCATTGGTCGTCCCTATGATAACAAGGATGGGAAAAGTTCTTGATGAGATAATAGCCGATGAAAAATGAGACAACTTCAAAAAGAACAAGACCATCGGGCTTTACGCTTAGGCACAAGGCCTGATGGTGATCGTACAGATATGATGCCACCAAAGGAGGGCCATTTTTAATGAAAGGCACTAGATACACCACGAAAGAAGCCGTTTTAAGACGTGCACAGGAAGTTAAGGGCATCCCGCTTCGCGATATCGATACCACAGGCCGTTTAGCAACAGGAAAGGGTGCTATTGGTACCCTTATCGAAGAAAGCTGGTTTGGTTATACCCCTAATTCTGAATCTGAGCCCGATTTTCCCGAAGCCGGCGTAGAACTAAAAGTCACACCTTATACCAGAGGGCGAAACGGTATACATGCGAAGGAACGCCTTGTTTGCAATATTATCAATTATATGGAAGAGTATGACAAAACTTTTCAAACCAGTGCTTTCTGGCATAAGTGCAACACTATGCTCCTAATGTCCTACGAACATCTCGCCGGCAAGACAAAGGGCGATTTTAGGATCGATGAGGTCATTCTATTCAGTTTCCCGGAAGAAGACCTTGTTATCATTGAGCACGATTGGGAGACTATTATAAACAAGATCCGTGCCGGACAGGCACACGAACTTTCCGAAGGTGATACGCTCTATCTCGCTGCTTGTACTAAAGGGGCAACTGCGGCCAGTGTTCGTCAGCAGCCGTTTTCAAATGTGCCAGCAAAACAGAGAGCATATTCTCTGAAGTCATCATATATGACACAGATCCTCAATAAATATATCTTTGGCAACGCAGAAAACCCCCGTATCATAAGGTCCAATGGCATTAAGTTAAGGGATTTAAAGTAGAGAAGTTAGTATTGTTCGTGATATTAACTTCTCTTTTCTTTTCCT
>CANQNN010000009.1 GCA_947625205.1 uncultured Lachnospiraceae bacterium | reverse complement strand
TCGCGAAACTCATATACATCATACAGGGAGATTTTATTTTGTCAAAGTTCAAATTTCATTCTCTATAGGAATGCTTTATGTAATGAATGCACCGGCATGCACCGGATGCTGACTCTGCGCTTATTCTACCACAATTCCGGTACGTGTCAAAATCTTTTCTGCCTGTCTGCAACTTATGCAATTTTGCATTTATTCTTTTCATACCGGGCATATATTGTTATAATACAGGATAGAATTGTCCGCGCAGGCTGTCAAGCGCGCAAAGATATTTCCGGTTTTTTGGCTGAGTGCGGGAAAACAACGCAGAAACGGAGAAAACAATGAATATCACTTACAATGAACGAAACAGGGTATTTAAACTGGACACGGCGAATACAAGTTATTGTATCGGCATCGTGGATGAAGAAAATTTCGTCGGACATATTTATTACGGGAGAAAGCTGGCGGAGGATAACGTGGCGTATCTGATGCGCACGGCGGAGCCTCCCTTTGTGCCGTCACGGAATAACAGGGACAGGACTTCGTTCTGGGATGCGTTTCCTACGGAGTATACGGGCAATGACATAGGCGATTACAGAGAAGGTACGCTGACGGTCAGGACGCCGGGCGGACACACGACTGTATGCCTGTCTTACATATCCCACAGAATATATAAAGGAAAGCAAAAACCGGAGGGACTTCCGGCGACATTCGGAAACGATGATGAATGTATGACGCTGGAGCTTACACTGGAGGATAAGCTGCTGGGGCTGCAGGCTGTTTTGTCGTACAGTATTTTTGCGGATAACGATGCCATTGCGCGGAGCGTCAGGATAGTGAATAGGGGCACGGAACCGATCTATCTGACCAAGGTGCTGTCGGCGTGTATCGACATGGATAATGAAGATTACGAGATGATCACGCTCCACGGCTCATGGGCGCGCGAGCGCGCTATTCAGACGCGGGCGATCATGAAGGGCAAACAGGGCGTCTCTTCGACACGCGGTGAATCAAGCCACCAGGAGCATCCTTTTATGGCGTGGAAGAAGAGATCGACTACCGAGGAGAACGGTGATATTTATGCCATGAATTTTGTTTACTCCGGTAATTTTTTGGCACAGATCGAGGAGAACCAGTTCGGGAGTATTCGTGCCATGATGGGTATCAACCCCTATAATTTCTGCTGGAAGCTGGAGCCGGGCGATGCTTTTCAGGCGCCGGAGGTGATTTGCGTCTACTCGGCGGACGGTATCGGCGGCATGAGCAGATGCTTCCACGACTTGTACCGTAACCATTTGATCCGCGGCGAGTACCGGGACAAGAAACGGCCGATCCTGATCAACAACTGGGAGGCGACCTACTTTGATTTCGATACGGATAAGCTGCTTGGCATTGCCAGGCAGGCGGCTTCGCTCGGTATCGAGATGCTGGTCATGGACGATGGCTGGTTCGGACACAGGAGTGACGATAACTCGAGCCTGGGAGACTGGCAGGTGAATGAGAATAAGTTAAAAGGCGGACTCAAACATCTGGTGGATGAGGTCAATAAACTGGGAATGAAGTTTGGTATCTGGTTTGAGCCGGAGATGATCTCGCCCGATTCCGATCTGTACCGCGCACACCCCGACTGGGCGATCGCTGTTCCGGGCAGGACGGGCAGCCTTGCGCGTAACCAGTATGTGCTGGACCTGACCAGGCGGGAAGTGCTGGACCATGTGTATGAAATGGTCGCTTCCGTTCTCAGGAGCGCTAACATCGAATATGTCAAATGGGACATGAACAGGCAGTTGAGTGATCTGGGCAGTTACGGGCTTCCGGCTGACAGACAGGGCGAGCTGTATCACAGGCAGGTGCTCGCGGTCTATGAATTGCAGGACAGACTGACGAGAGAGTTCCCCCATCTGTTGTTAGAGAATTGTTCCGGCGGCGGTGCGAGATTCGATGCGGGTATGTTATATTACAGTCCGCAGATATGGTGTTCGGATGATACCGATGCGATAGAGAGACTCTCCATTCAGGCAGGCACGGCGATGATCTATCCGCTGTCAACGATGGGGGCGCATGTATCGGATTGCCCGAATCACACGGTCGGAAGAGTGACGCCTTTTGAGACGAGAGGCTATGTGGCGCTGGCGGGAACGTTCGGCTATGAACTTGACGTCACCAGGATACCGCAGGAAGACCGTGATATGATCCCGAAGCAGATCGCTATGTACCATAAGTACAACGACCTTATAAGAAGGGGCGATTATTACCGGATCGCACATTATGCCGACAACGGTTTCTATGACTGTTATGAAGTGGTGGCCAAGGATAAGAGCGAAGCGCTTGTCACTTATGTTCAGGTGCTCAACAGACCTAATTACCACAGCAGGCGTATCCACATACCGGGGCTTGACCCGGACAGGACTTATGTGATTGCCAATGCGGACGAGTGGCCGGAGATCGCACAGACAGAATACAGGGGCGATACATTGCATTATGCCGGGATCAACATTCCGCCGCTGTGGGGGGACTTTAAAGGCAGACTGATGCATTTGACCGCACGGTAGGGGATAAAAGAGAGCGCTGTCCTGTCGGTACAGCGGCATCTTTCATTATATAAACGTTATATTTAAGTAAGAAAGGCTGGGTTTCATACTATGATCGTACAGAAATATAAAGATATGCTTAAGGGTAAGTCGGTGATCCGCCAGTTGTCGGAATTTGCGACGGCCAGAGGTAAAGAGATCGGTTATGAGAATGTGTTTGATTACAGTCTGGGCAATCCTTCCGTGCCGGTTCCGCAGCAGTTTACAGATACGATGATCGATCTTCTGCAGCATAAGAATCCTATGGAGCTTCACGGTTACAGCCAGAGCCTGGGCATTCCCGAGGTGCGTGATAAGATCGCGGCTTCGCTGAATAAAAGATTCGGTATGAATTATACAGGCAATCATATTTTCATGGCCACCGGGGCGGCGGGAGCGATCGCCCATGCGGTGCGCTGCGTGAGTGAACCGGGCGATGAGATCCTTACCTTCGCGCCCTATTTTCCGGAGTACGGGCCGTATATCGATCTGACCGGAGCAACGCTTAAGGTCGTTCCGGCGGATACGAAAAATTTCCAGATCGATTTTGAAGCCTTTGAGCGGATGCTGACTGAAAAGGTTGCGGCTGTTCTGATCAACACGCCCAATAATCCTTCCGGCACCGTGTATTCCACAGAGACGCTCCGCACGCTTGCCTCTGTCATGACAAGAAAACAGGAAGAGTACGGACATGATATTTTTCTGATCTCGGACGAGCCGTATAGAGAGATCGTGTTTGCCGGTGTGGATTCACCGTATCCGTCCAGGTTTTATGACAATACATTATCCTGTTATTCTTTCTCCAAGTCGCTGTCTCTTCCGGGAGAGCGTATCGGATATGTGGCGGTCAATCCGAAGTGTAGGGATGCGGAACTGATCAGCACCATGTGCAGCCAGATCTCCAGAGGAACGGGGCACAACTGTCCGCCGTCCATCATTCAGCTTGCGGTGGCGGAGGTCCTGGATCTGACCGCCGATCTGTCGGTCTATGAGACAAACATGAATATTTTGTATAAAGAACTGACCAGCCTTGGATTCGAGTGCGTGAAGCCGGGCGGCACTTTCTATATTTTCCCGAAGGCGCTGGAAGAAGATGCAGTCGCGTTCAGTGAGAAGGCCAAAAAGTATGATCTGATCCTTGTGCCGAGCGATACTTTCGGGGTAAAAGGGTATGTACGTCTGGCGTACTGTATTGATACGGATAAGGTGGAACGTTCGCTGTCCGCATTTCGTAAGTTTGTGAAGAATGAATATTAAAGTCTGATAATATAATAAGTAAAAATAAGTAAAGGACAGGTAAAACGATGAGCGTGACAGAGATTCTCAAGGCAATTTTATTCGGTATCGTGGAAGGGATAACCGAGTGGCTTCCGATCAGCAGCACAGGGCATATGATCCTTCTTAACGAGTTCGTGACGTTAGATGTATCGCCGGAATTCTGGGAGATGTTTCTGGTGGTGATACAGCTGGGCGCGATACTGGCGGTGGTGATTTTGTTCTGGAATAAAATTTTCCCGTTCCGGTTTCGGGAAAAACCGGTGATACGCAAAGACATTTTTACGCTCTGGTTTAAAATACTGGCGGCGTGTATTCCGGCAGCAGTGATCGGACTTGCGTTTGACGATGTGCTCGATGCGCTGTTTTACAATCCGTGGTGTGTTGCGATCGCGCTGATCGTCTTCGGTATCGCATTCATCATTATCGAAAACAGAAATAAGAATGTGCCGCCGAAGATTACGGAGCTTAAGGATATTACATATCAGACGGCGCTGATGATCGGCGTCTTTCAGCTTATTGCGGCAGTCTTTCCCGGAACGTCGAGATCCGGCGCAACAATAGTGGGCGCCTTACTGATCGGCGTGTCGAGGACCGTTGCTGCGGAATTTACTTTTTTCCTTGCCATTCCCGTTATGTTTGGCGCCAGCCTTTTAAAGATCATAAAATTCGGATTTGATTTTACGGGAGCGGAAGCGGCCATCCTTCTGACGGGTATGCTGTCGGCGTTCGTGTTCTCTGTGATCGTCATCCGTTTTCTGATGGGCTACATCAAAAAACACGATTTTAAAGTGTTCGGCTGGTACAGGATCGTGCTGGGCGCGGCGGTGCTGGGTTATTTTGCGCTTGCAGGATAAAGATGAAATGGCGGACGATCCGGGTGCGTACATGGCATTTTTTGGTTGATTTCACATAAAATGAGGAAAATATAAACCAACTATTTGTTACAGATTGTTGATTGACAGTACAGCGGTATTGCGTTAAAATTCCCATATAGTCCAAAAGTGTATGGACATGGGATTATGAAAAAGATGACTGGCATTACATTGAATATCCGGAGAACCGGATGTGTGGAAGGAGAAAATTATGGCAGACACAAAGAAAGCAACAGTAAACGCTACACCTGCAGCAAAAGCATTGGTAGCTCAGTCAGCAGATACAAAGACAGAAGAAGTAAAGGCAGCTCCGGCAGCATCTGCAGCAGCTAAGAAGGAAGAGCCTAAGAAGGCGGCGGAGAAGAAAACGCCGGGCAGAAAACCTGCAGCTAAGAAGACGACCGCTAAGAAGGCGCCTGCAAAGAAAGCGGCAGCTGCTAAAAAGACAGCTGACAAGACAACGACCAAAGCAGCTAAGACAGCTGGCAGGAAAGCAGCGGTTAAGGAGACATTGCATTTGCAGTATGCAGGCAAGTCTTATGCAACAGAAGAGCTTGTAAAGATGGCCAAGGATGTATGGAAGTACGACATGAAGCAGAAGGTTGGCGACTTTAAGTCGGTTGAGCTGTATGTAAAGCCGGAAGAGAACAAGGTATACTTCGTAGTAAACGGCGACATGACGGGCAGCTTCGGTATCTGATCGCTATGATGTACGGCTGCCTGCAGGCTTGCGGCGGCGTAAAGTTACATAATAAACAAACGGCAGACAGTCGGTTGGAGAGAGATCTCCGATCGGCTGTTTTTCGCATTTGCGCCTTGCATTATTCCGTCTGTTATAATATATTTAAAATAGAAATTTAAAGACGCCGGAGCATCCGGATATCAATCACTGTGACCGGGTAAGACGCGGGGATATACAATGACAGGAAGCATGTTAAAAAAGATATGGGCATTATTTATCAGGGAAAAGCAGTTCTTTTTCCTGATGATTGTTTGCACATTTTTATCCGGCATTGTGTTGTGCATGTGCTTTGGAGTATTTTGCAATTATATTGAAGCTAAAAATGCAGGAGAACACGATCTGAGAATGCTGGAAATACCGTTTGACGACGATGTGGAGAACGGGCGGTATATTACTAAAAGGCAGGTGGCTGACTGTGTTATGCAGCTTTCAGATAATGTTACCGAAGATGTCGATATGTTTTTTGTCCGCTCCAGAATGAACAATGGATTCCTGATTGCATGCAGATTTATGATCGATGAGGGGGAATACCGTGCCTGTCAGTTGGTGCGCAATAATCTTGTGCGGACAAGCGATTTAAATGATTATTTTACCGATGATGATGAGAGAGAAGGAAAGAAAGTCGCGATTATTCCGAACGGTGAATGGACGGAAGAAATGCTGTCATGGATGGACGGCAGGGCCGTTATAGACGACATGATGACAGACGCCAGCCATATCAATGTGAATGGTGAAATCTATGAAGTGATAGGCGATCATAAATTTGCAGGGGAGATACTGGTACCGTTCCAGTCGCTGAGTGACGATACAGTCATTGACGCAGAAGGGTTAACGCTGACATTTAAGGAAAGTATAAGCCCCAGACAATATAATGAAGTAAAAACAGTTGTGGAAGATTCATTGGGTGATGCGGTGCATGTGCCGAAGATGCCTGTACTGGATCACTATAGAATGACTATATACAATACAGCGATTTTTCTTGATATACTGGTTGCCGTATGGATCGCACTCAATTTTTCCATCCTGTACCGATATATTCTGATTTGCAGAAAAAAAGAGATTGGAATTTTTCTGGCTTGCGGCCTGAACAAAAATAAGATGTTGCTATATATCACCCTGAGCTGGTGCCTGATGCTGCTTCCGGTTTTTCTGCTCGCGATCGTTATCTTTCATATTGTGATATTGCCTATGATATCGTGGATGATACAATATGCTGTAAAGAATTATACTTTTATAATGTATTTGTGCATGAATGTGATCTTTGGGATTGTGCTGCTGACGGTAACGGGGATAACGGTTGGCAGGATTATATATGATACTGACATTATGACGGCTATAAAGGGAGATCGTTCACAGGTGTAAATATGTATATGAGACTGGCTTTGCGGGAAATAAAACGAAGTAGAAAACTGTTTCTGTTTCTTATTTTGCAGTTGTGCGTTACTTTTCTGGCAGCTATCGGCTGCGCTTCCGTTGTGAGCGGACAATACTGGCGCTATGATGCTTTCAAAAGTATTATTGGTAAAGAAGGGTGGTTCGTAAATACTAATTTAGGATTAAGGATACCGGAGGCTGATGCCGGCACCGGACGGTCCGGGAGGGAAATACTGGAGAAGTATTTGCCGGATGCAAATATTATATGCACCTATAGTATTTTCGGTGATATCTTCATGGATGATGCCGTTTTGGATATAGACAGTACGGTTTATGATCCGGAGCTTATTGATATTATGGGCGCTGAAACTGAAATAGCAGAAGGAAGGTGGTTTGCGAAGAATGACGGAAGGGAGATAGAAGCGGTCATTTCGCAGAACTATTACGGCCTGACGGAAGGCGATGTGGTCAATCTGGTTGCCTATGCCGGTGAAGAGAGCATTCCTATAAGGATCGTTGGCGTGCTGAAGGAAGACAGTACGGTCATTAAGATGAATTATTCCTCCGATATGGTCGGTTATCATAATTTTTTATATAATTTGCAAGGCGACCCGGGAACGCAGTTTTTGATCTTACAGGAAGAAGATTTCAGCAGATTGGCGGCGGCGAATCCGCAGCTCAAAGAAATATTATGGCCGCAGGGGTTGTTGTTTATTCAGTATCCGGACAGGATATCGGATGAGGAGAAAGCCGGATATGACAATTTTATAGCGGATAATCTGGAGATCAGGCTCAAAGAAACGCTGGAAACGGTGGATCAGAAAAGCAAGCGGTACATTAAGCGGCAATTAAATGATATCGTCCCTGTACTTTTGGTTTTTTGTATCATGATAGTTATGAGCACGGTCTGCGTCAGTGTCATAGAAGTCAGGCAGCATATAACGAATCTCTCCATATACCGTATTGTAGGTATGAGCAGGAAGTCCTGTTTTCTGATCCAGCTGTGTATCAATATTATTATCCTTTGCCTGACAATGGCGGTCACGGCTATTGCATTTATTGTTATGCAGAGACTGGGCAAGGACATGATCATATGGAATACAGGGATATTGCAAACCGCGGTATGCGCCTTTATAGCGGTTGTCTGGATGATCCTGGTATTTGTGGTACAGTATAAGGTGATGAATAAGCATGAATTGTGGAGAATGAATATTTAATGATACGGTTAGATAATATAAATAAAATTTATAATAAAGGCAGAAAAAATGAATTCTACGCATTGATCGATATCAATTTGCACATATATCCGGGAGAAATGATCGCAGTTACCGGTAAATCGGGAGCGGGAAAGTCTACACTGTTGAATATTCTTGCATGCATGGACAGACCTGACAGTGGGATATATTACTGGTATGATCAGCCTGTCGGGCGTTTTTCCGAAAAGCGGATGGCTCGGATGCGTAACGAAAAGATTGGCATTGTGGTGCAGGATTTTGCACTGATAGAAGATTTCACCGTATATGAAAACGTGTCATTGCCTATGGAGATCGCCGGGCGTAAGAGAAGCGGACGACGGGACAAAATACAGGAAGTATTACATATCGTCGGAATGGAAAGTTATGCGAATTGTAAGATCCGGGAATTATCCGGCGGACAGAAACAAAGGACTGCCATTGCAAGAGCAATCATTAACGAGCCGGATATTGTTCTGGCGGACGAACCCACGGGCGCTCTGGATTCCGATAATACCAAAATGGTTATGCAGCTTTTTAAAGACTTGAATGAAAGCGGGAAGGCGGTTGTGATAGCTACGCATGATCCTGATATTACAAAGCAGTGCGGGAAAATAATCGAGATGGAGGACGGCAGGATCAGACAGCATACATAATTGTCGGCGGCAAAAAATGTTTATCCGGAGTTTTGGGTAAACATTTTTTTTATGCCCCAAAAGTTTTTAATATTTTTTTTATAAATTTTTTTCAGGGATATGTTGACAAGAAAAACCTTAAGTGATAATTTACTACTAGAAGATGTTAGCACTCTAACAGATCGAGTGCTAACAACAGGGGAAATGGTATGCAGTTAGATGAGAGAAAATACACCATATTGCAAGCCATCATTCGCAATTACCTGGAGACGGGCGAGCCGGTAGGCAGCAGAACGATCTCCAAGTACACGGACTTAAACTTAAGTTCGGCGACTATCCGTAATGAGATGGCGGATCTGGAGGAGCTTGGTTATATCATCCAGCCGCACACTTCCGCGGGCCGTATTCCGTCCGACAAAGGTTATCGCCTGTATGTGGATAAGATGATGGAGGAGAAGGAACGGGAAGTGGAAGAGATGAAAGGGATGCTTCTTGAGAAAGAAGACAAGATGGAGCATCTCTTAAAGCAGGCGGCGAAAGTGCTTGCGACCAACACGGAGTATGCGGCTATGGTGTCCGCACCGCAGTACCACCGCAACAAGCTGAAGTTCATCCAGCTGTCCCGCGTGGACGTCAATCAGATACTGGCGGTCATCGTCGTGGAAGGCAACATGATCAAAAACACGATGCTCACGGTGGCGGAAGAGCTGAGCGATGAGACGCTTCTCAAGCTTAATATCCTGCTCAATACACACTTAAACGGTCTGTCGCTTGATGAGATCAACCTCGGCATGATATCGGCGTTAAAGCAGCAGGCGGGCATACACAGCGACATTGTGGCGGGCGTTATCGATGCGGTTGCGGAAGCGATCAAGGCGGATGAGGATCTTGAGATCTACACCAGCGGCACGAAGAACTTCTTCAAGTATCCGGAGCTGGCGGATCACGAGCGAGCGAGCGAACTGATCACCACTTTTGAGGAGAAACAGATTTTAAGCGAACTGGTCCAGGATAATCTGGCGGATGAAAACAGCACCGGCATACAGGTTTACATCGGCAGCGAGACGCCGGTACAGGGCATGAAGGACTGCAGCATTGTCACCGCGACCTATGAGCTGGATGAAGGTATGAAGGGAACGATCGGTATCATCGGTCCAAAGAGAATGGATTATGAGAAAGTCGTTAAAAATCTGAAGCTCCTTAAGAATCAGCTGGACGATTTGTATAAAAAATAATATATAGGAAACAGAAAGGGATGAAAGGCGTGGCAGAGGAAAAAGATAAGCAGCAGGAGGAAGAGCTGAACGAAGAGAAAACTTCGCAGGCACCTGAGGATACAGATAAGAAAGACGGCGGGGAGGCTCCTTCCGGGGAGACGGCAGACGCCGCAGAAGAGTCCGCCGCAGGGCAGACAAAAGAAGAAGAGCGGGAAGATAAAGAAGATAAAAAAGAAAAGAAGAAAAAAGAGAAAGCTGATAAAAAACAGGATGCTCTCAAGGAGAGGATCGACCAGCTGGAGGACAGAGTGAAACGCCAGATGGCAGAGTTCGAGAACTTTCGCAAGAGGACGGACAAAGAGAAGACGATGATGTTCGAGACGGGAGCAAAGAGCGTGATCGAGAAGATCCTTCCTGTGGTGGATAACTTTGAGAGAGGCCTGGCGGCAGTGCCCGCAGAAGAGAAGGGCGGCGCTTTCGTACAGGGAATGGAGATGATTTACAAGCAGCTGATGACAGAGCTTGAAAATATGGAGGTCAAACCGATACCGGCAGTTGGAGAAGAGTTCAATCCCGATTTTCACAATGCGGTGATGCAGGTGGAGAGCGAGGAGCTGGAATCGGGCATGATCGCACAGGAACTGCAAAAAGGATATACCTACCGCGACAGTGTCGTAAGGCACAGCATGGTTGCGGTGGTTTCGTGAGAAGATGATCCTCTCACTTCCAAAGCCGCAGGGGAACAGCCCTGACGGACAGGAATATAAAATCAACAATCATCAAGCAAAATGGGAGCGTAAACGCTTCGGAAAGGGAGAAATATTATGAGTAAAATTATCGGAATCGACTTGGGAACAACAAACAGCTGCGTGGCAGTTATGGAAGGCGGTAAGCCCACCGTTATTGCCAATACGGAGGGTGCAAGAACAACACCTTCAGTCGTAGCCTTTACCAAGACAGGCGAGAGACTTGTAGGTGAGCCGGCTAAGCGTCAGGCTGTTACCAATGCAGAAAAGACGATCTCTTCCATTAAGAGAGATATGGGTACGGATAGAGGACGTACTATTGACGGCAAGAAATATTCTCCGCAGCAAATCTCTGCCATGATCCTGCAGAAGCTGAAAGCAGACGCAGAGAGCTATTTAGGTGAGAAGGTAACGGAAGCCGTTATCACAGTTCCCGCATATTTTAATGACGCACAGCGTCAGGCAACCAAGGATGCAGGTAAGATCGCAGGTCTTGACGTAAAGCGTATCATCAACGAACCTACGGCAGCAGCGCTTGCATATGGACTTGACAATGAAAAAGAACAGAAGATCATGGTGTACGACCTGGGCGGCGGTACATTCGATGTCTCTATTATCGAGATCGGCGACGGCGTTATCGAAGTGCTTGCGACCAACGGCGATACGCATTTGGGCGGTGATGATTTCGACCAGAAGATCATCGACTGGATGCTGTCTGAATTCAAGGCCCAGGAAGGCGTAGACCTTTCCGGTGACAAGATGGCTATGCAGAGACTGAAAGAGGCGGCTGAGAAGGCGAAGAAAGAATTGTCTTCCGCGACAACGACCAATATCAATATGCCTTTCATTACGGCAACGTCAGACGGTCCGAAGCATCTTGATATGAATCTTTCCAGAGCGAAATTTGACGAGCTGACCCGTGACCTTGTTGAGAAGACTGCCGTTCCGGTACAGAATGCAATGAAGGATGCCGGACTTACAAATGCAGATCTTGGTCAGGTGCTTCTGGTAGGCGGTTCTACACGTATTCCGGCAGTACAGGATAAGGTAAGACAGCTTACCGGCAAAGAGCCCAGCAAGAACTTAAATCCTGATGAGTGTGTTGCGCTTGGCGCATCCATTCAGGGCGGTAAACTGGCAGGCGATGCCGGCGCGGGTGAGATCCTGCTGCTGGATGTAACGCCTCTGTCACTGTCCATCGAGACAATGGGTGGTGTGGCAACGAGACTGATCGAGAGAAACACGACCATCCCGACCAAGAAGAGCCAGATCTTCTCAACTGCCGCAGATAATCAGACGGCAGTAGATATCAACGTGGTACAGGGCGAGAGACAGTTTGCCAAGGATAACAAGTCTCTCGGACAGTTCAGACTGGACGGTATTCCGCCGGCAATGCGCGGTGTTCCGCAGATCGAGGTTACATTTGATATCGATGCCAACGGTATTGTAAACGTATCCGCCAAGGATCTTGGTACGGGTAAAGAGCAGCATATCACCATCACGGCCGGATCCAATATGTCCGATGACGAGATCGAGAAGGCGGTGAAGGAAGCCGCAGAGTATGAGGCGCAGGATAAGAAGCGCAAGGAAGCGATCGATGCAAGAAACGATGCGGACGCTTTCGTATTCCAGACGGAGAAGGCATTAAACGAAGTGGGCGATAAGATCGATGCGTCTGAGAAATCCGGCGTGGAAGCTGACTTACAGGCGGTAAAGGATATCCTGGAGAAGACCAAAGATCAGGAGATGTCCGACAGCCAGCTTGACGAGCTGAAAGCGGCGAAAGAGAAACTGACTAACTCTGCACAGTCACTTTTCACGAAGATGTATGAGAATATGCAGCAGACACAGGGCGGCCCCGATATGGGCGACATGGGCGGCGCCACGGCAGACGGGAGCGCGGCACAGTCTGATGCGGCAGATGATGTGGTAGACGGAGACTACAGAGAGGTTTAAAAAGCGCAGTTCTCAGGGAAGGAATAAAGTATGGCAGAACAGAAACGAGATTACTATGAGGTGCTCGGCATAGATAAGAATGCTGACGACGCCGCTATCAAAAAGGCATACAGAGTTCTTGCTAAGAAGTATCATCCTGACATGAATCCGGGCGATGCAGACGCCGAGAAGAAATTTAAGGAAGCGTCCGAGGCCTATGCGATTTTGAGTGATCCCGAGAAAAGGAGGCAGTATGACCAGTACGGTCATGCTGCTTTCGATGGTGCGGGCGGTGCAGGCGGTTTCGGCGGTTTTGATTTCAACAGTGCCGATTTCAGTGATATATTCGGCGACATATTCGGCGATATATTCGGCAGCGGACGTCGCAGCCGAAGCAACGGTCCGATGAAAGGATCCAATATTCGCACCAGTGTCAGGATCACTTTTGAGGAAGCGGTGTTCGGCGTGGAGAAAGAGATCGAGCTGATGCTTAAAGACGAGTGTACCTCGTGCCACGGAACCGGTTCCAAGCCCGGCACCAGCCCCGAGACGTGTTCGAAATGCGGCGGTAAGGGACAGGTGGTATTTACGCAGCAGTCTTTCTTCGGAACGGTCAGAAACGTACAGACCTGTCCGGACTGCCACGGAACCGGTAAAGTGATCAAAGACAAGTGTCCGGACTGCCGCGGTACGGGTTACATCACCAATAAGAAAAAGATCGAAGTGTCCATTCCGGCCGGTATTGATAACGGGCAGTGCGTCCGCATCCGCGATAAAGGCGAGCCGGGAACAAACGGCGGACCGAGAGGCGATCTGCTTGTGGAGGTAGTAGTCGGCAGACATCCGATCTTCCAGCGCCAGGATGAGAATATATATTCCACCGTGCCTATGTCATTTGCGGTGGCGGCGCTTGGCGGCGAGATCGTGATAGACACGGTGGACGGCAAAGTAATATACGATGTTAAGGCGGGTACGCCGACCGACACCAAAGTGCGTCTGCGGGGCAAAGGCGTTCCGTCCCTGCGCAACAAAAATGTCAGAGGCGATCATTATGTTACGCTGGTCGTACAGGTGCCCGATAAGCTGTCCCACGAAGCGAGAGAACTTCTCAAGAAGTTCGATGAGGAGACGGGCGATACTATAAACGCCGCGAAGAACGTTTCTTCTTCGGGCAGTGCGGAGGAAGCCGGCGGTAAGGGCAGAAAGAAGTTTAGGAAATAGAAATATTTTACGGTATATACAGGACAGCTTTTCACGGCGTATGTGAAAGGCTGTCTTTTTGACGCAGAGGATCATAAGCTGTTTTCTTCTTTTTAAATTGAAGTGTACATCCTTTCTGTTTTCGGGTATAATAAACGCAAACTGAAAACTATACGGGGGGAAGGTACTTATGTTTGTAAGAAGAAGAGTATTGTTTATTACGGCTGTTTTGTGTCTTGCGGTATGCTTTACAGGATGCGGCAAAGAGGAAGAGCCTGCACCTGCACCGGAAGTGGTTGTGGAAGAACCAACGGTCGTGGAGGAAGAACCGGAAGAAATCGTAGAGGAAGAACCGGCAACGGCGTATCCTGTGATCGAGGAGCGGACAGAGAAGAACGGGAAGATACAGAGTTACCTGACCGGCGAGTGGACAAGCGTTAAACAGGCGAAGCGAAGGCCGATCGCGGTTATGATCCCGAATAACAGACCGGCTATGCCACAGTATGGATTGTCCAGAGCCGGCATTATCTATGAGGCGCCGGTGGAAGGCCGTATCACAAGACTTATGGCGGTGTTTGAGGATTTTGACGACTTGGAGCGGATCGGGCCCGTGCGGAGCAGTCGTGATTATTTTGTGTACGTGGCGATGGGATATGAAGCCATTTACTGTAACTGGGGACTGGCAAGACCGTATGTGGAGGAGTTGATCAACCGACCGAATTACTACAATGTCAGCGCCGCCGTGGTGGGGATTCATAATCCTGCGGACGAAGCTTTCGGCAGAGTGAGCCGCCCGGGCTATGCAACAGAGTTTACGGGGTATCTCAAAATAGACGGCCTGTTCGATGCTGTGGAGCGCCTTGAATATGACTGGGATTATGACGAAAATTACGTTCCGCCGTTTTTGTTTGCCGCAGATGATGTAATAGCGGATTATGCTGATAACGACAAGGCGTCAGTGATATATCCGGGCGGTGTGTCCGGCGGCAACTCGGGCGGATATGGCGCATATCATCCGTATTTCGAATATCATGAGGATGATCATCTCTATTACCGTTATCAGGACGGTGAAGAGCAGATCGATGAATATAACGGCGAGCAGCTTGCGGTCAGCAATGTTATATTCCAGTACTGTCACGGCGAGGTCAGAGACGATCACGATTATCTTGCTTTCGGGGTACACGGGGAAGGCGATGCGATCATTTTCACAGACGGTAAGGTGATTAAAGCGACATGGCTGCGCTATGACGGTGATTTTACGCCTGCCCGGTTTTATGATGAAGAGGGCGACGAGGTCATCTTTAACCAGGGTAAAACATGGATATGCAATATATGGCAGGAATATGGCGAGTTTGTACAGTACGGGGAGGACGAGGATCATTTGATTACGCCTGATGTACCGTCTGTCACGGCCGCAGACAAGAGCGGAGAGGATGAGGATGCGATTGCGGAAGCTGCCGCTAACGCGGAATCTGACGACTAGAGGAAAACAAAGTAATGAAATGGATGAAATTCAGGATCAAGACAGTCACCGACGCGGAAGATATTATTATCAGCGCTCTCTATGACATCGGTCTGGAGGGTGCGCAGATCGAGGATAAGATTCCGCTGACGGCGCTGGAAAAAGAGCAGATGTTTGTGGATATTCTGCCGGACGGACCGGAGGATGACGGCATTGCCTATCTGAGTTTTTTTGTGGAGGAAGATGAGGACGGAAGGCCTGTTGTATGCGGTGCGCCGGTTGAACGCGATGCAATCGTTGCGCAGATAGAGCAGGAGCTTGAAGAAATCCGGCTTTTCACACCCATCGGAGAGGGAAGCATTAGCGTGACCGAAACCGAGGACGTTGACTGGATCAATAACTGGAAACAATTTTTTCATCAGTTTCATATAGACGACCTGCTTGTCATTCCCTCATGGGAAAAGGTCGGGGAGGAAGACCGTGATAAGAAGATACTGCACATTGATCCCGGTACGGCTTTTGGTACGGGAATGCACGAGACCACGCAGCTTTGCATTCGGCAGATCAGGAAGTACCTGACGCCGGATACGGAGCTTTTGGATGTCGGAACAGGAAGCGGTATTCTTGCGATCCTTGCACTGATGTACGGAGCGCATCATGCGGTCGGCACAGACCTGGATCCCTGTGCGGCCGATGCAGTCGCGCAGAATATGGAGGCGAACGGTATTCCTGAGGATGCGTTCGAGATGATGACAGGCAATATCATTACAGATAAGGATATCCGGGATAAGGTCGGATATGAGCGTTACGATATCGTTGTCGCCAATATTCTGGCAGATGTACTCGTACCGTTGACTCCGGTTATCGTGCATCAGATGAAAAAGGGCGGTGTCTATATAACTTCCGGTATTATTAATACAAAAGAAGAGACGGTCCGCGAAGCGATAGAAAATGCAGGGCTTGAGATACTGGAAGTAACTTATCAGGGAGAGTGGGTGTCTGTCACGGCACGAAAAAATCAGTAAGTATATGTTTGAAGGTTCAAAATCGAAAGCAGATCGGATAAGAAGCAATATAGCGGCGATTCTGGCTGTCGTGTGGATGTGCGTTATTTTTTCTTTTTCCGCACAGACCCAGGAAGAGTCCGGCACAGTCAGCCTGGGATTCAGCTATCGAATGGTTGACACTGCCGGGCGGTTGTTTGGTCTGGACCTGGATTATGAAAAGATACGGGCGATTGCGGGCGCGATCGAGCATATTGTCAGAAAAGGCGCGCACATGACGGAATATGCGATTCTGGCTTTTCTTTTTTACGTGTGGCTGTGCAGGTGGAATATTTCCCGCAGGCGACGTTTGGCCGTGGCGGCTGTCATGGCGATATTATATGCGTGCAGTGATGAGCTTCATCAGATATTTGTGGCGGGGCGTGCCGGGCAGATCAGCGATGTACTGGTGGACAGCGCTGGCGCTTTGCTGGCGCTTTTGCTGATTCTTATACGGAGCGCGCGCACCGGAAGTAAAGAAGACGGGCAGAAGCTGTAAATGGCTTAAAATGCGTTGGAAAGGTGCTGTGGGAACATGTATCGTTTTTTTGTAGAATCGTCGCAGATACAGGATAAACAGGTCATCATAACCGGGAAAGACGTCAATCACATTAAGAACGTGCTCCGCATGAAGATCGGAGAAGAGATCGCGGTGAGCAATGGCGTTGATAACAGAGAATACCGGTGCGGCATAGAGAAATACACGGAAGATGAAGTAATCTGTACGCTGCGCTTTATTAAAGAGGACGGTGTTGAACTGCCATCCCGTGTCTGTCTTTTTCAAGGACTGCCGAAGGCGGATAAGATGGAATTTATTATACAAAAGGCGGTTGAGCTCGGCGTATATGAGATCATTCCCGTGGCCATGAAACGGTGTGTGGTCAGGCTTGATGAGCGTAAGTCAAAAAGCAGGATCGAGCGCTGGCAGGGCATAGCGGAGGCGGCCGCTAAGCAGAGCAGACGCGCCGTCATTCCCCGGATACATGATGTGCTGGCCTATGAGGAGGCGCTTGATTACGCTTCCGGCATGGATGTCAGACTTGTTCCGTACGAGATGGAGAACAGCCTGGATCACGCAGCGGGAATGGCCGGGACCAGACAGATCATCGACGGGCTGAAGAGCGGCCAGTCCATAGCGGTTTTCATAGGGCCGGAAGGCGGATTTGACGGGAGCGAGATAGAGGCCGCGATCGCAAGACAAATGACGCCGATAACGCTCGGCAGACGTATATTGCGGACGGAGACGGCCGGTATGACAGTGCTTGCGTGGATCATGTACCGGCTGGAGAATTAGGCAATGGCAGGAGGGCCCGGTAACACCAAACGGCCGACAGGGCATATTTTAAAATAAGATAAAAAGGCAATGTACTTGTTTCCAAGAGTATGCTCTTGAAAATCAGATACGTTAAGAGAGTGATAGTTATGGAAGTTTATTTGGACAATTCTGCAACGACGCGGTGCTTTGATGAAGTTGCGCAGTTGATGCACAAGGTCATGTGCGGGGATTACGGCAATCCTTCCAGTATGCACCGCAAAGGAGTAGAAGCGGAGCAGTACTTAAGATATGCAAAGGAGACGCTTGCAAGGATATTAAAGGTAAATGAAAAAGAGATTCTTTTTACTTCCGGCGGTACGGAATCTGACAATATTGCGCTGATCGGTGCGGCGCTGGCAAATCATAGACGGGGAAGACATCTGATCACAACAGCGATAGAACATCCCGCTATTCTGCAGCCTATGGCATATCTGGAGAACCAGGGCTTCCGGGTGACATATCTGCCGGCAGACCGTGAGGGAAGGATTTCGTTAAAGGATCTGGAGCGGGCGATCAGGCCGGACACGATCCTTGTTTCGATTATGCATACAAACAATGAGATAGGAAGCATACAGCCGGTGGCGGAGGCCGGGGCGCTTATCAGGCGCATGAATCCCCATACTCTTTTTCATGTGGACGCGGTGCAGGGATTCGGTAAGGTGCGTATCTATCCGTCCAGAATGAACATTGATATGATGTCTGTCAGCGGACATAAGATCCACGGTCCTAAGGGCGTCGGTTTTCTGTATATCCGGGACGGCGCCAAGGTCAGTCCCATAATTTACGGCGGCGGTCAGCAGAAGGGTATGCGATCCGGGACAGAAAATGTTCCGGGTATTGCCGGACTTGCCAAGGCGGCAGAAATGGTATATGAAGACCTTGACCGTGACGTAGACGGGATGTATGAGCTGCGGGATATGCTGATCCGCGGGGTGAGCGGTATTGAGGATGTCAGGGTCAACGGGTGTTCGGGCAGAGAGGGCGCAGCCCATATCGTAAGTCTGTCGGTCAGGGGCGTTCGCAGCGAAGTGCTGCTGCATGCGCTGGAGGAGAGAGGCATCTATGTGTCCGCCGGAAGCGCATGCGCATCCAATAAACCGCAGCCGTCCGCCACATTAAAGGCGATAGGCATAGAGAGAGACTTGCTGGATTCTACAATACGTTTCAGCTTTTCGGTCTTTACAACCCAGGAGGAAATCCAGTATACTATACAGGCGTTATCCGAAATGATCCCGATGCTGCGCAGGTATTCGAGGCGGTAGCGGATACCGGGAGATAAATAGAAAGACAAGAGGAAGTATGATGTTTACGGCTTTTTTGATAAAGTATGCCGAAATCGGCATAAAAGGTAAGAACCGTTATCTGTTTGAAGACGCGCTGGTAAAGCAGATCAAATATGCGTTGAAAAAATGTGAGGGCGAATTTGCCGTGCGTAAGACCGACGGACGCATCTATGTAGACGCCGTCTCGGATTTTGATTATGAAGAGACTGTGGCCGGGCTGCAGAAGGTATTTGGCATATCCGGTATCTGTCCGATGGTTTATGTGGAGGATGAAGGATTTGAGAAGCTGGGGAGCGTTGTCGTAGATTATATAGACAGAGTTTATCCGGACAAAAACAAATCTTTTAAGGTGTCGGCGAGACGTGCCAGAAAGAATTATCCGCTGAATTCTATGGAGATCAATGTGGAACTGGGCGGTATTATTCTTGATGCCTATCCGGAAATGCACGTGGACGTTCATCAGCCGGATATTTTGCTGAGTATTGAGGTGCGGGATAAGATCTATATATATTCCGAGACGATCCCGGGACCGGGCGGCATGCCTGTGGGGACGGGCGGCAAAGCTATGCTGCTTCTGTCGGGCGGCATCGATTCTCCGGTGGCGGGATGGATGATCGCCAGGAGAGGTGTCAAGATCGATGCGGTGTATTTCCATGCGCCGCCGTATACAAGCGAGCGCGCCAAACAGAAGGTAGTGGACCTTGCCGGGAAGATAGCGGCTTATACGGGGCCGGTCTATCTGCATGTCATCAATTTTACCGACATTCAGCTCTATATTTATGACAAATGTCCGCATGATGAGCTGACGATCATTATGCGCCGTTATATGATGCGCATTGCGGAGCATATTGCGAAGCAGACGGAATGTCTTGGGCTTATCACGGGTGAGAGCATAGGCCAGGTAGCCTCGCAGACGATGCATAGTCTGATGGCGACCGATGATGTGTGTGAGCTGCCTGTATACAGACCGGTCATAGGATTTGACAAGATGGATATCGTGGCGGTGTCCGAGAAGATCGACACCTACGAGACTTCGATTCAGCCCTACGAGGACTGCTGCACTATTTTTGTGGCGCGGCATCCTGTGACTAAACCTAATGTGAATATTATCAGGAAGCATGAGCATAATCTTGATGAGAAAATAGATGAGCTGGTGAAGGCCGCTCTTGATACGGATGAAGTTATTATTGTAAAATAAAAAGAGCAAGCCGTTAGGCTTGCTCCTGTTCTTCCTGATAAGTACCAATTACATGAGATACGGCTTCAAAGCTGCGATAACTTCGTCAGTACCGTCTTCAGCGTGGATGTTCAGGTCGATCGGCTTGGAAAGATCCAGACTGAAGATACCCATGATAGATTTTGCATCGATTACGTATCTGCCTGATACTAAATCGAAGTCGTAATCAAACTTTGTAATATCGTTTACAAAGGATTTAACCTTATCAATAGAATTTAAAGAAATCTGTACTGTTTTCATTTCAGACTTACCTCCTTTGGTTTTCATACCTTCTGCCATAATATTAAAGGGTGACAGGTCAAAAGTCAATGATAAAACATTACAAAAAATGCGGAGATTACTATGAAAAGTGTAGCATTACATAATCTTGGCTGCAAAGTAAACGGATATGAGATGGACGTTATGCAACAAATGTTACAAGAAAACGGGTATAAAATTGTATCATTTGATGAAGTTGCCGATATATATATAGTAAACACATGTACTGTAACAAATATCGCGGACAGGAAGAGCAGGCAGATGCTTCACCGCGCGAAGAAGCAGAATCCTAATGCCGTGGTGGTGGCCGTAGGCTGTTACGTGCAGACAGGAGGCGCGGGAGCGGACGAGGCGGTCGATCTTGTTGTGGGTAATAATCGCAAGAGGCAGATCGTTTCTATTCTGGAGGATTATCTGAATAACGGGAAACAGGAGGATACCATTATCGACATCGGTCATACGGATGAGTATGAACAGATGCGGCTGACTAAGACTGCGGAGCATACCAGAGCTTATATCAAGATACAGGACGGTTGCAATCAGTTCTGCAGCTATTGCATTATTCCTTATGCCAGAGGGAGGGTGAGAAGCCGCGGGGAAGCCGATATATTAAACGAAGTGCGGGACCTGGCGGCGGCGGGCTGTAAAGAGATCGTCCTCACCGGCATCCACATCAGCTCTTATGGGATCGACACGGGCTCGCCCAAGCTTACGGCGCTTCTGGCAAAACTGCAGGATATTGGCGGTATCAGACGGATACGTCTGGGTTCTCTGGAGCCCCGGATCGTGACGGAGGAGTTTGTGCGGCAGGTCAGCGCGATGCCTAAAATATGCCCGCATTTTCATCTGTCGCTCCAGAGCGGTTGCGATACGGTCCTCGCCAGAATGAATAGGCATTATACAAGCGGGGAATACTTTCAGACAACGGAGCTTCTCAGAAAATATTATGAGAATCCGGCGATCACGACAGATGTGATCGTAGGATTTCCGGGGGAGACAGCGGAGGAATTCGGGATAACGGAGCGGTTTGTGAGAAGCGTCGGCTTCTATGAAATGCATATTTTCAAGTACTCTAAGCGGAAGGGCACGCGTGCCGCCGCGATGGACGGACAGCTGACGGAAGCGGAGAAGAGCAGGCGCAGCGCGATCCTTTCAGAAGCAAAGAGACAGATGTCCCATACATACAGAGAGAGCTGTATAGGAAGTAAACAGGAGGTCCTGTTTGAAGAAAAGAAAACGATAGGCGGACGGGAGTACTGGACCGGGCATACTCCGCAGTATGTGAAGGCGGCAAAAGAGGCGGATTCATCCCTCGACTTGGGCAACCGGATACTGCAGGGAACGATCACCGGGTTTTTGGATGAAGACGTTATGATTTTAAAATGATTGAATTTTGTGATCCGATAGAGTATTATGTTAATAATAGGGGTAATATTATAATCGACATTTGGATAAGGGCGTGAAACTATGCAGGATGTAGAAAACACACAATTTTTTACAGTGGAATCCGAACCGGAGACAGGGGTCAAGCTGGTGCTCTCAACGGTATATGAAGCACTGACGGAGAAGGGATACAATCCGGTAAACCAGATCGTTGGATATATTATGTCCGGTGATCCCACATATATTACCAGCCATAAGAATGCAAGAAGCCTGATCATGAAGGTGGAGCGTGACGAACTGGTGGAAGAGATGCTGGTAGAGTACATTAAGAATTCATTAAAATAAGTGACGGCAAAACATATGAGAATCATGGGGCTGGATTTCGGGTCCAAGACGGTCGGCGTGGCGGTCAGCGATCCCCTTTTGATCACTGCACAGGGCATAGAGATCATCAGAAGACCGGAAGAGAATAAACTGCGTCGGACGCTTGCACGTATCGAGCAACTGATCGTGGAATATGAAGTGGGAGCTATCGTGCTTGGTCTGCCGAAGAATATGAACGATACGATAGGTGACAGAGCGGAGCTTTCGCTTGCGTTTCGTGAGAAACTGGAGAGAAGAACAGGACTGCCCGTCACCATGTGGGATGAGAGACTCACCACGGTGGCGGCGGATAAGGCCATGATGGAAGCGGGTATACGCAGAGAGCACCGCAGGGAATATGTGGACAAGATCGCGGCGGTGTTTATTCTGCAGGGATATCTTGACTATCGTGCCGGCAAGGAGAAAGAATAAGTGGAAAAAATTGTTTTTACACCGGAAGGCGGTGAAGCTGTCCGGTTCTATGTGTTGGAACAGACAAGGATCGGAGGCTCGGATTATATTCTCGTGACCGACACCGAGGATGGCGACGGGGAAGCTATTATTCTCCGCGACACTTCTTCGCAGGATGAGGAAGAAGCGGTATATGAGATCGTGACGGATGATGAAGAGTTAAATGCGGTGGCGGCCGTATTTGAAAATATGCTGGACGATGTTGAATTGACGTAATTATTTGATTAGATGGAGGAATTTTGTTTGAGAAAAAAAGAAGAGGGAAAATCAGCTTCTAAGCTGAAAGTGATCCCGTTAGGCGGTTTGGAGCAGATCGGGCTTAATATTACTGCCTTTGAGTACGAGGATAGTATTATTGTAGTGGACTGCGGTTTGTCTTTTCCGGAAGATGAGATGCTGGGCATCGATCTGGTGATTCCGGATGACACATATCTGAAGGATAATGCCGATAAGGTGAAAGGCTTCGTCATCACCCACGGGCATGAGGATCATATCGGCGCGCTGCCTTATATATTAAAGAAACTGAATGTCCCGGTATATGCGACGCGGCTGACTATGGGTATTATTGAAAACAAACTGAGCGAGCACGATTTGCTGGGCACCACCAGGCGGAAGGTAGTCAGCTTTGGACAGAGTATTGTTCTGGGACAGTTCAGGATAGAGTTTATCAAGACAAACCATAGTATTGTAGATGCGGCTGCGCTGGCAATTTATTCGCCGGCGGGTGTGGTCATCCACACCGGTGATTTTAAGGTGGATTACACGCCGGTATTCGGAGATGCCATCGATCTGCAGCGGTTTGCGGAGATCGGCAGAAAAGGCGTTCTGGCGCTTATGTGCGATTCCACCAACGCGGAGCGGCTCGGTTTTACCGCATCGGAGAAAACGGTGGGAAGAACGTTTGACAGTCTCTTTGCGGAGCATAAGGACAGAAGGATCATCATCGCTACTTTTGCGTCCAATGTGGACCGTGTCCAGCAGATCATCAATTCTGCGTATAAGTTCGGCAGAAAAGTTGTCGTGGAAGGCAGGAGCATGGTCAGTATCATCGAGACTGCTGCGGCGCTCGAGTGCCTGCATATTCCCGAGAATACTTTGATCGATATAGAGCAGCTTAAGAACTATCCTAACGACAAGACTGTCATTATCACCACGGGCAGCCAGGGTGAAAGCATGGCGGCGCTCAGCCGCATGGCGAGCAATACGCACAAGAAAATATCGATATTGCCGGGCGATACGGTGATCTTCTCGTCCCATCCGATACCGGGCAATGAGAAGGCGGTCACCAATGTCATCAATGAGCTGCAGATGAAAGGCGCGGACGTTATTTTTCAGGACGTTCATGTGTCGGGACATGCCTGTCAGGAGGAGATCAAGCTTATCTACAGCCTTGTAAAGCCGAAGTACGCTATACCTGTTCACGGAGAGTACAAACACCGGAAGGCCCAGGCGAAGATTGCGGAAGAGCTTGGCATTCCGAAAGAAAGGATCTTTATGCTACAGTCCGGCGATGTGCTGGCAATGGACGACGACAGCGCGGAGGTTGTCGGCAAAGTTCCCGTGGGAGCGATTCTGGTAGACGGATTGGGCGTTGGAGATGTCGGGAATGTAGTGCTTCGCGACAGACAGCATCTGGCGGAGGACGGTATTATGATCGTCGTTCTGGCGCTGGATTCATATAGCAGTCAGTTGGTTTCCGGACCGGATATCGTGTCCAGGGGCTTCGTCTATGTTCGGGAATCGGATAAGCTTCTGGACGAGGCAAGACTTCTGGTGAACGAAGCGATACGGAACTGTCTGGATAAGGGACAGACCGATTGGGGCAAATTAAAGTCAACGATCAAGGATGTACTCACCGAGTATGTGTGGAAGAAGACAAAGAGACGTCCTATGATACTTCCGATCATCATGGAAGTATGACAACGGCAGACGATACTTATGAGAAAAATCCATAAGCATATGCTTACATCCGTCATATTATATACTTGAAGGAGGGATGTGGTATGCCCGATGCAAAGATACAGGAAGCAACCAAAAAATTTGCGGCATACATTCAGCAGTCAGATACCTATAAGGAATATTTATTTCAGAGGGAAAAAATTAAGAAACAGCCCGAGCTGTATGAGAAAGTCAACGAATTCAGGCAGCGCAATTTTGAATTGCAGAACGAAACAGACAGCGGGGATCTGCTTGACAGGATGGAGGCATTTGAGCGCGAATATGCAAAATTCCGCGAAAATCCGCTGGTGGAGGATTTCTTGAGAGCGGAATTATCCTTCTGCAGAATGATGCAGGATATTAATACGCTGCTGACATCTGAGATCGACTTTGAGTGACGGTCGGAATGGGGATAAACATGAACATAAAGTATTTTATAGGAGCAACGGCTCAGGTCATCATAAAGGCGGTTTTGTTTGCGTATATCGTCGTGTTTATCATCAGAACGGCGGCGTCGGCGTATGATTATGGGTATCGCGTATTTACGGAGCCGCCGCTCTCCTACGGGGACGGCAGGATCATCAGCGTCTATATTGAAGATGGCGATTCGGCGAAGGACGTCGGGGAGATGCTGGAGCAAAAGGGACTTATAAGGGACGGCAAGCTGTTTGTGATCCAGGAACTGCTGTCGGAGTATCACGGCGGGATCCAGCCGGGCGTATATGATCTGAACACATCTATGACCACGCAGGAGATGCTGGAGGTTATAGCCCAGGAGCCTGAGACGGACGAAGAGGCGGACGAAGAGCCGGAAGAGTAGAAGGGACGGTATGGCGATGATAGCAGACGAGCGCCTCAATGCGTTTATTGATTCACTGGACGCCGGCAATACTCCTTTCTTAAATGAAATAGAAAGTGAAGCAAAGAAAACCAATGTGCCTATTATCCGCTCGCAGGTGCAGAGCCTTATCAGGCTGCTTCTTGCGATGCGGAAACCGAAGTCCATTCTGGAGGTCGGCTGCGCCATTGGTTTTTCTGCGTTACTTATGAGTGAGTATGCGCCGGAGGACTGCCATATTACAACGATTGAAAAATATGAAAAGAGAATACCGGTTGCCAGAGAGAATTTTAAGCGGGCGAAAAAAGAGGACAGGATCACTCTCTTAGAGGGCGATGCGGCGGACATTTTGAAAAAGCTTGACGGTACATATGATCTGATTTTCATGGATGCGGCGAAAGGGCAGTATATCCATTTTCTGCCCGACATCCTGCGGCTTATGCCGGAGGGCGGAATCCTTCTGTCGGACAATGTATTGCAGGACGGGGACATTATTGAATCCCGCTTTGCGGTAACGAGAAGGGATCGCACGATACACAGCCGTATGCGGGAGTACTTGTATGAGCTTAAACACCATCCGCAGCTGGAGACGGCGATCCTTCCTGTTGGAGACGGCGTGACCGTAAGTGTTCGGAAGAATTGACGGTGAGCGCCGCTGCAGGTTGCATAGAGCAATAATCGGAAGAAGTGAGGAGAATTATAAGCCTATGAAAAAACCGGAGTTACTCGTTCCGGCGAGCAGTCTGGAAGTGTTGAAAACGGCAGTGATATTTGGCGCCGATGCGGTTTATATCGGTGGCGAGGCGTATGGGCTGCGTGCCAAGGCCAAGAATTTTTCGCCGGAGGAGATGGCGGCGGGAATCGGATTTGCCCATGAACATGGTGTCCGGGTCTATGTGACGGCAAATATTCTGGCGCATAACGCTGATCTGGAGGGAGCGAGAACGTATTTTCGCAAGTTGAAGGATATGAAGCCGGATGCTCTGATTATTGCGGATCCCGGGATGTTTATGCTGGCAAAAGAAATCTGTCCTGACATAGATATTCACGTGTCCACACAGGCGAACAATACTAATTATATGACATTCCGTTTCTGGTATGATCAGGGGGCGAAGCGGGTCGTTTCGGCACGGGAGCTGTCACTTGCGGAGATCGGGGAGATCAGACGCAATATTCCTGACGACCTGGAGATCGAGAGCTTTGTTCACGGCGCTATGTGTATCTCCTATTCGGGGAGGTGTCTTCTGAGCAATTATTTTACGGGCAGGGACGCCAACCGCGGCGCATGTACGCATCCTTGCAGGTGGAAGTACGCGGTGGTGGAGGAAAAACGTCCGGGCGAATATCTTCCGGTCTATGAGAATGAGAGGGGAACCTATATTTTTAACTCTAAGGATCTGTGTATGATAGGGTACATCCCGGAGATGACCGGCGCGGGAATAGACAGCTTTAAGATAGAGGGCCGCATGAAGAATGCGCTCTATGTAGCAACGGTGGCACGCACCTACCGGAAGGCGATAGATGACTATATGGAATCCGAAGAAAAGTACCGCGTCAACATGGACCGGTATATGACGGAAATCTCCCAGTGCACTTACCGCCAGTTCACAACGGGATTCTATTTTGGAAAGCCGGATGAGAATATGCAGATCTATGACAATAATACTTATGTGAATGAGTATATATATCTGGGGATAGTCGGTCAGATCGTGCGGACGGACGGCAGGGAATGCGCCCGTATCGAACAGCGCAATAAATTCTGCACAGGAGATTCCATAGAGATCATGAAGCCCGATGGTATGAATGTGCCCGCGACGGTGCTTGCCATGTATGATGAACAGGGTCAGTGCGTGGAGTCCTGTCCCCATGCGAGACAGGTCATAGACGTGTGCCTGTCCGTGGTCCCGGAGCCGTATGACATCCTGCGCGCTGCCAACGACTGAAGAAAAATTTTAGATTAAAATTTTTAGATTTCTATTGCTTTTTTTCTAAAAGTAGAGTATCTTATAGAAAGGGCTGACGGCTTATCATAATGGTATCTTGAACGATGATGTTCCAAAAGATTTAGTTTTTGGAACATTTTTTTGTTTCATGCCCTAATGAGGAGAAGGAAAGGAAGATGAAAAAATGAGCGAAGTATTCAATGTGGAAGAGATTTTCGGACAGAATGTATTTACGCTTGGTAAGATGAAGGAACGCCTGCCGAAGAACGTGTACAAAGAAGTGGTCAAGGTCATGAACGAGGGTGGCGAGCTTTCTATGGAGGCGGCGAATGTCGTTGCTATGGCGATGAAAGAATGGGCTGTTGAAAACGGAGCGACCCACTATACACACTGGTTCCAGCCGCTGACGGGTATCACGGCGGAGAAGCATGATTCCTTTGTCGCGCATCCTGACGAGATGGGTAAAATGCTGACAGAGTTTTCCGGAAAAGAGCTGATCAAGGGCGAGCCGGATGCGTCTTCTTTCCCTTCGGGCGGTCTGCGCGCAACGTTTGAGGCGAGAGGATATACTGCATGGGATATCACATCCCCCGCTTTCCTGAAGGAATCCGGCTGTGGCACGATCCTTTGTATTCCCACCGCATTCTGCTCTTACACGGGCGAGGCGTTGGATAAGAAGACACCGCTTCTGCGTTCTATGGAGGCATTGAGCGAGCAGGCGCTTCGTATCGTAAGACTGTTTGGCAATACGGAAGCGACTAGGGTAACTGCCTCGGTAGGACCGGAGCAGGAATACTTCTTAGTAGATGAAAAGTTATATCACCAGAGGACAGACCTGATGTTTGCCGGACGTACATTGTTCGGCGCACCCGCTCCCAAAGGGCAGGAGATGGAGGATCATTACTTCGGTGTTATCAGAGAGCGCGTAGGCGCTTATATGAAAGACTTAAACGAGGAGCTGTGGAAGCTGGGCGTGACCGCCAAGACGCAGCACAACGAGGTGGCTCCCGCGCAGCATGAGCTGGCGCCCATCTATGAGACGGCGAATATTGCGGTAGATCACAACCAGCTTGTGATGGAAGCGATGAAGAGAGTCGCTGTACATCATGGCATGAGATGTCTTCTGCATGAGAAACCGTATGCGGGCGTCAACGGTTCCGGTAAGCACAACAACTGGTCCATTACCACGGATAATGGCGTGAACCTGTTAGACCCCGGCGATACACCCAATGAGAACGTACAGTTCCTTCTGGTACTGGCCTGCATCCTGAAAGCGGTAGATACCCATGCCGACTTGCTTCGTCAGTCTGCATCCGATGTGGGTAATGATCACAGACTGGGCGCAAATGAGGCGCCTCCGGCAATCATCTCCGTATTCTTAGGCGAACAGCTTGAGGATGTGGTAAGACAGCTGATCGAGACAGGCGCTGCTACCAGCGTTAAGGAGGGCGGCAAGCTTCTTACGGGCGTTAAGACGTTACCTGATTTCCAGAAAGACGCAACGGACAGAAACAGAACCTCGCCGTTTGCGTTTACCGGTAACAAGTTTGAGTTCCGTATGGTCGGAAGCGCAGATTCCATCGCAAGCCCCAACACGACGTTGAATGCCATCGTCGCGGAGGCGTTCTGCGAGGCGGCTGACCGTCTGGAGAAAGCAGATAACAAAGAGCAGGCGATCCATGATCTGATCAAGGAGTACCTGACTAAGCATCAGCGCATCATCTTCAACGGCAACGGTTATTCCGATGAGTGGGTGGCGGAAGCTGAGAAGAGGGGCCTGCCGAATATTAAGTCCATGATCGAGGCGGCAGGTACGATCACCACCGACAAGGCGGTCAAACTGTTTGAGAAGTTCGGTATCTTTACGAAGGTGGAGCTTGAGTCCCGCGAGGAGATCATTTATGAGACTTATGCGAAGACCATCAACATCGAGGCTCTTACGATGATCGATATGGCAGGCAAGCAGATCATTCCTGCGGTCGTTAAGTATACAAAGGCTCTGGCCGATACGGTGAACGCTGTCAAAGCGGCGGGCGCGGACGCATCGATGCAGACAGAGCTGCTCACTACGGTCAGCGGCAAACTGGCAGCTATGCAGAAAGCGCTTGTAAAACTGGAGCAGGCAGAAGCGGAAGCCTCCGCCATGACAGATGCCAAAGCACAGGCATTCTACTACAAGGATACTGTCAGGAGTGCGATGGATGCGCTTCGCGCGCCGGCAGATGAGCTTGAGATGATCGTTGATAAGAACATCTGGCCGATTCCTACATACGGCGAGCTGATGTTCGAGATCTGATTCTTATAGAACAAACAAAAAAGTGCTGTCAGGTTTATGCCCGACAGCACTTTTGCGTTTCGTAGATTTCTGCAGATATAATAGAAAGCGTCCGGCGCACATGGCGCACGGGAGACGCTAATACAGAGGCTGCTGGTTGTGCGCAAAGAGCAGCTCGTTGGTCTGGAACAGCGTTTGGTGCTGACGGAGGGAGAAAAGAATGATCGCGTCCCTTTCGTTTCGCGCGTACAATGTTCCGTTTCCGGCAATTTTCAACAGCTTCTGCGTTTCGTCATCGGAAAGCCCGAGACCGAAGGCGATCGCAAGCAGCTTGTCGCGGGAAGGCGTCTTTTCACCGGCAAATATCTGATACAGATAAGATCTGTCAAGCAGCGAGGCACGTGCAACGTCCGACCTTTTTAAATTCTTGTCGGACAGCAGCTTCTGAAGATATTCGGAAAGACTGTCAGTCAGCATATGCCTTCTGTTACTGCTCAGATAGTCTTCAATGTCGGTCGCATTGCTGATCTCATGATTTAATTCGCTTGTGGATTTATATCCGGCGGCTTCGGCTGCGTCTCCGGAAGAGAGAAGTGCGCTCATCTGCTTTTTCCTCTTTTTGTGTTTTGTGTTTTGTTAGTTGCTCGTCTTTGCAAAAAATTTATGATAATATTATACTTGGTATTACAAAATATGACAAGATATACACTGTGGGAAACAGAGGATGGCGGCAGAGAATACCGCCTGACAGTATCTGCACAGGCGGCCGGGAGATAAAGGAAGATGGAATACGAAGTTGTCAGAAAGCTCAAAGAATGTGAGAAAAGCACGGTGGAGCTGGTGCGTGAAAAGACGGATGCAGACCGGACGGCCTCTTCCCTGCGGATCAGGAAAATACTGCGCGGCAGGCATTTTGTATATTCCGTTTTGCAGAATTGTCCGCATCCTTATCTGCCCCGGATATACGAGGTGACGATCGAGGAAGATTCGGTTACGGTCGTGGAGGAGTATATCGAAGGAGGATCCCTTGGCTCTATGGAGCTGACGGACCGGCAGATGCTAAGCGCCGTTAAGGAGCTGTGCGTTGTGCTGGGATTCCTGCATGAGAAGAATATCATCCACAGAGACATCAAACCGTCCAATATCATGATGGCGAAGGACGGACATATACGCCTTATTGATTTCGACGCCGCGCGCGTGCCCAAGGATGATCTGGAGCAGGATACCCGGCTCCTCGGCACGCGGGGATACGCGCCGCCCGAACAGTACGGCTTTGCACAGACCGATAAAAGGACGGATATCTATGCGCTGGGGGTCACGCTGCAGCAGCTTATGGGACCTTTGGCTGACAAGCCGCATTACAAAAGAGTCATACAAAAATGTACCAGATTTGATCCTGACAAACGCTACGCTTCCGCAAAGCAGGTATCGGCCGCCCTGTTTGGTGTCAAAAGGCGGATCCTGTCTGTATCCGTTCCGGTCATACTGCTGTGCGCGGTCCTGTGCGCAGTATTTATTGGAAAAGCATCCGGTTCGCGGGAGAGCCTGACGCCTCTGCCCGCGCCCGGAAACCCGCACTGGGGCGGAGAGAGCGGCATCGGTCTGTGGGAGAATGTGCCCGAGAGCGGTACGAACGGACAGGTACACTACCGGTACAGGCTGTATCAAAGCGGCGATGGACAGACACCGGATATAGAAAAGGACACTTATTTTTATGAAAGCGACATGGGCGGCAATTTCGGGATCAATGCGGAGACATCTCTGTATGAAACGAGTTTTATATCGGCGATCCGGGAAAACGGATGCTACTATTTTGCCGTATCGGCAATAGGTGACGGCATTACCTATGCGGACAGCCCCTATGCCGTCTCGGATATCTTTGTCTATACGGGAGAATCTGCGCCGCCGCTTCCTGCCCCGGCTGACTTAAAGTGGATCATACGCAGTGAGGCGGGCGGAAATTCATACTATGCCGCCTGGAGCAATATGGACGATTATGCGGACGAAGACAGCTTTAACGTGTTTTTTTATGATGAAGCGGGGAACGTGGTCGGCAATAACATATGGAGCGGCAAGAACGTCAGGCAGATAGGGGGCGTTTGGTTCGATGTGCAAGGTCTGGGGATTCCCGACGGCTCCTACCGTTTTGCGGTGGAGGTGTATTCCTCCCGCCCGAATGAATACAGTTCCTGCTATGTGCCCGGTCCCGTCCCGGAGGAAGCCTTTAGCCCGTGGCTGGAATTGTCTGCCGGCAGCAGACCAAAAGAATAAGGAAAGATGATACAATAACCCTGTTACTAATATTATTTGTGCAGTAAAAAAGTTTTATGAGATAATGAAAAATAAGGCTTGCAAATGTAAATAATATATAGTATAATTCCAAAATGTAATGTTAATGGGCTATCGCCAAACGGTAAGGCAACGGACTCTGACTCCGTCATTTCAAGGTTCGAATCCTTGTAGCCCAGCTTACAGGACTCAGTTGAGAGATCAACTGAGTCTTTTTTGGAAGAAGGAGAGATCATGTATACATTTGAAAGCAGAGTGCGTTACAGTGAGGTGGGCGTAGACGGCAACATGACGATCGAGTCGCTTCTGGATTATTTTCAGGACTGCTCCACATTTCACTCGGAGGATATCGGGCTGGGCGTGGACTATTTAAACGCCTTACATATGGTGTGGATGCTGTCTTCATGGCAGATCTGCGTGAACAGATATCCGCATCTGTGCGAGCGCATTGTGACCGGCACGGCGCCTTATGAGTTCCGGGGATTTATCGGCTGCCGTAATTTCGAGATGAAGACGGCGGAAGGGGAGGTCCTGGCATATGCCAATTCCATCTGGAGCCTGATGGATACTGTGAAGATGGCGCCCGCCAGACCGACGGAGGAGATGCTTGCGGGATATACCCTGTCGGAAAAATATCCGATGGAGTATGCGCCGCGCAAGATCGCGGTGCCTGACAACAGTAAGGCTCTTGAGCCTTTTAGTGTAAAACAGCATCATCTGGATACCAACCACCACGTGAACAACGGACAGTATGTGCGTATGGCTATGGACTGTATACCGGAGGATTTTAGGATCGCGCAGCTCCGTGTCGAATATAAGAGTCAGGCGAAGCTGGATGATGTGATCTGTCCCGCTGTGGCGCAGAGTGGGGACGGCAGGCTGTATACCGTGTCTTTGAATAAGGAAGACGGCAAACCGTACAGTATTGTAGAGATGAGCGGGAATATACAGCGGACGGGGAACTGAGCCTGCTCTGCCATAGATGGCGCGAAGCGGGCAGATCCGCTTGGAATGGAGAGAAAAATGATTCAACTTGGCATGATACAGACTTTGTATATAGTGAAGATCGTTGAATTTGGCGTGTATGTAAGCGATGCGCAGGACGGGAAAGACAGAGTGTTGCTTCCGGGGAAACAGGTGCCTGCAGGCGCCCGGCTGGGCGATGCGGTGGAGGTATTTATCTACCGTGACTCCAAGGACAGGCTGATTGCGACAACGAATATGCCGAAGCTGACATTGCATAATGTCGCGAGGCTTAAGGTAGTACAGCTTGGCAGAAACGGCGCCTTTCTCGACTGGGGACTGGAGAAAGACCTGCTGCTTCCTTTTAAAGAGCAGACCAGAAAGGTTTCGGAGAAAGAAGAATGCCTCGTAGCGCTCTATATCGATAAGAGCGACCGCTTATGCGCAACGATGAACGTGTATCCGTACTTGTCTGCCGAGAGCCCTTATAAGATCGACGACAGGGTGAGCGGGACGGTCTATGAGATCAGTAAGAACTTTGGCGCCTTTGTGGCGGTGGACGATAAGTATTCCGCGCTGATCCCCTTGAAGGAGCTATACGGCAATATCGGCATTGGGGATGTGGTCAAGGCGCGCGTTACGGGCGTTAAGGAGGACGGAAGACTGAATTTAAGCATTCGCGAGAAGGCGTATCTGCAGATGGATACGGATGCAAAGAGACTGCTGGAGATCATTACGGATCACGGCGGCGTTCTTCCGTTTAACGATAAGGCTTCTCCTGAAGTGATAAAGAGGGAGACGCAGATGAGCAAGAATGAGTTTAAGCGCGCCGTTGGGCGGCTGCTGAAGGAAGGAAAGATCGAGATCACAGAACAAACGATACGTGCGGTCGGTTAGGACCGCACGTATTTATGCATATACACTGTTCATTTGTACGCCGCATTATTATACCGAAATATCAATATTGGAACCAATATGCGGATTTACGGACAATTCCATTGAAGCGGCGTCCATCATCTCAACGATCTGTCCGCCCGTGGAAGAAACCTGCTCAAGAGATTTGCTGAGCATAGCAACGCCGTAAGCGCTCTGTACATTCGCGGAAGACATTGCCATAGATAATCCTGCGATATCCATTTCCTTCACCTCACTTTTAAAATCATCTCCGAAACAGAATATATACTATATCTGTACTTATTTTACCATATTTCCCGGCGGATGGCGAGCATTTTTTGTTTTGTATAAAATGTCTAATGCTTCATTGCCGCCAAAATCATTAAATTTTTAAAAATTACACAAAAAGTTCATGATTAGAGGTAGATTTTTTTGTGTATATAGATTAAAATGAAAACCAGATGTTGTTTTTTGATGAATTTAGCGGTTTGTTACTTTGTGTAATTTGCTAAAAGAAACGGTAAGAGGTGGGGGTATGATTTCAAATCAGATTTTGCAGAATACGATCGAGGGGTTGAAGGCGATCGCAAGGGTGGAGCTGTGCGTCATGGATATTGACGGCAAGCCTGTTGCAATGACGGCGGACGATATGGAGCAGTGCGGAAGACCGGCTGCGGAGTTTGCCAAGTCGCCTGCAGATTCACAGGAGATACAGGGCTATCAGTATTTCAAGATATTTGACGAACAGCAGCTGGAGTATATACTGATCGCCGGAGGCGTGGGTGAAGACGTCTATATGGTAGGCAAGATGGTGGCGTTTCAGATACAGAATCTCCTGGTGGCGTATAAGGAGCGGTTTGATAAGGACAATTTTATTAAGAACCTGCTCCTGGACAATCTGCTTCTGGTGGATATCTACGGACGTGCCAAGAAGCTGCATATCCAGACTGATGAGAAGCGTGTGGTTCTGATCATAGAAACGGAGGACACCAGGGAAAGCAATGTGCTTGAGACGATGCGTACATATTTCGGCGCCAACAGCAAAGATTTTGTCACAGCGGTCGATGAGAATAACGTGATCGTGGTCAAGGATCTGCCCGGGGGCGACAGCGCCAGGGAGATCGACAGGACGGCCGACAGCATTGCCGCTTTTCTTGGAAAAGAGAACTTCAGGAATGCCAGGATCGCCTACGGTACGGTCGTTAACGAACTGAAGGAGGTAAGCCGTTCTTATAAGGAAGCAAAGATGGCGTTGGATGTGGGCAAGATCTTCTTTGGGGAGAGAAATGTGATCGCCTATAGCGAACTGGGGATCGGGCGTCTGATCTACCAGCTGCCGATTCCTTTGTGCAAGATGTTTATCAAAGAGATCTTCGGCGGTAAGAGCCCCGATGATTTCGACGAGGAAACGCTTACAACGATCAACAAATTTTTTGAAAACTCCCTGAATGTGTCGGAGACATCCAGACAGTTGTTCATCCACAGGAACACGCTTGTGTACCGTCTGGACAAACTGCAGAAAAGTACAGGGCTTGATCTGAGAGTTTTCGAGGATGCGATCACTTTTAAGATCGCGCTTATGGTCGTTAAGTATATGAAGTACATGGAGAGTTTTGAATACTAAGGGAAAGTATAGGAGTGAAGAACGTGGCAGAGAAAAAGAGGAAGAAAAATGCGGCAGCGTCAAATGAGATCATCAACCTGACTAATGTCTGCAAGGCATACTCTACGGGCGCCCCTGCGCTCAAGGATGTGAATCTTCACATTAACAGGGGAGAGTTTGTTTTTATCGTAGGAGACAGCGGATCGGGCAAGTCAACGTTGATCAAGCTGCTTTTGCGTGAGCTGACGATCACCAGCGGATATATCAATGTTATGGGATATGATCTGTCCAAGATAAAACACAGGAAGATACCGAAGTTCAGACGTAATCTCGGGGTGGTGTTCCAGGACTTCAGGCTGTTAAAGGATCGGAATGTGTATGAAAACGTTGCATTCGCGCAGCGGATCGTCCAGAAGTCCGGCAAGGAGATCAAGCGGAACGTGCCTAGTATTCTGGCAGTTGTGGGACTGGCCGGCAAATATAAAGCGAAGCCCAGACAGCTTTCGGGCGGTGAACAGCAGAGGGTGGCGCTTGCTAGAGCCCTGGTCAATAAACCTACCGTTCTGCTGGCTGACGAGCCGACCGGTAATCTTGATCCGAAGAATTCGTGGGAGATCATGAAGCTTCTTGAACAGATCAACGAGAACGGCACAACAGTCATTGTCGTAACGCACAACAGAGAAATCGTGAACGCCATGCAGAAGAGGGTCGTGACTCTGAAGAAGGGCGTTATCATAAGTGATGAGGAAAAGGGAGGGTACATCGATGAGGATTAGCAGCTTTTTCTATACGCTCAGACAGGGTGTGCGCAATCTTTTCAGAAATAAACTGTTTACACTCGCGTCCATCGCCACGATCAGCGCTTGTCTTTTTTTGTTCGGACTGTTCTATGCGATCGTGACGAATTTCCAGCACATTGTGAAAAGCGCGCAGCAGGGCGTATCGGTGTCCGTGTTCTTTGATGCGGGACTGGAGGACAGCCGTATCCAGCAGATCGGAGATCAGATCGCGCGGCGTCCGGAAGTGTCGGACATTGTGTTTGTATCTGCCGACGAAGCCTGGGAGGAGTTTAAAGGCGAATATTTACAGGGTTATGAGGACGGTTTTACGGAGAACCCGCTCATTGATTCTGCCCATTATAATATTTATCTGAATGACGTGTCCATGCAGCCCGCCCTGGTGACGTATCTGGAGTCTATGGAGGGCGTTAGTAAGGTCAACCGTTCGGAGCTGGTGGCGACTACGCTGACGGGTGTTAATGCCCTGATAGCGTATGTTTCCGTGGGAATCATTGCGATCCTGCTTGCTGTGTCGGTGTTCCTGATCAGCAATACGGTCATGATAGGCATCTCCATCCGCCGGGAGGAGATCAATATTATGAAGTATATAGGCGCCACGGACTTTTTTGTAAGGTCGCCGTTTGTGATAGAAGGTATGTTGATCGGCCTGATCGGAGCGGCGCTTCCGCTTGGCGTGATCTATGGCATGTACAACATTGTTTTAAGCTATGTGACTGACCGGTTTCCGATGCTGACTACTCTGCTCAGTTTCTTGACGGTGAGGGAGGTATTTAGCGTGCTGACTCCCGTATCCCTCGGAATCGGCGTGGGTATAGGCTTTCTGGGAAGTATTGTTACTGTCAGAAGATATTTGAGGGTCTAAAGAATTGATGGCGTATATAAGACACTGCAAAAAAACAGCCTGCATATTGCTTAGTGCAGTCACCGTATTTATATTTTCCTATTCTTATTCAGAGCCGGTCTATGCTGTCACGAGCGCGAGCATCCGGGAGAAGGAAGAGGAGATCGCCGCCGCGAGGCAGGAAGTGAACAAGCTGAAGTCCGGCCTTACGGATGTGGAGGCAGTCAAGAAGGAACTGGAGAAATCCAAAAACGATTTGACCGCGTATGTGACAGAGCTTGATAACGAATTAAGCGGCATACAGGAGAAGATCGGGCAATATAATACATTGATAACCGAAAAAGAGCAGCAGATAACAGATACGACTGCGGAGCTCGATGCGGCGGTCAAACAGCAGACGGACCAGTACGAGGCGATGAAGCAGCGCATCAAGTTCATGTATGAAAAAGGCGATACGTTTTATCTGGAAATGCTCTTTTCCTCAAGCAGCCTGTCGGATCTGATCAATAAAGCGGATTATATCGAAGCGCTTTCGCAGTACGACAGAGATAAGCTGGACGAATACACTGAGATCACGCAGATGGTGCAGCTGTGCAAGGAGGAACTGGAAGCGGAAAAGGAAGTGCTGGACAAAGCCAAGAGCGCCGTTGAGGCGGAGGAAGCCAGCGTCAATTCACTTTTGCGGGAGAAAGAGAATCAGCTCTATGCTGTGTCGAACGATATTTCCAGCAAAGAGGCGGCAATCAAAGAATATGAAGCGCAGATCGCGGACGAGAACGCCACGATCGCGGCGTTGGAGAAGGCGGTAGCCGAGGAAAAGGCGCGTCTGGAGGCGGAGAATGCGCAGGCCAGGATCTATAACGGCGGTATGTTTGCGTGGCCCTGCCCCGCCTATAAGAGAATATCCGATGAATACGGAAACCGTATGCACCCGATACTGGGCGTGCAGCAGTTTCATAACGGATTGGACATGGCGGCGCCCGCCGGATCGGCGATCCTGGCGGCGTATGACGGCGATGTGGTAGCCGCAGCATACAGCGGGTCTATGGGAAACTACATTATGATAGACCACGGCAGCGGCTTGTATACGATCTATATGCATTGTTCGGCTCTGTATGTATCCAAAGGGCAAACGGTCACAAAAGGGCAGAATATTGCGGCGGTGGGAAGCACGGGGCGTTCCACCGGCAATCACCTGCATTTTGGCGTCCGGCTGAACGGCAGTTATGTCAGTCCGTGGAATTACCTTGGATAGTGTGGCGGGGCGACAGGTTTACGGGGGCGGCAATGCGGGAAGTATAAATGGATGGAGATGAGTTGTCTTGAATCAGAACGGGGACAATAATTATTATAATGATGTTTATGACAGGCACAATGTTAATCAGGAAACACAGAGTCCGTACTCCGGACAGCAGCCTTCATTGAGGCCCGGAAACCCAGGACCTGGGCGGCATGAGCGGGATAACAGGGGAAACGTATTTCTACTTGGAGTGCTGGCCGGGGTCGTCGTCATGACATTGGTAGGGTGCTGTACGTATGCGGGCGTAAGAGTATATCAGAAGATAAGCAGCCGCGGGCAGCAGGTGGCCAGCTCCAGCGGCGTACCGGCTGAGAATGTCGTCAATGATGTGACGCTTAAGAAACTGGAATCGCTGGAAGAACTGGTTGACCAATATTATTACAAAGATGAGGATATTGATACCGATGCGATGATCGAGGGCATGTATGCGGGAATGATAGATTCCCTGAACGACCCGTATTCGGTATATTACACTGCACAGGAGTGGCAGGAGATGATGCAGGACACCGAAGGGATCTATTTCGGGATCGGCGCTTATGTCAGTCTGGATGCCACTACGGGAATGGCAAAGATCAGCGGCGTCATAGCGGGAACGCCCGCCGAGGAAGCGGGGCTTCGTGAGAACGATATTATTTATCTTGTCGGGGGTGAGACGACACAGGGACTGGAACTGTCCGAAGTGGTTTCGCGGATAAAAGGCGAAGAAGGTTCGACAGTGCATCTGACGATCTACCGCGAAGGCGAGCCTGATTATCTTGAAATAGATGTCGTGAGACGCAGGATAGAATCGCCCACAGTCAATTATGAAATGTATGATAACGGCGTGGGTTACATTCAAATCACTGAATTTGACGATGTAACGCTGGATCAGTTTAAGGAAGCGCTGGCGGTTATCAAAGGCTCTGATGCGAAGGGACTTATACTTGACATTAGAAGCAATCCGGGCGGCAGTCTTCTAGTGGTGACGGATATTGCCAGGATGATCCTGCCGAAAGGACTCATTGTATACACGGAAGATAAGTACGGCAAGCGGGATGAGTACAGCTGCGATGGCAAAAATGAACTGAATATGCCGCTGGTGGTCCTGATCAACGGTAATTCCGCCAGCGCATCGGAAATCCTGGCGGGAGCGATCAAGGATTACGGCAAGGGAACGCTGATCGGCACTACAACGTTTGGCAAAGGTATCGTGCAGCGTGTGCTGCCGCTTACGGACGGCACTGCCCTGAAGCTTACCATCAGCTCTTACTTTACGCCAAACGGTAATAATATTCACGGCGTCGGTATCGATCCTGATATCGAGTGTGAGTTTGACGGTGAAGCATATTATAATGAAGGCGTGGATAATCAGCTGGAGCGGGCAAAACAGGAAATAGAGAAGATGATCGGATAATAAAGGAACCTGCGTATGAACATTATATTGTTATCGGGCGGGTCGGGCAAACGTCTTTGGCCGCTCTCCAATGATACCAGATCTAAGCAGTTTATTAAAATATTTAAAAAAGCTGACGGCGGATATGAATCTATGGTGCAGAGAGTGTACCGGCAGATAAAATCTGTGGATCCCGGAGCAAAGGTTACGATCGCTACGGCTAAGTCGCAAGTCTCTGCGATTCATAACCAATTGGGAAGCGATGTGGGGATCAGTGTGGAACCGTGCCGCAGAGACACATTTCCGGCGATTGTGCTCGCGGCGGCATATCTGCATGATGTGCGCGGCATACCGGAGCAGGAAACAGTGGTGGTGTGCCCGGTAGATCCTTACGTAAATGATGATTATTTTGAGGCTTTGTGTGCGTTGGGAAAGCATGCGGCCGACAGTGACGCCAATCTGGTCCTTATGGGAATAGAACCGACTTACCCAAGCGAAAAGTACGGATATATTATCCCGAAGGATAAGAAGGATATCAGTAGTGTTGAGGTATTTAAAGAAAAGCCCACGCAGGACAAGGCCCGGGAGTATATTTCGCAGGGAGCGCTCTGGAACGGCGGGGTGTTTGCTTTCAGGCTGGGGTATGTGCTGCAGCGGGCGCATGAACTGATCGCGTTTACGGGTTACAGCGACCTTTTTGATCGATATGAAGCCCTGGAAAAGATCAGCTTCGATTATGCGGTAGCGGAGCGTGAGCGGCACATCGAGGTGATGCGTTTTGGCGGTATGTGGAAAGATATCGGCACATGGAATACGCTTGCCGAGGCGATGGAAAATGAATGTATCGGTAAGGCGATCCTGAACGATCAATGCGAAAACGTGCACGTTATTAATGAATTGAATGTCCCTGTGCTTTGCATGGGACTTAAGGATATGGTGGTATCGGCAAGCCCGGAAGGAATACTTGTTTCGGACAAGAACCAGTCCAGTTACATTAAACCGTATGTTGACGCGATCGACCAGCAGATCATGTTTGCGGAGAAATCATGGGGCAGCTTTCAGGTGATAGATATCGAAGAGAACAGCATGACGATCAAGGTGACATTAAACGCCGGACATCAGATGAACTACCACAGACATGAGCGGCGGGACGAGGTATGGACGGTGACTGAGGGTCAGGGCAGAACGATCATAGACGGCCAGGAACGGCAGGTGGGCGCCGGGGATGTGATACGGATGCCGGCAGGCACTGCGCACACGATCATTGCCGAGACAAAGCTACAGGTGATCGAGGTGCAGATCGGACAGGATATAAGCGTACACGATAAGATCAAGATGAAGTTACCGTAGGCAAACAGCAGAAACAGAACAAAAGTTCGATTTCTGCTGTACTTTTTTGCCGCACTCTGTTATACTGTCAGTGTAGACGCGGCCGGTCCGGTTGAGACAGACATGCAATGCGCGATATCGTATGCATACAGGCACGGCCGCCGGGAGATCAGTATGGATCATTTTAAACTGGTATCGGAATACCGGCCCACAGGCGATCAGCCGAAGGCGATCGCTGAACTTGTGGAAGGTTTTCGCAAAGGAAATCAATTTCAGACGCTGCTTGGCGTGACCGGTTCCGGCAAGACTTTTACTATGGCGAACATCATACAGGCGCTTAATAAGCCCACTCTTGTGATCGCTCACAACAAGACGCTGGCGGGACAGCTGTACGGTGAATTTAAAGAATTTTTTCCGGAGAACGCGGTAGAATATTTTGTGTCCTACTATGACTACTATCAGCCGGAGGCATATGTGCCTTCCACGGACACTTATATCGCCAAGGATTCATCTATCAATGACGAGATCGACAAGCTTCGGCTTTCTGCGACGGCTTCTTTGACGGAACGCAGAGATGTAGTCGTGGTGGCAAGCGTATCCTGCATCTACGGACTGGGAAGCCCCGAAGAATATGCGGGCATGAGCATGTCCCTAAGACCGGGTATGCAGAAGGACCGCGATGAAGTGATACGCGGACTGATCGAAATGCAGTATGAGCGCAACGATATGGATCTGGACAGGTGCTGTTTCCGCGTGAGAGGGGATGTGCTGGAGATCCATCCGGCGCAGACCGATGATTATCTGATCCGGGTGGAATTTTTCGGCGATGAGATCGACCGCATCGCGCAGACTGACGTGCTGACGGGACAGGTACACGCCACGCTGGAGCATGTGATGATCTATCCGGCGTCTCATTATGTGGTGCCGCAGGAGAAGATCAACGCCGCCTGTGTGGAGATCGGGAAGGAATTGGAGGAGCGGGTCAAATACTTTAAGAGCGAGGACAAGCTGTTAGAGGCGCAGCGCATTGCGGAGAGGACCAATTTCGATATAGAGATGCTCAGAGAGACGGGATTCTGCTCTGGCATAGAGAATTATTCCCGGCATTTAAACGGTATGGCGCAGGGAGAGCCGCCTTTCACGCTGTTGGATTATTTCACGGGTGATTTTCTTATCATCATTGACGAGTCCCACATGACGATCCCGCAGATACGCGGCATGTTCGCCGGGGACAGATCCCGCAAGAATACGCTGGTGGATTATGGCTTCAGACTTCCTTCGGCATTGGATAACCGCCCTCTTAATTTTCAGGAATTTGAACAGCACATAGACCAGATGCTGTTTGTGTCGGCGACGCCTTCCGACTACGAGGCGGCGCATGAACTGTTCAGGACTGAGCAGATCATCAGACCTACCGGCCTTCTTGACCCTGAGGTGGATGTGCGTCCGGTGGAGGGACAGATCGACGATCTTATCTCGGAAGTCAATAAAGAGGTGGCAAAACATCATAAGATCCTTGTGACAACGCTTACCAAGCGGATGGCGGAGGATCTGACCGATTACATGAAGGAAGTAGATATCCGCGTCAAGTATCTTCACTCCGATATCGATACGCTGGAACGGGCGGAGATCATCAGGGACATGCGTCTGGACGTCTTCGATGTGCTGGTAGGTATCAATCTGCTGCGTGAAGGACTGGATATACCGGAGATAGCACTGGTCGCCATTCTGGACGCGGACAAGGAAGGCTTTCTCCGCTCGGAGACGTCTCTGATACAGACGATTGGACGTGCGGCCCGCAATGTGGACGGACATGTCATCATGTACGCGGACAGCATGACGGATTCCATGCGCGCGGCGATAGATGAGACGAACAGAAGACGTAAGATACAGCAGCAGTATAATGAGGAACACGGCATCACGCCGCAGTCAGTCAGGAAAGCGGTTCGTGATCTGATCAGTATTTCCAGGACAGTGGAGAAGGAGGAGATGCGGTTTGAGAAAGATCCTGAATCCATGAGCAGACAGGAGCTGGAGAAGCTGATCAGGGATGTGGAGAAACAGATGAAGAAAGCCGCCGCCGATCTGAACTTCGAGGCTGCCGCCGAGCTGCGCGACCGCATGAAGGATCTGAAAGGCAGACTGAGAGATTTTGATAAGTGATATAGGTACGGAGGTATTGAGAAAGCGCTATGGCTGATACGACTGATACGGTAAAGATGCGTCCCAGAGAATATATTAAGATACGGGGCGCCAATGAACATAATCTGAAAAATCTGAATGTGGACATTCCGAGAAATGAGTTCGTTGTTCTTACGGGATTGTCCGGGTCGGGCAAATCGTCTCTTGCGTTTGACACGATTTATGCGGAGGGACAGCGCAGGTACATGGAGTCCCTGTCATCTTATGCCCGCCAGTTCCTGGGACAGATGGAGAAACCCAACGTGGAGAAGATCGAAGGGCTGTCACCGGCTATCTCCATAGACCAGAAATCGACTAACCGCAATCCGCGTTCCACGGTGGGAACCGTGACGGAGATATATGATTATTTCAGGCTGTTGTATGCGAGGATCGGTATTCCCCACTGTCCGCAGTGCGGCAGGGAGATCAGGAAGCAGACGGTGGATCAGATCGTGGATCAGATATTGGGGCTTCCCGAAGGAACGAAAATACAGCTTCTCGCTCCGGTAGTGCGGGGCAGAAAAGGCGAACACGCCAAGGTGTTTGAGCGCGCCAAGAAGAGCGGTTACGTGCGCGTGCGTGTGGATGGCAGTCTGTATGATCTGTCCGAAGATATTCCTATGGATAAAAATATCAAGCATAATATCGAGATCATCGTGGACCGCCTGGTTGTCAGGGAAGGGATCGAAAGACGACTGACAGATTCCATCGAGAATGTTTTTGCGCTGGCGGACGGGCTGATGCTGCTTGACGTGATAGACGGCGAGCCGTTAAACTTCAGCCAGAACTTTGCATGTCCGGATTGCGGGATCAGTATCGGCGAGATCGAACCGAGAAGTTTTTCTTTCAACAATCCTTTCGGCGCATGCCCGGAGTGCTTTGGACTGGGATACAAGATGGAATTTGATGTGGATCTGATGATCCCGGACAAGAGCTTGAGCCTTAGCGAAGGCGCGATCTCGGTCATGGGGTGGCAGACGAGTAAAGATGAGGGGAGCTTTACAAATGCGGTTCTGCGGGCGCTTGCCAAAGAATATGAATTCAGCATGGACACGCCCTATGAAAAACTTCCCCGGAAGATACAGGACATCATCTGTCATGGGACCGATGGCAGAAGAGTCAACGTCTATTATGAAGGGCAGAGGGGCAGAGGGGTATATCCGATAGCCTTTGAAGGCCTTATCAAAAATGTGGAGCGTAAGTACCGTGAGACGGCATCCGATATCACGAAGCAGGAATACGAGTCATACATGCGCATCACGCCTTGCAAAGAATGTAAGGGTATGCGTCTTAAGAAAGAGTCACTTGCAGTGACAGTCTGTGACAAAAACATATATGAGATCACTTCCCTGTCCGTCAAAAAACTGCATGATTTTATAGGCGGCATGAAGCTTACGCCGCAGCAGGAGCTGATCGGAAAACAGATATTAAAAGAGATCCGGGCAAGAGTGGGATTCCTGGTGGAAGTCGGATTGGAATATCTGTCGCTTGCGAGAGCGACAGGCACTCTTTCGGGCGGCGAGGCGCAGCGAATCCGCCTGGCCACACAGATCGGTTCGGGTCTGGTGGGCGTATGCTATATCCTGGACGAGCCGAGTATCGGCCTGCACCAGAGAGACAATGACAAGCTCATAGCGGCTCTTAAGAACTTAAAGGATATGGGCAATACGCTTATAGTGGTTGAACACGATGAGGATACCATGCTTGCCGCTGACCACATCATTGATATCGGACCCGGCGCCGGCTCTCACGGCGGCGAGGTAGTGGCGCAGGGAACGGCGCAGGAGATCATGCAGGTGGAGGAATCCGTTACGGGGCAGTACTTAAGCGGCAGACTGCAGATCCCCGTTCCGTCATCCCGCAGAAAACCCACGGGTTATCTGACGATCAGGGGTGCGGAAGAAAATAACTTAAAAAAGATCGACGTCAAAATCCCGCTGGGAATTTTTACCTGCGTGACGGGAGTGTCCGGGTCGGGCAAAAGCTCGCTTATCAATGAGATCCTGTACAAACGTCTGGCGCATGATTTGAACAGGGCGCGGTGCATACCCGGCAGGCATGGGAAGATCGAAGGGATCAGGCAGTTAGATAAGGTGATCAATATCGACCAGTCCCCTATAGGCAGGACGCCCCGGTCGAATCCGGCAACCTATACGGGTGTGTTTGACCAGATCAGAGATCTTTTTGCGTCCACGCAGGATGCGAAGGCGAGAGGCTACAAGAAAGGGCGGTTCAGCTTTAACGTCAAAGGCGGCCGATGCGAGGCCTGCAGCGGAGACGGTATTATTAAGATCGAGATGCATTTTCTGCCGGATGTCTATGTGCCCTGCGAGGTGTGCGGAGGTAAACGGTACAACCGGGAGACGCTGGAGGTAAAATACAAAGGTAAGAGTATATACGATGTGCTGGATATGACGGTGGAGGAGGCGATGCCGTTCTTTGAAAATCTTCCTTCCATCCGGCGGAAGATAGAGACACTGTACGACGTAGGTCTTTCGTATGTGAAGCTGGGGCAGCCGTCCACGACCCTCTCCGGCGGCGAGGCGCAGCGCATCAAGCTGGCCACGGAGCTGAGCAGACGCGGCACGGGCAAGACGATCTACATTCTGGACGAGCCGACCACGGGTCTGCACTTCGCAGACGTGCACAAGCTCGTGGATATTCTGCACAAGCTGGCGGAAGGCGGCAACACCGTTGTGGTCATCGAGCATAATCTGGATGTGATCAAGACAGCCGATTATATTATCGATATGGGGCCGGAGGGCGGCGACGGCGGCGGAACGGTCATAGCGGAAGGAACGCCCGAGCAGATAGCCAAGAATCCGGCGTCTTATACGGGAATTTATGTAAAGAAAATGTTAGACAGATACAGGAAGCGGTAATAAAACAATAAAAATGACATAAAATATTGAAACGGGGTTAAGAAAAAGAGATAGCATGCCGATAAAGATATCGTAAGGCATGGATGCCAGAAATAGAGCGGATGGAACCGTTCTGTTTTTGGCGTTTTTCTTTTTTTTCAAAAAAAACGATAAAAACCTTTGAAAAACCAGCCCTTTAGGTTATAATATATGCTACACAGAGTCTGCGGGAAAGGGGATCAAAGGGAAATGCAGTATACGGATATCGGAATTGATTTGGGAACAGCGAGTATATTAGTCTACATCAGGGGCAAAGGCGTTGTGTTAAAAGAGCCTTCCGTTGTAGCTTTTGATAGAGATACAAACAAGATCAAGGCGATCGGTGAGGACGCCAGACTTATGTTAGGCAGGACGCCCGGCAATATTGTCGCGGTAAGGCCGCTCCGCCAGGGTGTTATCTCGGACTATCAGGTTACCGAGAAAATGATGAAGTATTTCATACAGAAAGCTCTCGGCAAGAAGACCTTCCGCAAGCCGCGCATCGCAGTCTGCGTGCCCAGCGGCGTTACGGAAGTGGAGAAGAAGGCGGTTGAGGACGCGACATATCAGGCGGGCGCAAGAGAGGTTTCCATTATTGAGGAGCCTATTGCCGCAGCGATCGGCGCGGGCATAGATATCTCCAAGCCGTGCGGTAATATGATCGTGGATATCGGCGGCGGAACATCCGATATTGCCGTTATCTCGCTTGGCGGCACAGTGGTCAGCGCATCTATCAAAATCGCGGGAGATGATTTCGATGAGGCCATTGTACGTTATATGCGTAAGAAACATAATCTGCTGATCGGTGAGCGGACGGCGGAAGATCTGAAGATCAAGATCGGATCGGCTTATAAGAGACCGGAAGTTGACTATATGGATGTCAGAGGACGTAATCTGGTGACGGGTCTGCCCCGTACCGTCAAGGTGTCTTCAGAGGAAACCGAGGAGGCGCTTCATGAGACTACGGTGCAGATCGTTGAGACGATCCATAGCGTTCTGGAGAAAACACCTCCGGAACTGGCGGCGGATATCGCTGACCGGGGGATCGTGCTGACCGGAGGAGGAAGCCTGCTTCGCGGACTGGAAGACCTGATCGCGGCTAAGACAGGGATCAACACCATGACGGCGGAAGACCCGATGACGGCAGTGGCTGTCGGAACGGGAAAGTATGTTGAATTTCTCGCAGGATACCGCGAGGAGTAGGAGAGGCGAAACACTTATGCTTAAAGGATTATATACGGCGTATACCGGAATGATCAATGAACAGCACAGGATGGATGTCATGACCAACAATCTGGCGAATGCGGGCACCAACGGCTTTAAGAAAGAGGGCGCCACAAGTCAGGCGTTTGACAGTCTCCTTGCGTATAAAATCAAGGATCTGTCCGAGGCGGGCAATCTGCCGCGGCTGATCAGTACATCCAAAGGCATTGACACATATGAGATGAATAACGAAGCCAATCCCAATTATGCTCAGAATCGTGTCAGGAGAGTGGGCATGAATATGGGCGTTAAGACCGGCGAGAATTATGTGGATTATTCGGAAGGTCCGATGAAGGTGACAGGCAATACCTTTGATTTTGCCATAGCCGGCAGCGGTTTCTTCCGTATAGAGTATACGAACAAAGCGGGCCAGACGTCCGTGAAGTATACCAGAGACGGTAATTTTACCATGACATCGCAGGGATATCTTGTGACCCAGGACGGAGATTATGTTCTGGATGAAGACAGACGCCGTATCAGACTGGATCCCAACGAAAAGGAGATAGGAACCAATGTGAGCGGCGATATATATCAGGCGGGTCAGTACGTGGCGACCATCGGCGTAGTAGATTTTGAAGCCGGGGATTATGACCGCCTGGAACGATTCGGCGAGAATTTCTTTCAGTTTATAGAGAGCGATGCGACTAAGGCCGCATCAACGGCGTACAGGAGAGCCAGAGCGAATACCGTGGCTATTCAGAACGCTTTGGACGATGCGCAGGCAAGGGGCGTAGATACGGGTGATCTCGAGGAGGCGCTGCGTGCCGCTCAGCAGGCGGAAGCGGAGGCGGAACAGGCTTTGGAGGACGCCCGGACGGCAGACGACAATGCTAACAGGCAGCTCGAACAGCCGGCGGAGGATGTGACGGTACGTTCCGGTTATCTGGAAACCTCGAATATGTCTATTGTGACGGAAATGGTCAATATGATCGCCATTCAGAGACAGTACGAGAGCAACCAGAAGGTTATCACTACATATGATGAATCACTTGATATTGCAGTAAATCAGCTGGGTAAGATATAAGACCTGTAAAGAATAGGAGGCGTTAGACATGGTCAGAAGCTTATGGTCGGCAGCGACAGGTATGAATGCGCAGCAGGTGAATGTAGATACGATCGCCAACAACCTTTCAAATGTCAACTCGGTTGGCTATAAGGCGCAGGTGGCGCAGTTTAAATCCCTTTTGTATCAGAGACTGCAGTCCGTTACCACAACGGCTAACGGCGATCCGAAGCCTACAACCTCACAGGTGGGACTGGGCGTCCGCCCTTCTTCCATCAATTCCCTTTTTACGCAGGGAAGTCTGCTGAGCTCGGACAGTAACACTGCTTTTGCTATTCAGGGCGAAGGATTTTTTGCGGTACGCGGAGAGGACGGCACCAATTATTACACCAGAAACGGTGATTTTATCTGGGCGCTCGGCGCTAACGGCGGTATGACGCTGACCAATGCGGACGGTCTGCCGGTGTTAGATTCTACGGGGCGCGCGATCTCTTTGAACCGTTCTTATATTGCGAGTAAACTTTCCATTACGGAGGACGGACAGATCTGCTATCCCGATGAACAGAATAATCCGCAGCCTATCGGCATTACGATCGGAACCTATCAGTTCAGCAATCCGGGCGGCTTAAACAGAGTGGGCGACACGCTTTTTGCAGTGACGGACGCCAGCGGACGGGCATTGAATGAGGATACCACTGCGGGAGTGTCCAAGAGCAGGATCGTACAGGGCTATCTGGAGGGCTCCAATGTACAGGTGGCCAACGAGATGGTAAACCTGATCGTTGCACAGCGTGCGTATGAGATGAATTCCAAGGCGATCACAACATCCGATTCCATGATGGAGACCGCCAATAACCTGAAACGTTGAGGATAATAATTATGGATATACCGGGATTGGGAAATTATACAGATTATGTCACACAGGCTGACCAGGCCGCATCGGATAAGCTTCAGAGTCAGGTGGAGAACGCTGCAAAGGCGGCAGACGACGAAGCGCTTCTGGATGCATGTAAGCAGTTTGAGGCATTTCTGTGGGAGCAGGTCTATAAGGAGATGGAGAAGACCACCAAGCTGTTTGGAGACGACAGTGAAGAAGAGGGTTACGCATCCAACATGACAGGTCTGTTTAAAGATGAATTTATACAGAAAATATCGGAGCAGACGGTTGACGGCGGTTCCAATTCTCTGGCACAGCTGCTGTATGAGCAGGCAAAGCGTAATTACAATCTGTAATGGCTTGTATCTTTAAACATTTGTATCAAATCGGGCTGCTGATCCAGGCAGCCCTTTGCTGTTCTGCGTAGTATATCACGCAAATAAACCGGTTATATAACTTAAAGGGGTTTGAACGCGGCGGGCATGGAAACGATCAGAGGATTTATAGAGCATATCATATATCGCAATGCTGATAACGGCTACACAGTGCTAAACCTTGTGAGCGGTTCGGAAGAGATCATATGTATAGGCTTTTTTAAGACTATGGATCAGGGAGAGACCATAGAAGCACAGGGAAATTATACCTCCCATCCGCTATATGGCGAGCAGTTTAAGATAGAGCGCTATCAGATCGTTCCTCCGGCGGATGCCGAAAGCATAGAGCGTTATCTTGGCTCCGGCGCTGTAAAAGGCGTAGGAGCAGCGCTGGCGGCCAGAATCGTCAAACGGTTTGGGGAAGATACCTATCGCATTATCGAGGAGGAACCGGAACGGCTGGCTGAAGTCAACGGCATCAGCGAGCGTAAAGCACGGGAGATCGCGGCTCAGGTATACGAGAAAAGGGATGCCAGGGAAGCAATGACTTTTCTGCAGCAATACGGCATATCCAATACGATGGCGATTCGTATCTATGAAACATACGGCATGGAGCTGTACGGTGTTCTGAAGCAGAATCCGTACAGGCTTGCGGAGGACGTGCAAGGCATCGGTTTCAAAATTGCGGATGAAATCGCAGCAAAAGCAGGCATCCGCGCCGATTCGGATTACCGCATTAAGAGCGGGATACTCTATACGCTCGCGCTGGCGGGTGGGGAGGGACACTGTTATCTTCCACAGAGCGTTCTGCTAAACAAGGCGGCGGAGATGCTGGAGTTGGACAGGGATACGGTAGAATCCCAGCTTGCAAACCTGGCGATGGAAAAGAAGCTGATCATGAAGAGACGGCCTGATGACGAGGAGTGTAAGGTATATGCGTCTGCATATTATTATGCGGAGCTGAATTGTGCCAAAATGCTGCATGATCTTGGAACCGCCGTGGGCGGGCAGCCGGATGACATGCTGCGGGATAAGGAATATGCCGTGCGGGACAAACAGGACAGCGGCACAGATAAAGCGGGGAGTGAGATCGATGAGAAGATCGGCCGTATCGAGGCTGAGCTGGGGATCGAGCTGGATGAGCTGCAGAGAAGATCGGTGAGGGAAAGCGTTAAGAACGGTATTTTTATTCTGTCCGGCGGTCCCGGTACGGGGAAAACTACCACTATTAATGTGATGATAAGGTACTTTCTGTCGGAGAACATGGATATTTATCTGGCGGCTCCCACGGGGAGGGCCGCAAAGCGCATGACGGAGACGACCGGCTACGAAGCCAGAACGCTTCACCGTCTGTTGGAGCTGAGCGGCAATGTGCCGGAGGAATCCGGGACGGCAAGATTCGAGCGCAATGAGGAAAATCCACTGGAAGCGGATGTCATTATCGTGGATGAGATGTCAATGGTTGACATTTTTCTGTTTCAGGCGCTGTTAAGAGCCGTGACGCCGGGCACGCGGCTTATCATGGTGGGAGATCGCAACCAGCTTCCGTCCGTTGGCGCCGGACAGGTTCTGCGGGATATCATGGAGAGCGAAAGATTTCCGACGGTGATCCTTGAGAAAATATTCCGCCAGGACAAAGAAAGCGATATTGTATGGAATGCACACCGCATTCATGCGGGAGAGAGCCTGGCATTAGACAATAAGAGTAAAGATTTCTTTTTCCTGGAAAGAAATGACGTCAATGTCATCTATAAGCACATGATACAGCTGATAACCGAAAAGCTTCCTCCTTATGTCGGCGCACAGCCTTACGATATACAGGTGCTGACACCGATGCGCAAGGGAAGCCTCGGGGTGGAGACGCTTAACGGTATATTACAGCGGTATCTTAATCCCCCCTCGCCGGCAAAGAAAGAGTGTATGGCAGGCGGCATGCTTTTGCGGGAGCATGATAAGGTCATGCAGATCAAAAACAATTACCAGATGGAATGGGAGATCGTCAGTAAGTATGGCATTCCCATCGATAAGGGAATGGGGATCTTTAACGGCGACATAGGAACAGTGCTGCAGATCAACGAATATGCATCGGAGGTAACGGTTGAGTTTGACGAGCACAGAAGAGTCACCTATTCCTATGCGCAGCTTAATGAGATCGAACTTGCCTATGCGGTCACGATCCATAAATCGCAGGGCAGCGAATATCCGGCGGTTATTATTCCGCTTCTCTCCGGTCCGAGGATATTGTTCAACAGAAATTTGCTGTATACGGGAGTAACAAGGGCTAAGAACTGTGTAACGATCCTTGGCAGCCGCCGTACCGTGCAGGATATGATAGACAACAATTACCAGAATTTAAGATATACAAGCCTGGCTGAGCGGATCCGGGAAGTGATTCCGCTACAATAAGTTTATGAGCGGGCGCCGTACTTTTACTATCTGAAAAGGAACATACATATGCTGAGATCATTTCTGGGGATGCTTGCGGACATTCTCTATCCGCGCAGATGTCCCGTCTGTGACAGGGCTGTCCTGCCCTTCGGAAGTCTCGTCTGTGAGACATGCAGAAATAAATTTGTCTATATTAAGGAGCCGTGCTGTATGAAATGCGGCAAAGAACTGGAAGATGACGGCGAGGAGTACTGCGGCGACTGCCGGCGGCGGAAGCATTTGTTCGACGCGGGGCGGTCGGTGTTTGCGTATAAAAGTGTGTCCGATTCACTCTACCGGTTTAAGTATAAAGGACGGCAGGAGTATGCGGCGTATTATGCCCGGTGTATAGCAGAACGTCTGGGAGAGTGGATCATGCGGTGCAAACCGGATGCGCTTGTCCCTGTACCTATACATGCGTCAAAACGGCGCATGAGAGGATATAATCAGGCAGAGAAGTTGGCGCGGGAGCTTGGGCGCATCATGAACATTTCTGTTGATACAGATCTGATCAAAAGGGCGCGCAGGACGACTCCGATGAAAAATTTATCTATGCTGGAACGGCAAAATAATTTGAAAAGGGCTTTCAAAATCTGTCGTAATGATGTAAAATTAAGTACGATTGTAATTATCGATGACATATATACAACTGGAAGCACAATAGATGCGATGAGTTACGAGTTGCGAAAGGCAGGTATCAGGCACATATATTTTGTAACACTTGCAATCGGAAAAGGTTTATAACCGTCAGAATTACAAGGAGGGAATTGTCATGAACGCTAGGAATTGCAGAAAATGTGGTAAATTATTTAACTATGTATCGGGACCGCCGATCTGTATGGCGTGCAGGGAAGCCCTGGAGAAGAAGTTTCAGGAAGTGAAAGAGTATATCCGCGATAACGCCTATGCGACCATTCCGCAGGTTTCGGAGGCATGCGACGTGTCGCAGGCGCAGATCCAGGTGTGGCTGAAGGATGAGCGCCTGCAGCTGGCGGAGGGCTCCGGTATCGAGCTTGCGTGTGAGAAATGCGGCAAGCCGATCCTCAGCGGGCGTTTTTGTGAGAAGTGTAAGAACAGCATGGCTAATCAGTTGAACGAAAGCATACATCATTCGGAGCCGGCGAAGCCTGAGCTGAAGAAAAAGGATCAGCACGATAATCCGAAGATGCGTTTTCTTGGTTAGGAGACTTCTATGTTAAATGAAAAAAGAGTGATCCTCATGACGAAGATGGCTTCCTATGAAGCAAATGACGGCAGAAAAAATGTTGCGATAGGAAACTATTTTCGGAGTGATTATATAGGATGGCAGGTGCTGAAGTCCATTATAAGTGCAACGATCGCATTTGTAGTGGTCTTTGGCATGTATGTTTTTTATAATTTTGAGACGTTCATGACCGATATCTACAAAATGGATCTGTGGGAGTTCGCCAGAAATATTCTTTCGTATTATTTGTGGACAGTAGGAATATATGCAGTGATTTCTTATATAGTATATACGGTGCGTTATAATGCGGCGGTAAAGAGCCTTAAGGTCTATCACATGAATCTGCGCAGGCTCGCGGATATGTATAAACAATAAGGCAATGAAAGTGTACGGAAAGTGAAAGAAAAATGATGACTACCTTACTTGTTGCAAAGCAGATAATGATGACTCTCTACAGTAAATATGAGGTATACATCACTCCGCTTTTAAAATTCATACTTGCTTTTATCACATTGCTGCTGATCAATGCGCGCGTGGGCTACATGGACAGCATAGATAAGATCACAGTGGTGTTGATCGTGGCGCTGATGTGCTCCTTTATGCCCATGAACTTTATCGTGGTGGTGTCGGCAGTATTCATACTGTTGCACCTGTACGCCTTCAGTCTCGAGTGCGCGGCGGTCGTGGGGGTAGGTTTTCTGCTCATGTTTCTGCTGTATCTCCGTTTTTCACCGAAAGATACTCTGGTGGTGGTGCTGATGCCGGTCTGCTTCGCCATGAAGATACCTTATGTGATCCCTCTCGCCGTGGGGCTTGTGGGAACGCCTGCATCCGCAGTGTCGGTGGCATGCGGTGTCATAGCATATTATATGATACATTATGTGGCGCAGAATGCGTCCGTCATCGCCGCTATGGCTGATGAAGAGACTGCTGCAAAATTCCGCTTTATTATTGACGGGCTTCTTAACAATAAAGAGATGGTCATTACGATCGCGGCGTTTGCGATCACAGTGATCATGGTTTACCTGATCAGAAGATTGAGCATTGACTATGCATGGACGATCGCTATGGTGGCGGGCGTTGTGGTGAATATCATGGTATTGCTTATAGGGGATCTGATGTTTGATACCAATGTGGCGTTACTGGGTCTGATCTTTGGTCATATTGTCGCCCTGCTGCTGACAACGGTGCTGCAGTTCTTTGTATTTCATGTGGATTACAGCAGGACAGAGAAAGTACAGTTTGAGGACGATGAATATTATTATTATGTGAAAGCGGTACCCAAGGTCGTTGTGTCAAGACCGCAGAAGAAGGTAAAACAGATCAACAGCCAGAGATCAAAGACGGTGCAGAGAACAAGAAGTAATCATTGACCGGGAGGTATGCGTGCGTATGCAGCAACTGAATACTTTTATTGCGACATATTTTTCCAAACTGCATATGCCTACCGTTCACTGGACAGATATTGTCGAGATCATTATACTTACTTTTCTTTCCTATCATATTCTGGTGTGGATCAAAAATACGCGCGCCTGGGTCCTTCTCAGGGGCGTTACGGTGGTCGCCGGCTTTATTTTGATCGCAGCCATCTTTCGGATGAACACGATCCTGTGGATCGTGACGAATGTGTTCAGTATCGCGGCGATCGCTATTGTTGTCATGCTGCAGCCGGAGCTGCGCAAAGCTATGGAGGAGCTGGGGCAGAAAAACCTGTTTACATCGATCCTCCCATTCGATGCCGGCAAGTCGGAGGAGGGGCGTTTCTCTGACAGGACGATCAATGAGATCGTGAAGGCGTCCATTGAGATGAGCAAGGTTAAGACGGGCGCGCTGATCGTGATCGAGAAGGAACAGTCTTTAAGCGAATATGAGAGGACCGGTATCGATGTGGACGGCATCGTTTCCAGTCAGCTCCTTATCAATATATTTGAACATAATACGCCCCTGCATGACGGCGCCGTGATCGTGAGAGGCAACCGTATCGTTTCGGCGACCTGTTATCTGCCGCTGTCCGATAACATGGCGCTCAGCAAAGAGCTGGGAACAAGACACCGCGCCGGAGTCGGCATCTCGGAAGTGACGGACTCGCTGACGGTGATCGTGTCCGAGGAGAACGGCAAGATCAGCGTTGCGTATAACGGAGAGCTGGAAAGAGGCCTTGACGCCGAAAGATTAAAGGCAAGACTGTCGGAAATTCAGAACAAACCCGCTGAGGAAAAGAAGCGGAGGTTGTGGAAAGGCAGGTCCCGCAATGAAAAATAGGATTGCCAAAAACTGGGGATTGAAGCTGGTATCTTTTCTGTTTGCCGTTGTGCTTTGGGTCGTTGTCACCAATATAAATGATCCCGTGACTGTATTCCGCGTTTCGGATGTGCCGGTCACTATCAGAAATGCCGAGCTGGTCACGGACAGGGGACAGATCTATGAAGTGTTGGATGATACGGATGTGATCGACACTGTAACGATCTATGCGCCGCGTTCCGTTATCGATACGCTCGATAAGAGCAATGTAGTTGCAGTGGCGGACATGGCGGACCTGACGAGTCTCGATACCATTGCCATCAAGCTTTCAACCAATAAATATAATGATAAACTGGAAAGCATCAAAGGTAATATTGACAGCGTAAAATTAAATATTGAGAATAAGATGACTCGGTCGTTCCCGATACGCGCCAGTGTTACGGGTGAAGTGAAGGAAGGCTATATGGTGGGCGACGTCTCAACAGAGCAGAACCTGATAAAAATATCCGGACCCGAGTCCGTTATATCCCAGATCGCCAAAGCGCAGGCCGAGGTCGATGTATCCGGTTTTATGGGCAATATCGGAACGGATGCCGATATTCGTCTGTATGATTTGGAGAATAATGAGATCCAGTCGCAGAGCCTCGAAAAAAGTATCAGTAAAGTACGTGTCTATATAGAGATCCTTGAACAGAAAACCGTGCCGATCACATATAGCGTTTTGGGCACGCCCGCGGACGGCTACCGGATGACGGGTGAGATCGAGAGTACAAGGAGCAGCGTCCTTATTGCCGGCCGGTCCTCTGTTGTACAGAAGATCAATGCCATAGAGATCCCGGCGGAGGCTGTCGATGTGACCGGAGCGACGGAGGATGTGACTGTACTGATCGATCTGAACGAGTATCTGCCGGAGGGAATTACTCTGGCAGAAGAGGATTTTAAAGGTGTGGTCAGCGTTACGGTGCATATTGACCAGGTGATAAGGCGGACATTCTCAAAGAGATTTGATGATATAAGGATCATCGGTGTTCCTGAAGGCTTTGAGGCGGATTTTGCGGAGCCGAACAATAGCTGCCTTATAACGCTTTCCGGGCTTCCTGCAGAACTTCAGGATATCAATACGAATACACTGGAAGTAAGCGCCGATATAGGTGCATGGTTGGAGGATGAAGAGATGGAAACGCCGGAGAGCGGTTATTATATGATACCGCTGTCTGTAAGTCTTCCGGAGGATTCCGCAGTAACGTGGGAAGAGACAGAGGCACAGGTACACATTACAGAGGCGCGGTAAATACGGTAAACAGGGAAGGACAGATATTATTATGGGCAGATTATTTGGTACGGACGGTGTCCGCGGCGTTGCGAACGAAGAACTGACACCGCAGCTGGCTATGCAGCTAGGCCAGGCGGGAGCATATGTTCTCAGCCGTGAAAATGCACATAAGCCGACCATCATGGTGGGATGCGATACGAGGATATCGGGGGATATGCTGGCCAACGCTTTGATGGCGGGCGCATGTTCCGTGGGCGCAAATGCGGTATATGTCGGCATTGTTCCCACGCCGGCGGTGGCTTATCTTACGCGGAAGTATAAAGTAGACGCGGGAGTCGTTATTTCCGCATCCCATAACTCGGTCGAGTTTAACGGCATCAAATTTTTTGACGGAGACGGGTATAAACTCCCGGATTCTCTGGAGGATGAGATAGAAGCGCTGATTAAGAGCGGTATGCAGGGCGTCACGTTCCCGACAGGCGCGGGCGTCGGAAAGATCAAATACCGGACGGATGCAAGGGAAGAGTATATCAATCATGCAATGAAAGCTGTCAATGTGGACCTGCGCGGGTTGAAGATCGTGCTGGACTGCGCGGAGGGCGCATCTTATTATACCTCCGTGGAGACGATGAAGGAGCTTGGCGCGGAGGTCGTGGCTATTCACAATAATCCTGACGGCACGAACATCAATGCAAACTGCGGCTCCACGCATATGGAAGAGCTGCAGGCCAGAGTTGTCTATGAGAAGGCCAATATAGGACTCGCTTTTGACGGCGATGCAGACAGACTCTTAGCTGTGGATGAACTGGGAAGCATTGTGGACGGCGACCAGATCATGGCGATCGTGGGCAGTCACATGAAGCGCAACGGAAAACTGAACGGCGATACGATCGTGGCAACAGTCATGAGTAACCTTGGATTTTTCCTGATGGGTGAGAAGAACGGTATTCATATCGAGCAGACTAAGGTAGGCGACAGATACGTTCTGGAGCGCATGCGGGAGATAGGCGCCAGCCTTGGCGGTGAACAGTCGGGCCATGTTATTTTCCTGGATGAGAATACGACAGGGGACGGTCTTCTGAGCGCCCTTCATCTGCTCCAGGTGCTCGTTGAGACAGGCAAGCCGCTCTCGGAGTTAAAGAATATTATGGAAGTGATGCCGCAGGCGCTTGTCAACGCCAAGGTGCCCAATCACAAGAAGGAAAAGTATATGGATTATCCGGAGATCGCGGAAGCGATCGCCACGCTGGATCAGAAGTTTGCGGGCGAGGGACGCGTGCTGATCAGACCGTCCGGAACAGAGCCGTTAGTCCGTGTCATGATCGAGGGAAAAGACCAGCATATGATCGAAAAAGAAGCCGGGAAACTGGCGGAGCTGATACAGAATATTATGTTATAACTCTTGTAGGATGTCAAAAAAAATGATATAGTATGTTTTAGGCCGTGAACAGGGGTTACGATCGGTCAGAACGGAAATTGGAGGAATGAGGGTATGGTAAGCCAAAAGGTAGTCATCAAGAACCCGACCGGGCTACATCTAAGACCTGCAGGTATTCTATGCAAGGAAGCGATGCAGTTTAAATCTTTGATAACTTTTACATTTCGGGATAATACAGCGAATGCCAAAAGTGTACTGAGCGTGCTGGGGGCATGCGTCAAGTGCGGCGATGAGATCGAGTTCGTATGTGATGGCGAGGATGAGGAGGAAGCCCTGAAAGCTTTGGTCAATGCGATCGAGAGCGGACTTGGTGAATAATGTTATCTGTATTGGCCCGTTGTATACAGCGGGCTTTTTATTTTTTTCGGGGAATCTTTATTACGTGAAACTAAGGGATATTTTATATTGCATCATAACAGTGGAAGTGGAGGAAAAACAATGTTAAACTACAAACGTTACCGTAAAAATCCGGTGGTGGATTATCCGGAGAGAGAGTGGCCGGGCAAGGAGATCGAGAAGGCTCCCATATGGTGCAGCGTGGATCTTCGGGACGGCAACCAGGCGCTGATCGATCCCATGATCGTATCGGAGAAAATAGAATTTTTTAACTACCTGGTAAAGCTCGGTTTTAAGGAAATAGAAGTCGGATTTCCCGCTGCGAGCCAGATCGAATTTGATTTCTTACGACAGCTTATCGATCGCAGGCTGATTCCCGATGATGTGGTGGTACAGGTGCTGACGCAGTGCCGCGAGGAGCTGGTGGCGAGAACGTTCGAATCCATTGCAGGCTGTAAGCAGGCTATCGTGCATATTTATAATTCTACATCTACTTTACAGCGCGATGTAGTGTTTAATATGAACAGGGAGCAGATCACCAACATTGCCGTGGAAGGGACCCGGATGGTGAAAAAGTGCGCGGCTGATTTCCCCGGAAAGATCATTCTGGAATATTCTCCGGAGAGCTTTACGGGAACGGAACTTGATTATGCACTGGAGATCTGTACGGCGGTGCAGGAGGAATGGGGACCCACGAAGGAGGATCCCATGATCATCAATCTGCCGTCTACGGTGGAGATGAATACGCCGAACGTGTACGCTGATCAGATCGAGTGGATGAATAAACATTTTAAGAATCGGGAAAGCATCATTTTGAGCGTGCATCCCCACAATGACAGGGGAACCGGGGTCGCAAGCGCGGAGCTTGCAATGCTTGCAGGGGCTGAACGGGTGGAAGGCACTCTGTTTGGCAATGGTGAGAGAACCGGTAATGTAGATATCATGAACCTTGCCTACAATATGTTTTCACAGGGCGTTGATCCGAAGCTTGCCATAGAGCATGTGAATGAGAGCATCGAAATCTATGAGAGATGTTGCAAGATCCCGATCCACCCCAGACATCCGTATGCCGGCAAGCTGGTGTTCACCGCTTTCTCGGGTTCGCACCAGGATGCTATCAACAAGGGCGTCAAGGCGCTCAAAGAGCGCGGCAGTCAGATATGGCAGGTGCCGTATCTGCCCATCGATCCGTCTGACATCGGCAGGGAGTATGAGCCGATCGTACGTATCAATTCCCAGTCCGGCAAAGGCGGCGTGGCGTTTATTATGGATACTTATTTCGGCTTTAAACTGCCTAAAGGTATGCATAAGGAGTTTGCTAATGTCATTCAGAAAATATCCGAGCAGCAGGGAGAGGTGTCTCCCGATCAGATCATGGATAAGTTTCGGGAGGAATATCTGGCGCAGAAAGAGCCGATTCATTTCCGCAAGCTGCGTGTCGATGACCTGAGCGGCGAGACGGAGTCCGAGTTTGACACCAGGGTTACGATCGTGTACACGGATCACGGCGAGGAGAAGACCTTCGAGGCGGTCGGCAACGGACCTATTGATGCGGCGAAACGCGGTCTTCAGGAAGAACTGGATATAGATATCAAGATCCTCGACTATGAAGAGCATGCCCTGCAGAGCGGGTCAAATTCCCAGGCGGCGGCATACATTCATCTTCTGGATGTGGAGAGCGGGCAGGTCACGTACGGCGTCGGCGTAAGCTCCAATATTACGAGAGCTTCCGTGCGGGCGATCTTCTCGGCAGTCAACAGAATGGGCCTGGGTGAGAAGAACGGTAAATAGCCGCCACGTACAGGGCGCATACGGCAGAGAAACCGGCGGGATGATAAGGAAAAGGGGGATCTCATATGGAACAGCTTGAACAGCTTCGCAAATGGGTTGAGGAAAGTAACAATATCGTATTTTTTGGCGGCGCAGGCGTATCAACGGAGAGCGGTATACCGGACTTTAGAAGTGTGGACGGATTGTATCACCAGCAGTATGACTATCCGCCGGAAACAATCTTAAGCCATACGTTCTATCGCCGTAAGACGGATGAGTTTTACAGATTTTATCGCGCCAAGATGCTGTGCCTTGATGCAAAACCGAATGCGGCGCACATAAAGCTGGCGCAGTGGGAGAAGGAAGGCAAACTCAAGGCGGTCATCACGCAGAATATTGACGGACTGCATCAGGCGGCGGGAAGCAGAACGGTACTGGAGCTTCACGGTTCTGTTCTTCGCAATTACTGTGAGAACTGCGGCGCATCCTATGATGCGGAATACATTCTGCATTCCGAAGGCGTTCCGAAGTGTACCGCCTGCGGTGGCAGCATTAAACCCGATGTGGTTTTATATGAGGAGGGACTGGACCAGAGAACTCTCTCTGAGTCGATCCGTTATATCAGCAATGCGGATGTGCTCATCGTTGGCGGCACTTCACTGGCAGTCTATCCCGCCGCCGGGCTTCTGGATTATTATATGGGCGATAAGCTTGTACTGGTGAACAAGACGCCTACTCCCAAAGATTCTATGGCGAATCTGATCGTTCAGGGAAGCATTGGGGAGATTTTTTCACAGCTTTAAACCCGCGCTAAGGCGGGCGGGACGTCCGGTGTCCGGAGCCTGCGGGAAAGCGGAGCGAAGCGCTATGGAGGACAGGGATCAGTATGGATATTCAAGTGGGAGATATTCTGAAGATGAAGAAGCAGCATCCTTGCGGGTCGCGGGAATGGGAAGTGCTTCGTATCGGCGCCGATTTCCGCTTAAAGTGTGCAGGATGCGGGCACCAGATCATGATTGCGCGCAGACAGGCTGAGAAGAATGTGAAACAAATCATTCCGGCGATTTCCAAAATTTCCGAAAAACCACTTGCAGATTGCCGGGACGTGTGATATTATAAAGACTCGTGATATACTAACATTTTGGCTGTAAAGCCAATCATCCTTGCTCCTTGTGAAAGAGGGGCCAGAGACCAAAAGGAGGAAACAAAGCATGAACAAATACGAGTTAGCCGTCGTTGTTAGTGCAAAGATCGAAGATGACGCGAGAGCAGCTACCTTGGAAAAGGCTAAAGCTCTGGTAGAAAGATTCGGCGGACAGATCACTAATGTGGATGACTGGGGTAAGAAAAAGCTGGCATACGAGATTCAGAAAATGAAGGAAGCTTATTATTACTTTATTCAGTTTGAAGCTGAGAGCACTGCCCCTGCCGAAATCGAAAGCCGCATCCGTATCATGGATAATGTCATCAGATATCTGTGCGTTAGACAGGACGAGAAATAGAAAGAGGTTTTTATGAACAGAGTAATACTTATAGGGCGTTTGACAAGAGATCCCGAGGTTAGATATTCCCAGGGTGAGAACGCCACGGCAGTTGCGAGATACACATTGGCTGTAGACCGTAGATTCAATCGTAACAATGACGAGCAGAATGCAGATTTTATTGGCTGCGTTGCTTTTGGCAGAGCGGGTGAGTTCGCGGAGAAGTATCTTCACAAGGGAACCAGGATCGCGGTCACGGGACGTATTCAGACGGGAAGCTATACCAATAAGGATGGCGTAAAAGTATATACGACCGATGTTGTGGTAGAGGATCATGAGTTTGTTGAGAGCAAGAACAGCGCCGGTAACGGTGATGGCGGATTTGTTCCCACAGGCAGACCGGAGCCGGCGGCGGCCGGGGACGGTTTCATGAATATCCCTGACGGAATCGACGAGGAACTGCCGTTCAACTAATGGTTTGATTTTAGAAGGAGGCAATGACTATGGCATTTAATAAAACAGAGAAGCCGGATTTTCCTGCAAAGAAAAAGGGCGGGATGCGCAGAAGAAAGAAAGTTTGCGTATTTTGCGGTAAAGATAATGTGATCGATTACAAGGATACCAATAAGCTTAAGAGATACGTATCCGAGAGAGGAAAGATTCTTCCCAGAAGAATTACCGGTAACTGCGCGAAGCATCAGCGTGCCTTGACGGTAGCGATCAAGCGTGCAAGACATATCGCGCTTATGCCTTACGTTCAGGATTAATAGTGTGATCAAAGACCCGATCGTGATCCGGTCGGGTCTTTTTTGTGCGGATGACGTGGCCGGATCTGTCCGGACCACACCATATCATGTCGTTTTTTTTAGTTAAATGTCTATATATTGGAGTAGCATGAAATAATAAAAAATGCTATACTAATGATGTTATTTAAGCATAAAAACGGAAACACATATTTATTTATGCGCATATGAATGGATGAAGTCATTATGAAGAACAGCGTTAAGTTAAAGGGAAGGCTGAAGTCTTACCTGCAGTCTACTTTATATCTTGGATTATTATTGATCGCTGTGGATATTTTGATCTATATGATAGATTACAGAGCAGGTCTGGTACTCAGCGGATTCATTATTTTTTATATTGCTATTGTACTGTCCCTGATGTTTTACAACAAGCCGGTCATTATGAATGAGCTTGTCAGCTTTGCCACACAGTATGGACAGATCCAGAGAAGGCTTCTGCGCGATCTGGAGCTTCCGCATGCATTGCTGGACGATGCCGGCAAGATCATCTGGACAAACAGCGCGTTTGAAAAAGTGGTGCACCAGGAGAAGGGATACCGTAAGTCTGTTACATCGCTTTTTCCGTCCATAACCAGGGACAAGCTTCCCGGCGTGATCGAACAGGATGAGACAGAGTTTGATATTGAATATGAATCGGGTAATTATGTTGCGAAGCTGAAAAAAATATCTTTGAAAGAAATGGCGGAGAACAGCGACATTATTGACGCAAAAGGATATGACGGTTATCTGATAGCCCTCTATCTGTTTGACGAGACGGCGCTTAAGATAGCCTTAAGAGAGGTTGACAATCAATCCTTGGCCGTAGCGCTGATTTATCTGGATAATTATGACGAGGCGCTGGAGAGCGTAGAGGAAGTACGGCGTTCCCTTCTGATCGCGCTGATCGACCGTAAAGTCAATAAATATATTGCGTCCCTGGACGGTATCTGCAAGAAACTGGAGAAAGACAAATATTTTGTGATCATGCGCAAGGAAGCTGCGGTACAGCTGCAGGAAAACCGTTTTGATCTGCTGGAGGACGTCAAGACCGTGAATATCGGAAACGAAATGGCGGTCACGATCAGTATCGGTATGGGACTGGATGGCCTGAGCTATACGCAGAATTATGAGTTCGCGCGAAACGCCATAGATATTGCCCTCGGACGGGGCGGCGACCAGGCGGTTGTGAAGATGCCCTCCAACGTTGCATATTATGGCGGCAAGAGCCAGCAGGTGGAGAAGAGTACCCGCGTCAAGGCGAGAGTCAAGGCGCATGCGTTAAAGGAGATCATATCCGTCAAAGACGAAGTGTATGTTATGGGACACCGCATGGGAGATGTGGACAGCTTCGGAGCGTCTGTCGGTATCTACAGGATCGCTAGGGAGCTGGATAAAAAGGCGCATATTATCCTGAATGATGTGACGTCCTCGATGCAGCCTATGGTGGAAATGTTTAAGGACAACGATGAGTACGAGGATGATATGATCATCAACAATGCGCAGGCGCTTGAGATGGTCGGCAGCAATACAGTGCTGGTCGTTGTGGATATTAACAGACCGAGTATCACGGAATGCCCCGAATTGTTGAAGCGGTGCAAATCCGTGGTGGTTCTGGATCATCACAGACAGGGCTCCGAGATCATAGAGAACGCGACATTGTCCTATATTGAGGCATACGCATCTTCCGCATGTGAAATGGTATCTGAGATATTGCAGTATATCAGCGATAATCTGCGGCTCCGTCCGGAAGAGGCAGACTGCATGTATTCAGGTATTATGATAGATACAAACAACTTTATGACCAAGACCGGTGTCAGAACCTTTGAGGCGGCGGCATTTCTTCGCAGAAACGGTGCGGACGTGACCAGAGTGCGGAAGCTGTTCAGAGATGGCGCGGCAGAGTATAAGGCGAAAGCGGATGCTGTCAGCCAGGCGGAAATATACAGAAATGCTTATGCCATTTCCGTATGTACGGGTGAGGATGTGCCGAGCCCTACCGTTATAGGAGCACAGGCAGCCAATGAACTGTTGAACATTAAAGGGATCAAAGCCAGCTTTATCCTAACACCGTATAACGGGATCATCTATATCAGCGCCCGCTCCATCGACGAGGTGAACGTTCAGGTGATCATGGAGCGAATGGGCGGCGGCGGTCATCTGAATATTGCAGGCGCTCAGATAGAGAACGGTTCTATCGAGGAAGGTATCGTAGCGATCAAGAGAACGCTGGATACCATGATCGAGGAAGGCGAATTGGAAGAATAGAAGATATTGCGCTGTTCGGATACAGAGAAAGTGAGGAAGCAGCATGAAGGTTATTTTGTTGCAGGACGTTAAATCGCTGGGTAAAAAAGGCGATATTGTTGATGTGAGTGATGGATACGCGAGAAATTATGTATTGCCCAAGAAGCTGGGTGTGGAAGCAAATGCCGTCCATATGAACGATCTGAAACTGCAGAAAGCGAATGCTGCGAAGGTTGCAGAGGAGCAGCTGGCAGCCGCCAGAGAGCTTGCTGCGGTGCTGGAGACGAAGGAAGTAATACTCGGGATCAAATCTGGGGAGGGCGGAAAGACTTTCGGTTCCGTTTCATCCAAGGAGATCGCGGCTGCGGCAAAAAAACAGTGCGGGCTGGAACTGGATAAGAAAAAGATTCAGCTTCCGGAAGCTATCAAAGCACTGGGAGTCTATGAAGTGGCTGTTAAGCTTCATCCCCAGGTGACCGGAAAGCTTAAGGTAAAGGTAGTGGAAGAGCAATAGGGCAGGTGACGTGCATTGGATGAAGCATTACTGAAGAGAATAATGCCGCACAGCACGGAGGCCGAGCAGTCTGTAATAGGCTCTATGATCATGGATCCGGAGGCGATCGTTGCGGTGTCCGAAGTCATTCTGGCGGAGGACTTTTATAATAAACAGTACGGTGTGATCTATGAGACCATGCAGGAACTGCATGATGAAGGGAAGCCCGTAGATCTGGTCACTCTCGGGGACAGGTTGAAGGAGAAAGACGTACCTCCTGAGGTGAGCAGCCTTGAATTTATCCGCGATCTTATTACGGCGGTTCCCACTTCTGCGAATGTCAGGTACTATGCTAACATTGTTGCGGAGAAATCTACGCTGCGCAAACTGATACGTGCGAACGAGGAAGTCACCAACAGCTGTTATGCGGGCAGAGAGAGTTTGGAAGATATACTGTCCGATACGGAGAAAAAGATCTTTGATCTGGTACAGCGCAGAAATGCGGGTGAGTTTGTACCGATTGGTACGATAGTCAGCAGGGCTATGGAGGCCATTGAAAAAGCTGCGCACAATAAGGGAAATGTAACGGGCGTAGCGACTGGATTCCTGGATCTGGACTATAAGACGGCCGGTATGCAGCCCTCCGATCTTATTTTGATCGCGGCCAGACCTTCTATGGGTAAGACGGCCTTTGTGTTAAATATAGCCGAGCATGTAGCATTCAGACAGGGAAAAACCGTTGCCATATTCAGTCTGGAGATGTCGAAGGAACAGTTGGTGAACCGTCTTTTTTCTATGGAGGCGAAAGTGGATTCCCAGCATCTGCGTACCGGTAATCTGTCTGATGCAGAGTGGGAAAAGCTCGTGGAGAGCGCTGATGAGATAGGCAAATCAAGACTTATTATCGACGATACCCCGGGCATCAGCATTCCGGAGCTGCGGTCCAAATGCCGTAAGTATAAGCTGGAGCATGATCTGGAAATGGTTATCATCGACTATCTGCAATTGATGTCGGGGAGCGGCAGAGCATCGGATTCACGGCAGCAGGAAATATCCGACATATCGCGTTCTCTCAAGGCGCTGGCGAGGGAACTGCAGATCCCGGTGATCGCTCTGTCACAGCTCAGCCGTGCGGTGGAACAGCGTCCGGACCACAGACCGATGCTGTCGGATCTGCGTGAGTCAGGAGCCATCGAGCAGGACGCCGATGTTGTCATGTTTATTTACAGGGATGATTATTACAATAAGGACAGCGAGAAGAGAGGCATTGCCGAGATCATCATTGCCAAGCAGAGAAACGGTCCGATCGGTACGGTAGAGCTTGTATGGTTACCGGATTATACGAAATTTGCCAATATGGACAGATAGTGCTGCATACAGCCGGAAATGATAAGAGATACAAAAGAGACAACCTTACGGGGGAGTCTCTTTTTTATTAAGGAAAGGGGAAGCTGAATGGAACAAAAAACTATTTATTACATATCGGAGGCGGCTAAGAAAGTACAGGTTGAAAATCACGTGCTGCGCTATTGGGAGGAAGAATTGCAGCTTCCCATCAAGCGTAATGAGATGGGTCATCGTTATTATACGGAGCAGGATGTCAGACAGCTGCAGAAAGTCAAAATGCTTAAAGAGCAGGGACTGCAGCTGAAAGCGATCAGGACGATCCTGTTCAGGACATCAGACGGTATGGGCGACACAGTGCAAAATAAGGAGGACAGGCTTATGAATATGGTAAAAGAGCGCGTTGAAGAAAAGGAAAAAGAAAACGAAGAGGAGTTTATGAATAAAACGCATAAGTATGTCGTGGCTCTGTCAGGAGATAAAAAAGACCCGGCGAAATCGGTAACGGAAGATCCCGATATGGATAAAAACCAGAAGGCGGCGCGACTGCAGTATCTGCTGCAGCATATGATCACGGAGGCGGTCAGGTCTGCTAACCGTGAGCTGTGTACAGAAGTAAAGGACAGCATTTTAAAAGAACTGGATTACCAGTTCCGTATGCAGGAAGAAAGAGATACGGAGCACTGGAAACAGGAGGAGGAACATTACCGGAAGATAGACGAGATGATCAGGGAACGCCACAAACCGCGGGAGAAGCTGATAAAAGGAAAGAAAAAGACTGTATGATATTAAAAACGATCCCTCTAAAGCAATGCGCTCAGAGGGATCGTTCATAATATGTTCTGTTTAATCTTGCCAGGTGATTAGGCCTGAGCGATGGAGCCTGTAGGGCAGACACCTGCACAGGAACCGCAGTCGATACATTTGCTGGGATCGATCTCGAACTTACCGTCGCCCATGCTGATCGCGCCAACAGGACACTGAGCCTCGCAAGCGCCGCACGCTACACAAGCGTCACTGATTACAAATGCCATATGATTATCCTCCTTATCATGTGAAACTGTGCGCCATTGATATATTTTTATCAATTGACTGTCTTTTTATATTTTAATATAAATGAGGCCAATATACAAGGGTAAAGTACCAATATTTCCGAGATTTCCGGCATATGTTTTCCGAAGGATCTCTGTAACACGATAGCCGTATTCCGCAGAAACGTAAAATCGCCTGTATATCCCGGAATTAGTTTGCATTTCAGCGCCCTAATTCTTCCCGTCTCTTGCGGATGCCGTTGAGAATGACCTCCTTCTTCTCAAGCAGCTTATCCTTATCCATCGGCTCCACGCCCTCCAGCTTGTATGGGATCCCCAGCTTGGCGTATTTCGGTTTTCCCATAGTGTGGTAAGGGAGTGCATCAAGAGCCTTTAAGTTGGACAGGCCGCCGATAAAGTATCCCAGCTTATACAGATACTCGTCATCGTCTGTGATGCCCGGCACTATCACATGGCGGATCCACACGTCCACATGCTTTTCGTCCAGATACTTCGCAAAGGCGAGAATGCCATCGTTGGGCTGCGACGTCAATTCCTTATGCTTTTCGGGATCGATATGTTTGATATCCAGCATGACAAGATCCGTTAAGCCCATCAGTTTATCCAGCCGGGCAAGCCATTCAGGGTTCGCGTTTGTCTTGTATGCGATACCGGACGTGTCGATACAGGTATGCACACCGTGTTGCTTGGCGATCGTGAACAGGTCAATCAGAAAATCCACCTGCATCAGAGGTTCGCCGCCGGTAACGGTGATACCGCCGTTCTTATAGAAGTCTTTATTGCGCAGATACTGCTCGAAAATCTCCTCTGGCTCCATCAGCGTGCCGGCGTTCATTTCCCATGTATCCGGGTTATGGCAGTAAGCGCAGCGCATAGGACAGCCCTGTACGAACACGACAAAACGTGTTCCGGGACCGTCCACCGTACCGAAGCTTTCCAGTGAGTGTATTCTTCCCTGCATATATTTTTCTCCTAACTTTGTTTGTTTGATCGTTCCGCATGATCTCTGCGGCCCGGGTGCCGTACCGTCTGCTGCGGCACAGCGGATAGGGCTTTGCCGTCCGACCGCACCCGCCATATATAGTATAGCTGTTTTCGGCCTTAAAGACAATCACAAACAATAATAGATTTATTCTATTTTTAAACGGTTCTATTATAGAAAATGCCCTCAGAAAATCTTATATTAGTTAGACAGGTAAATTTATGCCGTCCGGACAGAAGATCCTATTTACAAACGGGGGCATTGGATAGTACACTTATGCCATAGTTTTGATACGAAGGAGAATTGATATGACACCGGTCAAGTGGGTATATTCGTTCTTGAGAAAATATAAAATGCGTATGGTCGCCGGTCTTCTGATGACTACGGGCATCGCGGTGCTGACCATTGTGAATCCGTACATATCGGGCGTGATCGTGGACGACGTGATCGGGAACGGGATCACAGAGCTTTTGCCTGTCATGATCGCATGTCTTCTGGGCGTGACGATCTTAAAGGGTATTCTGCGCTTCAGCTCCCAGCTCATGTTTGAGATCTGTTCACAGGGCGTTCTCTACAGTATGAGGGATACCGTGTACCGCAAGCTGCTTCAGGAGGATTTCGACTTCTATAACAGAAACCGTACCGGAGATCTGATGTCCAGGCAGACAGGCGATATGGATGCTATACGGCATTTTATCGCATACGTGATCTATGCGGTTTATGAAAACGTACTGCTGCTGGCTTTTGCTCTGTTGATGATCTTCACAGTCAATGTAAAGCTGGCGCTGTGTATGCTGGTGGTGCTTCCCTTTACGGCGCTGACGACTTACAAGCAGTCCAGGCAGGTGCGCCCGGCGTTTCAGAGGATCAGGGAGCGCTTCTCGTCATTAAATACTTTTGCACAGGAGAATATCAGCGGCAACAGGGTGGTCAAGGCTTTTGCCAGAGAAGATTACGAGATCGGCAAATTCAACAGGGAGAATGACGCCTACCGCGATGCGGAGCTGAATGCCTCCGCCACATGGAAAAAATACATTCCGGTCTTTGAATTTCTGTCTAACATGCTGACCGTTGTGCTGATGGTCTACGGCGGTTACATGGTGATACAGGGAGAGATCACTATGGGTAATCTGGTCACGGTCAACGGCTATCTGTGGATGCTGACCGTGCCCTTAAGGATGGCGGGCTGGTGGATCAACGATATCCACAGATTTACGACCTCGGCGGAGAAAATCTACAATACCTACTCCCAGGAGCCTTCGGTCAGGACGCCGGGCAGACCCGTGGAGCGCAGACGCTTAAACGGTGATGTGGAGTTTTCCCATGTGAGCTACCAGGCGGACGATGCGGATATCATATCGAATGTCAGCTTTAAGGTAAAACGCGGGCAGACAGTGGGGATCATCGGTTCCACGGGCTCCGGCAAATCCACAGTCATGAATCTGTTGTGCCGTTTCTATGATGCGACGGAGGGCGAGGTGCTGGTGGACGGTATCAATGTAAAGGATCTGGATCTGTACGATCTGCGGGATAATATCGGTATGGCGATGCAGGACGTTTTTCTGTTCTCCGATACCGTAGAAGGCAACATTGCTTACGGCCGCCCCGACTGCAGCTTTGAGAAGGTAAAGAAGGCGGCGAAGATGGCGGACGCCAATCTCTTTATCCAGGAGATGCCGGACGGATACGACACGATCGTCGGTGAGAGAGGCGTGGGTCTCTCCGGCGGACAGAAGCAGAGGATCTCTCTGGCGAGGGCTCTTTTGAAGGATCCTGCGATCCTGATCCTGGACGATACGACCTCTGCGGTGGATATGGAGACGGAGAGTTACATACAGAAGCAGCTTAAAAATATCCAGAGCGAGTGTACCATCTTTGTCATCGCTTATCGCATCTCTTCCATTAAGGACGCGGACCTGATCTTGGTGATGGATAAGGGCAGGATCGTGGAACAGGGCACCCATGAGGAGTTGTCCGTGGCGGGCGGATATTATGAGGCGGCTTTCCGTCATCAGTACGGTGATTTTAACGAAGGAGAATAATACCGAAGGAGAATAATACCTCAATGGCAAGAAACAAGTATGACGTTGACGAGATCCTGGAAGATAAATTTGACTTAAACCAGTTGAAGAGGCTGGCGGGTTATATCACGCCCCACAAGAAGCAGATGCTGGGCGTATTGTTCCTGATGCTGTCGTCTTCCGCGCTGGGAATGTTGATCCCGAGGTTTTTCATGGCTGTCATGGATACGTGCATCCCCAATCAGGATATGCGCGGCATCCTAATGTACGCGGGGCTCACCATTCTGATTGCGCTGTATACCTGTGCCGGTCTGCGGATCAAGATCACGCTGATGACCAAAATAGGGCAGGATATCATTCATCAGATACGGTATGATCTGTTTGTGCATCTGCAGGAGCTCCCCTTTTCCTATTATGACGAGCGTCCGCACGGCAAGATCCAGGTTCGGGTGGTCAACTATGTCAATAATTTAAGCGACCTGTTAAGCAACGGTATCATCAATACGATCACGGATCTGTGCAATCTGTTTTTTATTCTGTTCTTCATGCTCAGTATCAATGTGCGGCTTACACTGATATGCCTGTGCGGTCTGCCGGTGCTGACGGCGGTGGTCATTTTCTTAAAGAAAAGACAGCGCAGGGCATGGCAGATCCAGAGCAACAAGCAGTCCAACTTAAACGCTTACATAGCGGAGAGCATCAACGGCATCCGTGTGACCCAGTCTTTTGTGAGGGAGGAGGAAAACAGCGGTATCTTCAACAGACTGAGCGGCAGCTACCGCGAGGCATGGATGCGCGCCGTGAAGTTTAACTTCGTCATGGGACCGGCAGTGGATATCATCAGTGCGGTCACGACCTCCTTCATCTATGTGCTTGGTATCGCGTGGATGGCGCAGGCGGATTCGGGTATCACTGTGGGCGTCCTGATTGCTTTTACAGCATACATCAGCAGATTCTGGCAGCCGATCAATACGCTGGCCTCGTTCTACAATTCGCTGCTGACGGCGATCTCCTATCTGGAGCGTATCTTCGAGACCATCGATGAGCCGGTGCTTGTCAAGGATAAGCCGGGCGCGTATGAGATGCCGCTCATTAACGGCGAGGTGGAATTTAAGAACGTGACCTTTAGTTACGAGGACGGCATCGAGATCTTAAAGAAGATCAACTTTACCGTGCACAAGGGGCAGACAGCGGCGATCGTGGGGCCTACCGGCGCGGGTAAGACAACGATAGTCAATCTGCTGAGCAGATTCTATAACGTAGACAGCGGCGAGATCCTGATCGACGGCATCAATATTGAGGATGTCACGATCAAATCTCTGCGCAGGCAGATGGGCGTCATGATGCAGGACAGCTTTATCTTCTCGGGTACTATCATGGATAATATTCGTTACGGCAACGATCAAGTGCCGGACGAACAGGTGATAGAGGCGGCTAAGACCGTGTGCGCTCATGACTTTATCATGGAGATGGAGGACGGATACTACACGCAGGTCAACGAGCGCGGCAGCAGGCTTTCGGCGGGTCAGAGACAGTTGATCTCCTTTGCGAGAGCGCTTCTGTCCGATCCGCGTATTCTGATTTTGGACGAGGCGACATCCAGCATCGACACGGAGACGGAGATCCTGTTACAGCAGGGGTTGAATAGACTGCTGGAAGGGCGTACGTCCTTTATCATCGCTCATAGGCTTTCAACCATCAAAAATGCGGATTTCATCATGTATGTGGATCAGGGCGGCATCCGTGAGATCGGCTCCCACGAGGAGTTGCTGGAGAAGAAGGGCGATTACTATAAGCTCTATATGTCGCAGTATGATTTTCTGCTTGAGAAATAGTACGATCTGAAAGACAGGAAAATATCTTCTTATGCATATGTACGTGGGGGGGGGAGGCTTGACATATTAAAACGGTTTATGCAGAATAAAAGAAACGGCAGATGGTACAGGGAATGCTGGGAGAGCTTATGGAAAGGCGGTGGAGGACATGGTGGAGCGCATAAGCGATATATTTCGCAGAAAACGGATAACGGTTCTGGTCGTTCTGGCTGTCCTTTTATTCCTGTATGCCGCGCTGTGGACTGCCTATGTTACATACCGCTATGAACCGTTTCGCAAAGCGCTTGGGGCAGGGATCGGCGCATCGCAGGATATACTGCAGGAGGATCATTTTACCTATTCCGTTCATAAGCCGAAACCGGTTTTCCTGTCTTTTACGGGCAATATAAGCATTACGGAAAATATTGTGGTCAGCGCCGGGCTGCCGGAGCAGGTGACCGTGGATCTGCTGGTGTGGCCCCGGGGGTTTGACAGTTACGAGGTGGGGATCGGTATTGTGGAGACAACAACAGATCCTACCGGGCATACGTCTAACAGTTACAGTCACGATATGATGCTGGATGAGAATATGGATCTTCTGGACGATACGCCGGAAAATCGAAAGCTGTATGAAGAAAATATAGACAAGATAAAAAATATCTACCGTCTGGCTTATGAGATGTGGGGTATCCTGGGGACGGAATAAGGAGTGGCGCCGGATGAAAATTGCAAGATATCTGCTTGCATGGCTTTTGATCGCAGCGGCGCTCTGCGTCAATTGCGATCTTTTTCAAACATATCTGTACAGCTTTGACGATTTCTGCCAGACGTCCTTTTATGTGAAGGATAAGAACGCTGTCCGGCAGATGAAGGACCGGATATTCGGCTCTGCAGGAGAATACGGTCTTGAGGTCATTTATATCGACAAAGATATTAAAGGCGATTATTATTCCCATATTTCTATTTACTGCAGTCTGGCGGCGCGGCAGATGTTTGCCGATGAATACCGTATGAAAGAAGGGCGATATGGCAGCCTTTTTTCGGGTTATGCGGATATCTCGTTCTATTCCGTGGATGAACTGGACGGGGAACTGATGGAAAAAGATCCGGAAGGGTATTACCTGATTGGACAGACGGAAAATGCGCAGGCATACAAGGCAAGTCTTGTGGATGCCTATGGCGGCAGTCTGCCGCGCCCGAAGGAGAGAAGCAGTATTGGAGAGGCAAAGCGGGCGGTACTTTGGGTGTGGGCGGCGGTAGGCGTGCTGCTCTGGCTGCTTACCTATTATAAGACGGTCAGGATCAGAAAAGAGATCGTGGTACGGCTGTCCCTTGGAGAATCCATAGGGAAAGCCGTGCTTTTTCATGCCATAAGAGATGCATTGTGGTACATTAGCGGATTTCTGGCGGCGGCAGCAGTCTTGTATAAAAGGTTTCACTGTCTGTTTCTGGCGGATCATGCGGCTGTTATGCTGTTGGTTATTATTGTGGGAGAAGCGCTGATCTATGTATCCCTGCTTCGCTGTGATCTGAAGCTTGGATTCTCAGGCGTTTCCATGAGCCGGAAGCTTTTGGGGGTAAGCTATGTTTTTAAGACTCTGCTGACCTTTGCGCTGGCGGTTTCAGCAGCCTCGACTTTTGCTCTTTGGATACGGTATGCCGATCTGGAGAGGCAGCGGGAATTTTATGAGGAGCGCAAGGATTATTCTTATCTGTACCTGATCGGTGATCCCCACCAGAGCGTGGGTGCGGGATTATGGGAGAGGGAAAAGGACTTTTACAGAGAGTATTTTACTGCGTTTGACATGCAGTTTATCGGCGCAGATGTGATGTATGAACAGGACAAGAACGCGGTCTGTGCCAATGCGCATATGCAGGAATATCTGTGCGCCAAGCTGCCTTCTGCGGCGGACAGGATCAGGGCGAGTAAAGCCTGTATTCTGCTGCCGGAGGGAGAACCGGAGCCGGACTGTGATCTTCTGATGAATTATGCGGGTGTTGCCAAAAAGGACGTAGAGGTGATCCGCTATTCTGACAGGGCACGTATTGTCAACTATGACCCGTACAGGGGATATGTCACTTCGTACCGCCCCGTGATTATTTTTAATAACTGTATCGAGGATGCCCGGTCTGAACGGGAAAGCGATCCGTTTGATGTGGTCTTTCAGAAGGTGATGATGGAACCGGATATTGATGAAGTGGAAAAATTCTGCGAAAAATACGGATACAGATACCGGACGGAAAGCGTATGGCTTGTCTTTTCACAGGAATTGCAGAATATAAGGAAAGGCGCTTTCCTGAATATGTTTCTGCTGTTGTTCCAGTGTGCGGTGCAGATATGCCTGGGTACAGCCATAATCCGTTTGGAGTTTGAGGCGAACCGCCTAGAAATCATTACCCAAAAGATCCTTGGCTATTCAGTGGCGCAGCAGCTTAAAAAGCCTATCGTGCTGACCCTTGTGTCCGGCGCGGCAGGGATGACGGCAACGGCAGTCTGTTACATTGTGCTGGATCTGCCCTGCCTGTATTTTGCGTGTGCTGTGATCCTGGGACTGGTGCTGATGGAGATGGCGGTAGTGATCGGCGCCTTCAGGCGCGTGGAGCGGGATAATATACAGAAAACATTGAAAGGCGGGTTCCTGTGATGATAGAGATCAAGCATTTGTATAAAAGCTTTGAGGACAAACAGCTGTTTACAGACATGAATCTGACAATAGAGGACGGTGAATTTGTGGTATTCTGGGGTGAAAGCGGCTGCGGCAAGACCACGCTTCTTCATATGATCGGTTCGCTGGAGAAGCCGGATCAGGGTGAGATACTTGTGAACGGGCGCAATATTTTCGACAGGAAAAATCAGCGCGCATATCTGCAGAACGAGGCAGGATTTTTGTTTCAGAATTTCGCGCTGGTGGAAGGCAAGACCGTGCGTGAGAATCTCAATATGGTAAATAAGCGTGTGCGTTCCGAATATTCTATAGAGCAAGCTTTGGAATATGTGGGACTGGCTGACGCCATAGACAAAAAAGTGTATAAGTTGTCCGGCGGCGAACAGCAGCGGGTGGCGCTTGCAAGACTGATGCTTAAAAAATGCTCCGTGATACTGGCTGACGAACCCACAGGTTCTCTTGATCCGAACAATGCCAATAAAGTGATGGGACTGCTTCGGTCTTTTCACGAGATGGGACGCACCGTTATATTGGTAACGCATGCGGAACAATACAAGCAGATGGGATTCCGAACAATAGAAATATCGGCTTAGCGGATCAGAGTATCGCCCCGGGATCCGGGGTGGGGTGATCTCTTTACCTGGTTCCTAGGGTCTGGTTTCTAGGGACCATTTTTTAAATTAAAAATATAATGATAAACGTTAAAAATATATTGACAAACATAAATACAAGCATTATACTGACATTACAAACCGCGGGAAAGTAACGATAGGCATGTTTGTAAAGCAGATGGAGGAAATTATGAACGGACAGAACAATAAAATGGATAAGATCAAGAAAAGCAGCAATGTGGCGATGCTCATTGCAAGGATCGGCAAGATATTCATGATCATGATGACGGTTATAACGTTTATGTGCGGAGTTGGTATGATCGTTCTGTATCATTTTGGAGGCGGCCAGGTCAGACAGGCGATAGAAGCAACGGAAGCCACCGCTGATTTGGAAATGAATATAGGCGTATTCGGTTTCAATGTCGGCGTATGGTTTACGGACATTCTGAATACCTCATCTATGGGATGGGGCAATATAATAGGCGCGTACTTTATCGTCATGTGTATCCCGCTTATTATTTTTGCGGTCACGCTGCATTTTGTGGCGAAGACATTTAAGGAGATCCGGGACAGCGATTCGCCGTTTCGACCGGCTATCCTTAAGAATTTAAGCCTGCCGTTTATTCTGATCACGCTGATGTCAGCGTCGGACAGTCTGTTCTTTGGAGCGGTCGTAGGCATTGCACTCTGGTGCGTTTACTGTATACTGGACTATGGATGCGAATTGCAGAAGCAGTCCGATGAAACGCTCTAAACGCAACATGACGGAAGCGGGGAAAAAGATATGTCTATTATATTGAGACTCGACAGGATGATGGCGGACAGAAAAATATCGTTAAACGAACTGGCAGAGAAAGTCGGGATCGCTAATGTGAACCTTTCCAATATCAAGACGGGCAAAGTGAGCGCAATCCGCTTCTCCACCCTGAACGCGATCTGTGATGTGCTGGACTGTCAGCCCGGCGATCTGCTGGAATTTAAACGGGATGTGGCGGAGCCGGAAGAAGGGGTAAGGAATGAGGAAGGCCAATGAACAGCGCATCTTTTGATTCGGCCAGGATCGCCGCAGAATATGTAAAAAGGTTCTGACTTCACAAAATCTGCGGCGGTTCCCGAAACCGAAGCGTGATGAGAGGGAGTGGATGCATTCTGCGCTTGCTCCGGTATTCGGCACAGGAACTGTGGAGAGCGGTGTTTGAAGGATATAACTGGTATCTGCAGAAAGTGTAGAAAGATTTTATTTACCGTAATTCCTTTTGTTTGGTGGTCTGTTACATCAAAAAAGAATCAAAGTTTTGGAAACGGATTGGATTAAAAAATTTGATAATTCAAGGAAGGTATTGATGTGGATTATCGGCGTGTCATTTGCTTTCATTCTTTCCGGACTATGTTCCGCCTTTTTGATTATATAAATTCTGAAATTTTTTTTTAGTTCTCCTTCTCTTCCTCTTTCTGCTTACGAGAAAGGCGTTTTTGCTGTGCTTGCAAAGGCCATACCCCAGTCCCTGTTTGTCAGCATAAAGGAGAAGCATTTGGTTGAGAAGGAGTTGAAATGCACATATGAAAGATGTAACATTGTTTCATGAAGATGTTGCGAGGTGCAGTATGTACAATATTGGTATTTGCGATGATGGGGAGAATGTCTGTGCATCTATTGAAAGTATGCTTTTGCAATATGCAAAAGAGAAGAATATACAGGTCGATACGAATGTGTGGTACAGCGGCGAAAGTCTGAGGGATTATCTGATATCAGGCGGCTATCTGGATATGCTTTTTCTGGATATAGAATTGTTTAAAATGACAGGCATAGAGGTTGGCAGTTACATTAGAAACCGACTGGATAATATGAGGCTGCAAATTGTTTATATATCAGGGAAAGCGTCATATGCGCAGCAGTTATTTAAGACTCAGCCGTTGGATTTTATGGTAAAACCGATCTTGCAGGAACAGGTCAATGAAGTTATGGATATGGCGCTCAGAATCATCAAAAAGAGAAACGACCGGTTTGAATTTCGACAGGGAAAAGAATACTATTATGTCCTTATGGGGGACATCGTCTATATGGTAAGCGAGAGAAGAAAGATAAAAGTCGTAACCATGAAAGCGGTGTTTGAATTTTATGGTAAATTAAAGGAAGTAGCAAAACATCTGTCGGAAGATTTTATCACGATACACCAGTCCTATATCGTCAATAAGGAGTATGTTTTCCGGTATACATACGAGACGGTTGAACTCATGGACGGAACGATACTTTCGATCAGTCCTGCAAACCGTAAACTTGTGAGGGACAAGCTGCTGAGGGAAGATTAAATATGCTCGATTTTATACTCTGTGCGCTTACCAATCTTTTTCGTATATTTCTGATTGATAGATGCGTGTCAGTCTTTTTTGGGGTGGTTGCAGATAAAAAGAAAAAACGCATTGTATGCACTTGCTTTTATGTCATAAATACAGTGTTGTTTTGGAAGTATCACACGGTATGGATCAACATGGTATGCAATTTAATTGGAATTGGCGCTATCGTACAGCTATATACTAAATCCGTCAGATCGAATCTGTTTGTGACCGGAACGATTTATCTGATTAACTGCGGTTGCGATGTAGCTGCGACCTCTCTGTTCGTCCATTATCGGGATGGAGAGGCTTATAACCAGATTTATGCTGTAATATCGCTCTTTTTGATTTTCATATGCGCGCTGGTAATAGAAAAAATGATTACCGTTCATAAAGATACAGAATCCGTACAGAATGCGTCACTGATTTTGATGCCTGTTTGCAGCATTATAGTCATTGCGCTTTTGATCTATACCGACACTTGTACGGACATTGGACTTTCCGTTGTAAGCATTGGTCTGTTGGTAGTCAACTTTCTGATGCTCTATCTGTATAATTTATTGTTGCATTCTATTTCATTGCAGTATGAGATGGAAATACTGAAGACGCAGATACAGGTGTATGCCAATCAGTTGGATGTCATCCTGCGGGGAGAAGAAAAAATAAAATCCCTACGGCATGATATGAAGCACCACCTCAACGAGTTGACGCTGCTGGCGAACAAACATGATGTTACGGAAATACGGGAGTACATTGATCAGATGAAAGTATTCATTGAAAATCCTGATGAATTGATCGCATCCGGCAATATGGAAATCGACAGTGTACTCAATTATATGTTGCAAAAGGCAGAGAAAGATTTGAAAACGGTAGACGTCAAGGTGATGCTGCCAGAAAAAGTACGGCATTCGTTTGACGTCAATGTCTTGCTTGGAAATCTGTTAGAAAACGCAATCGAGGCGGCGGAGCGGACAGAAAAGCAATATCTTGGAGTTAATATAACGCTTAGAAAAGGTATTCTAAAGGTAAAAATCGAGAACAGCTTTGAGGATTCCCGCATCGTGCAAGAGAAAAGCCGCGGAAACGGCATTGCCTTTAAGACGACAAAACCTCTTGCAGACTGGCATGGGATTGGCTTGAAAAATGTGAGGAAGATTGTGGAGAAGTATAATGGCACAATGGCTGTCACGACGAAGGATGGTATATTTTGTGTAAATCTGATCCTGTACATGGCAGGAATGAAAAATGAATTGGACGGGTCAAAATAATGAACACAATAAAAGAAATGGGGTGGGACATGACATATTTCGGTCATGTCCCTGTTAATTTTTACAAAAAAATATATAAATTATGACAGGAAGCGGCGTGATGCTCTTTTTTATGGTACAGTCAATGTTGGAAAGTGGCTTGATTTTTTGTGTATGATTCATTTAACGGAGGGTTGTATATGAAAAAAAGATTGCTCTTTATAGCCATAAGTGTGGCAGTTATTCTTTTTTGCACTTTTTTGTGGTATATAAATATGCCTGAAAACAAAGCAAATAGAATACTGAAAAGTATGATGCAGGATTATGAGAAAACAGTGAGTATATTTTATACAGGCTTTGTTGACCTAGGAGAAGATGCAATCACTATAGGAGGATCGGAGTACTATTTGATAGAGGGAGAATACAAGACTCTTGATGATTTAGAAGAACTATTGACAAAGGTCTATACCAGCGATACGGCAAACAGGATACTATTGCAGAGTACAGACGGAAATGAGCCAATTATTATAGAACAAGAGGGAAGATTATATAGGAAAGATGCTTATGACTCAGGATTCTCTTTCGAAATTCCGGTAGAATCCGCAATAAAGATGAATAATGATGAGTTGAAAATAGAAGCTGTGTCGGCAACCAATGAAGATTTTGTCATTTGTATCATATTGGAAAAAGAAAATAGACAATGGAAAATCAGAGAAATTACAGAACGAGAAAGAGAATAATGCAGTCCAATGTCAACGAAGCACTGGAGAGCGGTGTTTGAAGGATATAACTGGTATCTGCGCAAGGCATAGGTTTGCGCATAATAAGGCGGCACATGAAATCTCATGTGCCGCCTTGTGTATTGCCGTTTTGATCAGGCGTCATACCGCTTGTCACAGTCCAACCGCAATTAGATGGACTCGTGGAACGTACGGGAGATAACGTCCGCCTGCTGTTCCGGTGTAAGCTTGATGAAGTTTACTGCGTAACCGGAAACACGGATCGTCAGCTGCGGATAATTCTCGGGATGCTTCTGAGCGTCCAGAAGAGTATCTCTGTTGAGTACGTTTACGTTGAGGTGATGACCGCCTTTGGTTGCGTAGCCATCCAATAAAGAAACTAAGTTATCTACCTGAGCTTTTGCTGCTGCCATAGTGAAAATCCTCCTTTTATATTATTATTATATTTTACGGGCTGAGCCGTGCATACTCGCAAGCGCGCAGCTTCGCAACTTCCGCTTGCTCGTTTACGGGCTGTCGCGTCTTAAATCCGCACGGCTTAATGCTATTTAAAATCGTCCAGACCCTCATGGAGAGTCGGCACGCTGCAGGCCAATGGAGTTCTGGAGCAATCCGTACACCCCATAGTTTCAACCTGTTTAGAAGCAGTGGAATTGTCATCAACGTCTACATTCACGTGTCCGACGCCCTGCGCCATACCGGAATCCATCATTTTGACAAAATCCTCGATCATCTGCTTGTTATCCATATATTCTTTCCCTCCTTCAATATATCTATATCTGGAAAAAAATCTTTCATATATGGATTTTTTTCCGATTTCCCGGCGGAATCATTTCCCTTCCGCCGGGAAATCATTTTTATTTGTTCAGATCCAGCTCGATATCGCCTGCGAATACCTTATCCTCTTTGCCAAGAGCGCCCGGAATGATGGTGAAGGTATTGGAGATACCATCCTGTGCATCATTGAACGGAAGCTTGGATACGGAAGACAGGGAAGCGACTGCACCGTGGGTATCACGTCCGTGCATCGGGTTAGCGCCCGGAGCAAACGGCTGACCTTTCTTACGTCCGTCAGGTGTGTTTCCTGTAGCCTTACCGTATGTTACGTTGGAAGTAATGGTAAGGATGGATGTTGTAGGAATACCGTTCCTGTAGGTGTGATGTCTTCTGATCGCTGTCATGAACTTGTGTACGATCATCTGTGCGATCTCGTCTACGCGGTCATCATCGTTACCGTATTTCGGGAACTCGCCGGTTGTCTTGAAGTCAACGATTACGCCGTCTTCGTCTCTGATCGGCTCAACCTTGGCATATTTGATAGCGGACAGGGAGTCAGCTACGATGGACAGACCTGCAACACCCGTTGCGAAGTAACGCTTAACGTCTCTGTCATGAAGAGCCATCTCCGCTCTCTCATAGCAGTACTTATCATGCATATAGTGAATAATGTTCAGCGTGTTTACATAGACGTCAGCCTGCCACTCCATCATGTCAATGAACTTATCCATAACGTCATCGTAATCGAGAACATCGCCGGTAACAGGACGGTACTTAGGACCAACCTGTTTCTTGGTTACCTCGTCGATACCGCCGTTTAATGCGTACAGCAGACATTTTGCAAGGTTAGCACGCGCGCCGAAGAACTGCATCTCTTTGCCGACAACCATAGAGGATACGCAGCATGCGATCGCATAATCGTCACCGTGCGTTACCCGCATCAAGTCATCGTTCTCATACTGGATGGAAGAAGTCTGGATGGACATCTTAGCGCAGTATCTCTTCCAGTTCTCAGGAAGTCTGGTGGACCACAGAACTGTCAGGTTCGGCTCCGGAGAAGGACCAAGGTTCTCCAGTGTGTGCAGATACCGGAAGCTCATCTTTGTTACCATCGGACGACCGTCTACGCCGACACCGCCCAGAGACTCCGTTACCCATACCGGATCGCCTGCGAAGATCTGGTTGTACTCAGGTGTACGTGCAAATTTTACGCATCTTAATTTCATAATGAAGTGATCGACGAATTCCTGAATCTGCTCCTCAGTAAAGGTGCCGTTCGCCAGGTCTCTCTCAGCGTAAATATCAAGGAAAGTGGATGTACGTCCGAGGGACATCGCCGCACCGTTCTGCTCTTTAACGGAGCAAAGGTAACCGAAGTAAGTAGCCTGGATCGCTTCCTGTACATTGGATGCGGGCTTGGAGATATCACAGCCGTAAGAAGCAGCCATCTCCTTCATCAGCTTCAGAGCGGTCATCTGCTCGGAAAGCTCCTCACGAAGACGGATCACATCGTCTGTCATTACGCGGCCGGTGGAATCCTTCTGATCCTGCTTGTCTTCGATCAGTCTGTCGATACCGTACAGAGCCACACGTCTGTAGTCGCCGATGATACGTCCGCGTCCGTATGCATCCGGAAGACCCGTGATGATATGTGCGGAACGGCACGCTCTCATTTCCTGATTGTATGCATCGAAGCATCCTGCATTGTGTGTTTTTCTGTGTGTGGAGAAGAATTCGCTGATCTCGGGATCAACTTCGTAGCCGTTATCGGAACATGCCTTCTCTGCCATTCTGATACCGCCGTAAGGCTGTAAGGAACGCTTGAAAGGCTTATCTGTCTGGAAACCTACGATCTTCTCTTTGCTCTTGTCGAGATAACCCGGACCGTGGGATGTGATAGTAGATACAACCTTGGTATCCATATCAAGTACGCCGCCTGCCTCACGCTCCTGCTTCTGCAGGTCAAGAACCTGTGCCCATAAGTCCTTAGTGTCCTGTGTAGGTCCTGCAAGGAAGGACTCATCACCATCGTACGGATGGTAGTTTCTCTGGATGAAGTCGCGGACATTGACTTCTTTGTCCCACTTACCGCCTACAAAATCTTTCCATTCTGGTCTCATTTTGAAAAGCCTCCTATTATAAATTATTTTGATAATTCGCGGCATTTTTGTGAAATGCCACAAAATATGCTTATCTGGTACACATATTATATGTTAAATCAAGCGTTTGAGTCAAGACAGCCTTTGTACTTTTTCGCATACAAAACATGATTTTCTTATGAAAAAATTGTGAAAAATGTATGTAAAAAGTTACAGACACAAAATATGGGAAAAGACATGGCGGGTTCTGGCATATCCGGCTTGCGTGAATGCGGATTTAGGATTATACTATTGAAATATGAAGGTATGTGGCATACTACATACGTGATATCAAAATAAAACGCTCCGCGAAGCGGATGAATGGAGGTATACAGACATGGCAGATATTACGAAAAATATGACGATCGGCGAGGCGCTGAATGTAAATCCCGATATTGCACCCGTACTGATGGGGATTGGTATGCACTGCTTGGGATGTCCTTCTGCACAGGGGGAGACACTCGAGGAAGCGGCGATGGTACACGGCATCGATGTGGACGAGCTGATGCGTCAGATCGCGGCGGTATAAGAGCACAGGAAAGCCTGCCGGAGATAATAAAGAATCTGAAGGAGTGCGGATGTATCTGCGCAATAACTAAGAGGGATGCCGAACGGTATCCCTCTATATCTGTGTCTATATCTGTGCCAGCGCTTCCATAGCGTGTTCCCTGATCAGGGGTTCGTAGTGCTCTTCCAGATATGCTCTGGCGGACAGGACTGATTTCTCCGGTTTGCCATACTCCGAAATCAAATTGCAGACACGGTTAAATTCTGCCGCGTTCTGTCTGGCGGGGGTGAGCAGCAGTAGATAGCTGCCGTTTGTCTCGTCTTTGTACAGAGTATTGTCGCCTTTATAGGAGGATGCCGCCACATGTGCCAGTCTCGTCACATCGTTCAGTGTGGCAAAAGAGAATAAACGGCTGGCCGGCTGCGCTTCATTAGTGCCCTTGAGCGTGGAGCGCTGCGCGGGTTCGTCAGAAGAGACGGAAGCTGTTCTGTCAGACGAATCCGAAGAGGCGGAGCCGCTCATCTTCCGAAGCATATTTAGCATTTCATCGGCGCTGTCGGCAAAAGTCTCTGTGATATCCGCTGATTCGTCCTCATCGTAATCCTCATCCTCATGGACGGACGGTGCAAATTTGGAAAAGCGGGTATCCAGCTCTTCGGGGTCCTCCACTTTGGTAATGATAAGCACGATGCATTCCGAATTCAAAGGAATCGCCTCTATCATCAAAGGGATGTCTTCAGCCTCAAAACCGCATTCATACGCCGCCTGACGCATCATGTCCCGGAACAGGCTCTTGGCTTTCTCTGTGCCGTATGCCAGTTCACTGATCTTAAGCTCCCTGTTTGCCAGGTCCTCTCTGGTGAGTGTGCAACGTATCTGCTGATCATTTACTTTTTCTATTTTCATAATGATGATCACATCCTTTTTAATCAAGTTCATCTTATACTTTGCGCCAATTTTAGTCAATAGTGTGCATAAAGTATTTAAAAAATTTTAATTATTTTAGAAAATAGTTGATTTTTTGTCATTTTGTGGATATAATCAACCTACAAGATGTCTCCGGTAATCGGCAGCGAAAGGAGGCAGCGTGCATAAATTTCATAAATAACATCTTTTTCTTCGCGGCAATAAGCGTTTTTGCGGCGGAGAGAGTCTTATAGGCAACGTGCCTGATCTGAACCGGATCTTATTTCTTCCTGTTTTCACAATTATAATTCACAAGGAATGAGTAGGTTATACAGTTATTTTTTATTTATTTGCATGTCGGAGATATCTTCCAAACTATTTGGCATCCTATATATATTTTATGCCGTTAGTGTATCACGATGCTCTTTTTGGCGGATGAAAATTCAGGATGAAATCGGTAAATTACGCCAATATATGCAAAAACAGACATAATTTCAACGTAATATATTATACACAGGACCGGACAAATGTTTAAGGAAGTTCCCGCTTTCAAGGTGCTGTGGGGCGTACCGCGCCGATGTCAGACATAAACGGATGCACCTATGCGGATCATTACCGGATCGCGCACATTCATAAACTGCGCTTTCTGCGAAAAAAGTCAAAATAGTAATGACTGAAAGGAAATAGTTTGTTATAATGAGGACGGTTGGAAAGGAGCTGGACATATGAAAAAAATAATCCCGGCGCTGATCGCGATCGTCCTTATTATTGTGGTGGCAGCAGCGGCATTCGGATCTAAACTGATAGAAAAATATTCCTATTCTAAAGAACGGGCTGATTTGACAGAATATTTCGGCATTACGGGCAGCGATGATGTGCCGATCATATTGCAGGACGGGCAGATCGAAGAACATGCCAGACTGTGGGACGGCGTGTGTTATTTTGATCTTGCCACCGTGCATAAATATTTTAACGACAGGTTTTATGAGGACAAGAAGGAAAATCTTCTATTATATACGCTCCCGGACGCTGTCATCAGCACGCCGGTCGGTTCGCAGTCTGTGACGGTGGGAGACACGGAGAGCCAGCGTGATTATGTGGTTGCAAGATACGAAGGCGATATTTTGTACGTGGCAGCGGATTTTGTGAAGGAATATGCCAATTTTTCCTATATGCTGTATACAGAACCGAACCATATGCAAGTATATACCGAGTGGAACGGGCGTCAGACGGCGCTCATTACCAAGGATACGCAGGTGCGCTACCAGGGCGGTATCAAGAGCGATATCCTGACGGATGTTTCCGAGGGCGACAAGGTCGTTGTCCTGGAGCAGATGGAGAAATGGACTAAGGTGAAAACCGAAGATGCTTTTATCGGATATGTGGAGAATAAGAGGCTCGGAGAGCCGGTCATGGAGACGCCGGCGCCGGTAACGGATTACGTTGAACCGGTTTACGAATCCAGTACGCGCGACCACAAGATCAATCTTGCATGGCATGCGGTTGCGAATGCAGCGGGCAACGATACGCTTTCTGCGGTAATGGCGAACGTTAAGAGCGTCAACGTCATATCGCCCACGTGGTTTTCCTTAAGCGACAATGCGGGCAATTTTACAAGCTTTGCCACGCAGGATTATGTAACAAGAGCGCATGATATGGGGCTGGAGGTCTGGGGCCTTATAGACAATTTTACGAACGAGGGCGTAGACACATATGAGGTTCTGGCGGGGACAAGCACCAGAACGCATCTGATCGAAGGCCTGATCAATACGGCGCTGGAGTATGGGCTGGACGGTATCAACGTGGATTTCGAGAATATCAGTCTTGATGCGGGAGAGCCTTTCATCGAGTTTATCAGAGAGTTGTCGATCCCTTGCAGGGAGCACGGTATCGTGCTGTCTGTGGACAATTATGTTCCGATGGGCAACACCGATCATTATGACAGGGAAGAACAAGGCATCGTGGCGGATTATGTTATCATCATGGGATATGACGAGCATTACAGGGGAAGCGATACGGCAGGGTCTGTGGCGTCCATTGATTTTGTGGAGAAAGGGATCGAGAACACAGTGGCCCAAGTGCCTGCCAATAAGGTGATCAATGCGATACCATTTTATACAAGAATATGGGATACAACGGGGACTGCGGTCGAGAGTCAGGCGGTTGGCATGGAAGTGGCCGGACAGTATATCGCAGATCATGATATCACAACGGTCTGGGATGAAGAGACATGTCAGAATTACGGGGAATATCAGTCCGACGGCACCTTGCATCAGGTCTGGCTGGAAGATGCGGCGTCCATCCGTGTGAAGTTGAATATCATGAGCAAGTATAATATTGCGGGCGTGGCGGAGTGGAAGCTGGGATTTGAGACGGCGGACGTATGGGATGTGATCGAGGGATATATGAACCAGTAGTAATTCTGTGATTTTTCCGGGAATTTCTTCATATGCATTTATAAAGGTACATGTGTGTGGGATCATAAATATGAAGAAAAACCTGAGAGACAGGGATGCGCTGGTCAGAGCCTTGCTGCTGTTGTTTATGCTTGTGGCGGTTTGCTTTATTATACGCGGAGCAAAGCATATGGTGTCAACGGTGTTTTCCGGTAAAGTAGAGACGAACGGGCCCCGCCCGTGCGTTGTGATCGATGCCGGGCACGGCGGCGGTAAATAGCGGTAGCACAAAGATAAGAAAGGCAATTGCTATTCTTTTATGGAATTGAAGATGAGTTTTATAGATAGATAGGCGTTCAGAAATGAATGCTATTAAGTTAGACCACGTTCAGCCATAAAAGAAGTGTTTTTTACGGTCAAATATTAAGGGGGGGGGTATTTATTTTACCACATCTTAATGGACTGTTTTTACGCTGTTTGAATGCAAGAAAGTCACTGATCACGTTTATTGTTCCAATGCAGGAACGGAAGATCCGTTGTTTAGGAACGCGATATATGATGTGAATGATTTTCAAGGTGATCATATGCAGCCTCCGCCGAAAGTGTACGTGAGGCGAAGCATTTAATTATATGAAAAAAATATGAGAAACAGAAAGAATAAATTAGGAGGTAATAGGATAATATGAGAAGAAAATTATCGGAAAGCCGCACATATCAGGAGGCGCATGATATTGGTGAGCAGAGAATTCTTGATGGGATCGCCGTTTATGACAAATATGCGCTGAAAGAAAGGGGGGGGGTGAAAAAATATTTTGTACAGCGTAACTGCCCTTTTTGTGGCGCGAAAGCATACAAAGAAGAGGAAAAGTTTCAGAACAGATGGGGAGTCGCGAGATGTATGCGCTGCCATTCTTTATATGTAAATCCATGTCCGACCCAGGAAGTGTTGGATGACTACTATAATAATTATAAATGTAATACAATGTTGGAAGATATTTATGCGAAAAGGGCAGAGAAGAAAGAAAATGCCATTCTGGATACGCGTGTGGAGACGATACTTGCTTTTGCGAAGAAAATGCCCGGTGAAGAGATCGCGATATTGGATGTGGGGTGTTCCAATGGAAGTTTTTTGGCGCGCATAAAGTCGCGGGCCGAACAGATCGGCATTCATAAGAGGCTGAGTCTGTTTGGCGTGGACGTGAATGAAAATGCCATTATAAGAAAAGTCGATCCTACCTTAAATCTGATCTGCAGTTCTGTGGAGAGCTTTTTGGAAGAGACACAGCTGCGTTTTGATATTGTATGGCATTCGGAATTAGTGGAGCATCTGATCGATCCGTATTTTGTATTTACGAGGCTAAATAAAGTTATACGGGAAGGAGGCGCCATGATTTTCACTACACCGAATGACTACTCGCTGGAGATGGAAAATCTTTCTTATAATATTCCCAGACCTTTGGCGTGCAATATATTACCGCCAATGCATTTAAATGCTTTTAGTACACTAAATGTTCCTATTATTGCGCTGAGGTCCGGATTTTGTGTGGAAAGCATCCAAACGCCCGGAAATTTTGATGTGGAATTGCTGGAGATGGATATAGAAGAGGTGAAAAGTGATTTTTTGAATAGAATAAAACAGCTTGGCGAAGAGGATAAAGAATTTATACAAAATGTAATTGTTGCCTCACATGGCAGCAGTCATTTGCAGTGTGTGTTGACTAAGCCGATAAAGGAGAAAGACGTATGAAAGCGCTGCTTTTTCACATATGGAGGCGCAAAGTAATGAATAAGCAACGAGTGAAAAGATCTGGCCTTAAAATGATCTCGTCAAATCAGAATAGTCCATGTTATCTATTAGTTGTGAAATGATAGTTTCCTCGATCTCGTCTATACATCCAGGCAAGTTGTTGATGACTTCCTTTTCCCAAAAGTGGATAGGTAACCATCCTGAATGAGTGAGCATTTGATCATTACGAAGGTCACGCTCCATGTTCTCTTCGATTTTTTCTATCCAGTATTCGCGATTTCGTTGCAATCTATCCCGCCGAGTTCCCCAATCCTTTCCATGCCAAAACTCACCATCAACAAAGATAGCAATATGATATTTTAGAATGGCTATGTCAGGGGATCCTGGCAGACGTTTGTCATTTTTGCGATACCGATATCCACGATGCCATAAGGTCTTTGCTAAGGTGGTTTCGGCTTTGCCGCCTTTTAATTTTACGTGTGACATTCGTTCCCGGGTCTCAGGAGTAGAATCGTAAGATTTGGGATGTTTCATAAAGTATTCCCCTTAATGGACAACAATGTGTGGAGTAGCATCATCATACATTATCTCTCCGTTAGTATATGTGTATTTTAGAAGCGTCAGACTGTGCCATTGATTATTGCGAACAGGGTGGCTCCCAAGAGTATAATATCGTTGTGCGACCTTATGATAGTACGATGTTATATTATCGGCAAATTCTGCTGCTATGATGCATGCATCTATCGATCCATAGTCCCCATAAGCATACTCTGAGCAGACCCAGTCGACATATTTTAAAACTTGGTCGATCGTATCATTGTCTGCTAGATCTTTCTTTAGTTCTACGACTAAATATTTACACGGGATACATGTATTAGGTAAATATCTTATTGCCAGCACATCAATTTTGTCCATATAATCGATAGGCTTGAACGGAGAGGCAATGACCTGATGAGAAACATAATTCCAACTTCCTAAATACGGAATACGATTATGACACAAATCATAAACAACAGTTGCCTCCAGAGCCATTTCATGCTTTGCTCTGTTCCCGATCGTGCAAGTATATAGCATATCCTGAGGAGTTATTATGTAATTAGTAAGGTCTTTTGATTTTATGGCTAAATGGGTATTACTATTCTCAGGGAAAATACCCGTGTGTGTTTGGATCTCACGCTGATGCCGTAATAGAAAAATCTCTCTTAAAGATTCATTTTCTTCGTCGCCAAGCTTGATAAAAGATACCTTCCAAAATGCGCGTAGCATTTTGAAAGTATAAGGTCTATATGTTAATATTTCATCTATATCAATACCTTCTTCAAAAAAATAGGGCGCGCCTTTGAAAGTGCAGATCCAGCGGCAGTCGGGACTTTCAGTTCCATAGTCTACCAATAGAGCATCGGAAATGTTTTCATACGAAAAAACTTCTTTTCTTGAGGAATGTGGATAATTGCAATATTTGCAATCAGGCCCTACAAAAACAAGTTCTCCTATCCCATAACATCTTCTTTTACAGAAAAAGTAGATATTGTCACCTGGCTTCATAGAGATATAGTCCGCAAGCGTTCCTTCAAAGGGAATTGGTGACAAACTATTTAAGTGGGTTGAATACACCCCCTTTTCTGCGCATTCGCGTATCACATCGATAGGATCGGCATCTCCACCTATGGCAAATACATATCCTGCCATTACTGTCCCTCCCTGATTTGTTTTTCTATGTACCCATTGTTCAGCCAAAAGCATTGCTTTGTCATCATACGGCCATCTGGCAAAAGCGCCATATCAGCAGCATTCCTTCCGTGCGGCCGCACATGTGCGACAGGACTTTCTGATTGCTTTGGTAAATCGTTGCTGACTCCACGGGGCGTTTGAATAAGGGCGACACCTCTGCGTATGGTCTGCACAGTGCGTGACCACACACGACCTACCTCGTCCAGATCATCATTCGGAATATTCCAGAACTTGATCCTATCAAACACATACTGCCCATCAGCTCGTTCTTGAAAGATGACGAACATAAATTTGGTAGGGGCCAGATAATTGTATAGTTCTGATTCTTCCCAAGTCTCTTCGCGACTCAGTTCAATAAAATCGAATGTGGGGAAAGACATATTTTCTTTTATCTTTCCATCGCGCTCCACCCGGATAGTCTTTGGAATAATGCCTGCTTTTTGAAATTCTTCCGTATGAGCAATGTTACCCTGGACATTCAGCATTCGAGCCAAAAGTATATTGTTTAAGCTCTTTGCATTGCTTTCTATGCCAAAATGTGCCTTGAGTTGAGATTGGGTCATGCCGTAGTAAGGCTTGACTTTGTCAATGATATATTCTTCGAGACTCTGGGTGCGCAAAATATCTGCGGACCTTATGACAATGGCATTAAGTTAAGAAAATCTCACATCACAGAAAATGTGGTGTGGGATTTTTTTAGAATAAATATTGACAAAT
>CANQNN010000008.1 GCA_947625205.1 uncultured Lachnospiraceae bacterium | reverse complement strand
TGTGGCAGGCCGCGCGTATGTGTAAGAAATGGAGAGAGATCATTCCGGATTTTCATATCAATGTCAACCTGTCTTATGTGCAGGTGCATAAGAGCGATCTTCTGGATGATGTGGACGGATGCATCAGTGAAGTGGGCATTCCGCCGGAGAGCCTGGTGCTGGAGCTTACAGAGAGCGGATACATAGAGACGGATACCAGGATCAAAGATCTGTTTAAGCATCTTAAAGAAAAGAATTATGATTTCGCGCTTGACGATTTCGGAACCGGCTATTCCAATATGCGTTACCTTCAGGAGATAGAGGCAACCACGGTAAAGATCGACAGAAGCTTTGTTATGAAAGCGCTTCAGAATGCGCATGCCTACAATATCATTACCCATATCATAGATATGGTGCACAGTCTCGGTTCTTCCGTGTGTATGGAGGGAATCGAGAAGGAGGATGAGCTTAATAAGATGATGAAGACACATCCGGATATGATACAGGGGTATTATTTCGGAAGACCTTCAACGGCGGAACAGTTTGAAGAACAGTTTCTGCACCTTACAGGTTCTCCCTGATGCGGATATCGATATCAACATAGTTGTATTCGTCGGAAGGCATGTCGCCTGACGTCAGGTGTGCAAAGAGTATTTCCAGAGGTTTATAACCTTGTAAAAAGGGCTGTTGGCAGATAGTGGCTGCGATCAGTCCTTTTTCTATGTATTCCCGAGTAGTATCGACCATATCGTAAGTAATGACAGTGGTGTCATGTTCGCGGCCGGCATCCGTTATGGCGCGGCATCCGCCGTAAACGCCTCCGGCGGTAAAATACAGTGCATTGATCTCCGGATGCCTGTTCAGCAGGCCGGCCGTGAGATCATAACTTTTGGTCTCATCGTCTTCATTGTTGAGCGTATCTATGATGCGGATATTATCGCACGGGGCAATGGCGTTTTGAAAGCCTGCAATGCGTTCCGTGTGGCACAGGATATCGCGGGAGCCGGAAATGATGCCGACACGCACATCGCCGTGCGTCATTAACCGCATCAGGCCGCCGGCGGTTTCGCCCGAACGGTAGAAATGGCTGCCAACATATGCGATGCGCCTGGAGTTCTCAATATCGGTATTGAGGGTCACAACGGGTATCCCCATATCATAGAGTTCATTGATCTTTTCGCGGACAGAGGGATCGTTGTAAGGAGAGATGGCAAGACCGTTGATCCCTTCTGCCATAAGACCGTCGATAGCGTGAAGCTGCTGGCTTAGGCTGTAATAAGTCTGCCTGACAAGGACGGAACAGTTGTAGTCGGACAACTCCGCAGCCTTTTGCTGTATGCCGGACAGAATATCGTCATAGAAAACGGTGCCCAGCCCCAGAAGAACCACGCCGATCTTTAAGTTTTTCTTGCGGGCGGCGAGAACGATCCCGGCCTTATTCGGTTTATAATCGAGGCTCTGTACGATCTCGAGAATCTTTTGTTCGGTCTGCGGATTGACGTCGCCGCGGTGATTGAGTACACGGTCTACCGTGCCGCGGGACACGCCTGCCAGGGCGGCGATCTCTTTGATGGTTGCCATATGGTCAACAGTCCTTTCTGCGGCGCACTGTGCGTCAGCTTCGTTACGGATGCTCCGGCGCATACATTGTGCTGTGCGTCAGCTACGGATAAAGCGTAGCACATCGATGCCGGCAAGTCAACAAAGTGGAAATAGACAATATAGGGATGCAGTATTTGTGTATTATTACGAAATTTTATTTTTATATTGATTTTCTTTTGGGCAAATATTATCATAAAATTAATATAAAGCGTGCACGTGCACGGTCATAAAGCACGGTTGGACGGCATAGACTGTTATCATGCGGGATATGCGGGGTTGCAGCTGATGATTGAATAATAAATGCAAGGAGGGGTTTTATGCTGTATATTGGCGTTGATTTGGGAACCAGTGCCGTTAAGCTTCTATTGATGGAGGGAAACGGCAAGATCGTGAATATCGTGTCTAAGGAATATCCGATTTACTTCCCGCATCCGGGATGGTCTGAGCAAAAGCCTGAAGACTGGTATGAGCAGAGTATAGCGGGTATTAAGGAGTTGATCGCTGATGTGGACAAGAGTCAGATCGCGGGTATTAGTTTCGGCGGACAGATGCACGGTCTTGTCATTCTGGATGAGAACGATGAAGTGATCAGGCCCGCGATTCTGTGGAACGACGGGAGAACGGCGGAGGAGTGCGACTATCTGAATAACGTGATCGGTAAGGACAAACTTTCGGCGTATACGGCGAATATTTCTTTTACCGGATTTACAGCGCCCAAGGTCCTGTGGGTGAAGAATAAGGAGCCCGAGAACTTTGCAAGGATCAGGAAGATCATGCTTCCCAAGGACTATATCGCGTATAAGCTTACGGGCGTTCACTGCACCGATGTTTCAGACGCTTCCGGCATGCTTCTGTTTGATGTTAAGAATCGGTGCTGGTCCAAGGAAATGTGCGAGATCTGCGGCGTAAAGGAAGAGCAGCTTGCCCGGATATATGAAAGCTACGAGACGGTAGGATGCGTTCTCCCGCAGATCGCGGCAAAGCTCGGCATTCCGGAAACTGTGAAAGTGGCGGCAGGCGCTGGCGACAATGCGGCGGCGGCGGTCGGAACCGGTACGGTAGGCGACGGTATGTGCAATATCTCACTCGGTACAAGCGGAACGATCTTTATTTCCTCAAATAAGTTTGGCGTGGATAAATATAATGCGCTGCATGCTTTTGCGCATGCGGACGGGCATTATCATCTGATGGGCTGCATGTTAAGCGCTGCATCCTGCAATAAGTGGTGGATGGACGAGATCATCGGAACGACAGACTATGCGGCGCAGCAGAAGGATATCACGGACGAAAAATTGGGAACCAACCACGTGTACTTCCTGCCGTATCTGATGGGAGAGCGCTCCCCGCATAATAATCCCAATGCAAGGGGCACTTTTATCGGCATGACGATGGATACGACGAGAGCCGATATGACGCAGGCGGTTCTGGAGGGCGTGGCATTTGCCCTGCGTGACTCGCTGGAGGTTGCGAAGTCCCTCGGCATTCAGATCGAGAGGACCAAGATATGCGGCGGCGGTGCAAAGAGCCCGCTCTGGAAAAAGATGATCGCCAATATTATGAACCTGAAAGTGGACGTGATCGAGAGCGAGGAAGGTCCGGCAATGGGCGGTGCGATGCTGGCAGCAGTTGCATGCGGCGAGTACGCCAATGTGGAAGAGGCTGCGGCAAAGATCGTCAAGGTTGTGGATACGGTGGAACCGGAGGCAGAGCTTGTGGAAAGATATGAGGCGCGTTATCAGCAGTTTAAGCAGATCTATCCCGCGTGTAAGGAGCTCTTCGACAAGATACTGTGATCGGGCGGCATGAGGCACAAATGCACACAGCAGAGGACAACATTGTATAATCAAAATAGAGAAAGGGGTATGGTAACATGGAGATTAAAAAAATCACAGATCCTGCTTTTCGTAAATATGGCAGGGTTGTGCAGGGGATCGATTTCAGCGAGCTCGTGGAAGCGATCAGGAGAGAGACTCCTCTGCCGGACGGTGTGGCATATGAGCCGTCCATAGCGGCGCTTGAAGCTACCGGGACCGCTAAAGAGCTGCAGAAACGTACATACGGCGAACTTCCTATAGAAGTGGGTTATTGTAACGGGCATAATTACAAACTCAATGCTGTAGAGTACCACAGAAGCTCAGAGATCAATGTTGCAGCGACGGACGCTGTATTGATTCTGGGGATGCAGCAGGATATTACGGACGATTTCACCTACGATACATCCAAGATGGAGGCTTTTCTGGTGCCTGAAGGAACCGCGGTCGAAATCTATGCGACCACGTTGCATTATGCGCCCTGCAGTGCAAATGACGGCGGTTTCAAGGTTGGCATCGTTCTGCCGGCGGGAACTAACTATCCGCTGAAAGAGAAACATGAGGGATGGGAGGACTCCCTGATCACGGCGCAGAACAAATGGCTGATCGGTCATGCGGAAGGCGGACTGGATGCGGGAGCGCACATCGGTCTTATCGGAAAGAATCTGGATATCAGGGAATAGCAAATTTGCCGGCGGCGCCGGTCATATAAGGAGGATATAAAACTATGAACAATTTACCCAAGGTAAAAATTGGTATCGTTGCTGTAAGCCGTGACTGTTTCCCGGCATCTCTTGCAGTCAACAGAAGAAAAGCCCTTGTGGAAGCTTACAAGGCAAAATACGATGCGGCAGATATTTACGAGTGCCCCGTCTGCATTATTGAGAGTGAGATCGATATGGTGAACGCTCTCAAGGATGTAAAAGATAACAACTGTAATGCACTTTGTATCTATCTGGGCAATTTCGGACCGGAGATTTCCGAGACACTTCTTGCAAAGCATTTTGAAGGTCCCAAGATGTTTGTTGCGGCTGCTGAGGAGTCCCAGGGTGATTTGGTTCAGGGACGTGGCGATGCATACTGCGGTATGTTAAATGCAAGCTATAACTTAAAGCTTCGTAACGTGAAAGCCTACATTCCGGAATATCCGGTAGGCGACGCCGAGGACTGCGCAGACATGATCCATGAGTTTATTCCGATCGCCCGCGCCGTTGCAGCGTTGTCCAGCTTAAAGATCATATCTTTCGGTCCTAGGCCCCTTAACTTCCTTGCATGTAACGCACCGATCAAACAGCTTTACAACCTGGGCGTAGAGATCGAAGAGAATTCTGAGCTGGATCTTTTCGAGGCATTCAATAAGCATGCGGACGATCCCCGTATTCCGGATGTGGTTAAGGATATGGAGGCAGAGCTTGGCGCAGGCAATAATAAGCCCACTATTCTGCCTAAGTTAGCGCAGTATGAGCTGACATTGCTTGACTGGATCGAAGAGCATAAAGGGTATCGTGAGTATGTTGCTATCGCCGGCAAATGCTGGCCTGCATTCCAGACTCAGTTCGGCTTCGTTCCCTGCTATGTGAATAGCCGCCTGACGGGAAGAGGTATTCCTGTATCCTGCGAAGTGGATATCTACGGATGCTTAAGTGAGTTTATCGGCGAGGCAGTCAGCGATGATATCGTTACGCTGCTTGACATCAATAACTCAGTACCGAAGGATATGTATAAGGAGTCTATCGAGGGCAAATTTAATTACAAGTTTACCGATACGTTCATGGGCTTCCACTGTGGCAATACCTGCTCCAAGAAGCTGTCCAAGTGCAGCATGGAGTATCAGATGATCATGGCTAGAACGCTTCCTGAGGAAGTGACCCAGGGTACTCTGGAAGGCGACATCGTTCCCGGTGATATTACATTCTACCGTCTGCAGAGCACAGCCGATAATATTCTGCGCGCATATGTTGCAGAGGGCGAGGTACTTCCGGTAGCTACCAGATCCTTTGGCGGTATCGGCGTATTCGCTATTCCGGAGATGGGAAGATTCTACCGTCATGTGCTGATCGAGAAGAATTATCCTCATCACGGCGCAGTGGCGTTCGGACATTTCGGCAAAGCGCTGTTTGAAGTATTCAAGTATATCGGCGTGGATGTAAGCGAGATCGGTTACAATCAGCCCAAGAGTCTGCCGTACCCGACGGAGAATCCGTTCGCGTAAGACGAAGAAAATATACCATATATTAAGAACCAAAAGAAGCACCGGATTTCCGGTGCTTCTTTAATAACAGTTCAACGCGCGCCATTCGCAAAGTCGCACTATTATGTGTTACATCGTCGTATCGATCACAGAGCCTGTGCCGCTGGCGTTGTACGCGCCCTGGCTTGTGTATGTCTGATCTGCCAGCGTGTCGCCCTGCGTTGCGTACTTGTAGATCTGGTTTACTCTGTCGGTCATCTTCTCAGCAAAGGAGTATGCGCCTGAGAACAGATCCTTTACATTGCTCATATCGGAATCCTTGAATTTGTCCTCGTCGATAGAGAGGGTATTGTCGCCGTTAATGGTTACGCCCATCCTTGCAAACGCGCTCTTGTTGCCGTTTACCAGATTCCTTAAGTAATCCGCCTGATGGATCACGTTAGAGTTCACACTCTCCAGGGCGTTCTTCATAAGACTGTTGTAATCTTTGACAAAAGAAGTAAATGCGTCAAAGATATTGTCCTTGTTGTCATTGTCGATTTGCATAGCGCCCATCTTCTCGATGGATTTGTACAGAGCGCTTGCCGCCGTCGCGGATGCGGCATCCTTGGCAGTTCTGGAAGAACCGGGCGCCTGCTTGGTCTCATCGGTATCGTCCGTCTTCTCCGCCGGAGTGTAGCTGCCTGCGCTTCCGGCATATTTCGCCTTGGCGGAAGTGACTTCTTCACCCTCGCCGGCCGTGCGGTACAGCTTGCTCATCTTGTCGGTGATCTTGTCGGCATAGGAGCCGTATCCCTGGAACAGCGTCTTTAAAGTGGGAACGTTGGTCGCGCCCGTCTTGCTGTTGACTTTCTTGAAGGTGTCCTCGTCGATGGACAGCGTGCGGTCAGAGTTCATGGTGATACCGACTCTGGCAAGCAGCTTGTAATTGGAATAGGTCATATCGTTGATGGCGTCCGCCTGTGCCTTGACCGAATCGATTTTGCTGTTGGAGGCGTTCTTGATCATCGTGTTGTAATCTTTGACAAAAGCGGAAACGCTGTCATACAGCGCGTCAAGATTTTCCTCGCTGTAGTCAAGGGAATTCATACCGGAAGCTGTCTCGTACATCTTCCGCGCCGCGCTGGCTGTAGCGCCGTCCGTTTCCTTGTCCTTGGAACTGCTCTTGGAAGCGGTTCCCTCCTCCTCCGCAGTCTTGGCATAATAGGCTTTCATCATCTTGCCGTAGCTGCCGTTCTTGATGGAAGCATAGTCCGTAAGCAGCGTGAATGCACCCGATGCGCTGCTGCCTGTTCCGCCGAGCAGAGCCGAATAAGTGTCCTGTAAACCGGAATTAAAACCGTTTAATCCTATACCCATTTTCTTTCCCTCCATGTTCTTATAAATTACGACTTCCGTGTCTTATGTATTGTGTCAGTATGTCTTCATAAAGTTGCGTATCGGCATATGGCGCCATATAGACATAGATATTCTACATATATTATTTCGGTATTTTAACTGATTTGTAAAGAGGAAAATTGAATATTTTAGATTTTTTAATACATTTTTTACCATGTTCGTGACACTGCCTGTAATATTTTAAAGCAACACAATATTAAAATACCATAATATTTTAAAGCGGCAGATTTGCGGATTTACAGAAAGGGAAAAATCAGCTATACTTTTTTACATAGATATAATCATGTGCGGGGCGTAAAAATCACACGGATGTGCTGATTTCTCACACGGGAATTTGTGCCGGAGTGTCACAAATTCCCCTGATGGCAGACGCGAATTTGAGATTCGCGTCGCCCTGTCGCGAAAACGCTCCAGAATGAGGTGAAAATGAAAAGGGCCAAAAACGAATTGCTGCAGTTCCTGGCAGGGCTTGCGATGCTTATTGCCGGATTGTTTATTTTTGCACAGAAAGTCACTGTGACCTCGGGACTGTTCGGGATGGGATTTAGAATCGGCGGGATGTACATGAGCAACGGGCTTATCATGATCCCGTTTATCATAGGCGTGGTGTGGATGTTTGCTTCGGAAGGAAGCTTTGCGTCCAAGGCGTTTACGGCAGCAGGAATACTGATCATTATCCTGGCCGTCATTATGACGACTAATATTCACCTGACGCGGATCACATTATATGAATGGGCGCTGATCCTGGTGCTGATATTCGGCGGGGCGGGACTGCTTGCCCGGATCCTTTTCGGAAACAGACGGCATGCGGCTAAGGAGCAGCCGCCGGAGGACGCACGGATCGAGCAGACAAGAGCCAGGGTGGATGCCATAGAGGACGAACTGGAGCGTATGAAGAAAAACAAATAAAATTTATCGCAAGATGCAAATTACCCTGCATATACTTTAATAACAACTATATGCAGGGTATTGTTATGCGTAAATACAAAATGTCATGGAATGATAAAATCAGGCTGGCATTGCATGAACTGGAAGGGAAGGTTCAAAGAGATGCCAATGCCAGTAACCAGGGCGTGTGGCCCGATCCGGAAGAAGTGAAAGCCTGGTCCGCACAGAGGCATAAAGACGGCGGACGGGAAAGTGAAGGGATAAGATACGGTGAGCAATGGCATAAGACGCGGCTCAATGAGACACAACCGATTCAGGAATCGGAATACCGGGGACAATATTGCGGCGGCAGCGTTCACACAGGCGGTCAGACTAAAGAGGATGTCAAAAGAAAAAATTTTGTACAGACGGTTATGCTGCAAGTGGCAAAATCGGCGGCGTTTGCTTTGGCGACTGTCGCATTGCTCCAGGGCGTGGGACGGATGCTGCCGGATTCCATTACGGTCAGCAACACCGTGAACGGGCGGGAACTGCCGATCTACTGCGTACAGACCGATGAAAAGAAAGTCGCTTTAAGCTTTGACGCGGCATGGGGAAATGAGGACACGCAGAAGATCCTGGATATTTTGAAGAAGCACAATGTGAAAGTTACTTTTTTTATGACAGGAGGGTGGGTAGAATCCTATCCGGACGATGTGAAAAGGATCCTGGCAGACGGGCATGATCTTGGCAACCACAGCGAAAATCATAAAAATATGAGCCAGATCTCCGATGAAGAAAAGCGGTCGGAGCTGATGGATGTACATACAAAGGTGCAGGAGCTGACAGGATACGAAATGTTCCTGTTCCGTCCGCCTTACGGCGATTACGACAATAATGTCATAAAAGTGGCGAAGGAGTGCGGCTACTATCCGATTCAGTGGGATGTGGACTCTCTCGACTGGAAGGATTATGGCGTGGATTCCATCATTAAGACGGTCACGGAGCACAAGCATCTCGGCAACGGCAGTATCATCCTGTGCCATAACGGTGCGAAGTACACGGCGGATGCCTTAGATACGCTGATCACAACGCTGGAGGAAAAAGGATATCAGATCGTGCCGATTTCGGAGCTGATCTATCGGGACAATTATCATCTGGATCATGAAGGAAGGCAGATAGGAGATTAGGAAGGAGAATATTGCCCGTAGCGCATAGCCGTTGACGGCGTCCGTTTTGCGGATTCTCCGGCGCTCATTCCGCGCGCTCGGACGCCTGCGGCTGTCTGCGCATGGGGCAGAATATTGTGCTTATTGATAAACCGGATGAAGAGAAGCATCTTTATAATCAAATATGAACAGGCTGTTTTAGTTCTGTTCCTGTTGCCAGTTTCAGCAGTTTGTTTACTACAACCTGTGTGCGCTTTTCCCGCTCACAGTCTATGTGATCTAAATATCGTTCCGCGGTACAGTTTCCTAAACATAGTGGAAGTATCGGGCAGGAGTCACAATCGTCAATGATCCTGTCGGTATCCCAGATCGTACCTGTCCTGTCAATCCTTTCTGACCTGTCCTTGATGTTTCCAACTATATATTCTTTTTGACCTATTAAATGTTCACAGATATAAAGCTCTCCCTTTGTGCCTATCACATAATAATCAGGGTGACGTGCCTCACAGCCGAATGACCTTTTGATCGCTGTCTGCCTATTCTGCAATATTCCTGACGCCTTTTGAAAGTCGTCATATGCAATATGGTTATCCTCTCTGATCTCATCTGTATTTTGCGGCGCTATACTCACGATCTGTATATAAGATCTAATCTGACATTCGCTGCGTATGAAATGAAGTAATGCTTCCACATCGTTTTTGCTTGTCTCCGATACATTGATGTGAAGTACAATCTTCAATATATCTTCACAATCCTTAATGTTCTGTATCGTCTTATAAAAATCATCTTCTGTACAGCCTTTTAACTTTGCATAGGTTGGCGCCAGTCCATCTATGGGGATAACCACTTCATCTGTTACGCCGAGGTCTTTTAATTCCAGTGCAGTTTCTTTTGTCAGCAGCCTTCCATTCGTATACATCTTTGCACTGAATTTTATATGATTGTTGTTTAATTCTTTTGAAATGTATCTTATGATTTCCATATTCAGCAGAGGCTCTCCGCCAAACCATTTGATTTTGAGAGGTCTTGTAAAGGAATGCTCTGCATACCTTCTTTTGATAAAGGCAATCATTTCATCTGCCGTTTCTTTCGTCATGTGTTCTGTCTGACACAAGTGCGCCTGTTCAAAGCAATAGCTGCATCTGTAATTACATGCCAGTGTCGTAAAGATTGATAAAAACATGAAATCCGCTTTTTTATGGTTCTCTTTTACATCATCCTTCAGGCGCTGAATTTCATCTAAAGATGTTGGCACAATAAAGCCTTCCTCGGCAAGATAAATTGGCACGTCACCTGTACTGATATTCTTTTTATTATGTATATCATCAAAATCAAACTTGTTCAGCCAGCGATAATGCAGCGAGTAGGTATTATAGAGCAGAAGCTTATCATCAGTTTCTTTCGCTATGATATTGAATTGACTGTATTTGTATAATGTTTCCATGTGTTTATCCTCTGTAATTATTATATTATATATTTTTATAGCAATAATAGAGACACTTTATCATCAGTATCGCATTGAGGCGATTGATTCATTTCCGTTTGACAATCTTCAAAATTATGTTAATATTATTTTAGGACTACAAGACGGTAGGCGGTTAGCCCTCTCCGGAGGGACTGTGTTCTGCACTACGTTTCGGTCGGCGCAAAACCTGCGTCCACCGGACGCAGTGCGCCCCTCCGATTACATAGAAACTCGCAAGAGAATCTAAGAAAGGAGGGCTGAGCCATATGGATATTTTCGGAATGATTGCGGTGCTGAGCTTCGGCTTGACCTGCTTTGGAATCGGATACTCTTTTGGCAAAGATAGTAATAAGACACAAAAATAGCCGCCCTGTTCCGCTAAAGTGAGGCGACTATTTTTGTCATAATCATTTGAATCGGGCTAACCGTCTATCGGTAGTCCGTTGGGCATCTGTTACCGCAGATGCCCTTCTTTATGTTTAATGTAACATAATATTTAGATTACTGCAAGTGTTTTTATTCGGCTGTTATGCCATCACAATAATGTCCACAATCACTAACTGGAGCACAATCTGTCCAACCTTCACAATCTGAAAAGTCACAGAAATTGTAATCATATATACTGCAATCTGACTCTGCACAATCACTTGGTGCCTGTGTCGTGGAACCACCCGTGGCTGTGGAGCCACTCTGACTGCTTGTGCTTGTATCTTTGTTGCTGCTGGTGCTTACTTTTGAGTCAGATAATAAACTGCCACTAACCATCTGTGTGCTATTATCATCTGTCTTTATGACATACCAGAGCTTACCATTGTCCGCTGTTACTTTACCATTGACTGTAACTTCCTGATTTGTGGTCAGCTGCGCTACTGCATCGTAATCAGTTGAGGGACCGCTGCGCACGTTACAAGTTTGTGTTGCATACATGGTCGTCTCATCCATAGGCTCGATCTCAAATTCAGGTTCCGATTCGGCTGCGGTATTTTCCGACACGGTCTTCGGCGCTTCCTCGGGAGTCGTTTCCTCTGGCTGTTCTACCTCAGTATTCTCTTCTTCGGCAGAAGTGTCTTCCTCTGCCGGCTGTTCTGCCGCAGTATCAGCGGTATCTTCTGTGTCGGTTTCACTTTCACTTTCTATACTGTCTGTCTGATCGGCAGGCTGTTCAAGCTCCGTCTCCTGCGGTGCTGTGCCGCAGCCGTGCAGTCCGGCTGCCATGATCGCTATTGCTACGGCTGGCGCGGCAATATTCTTTATGTACATTTATATTTTCCTCCGTATTTATAATGAAATTTCGGCTTAATTATATAATATCCCCCAAAATGTTACAAGTGTGTGCTGCGGCAAACATGATATACTTATGTCGAACTATCAAACGAAATGTGCTATATATCATATTTCTCGAAATAAGAATTCGATATTTCTGACGGGGATAAAATTTCCCTCAAAAATAAATCATATTGATCAAGCTATTTTCGAGTCCGAGCAGGGAAGAAATTACGAACGGAGATATGGAAGTGAAGCGGAGGATATGAATTAAGTTTTATACTCTTTTTCTAACTTGCGATGCCTTATAACCATAAATGGCAATGGAATGATAACTCCTCCCATCATAAATACCATTTCTAACACTTCAACAGGCATAACATATCCTAACCAGAAACCAAATTCTATACATATTCCATAGACGATCCAAATTATTCCATGTTTCTTATTCCATTGTATTACATCAGATATTTCTTCTTTCTTAGGCGGATCTATAACATTATAAAACCCTACTGGATTATCTTTTTTGCTCATCTGAGAAATGCCAATAATAATCATAATTCCAGCTACAATCGATATAACAACCAAACCCATTATTATTCCAGCATTCATACCAATCACCAAGCCTTTTTAATGAAATATTGTCTATATGGGAAAGCCGTAGAGCCAAAGGCGGCTTTACCCTCTGCTTTTGTGACTTAATGTATCACATATAGGTGGAAAATTCAACAAAAAAACATAGAAAGCGTGCATGGTTTATCGTGACAATAATCATCTGGATCATGAGAGCGGCGTTTGACCGGACTGCTGCATATGGCAGGTACAGCAGGCAAACATCGGTTTTGGCAGACCCTGTCAGTCCGGCATACACGCTGCCTTATCTTCATATTATACTGTCATATTGCCTTAATTTTGCAGGTAAATCGGCCGATATACATATTGATACACGGAAGTATGCGGGGGACCGTTTCGGTTTTCCGGAAAGCCTGGCGGCAACCGTTTTGGAGAGGTGCAGCCGCCCAAACACATGGATGGTGATATGTTATGAAGATCGGTGAAGCGCAGCAGATCTACAGAGAGCAGGTCAGGGCGTATCAGCAACAAAAACAGGCGTTATCAAAGCAGCTTACATCCTTACGATCCGATATCGAAAAGACAGAGGATGAAGTGGAGAAGTCTGCGTTCAGTAAAGAGGCGGCGGTGCTGGAGCTGTCTATCGGAGCGCTTAATGACAAGCAGAAAGAGTATCAGGATTATCTGGACGATTTGACAGAGCAGTATTGTGCACAGTGCAATGCGGTGTCGTCACAGCAGCAGGCGGATGCATACAAGGAGTATGCGGAGGATCTGGGCAAGATCATGGAAGTTGCCCGCCGTATCATGAAGGGTGCAACCGTTCCGCAGGCAGATGAGAAGAAACTGATGGATTTCGACAATGAGCTGTATCAGATGGCTAAGGCTGTTGGAGAGATGGCTAAGCGCATGAAAGAGGAAAGGGAAGAATACGATTCGCTCTGGAAAGACGAGGAAAAGAAAGAGTATGATGATCCGCAGGAGGTTGCGGAGAATGCCACGGCAGCAGGCGAAGGGCCCGGCATTGTGAGTGTTGATGAGACACTGGCGGGCGTATCTGTCCCGGAGGAATAGATGGAAAGGATTCTAATCGTAGATGATGATGCCAGCATAGGAGATATGCTGGAAGAGATGCTTACACAAGAAGGATATGCGGTGCTTCGTGCCTATTCCGGCACAGAAGCACTGCTTCTTTTGCGTGAAAATAAGCCGGATCTGGTGCTTCTTGATTTGATGTTACCGGGGCTTGGCGGTGAGGATGTGTTACCGTATTTGAAGGATGTCCCTGTTATCGTGATGAGCGCCAAAGCCGGCGTGGACGACAAGGTGCAGCTGCTTCTTAACGGCGCCGCAGACTATGTGACGAAGCCTTTTTCCGGTAAAGAACTGATGGCGCGGATCGCGGTGCAGCTTCGTATGAGAAAGGAGCGGCAGACAGGGCAGGCGGACAATGACCGGGGTGCGGGAGATTGCACATCTATCGGGAATGCCGCATCAGACAGCGCTAGCGGAGAAATTAAATCACAGTTAAAGTATGGCCCAATTATGCTAAATGCCGCTTCGGGCCAGTGCTTTGCAGCGGATAAGGAGATTCGGCTTACCCGGACGGAATATGCAATTTTAAAATTATTGTTATTGAACCGGAATCAGGTAGTATCCCGCTCCGCCCTTCTGGATCATATCGGCGTGGATACGCCGGACTGTACGGAAAGCTCGTTGAAAGTACATATCAGTCATTTGCGCGGAAAGCTGCGTGAGGCAACGGGGCAGGACCATATCGAGGCGGTATGGGGTATCGGCTTCCGGCTGCGGGACCCGTGATACGGGGGCGCGCCGTGGATCTGCCGCGCAATATCTTAACGGAATCTTAATCTTTATCTTAACCGGTTTCTTAACCCTTCGGTGCTATTGTTATAGCAGGCGCAGGTATGCGCCGGAAGGAGGTACTAATATGGAAACTGTTTTATCAGTGAACGGACTGTGCAAGTATTACAAGCGCGAAAAAGCGCTGGACGGTCTGTCTCTTACCGTTCCGAAAGGAGCGATCTACGGTCTGGTGGGACACAACGGCTCCGGCAAGACTACGCTGATCCGCCTGCTGACCGGCTTACAGAAGCCTGATAGCGGCACATTCACTTTGTATGGTGCGCAGAACCGGAATAAGGATATTGCGCGGGCAAGACGGCGCATGAGCGCTATCGTAGAGCTGCCGGCGCTGTACCGGGATATGACGGCGCGGGATAACCTTCGCATACAATACCGTATCCTGGGACTGCCGTCCGAGGATGGGATCGATGAACTGCTGCAGCTTGTGGGTCTGAATGATACGGGTAACAAGAGGGCGGGTGCTTTTTCGCTGGGAATGCGTCAGCGTCTGGGAATTGCAGTGGCGCTTTGCGGCGATCCGGATTTCCTGATCCTGGACGAACCTATTAACGGATTAGATCCGCAGGGGATCATCGAGATGCGTGAGCTGCTGCTGAAACTGAACCGGGAAAAGATGATAACCATACTTGTTTCCAGCCATATTCTGGAGGAGCTCTCCAAGATCGCAACGCACTACGGGTTTATTCACAAGGGCCGCCTGGTGAGGGAGATGACGGCGGGAGAATTGGAAGCGGCGTGCAGAAAATCCCTTCGTGTAACGGTTTCTGCGGGCGGCACTCTTGCGCGAGTGCTGGACGAGGCGAAGGCCGAATACTGTTTCGTGGCGGAAAATACGGCGGAGATCTATAGCGACATACAGATAACACCTCTGGTCTGCAAACTGGCCGAGGAAGGCTGCACGGTGCTTTCCGCGCAGGAAAAAGAAGAAAGTCTGGAAGGGTACTATATCAGGCTGGTCGGAGGTGATACGCATGAGCAGACTGCTTAACGCAAATATGGTGAGACTTGCAAAAAGCCGGATCTTTCTGCTGGCAGAGCTGTTTATGGCGGGCTATGCGGTGGCGGCCTATGTCAGTGCCTGCAGCGCTTTGGAGAGCAGAAAATCCGGTGAGAACTGGAACCTTTATTTCTTTAACGGACTTCTTGCCATCGGCATTGTCATGGCAGTGTTTGCATCGGTTTTTCTGCATGCGCAGTACAGTGACCACACGATACGCAACAAGATCATGGTCGGTCACAGGCGCTCCCATATCTATCTGGCTGACTACCTGACCTGCCTGGGCGCCGGATGGCTGATGTGCGCCACCTATCATCTGACGGGACTTCTTGCGGGGCTGCTTCTGATAGGGAGCGAGATGCTGGAGATAAGCAATTTTGTACTGGGCATGGCCTGCAGCGCGGTTATTGTGATGGTGTATACAGCACTTTTTGTTCTGGTGGAGATGCTGGATCAGAATAAAGCAAGGTCGATGTCGGTCAATGTCGTGGTGTCGCTGGCGCTTCTGGCGGTCGGGATGCAATGCTTTAATAAACTGATAAGCCTGGGGGAGTCGGCGGGATGGCTGTTGCGCGTATTGGAAAAGACCGTACCGTTTGTAACCGCCGTCTATGTGACGACAGGTAACGACAGACTATCTGCAGCGGCTTTGATTTGCCTGTCTGTGGAGGCGGTTTTGCTGGTTATAATTGGGATTTCTGCCTTCCAAAAGACGGATATAGAATAATTAAATCAAGATTTGATAGAAAGGTAAACAAGAACAATGTCAATCAGTATCTGGGTATGGAGCCTGCTTGGGATCAGCATAGGGACGGCGGCAGCGCTTGCCGTGAAAATAATACTTATGCGAAAGGCGGCGTACGAGATCAGGGACGGCGTTGCGTACAGGCTCCGGACGGATACTAATACATTGCTGGATATTTCCAGCCGCGATAAGGCGATGCTTGCGCTGGCACAGGGCTTGAACGAAGAGATCGGCGTTCTGCGTGGCAAACGCCGTACGTACGAACAGGGAAGTCTGGCGTTAAAAAAGGAAATTACCAACATTTCTCACGATCTCCGGACGCCGCTGACGGCGATCCGGGGATATCTGGAACTACTTGAAAAAGAAGAGACATCAGAAAATATCGGACGTTATTTAAATATCTTGTCTGAAAGAACCGAGGCTCTGAGCAATTTGGCGGAAGAATTGTTCCGGTATGCGTTGACGGCGCCTGAATCTGATAAGAAGGTGGAGGAGCAGGCCGGGGAGGTTGAAGATATCGGCAGACTGATTGAGGAAAGCGTGCTTGCTTTTTATGGCGCGCTGACCGGAAAGGGTATTGAACCGGTCATAAATTTACCGGACAAAAAGATTAAATCAAGAGTTAATGATAAAATAACACGCCGTATTTTTGAGAATATTATTAGTAATGCGCTTAAATACAGCGACGGTGATTTACAGATCACGTTATATGAGAATTGCGAGGTTGTTTTTGCCAATCATGCTTCGGCAATGGATGAGGTACAGATGGGCAGACTGTTCGACAGATTTTATACGGTGGAGAATGGGAAAACCTCTACGGGTCTGGGACTTTCCATTGCAAAACAGTTGACGGAACAGATGGGCGGCAGTATCTTCGCGCGGTATGAAGACGGTATGTTGTATCTGAAGCTGCGCCTTCCGCCCTATCAATAGACCGTCTCCACATCGGTCAGCTCGTTGTCCTGTATACGGAATCTCCAGACCGAGTGGCCCGGGATCCTGTGTTCGGTCAGATAGTAGGCGCCGTCAATAGCGGTGATATAGTATGGCGTGCCACCGCCGATGAAAGTTTCGTAGATATCTTCGTAATCTCCCTGCATAAGTCCCGACAGATCGCGGGTGCGTATGATCGTTGCATAGTCCTGATTTCCTGTGATGTCTGTGGATATGGTAATATAGTAGTAATCTTCTATCCGCGTAAGCTGTATCATGCCCGTCATGGAATCCGGTACAGGGTATGTCTTTTTTATCTCAAAAGTATCAAGATCAGCACACAGAATGCTAGAGCTGCCCGATACAAACCATATTTCATCTGCCATGATCGTAAAAGATCGGACGTACACATTGTTCAGCTGTTCAATGCGGCGTATTTCGCTTAAAAACATACGGCTGTCGCCCTTTTCGTGGCGAAACAGGTACATTTCTCCGCTCATGGAGCTCCAGGCGTAGAAGGTATCCGTGTTCTTGTCATAGATAATATAGTGGGGCCTGTTGCCGATATTCGTGAATGTCTGTGTGTGGACAAACACGTCATCCTGTTTCTCAAATACGAGGATGCGGTTGTTTTCCGTATCGTCAGCCAGATAGACAAGGCCGTCTCCCGCTATGGTATGGCCCTTATTGATTTCGTTTGTCATAACAAGCCAGTCGGTCAACGGATCTTCCAGGTTATCATGGTAGATGATCTGATCGTGGTAACAGTCTACCAGAAAATATAGGCCGTCTATCTTCGTGATATAGGTAGGCACGCTCGGGGCGTCGTAGACGTTATGTGCAGGCGGCATGGGTTCTGCGGTCGCCTGTTCCAATTCGGAATAAGCTATGACGTTTACTGTACAGCTGCGCGCGGCGGTGCGTTTCGCCAGAACGCCGACGAGAAGCAGTATTACGGCGGCACATACCGTCAGTGCTGCGGCAGCAATAAGAAGTGCTTTTGGTCGTCCTGCGGCTGGTTTATCATGTTTGTTTAATATGCCTGTCCTGTCTGATCGTTCGGATTTGTCCTGTCTCATGTGCATCTGCCGCTCCCATCTTTGGTAGTGTACTTATCATTTTACTATATATTAAGAAATGTTCCAACGGATTTTTCTGACCGCGGCGTCCTTTGGCAATTTTTAATAATATTGGTTTTTCCGAAATGTTTTACTGTATTTGCTTCCGGAATATGGTAAAATAGACGCAAGCCCGGCGGCTTGCGTCAGAGAATTACTTCGTAATTCTCCCGGAATGATTTATGGTACTGGCATCAGAGAACTTTACTGATAAGGAGGAATGACATATGAATAATTATGTGGTCGCGATCGCAAGAAGCTTTGGCAGCGGCGGCAAGGCGATAGGAACGCAGCTGGCGGCGGAATTGGGTGTTCCGTGTTATGAGAAGCAGCTTATTGACATGGCGTCGGAGTACAGCGGCATCAACAAGCAGCTTTTCGCAGAGGTAGACGAGAAACTCCGCGGCAGTTATGCGATGAAGCATTTGATGAAGATTCCCTACACATATGTGGTGGAACCGAGCGATAAGGAGTTTACGTCGGATATTAACCTTTTTAATATCCAGTCAGAGATTATCAGAGAACTTGCCAAGACAGAATCGTTTGTAGTGATCGGCAAATGCGCAGATTATATCCTGCGGGATGAGCCGAACGTGATCAGCGTGTTTGTGGACGCGCCCAGGGAGGACTGTATTGCTACTGTTATGGACAGAATGCAGGTGTCGGAAAGCAGGGCGAAAGAATTGATACACAAAACGGACAAGTACAGGGCTGATTACTATAAATATTACACTCGTGGAAGGGATTGGAAGGATGCATTAAATTACGATTTGATGATTAACAGTTCCAAAACCGGATGGGACAATTGTGTAAAACTGATCAAAGAGTATCTGAATATGAAGACGGGCCAGACTCTGAAATGATTGCCGGCAAGTCGGATGCAGGGGAGAGCAGCGGCGCGTGTAAGCGGGTGCATCAGGCGCCCGAAAGCGTGGAATGGAAGTCTGGCGTATGTGATCGGAAAATCGGACGGGACATTATAGATGCCGTAAATACAGGATAATTCCGATATGGCAAAATTGCGAAAGAACTGAATAACACAAGAAATTAAACAGGGATTGGCGAAAGACAAAATATTTAATTTGCACTGTTATCATTAACGTAACACACATTATTTAAATGCTGTTTGTATTGCCGGACACCTGGAAATGATTAAATTTTTGTACGGAGCCGGTGAAAAATGTTTTTGCTGATGCCCGGCCGTGGGAACATAAATATTCGGATACGCCATCAGCTAAATGCAGATTTAATACAACGAAAATATACGAAAAGTCTGAAAATTTTAAAATATCGCATGATATTTACAAGTAAAAAGGTAATTATCAGGCGGTTACAAGCGGGAAGAGCGGAAAGATAAATATATAATTGGAAAGGAGTCTTTATATGGAAGATAAGAAGTTTGCGATACTTATTGATACGGATAATATATCTTTTAAATATATATCTGCGATCATGGATGAGATGACAAGACATGGGGTCGTCACATACCGCAGAGCTTACGGCGACTGGACCAGTACGCACGCCAAGGGCTGGAAGACCAAGCTGGTTGAGAATTCCATTACGCCTATGCAGCAGTTCAGCAATACGGTAGGGAAGAATGCGACGGACTCCACCCTGATCATAGATGCAATGGATATTCTGTATACCGGGAATGTGGACGGGTTCTGCATTGTCTCCAGCGATGGCGATTTTACCAGACTGGCTATCCGCCTGCGGGAATCCGGCATGGTGGTGGTCGGCATGGGCGAAGAAAAGACCCCGCGTTCTTTCAGAACGGCATGTTCCCAGTTCACAGTTCTTGAGAATCTGATCGATGAGGATGAGGAGGAGCTTGCACCGGAGGATGCGCAGGGGTCTTCTAAGGCTTCGTCCGCAAAGGAGAGCGGCTCTTCGAGCAAGGGCGGTAAAGGAAAGAAGTCCTCATCTGCGGGCGGCGGAAACGATAAGGAATCCACGTCCATCAGCAAGGAAGTGATCGAGAGTGCGATCATCAATATCATAACGGAGAACGAGAATAAAGATAAGGAGACGGGACTTGGCGAGATCGGAAGCCGGCTGGTGAATAAGTATCCGGATTTTGATGTGCGCAATTACGGTTATAGTCTTCTTTCAAGATTCCTGGAAGAGATTCCCAGCTTGGATCTAGTGAAGAATAATACGCGGATCACCGTGGCGCTTAAGGACAATATAGAGACGGAAAGCGAGATTATAGATTATATTAAGTCCGTGGTCAGTGATAAAGGCAAGAAGGGCATACGGGTCGGGGAACTCAGCAATAATGTGCATCAGCGGTATGTGCGGTTTAAACCCAAGAATTACGGCTACTCCCAGTTCACAAAGTTCCTGCAGGCCATTCCGGGACTGGAGATATACGGCGATGTAAACGAGAAAAAAGTGCGGTTTGCAATCCACGAGTGAGTATGCTAATCTGAAACTGTTACATTTTAATTTTATATTAGAAAGGGACTCTATTGCCAGAAGGTTGCTCTATCAATATCATCAGCGTGATCGTGGCCGGTCTTACGGCGGCGGCTGTGCTCCTGACAGCCTCCGCATACGTGATACGGCGCTGCACGGTGCGCATCTACAATTGGAACGGGAAAAGGTACTGTTATCTGGGACGCGCAAGGCTTTACCGCGGGTTTGCCGGTTACCGTATCGTGATCGGCGAGCATATCGCGGATCTGTCATATACGACATTGTACCGGATATGCCCGTCGAGGCGTTTTGTACACAGGAATAAATATAAGGATATAATGCTCTGCGCGGGACAGGAAAAATGTATGCTCACGATAGACGAACGTATGGAGCGGTCGGTCTATTACAGGCAGCAATATCGCTGATCGGCGGGCTGTGCAGCTGTGGTAAACGCGCTGCGGGCAGAAAGGAAAACGTATGATCACAGTCAGTCTGTGCATGATCGTGAAAAATGAAGAAAAAGTACTGGCAAGATGCCTTGACAGTATCGCAGGTTTGATGGATGAGATCATTATTGTGGATACGGGGTCTGACGATGCCACCAGGGAAATAGCTGCCCGGTATACAGAGCATGTCTATGATTTTACGTGGACTGGAGATTTTTCCGAAGCCCGCAATTTCGCTTTCTCCAAGGCGAATATGGAGTATATCTATTCCGCCGATGCGGACGAGGTGGTGGATGATGAGAACAGGAAGGCTTTTCGTATATTAAAAGAGACGCTTTTGCCTGAGATCGATATAGTGCAGATGTATTACGCCAATCAGCTTGCGCACGGTACGATCTATAATTATGACAGGGAGCTTCGCCCCAAGCTGTTTAAGCGTCTGCGGACATTTCGGTGGCAGGGGCGGATACATGAACAGGTTGGTCTGTCTCCGGCCGTCTATGACAGCGATATCGAGATCCTGCATATGCCGGAGAAGAATCATAAAGACAGGGATATTGCGGCTTTTGCGCGTATGGTGAGCGATGGGATAAGGCCGGATAAGAGGCTGCACAATATATATGCGAAGGAGCTTTTTATTTCGGGAGAGGATAAAGATTTTGCGGCGGCACGTGATTTTTTCCGACAGTCGTGTCAGGATACGGACAGAAGCGTGGACGAGATCAGGGAGGCCGCGTGCGTGGCGGCAAGGGCCGCCAGATTGTGTGGCGACACGGAGGACTTTTTTAAATATGCCATGAAGGCGGTGGCCTGTGACGGCTGCTCGGAGATCTGCTGTGAGCTGGGAGAATATTATCTGCGCAGGCGGGATACCGATGAAGCAATCGTATGGTTTTACAATGCGGCATATGAGACGGAGAGCATCTTAAATATTCACTGCGGCGGCGATACCGCGCTTCGCGGTTTGGCAGAATGTTACCGCGCAGCCGGCAATGTGGAGCAGGCGGCGGAATATGAGCGGCTTGCCGGGGAGTGGAAGCCGTAAGACGCAGGACACAGGACACAGGACGAGACATTGCAGACGGAGGAAACGTTATGAAATGGGAAGAGAACGTGCGCAGGGTTGTGCCGTATACGGCAGGCGAACAGCCCGGGCGTAAGGACGTGATCAAATTAAATACAAACGAGAGTCCTTATCCGCCGGCGCCGGGTGTGGCACGGAGGATGCGGGAGCTTGAGACGGAGAGAATGCGCCTGTATCCGGCGTTTCCGGAACAGACCGGGCTGGCGGCGTCTCTTGCCGCGTATTACGGAATAAGTACGGACCGGATCTTTATCGGGAACGGTTCGGACGATGTGCTTTCTCTGGCTTTTCTTACTTTTTTCCAATCCGGCAGACCGATTCTGTTTCCGGATATCACGTACTCTTTTTATCCGGTCTGGGCGGATCTGTACCGGGTCCCGTACCGGTGTATGCCGCTTTGCAATGACTTCAGCATACGGAAGGAAGACTATATTCCGGCGGAAAGCGGCATCCATAACGGCGGCGTGATATTTCCGAATCCGAACGCGCCCACCGGAGTGCTGATGCCGCTAGACGCGATAGAGGATATCGTGGCGGCAAACAGCGGCGTAGTAGTAATCGTGGACGAGGCATATGTTGATTTCGGCGGTACGAGCTGTCTGCCGCTTATTGATAAATACGATAATCTTCTGGTGGTGCAGACTTTCTCGAAATCGCGTTCGATGGCGGGCATGCGTATCGGCTATGCTATGGGCAGTCCGATGCTGATCAAGTATCTCAACGATGTGAAATATTCGGTCAATTCTTACACGATGAATTATACGGCGCTGGAGCTGGGCGCGGCGGCGGCTGCAGATACGGGATATTTTAAGGAGTGCTGCAGCAGGATCGTCAGGACGAGGGAATGCGCGGAGAAGGAGCTTGGCAGACTGGGCTTTACGTTCCCGAAGTCATACGGAAACTTTATTTTTGCAAGTCATGAAAGGGTTCCGGCTAAAGAGATCTTTGAGAAACTCAAGGAAAACGACATATATGTCAGGTACTGGGACAAAGAACGGATAGACAATTATCTGCGTATCACAATAGGCACAGATGAACAGATGGAAGCCTTATATCATACGCTGGAGAAGATCACGGGATGAAGCCTGTACGCGGCGGCAGAGAGATCGTGTGCGTACTGCGTAAATGTGCGTTAATGCACAAGTTTTCCTATAAACGGGCATATACTATAAGGACATACACATACTGAAAGGATAACAGATAATATGGAAAAATTAGCGGCAGCATTTGCAGTCACACTAGGAAAATATGTATCAAAGGAAATCGTTGTGTTCATCATATCAATGATTCCGATTCTGGAACTTCGGGGAGGTCTGATCGTATCCTCGCTCCTTCAGGTGCCGATCACTACGGCGATTCCACTGTGTATCATCGGCAATATTATCCCGATTCCTTTTATATTACTTTTTATCAAGCAGATCTTTAAGTGGCTGAAGAATATCAAAGTATTCCGTGGCCTGATCGAAAAACTGGAAAACCGCGCCATGAGTAAGAGCGACAGCATCAGAAAATACGAGTTCTGGGGACTTGTACTGTTTGTGGGCATTCCGCTTCCGGGTACGGGCGCGTGGACGGGTTCGCTGATCGCGGCGCTTCTTGAGATAGACTTAAAAAAAGCGGTTTTGGCAGAGCTTCTTGGTATTGTTATTGCAACGGTCATTATGTCGATCGTTTCTTACGGATTGCTGGGCGCGCTGATATGAGACGGACAATGAAAGGGCAAAAAAAAATAGCGGTTATTGTGTCCTGCGTGTGCGTGCTGGCGATAATGACTGCAGCGGCAGTCGTAGCCTTAGTAAACGGAATATCGCGGGAGGAACCGAACCTTGCGCGTATGCGGGGCGTTGTGGCAACCTGTGACAGCACGGAGAACGGTGAACTGACAGCGGATAAAGCGATCGACGGGAACGATCGGGATGCGGATTCCCGCTGGTCCAGTGCGAATAACAGAGAAGATGCATCCCACTATATAGAACTGGAATTTCCGGAAGAAATTTCAGTTTCTTTTGTTATTCTCAAATGGGAGAGATGCAATGCGATATCCTATGCGCTGGAGTCGTCTGCGGACGGCGCTGAATGGGAGACGCTTAAGTCCTATGACAGAGCGCCGGAGCTTCGCAGTCAGGAAATCGTTCTGGACGAACCTGCCAGGCTGAAGTATCTGCGGCTTCGTATATTTGATGTGTCGGACAACGAGGAGGATTATTCCAATTTCTATCAGAACATATCGCTTTATGAATTCGAGGTCTATGCGGACAAGCCCGCCGCCTATATGCTGGGCGATCCTTCCGTGGGTCATGACGGGGACGGCAGCCGTTATCTGGTGATGCCGCAGGCGCCGGAGGGATATGAAGTTACGTACCTGGGGGCGGACTATGAACAGATCATCGGGGCGGACGGAACGGTCTATCATACGATCCAGGATAAGGAAGTGACACTTGGATTTCGGGTGAGTAGCATGTCTGATCCGGCAGATACAAGGGAAGTATCCAGAAAAATGACAGTTCCGTCATACGATGGCGCGGCGGATTCAGACCTGTCTGACGTAAAAGACGCCGAGGAGCAGGAGAGGGGACTTAACGACTGCCCGGCAGTGATCCCCGCGCTGGCGGAATGGCGGGGCGGCGAAGGTGATTTTGAAACCGGAGGGAGCTTTCGCGTTATCGTGGAGGCAGATTCTTCCCTGCAGCCTGTGGCGGAGCGATTTGTGCAGGAATACAGGAGGATCGTCCGGTGTGATCCGCAGATCGTAAGCGGCGGTCCTGAGGATGCCGGAACCGGTGATTTTTATCTCGGATACGCGGACCCGGCGGAGGGACTTGGCGGGGAAGGATATACCTGTGAAATAAGTGACAGATGTATCATTAAAGCGGAGACCGACACGGGCGTTCGATGGGGGTGCGTGACGGTTCTGCAGATTCTGTCGCAGAAAGCTTCGCTGCCCTGCGGACACATCAGGGATTATCCGCTCTATTCGGTGCGCGGCTTCGGCATTGATGTGGCGCGCAAGGCGGTATCTCTGGATATGCTGTATGATATAATGGAAACAATGTCGTACTTTAAGATGAATGATCTGACTGTGCACTTAAATGACAATGTCATATTGGGAACAAGCGGACTGACGGATACGGCGGAACATGCAATGACGGCGGACAGCGCTTTTCGCCTGGAATCCGGCATAACAAACGACAGGGGGCACAGACTGACCTCGCAGGAGTATTATTACACGAAGGAGGAGTTCGCCCGTTTTATCAGGGAAGCGAAGGATTACGGCGTAACGGTGGTCCCGGAGATCGACACGCCGGCGCATTCCCTTGCGATCACCAGTCTTTATCCCTCCTATGCGCTGAATATAAGTCCCGAAACAGTCGATCAGATCGATTTGGATAATGAAGACGCCGTGGAGTTGGTGAAAGAGATATGGCGGGAGACGCTCGATAAAGATACGGGAGCGTTTCGGGATGCGAAGATCGTCAATATCGGTATGGACGAATACTACGGTGACGGGGAGCGTTATCGGGTATTTGCCTCGCAGATCGCCGATATGGTGCGCTCCGAACAGAAGACCGTGCGTATGTGGGGGAGTCTCAGCAATATGGACGGTCGCACGGCGCCCGATCCCGACGGTCTGCAGATGAATATATGGAGTACGGTGTGGGCCGATCCGCGGGATATGTACGAGGCGGGATACGCGCTGGTCAACATGCAGAACAACCATCTGTATGTGATCCCGGGCGGCGGTTATGACCGCCTGGATACGGAAGAATTATACAGCGAATGGGCCCCGAATAAATTCTATGATGAAAGTACGATAGAGGTCATTCCGGCTTATTCTCCCAGAATGCTTGGCGCCGTATACATGATCTGGAACGATATGTCCGGCAGTCTGGATCTGGGAATATGCGAGTACGATCTGTATGACCGGTTTGTGCAGCCGCTCCCGGTGCTGTGTGAGAGGCTGTGGAGCGCCAGGCCGGATGCCGGAGCGGAAACCGGGGCGGCGCCTGATGCGGGGAACCGTGTGAACAATGATGCTTATGAAGGGTATGCGGAGTTTATGGAGCGCGCCCGGAAATACAGTATGTTTACGGATTATGACACAGATGTCGGATTGGTGCCTTCCTATACCGTAAAGATCAGGATCCGTTTGGATGAGGATGCGGAAGGCGCCCAGGTGATAGCCCGGAGCGACAGCGCATACGGCGAATGGGCATTTTATGCGGCAGAGCCGGAGACGGGGCGGGTGGGCTTCGCCAGAGAGGGCAGGACCTACACGTGGGATTATAGTCTTCCCCGCGGTGAACAGACCGATCTTACGGTAATCGGAGAGCCGGGACAGACTACGCTGTATGTAAACGGCGAACTGGCAGGCACGTTGGGAAACAACGCCCCCTTTGAGGAATACGCCACGTTTGTGTTTCCGACAGAACAGACCGGACGGCAGACCGGATCGTTTCAGGGAGAGCTGGACATGGAGTGGGAGTGACGATGGAAGCTTACACGGATTTTGCACAGGTATATGATACGTTTATGGACGATACGCCATATGAGGAGTGGTGTGAGTATCTGACGGGGCTGTTGGAGAAGTACAGGTCGTCTAATGCGGCGGTCATACCGGTGATCACGGGAGAGTATGATGGTTGTGCCGTGAACGGCAATCTTCTGCAGGAGCGCAACACGGTACTCGACTTAGGCTGCGGTACGGGTACGCTGACCGAGCTTTTTGCCGCAAAAGGCTATGACATGATCGGTATCGACAACTCGCAGGAAATGCTGCAGATCGCTATGGATAAGCGCAGCCGTTCCGGGCTGGATATTCTGTATCTTTTGCAGGATATGCGTTCATTTGAACTCTATGGCGCGGTGGGCGCCGTCATAAGCGTCTGTGACAGTCTTAACTATTTGCTGGAGGAGAAAGAGATGGTGCAGACCTTTAAGCTGGTCAACAACTATCTTTTGCCGGAGGGCGTGTTCCTCTTTGATTTTAATACCGTCTACAAATACGAGACCGTCATCGGCGACGCGACCATAGCGGAGAACAGAGAGGATTGCAGCTTTATCTGGGAAAACTATTATCACGAAGCGGAGCAGATCAATGAATACGATCTGACTGTTTTTGTGCGGGAAGACCGGGAGGATAATACCGGAAAAACCGCCGCAACAGGCATTGGACAGGCTGTCTTCCGGCGCTTTCAGGAGACTCATTTCCAGCGGGGATACAGCCTTGGGCAGATGCAGGAATATCTGCGGAAAGCGGGGCTTGTGTTTATAGAGGCGCTGGATGCCGACACACACGGACCGGTCACGGATGTAAGCGAACGTATTTACGTGGCGGCGCGCAAGGGCGGGAGGAAGGACAGGTAAGCGTCATAGCAGCAGAAAACAGGAATTTACGGAGCAAAGACAGATGAAAGATTACATGGTGAGAGCAACAGCGGCAAACGCGCAGATACGCGCTTTTGCCATAACTTCAAGAGAGACGGTGGAGCATGCCAGAAGCGTTCACAATTTAAGTCCGGTCGTCACGGCGGCGCTCGGCAGGCTTATGTCGGGCGGCGCCATGATGGGGAGTATGCTGAAGGGCGAAAAGGATCTGCTGACCCTTCAGATAAAAGGCGCGGGTCCTGTGCACGGACTGACGGTGACGGCGGATGCGCGGGGAAATGTAAAGGGATATGCGGATCATCCGCAGGCCATGATGCCGCCCAACAGCGTTGGAAAGCTGGATGTGGGAGGCGTGATCGGAGCGGGCGTTCTGACGGTCATCAAGGATATGGGGTTAAAGGAGCCCTATTCCTCCACGATAGAACTGACTACGGGGGAAATCGGGGACGACCTCACATACTATTTTGCGGCTTCCGAGCAGATTCCTTCCAGCGTGGCGCTGGGGGTTCTGATGGACAGGAATAATACCGTAAAACAGGCGGGCGGTTTTATCATTCAGCTGATGCCTTATACAAGCGAGGAAATCATCGCTGAACTGGAAGAAAAACTGACACACATGTCATCTGTGACGACGCTTTTGGAGGAGGGCAGCACTCCCGAACAGATACTTAAGGCAGTTCTGGGGGACATGGAGCTGGAGATCACGGATACGCTTCCGGTACGGTTTTACTGTAACTGCAGTAAAGAGCGGGTGGAGAAGGTGCTGGTCAGCCTTGGCAAAAAGGAGCTTCAGGATCTTATAGAGGAAGGAAAAGATGTGGAGATAAACTGCCATTTCTGCAATACAAACTATGTGTTTACAGTGGATGAAATAAAGAGACTCTAAACGGGGCAATATATAGTTGTGAGTATAGTTGTAAGTTCGGCCGAATGCAGATACAAACCGCAAAAGGCCGGTAACAGACAGGTCAGTGTTAAGAAAGGTGGCAGTCATGAAACATGGATTTATCAAGACGGCAGCGATGACGCCCAGAATCAGGGTGGCGGATCCCGAATACAATGCAAAAGAAGTGTGTCGGGGCATCGGGGAGGCATGTGCAAAAGGAGCCAGGATCATTGTATTTCCGGAGCTGTGCCTGACCGGATATACCTGCGGCGATCTTTTTCTGCAGGAATTGCTACTCAATAAGGCTGCGGATGCGCTGCGCACGGCGGCGGAAGCTACGGAAGGAAGCGATGCGCTGGTGTTTGTGGGACTGCCTCTTGAGAAGGACGGCAAGCTCTACGATGTAGCGGCGGTACTGCAGAACGGAGAGGTGCTTGCTTTTGTCCCCAAAAAGTTTATCCCGTCCTACGCTGAGTTTTATGAGACAAGGCATTTTGCGCCGGGATGCGGAACGGTCGGGAAGTATCTTTTCGACGGTAAGGAAGTGCCCTTCGGGATCAATATTTTGTTTGAGGTGGATGCGGCGGGCGGTTTTCTGGTAGGCTGCGAGATCTGTGAAGACATCTGGGCGCCCTGCTCTCCCTCCACCATGCACGCGCTGGCGGGGGCGGCTGTGATCGCGAATCTGTCCGCCTCTGACGAGACGGTCGGTAAAGATACCTACAGAGAGATGCTGGTCAGATCCTCCAGCGCCAAGCAGATCACCGGTTATATATACGCTTCCGCAGGCGAGGGAGAATCCACGCAGGATCTGGTCTTCGGCGGACATAACATTATCGCGGAAAACGGCGTTACACTGGCGCAGGCCAAGCGCTTCGCGGCGGAAAATATCTATGCCGACATTGATGTTCACAGACTGAGGCATGAGCGGCGCAGAATGTCCACTTTCGTGTCGGAAAACAGAGAGGCATATACGATTGTGCCGGTCCACATGGAGGAGGACGAAACACAGCTTACGCGGACGTTCGCACAGCAGCCTTTTGTACCGGATGACCGTGCGAAGAGAGATCAGCGCTGCGAGGAGATACTGGCGATCCAGACATACGGCCTTAAGAAGCGGTACGAGCATACCGGACTTAAAAGCGCCGTGATCGGTGTCTCGGGCGGCCTGGATTCCACGCTGGCGCTTCTTGTGACGGCGCGCGCCTTTGATATGCTGGGTTTGGAGCGCAACCGCATCACGGCGGTGACTATGCCCTGTTTCGGTACTACCGACAGAACCTGCAATAATGCGTGCAGGCTGGCCGCGACTCTGGGTGCCGAGCTCAGAAAAATCGATATTAAGGAATCGGTGACGGTACATTTCAAGGATATCGGGCAGAGTATGGACAACCGCGATGTGACTTATGAGAACGGACAGGCGAGAGAACGCACGCAGATCCTGATGGACATAGCGAACCGCACGGGCGGTCTGGTCATCGGAACCGGCGATATGTCGGAGCTGGCACTCGGATGGGCAACCTATAACGGAGATCACATGTCCATGTACGGATTAAATTCGGGCGTACCGAAAACGCTTGTACGGCATCTTGTGCAGTATTATGCCGATACCTGCGATAATGCTGAACTCCGGATGGTTTTACTGGATGTACTTGATACGCCTGTCAGCCCGGAGCTTCTGCCGCCGGTGAACGGTACGATCTCGCAGCGGACGGAGGACCTGGTGGGACCTTATGAGCTGCACGACTTTTTCCTGTATTATATGCTGCGCTGCGGTTTTGAGCCGGCTAAAATATACCGTATTGCATGCCGATCTTTTCAGGGAATATATGACAAGGATGTCATATTAAAGTGGCTCAAAACCTTTTATCATCGATTTTTTGCGCAGCAGTTTAAACGTTCGTGTCTTCCGGACGGACCCAAGGTGGGAAGCGTGGCGGTTTCGCCCCGTGGCGATCTGCGTATGCCCTCCGATGCCTGTGCCTCCATATGGCTCAAAGAATTGGAGGAGCTGTAGAGGCGTGATTCATTCCTCTGTGTCGCCCTCGTTTTCCAGCGCTTTATTCAGCGAGGAAGTGATGGCGTCTAAAAGGATCATGGATGTGTATTTGCTGTCATCCGGATAGCTGATACCCTCTAAGCTTTGATTGGTGATGATCTGATCTGCCAGATCCTCAAAGGAAGGCTGGATCAGAGGATACATGGCTGCCACTGCTTCGTCCAGATTGATCAGACGGATGGAGTTGATGTTTTTCTCGTCCACCGTCACTTCGATCTCTACGACGTTGTCGTTTAGGATCAGGGATGTCGTGTACACACCGGGTATGTATGTGTTGGCGGTAGTCTGCGTCACGGTTGACATGGTTGCTCTTTTTTCCTCTTTCGGCAGGAACATGATGATGAGCAGCACAATAAAAAGAATACCGAGAACAGCAAAGATTCCGGTATATATCAATTCTTTTACATGGAGCACGATGATCTTTGTTTTGGAACTCATAGTATATCCCCGTAGAAATTCTTTTTAACAATGTATGACGCGCGGCAAAAGATTATGCACTGATTGACAAAACCTTAGGAGTAATGATATTCTGTTACGAGAACGAGGGTGTTCTTATTCGAGGGGATAAGAGCGCCTTTTATATATTATGACAGCGTAAAGAAAACGTACCGCAGAGAAACATAGAAGAGGGGAAGATCTGCAGTAATGGCAGAAAGAAAGGAAGGTAATCATGAAGAAAAATTACACAAAACAGGATATCGTCAGGCTGGTTGAGGAAGAAGACGTTGAATTTATCCGTCTGCAGTTTACGGATATCTTCGGTAATCTGAAAAACATGGCGATAACCGCGAGCCAGCTGGAGAAGGCGCTTAACAACAACTGTATGTTCGACGGCTCATCCATTGAAGGTTTTGCGAGAATTGAGGAATCCGATATGTGCCTGTATCCGGATCTTAACACGTTTGAGATATTTCCGTGGAGACCCCAGCAAGGCAAAGTGGCAAGGCTGATCTGCGATGTGCACAGACCGGGCGGGGAACCCTTCGAGGGCGATCCCAGATATATTTTAAAACGTGCTATCAGGGAGGCGGAGTCGCTCGGTTACTCCTTTGAGGTCGGACCGGAATGTGAATTCTTCCTGTTTAACACGGATGAAAATGCGTTGCCGACAACGATAACGCATGAGAAGGCCGGGTATTTTGACTTAGGACCGGTGGACTTCGGGGAGAATGCAAGGCGCGATATCGTGCTGACGTTAGAAGATATGGGGTTTGTTATTGAATCGTCTCATCACGAGATGGCGCCCGCGCAGCATGAGGTCGATTTTGAGCATGATGAGGCGCTGTCCACTGCGGATAATATTATGACGTTCAAACTGGCGGTCAAGACCATTGCCAAGAGGCATGGCCTGCATGCCACATTTATGCCGAAACCGACCTGCGGTGTGAACGGTTCCGGTATGCACATTAATATGGCGCTGTTTAAGGACGGCAAAAATATTTTTATTGACGAGGGGGATAAGTTCGGACTGAGCAAAGAAGCATACTGGTTTATCGGCGGTATTATGAAGCATGTGAGAGGGATCACTGCGATCACCAATCCGCTTGTCAATTCTTATAAAAGGCTTGTGCCCGGGTATGAGGCGCCGGTCTATATTGCGTGGAGCGTGACGAACAGATCGCCACTTATCAGGATCCCCCTGTCCCGGAGCGGAAGCGTCAGGATCGAGCTGCGCAGTCCTGATCCGTCTGCCAATCCGTACCTGGCGCTGGCGGTGTGCCTGCGAGCGGGGCTTGACGGAGTCATTCATCAGATCATGCCGCCCGAGAGTATTGAAGGTAATATATTTGAGATGACGGCGGCGCAGCGTGAAAAGCTGGGGATCGAGGAATTGCCGGGCACTCTGATCGAGGCGGTACACGAGATGGAGAAAGACGCGCTGGTTAAGGATGTACTGGGCAGCCATGCCTACGGAAAATATATTGAAGCAAAAAAGGAGGAGTGGCATCGCTATCGCGCGCAGGTGACAGAGTGGGAGATAAGCGAATATCTGAATAATTATTAAGAACCGCAGCATTACCGGGAGCGGTTTCTTATAAAATATAGAATACGCGGAATATCAAAATATGATGGACGGGAGGTGAGCGTGTGGTCAATATTATCGTGGCTCTGCCGAAAATGGAAGACGCCAAAGGCATCCGAGGCGTACTGATGAAAAACGGCTTTCAGGTAACTGCAGTCTGCGCAACGGGCGCGCAGGTGTTAAGCCAGATCCAGGACTTAAACGATGGCATTGTCATATGTGGTTATAAGATGACAGACATGATTTATACTGAACTGCACGACTGCCTTCCGGACGGGTTTGATATGCTGCTGTTAGCATCCCAGGCGGTGGTGAATGAGCGCCGCTGCGGCGACATCATGAGCCTGTCCATGCCGCTTAAAGTGTATGATCTGGTCAATACCGTGGAGATGATGTGCCGGACGATCACGCGCAGACGCCGCAGAGACAGGCTGAAACCGAAGCAGCGCAATCCCGAGGAGGAAGCGCTCATTAAGGAGGCAAAAGAACTTCTGATGAACCGGAATCACGTGACCGAGCAGGAGGCGCACAGGTATATCCAGAAATCGAGCATGGACAGCGGCACGAATATGGTAGAGACCGCGCAGATGATCCTGTGTATGATGAAATAAAAACCAAAGGTTTGACAGCAATGTCATCAAATTAAGGGGGTATATTTTGAACTTTCCCGGTTTTATGCGGCTTAGCCCGTCAACTTAACGATTTTTTAACCCGAAAAAACCAAAAAAGAGTCCGTCTTTTTGTGGAAAAATGTGCGCCGGATATTGACAGTTACAGGGAAAAATCATAAGATGAAATTACAGCGGAGAAAGTTTAAGCTGTGTCGCATAAGGCGGAAAAACAGAGAGAATACAGTAGAAAACGATTAGAACACAACAGAGAGATTAAAACACACCGAAACAGCAGAACCCAACAGAGAGACAATAACACAACGTAACAGTAGAACCCAACAGAAAGTATAGACAGTATGTGCGGCAGGAAGAAACTTGAAACGCCCTGTGAGACAGGACGCGCGGGTTTCTTTTTTGTTTTCTCCGCAGACAGTAACCATTGATTGTCTCAAGGAGGGTTCTAATCATGAAGAATACGAATGCCGCACGCCTGATAAAAGGTGCTTTTATGGAGGCGCTAAAAGATACCGCCGAAACGTGGAGAAAGGAGGGACGCCTAAAGGAAAACAGCTTTACAAGGGAACGGAAACTCCCGCTCCTTACTATGCTCCTCTTTCTTATCACCATGAAAGGCGGGACACTGGATAAGGAACTGCATGATGCAGGAATAGATGTCTCCAAACAGTCTTTTTCCAAACGGCGGGAACAGATACCGCCCCGCCTGCTGCTGGAAATCTTATGGGGATTCAATCATCGCTGTGGGGACAGCCGGACTTTCCGGGGGTATCACGTCTATGCCGTTGACGGAACGTGCATCAATATCGCACATGATGTGGACGCAGAAACCTATATACCGCCCCGGAAAGGGGCAAGTAAAGGGTATAACCAGTTACACGCCAATCCCCTTTATGATGCGGTGAACAAGGTCTATCTTGACGCCGTTATCCAGCCACAGCCGAAACAGGACGAAATCGGCGCATTGTTGCAGATGCTCAAACGGAACACTTTTCCCGAAAAGTCTGTGATTGTTGCAGACAGGGGCTATGAATCCTACAACGTCATTGCCCACTTCCTTGCGGAAAGCGGGGTGTATTTCCTGATACGCTTAAAGCAGAACAGGTCTGCCATGCGAGATATACAGTCTCTCCCTATGGAAGAATTAGACCGTGACCTTGCCGTTACGGTGACAACGACACAGACCAAGACAGACAAGGAAAACGGTTATGTGTGGATCCAGACACACCGCAATGCTGACAGGAAATACAGCGGCAGGACAAGAGGGGCAAGGTGGGACTTTGGTTCGCCTTATAAACTGTCTTTCCGTGCCGTCCGCATCAGGCTTGCAGAAAGCGGGGAATATGAGACGCTTGCGACAAACCTGCCAAGAGAGGACTTTACGCCGGAAGATATAAAGGAACTGTACCATATGCGGTGGGGCATAGAGACATCGTTCCGTGCCTTGAAGTATGATATAGGACTGACGCATCTGCACGGCAAGAGTGAACGATACGCGAAACAGGAGATTTATGCGGCAATGATTTTCTATAACCTTGTGAGCCGTATCCTATCTGCGGCAGAGACACCGCCGGGACGGGCGATAAACCGTGCAAGGGCATCAGACTTGTGCCGGGACTTCTTACGGAAGAACAAGGCAAGCGGCGTAAAACTGTTGAAAGAGATAGAAAAGCACACAGAGCCGGTGCGTCCGGGACGGCAGGACAAGCGCACTTTACAGGCTAAAGGATTCGCCGGGTTTGCCTACCGTGTACCGTAGCAGACGGGGTATCTGCCAAGAGCCAAAAACGCTCCAAGACTTAAAATGTAACATTGCGTCGAGCCGTTTGTTTTAGAATTTCCTGCCGTATTTTTCGCGCTGGAAAAATAAATATTTATTTGGGTTTTTGTGAAAAAGACAGGTTGAAATTTATTTGGAAAAATGAGGAAAAAAACAGGTTGAAAAAATATTTTTGTTTCCGTGAAATTATTTTTCTCTGTATTAGAGCGGGTTTGCAGAAAAAAATATAAAAGGGGAAAATTTGGAAATATGGTTTTTCCCATAAAAATTTGGAATAAGAAATTTTTCTTCATGGCGGTCAAAAATGACTTATCTGGTCAATGTCTAAATGGAGTGAATATCGTTAATCATCAAACATTTGCGCAATATTTTCGATATTTGGACTTAACCGCATATGATTTCCGTGCCGCCTGTCAGGCGGGAACAGGAGAAAGAAGATAGAAACAGGAAGTATTTGCAGAATCAGGCGGGGCGTGTACCAGTTGATTGTGGAATTGCTTGTAGTATAATATAATATCAGAGAAACAAATTCGCATTTATCGACTTGTTACTTTCCAATTTTTAGTGATAGAAGTACTGTTAATGTCACTAATAATTATATATTAATCGGAATATATGTATATGACGAGGATAATGATGAATAGAAAAAAAATAATTATAGTCCTAGGGATGATGACAATATTCTTGGTTGCAGGAATTTTATCTATTGCTTTCCAAAAACAATATAGAATAAATCAGGCGATTAGGATATATCAAGAGTTTATAGATGGCAACCGGACGGCAGACGAGGAGGACATAAAGAAGATTTCAACACCAACAGGAGAACCAGAAAGACGGGTTGAGACAAAATATGCTATGGTGGATGTAACTGGGGATGGAATCCCTGAATTACATGTATACGGTGCAAGAAGCGAATATTGGATTTTTACTGTTAAAGGAGATGAACTGTGTTATTTCACAGGATTTAATAGCTATATGAGTGAGTATCATCTGCTGGAAAACGGGGCATTTCTCTTCAAAGAGAATGACAGATTCGAAAATTATGGTGAGTATTATGAATATTTTGAACTGGACGCGTCGGGTGAACCTATAAATGAGGTGAAGTTTTCGTGGGTCAGTAGAGATACCGACTACTGGACATATCAGGAAAAAGATATATATGAGTTTGATGGACAGATATGTACATATGAGGAATGGTATACCTTGACACGGAAATATTTGCGAACTACGGTCACGGGTGATGAAGAGGTACGGAACGCAGTGGAATGGACGAGATATTGTACATTCAAACATTAGAATATGTTGGATTGGGCGAGGCAACCCTGTGTGGAGGATGATATAAAGGAAGGAACGTTTTCTATGAAAGGAAAGGGTTTCAGGTATTGCAGGCTTTAAGTAACGATATGAAACATATTTTCCTCTGATGGCAGACGCGAATTTAAAATTCTTAAACGAGTATAAAAAAGTTTTAATGAGACTAAAATTCTCATTTGTCTAACCAATACCATATTTATAACTAAATGGAAACTAGAAACATAACATAAAAGCGCATAGAGTAAATCTATACGCTTTTATCTAATTCTTTTTGCGGCTTTCTACTGCGGCATTTATTCTTGACATTGATATTGGAAAGTGAAAAAATAAAAACAGTGAAAAAACGCCACTTATCAAAGACGCAAAAAAATACCCTATGTAATTTTTTTCAATTATTTTTTAATAAATATTCTTTAAGTTGATGACATTGGGTTTGACAGATTATTTTGCCACATGTTATAATTCTGTCAATAAATGGGAAGGGGTGAAAAGATGAGGAGATAATTTGCTTTTGATTGCATGGAGATAAAAAGATTTCATGTTGCCAAAAGTGGATTATGTTCTCATAACCGCTCTCTTTTTTGCTGACAAATAAAAGATCGCAGGGGCTCCCTGTATGGTTATGATGCGTAATGGAACTGTTTGGCGACAAACAGTTCTTTTTATGTAGAAGGGAGAGAGGACATTGGCACAGATACTTGTGGATCATTTGACGTTTGCCTATGAGGGCAGCTTTGACAATATTTTTGAAGATATTTCTTTTTCCGTTGACACGAACTGGAGGCTTGGGTTTTTGGGGCGCAACGGAAAGGGAAAAACCACATTTTTAAACCTGTTACTGGGGAAGTATGAGTATAGCGGAAGCATTGTCACATCCGCCGTATTTGACTATTTTCCCTATCCGGTCACGCAGGGGCAGATGCAGCTTCCGGCAGCGGATCTTCTGGAACAGTGGAAAGCGGGTTGCGAGCAGTGGCGCGTCCTCGCAGAGCTGGATCAGCTTCGGGAAAACGCGGAGGTTTTGTACCGTCCGTTTCGCACGTTAAGTCCGGGTGAACGCACGAAGGTCATGCTGGCGGTTCTATTTTCCGGTGAGAATGACTTCCTGCTGATCGACGAGCCGACGAATCATCTGGATCAGGCATCCAGAGAAAATGTTAAGGATTATCTGGCATCGAAAAAAGGCTTTATTCTGGTATCCCACGACCGTGATCTGCTGGATGCCTGCACGGATCATGTGCTGGTGTTGAACCGAAAGAGCATTGACGTGCAAAATGGCAATTTTTCTGTTTGGTGGGAGAATAAACAGCACAGAGATCAGTTTGCGCGTGCGGAGAATGAAAAGCATACAAAAGAGATCGGCAAGCTGAGACAGTCCGCGGCGCAAAAAGCGCAGTGGGCAGACCAAAACGAACGGACAAAGATCGGGTTTGATCCCGTGAAGGAGCACGACCGCTCGATAAGTACCCGCGCGTATATTGGAGCGAAGACGAAGAAAGTGCAGAGCCGGGTTTCGCAGATGCAAAAAAGGATCGAGCGGGAGATCGAGGAAAAAGAGGGGCTGCTTGCCGATCTGGAGGAGCCGGTGGATCTGAAGCTTATGCCCCTGCGACACCACAAGGAACGGTTGATCCATATCCATGAGCTTTCCGCTGCCTATGAAGGATCGGTTTGCCCGGCGTTTTCCAATCTGACCTTTGATCTGCTGCAGGGTGATCGGTGCGCGCTTCATGGGAAAAACGGATGTGGAAAATCAACCTTAATCAAGCTGATTCTGCAAAGAGCGGGTATGGGAAAAGAAGCGCAGGAGGCGTGCGCTTTGCCGGATCGGCAGAAAAACGGCACGAACGCAGGTCTTCCGGTGATAGAATCCGGCGTCTGCGAGACTGCGTCCGGACTGACGATTTCCTACATCAATCAGGATACCTCCATGTTGAAAGGAAGTATCCAGGCATTTTGCAGGGCGCGCGGTCTGGAGGAAAGCCTGTTCTGCGCAATTCTGCGGCAGCTCGATATGGAACGGGTACAGTTTTTGAAAAATATGGAGGATTATTCTGAAGGCCAGAAAAAGAAGGTACTGATCGCGGCGAGCCTTCTCACTCCTGCGCATCTGTACATCTGGGATGAGCCGCTGAACTATATCGATGTTTTTTCCCGGCTGCAGATCGAGAAGCTGCTACTCACCTATCAGCCGACTATGCTGTTTGTAGAGCATGATGTGCGCTTCCGGGAACAGATCGCCACGAAAACGGTAGAGCTTTAATATTGGGGATACTGAATGAGAAGCAATTATTTTATCGAAGGATTGCAGGGCGCAGGAAAATGGCGAGGATCAATATCGTCCTAAGCTGTACGATAAAATCGGGCTGGAGAGATGATTCTCCCGCCCATTTTTAATTACATCATGAATTGATCAACTGCATCATTTTCCGAAATTTGATGCAATTAGTATTGACAATTAATATATTGAACGTTATTATTTAATGCATCATTATATTTGCTTATGAGTAAATTGATGATTGAGTTCGAGGGGTAAAATCTCATCCTCAATATTGTTATAACATTTCTAAGTTCGTATTTGCAGTTATTTCAATGTCAATAAGTTGTTTTTCTCCTATTAATCGTTTCATACAAAGCAGTCCAGCATTATGTGAGTCAGATCCGCCATTTGAATCACAATAATTTGTTAAGACAATAGGGCGAATATTATTTTCAAATAGATTAGTTGCGGTTGTGAGAACGCAGCAATCTGTATCAGCACCAACAATAAATATTTTTTCTGGATATTTTCCATCATTTATTTGGCACATTTTTTGTAAAAAATTTGAATTAACACAGTTATAAATATATTTGTCAAAGATATAATCAACATATTTTTCATAACCTGGTGCAAGAGCTCTCTCTTCTTCTGTTTCTAATCTTTTCCAACCAAATAATTGCTCATAAATACTGTTTGTGTCATTTGAGAATCGTGTTGCAACTACCGAATCAAATATGTTTAACTCTAATAATTCTTTAATTTTATTTGTTAAAGCGATTGTTTGAGGATATCTTGCAAATCCATTTTGCATATCAACTATTAATAATATATTTTTCATTACATTTTCTCCTTTCCAATAATTAGCACTGAACATACTACCAAGACTATTAACATGATTATTCCAATAATTATATCAGTTGTTGATAATGTACCGTTAGCTAAGTTTTTGATAGGTTCATATATACTTACCAGTGTAAATAAGACGAGCAATATTTCAGAAATAATGCCATATATTCCTTGACGATGATTTATGCGAGCTTCTTCAATAGCAATTCTATTTTCGAGAAGTAAAAAAAGCTTTTCTTTTAATGTATCAAAACCTGAAGTTGAATAGATAATATCTAAAGCATTTTTTTCATTGGTACTAATGTTTGCACTAAGTATGTTGCTGACTTCTAATGACATATTTGATGCTAAACTCTTTTCCTTTTGTAAGGCTATATTGGTCATTCGGGTATTCTTTATGTTATCTATTATGCAATCGAATAGAAACCAACTTGCTTGTAACATGACTTCATAAGCAACTATTTTGTTTATGACATTGCTTTTATGAGGTTCTATAACGGCTACTGCAGACCAAGAGGCCGCGATTTTTGTGCTGTCATTATAATCTTTAATAAAGTATTCTTTTTTAGAATAAGATTCTATTTTTTTACCAATCGCAGTCCATTGTTCCTCCACCAATATATTTGATAATATGGAAGGATTCATTAATAGGCTTAATTCATTACACTCTGGATTATTGAAAGTGTTACTGTCATCAATAATATGATATATCGATAGAATATAGGATAATCCGTTATGTTTGTAGGATTCATTTGAGGAATAGGGGCGAATCTTTTTATCAACAGATTTCCATACTAATTGCATAAAGAGTGATAATTTACTTGATAAAAAGCCTTGATTCAAAATAGCATTTTGTTCATATTTTTTTCTGTAATATAGATTACATGCAATATTGCTATCAAGTTTTGTGGGAAGAGATTTCATTTCTGGCATCTGGATACCTTTAAAAACAAAAACTCCAATTCCACATTCCAATATATGGCATAAAATATTATCTGTGATTTTTACACATAACAAATGATTTGGCTTGGTTTCATGTATTATTTCATAACCGTTATTATTGCATAATAATGATAAATTTTTAACAAAATCATTCTTGGGATGCCTTTTATTATATTCATATTCAAAGAAAGAACATCCTATATCAAATGGTAAGATATGGATTATTTCTGTAGTCAATCTGGATTACTCCTTTATTGGTTACTTTATGTGTTCCAAGTCAGACCGTTCTTTATTTGATCTCCTTTAGATTTGAAATCTTTTCAGGATTATCGTGTGACTTGTGTTTCGTTTATATAATATAATCTTAAATATTTCTTTTCTAGATTCATTATTCAATACATAGAATTCTGCAATTAGCTTATTTAGTAAAGGAAATTCCTCATAATTAAACAATTTAAAAATCTCCAATGTGCGGTTAGAGAAATATGACTTCTTGTTGAAGTCATATTCAAACATAGTAGGGCGATTTGGAAGTGTTGTCTCTAAATTATGTGGTAAATCATCACAGATAGAGGCAACTGGTATATCTAATGCATTAGCAGTGTGTAATGCAAAATCATAACGAATATCCTCATCGTGTTGATCAATGGAATATAGGGTCGTTGAAGCGATGTTGCATTCTTTTGCTAACTGTCTAACAGGCATATTTCTCTCATCCAGTATTCCTTTATTTTTTAATCGTATCCCACGAAATCAATCTTTTCATAATAAAGATGGTATTAGTATAACACAAAATATACGAATTAAGTAGAGAAAAATAAAACTTTATCTTGCATCTTTATCTGCTGTGTAATATTTCAAAAGTAGGTTGTTAATCTTCGTGAATTTGTTATAATAAAGGCGTAGAAACAGAAATCAGCAAGTCAAAATAATTGATGTAATTGAAGTAAAAAACGTGTATTTATATAAAATTTAAACAAATATAGATAATAGCAACAAGGGACACGCCGGGTTTTAAATGAATTTTATACAGATTATTTTATATGACATAAGAATTATAATATTAATCATTATGTTATAAGCTTTATTGGAGATTATAATATAGATATAATTGTACTTGACGGAATATAAAGCAGATGTTGATTAAATGCAATTCTGTCTTTAATGGTGTCAGAAAGCCCTGCTGAGTATGGAGGTAAAAGTGATATTAACTGATTTTGGAAAAGATTTTGCGCAGTGGTTAAAGATAGTTAAGGATGAGATTGAAGGTGCAAATAGTCGTTCCGTTGTAATTGTTTGCACTTCTATTTTGGATACACAGCTTGAAAATCTTTTGAAAAAAGCTTTATATATTGATAAGGATATTGATAATAAATTATTTTTGGGAGGAAATGCAATATTATCTTCATTAAGTTCAAAAATTACAATGTCATATTATATGCAAATAATATCAGAAGATGAAAAAAAGTTGTTGGATGCAGTCCGTAAAATAAGAAATAAATTTGCACACGAAATAAATGTATCCAAGGGAAAAATATCGGATTCCATAAAAGATAGTTGTCTTAATTTATCAATTCCCAAAGGAATGTATGTGCCAATAGATGTGTTTATAGGTGATATAAATAATTTAGATTTAAGTTATAACCCCAATGTTGAAAAAGATCCAATAAAAAGATTTGTTAATACATTTTTTTATTTGTCACAGTGTTTATTTTTGCACAACTTGGAGTTTATGGAAGTTAGCGGTGAAGAGAAATCAACGTATTTTACACCTAAACCCTATGAATTTATAGAATTGTTTAGAGATTTACTTCAAAAACAAAATGATTTTATTGAAGAACATTTACGTAAGTGTAAGAAAAAAGCAAAAGAAGATATTAAAGCTTTGAAAAATATGTTGGCTGATTTTCAAGATGGAGATATTATTACATACAGGAATGAAGAAATAAATTCAAAAGAAAGATTAAATGAGTGTATAGAAATATTGAAAGAAGAATATCAAAAATTCGATAAAGAATTAAAACATCGCACAATGGATGACATAGGAATAGAAGAAAATATTTTTGAAGATGGATTTGATAATACTTGTGCTTCGATTATAGCATTAACGGTATTAGCAGAAAAACTAAAAAGAATATCAAAATAAACATTACTCACAGTATTAATGGCAGAAAGAAGATAAATACGATTATGAAAAACAGGTGGCAATGCCAGAATAAGGAATAATAAATTTTGCTTCATTAGCATTTGAAATAAGGATTGACACCATATGCGACACCACATATAATGTAGAAAGAAGGTATTATAATGTCAAAATGGGATAAACTTATAGCAAGAATATGCGCTTTACCAATGGATGTTCGTTTTGACGAGTTGAGAAAGGTGTTGGAAAGCTGTGGTTATGTGATGAATGCTCCAAAAGGGGGCAGTAGTCATTATACATTTAGGAAGGCAGGCACTCAGCCGATCACGATACCTAAACACGAGCCGATTAAAAAAGTTTATGTTGAGATGGTAAAGCGAGTTGTGGAAAGTGAGGTAATCAATGATGAGAACATTGAATGATTATTTGGAAATGAATTATCGTATGGAAATGGTAGAAGATAAGGACGAAGGGGGATTCGTGGTTTCATTTCCAGAACTTCCCGGATGTATTACTTGTGGTGAGAATATAGAATCAGCAATCGCTAATGCTATGGATGCTAAGCAGGCATGGCTGGAGGCGGCAGTTGAAAGTGGGATAGAAATACATGAACCGGATGGTTTGGAAGAGTATTCCGGTCAATTTAAGCTTAGGATACCTCGCAGCTTGCATCGCTCTTTAGCAGAGCATTCAAAAAGAGAAGGAATCAGCATGAATCAGTATTGCGTATATCTTTTATCTAAAAATGATGCGATGTTTTCGAAATAATGATTGCGAGATGCATTTATAATTGCTGTAATGAAATGTCAACATTTTGGCAACAGAAAATCGGCAAGCCATAATAAATGATGTAATTGAAGTAAAAGCAGCGTGTGTTTGTATAGAACTTAAACAAATATAGTTAAGAACAACGAAGAACAGTCGGGTTTAAATGGCTCCCCAATACACATAAATATGCGGCAAAACATAAAATTTTTGCATAAATTTCAGGGAGGGGATGATGATTATGAAGTTTACCAAGATGCAGGGCTGCGGCAACGATTATATCTACATAAACGGTTTTACGGAGCATGTACCTCAGGAAGATAAGCCGGAGCTGGTGCGGCGCATCAGCGACAGACATTTCGGAGTCGGCGGCGATGGCGCGATCTTTATCAACCCTTCCCAGTCGGCGGATTTTGAGATGGAGATGTACAACGCGGATGGAAGCCGTTCGGAGATGTGCGGAAACGGTATCAGGTGCGTTGCAAAATATGTGTTCGATCACGGGCTTACAGACAAGACTGACATAAGTATCATAAGTTGCGGCAAGATCAAGTATCTACAGCTCTTCATGAAAGATGGCAAGGTGGACACGGTCAGAGTTGATATGGGTTCTCCGATCCTGCGTGCAGAGGATATTCCGGTTACGGTTCCGGCGGGCAGAGTGCAGGAGCGCGTGATAGCGGAGCCGATATGCGTACAGGGACAGGAGTATAAAATGACATGTGTGTCAATGGGAAATCCGCATGCCGTGGTATTCATGGATGATGTGGCGGGTCTTGACATCGGGCAGATCGGGCCTTTTTTTGAGAACCATGAGAGGTTCCCAAACCGTACCAACACGGAGTTCGTGAAGGTCCTGGACAGAAAGACGGTGCAGATGCGCGTCTGGGAGCGCGGCACCGGGGAGACGCTCGCCTGCGGTACGGGGAGCTGCGCGACGGTGGTCGCCTGCATCTTAAACGGTTTGACGGATCATACGGTTACTGTTAAACTGTTAGGCGGCGAGCTTGAGATCACCTGGGATACCGACAAGGATACAGTCTATATGACCGGGCCCGCCGTCACGGTGTTCGACGGGGAATATGAGTACTGCGGATGTACGGGAAAGGAACAATGATTAAATCACGCTTTAATAAAAGTAGCAGCAGAAAAAGCAAGATAAAAAGCAAAATAAAGAAAGTTCCAAAATAATAAAGAGAAGAACAGGAGAGATGATATCATGGTAAAAGTAAACGACAATTATCTGAAATTGCCCGGGAGCTATCTTTTTTCCACGATCGGGAAAAAAGTGAACGCCTATGCGGCGGCTCATCCGGATAAGAAGATCATCAGACTGGGGATCGGCGATGTTACGCAGCCGTTGTCGCCGTCTGTTATAAGCGCGCTGCACAGTGCGGTGGACGAGATGGCGGATGCTGCCACGTTTCGCGGGTATGCGCCGGATTTAGGCTATGAGTTCCTGAGAACGGCGATCGCCGAAAATGATTATAAGGCAAGAGGATGTCAGATCGAGGCGGACGAGATATTTGTGTCGGACGGCGCGAAGTGTGATTCCGGCAATATCCAGGAGATTTTTGCGCTGGATAATACCATTGCGGTTTGCGATCCTGTATATCCTGTCTATGTGGATACAAATGTTATGGCGGGCAGAACAGGCACATATGATGCGGACACAGGTATATGGAGCGATGTGATCTATATGCCCTGTACGGCGCAGAACGGTTTTGCACCGGAACTGCCGAAGAAAGTGCCGGATCTGATCTATCTGTGTTTCCCCAACAATCCAACCGGCTCCACCATCACCAGGGCACAGCTGCAGGAGTGGGTGGATTACGCTAACAGAAACGGTTCCGTTATCATATACGATGCGGCTTACGAGGCATATATCTCAGAGGCGGACGTGCCGCATACGATCTACGAGTGTGAGGGAGCCAGAACCTGTGCCATCGAGCTTCGTTCCTTCTCCAAGAACGCGGGATTTACAGGAGTGCGCCTGGGATTTACGGTTATCCCGAAAGAACTGAAGGTGGGAGATGTGGCTTTGCACAGCCTATGGGCGAGACGGCACGGAACCAAATACAACGGCGCTCCGTATATTGTTCAGAGAGCCGGAGAAGCCGTGTACAGCGAAGCTGGCAGGAAGGAGACCAGAGAGTTGGTGGCATACTATATGAAGAATGCCGCTTATATTCTGGACGGACTTAAAACGGCGGGCTATACCGTTTCCGGCGGTGTAAACGCGCCCTACATCTGGCTGAAAGCTCCGAACGGCATGACCAGCTGGGAATTCTTCGATTATCTGCTGGAGAATGTCAACGTGGTCGGAACACCCGGTTCGGGATTCGGTCCGAGCGGCGAGACTTATTTCCGACTGACGGCGTTTGGCAGCTATGAGAATACGGTGGAGGCTGTAGACCGGATAAAGAAAATGTAACACAGACCGCGGCGCTTTGTTCCTGAGTTTCCGTACTTTGCAATAAGAGAAAGAGCAAATAGACCTCATCGGAACTGGGCATATAGGGGATGGACACAAGATTCCGCACCCGGAAATCTTTAAAACGGAACATCAACTTTTTGCAGCGGAAATCCAAGCGTATTTGGCATTGAAAGGGTACAATTTTCCTACTATAATTGTAAAAATTATAAAGTGTGAATAAGGTGAGCAGCAGGTTGGGAGGGATGAAAATGCTGTTTAATTCCTATTATTTTGTGTTGATGTTCCTGCCTGTTGTATGGTTGGGATATTTCGGGATAAATGCCATAGGGAAGCATAAAGGAGCGCAGGTATTTCTTGTTGTTGCTTCCTTATTTTTTTATGGGTATTATAATTGGTATTACTTGGCTGTTATTTGTATCAGTGTCATTGTGAATTATGGAATTGCAAAAATAATAGGGGGGGGAGGTACTGCAAAGACAGAAAACATATATTGATTTTAGGTTTGTGTTTTAATATAGGTCTTCTATTGTATTTCAAATATACTAACTTCTTCATAGATAATATCAATGTGATTTTTCACACAAATATTTTCCTGAAAAAAATCCTTTTGCCTCTGGGAATTAGTTTTTATACTTTTCAACAGATAGGTTTTCTGGTGGATGTATATCGGGACGAATCAAAAGAATGGCAGATTCAGTTTATAGACTATGCGGAATTTGTAACTTTTTTCCCGCAGTTGGTGGCAGGCCCTATCGTATCAAGGGATTTGATAGGTCAAATGAGAGACCTGTCCAAAAGAAAAATTAATTATGATAATATGGCAGCAGGTTTAGCGCTTTTCGCGGTTGGACTATTTAAAAAAGTGCTTCTGGCGGATACGTTTGCAAAAGCGGTAAATTGGGGATTTGGGAATATTGGCGTTATGAATAGCGTGGATGCCATAGTAGTGATTCTGTCATATACTTTTCAGATCTATTTTGATTTCAGCGGCTACAGTGATATGGCTCTTGGGTTGGCTGAAATGTTTAATTTTAAGCTTCCGTTAAATTTTAATTCACCCTATCGGGCATATGATATTTTGACATTTTGGCAGCGGTGGCATATGACGCTTACCGGATTTTTGCAGAAATATATCTATATACCGATGGGAGGGAACCGTAAAGGCAGGCTCCGGACTTACTTGAATGTAATGGTAGTATTTTTGATCAGCGGATTGTGGCATGGAGCTAACTGGACTTTTGTGGTATGGGGCACACTGCATGGGATAGCAAGTGTGCTGAATCGAATATTTAAAAAGCAATGGGACTGCCTGCCTGGGATTTTCCGATGGGCGGGCACGTTTATTTTTCTTAATTTAACCTGGGTAATCTTCAGGGCTGACTCTCTTTCACAGGCGGGCAGGGTATTGATGAAGGTTGTCAGCGGAGGAGTGGGAAGAATATCCGGAGAACTTGCCGCAAAATTTTCCTTAATGGAAACAGAACTGATCAACTATCTGTTTGCTCAGAATTATGTTCTTTCCAGAACCTATATGGGAATTGTTTTTCTACTTATTGGTTTTTTCACGATTTTTGTGATTCGGCCCTGTTGTATGAAAAAATTTCGGCCGTGCATAAGAAATTTTTGGGGAACAATGATTTTACTTGTATGGTCGATACTTTCTCTGGCGGGAGAATCTGATTTTATTTATTTTGGCTTTTAATTTAAGGAAGGGCGGAAAAATGGATTCAAAAAAATGGTTTTTGGGAATGATTCTGAATTTGACAATAGTTTTTACAGTATGCATTCTATGCGTTTTCATTATAGACCCTTTTATGCATTACAGAAAGGCAACGCACGGTCTGATTTTTCATACTACTACGGAGACTGATGTGGAAAGCTGCTTAAACAGCGGAATTATAAAGAATTTTGAATATAATGCCGTAATAACGGGTTCCTCTATGACTGAAAATTTTAAAACTAGTGAGTTTGACAGTTTGTTTGATGTGCATTCCGTAAAACTGCCTCTTTCTGGAAGCACTTTCAAGGATATAAATGATTTAAGTGAAAAAGCCCTGGTTTGTAATCCTAATTTAAAAATGATACTGCGCGGTCTGGATTTGAGCAAAATGAATACGGATAAGGATTCAGCCCAATATAATATCTGTCTGGATTATCTGTATGATGATAATTCAATAAATGATGTTAATTATCTGTTAAGCAAAAATGCTCTTTTTAAAGGATGCATGATTGATCTGTTTGTGGCGCTGACAAGAGGAAAATCGGAGTTTTCCTTTGACAGATATGCAAACTGGAATGACGGGTTTGATTTTGGAAAGGAAACAGTGCTCTCCACTTATGTCAGGCAGGATAAAGCGGATTGCGTTATCCTGCTGAGTGACGAAGAAAGAGAGCAGATCAGGGGAAATGTCGAACAAAATATAGTGGAGCTTGTGAAAAAATACCCCAATACGGAATTTATATTATTTTTGACACCATACAGTATATGCTATTGGGATGGACTTTCACAGACGGGAACGGTGCGGAAGGAAATACAGATTCAACAGGAGGTTATCGAGCTGTTGCTGCCTTACCCTAATATAGAATTATATTCTTTCTGCGATGATTTTGAATTGGTCAGTGATTTGGACAATTACCGGGATCAGGCGCATTACGGCGAGGATGTAAATACAGATATATTACGGTGGATAGCGCAAGGCAGGGGAAAGCTTACCGGCGATAATTATGAGGCATATTTGGAAAAAATAGCATACTTTTATGAAAATTATGATTATGACAGCCTTTATCGATAAATAATATTATACATTTCAGCTATACATTTCAGCATCAGGATTCCTGTTGCAAAATTTGACGGTTTTTGTTATGATTATGGCGTTGCCGTAATTAGAAACGGCGACGATAGCTTTTTAAAACTGTAAATCCATATTTTCTTGTGAGGAGGGAAAAAGATGGAAAATTATTTATCATCAGCGGCACTTGCAGGCAGTGGGATATATTCTATTATTGTGCTTGCGGTTGCGGTTATCATACTGATTGCCCAGTGGAAGATTTTTGTGAAAGCGGGCAAACCGGGCTGGGGCGCTATTGTGCCTTTTTATAATATGTATTGTCTTTTTGAAATGACATTCGGGAACGGCTGGCTGTTTTTGCTGACGTTTGTACCGTGTGTCAATATGATCATGCTGATCATTATGTGGATCAAGCTGGCGCAGGCGTTCGGTAAAGGCGTGGGATTCGGTATCGGTATCCTGTTCTTCCCGGTTATCTTTCTGGCGATACTTGGCTTCGGCGATGCGCAGTATACGGGTCCAGTAGCCAGATCATAAATTTTATCTTTTTTTGCATAGAAAGGTTGCATTTTGATCATTTATATGATATATAAGTTGCAAATGCTATGAAGGAGACTCGCCCTGCGGAAAGCGACAGGAATACGGCGCCGGCGACTGAGAGCGCTGTTTGTGGGAAACAGGATGGGAACACTCCGGAGCAGATCATTCGAACCGCACCGTATGCGTCAGGGTGATACGTTGCGCGCGTTAAGCGCTTTGAGAGGATAAGGCCAAAGGCATCCGCGCGGATCCTTTGCTTATCAAGGCGGGTGGTACCGCGGATAATCATAAATATCCGTCCCGGAATACATTAATGTATTCCGGGATTTTTTGCGCGAATAAGCAGAGCCGTAAGCTGCGCCGCACCGGCGGCGTGATGGGCGCAGCCAGAATAAAGGAGGGCATCATGACAACTCAGAACATTTACAGAGATGTAACATTACAACAGATCAGCGAGGCTGATATAGGAAAGGAACTTCGTGTGGCGGGATGGATAGAGAATATCAGGGACCACGGCGGCGTATCTTTTGTGGATCTGCGCGATATGTACGGCGTGCTTCAGGTAGTTATGCGGGATACGACTCTTCTGAACGGATTATCCCGTGAGATGAGCGTGTCGATCGAAGGCCTGATCGAGCACAGGGACGAGGAAACTTATAATCCCCGCATTCCGACCGGTACGATCGAACTGGAAGCGCATAAGGTAGACGTGCTCGGACGGGTGTACAAACAGCTTCCTTTCGAGATCATGACTTCCAAGGAAACGAGAGAAGACGTGCGTCTCAAATACCGTTATCTGGATCTGCGCAATCAGAAGGTGAAGGACAATATCATTTTCCGTTCCCGGGTGATTGCATTCTTACGGGAAAAAATGACACAGATGGGATTCCTGGAGATCCAGACGCCGATCCTATGCGCGTCTTCGCCCGAGGGCGCCAGAGATTATATCGTGCCGTCCAGAAAATATAAAGGAAAATTTTATGCTTTGCCGCAGGCGCCGCAGCAGTATAAGCAGCTCTTAATGGTGTCGGGATTTGACAAGTATTTTCAGATCGCGCCCTGCTTCCGCGATGAGGATGCGAGAGCCGACCGCTCGCCGGGAGAATTTTACCAGCTGGATTTCGAGATGAGCTTCGCAACGCAGGAGGATGTGTTTCGCGCCGGTGAGGAAGTGCTGTCGGCAACATTTGAAAAGTTTGCGCCCGAGGGATATGAAGTGACGAAAGCGCCTTATCCCATTATCAGCTACAAGCAGGCAATGCTTCAGTTCGGTACGGATAAGCCGGATCTCAGGAATCCGCTTCGGATCATTGACCTGACAGAGTTCTTCCAGGAATGTACGTTCAAGCCTTTCCACGGGCGGACTGTCCGCGCGATCAAGGTCCATGCGGATATGTCTAAAGGCTTTCATGAAAAGCTGTTAAAGTTTGCAACGGATATGGGAATGGGCGGACTCGGCTATCTGGTAGCGGCAGAGGATATGAGTTATAAGGGACCCATTGATAAGTTTATTCCCGATGAGAAAAAAGGCGAGCTGGCGAGTCTGGCAGATCTTAAGCCGGGCGACACCATATTCTTTATCGCGGATAAGGAGGATAAGGCGGCTTATTACGCGGGGCAGATCCGTACCGAGCTGGGGCAGAAGCTGGATCTGATCGAGAAAAATGCATACCGCTTCTGCTACATCAATGATTTCCCCATGTATGAGCTGGATCCGGACACTAAGCAGATCGGCTTTACGCACAACCCGTTCTCCATGCCGCAGGGCGGACTGGAAGCGCTCAAGACCAAGGATCCTCTGGATATACTGGCTTATCAGTATGATATTGTGTGCAACGGTGTGGAATTGTCCTCCGGCGCGGTCCGCAACCATGATATGGAGATCATGGTCAAAGCGTTTGAGATCGCGGGCTACGATGAGGAGACGTTGAAAAATAAATTCGGCGCTCTGTATAATGCGTTCCAGTTCGGCGCGCCGCCGCATGCGGGCATGGCGCCGGGAGTAGACCGTATGATCATGCTTCTGCGGAATGAGGAGAATATCAGAGAAGTGATCGCATTCCCGATGAGCGGAACGGCACAGGATCTTATGTGCGGCGCACCGAACGAAGTAACGGAGCAGCAGCTTCGGGAAGTGCACATCAAGATCAGGGCATAGAAACGGTATAACAGTTCAGTATAGTAGAAGATAAAAGGATAACAGATCATGGCAAATATCATCAGTGATGAGACAATTGAATATGTAGGCATTCTGGCGAAGCTGGAGCTGTCTGACGAAGAGAAAGAGCAGGCCAAGTCCGATATGGGAAGGATGCTTGATTATATCGACAAGCTCGGGGAACTGGACACGACGGGAGTCGAACCCATGTCCCATGTTTTTCCCGTACAGAATGTGTTCCGCGAGGATGTAGTGACAAACGGAGATATGAGAGAACGGCTGCTTTCCAATGCGCCGGAACAGAAAGACGGAATGTTTATGGTCCCGAAGACTTTTGACTAAAGGCTGCTTCGGTCAGTACGGTAAAGGTCTTTGGCATAAGACGGGGTTTCCGGAACCCAAAAGGAGAATCGGTATGAGTATCACGGATATGACGGCAGTGGAGCTTGCGGCAGCGATCAGAGCGGGAACGACAACCTCTGTGGAGGCGGCCGAAGCCATGCTTGACCGTATAGAAAAACTGGATAAGACGTATAACTGCTATGTGACGGTGGACCGGGAGAAGACCTTGGCACAGGCAAAAGAAGTGCAGTCCAAGATCGAGGCGGGAGAGCTTGACGGACCGCTTGCGGGCGTTCCTGTGGCGATCAAGGACAATATGTGTACGGAGGGAATGCTTACCACATGTTCCTCTAAGATCCTGGGTAACTTTGTTCCCATGTACACTGCGGAAGCGGTGCTTAATCTGCAGAGAGCCGGGGCGGTGATCCTGGGAAAGACCAATATGGATGAGTTTGCTATGGGGTCCACTACGGAGACTTCCGCATACGGCGTGACGAAAAATCCCTGGAATACGGATCATGTGCCGGGAGGTTCATCGGGGGGTTCCGCGGCGGCGGTGGCGGCAAATGAGTGCTTTTATGCGCTGGGTTCCGATACCGGCGGCTCTATCAGACAGCCCGCATCCTATTGCGGAACAGTGGGGATGAAGCCCACATACGGTACGGTTTCCCGTTACGGCCTCATCGCCTACGGTTCTTCGCTCGATCAGATCGGACCGCTGACCAGGGATGTTACGGACTGCGCCGCGGTGCTTGAAGCGATCGCGTCCTATGACGTCAAGGATTCCACTTCCATAGAGCGTCATGACACTGATTTTATGTCTGCGCTCAAGGATGATGTGCAGGGAATGCGCATCGGGATCCCGCGCGATTATTTCGGGGACGGCCTGGACGGGGAAGTGAAGGATGCCGTGCTGAAGGCTGCGGACGGGCTGGAAAAGAAGGGCGCTGTTGTGGAGCAGTTTGACTTAAGCCTGACAGAGTATGCGATCCCCGCTTACTACACGATCGCGGCGGCAGAGGCAAGCTCCAACCTGGAGCGTTTCGACGGTATTAAATACGGCTACCGCACAGAAGATTATGCGGGTCTTCACAACATGTATAAGAAAACGCGTTCGGAGGGATTCGGACAGGAGGTAAAGCGGCGTATCATGCTCGGCTCCTTTGTGCTCAGCTCGGGATATTACGATGCATATTATCTGAAGGCGCTGCGTGTTAAGGCGCTGATCAAGAAGGCGTTTGACGATGCTTTTTCCAAATATGACGTGATCTTAGGGCCGGTAGCGCCCACTACGGCGCCGAAGCTGGGTTCCAGCCTGGCGGATCCCATTAAAATGTATCTGGGCGACATCTATACAATAGCGGTAAATCTGGCGGGTCTTCCGGCAATCAGTCTTCCGTGCGGCGCGGATAAGAACGGCCTTCCCATAGGGCTGCAGCTGATCGGAGACTGTTTTCAGGAGAAGAGACTGATACAGACGGCGTATACTTATGAGCAAATAAGAGGCCCGTTCCCTATGGCAGTAAAGGAGGTCGGATAAATGGCTAAAGAATATGAGACAGTCATAGGTCTGGAGGTGCATGTGGAGCTTGCCACCAAAACAAAGATTTTCTGCGGATGCTCCACGGCTTTTGGCGCCGGACCCAATACACAGACCTGTCCGGTATGTACCGGTATGCCGGGCTCTCTTCCTGTGCTCAATAAACAGGTTTTGGAATATGCCATTGCGGTAGGACTGGCAACTAACTGCGATATCACGCGCTACGCCAAGTTTGACAGGAAGAATTATTTTTATCCGGACAATCCGCAGAATTATCAGATATCACAGCTGTATCTGCCCATCTGCAGAAACGGGAGTGTAGAGATCGAAACGAAAGACGGCGGCGTAAAGTCCGTTGGCATTCACGAGATCCATATGGAAGAGGATGCGGGTAAGCTGATCCATGACGAATGGGAAGACTGCTCGCTTGTAGATTATAACCGTTCCGGTGTACCGCTTATCGAGATCGTTTCCGAACCCGATATGCGAAGCGCGGAAGAAGTGATAGCGTATCTGGAAAAGCTTCGTCTGATCATTCAGTATCTGGGGGCCTCCGATTGTAAACTGCAGGAAGGCTCTATGCGTGCTGACGTCAATCTGTCTGTGCGCGAGGTGGGCGCCAGGGAATTTGGCACCAGAACTGAGATGAAGAATCTAAATTCCTTCAAGGCGATTTCCCGAGCGATCGCGGGCGAGACGGAACGCCAGACAGACCTGATCGAGTCGGGGGAAAAGGTTATTCAGGAGACGAGAAGATGGGACGATACCAGGGGCGAATCCTATGCTATGAGAAGCAAGGAGGATGCGCAGGATTATCGTTATTTCCCGGATCCCGATCTGGTGCCCATTGTGGTGAGTGATGAGATGCTTGCGGATATCAGGTCCAGACAGCCGGAGTTCCGGAGCGAGAAAATGAAGCGCTATAAGGAAGAATATGATATTCCCGATTACGACATTGAGATCATCACAGGCTCGAAGCGCATGGCGGATCTCTTTGAGGAGACGATGGCGATCTGCAGACAGCCCAAGAAGGTTTCCAACTGGCTGATGGGAGAAACGCTTCGTCTTATGAAGGAAAAAGAGGTAGAGGTGGAGGACCTGCGTTTTTCACCGGAAAATCTTGCTAAGCTGATAGCTCTTACGGATTCCAGGGCAATCAACAGCTCCGTGGCGAAGGAAGTATTTGAGGTGATGTTTGATACGAATGTCGATCCGGAACAGTATGTGGAGGAAAAGGGCCTGAAGACCGTCAATGATGAAGGCGCGCTGAAGAAAACCGTGGAGGAAGTGATCGCTGCGAATCCGCAGTCTGTGGAGGATTACCATAACGGCAAAGAAAAAGCGGTCGGATTCCTTGTCGGGCAGACCATGAAGGCCATGAAAGGAAAAGCGGATCCCGCTATGGTCAACCGGCTTTTAAAGGAGCTTCTCTAGTCTCCAAGCTCAAGAAATTTGATAAATTGTATTACCAGTGCGGGGTTTTCGTTTGTAACGGGGATCCCGCATATGACTTCCGAGGGATAACCCTGATAGGTGAGAGCGGCTTCCGACAGGTAGTTGTAGTAACCTGCGTCGGCGATTTTGTTGTCTCTGGTGAGGATCAGACCTGCGACAACGGGCTTCTCCATAGAAGAAGGATCGCGGTGGTCGATCGTCAGCGTGGCGGGATCCGGCTGTGCCGTCATGTCGGCAGCAGTATCCGCTTCCTCATCCTCGAAAGCGGCGGCGTCTGTATAATAGAAATAGGGTCTGTATTTTTCAAGTTCCTCCGCTGTCAGAAGCGTTTCCATGTCATAGAAATACCCGTTGCGGGCGTAAGACTCAAAGTTTTCGGTATCTGCGATAATGGCGCTGATATCGCCTGTCTGCAGCATGGCGATCAGGCGCTGCCGGTTTGCGATGGCGTACTGTGCGTTCATACCGTCGTCTGACATGTCCATGTCGGTATCGATGTATACCTCATATTCCTCAGGGTCGATCTGCGCAAACTCCTGAAAATCTTCCTGCCAGATGTCGGACAGCCCGACGTTGTTTTCCGTCGTGCCGGCGTTGAGCAGTACGGCGTAGAAACCGGGCTCCTTGTATTCCAGATATTGTTTGACAAAACTGATGATCAGCACAACGACAATGACTGCGACAAAGACGTGTATTTTATAGTAATCCCAGAAATACGCCCACTTTTCTTTCGTGGTCATGGTGCTTAACGCTTTCTTCTGTTCTTCTCTGATCTCGCTCGAAACTGACATGTTTATACCCCTGTCCGGTCATTGCGCGGTAGCCCGTGCCGTACCTTTATCAATCATACTTACAGTAAAAAATATTGTCAATACAGCGCAGAGAAACATTCTGTTAATTTTTCATAAAGAAAAATTTTTCAGAAAGAAGAAATAAAAATAACCATCCCTTGAAACTTTCCCCTTTTTGTTATATGATATTCCTATATTTTCATGGGAGTCTGCCGCGCGGTATCTGGCGGCATATGCGTATAATAACCTTCGGAGGTATCTGATATGGGAGATTCTTATGTAGAATGCCTGGTGGCGAGAAAGCCTTCGGTGATTCTGAACTTTCTTAAAATATTGCTTATCATGCTGACGGCGGTTTTCCTTTTTCTGGGGTTGATGGGTATTGTTGCAGGACTGGTGATCGGGATCGTGACCGGCGTGGGGGCGTATTTTGCTACCATGAATGCGAATATTGAATACGAGTATCTGTATGTGGATAAAGAGATCAGTGTAGATAAGGTCATGGCGAAGAGCAGAAGAAAGAAAGTGGGAACATATTCTGTGGAGCAGATGGAGATATTTGCACCGCTCAACTCACACAGGCTGGATTCCTATAAAAACAGAAACACAAAGACCCTGGACTACAGCTCGGGGATCGCGGCGCAGCCGGAGAAGAGATATATGATGGTGTGCAACGGAGGCATCAATGTGATCCTGGAACCGAATGAGGCGATGATCAGGGCGGTTCAGAATGTTTCACCGCGTAAAGTGTTTACGGATTAAACAGGGTGATCAATATGGTATGATGGAAAGAAATACTGTCGGTTGTATGGCTGGCAGTATTCTTTACATAAAAGCAGTCTTTTTATTTACTAACCATTATAACAACACAGGAGGAGAGATTATGGGTCAGATTATTGGAGAAGGAATCACCTTTGACGATGTGCTGCTAGTCCCCAGTTATTCGCAGGTGATCCCGAATCAGGTGGACTTGACAACGTGGCTTACCAAGAAGATCAAACTGAATATTCCGATGATGAGCGCAGGCATGGATACCGTAACCGAGCACAGAATGGCTATTGCAATGGCAAGGCAGGGAGGTATCGGTATCATACATAAAAATATGTCTATAGAAGCCCAGGCGGAAGAAGTAGATAAAGTAAAACGTTCCGAGAACGGAGTCATAACAGATCCATTTTCCCTTACTCCGGAGCACACGCTGGCTGATGCCGATGCGTTGATGGCTAAATTCCGTATTTCCGGCGTACCGGTCACGGAAGGAAGAAAACTGGTCGGTATCATTACCAACCGAGACTTAAAGTTCGAGACAGATTTCACCAAAAAGATCAAAGAGTCCATGACGTCAGAGAATCTTATTACCGCAAAAGTGGGTATTACGCTTGAGGAGGCGAAAGAGATTCTTGCCAAGGCAAGAAAAGAAAAGCTTCCGATCGTGGATGACGATTACAATCTGGCAGGACTTATCACCATTAAGGATATCGAGAAGACCATCAAATATCCGCTGGCTGCCAAAGATCAGCAGGGAAGGCTTCTGTGCGGCGCCGGCGTGGGTATCACGGCCAACGTACTGGACAGGGTGAGCGCGCTTGTGGATGCCAAGGTAGATGTGGTGGTGCTCGACAGCGCGCACGGTCATTCCGAGAACGTGCTTCGCTGCCTGAGGATGATCAAAGAAAAATTCCCGGATGTGCAGGTTATTGCGGGTAATGTTGCCACAGGAGAAGGCACGCGAGCGCTCATTGAAGCGGGCGCGGATGCGGTCAAGGTAGGTATCGGACCCGGTTCCATCTGTACGACCCGTGTGGTAGCGGGTATTGGCGTACCGCAGATCAGCGCGATCATGGACGCTTATTCCGTGGCAAAGGAATATGATATTCCGATCATTGCCGACGGCGGTATCAAGTATTCCGGCGATATGACGAAAGCGATCGCAGCGGGCGGCAATGTCTGTATGATGGGCAGCATGTTCGCGGGATGTGATGAGAGCCCCGGCGACTACGAGCTTTATCAGGGTAGAAAATATAAGGTATACCGCGGTATGGGTTCTATTGCCGCTATGGAGAACGGCAGCAAAGACCGCTATTTCCAGACGGATGCAAAGAAGCTTGTACCCGAAGGCGTAGAAGGGCGCGTGGCTTACAAGGGTACAGTGGAAGATACGATCTTCCAGCTGATGGGCGGCCTTCGCTCCGGTATGGGTTACTGCGGTACGGCTACGATCGAGGAGCTTAAGAAGAACGGCAGATTCGTGAAGATCTCTGCGGCGTCTCTCAAAGAGAGCCATCCTCACGATATCCATATCACCAAAGAGGCTCCGAACTACAGTGTGGACGAGTAATGAATTAGACCGTGAAAAACTGAAGACGATACAGGACAAGTTCTGCGCTGCAGTGGGATGCTATGCCTTCTGCATGAACAGTTCCGGGGAAGAACTGACAGAGATGTCAGGTGAACCGGAAGAAAGAGAACAGATCCTCCGGCATGTACCGAGGGCCAGGCTGATGTCTCTGTTTCACAGAGTGTCGGAGAGCAGGCTGGAAGATCAGGCGGTGGAGGACGCGGAGATCGATGCGCTTAAATACGCCGCCGTCAGTATCAAGGAGAACGGAAAAGCGATCCTTACCTGGCTGCTATTCGGCGTGATGTCGGATGCCGAATCGCCGGAAGGCAAAGAATTTGCGGCCGGTTTTCAGTATCAGACCACGGAGCGGCAGTTTAACAGGATCCTTGATCTGTGTTATGAGACGAGTATTCAGCTGATCTATAATAAGCTGACGGCGCAGAACGCCAGGGCGGAGAGCCTGCGCAGCCGCTATTCCAGGGAAGAGATGGAAAGCGTGCTTAAGCGGAATGCTGCCACGACAAAGATCGTACAGATGCTTGACAGCGATGCGCCCATAGAGCAGGTCATCGTTGGCATTCTCACAACGATGGGACAGTATCTGGAGATAGACGGCGCCTGTCTGTGTTCTGTAGACGGCGTGGATGAGGGTTACATGGACGTGATCGCGCAGTGGTGCGCGAAAGGTGTTCTGTCGGGATTTGATCAGACCAGAAATCAGATCCGGCCTTCTTATCTCTACGGAGAAAAACCCCTGGTTCTTTCTTCGCCGTATGAGCGGGGAGAGAAATATGAGGACGATCTGAATGCCGCCGGCATCAAAGCTTATGCCGCGTTCCCTGTTATCATAAAAGAGCACATCGGAATGTATGCCTGTTTCGAGGTAAAACGGGATATTCACAGCTGGACGGTTGAAGAGATCAGGTTTCTGAGCGATTCCGTGAAGATACTGCAGAGTATTCTGACAAAACGGACCCAGAAAAAATCACTGGAGGGTTCGTATGCCGCTCTGGAGGAAGTGCTCAACAATGTGGGCAGTTCGATCTATGTAAAAGACACGGAGAATAACAGGGTCCTTTTTGCCAACAGATATCTTAAAAAACGATTCCGCGACGGAGAAGAGCAGAACAGGCTGTTTGCCGTTCTGGAACAGAAGATACCGCAGGACAGTGAAAAAGGCAATGCGGAAGTTTTTGAAGAAGACAAAGGCTGCTGGTACGATCTTTATTATAAATATATCACCTGGGTGGACGGTAGAACTGTGCTTATGTGTTCCGTCTACGATGTGACCGAGAAGAAGATGTACCAGAAGCAGATCGAGCGTCTTGCCTACACGGATTTCCTGACAGGGCTGTATAACAGGATGTGCTGTGAGCGCGATCTCGCCAAATATGTGGATGAAGCGAAGACAAGCGGACGGGACGGCGCGCTTCTCTACATGGATCTGGATGATTTCAAACATATCAATGACAGTCTCGGTCACCAGTACGGTGACGTCCTGCTCAGATCCATTGCGCAGGGGATAAGAAACATACAGGGCATTCAGAATTCTTGCTACCGCATGGGCGGCGACGAATTCGTCATTATTGTACCGCCGGAGGAGTATGACGGTCTGGATGAGATCTTAACGGGGATCAAAGCGGTCTTTGACAGGCCGTGGTTCTTAAAGGATGCCGATTATTATTGCACCATGAGCATGGGAGTCGTGCATTTCCCGACAGCGGGAGAAGACGTCGAGAGCCTGATCAGAAAAGCTGACATTGCCATGTATGAGGCCAAAAAAACGGGCAGGAACCGCGTGTATGTTTTCAACAGCGACATAAAGGCCGAATCCAATAAACGTCTGGATATGGAGAAAAATCTCCGGGATGCGGTGCAGCGCGGGTATAAAGAGTTTGAAGTGTATTACCAGCCGATTATTGACATACAGGAGAACAATAAATGTACCGGCGCCGAGGCGCTGATCCGATGGAACAGCGGGGAGATGGGTTTTATGTCGCCGGCTGATTTCATTCCGCTTGCCGAATATCTGGGACTTATCAATCCCATCGGCCGCCATGTACTTACGCAGGCGTGCGAAGCGTGTAAGCGCTGGAACGATAACGGACATCCGGACTATAAAGTAAATGTAAATCTGTCCGTGGTGCAGCTGCTGCAGCAGGACATCGTGGAGATTGTGGCGGATATTGTAAAAAGCAGCGGGATAGATCCCCATAACCTTACGCTGGAGGTGACGGAAGGGCTGGCGATCAACGATCTGGAGCGCATGAAGAGTATACTGTCACAGATCAAATCGCTGGGCGTCAGGATAGCGCTGGATGATTTCGGGACGGGGTATTCTTCCCTCAGCCATATCAGGGAACTTCCTTTTGATGTGATCAAAGTAGATCAGAGCTTTGTCAAAGACCTGTCAGACGATACGTACTCCAAGTCTTTTATCAGAATGGTGTCGGATTTGGCGGATGCGCTCAATGTGTCCATATGCGTGGAGGGAATCGAGACGGAGAAACAGTATCGGGTGCTGGAAGGTATGAATGTCAGAATGATACAGGGCTATTATTTCGACAAGCCTATGCCCGCGGCGGTATTTGAAAAGAAATATCTATCATAGTGAACGGAGGAAAAAACATGGAGAAAAAATCTTTGGCACAGGAACTTGCAGGAAATGTTTATCCCGGCAGAGGGATCGTGATCGGCCGGTCGGCGGATGCAAAACATGCGGTAGTCGCCTACTTTATCATGGGCAGGAGCGCTAACAGCAGAAACCGTATCTTTGTGGAGGACGGCGAGGGTATCCGTACACAGGCGTTCGATGCCGCGAAGCTGGAAGATCCGAGTCTTGTTATCTATACGCCTGTCAGGGTGCTCGGCAACAAGACGATTGTGACGAACGGCGACCAGACCGATACGATCTATGATTTGATGGACAGGCAGCAGACCTTTGAACAGGCTCTGCGTACCAGAAAGTTCGAGCCTGACGCGCCCAACTATACGCCCCGTATTTCCGGTATCATGCATATAGAGAACGGCGGGTATAATTTCGCAATGTCTATTTTAAAGAGCAACAACGGCGATCCGTCTTCCTGCAACCGCTATACGTTTGCCTATGAGAATCCGGCTGCGGGAGAGGGGCGTTTCATTCATACATATACCGGAGACGGCAATCCCCTTCCCAGCTTTGAAGGTGAGCCTACGCCGGTGGTGATCGAGGGAGACATCGATACTTTCACAAAGGCGGTCTGGGAGAATCTGAATGCGGAGAACAAGGTGTCGCTGTTCGTGCGGTATATCGAGATCGCAAGCGGGAAGTATGAGACGAGGATCGTGAATAAGAATCAGTAAGGGGTTAGGAGAATAGTGTAGGGGCACGAAAATACGTTTCCGTGTCGCCACGCTTCCGCTCCTTGGAAAACGTATTTTCGCGTTGCGAAACAAAAAACATGGAGGAGATCATGAACGAATTGGAATTAAAATACGGGTGCAACCCGAATCAGAAGCCGTCCCGTATCTATATGGCGGATGGAAGTAAGCTTCCGGTCAAGGTGTTAAACGGAAGACCGGGTTACATCAATTTTCTGGATGCGTTTAACGGCTGGCAGCTTGTAAAGGAATTAAAACAGGCCACGGGTCTTCCGGCAGCGACGTCTTTCAAGCATGTGTCGCCTGCGGGCGCAGCGGTAGGGCTGCCGCTTACCGATGTAGAGAGAAAGATCTACTGGGTGGACGATATGGACATGGAGTTCACGCCTCTTGCCAGCGCTTATGCGAGAGCCAGGGGCGCGGACCGGATGAGCTCTTTCGGAGATTTTATCTCGCTGTCCGATGTGTGCGATGCAGCGACGGCGAAGATCATCAAAAGAGAAGTTTCCGACGGCGTGATCGCGCCGGGCTATGAGCCGGAAGCATTGGAGATCCTGAAGGCCAAGAAGAAGGGCGCGTATAATGTGATCGAGATCGATGAGGATTATGTGCCCGCGCCCATTGAGGCAAAGCAGGTATACGGCGTTACCTTTGAGCAGGGCAGAAATGAATTAAAGATCGATGGCGCATTCTTCGACAATATCGTGACGGAAAGTAAGGATCTGCCCGACCGGGCAAGAATCGATCTGACCATTGCCATGATCACTTTAAAATATACACAGTCCAATTCCGTCTGCTATGTAAAGGGCGGTCAGGCCATCGGCATTGGCGCGGGGCAGCAGTCCCGTATCCACTGTACGAGACTGGCAGGATCCAAGGCGGACAACTGGTTTCTGCGGCAGTCCCCGCAGGTGCTGGGACTACAGTTTTTGGACGGCATCGGCAGAGCGGACAGGGATAATGCCATCGATCTTTATATCGGCGAGGATTATATGGATGTTCTCGCTGAAGGGGTGTGGCAGAAGACCTTCAAGGTCAAGCCGGAAGTGTTTACCGCGCAGGAAAAGCGGGCATGGCTGGACCAGATGCAGGATGTGGCGCTGGGGTCCGATGCTTTCTTCCCCTTCGGTGATAATATTGAGCGCGCACACAGAAGCGGCGTCAGATACGTGGCGCAGCCGGGCGGTTCGGTCCGAGACGATAACGTTATTGAGACTTGCAATAAATACGGTATGACTATGTGCTTTACGGGAATCAGGCTGTTCCATCATTAAGGGTGACAAAAACGCTGATGCCTAAAGAAAAGGGCGGCATGGCATAAGCCGTGCCGCCCTTCTGAAAATGCTTTCTAGTATACCATCGCCTTTTCTTCGCCGTTTAATACGCGAAGGCCGCCCTGTACCAGAGCAAGCAGTTCGTCCTCGCCGGGATAAACGGTCATGGGTGCGATCCAGCCTGCTTGTGTTTTCAAGCCGTTCACCACATATTTGTCATAAGCGATGCCGCCGGTCACGATGATCTGGTCTACCTTGCCTTCCAGCACACATGCCATTGATCCGATATCCTTGGCTACTTGCCGGATGAAAGCGTCGCGGATCTCTGCCGCTCTGGCATCTCCGCCGTCTACCAGTTTAGCCACGTCACGCATATCGTTGGTGCCGCAGTAAGCGTTAAAGCCGCCGCCGCCGACAAGCTTCTTGTAGACCTCCTTCTCGGTGTACTGTCCGGAGAAGCACATTTTGACCAGTGCGCCACTGGGAACTGCGCCGGCTCTCTCAGGGGAGAATGCGCCGTCGCCGTCCAATGCATTGAAGACGTCCACGACTTTACCTTTTCTGTGTGCGCCTACGGATACGCCGCCGCCCATGTGCACAACGATCAGATTTAATGCCGTATAATCTTTACTGTTTTCCTTGGCGTAGCGTTTAGCCACCGCTTTCTGGTTCAGCGCATGGAATACGCTGGTTCTGGGAAGCTCGGGCACACCGGAATAACGGGAAACCGGCTCTAATTCGTCCACTACTACGGGGTCTACGATGTAGGAGGGAACGCCGATGGAATCTGCGATCTCTCTGGCGAGAATGCCGCCCAGGTTGGATGCGTGCTGTCCCTGCTTGCCGATCTTTAAATCGTGAAGCAGCTCGTCGCTGACTTCATAAGTGCCTCCGGGAATGGGCTTTAACATGCCGCCGCGTCCCACAACCATGTTGAGGGAATTGATGTCGAAGTTTTTCTCTTTTAACAGATTGATAATGATCTCCTTACGGAAATCCTTCTGGTCCACGATGGAAGCGTATCGGCCGATCTCCTCCGTGGAATGGCGCAGCGTTTCCTCGAATAACAGGTTCTCATCCTCAAATACGCCGATTTTGGTGGAGGTGGAACCGGGATTGATGATCAAACTTTTTACAGACATTTTTTAACCGCCTTTCTTTGTTATATTTCTACTGCATCTGCTTCATGCTCTCCGCAACGACCGCGCCCAGCGCGATGGAATTTACCTTCGTCTCGAAATCATCGGAACGGGACGTCAGGATCACAGGCGCCTTGGTGCCTGTCAGAATGTTGCCGTTCTTCACCTGCGCGGTGTGCACGAGACACTTATAGACCAGATTGCCAGCATGGATATCGGGGAACAGGAGCACATCTGCATCTCCCACGATCTTACGTCCTTCCGCGCCCTTGTGCCTGGCCGCTTCCGGGTCGATGGCAAGATCTAAGGAAAGAGGGCCGTCTATCACGCAGCCTGTGATTTTCCCTTCCGCACACATTTTGGTCAGCTCGTCCGCCTCTACGGTGACGGGCATCTTGGGATTGACTACCTCAACGGCGGCAAGGGGCGCTACCTTGGGATTCGGGATGCCGCAGGCATGGCAGATCTCTACGGTGTTTTCAATAATATGTACCTTGTCCTCCAGCGTAGGATATGTCATGAACGCCACATCGGATAAGAACAGCAGATGATCGATGCCCTTGACTTCAAACACGCATACATGGGACAATGTCTTGCCGGTCCTAAGTCCCACTTCTTTATCCAGCACGCTCTTTAAGAAAGATTTGGTATCGATCAGGCCCTTCATGTACATGTCCGCTTTGCCGGTATGCACCAGCTCCACCGCCTTGAGGGCCGCCGTGTAATTGTCCTTCTCGTCAATGATCTCAAAGCCGCTTATATCAACGTTGTCAGCCTTTGCCACTTCCGCTATTTTGTCTGCATCGCCTACCAGGATCGCCTCGGCGATATTGCGCTTCTTCGCCGCAGCCACCGCTTCCAGTACAGCGCTGTCCTGTGCCACTGCAACGGCTACTTTTTTCACGCTGCACTCGGACACCTTCGATAACAGGTCATCAAAACTCTTGCTCATTTCGTCCTCCATTCCAAAGCGCATGATACCGGCGCTTCGCATTTTTATTTCCACTCCAAATGGTAACACTTCTGTTTGCAAAAAGCAAATTATGAATTGCATTTTATATGCTTTTGGACGAAATGCTCCCGGTGTGACCGGTTTTGTATCGTATGCAATTGCCCCTGTGCGTCTGCTTTGACCAGCCCTTGAATTTATGCATGGAATCTGTTAAAATACAATTTAGTATTTTTTTTACGGAAGGCAGCCGGAGGGATATTCGGCTCATTGGCAGTTACAGATCGGTGCATGGATGTTTTGTGCGCGGAATGGAGATCGACATGGGTTTAGTACAGAAAGTATTTGGCACGCATAGCGAAAGAGAGATCAAACGTATTGACGGGCTGGTTAAGAAGATAGAGGACCTTCGCCCGGCAATGATGGAAATGACGGATGAACAGCTGCGGGATAAGACGAAGGAATTTAAGAAAAGGCTCACAGAGGGAGAGACGCTGGACGACCTTTTGACGGAAGCGTATGCGGTGGTCAGGGAGGCGGCAAGAAGAGTTCTCAAAACGGAGCACTACAGGGTGCAGCTGATCGGCGGTATTATTCTGCATCAGGGACGTATTGCCGAGATGAAGACCGGTGAAGGTAAGACACAGACCTGTCTTTTGCCCGCATATTTAAATGCGTTGGAGGGCAAAGGCGTACATGTCGTTACGGTCAATGACTATCTGGCAAAGCGTGATGCGGAGTGGATGGGACAGGTGCATGAATTCCTGGGACTTAAGGTTGGCGTTGTCCTCAACGATATGAAGCCTGAAGAGAGAAGAGAAGCATATAACTGCGATATCACATATGTAACGAATAACGAGCTGGGATTCGATTACCTGCGCGATAATATGGTGATCTACAAAGAGCAGCTTGTGCTTAGGGATCTGCACTATGCCATTATTGATGAGGTGGATTCGGTGCTCATCGATGAGGCCCGGACGCCTCTTATCATATCCGGACAGAGCGGCAAGTCAACGAAGCTGTATGAGGCGTGCGATATTCTTGCCAGACAGCTTACCCGCGGCGAAGATATGGAGGAGCTGTCCAAGATGGACGCCATCATGGGCGTGGAGCGGGAAGAGACGGGAGACTTCATTGTCAATGAGAAGGATAAAGTGGTGAATCTGACTGCCCAGGGTGTAACGAAGGTGGAGCGCTTCTTCCAGATAGAGAATCTGGCCGATCCCGAGAATCTGGAGATCCAGCATAATATTATTCTGGCGCTGCGGGCGCATAACCTTATGTTCCGCGATCAGGATTATGTGGTAAAAGACGACCAGGTGCTGATCGTAGACGAATTTACCGGACGTATCATGCCGGGCAGACGTTATTCCGACGGTCTGCATCAGGCGATCGAGGCAAAAGAGCGTGTAAAGGTAAAGCGTGAGAGCAAGACGCTTGCAACCATCACTTTCCAGAATTTCTTTAACAAATTTGAGAAAAAGGCGGGCATGACCGGTACGGCGCTCACGGAGGAAAAGGAATTCCGGGATATCTACGGTATGGATGTGGTGGAGATCCCCACCAATAAACCGGTGGCGCGTGTCGACAGACAAGACGCCGTGTATAAGACGAGACGCGAGAAGCTGCACGCGATCGTGGAAGCCGTAAAGGCGGCGCATGCCAAGGGACAGCCTGTTCTGGTAGGTACGATCAATATTGATGCCTCTGAGGAACTGAGCGGCCTTCTTAAGAAGAGCGGTATCGAACATAAAGTCCTGAATGCGAAGTTTCATGAGATGGAGGCCGAGATCGTTGCGGATGCCGGTATTCACGGCGCAGTGACGATCGCCACGAACATGGCCGGCCGTGGTACGGATATCAAGCTGGACGATGAGGCGAGAGCGGCAGGAGGTCTTATGATCATCGGCACGGAGCGGCATGAGTCCAGACGTATTGATAACCAGCTGCGTGGACGTTCCGGACGTCAGGGCGATCCCGGCGAATCCAAATTTTATATCTCGCTGGAAGATGATCTGATGAGATTGTTCGGTTCCGACAGGATGATATCTATGTTCAATGCGCTGGGAATTCCCGAAGGACAGGAGATCGAGCACGGCGCGCTGACGAAAGCGATCGAGTCCGCGCAGAAAAAGATAGAGAATAATAACTTTGGCATCAGAAAGAACCTGTTAGAGTATGATCAGGTTATGAATGAGCAGAGAGAGATCATTTATGAGGAGAGAAGGCGCGTCTTAAACGGCGAGAGCATGCGGGATGCCATCTATAAGATGATCACGGATATTGTGGAGGACTGTGTGGATACCTGTATCGGTGATGACAGCGATTTCGGCGATTGGGATTACAACGAGCTGAACAGTCTCCTTCTGCCGGTGATCCCGCTGCAGCCGGTCAGCGAGGCGCGTGTGCTCAAACCTAAGAAGAACAGCCTGAAGCAGCAGCTCAAAGAGGAAGCCGTCAAGCTCTATGAGAGCAAGGAGGCGGAGTTCCCTGAACCGGAAGCGATACGTGAGATCGAGCGTGTGATCCTGTTAAAAGTGATTGACAGGAAGTGGATGGACCACATAGACGATATGGATCAGCTTCGTCAGGGCGTAGGTTTACAGGCATACGGGCAGAGGGATCCGCTGGTGGAGTATAAGTTAAGCGGATATGAGATGTTTGACGATATGACACAGAATATCAAGGAGGAAACTGTACGCCTGCTTTTCCGTGTTCGCATTGAGCAGAAGGTAGAGAGAGAGCAGGTTGCCAAGGTGACGGGTACGAACAAGGACGATACGGTACAGAAGGGACCCGTCAAGCGAATGGAGGCAAAGATATATCCGAACGATCCGTGCCCCTGCGGAAGTGGTAAGAAGTATAAGAACTGCTGCGGGCGAAGGTAAATACTATGCCTCGCAATAATATAATATTAAAGAAAGCGGGTGACGTTAAGTGGTAGAACTGGATAATATGAAATCCGAACTTTTAAGTTATGAAAGTCCCTTGGCGGAAGTGAGGGATTCACTTTGACTTAGCGAATAAGTCAAAGCGTATTGAAGAACTGGATATGGAGATGCAGGCGCCGGGATTCTGGGACGATCCGGAGAAGTCCAACCAGAAGATGCGGGAGTCTAAGAACCTGAAAGATACGGTTGATACGATGAATGCGCTCAGCCGGCAGTACGATGATATCCTGACGCTCATTGAGATGGGGTACGAGGATAACGATCCTGCCATTATACCGGATATTGAAGAAGAACTGAGAGAGTTCAAGACAACCTTTGAAAATATCCGTATCAGTACGCTCCTGTCCGGCGAGTATGATAAGAACAACGCGATCCTGAAGCTGAATGCGGGCGCGGGCGGCACGGAGAGCTGCGACTGGTGCGGTATGCTGTACCGTATGTATACCAGATGGGCGGAACGCAAAGGTTTTACGGTGGATGTGATCGATTATCTGGACGGCGATGAGGCCGGTATCAAATCGGTGACTTTTCAGATCAACGGCGAGAATGCCTACGGCTATCTGAAATCGGAGAAGGGCGTGCACAGACTGGTGCGCATCTCTCCTTTCAATGCGCAGGGCAAGAGACAGACCTCTTTCGTCTCGCTGGATGTTATGCCGGATATTGAGGAGGACCTCGATGTAGAGATCAAGGATGAGGACATCCGTATCGACACGTACCGAAGCAGCGGAGCGGGCGGTCAGCATATCAATAAAACTTCCTCGGCGATCCGTATTACCCATTTCCCGACCGGTATCGTGGTGACATGCCAGAACGAGCGGAGCCAGTTCCAGAATAAGGACAAGGCGATGCAGATGTTGAAGGCGAAGCTGTATATGCTGCGTCAGGAGGAAAATGCCGAGAAACTGTCAGGCATCCGGGGCGATGTCAAGGAGATCGGCTGGGGCAACCAGATACGTTCTTATGTTCTGCAGCCTTACACAATGGTGAAGGATCACAGGACAGAGGAAGAGACGGGCAACGTGAACGCCGTGCTGGACGGTGAGATCGATCCGTTTATCAATGCATATCTGCGCTGGATCAGCGCATGATGAGCTGTTTGTAATGTAATCAGAATGCCGCATCTATGTTCATGCCGCGGTATTTGCTCGCTGCATCGGCGGCTTTCATATCCTTTTGGTACGGATTATCCTCATTGAAATATCGGATCTGCGTGGAGGTCGTGCCGCCCGATACATAGGTGCGCCCGCACTCGGGGCATACCGCCGTATGGATCGACACATTGCAGGAAACGACTTTGCCGTTATTCTGCGCCGCATCCTTATAGGCGTTAGCCACATGCTCCTGTTCATGGCTTCTCACACGCGCCGCCGCAGCGTTCGGGTCAATGTGGGCCGCAGATTTAAAGGAAACATTCTCGTCGGAGCCGTCCTGATATTTACGGTTCTTACAGGTCTCGCACTCGGCGGGGGAGGACTTGCGTCCTGCCTGCTTCTTAGTGGATTCGCCCGGATTACGTATGACCGTGGGTTTCTCGGAGGCCGCGTCATTAGTATGTGCACTCTGGCCCGCTGTGTAATTGTCATAGAAGCTGCCGATCCTGTCGATCATATCAATTTCCTTTCTGTCAGTGATGAGCCGTGTCCGGTCCGTATCCGGTATGTTGCGATCACTGACATCGTAATTTCTTATATTTTCATTATATCACCGGCGCGGCTAAAAGACCAGAAAAAAATCCGCCCGCTCTTGGCTGGTCGGTCCCTGACCGTCAGATGACCCGTTCGGACGCGTTATTATTCTGCCGTGCTGCATGAATTTTTCCGTCAGATCCTGTCCGTCAGGGATATCGAAGGCTTCCCGGCAGATCTCGTCAAACCATTGCGCCGTCCACGGAAAAGGGTTGAACATTCCGGCGATTTCCCAGGAATAGGCGGGAAGGATGGCGGTATTGCTGACTTGGGACGGAAAACGTTCCGCTCCGGCAAGCTCCGTGAAGCTGCCTGCGGTGATAAGCACCTCATTGGAAATATCGTATCCGTCCATTCCCACGCCCAGAAATTGTGCCTGCATATGATCGGTGAGATGGATGCCGAGACATACGCTGATCGGGAAGATGCCGTCCTGCCCGTATTTTTTCAGATCGAGACTGTACAGGTAGGAATATAGGTATACCGCTTCTCCTGATGTTGTCCGGTACTGTTCAAAGACTATATCCGATACTGTATCCCGGAACTGAGCGGCGGCATAATCACGGATATTCCGGCTGCACTCGTTCCAGTCTGCCAGGCTGTCGGACAGAGCATCGTCCCTGTCCTGAACCAGACAGGCGATAAAATTCATGTCGTTGTCTGTCAGCGCAAAGTTGGCGGACATTTTTACCCGCGCGGCCGCGCCGCTGTACAGACAGGATACGTACATGCCGACGGGGACGGCAAAGCTGTAATCTTCACAGGGCATTTGCAGTTCATCGTTCACGAGCCAGATCTGTTTTCCGGGCAGCAGCAGGACCATACCGGGATATATGAGGTCAGGGTCGCTTATGATATCGCTGTTTAAGACGGCGAGCTTCGGGTATTCGGCGCCGTCACCCAGCTTTTTTTGTGCAATTGCCCATAAAGAGTCGCCGGGCTGCACCGTATAGGTGTTGTTCCCGTCCACGCGGATCAGATCCACGCGCCGTCCGAACGCGCTGTCAGACGCTTGCAAAACCGTATCGGACGCCTGTGCCGTAATAGACGGACATATCAGCGCCAGCGCTGCACAGGCGGCGGCAGCGGCTAACGATGTTCGTCCCAGTAATCCCATACGCCTGCTTCCTTTCCCAGCCAGAGATTCTCCTGTTTGTCTTCGCACTCTCTGATCTGCGCTTCATCCTCCGGGCCGTCATACCGGTTCCAGAACAGTGAATCCGTCTGAAACGGTTTCAGCGTATCGTCGGACAGCTCCACACAGTACACGTTGTCCTGGGCGCCTGTCGCATAGGCGTTGACGGCGGCCGGCCTGGGATCATAGGCGAATCCGATTATGAAACTGCCGTGTCCGGTAGGATAAAAGAAATTATGTAATTCATACAGTTGTTTCGTCTGCTCATTCTCATTCAGAAACCATGAGAGAAAGAGAGCAATCTCTTCCGCAGTGCCCTCAAAGGTATCGCCGTATTTTACCCTTGCGGCTTCGCACCACTTTTGCACAAACGCTTCATCAATGTTGATGATATCCGCCAATTCATAGATCTCTCCGGTCACCAGATCGAGATTCAGAGCCCGTTCGGTCCGGCTGGTATACCAGACCGGATTGCCCGCCGAATAGAATTCGCGGTAATCTGCACTGAGCAGATACCGGTTATGGAAGGGAATGCTGCAATCCACATCGCTGCAGAAAATGGAGAAATTCTCCTTCTGAAATGCCAGCACGTCCTCATTCGGAGACAGATGCCAGTAGTTGACCCGGTTCATGGCCGTATCGTAGAGCTGTTCGTTGGCCGCGTCTTCCCATTCAGCTCCGGTATCTGTAAGCTGCGGATATTCTACGGTGAGTACGTCCCAGTAATCGTATTTGTCGGAATACTCTACATAGTGCTGTTTCATCTGTACCGTATAATCCCTGCATCCCTGCGGTGAACAGCCGCCTATCCACAGCGCCGCCGCCGCGGTCGTCAGGATACACGGGAGGATGGGCGCCGGTTTTTTCATTTGTTCTTTTTTGATCTTTCGCATTTTCGGAATAGTCCCTTTCGGTCATCTGTATTTTGACAGGTATATTTTATACCGTGCCTGCATCAAAGTTGCATCATAATTGCATCAAAGTTGCATCATTTTTCGATGTTGCACCGGAAACGTGGTATATCGTGATTTCGTAAAGCCTTGGTTGACCAATTCCCATATTTTGTATATAATCATAGTATCTTGTATTTTATGCATTGTCGCTGCGGTTTTGCGGACGGGTACAAGCGGTATGCATATGGGTGGGTTAGGAGAGAAAGGTATGGGAAAAAACTGGAAAAGGTGGTTTGCGATAGGGCTTGCGGTGCTGGCTGGCTGTATGATTCCGATGGGAACTATGAAAGCCTCAGAAGAAGAGCAGAGCGTGTCGCAGAACAGTATTGTTGGTGAAGCGCGGCAGATGGATCTGCCGGAGGATATGCTGGAAGAAGTGCCGGATACGATCGCAGCGGGGGATGCGCTCAGTATTTTTTATCCGGAAGCTTCCGGGGACATAGATCTTATGGGCGGCACAGATGTTCCGGTCAGTTATGATGCTTATATTGGCAGGAGCGGCGCGCATGCGCTGATGGTTACAGCGGACGAAGGTGTCAGCGACGGTTCGTACTGTCTGCTGCAAGACAAGACGAGCGTCACGCAACAGGACCTGGAGAGCTGCTCATGGACACCGGTGCAGGGCTGGCAGATCCCGCTTGAGGGTGTGCCGGATGGAAAGTATGTCGCATGTGTCCGGGCATATAAGGACGGCAGCCCGGTCTATGCGGTGAGCAGGGGCTTTGTGTCGGATATAACGGCGCCCAGGATCGTGGATGGATCAGGACAGGAGATGATCGGCGGGAATGTATATGACGCAGGAACAAAATTTACGGTGTCAGATACAAGCCCGGTTACGGTATATATGAACGATGACAGGTCTGTCCCCGTACAATCCGTTGGCGGTCAGTATACGGTTACGCCCAAGGAAAATTCCGCTTCCTGCATTATTGTGGCAAGAGACGCGGCGGAGAATGAGACGACGCTCAGCATAACCATTAAAGGCGGCAGTGATATTCCCGGACCGGAGGATCCGGTTAAGATCACAGAGTCGAAGACCTGCAGCTTACAGGAGGGTACGGCTTATGTGCTCGGCGAAGGAACGTGGAAGGTTGCCGGGGACAATAGCGTATATCCGGGCGGAATCACTTTTTATGTGCCTTCAGGCAGTTATACGTTTCAGAAGCAGTGACGGACGGGTGTAATCGGGGAGAGAGGTATAGTATCTTATGACAAAGCAGATGCCATCTAAGAAACTGATAATCATAATATGTACAGCCATTATCGCGGTCGTGGCGGCGGTTGTGGCATTTATAGCGCTAAGAGCGTCCGGGGAGGAGTCTTACCGGTCCATTATGGTCTATGAGCTGCAGGGAGACGCGGTCATAGAGCGGGCAGATATCGGCACGATCGATGCGGCGGAGAATCTGTATCTGGAATCGGGCGACCGTGTGCGGGTCCGGGAAGACAGCATGATGCGCTTGAAATTGGATAATGATAAATATATAACCGCAGAGGAAAATACGGTTTTTGTGCTGACGGCGGAAGGCGATGAACAGGATTCCAAAACGAGGATCGATCTGGAACAGGGAGCAGTCACGAATGAGATCCAGAATCCGCTTGGCGAAAATTCTACCTATGAGACGATAACCCCCAACGCGGTCATGGCGGTGCGGGGCACTGTATACCGCGCGGAGCTGTGTGAGGATGAGGAAGGTAATCTTGTCACAAAGCTGTACTGCTTTAAGGGCGCGGTTGAGATGGGCGCGTTCAGTGAGCAGGATCTATATATACCGGTGATCGTGGAGGCCGGAAAGGAAGCGAGCGTCAACAGCGCCGACAGAACGGTGTCCGAAGTGACGCCCATCGATTATGAGAATTTACCGCCCCAGGTGATAGAGATATTGAACGGGATGAATATAAAGACGGACGCAGCGTCCGGCACGGCCGCAGGAGCCGAAGAGGACTCTGGGCAGGCGCAGACGGCGGAAACATCACAGGCAGTTGATGCGGATGACACAGAACCGGTAATTGCGGAAGGCGATGCTGCATCGCCAGGCAAAAAGCGGAATGCCGCAGCCGGGCAGAGCAGTACCGGTAAAAAGGATAGCGCGGAAAATACGGATACAGCAGACCGGAAGGAGACGGCGGGTACGCAGACAGGCGGCGCGGCGCCGCAAACCAATGCGGGCAGTGATAACAATAGTGCGGAACAGAGCGCGGATAACGGCAATAGTGACAATAGCGGAAATAGCGGAAATAATGGAAATAGCGGAAACAGCGTAAATAACGGAAATAGCGTAAATAACAGCGGCGCAGGTGATAGCGGACAGGAGAAGGAACCTGGGAAAGAACCTGAAAAAGAACCCGGAAAAGAATCAGAGACCAAACCGGATAAGCCGGAAGAGCCTGAAACGAAAGAATACACGGTAACGTTCCTGTATAACGGAATGACGTTCGCAACGCAGAAGGTAAAAGCAGGCGAAAAGGCGGTGGCGCCTGTATTGAGACCCGCACAGAATGGCGGATGGGATTTTGATTTTGGAACAGAGATCAAAGCGGACACTACAATATCGTGGAAGTAGTGGAGCAAAATGACGGAACAGAGGGACGTTTGGGGGCAACATGAAATATCTGAACAGAATGAAAACGGCGGCGGTCACAGCCGCCGTCGTTCTGACATCTCTGGCATTTCTGTATTTTGGCACGGCGAGACTTGTCGATATCGGTATATCTGACAGGCTGAATCAGAGGGAGACTGTCACCAATAAGAAAATTTATATTATAGGAATAGACGATAAGACGCTGGCCCGGTACGGGCCGGTGAACACATGGAGCAGAGAGATCCCCGCGAAGCTGGTAGCTCTGTTAAACGGTGCGTCCGGCGGTGGCCCGGCGGTTATTGCCTTCGATGTGATCTACAGTGAGAATGCGGACGCGCAGGCAGACGATCACTTTGCCGAGGTCTGCAAAGAGGCGGGTAATGTGATCGCGGCCATGAGTTTTTCTTTTAAGGAGCAGCCGGAAGAGGACGCAAAGGGCAGGACTGTTTACAATCCATACCATGTGGATCATGTGATCGAGCCTTATGGAAGCCTGAGAGATGCAGTTACATGCAGTTTTGCCAATACCTATGTGGATTCCGACGGGTATGTCCGGCAGGCTATGGCGTATCTCGATTACGGGGACAGAAGAATATACAGCCTCTCCTACAGTGCGTATGCGGCATATCAGGAGCATATGGGCGATCCGGCGCATCTTCCGGATGTGTACGGGAGTAATAATCGTTTTTATTTTACATACTCCGCCAGGCCCGGCGGCTACAGTGTTGTTTCCATGACGGATGTGCTGGACGGGACGGTTGACCCGGTCATTTTCCGCGATGCGGTCGTGCTGGTGGGGGCGTATGCGGTGGGAATGCAGGATTCCTATATGCCCGCGATCGCTCACGGCAGCCAGATGTACGGAGTGGAGATCCATGCAAACATTGTGGAGGCCTTATTGGAGGGCAGAACACAGCTCCCGGTTTCGCCGCTGCCGTATGCCGTTGCCGGAGCGGTGGTCTGCGGAATCTTCTATGTATGTGCGGGCAGGCTGAAGCTGCGATATACGTCCGTGCTGTTTGTGATCCTGACAGGCGCTAACCTGATCGGCTCCTGCATCATCTACCGACATGGAAAAGTAGCGCCGGCGGTACTTGTGCCGGGCTGCCTGCTGGTGATCTGGCTGATACAGATGGTGCGCGCATATCTGGCGGAGATCATGCGCAGACGGCGTGTTGTCAATGTATTTAAGCAGTATGTGGCGCCGCAGGTCGTAGATAAGATCAGTAAGGATAAGGATTTTGAGATGGTGCTTGGCGGTGAGAACCGTCATGTTGCCGTGCTTTTTGTGGATATACGGGGTTTTACCACCATGTCGGAAAGCCTGAGACCGGAGGAAGTGGTGGAGATACTGAATGCATATCTGGGATTGACTACCAAAGCTATTTTTGACAACGGCGGCACGCTCGATAAATTTGTGGGAGATGCTGCGATGGCGGTGTTTAACGCACCGTTTGATCTGGACGATTATATTTTCCGCGCGGTCTGTACGGCATGGGATATGCGGGCGGAAGCCGATGCCCTGTCGGAGAGATTCAACAAGCGGTTTGGCAGGCGTGTGGCGTTCGGGATCGGAGTCAACTGCGGCAATGCTGTCGTGGGTAACATAGGCTGTGATTTCCGTATGGATTATACGGCGATCGGCGATACGGTCAACACGGCGGCACGACTGGAGGGAAGCGCCGCGGCAGGGCAGATCCTTATCAGCAGCGACGTCTATGAAGCGGTAAAAGACCGGGTGGAGGTAACGCCTATCGGCGAGATACCGCTTAAGGGTAAGAGTAAGGGCGTTTTCGTATATCAGTTAGATCAGGTGAAAAGAGGATAACCATGAGCAGGCTATATTTGATCCCCGACAGGACGGATACGGAGCGTATCAGCGCGCTTGCCGGTTCCTATGGGTGCATGTTTGAATATAATGATTTTTTTGACCCGCAGATGCTGGATGATCCGGCGGGGCAGGAAGAAGCGATCGGACACTATCGAAAATACTGCGATCATTTCAGGCAGGATACGATACACGGCGCGTTTCTGGATGTGACGGTCCACAGCAGCGATCCGCTGATACGTGATGCTTCCATGCTTCGTATCCGGCAGTCGATGGACATTGCAAAACGGATGGGCGTAAGGGGTGTTGTATTCCACACGGGACTTATCGCTCATTTCCGGGCGAAGCATTATCTGCGCACATGGCAGGAGAGCAACGCTTCCTTTTTTACCCGGATGGCGGAGGAGTATCCGGAACAGCAGATTTTTATGGAAAACATGTTTGATGAGGCGCCGGATATTCTGGCGGCGTTGGCCGAGCGGATGAAGCCGGTTGAGAACTTCGGCATTTGCCTGGATTATGCGCATGCCGTGATATCGGGCAGTCCGGTCAGGGAGTGGGTCGGGACGCTGGCGCCCTATATTCGGCATATGCACATCAATGACAATGACCTGGAGCATGATATGCACTGGGCGGTGGGAAGCGGCAGCATAGACTGGGAGGAGTATAACAGTCTGATGCGCGAATATAAGATCGATGCATCGGTGCTTGTGGAGGTAAACGGTTACGAGGCGCAGGAGAAGTCTCTGCGCTATATGCGGCAGCATGGGATATATCCGATGGTGGAAAAGGAGAGGTAAATGCAGCTACAATATAAAGATTTTGAGAAAATACTGAATATCGGGATACGGTTATCCACCGAAACCGACAGGACGCATATGCTGGCGGCTATCCTTGAGAGCGGTATGGAGATCACGAACTGTGATGCGGCGACGCTGTATCTGTATGAGGACGGGGGACTTTCCTTTAAGCTGATGAAGACGTTGTCCAAAGGGATCGACAGAGGCTTGAACGGAGATGTTATCGATGATATGCCTCCGGTTCCCATGAAGGAGACCAATGTCTGTTCCTATGCGGCGATCCACAGGGAAGTCGTCAATATCCCGGATGTCTATGACAGCGGCCGTTTTGATTTTTCGGGACCGCGCCATTACGACAGTCTGACCGGATACCGCACCAGATCGCTCCTGGTGGTGCCGGTCGAGAATAATGAACATGAACTGATCGGCGTGCTGCAGCTTATTAACGCCATGAATGAGGCGGGTAATGTCGTTGCGTTTGACAGGCAGCATGAGATCATTATCCGTTCGCTTGGTTCGATGGCGGCGATCGAGCTTACGAACCTGTCCTATATGGAAGCGCTCAAAACACAGATATATTCTTTTGCCGAGGCGCTTACGACAGCGATGGAAGGGCGGACGCCCTACAATGCTTTACATACAAGAAATGTGGGGCGGTACGTCAATCTTCTGACGGATCATATTAATGAACTGCACGAAAAGGGGCTTTGCAGCGAGTATATCAGTCCTGCCGATAAGGAGCAGCTGACGCTGGCGGCGCTGGTGCATGACATAGGCAAGATGGTGGTCCCGCTGAGCATTATGAATAAGGCTACCCGGCTGGAAGCGGATATGGAGAAGATAGAAGAGAGATTTAAGCTGTTAAAGGCGCTATATAAGATCGATCTGTTGGAAGGAAGTCTTACCGGGCAGGCTTATGAGGAGGCTGTGGCGGATCTGGATAGGGAACTGGAATTTATTCGCAGGACCGACCGGGCAGAATATGTGGATGATGAAGCGTATGCCCATGTCCTTGAGCTCGCAGAAAAAAAGCATATCGGCAGGGACGGAGCCGCGCTGCCCTATCTGACGGAGCGCGAGATCGCATGTCTGAGTATCCGAAGCGGCACATTGACGGCCCAGGAGCGTAAGGAGATGGAAAATCATGTTGTCATGACCTCCAGGATCCTTGAGAAAGTACAGTTTTATCCGGGCTTTTCTATGGTGCCGAAGTGGGTCGGCGCACACCATGAGTATCTGGACGGCAGCGGTTATCCGAATCACCTGAAAGGGGATGAACTGGATTTCGAGACAAGACTGCTTACGGTGGTGGATATCTACGATGCGCTGGCGGCTACGGACAGACCGTACAAAGAGCCGGTTCCCCGGGAGAAAGCGCTGGATATTCTCAGGACTATGGCGCAGAAGGGTAAGGTGGACGGCAGACTGGTAGAGTGGCTTAGCCAGGCGCTGGCACAGGCGGACGAAAATATGAGGGTGGAATAGTATGGACATTATACTGAAATTAAAAGAAGAACTGAAAGTGGAAAAATGGCAGGTGGAGGCCGCCGTAAAGCTGATAGACGAAGGCAACACGATCCCTTTTATATCGCGTTACAGAAAAGAAGCGACAGGCTCATTAAACGACGAGGTGCTGCGTAATCTGGACGAGCGTCTGACTTATCTGCGAAGTCTGGAGGAAAAGAAAGAGCAGGTGCTAAAGAGCATCGAGGAGCAGGGGCAGCTTACGGACGAACTGAAGGCGCGTATTACCGCGGCTGAGACGATGGTCGTTGTGGAAGACTTATACAGGCCTTATCGCCCGAAGAGAAAGACGCGCGCGAGCGTGGCGAAGGAGAAGGGGCTTGACGGGCTGGCGCAGTTTATTCTGGCGCAGGAGACGACACAGCCGATCGAGGAGGAGGCAGCCGGATATATCCGTGAGGATGCGGACGAGGCGAAATCCGTTAAGAGCACAGAAGAAGCAATACAGGGCGCGAAAGACATCATTGCCGAGATGATATCCGATGAGGCGGATTACCGTATCTATATCAGGAACATCACAATGGAGGAAGGAAAGCTTGTCAGTACCGCCAGAGACGAGAAGGCGCAGAGCGTCTATGAGATGTATTATCAGTATGAAGAGCCGGTAAAGAAGGCGGCGGGACACAGGATCCTTGCCCTCAACCGTGGGGAGAAGGAAAAGTTTCTGGTGGTTAAGGTGGAGGCGCCCACGGAGCGGATCATACAGTATCTGAGAACCAGGGTGATCACAAAGGATAACCCTGTAACATCCCCGATCCTGGAAGAAGTGATCGCCGACAGCTACGACAGACTGATCGCGCCGGCGATCGAGAGGGAGATCCGTAACGAGCTGACCGAGAAGGCCGAGGACGGCGCTATCTCCGTATTCGGCAAGAACCTGGAGCAGCTTCTTATGCAGCCGCCTATTGCGGGCAAGGTCGTTCTGGGATGGGACCCCGCTTTCCGTACCGGCTGTAAGCTGGCGGTCGTGGACGAGACGGGCAAGGTGCTCGATACCAAGGTGATTTATCCGACTGCGCCGCAGAATAAGGTGGCGGAGGCCAAGGCCGAATTGAAGAAGCTGATCAAAAAATATAACGTATCGCTCATCTCTGTGGGCAACGGAACGGCTTCCAGAGAGTCCGAGCAGGTCATTGTGGAACTGATCAAAGAATTGGATACGCCCGTTCAGTATGTCATTGTCAATGAGGCAGGCGCTTCCGTGTATTCCGCAAGCAAGCTGGCAACGGAAGAGTTTCCGAATTTTGATGTGGGGCAAAGAAGCGCGGCGTCCATTGCGAGACGGCTGCAGGACCCGTTAGCGGAGCTTGTAAAGATCGACCCGAAATCCATCGGCGTCGGTCAGTATCAGCATGATATGAACCAGAAGAAATTGAGCGAGGCTCTGAACGGCGTTGTGGAGGACAGCGTAAACAGAGTCGGGGTGGACTTAAATACCGCTTCCGCCTCTCTTCTTGAGTATGTGTCGGGCGTGACGAAGGTGATCGCCAGAAATATCGTGGATTACCGGGAGAAAAACGGAAGATTTACCAACAGGGCGCAGCTTCTTAAGGTGGCGAAGTTAGGGCCGAAGGCCTACGAGCAGTGCGCCGGTTTCATGCGCATCACGGACGGCGACAATCCGCTCGATGCTACAAGCGTACATCCGGAATCCTATGAGGCGGCAATGAAGCTCCTGGACAGGATGGGCCTTACGATGGAAGATGTCAGGGCGGCGCAGAAGAAGGCGGCGGCTCAGAAGGCGGCAGGGATAAAAGAAAAACCTGTCCGTGAAAAGAAAGCGCGCCAGAAGATCGTGATCCGCAATACTAATACCGCTATGGGGAAAGCGCTTGCGGCGGCAATGGGCGGCGTGACACTGGAGAATAATGACGCGAGTGTCAGAAAAGCAGAGAGCGCTGCGGGTGACAGGCCGGAGATGTCGGTCAGCAGTCTTGGGAAGAAGATCGGCGATAAGAAAAAGCTGGCTGAAGAACTGGGAATTGGAGAGATCACACTGACGGATATCCTCACAGAGCTGGAGAAACCTGCCAGAGATCCAAGGGATGATATGCCCGCGCCAGTTTTGAGAAGCGATGTGCTGGACATGAAAGATTTAAAACCCGGCATGATTTTAAAAGGAACGGTGCGCAATGTCATAGATTTCGGCGCGTTTGTGGATATCGGCGTCCACCAGGACGGACTGGTGCACATTTCGCAGATCACCGACAAATATATCAGGCATCCGCTGGAGGCTGTCAGCGTGGGCGATGTGGTGGACGTACAGGTGCTATCCGTAGATCTGGAGAAAAAACGTATCGGACTGACAATGAAGATCAGGCAGGACGCAGTGAAATGAAAGAAAACAGCGCAAAATATTTCAGCAACAGATCGTGTCAATATTTTCCCTGCCATAAAGCGGTAAACGCAGAGGATTTTAACTGTCTGTTCTGCTACTGCCCGCTCTATGCGCTGGGGGACCGCTGCGGTGGGAATTACAGCTATACCGATAAGGGAATCAAGGACTGTACAAACTGCGGCATTCCCCACGGCGGGGACGGCTATGAGCATGTGATGGCGCATATTCGGGATGTGATACAGATGGCGCGCAGGCAGGACTGAAAACGCTGCCGGACACTTTCGTGAAGCTGTTCGGGGAGAGGTTTTTTACGCCTGTCGCAACGGCGGCTCTGTCTTGACGGCTCAGCCCGGCTGTGCTATGATGGGAACTGTGGCCGCACGGTATGGCAGACGCTTTTGACGTTTTGTCTTGCGCGCGTGCATCGTGCCGGCGGCGTGACAACTGAATAGGCGATCGGTGCCGCTGTGCCGGAAATGCCGGATGGGATGTGCGATGGAATCCGGACGGACAGCAAAGAGGGTCAGGACAATGCCCCGTGCAGTGTCCGGTGACAGCGGGTAAAAGGGAAGCAGGTGCAAGTCCTGCACGAACTCGTCACTGTAAGCAGGGAGTGTGCCGTCTGTGTGGAAAACACGGTCACTGTGAAGCGCAACAGGTTTGTAACGGAATCAGAAGTTGATCCGCCAAGCGGATTTACTTCACTTCATGGGAAGGCGGCGGTATATGATGATCTGTAAGTCAGGAAACCTGCCGATGGCCGGTACGGAGACGACAGTCTCAGGCCACGAGTCATTGGTTGTACGGGAATAAAAACCGCGGAAAGACCGCTGTACGGTCGGTTCTTCTGCAGGTTTCTTTTTGGTATGCGAATCCTTTGCCGCGATGGTGTGAGAACTGCGGCAGAGGTTTTTTTTATACATACTATGGAGGGACATCATGAAAAAAAGAAGCATTGGTATGATACTGGCGGGAACACTGGCGTGCGCCACATTTTTCACAGGCTGCGGCGGCAGCGGCGCGGCACAGACGGCGCAGACGCAGGAGGCGGGAGCGCAGACAGAAGAAGACGCGGCAAGTGCGGGGGAAGATGAGACTGCGGATACTGTGTCGGATCAGGAGGCCGCGGACGAGGTGGCGGCGCTGATCGATGCGATCTATGTGCAGAAGCGTACGGACGAGACGGATGCGCAGTGCGCCCGGGCGAAAGAAGCATGGGACGCGCTGACGGACGCACAGAAGGCGTTGGTGTCCGGTGAGTTTGCCGACCCGGATTATTTCGGCCGGGATACGGGTGACGCCTCCCTGGACGATCCGCGCAACCAGGACGGCATCGGGGAGAATGAGATCCTGGTGGTAAGCTTTGGCACATCCTTTAATGACAGCCGTGTCAGTGATATCAAGGGTATCGAGGATGCCATCGCCAAAGCCAATCCTGACTGGTCTGTCAGAAGGGCTTTCACGGCGCAGATCATCATCAATCATATACAGGCAAGGGACGGCGAATTTATTGACAATATGGACCAGGCGCTGGAACGTGCGGCGGCAAACGGCGTGAAAAACCTGGTGGTGCAGCCCACACATCTGATGCACGGCGCGGAGTATGATGAACTGATGGATGCGTTAGCGGCACATTTGGACCGGTTCGGTTCGGTGAAGATCGCGGAGCCGCTGTTAGGTGAAGTGGGTGCGGATGCGGCGGCAGTGAATGCGGACAAGGAAGCAGTAGCGCGGGCGATCACGGAGGCTGCCGTGGCGGAGGCCGGTTACAAAAGCCTGTCAGATGCGCAGGAAGACAGTACGGCGTTCGTATTCATGGGGCACGGCACATCCCACGCGGCTAAGGTATCCTACAGCCAGATGCAGACGCAGATGAACGACTTAGGCTGTGCCAATGTATTCATCGGCACGGTGGAGGGCGAGCCTGAGGAAACTTCCTGTGAGGCGGTGATCGATGCGGTATCGCAGGCCGGATACAAAAAAGTGGTGCTCCGTCCGCTGATGGTGGTGGCGGGCGACCACGCCAACAACGATATGGCCGGTGAGGAGGCGGACTCCTGGGCGAGTCTGTTCGGGGCGAGCGGTCACTTTGACAGCGTGGAGACGCAGATCGCGGGTTTAGGTGCGATCCCGGAGATTCAGGATATCTATGTGGCGCACACGGCTGCTGCTGTGCCTCTTGTGCGCGATCTGACGGACGGGACGGCTGCTGCTGACGGTGGGCTGACGGCGGGAGTTTACAGCGCGGCGTTTACCACAGACAGCGGTATGTTCAAGGTGAATGAAGCTTATGACGGCAGAGGAACGCTGACGGTGGCGGACAGTGGTATGACGATCCATATCACCCTCGGTTCAAAAAATATCGTCAATCTCTATCCGGGTCTGGCTGCGGACGCGGAGAAAGAAGGGGCGGCGCTGCTGCAACCCACTGCGGATACGGTGGTCTATACCGACGGTACAACGGAAGAGGTGTACGGTTTCGATGTGCCGGTTCCGGCGCTGGATACGGAGTTTGATCTGGCCATTCTCGGCACGAAAGGAACATGGTACGATCACAAAGTAAAAGTTTCCGATCCGCTGCCGCAAGAGGGTGCGCAGAAGCCGATGGCGGAGCGGCAGGAGAAAGATGCCGGAGAAGCTGACGGAAGCAGCGTCTACAGCGTGGAGCTTACCTTTGGGGGCGGCAGCGGCAAGGCAAAGATCCTGTCCCCCGCGACCGTCATCGTCACGGATGGCAGTATGACGGCTCGGGTGGAGTGGAGCAGCGCCAACTACGATTACATGATTGTGGACGGTGAGAAATATCTGCCTGTCAATACGGAAGGAAACTCGGTGTTCGAGATACCTGTGGCGGCGCTGGATACGGAGCTTACCGTGATCGGGGACACGGTGGCGATGAGCACGCCCCACGAAGTGGAATATACGATCACCTTCCATTCCAGTACAATGAAGGCGCAGTAGAGAAACCGGCGAAAATTACCTCTTGTGCTGCGCCGGTACATGGTGTATACTTCCTATAGCAATATAATCTAAGAAAAAGTTCTTCGGGGTCGGGTGCAATTCCCTACCGGCGGTATAGTCCGCGACCCGTGACAGTTCGGCCGCACAGGCATAAGCAGGTATATCCGGATGCAGACATTTGTGCGAACCGACAGCTGTTCCGGCTGATTTGGTGAGATTCCAAAACCGACAGTAAAGTCTGGATGAGAGAAGAAATGGCAGAAATTCGCACGCCTGTTATGCGAAGGTCTGTTTCATTGGCGTGAATGCCCCGAAATAATGTTTCGGGGCTTTTTTGTTGTACAGGAAATTCTTGCATGACAAAGGTTCGAGAACTTTTTCCGACAAATTTATGACAGAAGCGTCACCTGATGGGAAGACGCTTCGGAATGGAGGAAAAGAGTAAAATGAGTAACGGATTATGGCAAAGTATCAAGGACAATGTAATTTTTGTACTGGTGTGTCTCATTGTGGCGGCGGTACTGTTTCTGACCGCTTATGCGGCGGAAAAGTACGTGCATAAGAGAGACGGCGTCAGGGAGCGCATCTTAAACACGAGAAAAGTTGCGATGATCGGTCTGTTTTCCGCGATCGCAGTGATATTGTTTTTGTTTGAGTTCCCGATCCCTTTTCTGGCGCCCTCGTTCTATGAACTGGATTTCAGCGAGATCCCGGCGCTTGTCGGGGCGTTTGCGTTCGGACCTGTTGCGGGTGTGATGATCGAATTTTGCAAGGTTCTGTTGAAGCTTGTTATCAAGGGCACAAGTACGGCTTTTGTGGGCGACCTGGCCAATTTTGTGATCGGATGCAGTCTGGTACTTCCGGCGTCTGTCATCTACATGTTTAAAAAGACCAAAAAGACGGCGGTCCTCTCCTGCGTGGCGGGCGGCGTGTTTATGACGGTGTTCGGTACGGCGTTTAACGGCGTTTACCTTCTGCCCGCTTTTTCGGCGCTGTTCGGGATGCCGATGGAGTCGATTCTCGCGATGGGAAGTGAGATCAACAGCAATATTGACAGCATCACGACATTTGTGTGTTTCGCGGTCGCACCGATGAATATCATCAAGAGCGTGGCGGCGTCCGTAGTAACGCTGTTGATCTACAAGCCTTTAAGCCCGATCATCAAGAGCGCGCAGCTTCCGGTCAAAAGGCATACGGCTGACACAACGACAACCGAATCTTAAAACATTTTAGAGATTCTTTAGAGAAAGCCCTGTTATGATAATTATCAGAAATACAGTGAATCTGTGAGACTGCCGCTTTGCCGGTCCCAGGACCGTAAAGCGGCAGCTTCGGGAGGAGAGGTATGGATGAAAAAGCGTAACGCAGGCGTGAAACGGCGCAGGGACACGCGGGCTTTCTTTCTGTTTGCAGCCCCCAGTCTGGCGGGTGTGCTGATCTTTGTGCTGATTCCCTTTCTCGATGTGGTGGGACGTTCTTTTCGGACGGTAGCAGCCGGGCGTTTCGCCGGCATTTCAAATTACAGAACGGTTTTCACCAATCAGGCCTTTCTGCTGGCGGTCAAGAATACGGTGCGCTTTACGCTTGTATGTATTCCGCTTCTGGTCGCGGTCAGTCTCTTGATCGCTCTGCCGTTAAGCCGGCTTAAGAGTGCGGGGACGGTCAAATCGCTGTATCTGTTTCCCCTTGCCATGCCTACCGCAACAATTGTTATGGTGTGGAAAATTGTGTTTTACAGGCAGGGCTTCTTAAATCTGTTTCTGACACGGCTTGGCGCGTGGACGGGGCTGTGGGGAGAGATACATTATGATTATCTGAACAGCAGCGCCGCGTTTGCCGTTCTGGTTTTCAGCTATATCTGGAAAAATACGGGCTATACGATAGTGCTGTGGCTTGCCGGGATCCTGGGTATTCCTGACGAATTGCGGGAGGCGGCGCGCGTGGACGGCGCATCGGAGCGTCAGGTCTTTTTGCGGGTGGTTTTTCCGAATCTGAAGGGGTGTCTGTATACCATCGTGATCCTTTCTTTTCTGAATTCATTCAAAATCTACAGGGAGGCATATCTGGTGGCGGGTTCTTATCCGCAGCAGGATATCTATCTGCTGCAGCATCTTTTCAACAACTGGTTTGTCAATCTGGAGCTGGACAAGATGGCGGCAGCGACAGTCTGTGTGGGCGTTTTTCTGTTTATTGTCATCATGCTGCTGCAGCGCATGTGGGATAGCCGGGAGGAGTGACGTATGCGAGGTTTACAAAGACTGGCTGAATATTGTTCCCGCGCAGAAGGGCGCTGCAGAAGGATGGGGCGAAGCATCAGAACGGTTTTGCAGGTATTGGCGCTGCTGTTCCCCACACTGCTTGTTCTGCTGCCTCTGCTTCTGCTGGTGACGGGCTCGGTGGCGGGGAATGGGGAGCTGGGGCGGTATCTGGAAACGGTCTTTTATGACGGCACGGATTATATCACGTGGAAGATCGTGCCGGACTATCCGACGTTTGCCAATTACGGAAAACTTCTTTTTATGACGCCGCAGTTTTTTGTTCTGTTCTGGAATTCCGTGAAAATGGAGGTATGTATACTGGCGGGACAGATGCTCGTGAGCGTTCCGGCGGCATGGGCTTTTGCGGCATATCAGGTAAGATACGGCAAAGCGCTGTTTACGCTCTATGTTGTTCTGATGCTTCTGCCTTTCCAGGTGACGATGCTGTCGTCCTATCTGGTGCTTGACAGACTGGCGCTTCTGAATACGCACGGCGCTGTGATACTGCCTGCGGTTTTTTCCGCTTTTCCCGTGTTCTTAATTTACGGCGGGTTTCGCGGTATTCCTCCGCAGCTGTTGGAAGCGGCGAGGATGGATGGCGCAGGCGAGTGGAAAATCTTCTGCTCTGTCGGACTTCCCCTTGGCAGGAGCGGTCTGCTGTCGGCGTTTGTGCTGGGTTTTTTGGAGTACTGGAATATGATGGAGCAGCCGCTTTCCTTTCTGGCGGACCAGTCCCTGTGGCCGTTGTCCCTGTATCTGCCGCAGATCACGTGGTCTCAGGCGGGCTACGCTTTTGCCGCGTCTGTCATTACCCTGATACCGGCGGTATTTGTTTTTGTCTGGGGACAGGATTATCTGGAGCAGGGGATCGTTTTTTCCGGTCTCAAGGAGTAGCGGCAGTATTTGGAGAATAACAGGGTATCCGGAGGCGCTGCCCGGACCGGAGGAGTAAGACCATACGGAGGAACAGGTGTTGGATAGAAAAGCAAAACATAAAATAATGACAGGATTTTGTATATTTCTGGGCCTGATGTGGCTGTGCACCGTCATATCCAAGGGAATCTACACATCGCAGCTGCCCATCGTATCAACGGAGTCGGTTCAGCAGAAATATATAGAGCATATCGTGGAAGCCGAGGGGATCGTAGTCGCGGGCAATGAGATCCCGGTCACAACGCTGAGCGGTCTGCGGGTCGACAAGCTGATGGTGCAGCCGGGAGATTTGGTGCAGGAGGGCGATGTGATCCTCACGGTCGATATGGAGGACCTTGACGATATCATAACCGGCAAACAGGCGCAGATCGACAAGCTGCAGCTTCAGATCAGCACATATGTGCAGAATGAGGAGATCGAACGGCAGAAAAGGGCGCTGGAGGAACAGCGTGCCAGGGAAGATTATGATGAAACCGCAAGACGGGAAAATACAATGGTGGAGCGGGCCTTTGATGAGGTAAATAAAGCCGAAAACAAAATGAATGAGCGAAGCGAAGAGGCATCGGAAGAAGAACTCCGGGAAGAGCTTCAGCGGGCGGCGTATGCGGAGGCGGACGCCAAATGGCAGAGAGATAACGCTATTAAGGAGGCGGCAAGAAAAGTGGAGGACGTTACCGCGCCGGAAAGCGGGGACGCCACACTGGAAATAGACCGTCTGGAATTAACCGGTCTGCAGGAGGAGCTCTCCCGTTTTCAAAAGATCAAAGATGCGGGCGGACAGATCAAAGCCGGACGGACAGGAACGGTAACGGCTGTCTGCGTGAGCGTGGGAGCGAGAACTTCGGATTCGGCAGTCATGTTGCTTTCGGATGATTCTGTGCCCTGCCGGTTTAAGGCGGTCATAACCGGGGACCAGAAAAAATATGTCGGCTTACATGACGAAATATCACTAGAGTTGGACGGCAGCAGAGAAGAAAAAGCAACGGTAAATTACATGGCGGAGGATTCGTCCGGCGCGGGCAGTTATGAACTGTATGTCGATCTGCCTGAGCGGACGGGAACGCCCGGACAGACCGGCACGCTCACCCGCACCGAGAGCGGAGAAAGGCAGCCATGTTGCGTTACGCCGCTTGCGGTACAGGAGGAAAACGCCCGGAATTTTGTATATGTGGTGAAAGAGCGGGAAGGGATTCTTGGAAAAGAATATTATGCCGAGCAGGTCGTTGTAAGAATAGTGGATAAAAACGACAGCTTCGTGGCGCTAGATGCAGCGCTTGACAGCGAGAGCCTCATCATTTCATCTTCCACCAGGGATTTTAAAAACGGGGATGTCGTCAGGCTGTCGGAGGAATAGCGCGTGCAGCCCTCGTTTCTTTTTCTTGCACTTCTTGCGAATTTCGGTATAATAGAGAGTAAGGTAAAAGCACCTACGATGTAGGTGCTTTCTTATCAAGAGAAGAAAAGCATGCGCCGTCAGACAAAAGGATCGCAGGCCGACTGTCATGGGTCTGTCCGGCGTGAAAGGGGATGTCTCCTGATGGAAACGGAGTTCGATGTAAAGATCACCGCAGGCATTTTATACGATTATATGATGTATCACACTTATACGAAGCTTCCGGGTATCGTGGGGTCGGTCGTGGGCGTGCTGATACTTGTGCTTTATGCATCTAACCGGCAGCCGATATGTCTGATCGCCGGGCTTGTTATATTGCTGTATCTCCCGTGGACGCTTTTTGTTAAATCAAGCCGTCAGGCGCTCGCCACGCCGGCGTTTAAGAAGCCGCTGCACTATCGCCTGTCCGACGATGGCATCGAGGTATCGCAGGACGGCACAACGGAGCGGACGGACTGGGACAGTATGGTTAAGGCGGTTTCCACGTTCGCCAGCATCGTAGTGTACACAACGCCGGTCAATGCGTGTATCTTTCCGAAGAAGGACATGGGGGACGCCAGATATAAGGTGATCGAGATCATCTCCACGCATATGCCGCCGAAGAAAGTGAAGATAAGGGGCTGACAGCGGCCGGGGCGTACATGAAGACCGGCTGCGCGGAAAAGCGCGCGAAGATATCGGGGCAGAAAGGCACATGAAGCGGGGCACATATGAAAGTGATAGAAACGAACAGCGCTGAAGAAACTTATGAATTCGGCAGGCAGATAGGTATTCACGCCAGGGCAGGAGATGTGTATACGCTGACCGGCGATCTGGGCGTGGGTAAAACGGTATTCACACAGGGGGTCGCTGCGGGACTTGGCATAGATGAACCGGTAAGCAGCCCTACGTTTACCATTCTGCAGATCTATGATGAGGGACGGCTGCCTTTATACCATTTCGATGTGTACCGTATCGGTGACGTGGCGGAAATGGACGAGATCGGTTATGAGGATTATTTTTATGGTGATGGGGTGTGCATGATCGAGTGGGCGGATCTGATCGAGGATATTCTGCCGCCTGCTTATCACAGGATCACCATCGAGAAGGATTTGGAAAAGGGCTTTGATTACCGTAAGATCACGATTGCGGAATGCGGGACGGCATAGGGCGGATATTGGACCGCGTCAGGCAAAGTCTGGCAGAGCGGGAGATATAGGGCAGTGGATAGCGAGGCTGTATAACTATGAAAATTCTGGCATTGGACAGCTCCGGACTGGTGGCGTCCGTGGCGCTGGTGGAAAATGATAATTTAATCGCTGAGTACACCATACAATATAAAAAGACCCATTCACAGACGCTCCTTCCCATGCTGGCGCAAATACGGGATATGGTAGAGCTTGATCTGTCCACCGTGGACGCGGTGGCAGTGGCGGCGGGGCCGGGATCCTTTACGGGACTGCGTATCGGGTCGGCGACGGCGAAAGGACTGGCTTTCGCTATGGAGAAACCGATCGTACCGGTGCCTGCACTGGAGGGGCTTGCCTATCAGATGTACGGCACGGATGCAGTGGTGTGCCCGATCATGGACGCCAGAAGGAATCAGGTCTATACGGGAATCTATGAGTTCGTGGAAGGTAAGAATGGATATGACATGCGCGTCATAAAAGGACAGTGCGCCGTGTCTTTTGACGAGATCGCACAGGAACTGAACGGGATCGGGAGAAAAGTCATATTTACCGGCGACGGCATTCCTGTTTTCAAAGACCGTATGGGAGAAATCATGCAGGCGCCCTATTCCCTTGCGCCGGCGCATAGAAACAGACAGTCGGCAGCCTGTATTGCCGCTCTTGGAAGCATCTATTACGCTCAGGGCAGGGCTGTGAGCGGCGCGGAGCATGTGCCGGAGTATCTGCGGCTGTCCCAGGCGGAGAGAGAGCGCAGTGAGAAACAGGCGCAGCAGGATGGCGGAACGAAGGAAGAACCACCACAGCAGGCGCAGCGCGTCATATACCGCAGAATGACACCTGAGGATGTTCCCGTCATTAGCAGGCTGGAGGAGGAGACCTTTTCCATGCCGTGGTCTAAACAGGATTTCCTGGACATGATCGGCAGAAAAGACGCCAGATACTATGTGGCGGAGCAGGACGGAGAGCTTCTGGGATGCTGCGGGCTGTTAATGGTTGCGGGCGAAGGCAGTATCACCAATGTGGTCATACGGCCTGAAATGAGAAATCGCGGGATCGGCACCGGGATGTTACAGCATCTGCTGGCGGAGGGCGGCCGCGAGGGGCTGACGGCGTATACGCTGGAGGTCAGGGTCAGCAACGCCGCCGCTATCCATGTGTATGAGAAGCTTGGCTTCGTATCGGAGGGCATACGCCCCGGTTTTTATGAGAAGCCTGCGGAGGATGCCATGATCCTGTGGAAAAGACAGGGCGCATCCGGTCGTCTGGAAGAGACAGGCAGTGCATGGAACAATTACCACTGATGTTACGGATTTTGTTTGATAAAATGAGACTTAGCGGAATAAGTAACATTATGGGAGGTCTGTCATGCGCGTTTATTCGGAACAAAAAGAATTGATCGAGGTATATTGCAACTGCTGCGGCAAAAAATTATTGGTAGAAAATGGATTTCTGAAAGAAGAATGTATTCATGTGGAGCATGATTTCGGCTTTTTCGGAACAAAGGACGGTCTTAGCCACAAGCTTGATCTGTGCGAGGACTGTTACAGGAAAATGACGGCAGGATTTTTGATCCCGCCACAGGAGTGGGAAAGAAAAGAAATGCTCTGATCATCTGCTGCGGCAAAACGGGAGTGTATATGTTAGATATCTGTTTATTGGGTACCGGAGGCATGATGCCGCTGCCGTACAGGTGGCTTACATCGCTCATGGCGCGGTACAACGGGACAAGCATATTGATCGACTGCGGTGAGGGAACGCAGATCGCAATGAAGAAAAAAGGATGGAGCCCGAAACCCATCGACATCATCTGTTTTACTCATTATCATGCGGATCATATCGGCGGGTTGCCCGGTATGTTACTGACGATGGGGAATGCGGAGCGAACGGAGCCGCTTTTGGTGATCGGACCGAAGGGGCTTGGAAAAGTAGTCAGCGCCCTTTGTGTGATCGCACCGGGGCTGCCGTTTGAGATCAGATGTATGGAACTGACAGAAAACGAACAGTCGATCGCATTCGACGGCTTTCGTATAGAAGCGTATAAGGTCAATCATAACATCACCTGTTACGGTTACAGCATCGTGGTGGAGCGCACAGGGAAATTTGATGTCGCCAGAGCGGAAAAACTCAATATTCCCAGAAATTACTGGAATCGTCTGCAAAAAGGTGAGATAATAGAGACGGAAGAAGGTACATTCACATCTGCTATGGTGCTCGGAGAGCCCCGTAAGGGAATTAAGCTGTCATACTGTACGGATACAAGACCTGCCGAAAGTATTGTGCGGGGAGCCGCAGGCGCGGATCTTTTTATATGCGAAGGCATGTACGGCGAGCCGGATAAGCTGCAGAAGGCGAAAGAACATAAGCATATGACCTTTTATGAGGCGGCTGAGCTTGCAAAGAAGGCAGGGGTCAAGGAATTGTGGCTGACACATTACAGCCCGTCTCTCACCCGGCCCGAAGACTATATACAGGGCGTACGGAAGATATTTCCTAATGCGGTAGCGGCGAAAGACGGAAGGAGTAAAGACCTTCTGTTTGAAGATTAGTCTGTCCGGGCTGTAACGGGTGAGCTTAAGTGAAAACAGACAGGGCACTTTCTGACACGGCAGAGAAAGGAGCAGATATTATGAAACGTTCCGGAATAATTACGATTGCGATAGTCGGCATACTTCTTGTGGCTGTGGTTGCAGGGTATGCATTTCACCTGAACCGTAAGGCCAAAATGGACGCGGAGAGAAATACCGAGGCGACTGCGGTGCAGAAGGTTCTGCTGCGGGATCTGGAAAAGAATTATCCGCCCACGCCTAAGGAAGTGGTAAAATATTTTGCCGAGATCACCCAGTGCTTTTATAATGAAGATTATACGAAAGAAGAACTGAACCAGCTGGCGGAGAAGATCCAGGGTATCTATGACGATGAGCTGATCGCGAACAAGACGCAGGAAGACTATCTGAATGATTTAAGCAGCGAGATCGCTGATATGAAGGATGAAAACTATACTATATCGAGCTATGTCCTGTCTGCCAGTGTGGACGTTGAGGAGTTTGTGGAGAATGGCTACTCGTGCGCGAGACTGTACTGTACTTTTAATGTGAAACAGGGGACGAAGGGTACAGTACCCTCCGTAGAAGAATTTGTGCTGCGCAAAGACGGGGACGGCCACTGGAAGATATATGGATGGCAGCTGGCGGACGACTAGTAAAGATGCAGCATGCGGATAAGGTGCGATATGCAGACAGAGAATCGATGCAGTAACAAAGATAGCGGCAACAAAGATATTACAATACTTGCAATAGAAAGCTCCTGCGATGAGACGGCAGCGGCAGTTGTCAGAAACGGCAGGGAAGTCCTTTCCAATATCATATCCTCGCAGATCGATCTGCACACACTGTACGGCGGCGTTGTACCGGAGATCGCATCGCGCAAGCATATTGAGAGAATCAGCCAGGTGATCGGGGAAGCTTTACAGGAAGCGGGTACAAAGCTGGACCAGATGGACGCTGTTGCTGTCACATATGGGCCGGGTCTTGTAGGCGCGCTTCTTGTCGGGGTGTCTGCCGCGAAAGCGATCAGCTTTGCGTCAGGGCTTCCGCTTGTCGGCGTGCATCATATCGAGGGACATATCAGCGCCAATTATATAGATAATAAGGAGCTGGAGCCGCCCTTCGTCTGCCTTGTCGTATCGGGCGGACATTCTCATCTGGTACGGGTCAAAGATTACGGCGCGTATGAGATTCTCGGACGCACAAGGGATGATGCTGCCGGTGAGGCTTTTGACAAGGTGGCGCGGGCTATTGGTTTAGGGTATCCCGGCGGCCCCAAGATCGATAAAGTGTCAAAAGAAGGGAACCCGGACGCGATACAGTTCCCCAGGGCTAAAGTGGCGGGGGCTGTCTATGATTTCAGTTTCAGCGGATTAAAGTCTGCAGTGCTGAATTATCTGAATTCCTGCGAGATGAAAGGAATTTCGGTCTGCCAGGCGGATGTGGCGGCTTCTTTCCAGAAAGCGGTGGTGGACGTTCTCGTGGAACACTCCATGCAGGCGGTGCGGGAGTGCGGACTGAAAAAGCTTGCCATTGCAGGCGGCGTGGCTTCCAATACGGCATTGCGGGCGGCGCTTGAAAAAGAGTGCGCTGCAAACGGGATCGCTTTTTACCGTCCTACGCCCATCATGTGTACCGACAATGCGGCGATGATCGGGGCCGCAGCGTATTATGAGTTCTGTAATGGCGTGCGCCACGGATATGACCTGAATGCCGTTCCGAATCTGAAGCTGGGAGAGAGAATATAGGATCCGGGATAAATGAGGAAGAACAGGAAACGAAACGGGTAGAAGGATAATGGATAAGAAAAGATGCACTGCGATCGTGCTGGCGGCAGGAAAAGGAAGCCGGATGAAAAGCGACGTCGCAAAACAGTATTTGGACCTGTGCGGCAAGCCCCTGATCTGGTATGCGCTGCACGCGATAGAAGAATCCTCTGTCATTGATGACTGTATTCTTGTCACCACAGCGGAGGATATTTCTTATGTTAAAAAAGAAATCGTAATGAAGTACGGATTCAGTAAAGTCGGAGCTGTTGTGGCGGGCGGAGAACAGCGGTATGATTCCGTGTATCGTGCGCTCAGGGTCATCGTCGGTGACGGGGCAACGCCTTTGGGCAATATGGACGGGTACGTGTTTATTCATGACGGCGCCAGACCTTTTCTCACAGAAGAGATATTGAAGCGATGCTATGACAGGGTGTGCGCGTGCAGGGCGTGCGCGGTGGGAATGCCCGTAAAAGATACCATAAAGCTTGTGGACGCGGACGGGTTCGCGGTGCAGACGCCGGACAGGAGTATGCTGTGGCAGGTGCAGACGCCGCAGGCATTCGATGCCTCTCTGATAGTAGAGGCTTATGAAAAAATGATGGCGCAGAAGAACAGAACGGACGCAGAGAAGATCAGGATCACGGATGACGCTATGGTGGTAGAGACCTTTATGGATGTGCCCGTCGGACTGGTCCAGGGCTCTTATGAAAACATCAAAGTTACTACGCCGGAGGACATGGCGGTGGCGGAGACGCTGGCGCAGAAAATTTTTGGAAAGCAGTAAGTGTTATCGCAAAGGAGGATATGTAGCAAATGAACGGCAGACTGGAAAAATTAATGGATCCACAAATGATGTGGGATAAGATCGCAGATCAATGGAAACCTTATTTTAAAATTGGCATTTTTACTTTTATTATAGGTATTCTTGCATATATTCAGATGATAGTGGAATGGCTTACCAATCCTGATGGCGTATGGAACGGACTTGTACATAAAACAGATTATTCTTGGGAAGAAAGATTGGGAAGAGTTGGTCTTGAATATGTTGCAAAGTTGAAGAGTTATATTATTTTGCCTGCATTTCAGACTATTTTCTGTATTTTTCTCATGTGCCTGATCGTTATGATATTTTGTGAGATGTTTGATATCCGTCAAACTATATGGGGGGGGTTCTGGGCATCTTAATGATGTGTTCACCGTTTATGTGTAATTTATTGACATATTATTACACAGCGGATGCGTATATGATTTCTTATTTCTTTGCAGTGTGTTTTGTATATATCTTATCTAAGAAGCAGAAAATATGGTGTTTTTTGGCGAGCGCATTGCTTTTGTCCTGCTCGCTTTGCTTGTACCAGGCATTTTTGGGAACAAGTATTACCTTATGTATGATTTATTTATTATACAGATTGATCAGGTGTAAAGATGATTGGAAAAAGATTGCAACATTAGGAATTTATTTTTTAGCAAGCGGCTGTTTGGGCATTGCCATATACCTTTTGGGATACAAAATATTTTGTGCTTATAAGGACATTTTTCCAGTAGGAGACCGCGGATTTTCTCGAATGGGGATCATTGAATGGAGCAGGCTTGGAAAACAGATCAAACAGGCATATATTTATTTTGTCGACTATTTTTTAACAAATAAGTTGGTTCAAAATTCATGGCATAGACGCGAGTTATGTAACGGCTTCATTATTTCTCTTATCATAGGGATCATTTTGTTTTTTCTCTGGCAAAACAGGAAAAATGTAATAAATGTTTGTCTGGCTTTGGCAGGAACCATTTTGATTCCTTTGTGTTTTATGAGTATTACCGTATACGCTCCGGATGCATCTATAGAGCAGGCTACAGGTATTTTGATGCTGCCACATATGAGCTTTTTGTACCTTTTTGTTTTGGCTTTGAGCGTGGGAAAAGCCGGAGAATATGCAAACGTGTACGGAAGGAAAATAGTGAAATGGATGGTATTTGCCGCTGCCATATATATGTGTCACATTATGATACTTTTTACCCAGATTTTTCAGAACGCTCTGAGGGTCAATTTAAATAAAGATTACGCATTGGCACAGCGCATAGTAATGCAGGTGGAAGCTCTTCCGGAATATCATCCTGATATGCCGATTATGATCTCAGGAAATACGGGACGTGGAAATTATCCACAACTCGATCAATATGATAGCCTTTTTTATGTAACAAAGGGTACTGTCGCGCCTTACGGATACTTTTGGGACACAAATGGAAGTTATTCCTGCTGGGTCGGTTTTTTAAATAGTTATTTGGGTGCAGATTTTACTGTATGTACGACAATAGATGAAATAAAACAAACGCAGGAATATCAAAATATGCCCATATTTCCGCAAGAAGGTTCTGTACGGATGATAGGAGATTGTGCAGTGGTTAAGTTGAGTATGCAGTAAATTACCTCTCAATGAAAGCTGCAAAAGGAGTTTTCCATCCAAGAGGACGCATGGGAAAATAGTTATAATCTAAGTCTAATGATTTTTGACTGATTTTTTTAATGAAATAGGTTGACACTGAAAATCATTTTTGCTAAAATATTTCTTGCGCTGACTGCGGATATTTCTTCGTGGCGAAGTTTATTTTACGGTTTCTGTGGGAAGCGTATTAAGACCCGGAGAGGTATCGAAGCGGTCATAACGAGGCGGTCTTGAAAACCGTTTGTCCGAAAGGGCGCGTGGGTTCGAATCCCACCCTCTCCGCTTGAAGAAACTCTTCGATCGGAACAGGCGGTTTTTTACAGTTTTATTTTTTGACGATCGCCGTTTGTTCCTAAAATCTGATAAAGTGATTTTGGTAAGCTATGTATGGAGAAGTACCCAAGATGGCTGAAGGGACACCCCTGGAAAGGGTGCAGGTCGTTAATAGCGGCGCGAGGGTTCAAATCCCTCCTTCTCCGTTTACCGCCAAGAGACAGGCGCAAAGGATTTTATAAGGGAGGCACTTCGCAGAGAAGCAGCCTCCCTCCTTTTGTTTTCCGGCGTTACCGCCTTTTGATTTCTCTCCCTCTCAGGAAGCTCCTTCCTCTTGAAGCGGGATACCGGTCTTTTCATATAAATATGTGAAAAAAGCCTTTATTTCCCTGCGCGGATAAAATTCTATCGAACACCCTATCATCTTTCCGTTTTTCAGCCTGAAAAAGCACTCCAGCGACGGCGCTTTGTAGCTTTTGCAGAAATGGCGTTCCAGATCATGACCGAGAACCTTCCTCGACAGCCCGTAGACCTCTATCTCTTCTAAGGAAAAGGCATCCTCTCTTTTCTTCCATTTTCCCACCGGTCTGTCATTGACGCACTCTTTGCTGATACGCCTGACAATGACTTTTCCGTTTCCGTATTTGATCCAATGGGAACCTTGACTGAAACCGGCATACCCATTCAGCAGAAGAAAGTAGATGAAAAGGGCTATCAAGCCGATACTGTCAGCTGTATTGCGCTCTACTATCTTATAGATTCCAACAATAAGACATATGACAATTGGTATCATAAATATCAGGCACGCCAGCAGTGCGCTTTTTGCGTATATTCTTTTATATTCTGCCGATTCGGTTTTTCTGCCGTTATCTTTCTCCGCGCTGTTCATGATCTCCCGACACTCCATGCCATAACGTTCATCTATCGATTTTTCTCAATAATTTTCCAGCTTCTCCATATCTGAAATTCTTTATATCTGAAATGCGGAATGTGCGATCCCTAAAATGTTTGAACTTGTTTTCAGCATAGCAAAACACAATCCGACTGTCAATTGCGCAAAAACTTTGACTTTAAACCTTTTTGGAGGGAGATTTTTTGTAAATCTGTTGACATTTACGGAACCATCTGATATTATATGAAAGTCGCACGCTGATGAATTACGGGCGCGCGGCGAGGGAAGAAACAGAGACTTCCCGTGCCGGACCGATAGCGGACCGGCAGCAGCACCTTGACAGACAGACAGTAATGCAGCCCTGAAAA